>BQJJ01000001.1 GCA_021604645.1 Methyloligella sp.
CAGAGAAAAGAGCGCATTCCTGAAAAGTTGTCCGACTTTTCAGACAAGAATTCGCTTCAGAGAAAAGAGCGCATTCCTGAAAAGTTGTCCGACTTTTCAGACAAGAATTCGCTTCAGAGAAAAGAGCGCATTCCTGAAAAGTTGTCCGACTTTTCAGATAAGAATTCGCTTAAATAATCTAGTTTTTATCCTGTGAGCTTTAAGCAGGAAGAGTTTTAGAAATAGTTTTAGTAAACCCATTTGTATTGCGTTGGGGGATGTATGAAAATCGGGATCGGGAGGTTCTCTTTTTTAAGAGGGCTAGCGGCTGTGGCAGCTATGACGGCATTATCTGTATGCGGGGTAAATTCTTCAGGGGGTGGAGAAGGCTTTCCATTTGGTGGGTTTTCAATTATTGAACCTGCTATGGCAGCGCCTGCAGATGAGGCGGTACAGCAACAGCAAAAGTTAGAGCAGTATCAAAAGCAAAAAGATGATGCGGCTTTTGATGAGCTCACCAAAACACGTAAAACCCCTCCCAAACAAAAGAAAAAAGCAAAAGAACAAGCAGCTCCCGTTGATATAGCTCCCCGGCAAAAACAATCTCGGGCCGAGAAAGATCGGTGCTTCAAGATTAAGAAAGTAGCCCTGGAAGATGCCGCTTTACTTTCCGCATCAACGACCAATGCGATTATCGCCCCATTTGAAAATAGTTGTGTTGGCTTGAAAGAAATCGCCTTTCTTATCCGTAGTCTTACCGCGGCTTATATTGAAAAGGGCTATGTGACCTCTCGGGTTTACATCCCTGAGCAAAATATCAAAAAAGCACAAAAGTTACGCTTGGCTGTCGTTGAAGGAAAAACAGAAGCCATCAAATTTAATACCCCTCAAGATGGAACCGAACGGCAAGTAGCAACGGCGTTTCCAGAACTTGTTGGCAAGCCTTTGAACTTGCGAGATCTTGAGCAGGGCATTGATCAGTTAAATCGTCTTGCTTCTAATGATGCAAAGCTAAAAATAGCCCCTGGTACGAAGCCGGGCCAAAGCATTGTCAATTTAAGCAATAAAACTTCAAAAAGATGGGGGCTCAGCCTCGATAGTGATAATCTGGGCCAGAATTATACTGGACGATACAAAGGACGCATCAGTCCATATATAGATAATTTGCTAGGTCTGAATGATCATTGGAGTTTTGGCTATGAACGCTCAAGTGTTCACCGGCCATTTAGACTACGTGATCGCAAACGATTTGGCGAAACAGTCTCAGGTGCGCTTTCAATTCCCTATGGATATTGGACGCTTTATTTAGATGGCTCTTATTATCACTATAAATCTTTCGTACCTGGTGCCTTTTCAGATTTAGAGACTTCTGGTGAATCCGAGCAATTGCGCGCCACCCTTGATAGGGTTGTTCACCGTGATCAAGTGAGTAAAACTTCATTAAGTGCGAGCTTAACTTATAAAGAAACTGAAAACCTCATTCTAGGCAATCGCATTGAAACCGGTAGTCGTGCCCTCACGGTTGCGAATTTTAGCATCACCCACACACGAGCCATGCTTGGTGGTTCTTGGGCGTTTAGTGCATCTTATGAGCGGGGGCTTGATTGGTTTGGTGCTCTTGATGATAGAGATCAGGCAGAGATAGACCCCAGAGCTCAGTTTGATAAAGTTTTGGCGTCTCTAAGCTTGCAACGCCCTTTTAAAATTAATGAGTGGCAGTTTATTTATCATGGGCTTTTATCAGGACAATATTCTGATGATCGTTTGTTTGGATCTGAACAAACATCCCTTGGTGGGTATCACAGCATTCGTGGCTTTAGAGAAAGTGTAACCTTCGGTAATAACGGTCTGTTCTCACGTAATGAATTAGAACTCTATCTCCCTGCTATCCTTAATCCAAAGCATAGAGAAATTTTCGGGCAGTTCTCAGTTTTTGGCGCTGTTGATTATGGCCGCATTTATGGACGGCATGAGCATGCCTTAGAAACAGAAGATGTCGCGGGCTGGGCCGCAGGCATTCGCAGTTCTTACGGCAAACTAGATTTTGAACTCGCAGTATCTGAAGCCATTGAAAAACCAGATTTTGTTGAAGATGAAACACTAATCTACGCTCGTGGCGGCGTGAATTTTTAGAGCACACTCCGAAAAGTGGATACCGGTTTTTGGATAAAGTGTGCGTGAGAATAGAAAGCACACTCCGAAAAGTGGATACCGGTTTTCGGATAAAGTGTGCGTGAGAATAAAAAAGCGCATTCCTGAAAAGTTGTTCGACTTTTCAGATAAGAATTCGCTTCAGTAAAACGACCCTGAGGGTCGTTTTACTGAAGCGCATTCAGATAGCTTCTGCTGTTTTGGATAACAATACAGCCTGTAAGGATCTGTATATAAATGCACCTTAGTAAGAGACATATACTTATCATACTAATGTCCCTTAGGGACACACGAGGATCTAAGATGATGTGGCACACTTTATTCCGGTCGAGTTTGAATGTGATTTTGAGAGCAAAGTATTTTCTACTGCTTATTGTGGGCTTAACATTAACAGGAACTGCTTTTGCTCAAAATCTCACACCAGATTCATCAGCTCCCGTTTCCAAGCGCCCTAGCGTCGTTGCAGCGCCTAATGGAGTGCCACTAGTTGATATTGCAAAGCCAAATGCTCAGGGGCTGTCACACAATCTTTTCCGTGAGTTCAGCGTAGGTACGCAAGGAGCGATTTTAAATAACTCACGCCAGGAAGCGGCGCGCTCTGTTTTAGGCGGGATTGTTCCCGGTAACCCTAATCTGCGTGATGGAGCGGCTGGTGTTATTTTAAATGAGGTTACTGGTGTTTCCCGCTCGCAATTAAATGGCTATCTGGAAGTTCATGGCCAAAGAGCAGATGTTATTGTGGCCAATCCCAATGGTATCACTTGTAATGGCTGTGGCTTTATCAATACGCCGCGGGCCACACTCACCACGGGTATTCCTGAACTTGATGGCAATGGTAACCTCACAGGCTTTCGTGTTGAAAATGGAGATGTCACCTTTGGTGCTTTAGGAGCCAATTTCTCAGATATTGATATTGTCGATGTTCTCAGCCGCAAAATTTACATCAATGGCCGAATTGACGCGAAAACCTTGCGCCTTATAGCTGGCCATAACCGCGTCAATTATAACGATGTTGAAAACCCAACAGAACTATCCACATCCACCTCAAATGAAATTGTCATCGACAGTTCACTTCTCGGCGGCATGTATGTGGAGCGTCTTAGTATTGTTGCTAACAACAAAGGCACCGGTGTGCATATGCGCGGTGACATGGCGTCATCTGTTGGTGATATTTCCTTGCGCGCCGATGGCTCCATTACTGTCGGCCGCGTCTCTTCTGGTCGAAACTTAACAGTACGCTCAGTCAATAAAACTGTGAGAGGTTCACGCCTGACTTCAAAAGGCGCTCTTAGCGTCACAGCTAAAGAGGCGATATCTTTTGATGCCGTTTCCTCTGATGCCACCATTGATGTCAGAAGTGAAGGAGATAGTGTCACAATTTCTCAAGCATCAGCTTTGGGCAATATCATTATCTCAGGTTTAAATGATCTAATGTTGGATCTGGTGGAAAGTGAGCAAAATGTAACACTTGTTAGTCATGCTGGAAACATCAACGTCACAGATAAAAGTAATTCTGGTGGTGACAGTAATATCACTGCTAAGCAAAACATTACGGCAGATAAGATATTTTCAGATCAATCTGCTTTAATTGAAGCTGACGGGGATTTATTTATAAATCAACTGCAGGCGCTTGATGACATTACTTTAAATATCTTAGGAGCTGTGACTGGTACAGGTACCAATGACCTGATCGAAGCAGGCAATAACCTAACAATTCAAGCATCCTCACTTGATGTTAACCGTCTGTATGCTGGCAATATCCTGGATGTGACTGTAGGGGGGCATCTCCAAGTATCTGAACTCATCGGTATTAATGGTCTGATGGCAACCGGGCAAAACCTTACACTAGGAGAAGCTCGTAGTAATGGAGACCTTTCATTAACCGCAAGTAATCAACTTACAGCTGAGAACATAGAAAGCACTCAAAACGTGACATTGAATGTTGGGGCATTGTTAATGGATAATGCTGCAACTATTATTTCTAATAAAGATTTATCAATCACTATCTCAGGTGACTATATAAACAACATACTCATTAGCGCTTTAGGGGCATTCAACCTAAACGTTGATGGAGATTTAACCAACAATAACACGATTGAAAGCATGTTGAATTTGACCATTGATGTGAATGGTCGGTTTGATAACAATGATGCCATCGGCAGTGGCGGCGATCTTCTGATTAAAGCGGATAGCATTTACAATAATGAAGCTGTGATCTTGTCTGTTGGCAATATGACGTTACAAGGTCGAGGGGCACTGGGCACCAAAACAACACTCGTTCAAAACAACTCAGGTAACATTGAAACCTTTGGGGGTGACCTCACCATTTATGCCAATAGGCTTGAAAATTTAGGTGATTTCGTTGCCACAAATGAGCGCACTGTTTATGCAAATAGAATTAAAACTGGAACACCACCTTATGTTCCACATTACTCTAGGTATATTTCAGCCGCTGGTTATGATCAGCTCTGGGACGGTGGGCGTACCTATCAATTTGTCTTTATACCCAATATTGATGAAATCAATCGCATTTTAGATGAGCGCGGCGAAACCCCAGATCAATGGCAGGACACCTATTGGGAGCAATATATAGGGACATATGCTGATTACGACCCAGATGTCTGGACGTTTCAGGTTCCTGATGAAAGTCATAATTACCCAGCTGGTTCATCATTAGATGTGATCACTGATATTGATACATTGGTTAGCTCTAACCCTGCAACTATAGCGACTCATAATGGCGGGAATATCAACCTGATTGTTGATGATATCTTAAATGATCACAGCTATATCAGTTCATCTGGTAACCTAACTGTTGAAGGCAACGCGCTGACCAACATAGGCTCAGAACTTTACAATACATTGTCCGTGCGAAGTACAGGCAACAATCAAGGTTTCCGCTCACAAGGTTGGTCATATTATTGGAACCCACCAACCACAAAAATTATCTCACGAGATTTGGTCGCGTCTGTCCCCTCTTTGATTGGAGCGGCAGGCACCATTGATGGCAATTTAAAAAATGAATTCACCAATGCTGGGCAAAATGTAACGGATATAACAAGCCTTGATATTGGCCAACAATCGACGGGCATTATTAACACAGGTATCGATACCACAAATGGTAATACTGTTATCAATATTGATAATGGTTTTTTCAAAGATGCACCGGCTGATAGTGGTTTTGTTTATGAAACGCGTTTTTCTTTTATAGATACGAGTAAGTTTTTTGGTTCGCGTTATTTTATGGACCGGATTGGTTATTATTCTAATCAAAGTTTCCATAGTGATAATGGCTGGGGCTTTCGTGGTAACAGAACAGATGCACCCTCAAACACTCCTCCTCCTTATGGCGCGATTGGAGGCTATAATGATGGACGCGGCTATACACCTGACAATCAGGTTCGTTTCTTAGGGGATTCTTATTTTGAAAACCGGCTTATACAAGATCAGATCTTGCAACTTACGAGCCGCCGTTATTTAGACCGGTCACAGACTAATGAAGCTGAGCAAGTTAAACAGCTGATTGATAATGCCGGTGAAATCGCTGGCGATCTTGGGCTTGAATTTGGCGTTGGTTTATCAAAAGAGCAAATCGCAGCTTTAACGAAAGACATTGTCTGGTATGTCGAAAAAGTTGTGAATGGCCAAAGAGTTCTCGTTCCTCAGGTTTATCTCTCTAACGATACAAGGCAGCGTCTGCGACCCTCTGGGGCGATTGTCTCTGCGGCAGCTGTTCAATTAAAAGCAGGGCGCATTGAGAATAAAAAAGCCACCATTGAAGCTCAGTCACTTAACCTTGAGAGTGAGACAGATATTGTCTCAAGCAGCGGGGTGATCCAAGGCGAAGATGTTTCACTCAAAGCCGGGCAAGATGTAGTTCTTGAAACAGAGACCACTGAAATTGGGGATGGTGAAGATGTTGTTGGTACGGTTGTTGGTTTAAGAAATCAGGTTAAAGCTTCTGGCAAACTGGATATTGAAGCTGGCCGAGATATTGTGACGAAGGGCAGTGATATATCAGCCGAAGGTGATGCGAAAATCATCGCCGAACGTAATGTGAAAATCCAGGCCTTAGAAGCTAACCAGAAACATAATTATGAAGGCGGTGCCGGTAAGAAAACATATACGATCAATTCCTGGAGTAAGCGCCATATTGGCTCAACAGTTCTGATTGATGGTAATTTAGAGATTGCTGCCCGCAGTAAAATTGAAATTGAATCAAGTACAGTTTCTGCGGGACAGGACCTTAAACTTGATGGCAAGGACGGCATTGATATAACCGCCAAAGCCGATGAATCTTATTCTCATTTTGAAAGTAAGAAAAAAGGCTTCATGAGCAAATCTCATCGTATCGAAGAGGCATATAAAAAGGATCACAAAGGCTCACTCGTTACCTCAGGCGGCGATACAACGCTTACATCAGAGAAAGATATTAACATTGCCGCCTCTGGCATTCATGCTGAAAAAGACCTGAAGCTCAATGGCGATAATGTGAATATTGATAGCAAAATCAATATTCATGATGAGTATAAATATCATAAAAAATCTGGCTTTTTCGCTGAAACGGGTAAGGGGAGTTTCACGGCTGGCTATCGCAAAGAAAAACATATCAGTGACACGGACACGGCCACACATGTGTTAGCTTCACTGAGCGCTGGGCAAAGCGTGATCATCACAGCTGTGAAAGATATTGACGCAGACGCACCCCTGATTGCGGCCAATGACAATATTGAACTCACCGCTGGCCGAGATGTGAGCATTAAATCTGTGCAAGATCTGTTTGAGCATCATGAAAGCCATAAGGTCAGCCAGTTTGGTGTAACGGTTTCCGTTTTTGAAAATGTTACATCCTCAATAAAAGCGTTTACTGAGTTTGATACAGGCAAAGGTGATGGCGGTGCAAAAGCTATCTCTACAGTTTCATCTACGCTGCGTGTTATTGATGCCGTTAGCACTCTAGCAGGTGGAAATTTAGCTGGCGTGAATATTGGTGTCGCATTTTCTTCAAGCAAATCAACGCTGGATCAAACATATAAAACTGCCAAGGGCGGCGTGCTGCAAGCTGGTGAAAATGTAAAAATTGATGCCGGCCGAGATATCAACACGGAAGGCACAACAATCATTGCTGGCCGGGATGCTGAGCTAAAAGCGGGTCGTGACCTGAATTTAAAAGCTGCGGAAAGCACCACAGAAGAAAAATCATCAGAAAAATCAAAATCACTTGGTGCGAGTGTTACGGTTGGCGTTGGGGTCGGCGGTATTAATATCTCAGGTGGTGTGAATGCGTCAGCTTCTAAGTCTAATAGCGAAGGCGAGAGCAAGAGCTACACAAACACCAAAATCATTGCGGGTAAAAGTGCGGATCTAACTTCAGGGCGCGATACCAACCTTAAGGGCGCACGGGTTGAGGCTGAAGAACTCGCAGCTAATGTCGGGCGGAATTTGAATATTGAAAGTGTTCAAAACACCAGTAAGTTTAAATCCAAATCAAAAGGCGCGTCTTTTGGCCTTTCTACCAGCCTTGGTGGGTATTCCACTGGCATTAACATTACACCAGATAATCTCCTTAATAACGCGCTGAAAAATGGTGATGGCCAACCGATTTATAACCCTAATGGAGTTGGCGGTTATGGCTTGCTGGGCGATGGCAAGATTGGTGGCTCCTCATGGAACATTGGGATCAATGGCTCTAAGGGCGAAGGCGAATTCGCCTGGGTGCAAGAGCAATCTGGCCTGGTTGGTGAGGGCAAGGTGGATGTTACCGTTGGTGAAAATACTGACCTTAAAGGCGGTATCATTGCGTCGAAATCTAAAGAGCTAACACTCGACACAGGCACGCTGACCTTTAGTGATTTAGCGGACAAAGATAAATCTAAAAATATCGGCGGCTCGATTTCTGTGGGTGGACCGTTAAGCGGCGGCGGCAATGAGAGCGAAGGCAAAATCGGTGGTGCCGGTGACCTTAGCGTTACTGTCGAAGGTCAATACGCCAAGAAGGACAAAGAAGGCGTAACCCGTGCGACTGTTGGGGAAGGGGTCTCTTCTGATTGCCCTTCAGATGCCCACTGCGCATCCGGGCTAACCATCCGCGACAAAGCCAAGCAGAAGGAGCTTGAGGAAAGTGGTAAAACTCAGAAGCTGGCCAACCTAAACCGTGACCTCGACAAAGCACAGGAGGTGACGAAGGATGAAGAAACTGAGGTCAATCTCTATGTGAGTGATACCTCAATTCGAACGGCCTTTAAAGTTGTTGAGGTTGTAGGAAAAACAGCATCTGAGGTCGTATCATCTGTCTTAAATGAACTATCTCAAACAGAGAATTCACGGGCCTTAGGTGAGTTATCTGAAGTAGTAGGCAAGCAAATTTCTGCTGAGGAGGTTCTTCAACAATTAGCTGCATGTGGTGGTGGTTCTCAAGGGTTTAACTGGCATGATGTTTTATTTACAAAAGCATATGCCCAATCCGGAAGTTGCCCAATTAAAATTCCTGGCACCGATAAAATCATTTATTTATCGAAAGAGGAAACCCATCAGTGTGGTGTTGTTCTAACTCAATATATTCTGGCTAATTTAGCTGGCTACACGACACCAGGACGAGCTCTAAGAAAAGCCGGCTTGATCGCAGCTTTAGCTAAAGGCGCTTATGATGATGTGAGCGCTTTGGGCGAATTAGGTAAGCATATTTACAATGTGTCTGTCTTGGATAAAAGCAGCTCAAAATATAAAGCCTCCAAAGCCGTGCTTGATGGAATTAGTGAGGGGGTGAAATGGGCGGTCAATAATCCTGATAAATTCCTATCGTCAGTTGGTGAAAATCAAAAACAATTTTTCATATCTAAATTTGAAGAATACCATCAAGCCTTAGCAAGAGGAGACTTAGTCGCAGCCGGTTATGCTGAAGGTGAGATATTTTATAGGATCAGTGAAATCGCAAGTGTCATTGCCTTACCAGCAACTGCTCCAAAAGCTGTGGTTGGTGCTGTAAAACTGGCAAAGAGTGCTGGGAGTGCTGTTAAAAATGCTTGGCGTCGAAGACCTGCTGCCGGTGCTGTTAACTTTATGGCTAATACAGACCAATTCTTTTTAAATGCCAGAAATAGAGTTGATATAGATCCGAATGGTTACTTTGATGTCGTAGCGCATGGAAGTGCAAATAAAATTCAAATTAATACTCCAAATGGACCTAAGATAGTTGATCATAGAACAGCCGCACAATTGATCAAGAGACAACCTGGTTATAATGGGCAAAGTATAAGACTATTATCTTGTTCAACAGGACAGTGTAATTCTGGTTTTGCGCAAAATTTAGCAAATAAATTAAATGTGACAGTAGAAGCTCCAACTGATATTCTTTGGGCCTATCCGAATGGTAAAATGGTTATAGCTCCGAAAGCTCCTAATGGAGGGCCGGATTTGTCACGGCAAGGCAATTTCAAAAAATTTACTCCAGGAGGTAATGTTGGAGAATAATACCAGTATATGTGATAAATGCGGTAATCCTTGCATATCTAAAATCGAAGAGAATACGCAAGGTTTATATTGTGAGAAATGTAATAAATGGTTGGTTGTGGCCACTCATATACCTGCTATAGAATCTGATCCAACAATATTCAAAATTTTCTTAGATGCTGGAGATTTTAAAAATAAAGAACAAATAAAGATCCTCTCAACTGCCGCAAATATTAATTTCTTGGAGGCCAGAAAATTACTAAAAAAAAGTAATGTTGAGATTTTTTCAGGTTCTGCGACAAAGGTGAAAGAGGTTTCTAAGAAGCTCAAACACGTAGGAATTGATTTTTATATTGATCCTGTTTTTCCATATTAAATTCCGATCATTGTAATGTTAATATTGTTATTAAGAGAGCAGTTGATGCGGGTATTAAACCAAGTAGGTTGATTTCAGTTCCAAAAACTCATTTTGGACCTATAAAGGTTGGTGATACAATATATTGAGATGAAATAATGGGAAATCAGTCAATAATTTATGGTTATATTGAAACACTATCATGTGATTACGATTATAACAGTAAAGTCTTGCAAGAATATAACTTTGATGAGGTATATCCATTTTCAGATATTTTTTCATATACCCAATTTGAGGGCTATCGGGCCTCAATAATTTCTATTGGTGGTTCTTATAAGAGCCTTCACGAGGATTGGGGGGAATGGCAGATGAAATTTGAAAAATTACTCGGAATGCTTAAGGCTAGTACAGCTAAAATCCAATTAGAAGATGAATTATGTGGTTTTAAATTTGGTTATGCATATGTAAATCAGCACGGTACTACAATATGGTCTAGGTGGAAAACAGATCAGTCTAACAAGGAATATGAAGAGATTAAAATAGATCTAAATCCAATTTGAATTACAGAGACAGAAGAGCTAATTAAGGATTTATAATGTTGAGGGGTTATAATCGCTTAATAAGAGTAATTCAGGAGTTTCGAGATAAAGAAATTAGTTTTCAAGAATATACTGGATGGCTTAGAACTACAGCTTTTGGAATAGGTTATGAACTTTCTTATGAGGGTGAGTGGTCCAACAAACTTGATGCATGGCTTGAATTAATAGAGCATTGTTATCCAGAAGAAGATTGGTATGAATTAGGTTGTTCTTTAGGTAATTTTCTTGAGAATGCAATAATAAACGAGCCTCGCCCGCTAAAACTGCCGGAAGATGATAGAATTGTCAGAGAACAATTTTCTACTAAATAGCCAAAAGAATAATAACTTTCTTTTGATAAAACATCAATTAAGGCAGCATCGAAAGTACCTCTTGGAAAACTATCTGAGAATTGGGTTTTAAAAAACTAGGTGATTTACCAGGCTTTAAGTTTGGATTTAAATAATAATGTTTGAAGATACCATGTCTGAACATATTGATTGGTTGATTAAAAAAGATCATACAATTGATGTTTTAAATATGCTTCTTGGAGAAAATGAATATGCTGATCCTGAGGCTTTTGAAAAATTAGATGTTCACTCACTCCACTTAAGAAGAATGGCTATTAGGCATTTAGAATTCCTTGTGAACTTTGGTTTTAAAAAAGAAACACAAAAACAAGATGGAAAACTTTATTCTACCTATCCAGAATATTTTAATGCTTGGAAATTAGCTGGGTGTCCTGGAATTTCATTAGCTTTATTAGAGCAGCTCAGAATTGATAAGACTGAAAACTTTTTAAGTAATGACAAAAAAATATGAACAATATATTTCTCTAGTTAAAGATCCTAATTACGGTGACAGTTTACTTAATTACGGTGACAGTTTACTTATGAATTACGGTGACAGTTTACTTAATTCATATTTTCTACTAACCTTTGTCCATGGCTCGTCTTCCTCGCATAGTTGTTCCAGGTCACCCTCATCATGTTACCCAACGTGGCAATCGTCGTGAACAAACCTTTTTTGTAGATGATGACTATGCTCTTTATCGTCATTTAATTAGTGAGGCAGCCGAAAAAGCTCGAGCTGAGGTTTGGTGTTATTGTCTTATGCCGAACCATGTACATATTATCATTGTCCCTCAAAATAAAGATGGTTTGCGCCGCACTTTTGCGGATGCGCATCGGCGCTATACAGGAGCGATCAATTCGCGACTACGAGTAACCGGGCATTTATGGCAAGGGAGGTTTGGCTCTGTTGTTATGGATGAAGAACATCTTGCTAATGCAGTGCGTTATGTTTCTCTAAATCCTGTTCGTGCCGGATTGGTTGAAAAGGCTGAAGAGTGGCCATGGTCGAGTGTTGTTGCGCATTTATCTAAAAAAGATGATGGGCTTGTTAAAGTTGCACCCGTATTAGAACGATACGGTGACTTTAGAAAGTTTCTAGGTGGGGAAAGTGAGGTTGTCAGTGAATATAAACGTCTTCGTCAATCAGAGACAACAGGTCGGCCTTTAGGAAATGATGAATGGCTTGAAAAGCTAGAAGCAATTACAGGTAAACAATTAAAACCTTTAAAACGAGGTCCAAAAAAATCTGGAGATAAGTAAACTGTCACCGTAATTTTAAACTGTCACCGTAATTTCACCGTAATTCAAGTGGTCCACCAGGATGGGTTGTAGGTGCAGCGATTGTTGTTGTTGGAGGGGCGGTCATTTGCCTCCAAACAGATTGTCTATCTGGTGTATCAGATGCAATTGGATCACTTCTTAATAGCCAGAGTAATAGTGGGGATGGTAATGATAACTCTGTTAATCAGAATATAGGTGTAAATACGACCCCAGGAAACCCTGACCCTAATAATGATAATGATGACGATGGTTCATCAGAAAGAACTGGGGCCGAGTCTCTTCCAAGTTTAAAAGGAAAATCTCCGAGTGAAGCAAGAAAAGCCCTTTCGGATGCAGGTTTTAAACAAAGAGGAGTTCGCACAAATAATGGGTGGGAAACTTTTAAACATTCAGATGGATCTAGAGTTGATATTGGTCCTGGAGGACGTGTTGTTAGAACACAAGCTCCTAAATATGGTAATAATGGAGCAAGAATAAATAAAGGGCAGAGAGTAGATAGCAATGGTAAGGAAATTCCACGAAATTTACCTCATGATCAGCATCCTCCTGAAACATTAAGTGGTTGGTAAAAATGTTAGATAATATTGAGACATATTTGTTTAAAGACGATGGGCAGCATGGTCTTATAAAATTAGTGATGACAGCTGATGTTTTAGAAATAACTATTGCGCCTTGGGATGATGAAAAAAAAGCTAAAGTATGTAGTTTCGATAAATTTAAATTATCTTACATAAGCACTGAAGAAGATGATTTGGAAGAATTTGCTTTTCCATGGGATATAATTGCTGTTGACGCCAAAATGGTCAAAAAAGGAAAATGGCATTTTTGTATCCATTGCGCTTCAGTAGAAATTACCTTTTTTTCAGAATGGCCGCAGTTAACACAACCTTATTAAATTATAGTTGTTGTTGAACTTGATGTTTATGAAAGCTTTTATGATTAAGTTTCAGGCAGAAAAAGCGATAAAATTTCTAAATGAGAAATTAAAGCTACCAGTTACAGGTGTAGAGCAGGACTGGGATTTAGAATTGTCAGATAGCGATCGATTGGTAGAGTTTTTATCTTTCTATGAAAATCAGAGATTAGATGCTGACACAAAATTTGCTTTGATGTCTCTTATAATTGCTTCCTATGAGAATGTAGAAAGTGATACGAATTACATAGAAAATAATAATAATCCGTTATGGGAGAGAATTTGCGCCATTCTTCAGAATGACAAAAAGATACACGAGCATACAATCCACTCCTGGTGTTATTGGGATTATGAAAATAGAGAGGATGCTTCTCTTGTTTCTTCAAAGATGAGGGCCTTCTTTTTGCAAAATTCAAATCAATTTATATCACCTGAAGATTTTCTTAAAATTCAGAATATCGAAGATTGTCAGACGGTTTACTATTGGTAATTATTAATTACGGTGAATTACGGCAACTATATTAATTCAAGCTGATTTTGGTTGATATTTTTCTCCCGATTTTATCATTGCATTGAGGATTGTGAGGAGTTTTCTAGCAACGGCGCAGATAGCGCGTTGAAGCAGATCGTATCATCGCCACCGTTGGGAATTACGGTGCCAGTAACCGAAATAGGACCAGCCCAACAAGAATGCCAGATGCTTTAAGTCAGACTTAAAAGGCAAAGGCGAGTTTGCCTGGGTGCAAGAGCAATCAGGACTAGTTGCAGAAAATGAAGTCGACGTCACCGTTGGCGGAAACACAGACCTTAAAGCAGGAATTATAGCGTCAAAATCAAAAGACTTGAGCCTTGATACAGGCACTCTGACCTTCAGCGACCTTCTAGACAAAGATAAATCCAAAAACATTGGCGGAGGTATCTCCATCGGCGGGCCCCTAAGCGGCGGCGGTGATAAAAGCGCCGGTAAAACCAACCCCGGCGACCTAAACTTCACCATCGAAGGCCAAATAAGGCGTCACAAGAGCGACTGTTGGTGAAGGTGAAATAAAAATAATTACGAATTACGGTTACTGTCACCGTAATTTTATTTTTCTGTTGAAAGAACAATGTGCTCGGCTTGTTTTGCTGGGTTCAATCCGAAAAATCCTGGTGCTGGCCCAGGAGTAATACATCAACTATCCACACATTATCCTAATTTAAAAATTATTATTAATGATCCTGTTCGGGGTATTGTTAAGGTGCAAAATGGATTACTATTAGACTAGTATTTAAAGGTTTTTTATATGGTAGATAAAGCGCTATTGAACAGAATGGATAAGTTCGAGGTTTCAGGATTTGAAAAAGTTAAGCTGAGAAAAGATTTTTTTCTGCTTTTACTAAATTTGACAAAGTGGATTAACTCAAGAATAACTTGGAATAATGAAAAATTGAAATTTGCAAATTCTGTTCTTGAAGATCTAGAAGCAGCTCTAAATAATAATCAGATAAGTGCTGAATACTTTTGTGGAGATTATGCTGATAACGTGTATGAAATATACGGAAATTATGATCATAATTATGAGCGTTTAACAGTTGAAGAAAACGCTGTTTTAGTATGGGGCTATGTCTTTGAAATATGCCGAAATCTTGTTGCTTTACATGACATTGAAGCAGGAAAGGATAGCTCCATATACATGGATGGTGAATTTAATTTGAAATGGATGCTTCCATTAATCGAAGCAGTATCTCGTACAAAACTAGTAACAGAAGAATCGGTTCAAGAATATTTTGACAAATTTATTTCGTCAAAAGAAGATACTCTCTTGGATCTTAATAATTACAATGCTATTTTAGAATTACGGTAATGGTATGGACGCCTCTAGGAATTACGGCAACTATATTAACTCATGCTTCTAAATTACGGTGACTAAATTACGGTGACAGTAACTGAAATAGAAGTTAATCTACTCTGATGGCTCGTCTTTCACGTCTAGTAGTTCCTGATCACCCACACCATATAACACAGCGGGGCAACCGCCGTGAGCAGGTTTTCTTTAGCCAAGCTGATTATGAAGCTTATTTAGATTTTTTACGAGATGCTTTGATCGTTTCCCAAGCTGAAGTTTGGGCTTGGTGTTTAATGCCGAACCATGTTCATTTGATCGTAACACCAAAAGATCAAGATGGTTTAAGAAAAACAGTTGCTAATACACATCGACGTTATGCTGCGCGGATTAATCAACGAAATAAGTGGACGGGCCATCTTTGGCAGGGGCGGTATGGTTCTGTAGTAATGGACGAAGCACATCTTTACAATGCATTTGCTTATGTTCTTCTTAATCCAGTTCGAGCAAAATTAGTGAAGCGTGCTCAAGATTGGCAATGGTCGAGTATTCATGCGCATTTAGATGGCATGGATGATGGCATAACGACTATAAAAGCCGCTGCAGACCGGATCCTTAATTTCAAAACTTTTCTTAAAGCCAAGTTTGATGATGAAAGCTTCCAGGCCTTACGCGGAAGTGAGTGCACTGGGCGGCCAATCGGCGACGATAAATTTATAGAAAACTTAGAACGAGACTTTGACCGCAAACTAAAACCACAGAAAAGAGGACCAAAGGTTGTAAAAGAAAAATAATTACGAATTACGGTTACTGTCACCGTAATTTCTTCCACTGCAATATGTTCAATCTGCACAACGATTTGTTTTAAATCCTCCAAAAGGAACATTTACAAGAAAGTTGCCTTCTGGTGATACTGCCTATTATAATCCATTTACTAATACCCTTGCCATACGTAATTCCAACGGACAACCCAGAACAATGTATAGACCAGCTCCTAAATCTCCAACTAACCCCAGAGGATATAATACGAATAGATTTAAAAATGCTACGGAGTTATTTTATGGATTACGGTAAAGGGTTTTATTGTCGTATATGTGGTTATTTTGACAAGGAAGAACCACCTTGGGGAGAAGATGGTGAAACCCCAAATCATGAGATGTGTGTTTGTTGTGGTATTGAGTTTGGATTGGAAGATATCGGGGGACTTGAGCACATCATATCAATTAGAGAACATTGGCTCACAAAGATGAAGGGTAAGTGGCAAAGTAGTTTTTTTGGTCCCCCTGAAGATTGGGATTTAGAACAGCAGTTAAAGCAAATCCCCAAAGAATTTCAGGGGCCAGATGATTTAAAAATATATGCACAATTGAAAGCAAAAAAATCGCGATAGAGGTTTGTCATACATCCGAATTAAATGGCGAAATTGTAATTTATCATACTATTACAAATACATTTGCAGTAAGATTACCAAATGGAATTCCCAAAACGATGTTTCGCCCTAATCCAAATATCCATGGAAGACGCAATAACCTTGATTATTTTAAGAATGAATTACGTGGTGGCACTTTTAGATATAAATAACAGAGTTTAACAAATTGACATCCGATTTAAATAAATGCCGTGTTTGTGGTTTCATGTACGATGAATTTTATCCTTGGGGTATTGATGGTAAGTATTCATCTCATGAAATTTGTGATTGTTGCTCTGTTCAATTTGGATATGAGGACTCCACTAAATTTTCTGTGCTTCAATATAGAGAACACTGGTTAATAAATATGCAGGGGGAATGGCAGAGTGCTTTTGTTTCTCCCCCCGAAGATTGGGATTTAGAACAGCAGTTAAAGCAAATCCCCAAAGAATTTCAGGGGCCAGATGATTTAAAAATATATTCACAATTGAAAGCAAAAAAATCGCAATAGAGGTTTGTCATAAATCCGAATTAAATTACGGCAACTATATTAAATCAAAGCTGTTGAGGTTTATATTTTTGTCCTGATTTTATCATTACATTGAGGCAAAGCTCAAATCTGGCCGCGATACAGTGTTAGAAGGCGCGCGCGTTGAAGCAGATCGCATCATCGCCACCGTTGGGCGAGATCTCACCATCGAGAGCTTGCAAAACACCAGTAAGTTTAAATCAAGCTCTAAGGGGGCGTCTTTTGGGCTGTCAAAAGATCTGGGCGGCATCTCCTCCGGCGTCAATATCACACCGGATAATCTTCTTGATCATGCACTTGGAATTACGGTGACAGTAACCGAAATAGAAGTTAATCTACTCTGATGGCTCGTCTTTCACGTCTTGTAGTTCCTGATCACCCACACCATATAACACAGCGGGGCAACCGCCGTGAGAAGGCATTCATTCTTATTTTTTTGGCTTATCTTCTTTGTTCAAAATTCTATATTTCTCAGTTTCCAAATCTTCATATTGTTTTGATTGAACAGCCCAGATAAATGCGCAAAGCGCGCAGATGCCAAGAGTAAGGGATATGGGGATAAGATATAAAATCGAATTCATTTTTTACCCTTTTAACCTTTGAGCATTCAGCATGACAAGAATAGAAGATGATGACATCAGTATAGCAGCAATCAAAGGAGTTAACCCACCTGCCAGTGCGATGGGGACTGTGACGATGTTATATATGGCCGCAAAAATCAAATTCTGCTGTATAAGGGCACATGCCTTTTTAGACGTATCAAGTGCCGTTATAATCGGTATTAAGTCTGACTTTATCAGTATTAAATCAGCTGTGCTTTGACTAATATCTGTCGCCGTTGCTGGTGCAATGGAGACATCAGCCAATGAAAGTGCCGGTGCATCATTGAGACCATCACCAAGCATTAAAACCACATCTCCTTCATTTTGCCTCTGTTTGATGAAAGCAAGTTTGCTTTCGGGGGTGAGCTGGCTTTTAAAATTGTCGATACCTAATCGTGAAGCAAGGTCGCAGACGATTTCATCCTTATCACCAGAGAGGACCACCACATCAAGTAAACGCTGTTTGAGGTGAGCGATAAACATCTTTGCGTCAGACTTTTCATGATCCCTGAAAGAAAACTTATGCAGCGGTTTACCAGGACGCGATAACCATAGTCTTGGTTGTGAAGTTTCATGAGGGCAGTTTATTTCAGCCTGAGTAAAGCTTGCTGAACCAAGGCGCGAACCATCAGGTGCCAGTAAACCCTCCCCAATATATTCTCTCACGCCAGCAAGAGGCGTTGCCCGGTAAGCGTTTTGTAAAGCTTTTGCCAAGGGATGATGACTATTGGCCGCCATGCTGGCCGCAATTTCAAGGGCTTCCTTATCCATGCTATCATCAAGTTCAAATTTAGCAGTGGTGAGCGTGCCCGTTTTATCAATGGCTATAAAATTAACATCTGCTAAGCGCTCTAAAGCATCGCCGCTTTTTACCAAAACACCCTGCTTAAGCAAGTGGTTAACGGCTCGAACCATGACGGCAGGTGTTGCCAGTCCGGCAGCGCAGGGGCAAGTCACAACCAGGACAGCTACAGAAATTAAGAGCGCATCCGTAAAATCTGTTTTTAAAATAAAAAACCAAAACACAAATCCTAAAAGTGAAAAACCAATGACAAGAGGCCCATAGCCTTGAGAAAACTTGTCAGCTAAAGTTTGCGCCTTTCCTTTATAAGAAAGGGCATCATCCATTAATTCTGCCATGGCAGATAAACGCGTGTTCTCATCAACCGCCGTCACTCGAATGGTGGCTGCAGCACCAGTAATGATAGAGCCGGAAATAACAGCATCATTATTTCTAAGGCGGCGCGGTAATGTTTCTCCGGTTATGATGCTCTCATCAACTTCGGAAATCTTACTTTCTAGAATGCCATCAGCACCTACACGCTCTCCTAAAGGGACGAAGATTAAATCATTGGGTTTTAATTTTTCGGATGGAACATACTCAAGCTCGCCCATGCTATTAAAACGCTGCGTTAAAACGTGTCCAAGAGAGCGTAAATTCTCAGAAGCCTGAGATGAGCGCCGACGTAGCATTTGATCAAGGGCGCGCCCGATCAATAGAAAAAAAACCAAAGACACAGCCGCATCATAATAAACATGATCAGCACCGTTAAATGTTTCATATAGGCTGGCGAATAGAGTGATAAAAATAGCAAGAGAAATTGGCATATCCATTGTAAGGCGCTGGGCCATAATCGTTTCATAGGCTGGAACGTAAAAAGGATAAGCTGAATAACCAATCACAGGAATAGCAATAAAAGCTGAAATCCAGTGCAAGAATTGCCGTGAACCCTCTCCCATATCAGAAATGAGACCAGACCAAACAGCAAAGGAAAATACCATGATATTCATGGTACCAAACCCGGCTATTGCCAGAGGGATGAGTAAGCTCTGTTCTTGTTGTTCCAACAATTCTTTTTTAAAGGGCTGAGCTGTAAATCCTAACTGATTGATTTGTTCAAGTATTTTTGTGGATGAGATTTCTTCAGGCCTCCAAACCAATTTCAGGCGTCGCGAAGTCGCGTCTGCCCGAACGGAGACAACACCAGATAATTTACTAATGTGACTTTCAATTTTTATGGCACAAGCACCGCAATGAATTCCATCCAAGATACAATGAAGGGAAGTGTGTCCATTACCCAAATTGTGTTCATATGCTTCAATAGCTGAAAGAGTATTCATTTAGCGGCCCCCTCAACATCAGAGATAATTTGCTGTGCGTCCCATAAGTCAAACGCAATGGATATGTGCCAAGTTTTTAATAGGAAATATCCAACAAGCAACATGGCAATAAGAAAATACATTCTGTTTCTAAAAACTCGATCTGTATCACTTGTCTCTGGCATCTTCTTGTTTCCATTTTAGATATAGCGTGAGTTTTCGAATGTCTGTGGGAGAAAGACGCTGATCCCAAGCTGGCATAACACCTTTGCGACCCTTTGAAATTGTTTCGTGAATTGCTTTTGAAGTGTTACCATAGATCCACGACCTATCACTAAGGCTTGGAGCACCAACACTAAGTCCACCCTCGCCCTTTTCACCGTGGCAAGAAACGCATTGTTCTTTGAAGATAACCTCGCCTTTGGCGCTAGATTCTGCATCATGGGCTTGATGTGAAAGAGAGAGCACATAATGAACAACATCAGCAATTTGAGCGGCATTAAGGGTTTCAGAACTTTCAAATCCAAGCATTTCGGATATTCTTTCCTCATCATGACCTGAATTAATCCCGTATTTGATCGTGGCTTCAACCTCGTTCAACTCACCTGACCAAAGCCAGTGCTTATCCCTCAGGTTAGGAAAGTTAGTTTGCCCTTTCAAATCCCGGCCATGACAAACAGCACAATGATCTTTGTATAAAACGGCAGCAGAATTTATATATTTGTTTTTGATAGCTTGGTCTTCAACTAGAACATCAAGATCTTTTTCAAGCAGGTCCTTTTCACTTGCTCGTTTGGTTTTGCTAGCCTCACTGATATCATTTAAAACAGCACTTCGGGATGAATATTCAAGAATGCCGCGTGTGAAATTACTAACACCAGGAAAAGCAGGATAAAGCACCCAATATAAAATTCCAAAAGCTAAAGTCAGGAAGTAACTCCAGCTAAGAATTTTTGGAATTGGAGTATCAAGTTCCTTAATCCCATCCCATTCATGACCGGTCGTGTTTTTCTTAGTATAAGGATCTTGCTCTACAGGCATGGTCTATCCTCTTTTTCAAGTGGCTGGCAGGCCGCGTTTTCATATTTCTTTCTCCTTGATGGCCAATAAGTCCAGAGTACTGCTGCTAGAAAAAAGAGTAAGATGTAAAGAGCGCCCCAGCTCTTAGAAATGAATATGAGGGTTGAATTATCTATCATCTGACAACCTTTTCTTGTGCAAGTAATTTACGATCAACAAGAGTGCCAAGCATTTGCAAGTAAGCCACAAGAGCATCCATCTCGGTTAAACGATCTGGTTTGCCATCAAAATCACGAATGTTAAGTTTTTCTCCATATTTTTCAACGAGTTCATCTTCATGTTCCGCTTCGGTATCAGCCTGTCTAAGAGCATCTTGTCGAGCATCTTTAATTTGCTGTTTTGAATAGGGGACGCCAGTGCGAGAAAGAGCGTTTAACCGATCAGATAGATGTTCAATTTTCAGATCTTGCTGTGCCAAAAAACCATAGCCAGGCATGATTGACCCAGGAACAACTTCTCGCGGGGCTTTTAAATGGGCCACGTGCCAGGCATCAGAGTACTTTCCGCCAATGCGCGCAAGGTCAGGCCCTGTGCGTTTAGATCCCCATTGAAAAGGATGATCATACATACTCTCGGCAGCAAGGCTAAAGGGACCATAACATTCAATGTCAGACCGAAGGGTGCGGATCATTTGACTGTGACATCCATAGCAACCTTCCCGCACATAAATATCACGGCCAGCTTGTTCTAACGGGGTGTAAGGCCGCATGCCTTCAACTTTTTCAATTGTGTTTTCAATTGTAAAAAGCGGTGCAATTTCTATGATTCCCCCAATAGAAGCAACGAGCAAAATAAGCAATGTGAAAGCAATGGAGTTCTTCTCAATTTTTTGATGGAGTTGAGGCATGATCTATTCTCCTCTTAAGTTTAGAATGGGACGCTGTGCAAGAGGGAGTTCATCCTGCAGAGGACCTTTAACAGTCATGTAAATATTATACGCACCAATTACCGCACCTAAAAAATAGAGCAGCCCACCAATAGCCCTTGCCACATAATAAGGGTGCATGGCATCAACTGTGTCTATGAAGGAATAAAGAAAGTTACCGTTGGCATCATAAGTTTGCCACATAAGTGATTGGGTAATACCACTGTTCCACATCGCACCCACATAAATTAAAGTGCCCGTAAGTGCTAACCAGAAGTGCCAGGCTTCAAGTTTGAGGGAATAGATCCCCTCTCTTTTCCAAACCCATGGGACAAGCTTATACATGGTACCAAATGTAAGTAGGGCAACCCATCCAAGAGCACCAGCATGAACGTGTCCAATAGTCCAGTCTGTAAAATGACTGAGTGAATTTACAGATCGAATGGCCATAAACGAGCCTTCAAATGTTGAAAGGCCATAAAATAAAATAGCAACCATCATGAAACGAATGGCAGGGTCAGTTCTCACTTTATCCCATGCTCCATTCAGTGTGAGTATGCCGTTAAAAACAGATCCCCAACTAGGGACTAACAAGATGATAGACATCGTCATGCCAAGAAACTGCACCCAGTCAGGCAAAGCAGTGTAGTGAAGGTGATGCGAGCCTACCCACATATAAAGAAATGTAATTCCCCAAAAGCTGACAATCGACATGCGATAAGAATAAATTGGGCGGTCGATGGCTTTTGGAAGGAAATAATACAGCATACCAAGAAAGCCGGCTGTGAGTAAAAAACCAGCACCATTATGCCCATACCACCATTGTGTCATAGCATCTTGAACACCGGAAAATAACGAGTAACTGGTTGGGAAAGTAAGGGAAATTGGGACTGCTAAATTATTGATTACATGAAGCATCGCTATAACAATAATAAAGGCAAGGTAATACCAATTTGCAACATAGATGTGAGGTTCTTGCCGCTTCGCTAAGGTGCGCATATAGAGTGTAAAATACCCAATCCAGACCAATAAAAGTAAAATATCGGCATACCATTCGGGTTCTGCATATTCACGCGATTGAGTGATACCAAGTGGATACCCAGTGACAGCAAGGATAACAAATAAATTATAACCACCAAAAACAATAAACGGGGAAATTTCACCAGCCAACCGTGCTCTAGATGTTCTTTGCACAACGTAAAACGAGGTCGCTATTAAGGCGTTTCCGGCAAAGCCAAACATAACGGCAGTGGTGTGTATTGGCCTGATACGACCAAAGTTAAGCCAGGAAATATCACCATTTAAAGAAGGGTAGGCAAGTTGCCAGGCAAGTAGGTCACCAACAAAGAAACCAACAATACCCCAGACAAACGTCGCCCAAATACCGCACTTAATAATCTCATCATTATATTCTGTTTTGTTATCCTGTTTATGATCAATCAAACGCGTCAAAATAAATAGTCCACCCCAACAAGCACCAAGTACTAGGAGCCACCCGTGAAAGATAAAGGCTCTATCATTTGTTGAACTTAGAATTAAAATCCCAAGAACTAAAATGACGATGATACCTAATAATGAAAAGATCTCTTCAACAGCTTCATTCATTCGGGTTTTCCTTTGGTATTTCTAAAGCCTCTTAGAAAGACTTCTTATAAAATTCTAAGTGAAAAATTACGGGACCAATGAGCTCCACGTGATGTGGTTCTTCAGGTTCTATAATGGCAAATTGACCTGAGGTGAGGGTAAAAACCTCATCTGGGTTTTCCTCCAATATATAATTGATAGAGCCCTCGCTAATGATGGCTTTCGCCCAACATCCAGGTTTCGTTCTATGTTCTTTTTGTAAAGCAAGGGGCAGTGTGTCTTGATCGAATTTGGGGCTTTCTGAATATTTCGTCAGTCCCTCAGGTAAGTTCGTAAGCATTTTACAATCTCCATATAGTTCATTTTAAATGCATCTTTTTTCATGTGCATCTTTATAAAAATTGATAATCTATTGCCAAATTTCATTAAAGCGTATTCTGTTGGAAAACATCATCATAGGCATGCCAAGTTGCAAAACCGAGGAGAGGAAAAATAACAATCATGCCAACCAATCCGGTCAAGAAACCTATTATTGTCAACAGAGTAACCATCACGCCCCAAACAATAGTCAGCTTTAAGTTTTGTAGGCATGTTGTAAGGCTACGGCCCATAGCAGTGAAGGCATCAACCTCTTCATTAACCAGCATAGGTATGGAAAAGACAGTGATCGCAAAGGTAAAGGCTGCAAACAAACCACCAACCATCGTTCCAAAAAATAAAAGAGCTAACCCATGAGGGGTAGTAAAAATGAGGGACAAAATTTCTAATAATCCAGGAAAGGGTCTTAATCCGTAAAAAATTGCAAAAAGAATGGTCGCAGCCCTTAGCCATACTAGAAGTAAGATCATTAAAATGCCGCCAATGAGAGCAATTTGAGTGGGCGCGGCAACTGAGCATTGGCAGTGATGTTGATGAGTTCTACTAATTTGATATAAACCAACAGCAATGATTGGACCAACAAGAAGAGCACCAGAAATAGCAGGAAGCAACATCCAGGCTAAACCTGTAAACCACAAAAACGAAATGACCAACCAGCTGATTACAAAAAATCCAAGACCATAAAAAAGCGATATATACGGACGCGAACAAAAATCCTGTAGCGCTAATTTCAACCAATGAAAAATTCTAATAGTCGGTTTTAAACGATCCGTACTTTCTAGTTGGAAGAAGGAGCAATGATCAGGCATGTTAAAAATCCGAAAGTTAATTTCTCAGTACTTTAAAATTTATTACAGCATAAAAGATGCATTGTAAATACATCTTTTATGTCGGTTTGCTCATTTTTTTATTGAAAATCATAGAATCTATACTGAAAAAGAAAGAAAGGCATGATGCTTTTTGTGATTAATTAAAAGTAAAAACAATGGTTTATGTGGTGATGGTGAAAAGTAAAAAATAAAAAGATGCATTTGAAATATTTGTATTGACAGATTGCGCTCCCCTCTTTTTAATAGGTATAAATTATACATCTTTTAAAAAGTAGGGGGTTATTATGCAACTTTATGTCCTGGCACTAAGCTTAAGTTTAATGGGCTTTGTCTCACTTTTCTTCATTTCAGCTGTTCTTGCATCTAGAAGTGTCGATGCATCCGGGAGTGAGAGTGTAAGCCCATCACCAGAAGTAAGAAGAAAAAAATATATTTGGGCAATGTTCTTCATCGGGATCATCGTTACATTTGCCTCACTTTGGCGATATCCCCACACAATCTCTAATTCGACGCAAGCTCAAGCAATCAATGTAACCGGTGCTCAATGGTACTGGGAGATTGATAAAGAAGAAGTCCTATTGAACAAACCGGTTGTCTTTAATGTCCATACCACAGATGTAAATCATGGAATGGGCGTTTTAAATTCTGATGGCAAGCTGATGTTTCAAACCCAGGCAATGCCCGGTTATGTCAATAAAGTTGAGCACGTCTTCACCAAACCTGGCGAGTATAAAGTTATTTGCTTGGAGTTCTGTGGGGTATCACACCATGACATGATCACAGAATTCCAGGTTGTGGCAAAGAAGGAAAATAAAAATGATTAAGCCATCCCATGAACCTCATTCCAATTTAATTAAATTTACCATGCTCCTTGCTGGTGCTGTTCTCCTATTGATGATGATCATTGGTTTATTGATGCGAGCAGCACAAGGCGATTTAATTGAAATTGACGCCGCTATTTTTTATCAACTCATGACTGCTCATGGAGCAGGTATGGTTGGCGCAGCTTCCTTAACAGGAGCCGCGATTATGTGGTACTTCGTTAGTCGTTATGTACATCTAGTACAAGAAGTATTTGTTGTCTTTCTCACCTTGTTTCTATTCGGTGTATTATTCATTCTAGGGAGCATTTCCTTAGGACAATTTGGTGCCGGTTGGACATTTCTCTTCCCTCTACCTGCTATTTCAGGCGGAGCATGGGAAACAGGGGCAGCTGCAGCATTTATCATTGGGCTCATACTCATTGGTGTTGGGTTTCTCCTAATGAATTTAGAAATCGGCCGCAAATTAATTTCAACATTTGATGGAATTGGCGGTGCCCTGGCCTGGCCTGTTATTTCAGGAAAAGTAGCCCCTGATGATGCCCCACCCCCAGCAATTGTTGCAAGCATGGCAACCATTATTTTTAACACAATTGGGATTGTTGTGGGCGCAGCCGTTTTAGTGTCGAGCCTTATTAATTTATATGTTCCCAGCTTTGAAGTTGATGCGCTTCTGGCTAAAAATATGATTTACTTTTTTGGCCATGTTTTTATTAACGCAACCATCTATATGGCAGTCGTTGCAGTTTATGAAATCATTCCGGAATATACAGGCAAGCCTTGGAAAACATCTCGCATCTTTGCAATTGCATGGTCTGCAATTCTATTATTTGTCATGGCTGTCTATCCCCATCACTTACTGCAAGATACAGTCATGCCAGCCTGGGCTTTAATCATGGGGCAGATTGTCTCTTATCTATCAGGCATACCATTGTTAACTGTCACTGCATTTTCACTCTGCGTATATTTAAGAGGCTCTAATATTAAATGGGATCTAGCATCAGCATTATTGGTGCTTGGTGTTGCAGGGTGGTCTGTAGGCGTCGTACCCGCAATTATAGATGGCATGATTTCAGTAAATAAAATCATGCACAATACCCAGTGGGTGCCCGGCCATTTTCATATTTACTTGTTGCTTGGTGAAGTCGCTATGAGTTTTGGCTTTATGGCTTACTTGATCAAAGAAGCAAAATCATCAGAATTCCAAATGATCGATAAAACAGCTTTTGGGGTTTATCTCGCAGGTGGTATCGGTTTTACCCTTATGTTCCTGGTCTCTGGCGCGATGTCAGTTCCAAGAAGATGGGCGGTTCACGCTGAAGAGTGGATGCTACAAGATCGTATAGCAACTGCTTTTGCATTGTTGGTGATTGTGGGCGCATTAATCTTTGTGGCCAGATATATAATCGGCATCGCAACATATAGAAGGACTTAGGTTTGAATGAGTGCCTTCAAAGTAAATATTGTTATCATTCTTATTGGCTCGCTCATTTTGTGGTTCACAACAGATGGGCTGCAAGCCCTGACAAGTGAAGGTGCAAGACGAATAGAAATAACAAAGCTGAAACCAGTGATGCCAAATATAACTTTGGAGACAATGTCAGGTGCCTATACAAAACTCAAAAGTGAAAACGGGTATGTAACTGTTGTCGATTTTATTTACACAACATGTCCGTTCATCTGTCAGGTAGGCGGTGATAACTTTGCTCGATTGCAGGCTGAAATTAATGAGAGCAATTTAGACAATAAAGTCCGGATTTTCTCGATTAGCTTCGATCCTTTGAAAGATAATATAGAAGAGCTTTCTTATTACGGAAAACGCCATAATGCAGATGGAAAAGTCTGGGCGATTGTAAGACCAAAAATTGAGGATTTACCACGTCTTTTAAAAGCCTTTGGAGTTGTTGTCATACCTGATGAAGAGGGAGGCTATGTCCATAATTCAGCAATACATATCATTGACCAGCAAGGAAGATTATCATCCATACTTGACAGTAATGATGTTCAAGGTGCTGTGAAAACCATTAAGCGAACGCTCCAACTTAGGCGGGTGCGCCAATGATAGATGGTAAAATGAAGCTGCTAATCTCATCCCTCATATTTACCTTTTGTGTTTTGTCAAAAGGGGCTTTAGAAAAGCTCCCCCTCACTCATATTCTAGTTCAACTGCCTTTGTTGATTTGTGTTGGCTATCTTTTGGTCGAAGATAAGTCTCAGAAAATCGGTGAATGGTATATAGGCGGTGAGTGGAATAAAGGAGGTTATGCCTCTCTCCTAATCGCAATATTCACCATCGCATTTTGGATGTTACCAAGATCAATAGATGCCGCAATTTCCTCTGGAACTATGGAGTTGCTTAAATTCCTGACAGTGCCATTGCTAATTGGTGTTCCTCTGAAGTTAGGATGGCACAGAACTCATCCAATCTTAAAAGGGTTTTTAAAAGCTCAGGCTATCTCAATGTTAGGGGTGGCAGCTTTCATATATATTCATGCGCCCATTCGGATTTGTAACTCTTATTTGGAAAACGCTCAACAAGAC
Source organism: Methyloligella sp. (assembly GCA_021604645.1). Classification (GTDB taxonomy): domain Bacteria; phylum Pseudomonadota; class Alphaproteobacteria; order Rhizobiales; family HXMU1428-3; genus HXMU1428-3. The sequence continues at coordinate 27,621 of BQJJ01000001.1, forward strand.
TTAGGCTATGGTTTTTTATATACCTCCATTGCTCTTGCTGTGATCTGGAGTGCGCCTTTGTTTCTTAGCCAAAGTGCTAAAAGCTTTCACCTACAAATATTAAGAGGTTAATGAATGACAATCCGAGAAACAGTATGTTATTTCGCAGACCTCTCAAAAGAAAAAGTTGAGAATTTAAACAATAATCCATTGGGCTTTATCATATCTAGTTTAATGGCAGGAGCCTATGTTGGCATTGGGATCTTACTCATCTTCTCAGTTGGGCAAGCCGTAGAACCTTCATTTCGCAGCCTTGTGATGGGGGCAAGTTTTGGTATCGCCCTTACATTAATAGTTTTCGCCGGAGCCGACCTTTTTACTGGCCACACCATGTACGCGGCAATCGGCAGATTAACAAGAGCCTGTAGTACAATGAATGCCATAAAAATTTGGGCAACGACTTGGGGTGGCAACTTAGTAGGGTCGTTAGGCCTGGCCTTATTATTTATCATAGGTGGCGGCGGCATTGTTCTCCAGGAAGGAGGGCAAGATCTATTGCATCAAATAGCCTACAAAAAAATGTCAGGAACTCCGGCTGAATTAGTAGCAAGGGGAATGTTATGTAATTGGCTTGTTTGTCTGGCTATTTGGGGGGCAGCCCGAACAAAAAGTGATACGGCTAAATGTATCATAATTTTTTGGTGTCTTTATGCCTTCATTGCCTCAGGCTTTGAACACAGCGTTGCAAACATGACAGTGTTCTCACTCGCATTGTTTTCCGAGCACCCAGAAACAATAAGTTTTATAGGAGCTGCATATAACCTGTTCTGGGTGACAATCGGCAATACAGTTTCAGGTGCTGTTTTGATGGGAACCGGCTATTGGTACGCAGCCGGCAGACCAATGAATTCAGAAGCAAAAACCAAGTAAGTTATGTCTGTTTTATTGAACAAGTGGACTGTCTACTCCATCGAGTTCAAAGCCAACTATTTTTGCCTTACCCGCTAAGATTTTTATATATTGATTGATGCCAGTTTGTAGTGATCTTGTTTGCAAATAGTCATGAATATATTGGCGGACCATTTCAAAGGGCAAAACCTTGTTTGTTTTTTTGTCCACAAAGCGTTCCTTGTTTTGCTCGTAATATCTAGAGCAATAAGTATCATCAGCAATTGGTGCCGTCACATGTTCTTGAAGCAAAGCGTCAATTGCCTCTTCTTCCTCTTGAGGCGTGCAGTTTTCACTTGTCTTTAATAAGCTTGTTTCAACAGCTTCTAGCAAGAGTAATTTTCTTATAACCAAAGCCCTGGCAGCGCGGTGCCGGGCTTCATCAACACCGCCAGCTGGATGGTGTTGCATCTCTGTATGAACGTCATCATCCGATATCTCTATGTTATTGATTATGATTGGCATGGAGCTAACCTCTCTTTCGTACAATTTGATAGCCAGAGCGGAATAGATATTTCAAAGGCGCGGAAACACCACTGAATATATGTACCAGACGAGTAAACGGGAAAATCAGGAAGATGGTTGTTCCTAAAACCAGATGAAGCTTGAAAACAAGAGCTTCATTAACGATGAAGTCAGCAGCACCAGAGCGAAATGTCACAATGTATTGCGCCCAATTAGCAAGAGCAATCATTGAGCTACCATCAGGGTGTTGGGCTGAAAAAGGAATGGTGATTAAACCTAAAATCAGCTGAATATAAAGAAGGACTAAAATCATAATATCTGATGGTTTGCTTGTGGCGCGTATACGCTCATCAAACAGCCGGCGTTTTAACAAGATGGTCATACCGATGAAACAGATAGTGCCGAAAATACCTCCAGCTACCATAGCTATTAATTGTTTGGCCTCTGCCGTCATAAAATGATGATAAACAGCATGGGGCATTAAAAGGCCAACTAAATGACCGAAAAAAAGCAATATGATGCCAATGTGAAATAAATTACTTCCAAGTCCCATCCCTTTTTTTCGCAGCAATTGGCTTGAGTCTGCTTTCCAGGAATATTGGTCCCGGTCATATCGAAGAGCACTGCCAATAATAAAAACAGCCAGGCAAATATAAGGATAATATCCGAATAGAAATTCATGAATATAATCTAACGCCATTTTAAGCACCTCCCATTTGTTTGTTCAAAGCCTCAGTCGCATTTGGAAACGCGTTGCAGCTATTACAATCAGCAACAGGGTCGCCGCTGAACGCTTCCGCCTCTTTCCATTCTTCGTCTAACTCTTCTAGTGTTTCAGGGTCTTTAGGGGCTTCTGCTATCGCCTGGGCAATTTTAGTTTTATCGGGCTTAACAGAGGAAAGCACCTCAATCGCAGAAAAAACCTCAGCGTAAATGGAGCCGCGTTTTTCTAACTTTTTGCCAATCACCGCAATCACATCAATAGCATCGCCTAAGAGATCGCTTGCTTCATGAAAAGAGCAATGAGAAAGATATTCCATGAAAAGAGGGAGATAATCAGGAAGCTCATTATTATCGATATAAACACCTTTGGATTTATAGGTCTCTATCAGGTCGACCATAGCCTGACCGCGGTCTCTAGACTCTCCGTGAATATGTTCAAAAAGGTGAAGGCAATGAGCGCGCCCGCGATCAAAGAGGTCAACATAATCTTCTTGGATTTCTAAAAGCTCTTTGTTGTTTTGAACATCGATAAAATGTTCAATTTTTTTAATCGCACCTTTTGGTAAAATCGCTTCATCTTGTATGGCTTGAAGCAATTCATCATGAGCTTTTAAAACGGAGCCTTCCGGGTAGGTGAGTAATAATCCTAAGATCTTAAAGGTTTTCATGAGCGACCTCCTTTTGAGCCAGGTTCATGTAGTCTTCCACTCATAGTGTTTTGATGAGTTTTAGCGCCAAATAGATTTGGTTTGCTTGTCCCACCAGAACAGCCATTGCCAAAACTAAACCCACAAGCAGAACGAGTATCGAACGGAATTTCATTATCAAAGGGTGTCTCGCCCGCATACTCTTTGTGGTTCGTTGGAATATTAAAACGATCTTCGTAACTAGCTAACGCCATGATGCGGTACATATCGTTGACGGTGTTTTCATCAAGACCAACTTGAGAGAGAAGCTCTTTGTTGCTTTCACCATCGACATTTTGCCCGCGTTTAAATTCCCGCATAGCGATCATTCTCTCTAGGGCATGAACCACAGGCTCTTCTTTGCCAGCTGTTAAAAGGTTAGCTAGATATTTCACAGGGATACGCAACTTGTGTACATCAGGAATAACACCAGCCATATCAATCTGACCTTTTTCAGCGGCGTTTTGGATAGGTGACAATGGCGGGATATACCAAACCATAGGCAGCGTGCGATATTCAGGGTGAAGCGGGAACGCAACCTTCCAATCCATCGCCATTTTATAAACCGGTGAATTTTGCGCCCCTTCAATCCAGCTCTCAGGAACACCATCTTTTCTAGCTTGCTCAATAACTTCAGGGTCATGAGGGTCAAGGAAAATATCCAACTGAGCCTGATATAGGTCTTCAGGATCTTCAATGCTCGCAGCTTCTTTGATTTTATCTGCATCATAAAGCATGACGCCCAAATAACGAATGCGCCCAACACAGGTCTCAGAACAAACTGTAGGGTCACCGGCTTCAATGCGTGGATAGCAAAATGTACATTTCTCAGATTTACCTGATTGCCAGTTATAGTAGATCTTCTTGTAAGGACAGCCAGACACACACATGCGCCAGCCGCGGCATTTGTCTTGGTCGATAAGCACAATGCCGTCTTCTTCGCGTTTATAAATAGCGCCACTTGGGCATGACGCAACGCAGGTTGGGTTGAGGCAATGTTCGCAAAGGCGCGGGAGATACATCATGAATGTATTTTCAAATTCACCGTAAAGTTCTTTTTGGATGGTTTCAAAATTATAGTCTTCACTTCGCTCAGAAAACTCACCGCCAAGAATTTCTTCCCAGTTTGGGCCCCATTCTGGTTTTTCCATTTTTTTACCAGTGATTGCTGAATGAGCCCTCGCCGTGGGCATCGCTGTCGAAGATGGCGCTTTTTGCAAGCGCTCATACTCGAAAGTAAAGGGTTCGTAATAATCATCAATTTCAGGCAAATCAGGGTTGGCAAAAATTTTGGCTAATAGTCTGAATTTGCCTCCCATTTTAGGAGTGAGGCTACCATTAGATTTACGCTCCCAGCCACCATTCCAGACTTTTTGATCTTCCCATTTGCGCGGATAACCAACACCAGGCTTTGATTCAACATTATTAAACCAGGCATATTCAACACCCTGACGAGATGTCCAAACATTTTTGCAAGTGACAGAGCAAGTATGACAGCCAATGCATTTATCCAGGTTAAGAACCTTTCCAATTTGAGCACGAATTTTCATTATGCAATCTCCTCATGGTCAAGATTCTCATCTGGGTTTTCTAACCAATTTACTTTGTCTACTTTTCTAACAATCACGAACTCATCTCGGTTCGACCCTACGGTTCCGTAATAATTAAAGCCGTATGAAAGTTGAGCATATCCACCAATCATATGTGTTGGCTTCACTACTGCCCGTGTGACAGAGTTATGAATGCCGCCTCTGGTGCCAGTAGTCTCAGCACCTGGTGTATTGATGATTTTCTCTTGTGCGTGATACATCATGCTCATTCCTTCAGGAACGCGCTGAGAAACAATCGCACGCGCTGAAATAGCACCATTAGTGTTGTAAAGTTCAATCCAGTCATTGTCCTTCACGTCAATTTTCTGGGCGTCAATTTCACTAATCCAAATCACAGGGCCACCGCGGCTGAGAGTCAACATCAATAGGTTTTCAGAGTAGGTGCTGTGAATGCCCCATTTTTGGTGCGGCGTAATCCAGTTGAGAACAACTTGTTTGCGCCCCTTACCAAATTCATCAATTACCGGCGCAATGGTCTTGGTATTAATCGGGGGTTTGTAGACACAAAGCCCTTCACCAAAATCTCTCATCCATTCATGATCTTGGTAGAACTGTTGGCGTCCGGTTAAAGTACGCCAAGGGATGAGTTCATGCACATTTGTATAGCCCGCATTGTAGCTAACATGCTCATCCTCTAAACCGCTCCATGTGGGAGACGAAATGATTTTTCTAGGTTGTGCCTGAATATCTCTGAAACGAATTTTCTCATCTTCTTTAGGTTTGGCTAAATGAGTATGGTCGCGGCCAGTAAAGTTCCCAAGGGCTTGCCATGCCTTTACAGCAACCTGTCCATTTGTCTCTGGCGCTAGAGACAGAACAACTTCAGCGGCATCAATATCGGTTTCAATGCATGGAAGGCCATGTGAGATTCCTTCCTTAGTAACCGTATGATTTAATTGCCCTAAAAATTCGACTTCATTTTCGGTATTCCAGGAAATTCCCTTGCCACCATTACCAATCTTGGTCATGAGAGGACCAAGTGCAGTGAATTTTTTATAAGTGTTGGGATAGTCTCTCTCCACAGAGATGTAGTTCGGCATAGTTTTGCCTGGAATTGCTTCGCAATCACCAGATTTCCATTCTTTCACGTCAATCCCCTGGGCAAGTTCAGCCGGAGTGTCATGTAATATCGGAAGAGCTACAACATCAGTTTCTGTCCCTAAATGACCAACGCAAAGCTCTGAGAATTTTTCAGCAATTCCTTTATAGATATTCCAATCACTGCGAGATTCCCAAGCCGGATCAACCGCTCTTGAAAGCGGATGAATAAAGGGGTGCATGTCAGATGTATTGAGGTCGTTTTTTTCATACCAAGTGGCTGAAGGAAGAACGATGTCCGAATACATGCAAGTGGTCGACATTCTAAAATCTAACGTGACAACTAGATCTAATTTACCCTCTGGTGCTTCCTCATGCCACTCAACTTCTTTTGGTTTAGGGCCACCAAGCTCACCAAGGTCTTTTCCAAGCACACCATTGGTTGTACCAAGAAGATGTTTGAGCATATATTCATGCCCCTTGCCTGAAGAACCTAAAATGTTCGAGCGCCAGATGAACATATTACGTGGAAAGTTCTTAGGATTGTCAGGGTCTTCGCATGACATGCGTAATGACCCGTCTTTCAATTTACCTGTAATATAGTCCTTTGGATCTTTGCCCGCTGCTTGAGCCTGCTTTGATAATTTTAATGGATTTTCTTCTAACTGCGGAGCAGAAGGAAGCCACCCCATACGCTCAGACCTGACATTGCAATCGATAAGAGAATAATCTTTCCATTTATCTTTATCCGCTAAGGGTGAGAGAATTTCATCGACTTCCAATTTTTCATAGCGCCATTGGTTTGAATGGTTATAGAAAAAGCTGGTTGAATTCATATGGCGTGGTGGGCGGTGCCAATCAAGAGCAAACGCCAACGGTTGCCATCCGGTTTGAGGACGTAGTTTTTCTTGCCCCACATAGTGAGACCAGCCCCCGCCAGATTTACCAATGCAACCGCACATCATCAGCATGTTTATGATGCCACGATAGATCATGTCCATGTGATACCAATGATTAATGGCAGCCCCTAAAATCACCATGGAACGACCGCGTGTTTTGTCTGCATTGTCAGCAAATTCACGCGCAATTCGTGTAACCTGTTCCGCGGGGACCCCTGTTATTTTTTCCTGCCAGGCAGGTGTGTAGGGTACATCATCTTCAAGAGACTTGGCTACATTTTCGCCGCCTAAACCCCTGTCGATACCATAGTTTGCAATGAGAAGGTCAAATACGGTCGCGACAAGCACATCTTTGTTCTCACCCAAGCTTATACGCCGCGCTGGGATATTGCGCTTTTGTACGCTGTCATGTTCAGTATGAGCAAAAATGGGTTGATCATTTTCAAGGTTTCCAAAATAAGGAAACCCAGCAGAGACCACTTCATCTTTAGTTTTTAAGAGGGAAACTTCCGGCCAGATTTCTGAGCCATCCGCAACGTTTTTGGCTTCCATATTCCATTTGCCGCTTTCATCCCAGCGGGAGCCAACAGTGCCGTTTGGTACAACAACCTTATTCGTGTTGGCATCATAGATAACCGGTTTCCAGTCAGTGTTTTTTTCTTCTCCTAAATTGCTATCAAAATCAGATGCCCGCAAAGTCCGGCCTGGCACATAAGTTCCATCTTTTTCATCCAGTATGACAAGAAACGGCATGTCAGTGTACATGCGGCAGTAATCATCAAAATATTCACTTTTTCCAGAAAGATGAAATTCCTTCAAGATGACATGCCCCATTGCCATTGCCATGGCACTGTCTGTACCTTGCCGCACAGGCATCCAGCTATCAGAAAGTTTTGCGACCTCGCTATAATCAGGTGTGACGGCAACTGTTTTTGTGCCGTTATATCGTGCTTCTGTAAAGAAGTGAGCGTCAGGTGTTCTTGTTTGCGGGACATTAGACCCCCAGGCAATGATATAAGATGAGTTATACCAATCCGCGCTTTCAGGAACATCTGTTTGCTCACCCCAAACCTGAGGCGAACTGGGCGGTAGGTCACAATACCAATCGTAAAAGCTCATACATGTACCGCCAATTAGCGATAAGTATCGACTGCCAGCAGCATATGAAATCATAGACATCGCAGGAATGGGAGAGAAACCAATGATCCGATCCGGACCATATGTTTTGGCTGTATAAACATTTGATGCGGCGATTATTTCATTGGCTTCATCCCAGCTTGTTCGAACCATACCGCCAAGGCCGCGAGCTTGCTTATACTCTGTTGTTAATTCTGTATCGCTCATCAGAGACGCCCAGGCATCAACCGGGTCTTTATGAATAAGCTTTGTCGCGCGCCAACTTCTTAAAAGCTTCGAGCGGATCATAGGGTATTTTAAACGAGCAGAGCTATAGAGGTACCAACTAAAACTTGCCCCCCTCGCGCAACCACGTGGTTCGTGATTGGGCAAATCTGGCCGTGTGCGGGGATAATCAGTTTGTTGTGTTTCCCAGGTGACAAGACCGCTTTTTACGTAGATTTTCCAACTACATGACCCCGTGCAATTAACACCATGGGTCGAGCGAACCACCTTATCGTGGGACCAACGGTTTCTGTAAGCACGCTCCCATTCACGGTTTTCGTCTGTTGTCACACCATGACCTTCAGAGAAGGTTTCAGGTGCCTTGTTTGTAAAGAAAGTCAATTTATCTAAAATATGGCTCATGATATTGCTCTCAATTTATGGGTTTTGTACATATGCGTTTTTGCGAAGGTAGAACCACCAATTGATGATGATGCAGATAGTGTAAAAGGCCGCAAAACCGTAAAGCGCATACTCAGGTGTGGCAGCCTTGATGTTTTCGCCAAGCACTTTAGGGATATAGAAAGCTCCATATGCAGCAATGGCAGATGTCCAGCCAAGAACGGGGCCGGCTTGTTCCTTATCAAAGACCATTGCAATGGTCCTGAAAGTTGAGCCATTGCCTATACCAGTCGCGGCAAACAAGATGAGGAATAAGATTAGGAACGGCCAGAAAAATTGTTCAGGGGTCGCAGAGGCATAAGCTTGCTTCATATAGTAAGCAACACCCAAAGCGCTAGCGACCATAATCACAGAGATGATCTGTGTGACTTTAGCGCCGCCAATTTTATCGGCAATCATGCCGCCAATGGGCCGAATAAGTGCACCAATGAAAGGTCCCATCCAAGCATACATCAGTGCAGAAGGACCATTAGGGTTAGCCGTATTATGGGTTAAAACACCATCGACCATTAAATGCTGAAAACCAAAAATAACTTTAATAGAAAGGGCAAGGGCTGCTGAATAGCCAATGAAAGATCCAAAGGTCATGGTGTAAATAACCGTCATGGCCCAGGTGTGTTTATTGTTGAAGATCTTATATTGGCGAGCTAACCCGTCTTTGTAATCTTTGCCAAGAGGTAAAATTCTTAAGGCAAAGACGGTTGCAGCAACCACAAGAGGAAGAATGATTAATTTATCAATATTTAGCCCTGAACCATTCGCGCTTGCAGGAAGCATAAGATACAAACCAAGAGCTGCGATGGTAAGCCCGAGAGCCAACATAATAATGATCTTGAAAAAGGCGTTTAATGTGCCGCCAATGTTAGGGGAAACATGTTCATCAATAATATTATTCATCCCCATCCAGGAAGCGATGGAAAGTGGAATTAAGAAACACAACCAAATGTAACCAGCATTTTGAATAAAGGTTTCGGTTCCAACAGGAATTTTTCCAATTAATGTACCGCTGGTATTTTTAAGGAGCATAGCATCGCCTGCGAAGAGGGCTGTAGTCATGACAAGAGGCACTAAAATTTGCATGGTGGTGACACCAAAATTTCCCAAGCCAGCATTCATGCCAAGAGAATAGCCTTGAACTTTCTTAGGAAAAAAGAAGCTAATGTTAGACATAGAGGAAGCAAAATTTCCGCCACCAAAGCCAGATAAGAGAGCAAGTAATTGAAAATGCCACAAAGGAGTGTCTGGGTTTTGAAGAGCTAGACCAGTACCGAGTGCTGGTAGAATGAGCAATGTTGTTGTCAGGAAAATAGTATTCCGGCCACCAGCTAAACGAATAAAGAAGGAACTTGGTATCCGAAGGGTCGCGCCGGATAAACCTGCAATCGCCATTAATGTAAAGAGTTCCGGTTTGCTGAAGGGAAAGCCAAGGTTCAGCATTTGAACGGTGATGATGCCCCAGAATAACCAAACAGCAAAACCACATAATAAACTAGGAATTGAGATCCATAAATTTCGGTTGGCTATGCTTTTTCCTGATGACAGCCATTGCTGCTCATCTTCAGGATTCCAGTTAGTTAAGTCTTTTGCCATGATTGTGCTTCCACCTTTCATTGATTGATGGTTAAACCGGGTTTAAGTCTTCACTTTTTTTGAGAAGGTCATCACTCTGTCTTTTTAAGGTCTCAGCCCTCTGAAGCATTTGCTGGCTTTCTTGAGCTAACAATTCACTTCTCTGTTGCAGCGCCTGTGCTTCGAGATAACTCATGATTCTGTCTTCATCACTTGAAAGCTCAGGCAAATATTTAGGACCACGTAATTCAGGGTGTTTTTCACGTTCTTGAATTTGAATGGAGATGTGCATCCAGACCAAGGCAATGGTGATGATGACAGTTAAGAGCATGAAGCAACTGGTCCACACACCAACAAGGTCATTCATGATGCCAAATGAAATAGGTAAGAAGAAACCACCCAAACCGCCAACAAGGCCGACGATGCCACCAACAGAGCCAACATGATTTGGGTAGTAAACGGGAATGTGTTTATAAACAGCAGCTTTACCCAGGGACATAAAGAAACCAAGCACAACTGTGAGGGAGACAAACATCCATAAGGGGATGGTGAGATTAAAATCAATGTCTCCATTGATGCCAGCAACTTTATAATCAGTCGCTGGGTAAGACATAATAAATGTGCAGAGGGCGCAGATAATAAATGTCCAATACATGATTGACCTGGCGCCAAATTTATCTGACATCCAACCGCCAAGAGCCCTGAAAATACTACCTGGCATCGCATAACATGCAGCCAATAAACCTGCAGTACCTAACTCCAGGCCATAGGCCCCAACATAGTAACGCGGCAACCAAAGGGCCAAGGCGACAAATGCACCAAAAACAAAGAAGTAATAGAGAGAAAACCGCCAAACCTGAAGTTGTTTCAATGGTTCCAATTGTTTTAAAAATGGAACATGTTCAATGCCCTTAGCTTTTCGTTCCGCAAGCGCTGGGTCATCCTTAGTAAAAAGGAAAAATAAGATGGCTGTGACAGCAACAACGATAGCATAAATCTGCGCAACGGCTTGCCATTCATTGCCCATTGCAACCAATAAGACCGGGGCGCCAAAGTTGGTAACAGCTGCGCCCACATTACCAGCACCAAAAATGCCAAGTGCAGTACCTTGTGTTTCTTTCGAATACCAGGTTGAAACATATTGAACGCCAACAGCAAAACTACCTCCCGCCAGGCCAACTCCCAAAGCTGCAATTAAAAACATCGGGTAAGTGGAAACAGTGGTCAGTAAATAAGTTGCAATGGCAGTTGCCAGCATCTGTAAAGTAAAGATGATGCGACCACCATATTGGTCAGCCCAAACACCGAGAAAAATCCGGCTAAGTGACCCCGTTAAGATGGGAGTGGCGACCAATATACCAAATTGAGTATCATTGAGGCCCAATTCAGCTTTAATCCGAATGCCAATAATTGAGAAAATTGTCCAAACAGCAAAACATACTGTAAATGCCAAAGTACTAGCGCCTAAAGCTTGTATTTGATCATTCTTGGTAACGGCCTTGATTGTCATTGATCCAACTCCGATTGTCTCCATTTGTCTGCACTTAGCATTTCAGGATCTGAGCTGATGAATGTGATTTAGGTCAAATATAGAGAAAAAAAATGCTGCTATAGAATATTCAAGTAATTAAGAGAGCAGATTGATGGAACAAATCCCAAGATATACAAGTTATCCAACAGCCCCCCATTTTCATAAAGGCGTTGATGGCAAAACATCTCAAAACTTACTGGGGAAATTAGGAAAACAAGATGTTTTATCTTTGTATTTTCATATCCCGTTTTGTCGTCAGCTATGCTGGTTTTGTGGCTGCCATACAAAAATTGTAAACGGGAATAAACCCATTGAACAATATATGGAATTGTTAAGCCAAGAAATTGCCATGCAATCAAAACTTTCTGGAGCTAGTATTGTAAAATATATGCATTTTGGAGGGGGATCGCCCACAGTCATTGAACCTAATGATTTTGTAAAATTCATGAATGTGGTTCGCTCAAACTTTGATGTATTAGATGATGCTGAAATAGCCGTTGAAATCGATCCAAGGACAGTAAGCAAAGAAAAAATATTGGCTTATGCAAAAAGCGGTGTGAACAGGGCAAGCCTTGGTGTTCAAGACTTTAATGAACAAGTGCAACGAGCAATAAATCGTCACCAATCAATTGAATTAGTAAAGAATGTCGTTGTAAGTTTACGAGACACTGGCATAAATGAAATCAATTTTGATCTGATTTATGGGTTACCATTTCAAAGTTTAGAGACCATCAAGAAAACGATAGATAGTGCTGTAAAGCTAGATCCCAACCGCATCTCACTTTTCGGATATGCTCATGTGCCGTGGATGAAAAAACATCAAGACTTAATCCCAACTGAAGCTCTGCCAGGTCCGGAGTTAAGAATGGAAATGTTTGATTTCGCACATGACTATTTAACAAAGAGCGGCTATGTCTCAATTGGTTTAGACCATTTTGTAAAACCAGATGATAGTTTAGCAATTGCACAAAAAAACCAAGAAATACAACGTAACTTTCAAGGCTATACAATAGATAAAGCCGACGCCTTATTGGGCTTCGGGGTGTCTTCAATATCAACCTTACCAACAGCCTATTTGCAAAACAGTTCAGACTATAGACACTATGTCACTTCAATAGAAGAGGGAAACTTGCCAGTGGCGCGCGGAATAGAACTTTCAGATGATGATATTAAAAGACGAGATATTATCATGTCTATCATGTGTGGAATAAGAACAAAAGTTTGCTCTAATGAATTTGCAAGCGAGCTTAAAAGTCTAAGTCCTTTTATTGAAAATGGCACAGTAGAGTATAGGGATAGTTTTCTCATTATGAACAAAAGAGAGCATCATCAATTTAGAAAAGTAGCTGCAAAGTTTGATGCTTATTTAACTGAGGGACAATTTTCATTTTCTCAGGCAGTTTAATTCTCAGTTGAAAAATAGAGAGAGGGCTCCCCATATTGTCTCAATCTCTTATCTACCCTATACTGTAATGAATTGGTTTCTCTTTAGACCTAAAATCATGTTTTAAATGTATAAGAAAAGGTCTTTTATGAAAGAAGCGCTGTATATCATAGGGGATCTTATTCATCATTTGCAAAGAGAGCGTGGATGTAGTGCCATGCTTCTTTGTAGTGAAGGGAAGTTATTTTCCAATCGAATAGAAATACAGTTCGAAAAAACAGATCAAATCTTTGAAGTCTTTGCAGACGGTGTTAAACGTTGGTCAGATAATGGTACTTTAAAAAATCAAAATTTAAAAAAACTAAAGTTGGTTTTGAATAAAAGTGAAGAACTCGCCCTTGTGCGAGAGAATATTCGAAACCAAGACTTAGGTGTTTCCGCTTCCTTAAATTTTTATTCACATGAACTGATTTGTCCTTTGTTGAACAGCTGTATCGAAATCGCTCTTAACATAGAGGACGTGAAGCCTGCATTTGTCAGCGCGTTAAATGCGTTTCTCCAATGGAAAGAACGTATTGGTTTGGAGCGAGCTATAGGGGTAAAAGGGTTCACAGCTTACAGTTTTCAAAATATAGAATTTGTTGAACGTTTACAATTTCTACTTTCAGAACAAAACAATTATCAAAATACGTTTTTAGCTGTTGCCAATGAAAAACAAAAAAGAATTATTCTTGAGGTATTAGAAACAGAAGCTTGCCAGAAACTTGACCACCTCCATGATGATTTAAGGCAATCTCCGGATTCGGCTTCTTTATATGAATTAACCCCAGAAGCTTGGTTCGATTTAATTTCTGAAAAGATAAATGCCTTACAAACAATTTTAAACGAGCTCATAGACACTCTGGACGGTGAAATACCATCTATAAAAACAAATACACTCTCAAAAGAAACGGGCAGTATTGCCGTTGAGAGAAAAGAGCTAGAGCATGAAAAGTCTATCGAGACAGTTCTATCTTACTCGAACAATATTTTTGCAAAGCACGCTCTGCTAATAGATTCTTTGCAAATATTCTCTGGCCTTTCCAGAACGTCTCTTCAGTCTCTTTTTCAACATGCTCAAGTTCGCGAATTTAATAAAGGTAAACTCCTGTTTCTAGAAGGTGAACAAGCCAATCGTCTTTATATTATCCTAAAAGGCTGGATTAAATTATTTAAAGGGACAAGTAGTGGCGATGAAGCCATCTTACAGATGTTGAGTGCTGGAGATACCATCATGGAAACTGCGGTTTATCTCAACCTAAAATTCCCAGTGAGTGCCCAAGTCTCAGAAGATGCTACGATCTTATCATTACCAGCACCTGTTATTCGCGAACAGGTTAAGCAAAACAATATTCTAGCGGTGAACCTTCTATCCAGTATGTGTTACCGCTCACAAAACTTAATTCGTCAGATAGAAATTGCACGACTGAAAACTGTAGATGAAAGAATAGGATGGTTTTTATTAAAGGTCGCTTTAGATCAGAAAAACCATTCAAAATATTTGCAGCTACCTTATGATAAAACAACGATTGCTTCATATTTAAATATGAAGCGAGAGACCTTCTCTCGTGCTTTAAAACGCTTGAAGCAAAAGGGGTTTATAATCGAAAATGACCTGATAATTTTACCGCATGAAAAAGCGTTATGTGAATTTTGTGACCATAGCCTTGCGGAAAATTGTCCCCGTCATAATACGAATGATTGTCCTAACCCTCAGTTTTTAAGCGATGATGATATTAAGATTGCTTAATTGACCTTGGTCAAATTTTCTCAATTCAAATCATGCTGTAATTGATTGACGCTGATTTTCTGCAAAGGAATCTGGTGTCTTTGATTAATTCACCAATTGCCGTTCGCAATTGATGGTGACGAGAGATTAAGTGGAAAATGATTTCGTTTAAAGACGCAAAAAATATTATATTTAGACAGAAACAGCTTTCGAATACGGTTTTACCAATAGATGAATGCGTTGGATGTGTAGCTGGAGAAGATATCTGTTCTAAAGTGTTTGTTCCCTCTTTTATAAACTCAGCTGTTGATGGGTTTGCTGTGCGGTCTTCTGATTTGTTAGAAGCTAGTTTGAATAACAAAATAGAATTGAAAGTCGCTGGCCGAACTATGGCAGGTGATGCCTGTGCAGAAGATGAGGAGATTCTGTATGAATCTGACGGCTTTGGCGCTTGGGAAATAATGACAGGGGCTTGTGTGCCAAAGGGCTACGATGCTGTCGTACCAGTTGAGAAGGTTGAAACCTCAAGTCTGAGTGATGAAAAATATCCGTCGGTTGTTTCTTTTCAAGAACCCCTTAATGGACAAGCTAATATTCGAATGCCGGGAGAGGATTATAAACCAGCCACTCAGATTGTTAAAAAGGGTAATAAAATAACTTCAGCATCTATAATGGCTCTCTCTGCTGTAGGGCAGAATACAATATCAGTTGTTAGCAAACCCCGAGTAACTCTTTTTAGTAGCGGTAATGAAGTAATTTCAAATGGGTCTCTTGCCCTGCAATCGGGGCAGATTAGAGATGCCAACGGGCCATACTTAAAATCAGCTTTAACTGAAAATGGGATGGCAAAAACAAAATTCGCTGGAATTCTGTCCGATGATATCGAGCAATTTAAAACAACGATACTCAATGAAATTGATGAAACAGATATTTTTATATCTACAGGTGGTGTTTCAGCAGGGCGGCATGACTTCATACCTGATGCTCTAAGAGATATAGGAGCCGAGATTCAGTTCCATAAAGTTGCAATAAGGCCTGGAAAACCAATTCTCTATGCAAGTTTTTCAAACGGCAAACATTATTTTGGCTTACCTGGTAATCCGATCTCGGCAGCTGTAGGTTTGCGTTTCTTTGTTATGCCTCTGTTACAACATCTTCAATCCATGTCAAGTGAGGCTCCCTTAAAAGCTCGTTTAAGTAGGCGGGTAACAAAAAATCATAACTTTCATTTTTTCGCAAAATCTAAAGTGTCAGTCACAGCTGAAGCCGAACTGGTTGTTGATATTCTAGAAGGTCAGGAATCTTTTAAAACTCACCCTCTGCTGGAAGCTAATTGCTGGGCTGTATTTAAAGAAAATGATTATGCTCTTGATAAAGGTGAAGTCATTGATGTCTACCCATTAACCCCCGGTTGTATTGATTTATCTGAGGAGTTTAGGTGATCGAATGGCTATTTTCTCTAATGAAACGCCTTTAAGATTTTCTATTTTTTCATACGGATTTCGGCCATTTTTTTTGGCCGCGGGAGCCTATGCTATTTTGCCAATAATCCCTTGGCTGCTTTATCTAATGAATTTAATAGAACCATCAATCCCTCTTCAAGCGTGGCATGCCCATGAAATGATATTTGGTTTTGTAACAGCAGGCATAGCTGGCTTCCTACTATCTGCAATGCCAAGCTGGACAAATACAGCACCAATGATTGGGAAAGATTTAAAAATTATATTTTGTCTTTGGGTTGTAGGGAGAATTTTCTTCTGGTTGTACTTATTTTTTGATAACCCAATATTTGGCTACTTATTGTTTGTAGATATGGCTTTACCAATAGCTCTCTTTATACATGTGAGCCATGTCCTGGTCGAAGCTAAAAACAATCGTAATTATATATTTATTGGCATTCTGCTATGTCTAGCAATCGCTAATTTTCTAACAATTCTTGACTTGATTGATTTAGGTCTTTCTTCTTTCAACACAGGTACTTTATTTGCAATCAATATGATTATGATAACCCTTTCAGTTTTAGGTGGCAGGGTAATCCCTAATTTTACGCGCAATTATTTGATTTCAAAAAACAGCACGTACAATATTGGAAAATTTCCACTGGTCGAGAAGCCCGCGCTTTACTTGTTGATCTTAATAGCAATTTTAGACCTAGCAATGCCTCACTCTATTCTGAGTTATATGATTGCGCTGCTTGCGTGTGGAGCGCATGCAATTCGCTTTAGTCGATGGGGAGGTATTAAGGTACTGGATAATCCAATTATTTGGGTTTTGCATTTGGCTTATTTATTGATGATCATTGCGTTGTTTCTAAAAGCAATTGAGGGGCTATTTGATATCCCATATAACTTGTATTTACATTGCTTCACCGTTGGATCAGTCGGGTTATTTATGCTTGCTATTATGTCACGAGCATCTCTCGGGCATACCGGGCGGCCACTTCAGGTAAAGGGAATAATCACATTTGCTTACGTGATGGTATTTATCTCAGCTATCGTCCGTATAGTCGCTCCTATCTTTCCCTCAATTCTGACAAGTGCCATGGGACTTTCAATTTCTCTTTGGGTTTTAGCCTATGGTGCGTTTTTAAAAATCTATATACCAATACTTATCAGCAAAAGAGTGGATGGAAAGAAGGGATAAGTTCTTTTATTCAGTCAAATAACTATGTTTTAAATTAAAAGAAATCATAAAATATCAGTCTTCATCTAGAACACGAGAATGCTCATAGTGCATTTTTTTCTCAGCTTGCAGGGTTTGAGCAGCCTGGTGTTTCTGTTGCAAATAATCTGAAAAGTCATCAAGTATTATTTTTACGTTGGTAGGATCTTTTTTAGAAAGTTCTGCAAAGAGTTGATCATAGAAATCAAGAATATCTTTTCTATCCTTAACGTGCACGATAATCATATTCATAACAGGAATAAGTGCTTCCATAACTCCATACATCATATATTTCAGCATGTCATTGCTCGTTGCATCAATAATCGTGCGATGAAACTTAATATCCAGTGTGCAGAAATTTTCATCAGAAATAGATGAAGGTTTCATAGCGTCTAAAGCATTTAAAATCTTATCACTGTTTTCATCTGACCAATTCTCCATAGCCAATAGGCAGCATTGATATTCCATGAATTGTCTCACAGAAAGAACATCTGTAAATTTTAATGAGCCAAAAGTGAGCATGAGCATAGTGGAAGATGTAAAAAACTCTGCAGCATCATCAATCTTATAATCATTGATAAAGGTACCGCCAGTCGGTCCTCTCTTCGACGTAATTAGATTTTGGACAGCTAATTTTTTCAGAGCTTCTCGTATCGTTGGGCGAGAAACACCAAATAGCTCAGCCAATTGATGCTCAGTAGGAAGTTGGGCACCTATTGTAAAAGTTCCATCAAGAATACGGGATCTAATCTGGTCAGCAATTTGTTTTGCAGCGCTTGGAGCTGCTGGTGTTTTCGAATTTTCCAAAAGTTTAAGCCTCAGATTTTTTGATGAGCTTGCTTGTGAACTTGTAAGTATAATAAAGCAAGTGATATTAGCAAGTCAGCTAGTTTCAGTAATGAGAGATTAAAAAGCATTGTTGATATTCTTATTGAAAAAGACCGTTAGTGCATTATACGGAGAAAATAATAGTTACCAGTTGACATGAATAAACGATCGGTCTACTTAATTGTATGGCAAATATAGTTGATATGAAAAATAAGCTCGTTCCAATTGAGAAAAAAACAGCAAAATCAAGTGAGAATTATGATCAGTTGATTAAGGCAGGTCTCATCTCTCTGACGCAAAAAGGTTTCTCTTCTTCAGGAATAGAGGAAATCTTGAAGAATGCAAAAGTTCCTAAAGGCTCCTTTTATTATTACTTCAAGAGCAAAGAGGAATTTGGTTTAGCGCTAATAGATAGCTATTCAAATTATTTTGCCAGAAAACTAGATAAATTTTTCTTAGATGAAACGTTAACCCCAGTGGAAAGATTAGAACATTTTATTGAAGCAGCTAGAATTTCTATGGCGCGATATGATTTTCAGCGTGGCTGTTTAGTCGGTAACCTCGGTCAGGAAATGACTATATTGCCAGGCTCGTTTCGTCAAAAATTGATAGATGTTTTTACCGATTGGCAACACCGCACGGAGTTATGCTTAGCCCAGGCTCAAAAAAGCGGTTTAATTCGCTCAGAAATTGACTGTAAGACAAAGGCCGAATTTTTTTGGATAGGTTGGGAAGGCGCTATTTTAAGGGCTAAACTTGAGCGCAGCGCCGCTCCCTTAGACCTCTTTTCAAAAGATTTTTTGATGAGCCTGAAATAAATATTATTAAGTTTTTATTTGCATTACAAATAGTAGACCGGTCTAATTACAATAAGATTGGTCGTAGGGAGATAAAGTTATGGTTTTAGTAACAGATAAAGTTCAAGACAATTCTACAGATAAAGTGTTGAACTATATTAATGGTCAACAAGCAGAAGCTTCAGGAACAGAAGGACAAGTTGTATATAACCCGGCAACAGGAAAGCAGCAGTCTTATGTAACTTTCTCAACTACCAATGATGTTGATCAAGCTGTTCAAGCGGCAAAAGCAGCGTTTCCAAAATGGTCTGAAACACCTCCGATTAAACGAGCTAGATTGATGAATAAATTTCTCTCCTTGCTTATTGAGAACAAGGATGAGCTGGCTGTAAGCATCACCGCGGAGCACGGTAAAGTCTTATCGGATGCACTGGGAGAGGTAGAAAGAGGAATTGATATTGTTGAATTTGCCTGCGGTATTCCTCAATTGTTGAAAGGTGACTTCTCTGACCAGGTTTCAACTGGAATGGACAACTGGACATTGCGTCAACCGCTTGGAGTGGTTGCAGGAATTACGCCGTTTAACTTTCCGGTCATGGTCCCATCTTGGATGTTCCCTGTAGCAATTGCTTGCGGTAATACATTCATACTTAAGCCAAGCCCAACTGACCCGACCCCTTCTTTGCTCATAGCAGATTTAATGAAAAAAGCTGGCTTCCCGGACGGTGTGTTCAATGTTATTCAAGGTGATAAAGTCTCAGTTGATGCTTTAATTGATCATCCTGATGTAAAAGCAATATCTTTCGTCGGTTCAACACCTGTTGCAAATGCTATTTACACAAGAGGGGCCTCAAATGGCAAACGTGTCCAGGCACTTGGCGGCGCTAAAAACCATCTTGTCGTTATGCCGGATGCGGACATAAACAAGGCAGTCGATGGTTTAATCGGTGCCGCTTATGGTTCGGCCGGTGAGCGTTGTATGGCAATTTCTGTGGCAGTACTTGTTGGGGATGTAGCTGATAAAGTAATCCCTCTCCTGAAGCAAAAAGCAGAAAATTTAATAGTTGGTACAGGTATGGATGGTGCAAGTGAAATGGGACCCATCGTAACCGATGCCGCACGCCAAAGAATATCATCATATATCGACGCTGGTGCAAATGAAGGGGCGGACCTGTTAGTTGATGGTAGAAACTTTACCGTCGGCGGATATGAAGATGGTTTCTTCTTAGGGGCAACACTTTTTGACAACGTAAAAACTAATATGAAAATTTACCAAGAAGAGATTTTTGGCCCAGTACTAGGTTGCGTTCGAGTTGATACATTGGAAGACGCAATCGAGCTTATTAATAATCACCAGTTCGGTAATGGTGTTAGTTGCTATACGCAAAACGGAAACACAGCACGCCTGTTTGGACGCCAAATTGAAGTAGGTATGGTTGGGATTAATGTGCCAATACCGGTGCCAATGGCGTGGCAAGGCTTTGGCGGCTGGAAACAAAGTTTGTTCGGCGATATGCATGCTTATGGTGAAGAAGGCGTGCGCTTTTATACCAAGCAAAAATCAATCATGCAGCGGTGGCCTGAAAACATTCAAGCAGGTGCAGAATTCTCTATGCCTGTAGCCAAGTAATGGATCACGCTCATGGCATTAGAATATGATTATATAGTAGTAGGTGCTGGAACGGCGGGCTGTTTGCTCGCCAACCGGCTGAGTGAAGACAGCAAGTATAAAGTCTTATTATTGGAAGCTGGAGGGAAAGACAATTATCATTGGATACACATTCCAGTCGGATATCTTTATTGCATAAATAACCCAAGAACAGATTGGTGCTTTAAAACAATTGAAGAACCTGGCCTAAATGGACGTTCTCTGATTTACCCAAGAGGCCGAACATTAGGCGGCTGTTCAAGTATAAATGGTATGATTTATATGCGCGGGCAATCCAGAGACTATGATCACTGGGCTTCTTTAACTAAAGAAGAAGAGTGGGGCTGGAAAAGTTGTCTTGAAGATTTCAAGGCTCATGAGAATAATTTCCGACTTGATCATTCATTAACAGATAAGAATGGACGAGCTGAAAGTCATGATAAGTTTCATAAAGGCGGTGGAGAATGGCGCGTCGAGCAACAAAGATATAAATGGGATATACTAGACAATTACGCAAAAGCTGCCAATGAGTATGGCATCCCTGAGACACCAGATTTCAACACAGGCGATAATACCGGTACATGTTATTTTGAGGTCAACCAAAAGAAAGGGTGGCGCTGGAATACATCTAAAGGTTTTTTAAAGTCAATCAAAGACAGAAAAAATCTGAAAATCTGGACAGGAGCAATGGTAGATAAATTGCTCTTTAAAACTCAAGAAAATGGCCAGAAAAAATGCAATGAACTTATCGTAAGAATGGGGGGAACCGCCCTAACTGTTCGTTGCCGCAAAGAAATCATACTATCAGCTGGCGCTGTTTGCACACCGCAAATTCTTCAACTTTCAGGCATTGGAGATGGCAAACATCTCACTGAACTTGGCATTCACACGCACTACCATTCACCAGGTGTAGGTGAAAACTTGCAGGATCACTTGCAAATAAGAACTGTCTTTAAAGTTAAAAATGCCAAAACACTCAATGAAATGGCATCTAATCTTTTTGGTAAAATGAAAATTGGTTTGCAGTATATTTTTCAAAGAAGCGGGCCAATGAGTATGGCTCCGTCGCAACTTGGTATTTTTACAAAAAGCGATCCAAATCAAGAACATTCAAACATACAGTTTCATGTTCAGCCCTTAAGTTTAGAAGCTTTTGGAAGTGACTTGCACTCGTTCCCAGCCATCACCGCAAGTGTTTGTAACCTTAATCCGACAAGTCGCGGGTCAATTAAAATTACATCACAAAACCCAAGTGAGCCCCCAACCATAGCCGCGAATTACCTAAGCACGGAAGAAGATAAAAATGTCGCCGTTCACTCGATCAATGTTGCACGGGAAATCGCAAAACAACCAGCGTTACAACCATTTCAACCAGAAGAATATAAGCCGGGCGAAGAAATAAAATCCAGAGATGATCTCATAAAAGCAGCTGGCGCCATAGGCACAACGATTTTTCATCCAGTGGGAACAGCTAAAATGGGTTTAGCAGATGATGAATATGCTGTGGTAGATCCAAAATTAAAACTGCACGGAATTGATGGTTTACGGGTTGTGGACGCCAGTGTGATGCCAACCATTACAAGCGGCAATACAAATTCTCCAACTTTAATGATTGCTGAAAAAGCATCCCGCTGGATTATCGATGAAAGAAAAGGAGACTAAGATGGCAATGAATGGTGAACAAGAATATAGAAAGCCTCCCCTTGAAGGCATCACTGTCCTCGACTTTTCTCGTGTGTTAGCTGGTCCGTATTGTACGATGGTTTTAGCTGACTTAGGGGCACGTATCATCAAAGTGGAAAAAATTGGAACGGGAGATGACACCCGTGAATTTGGACCATTTATCGAAGATGAATCTGTTTATTTCAGCTGTTTTAATCGCCGAAAAGAAAGTATTGTACTTGATATTAAATCGCCAAGAGACAGAGATTTATTAGAAAAACTACTTGATGAATCTGATGTACTTGTTGAGAATTTTAGACCAGGTGTAATGGAGCGCTTAGGTTATGGACCAGAGCGACTAGCACAAACGCACCCTAATCTAGTGTACGCTTCCATATCTGGTTTCGGGCATAGTGGTCCATATTCCGAATTGCCAGGATATGACATGGTTGTTCAGGCCATGGGTGGGGTTATGAGCCTAACAGGGTGGCCAGATGGAGAGCCCTCTCGTGTGGGTACGAGTTTTGGAGATCTAGGCGCCGCTCTTTTTGCAACAGTTGGTATCATCGCATCTTTATATAGCCGAACCAAAAATGCACAAGGTGCTCGTGTTGATATCGGAATGTTAGATTGTCAGGCTGCGTTAATGGAAACTGCATTGGCACGTTACAATGTTGAAGGAGTGGTTCCAAACCGCACCGGCGACAGTCACCCTTCATTAGCTCCATTTGAAAGCTTTAAAGCAAAAGACGGTAAGATTGTAATAGCCGCCGGTAATGACACCCTCTTTATGTTAATGGCAGACGCACTGAATAAACCAGATTTAGCATTAGATCCAAGGTTTCTAACCAATGATTTAAGGTGTCAAAACAGACCTGAAATGGTCAAGGAAATGGAACTTATTCTGGGTAAAAAACCGGTTGAATTTTGGATAGAGGCTCTCAACGAAGTTGGGGTGCCATGCGCCCCCATCAACACAATCGACAAGTTATTTGATCACCCTCAATTGCTTGAGCGAAACATGATTGTAGATGTGGCAACGGCAAATGGAAAATCATTTAAAACTGCCGGGAATCCAATCAAACTGACAGATTTTGAAGATTTTAAATCTGAACGTCCATTGTCATCTCCAGGTCTTGGTGAGCACACAGAAACAATTCTTGCAGAGATTATGTCCAAAAGTGGTGGCTATGATTGCCCGTTGCCCAAAGAACAAAAAAAGGAAGAACAACAAGGCGGCACTGCCAAAAAAGCAATTATTTAATGTCTATTTTAAACTGGTTAAGAGTGAGGTTGAAAAATCCGATGAAAAATAAAGACGAGTCTAATAAAACCACTGTTGTGAAAGTTGATAGTTTTGGAGACAAGGAAGAAAAAACAAATTCTACAGAAACTATTCTCGTAGAAAAAAGAGAAAAAGTGGGATTAATCACTTTAAACCGTCCCAAAAGTTTAAACGCATTAAATCGTCAATTGGCGAAAGAAACTCTAAGTGCCTTAAAAAAGTTCGATAGTGATCCAGATGTTGGTGCAGTTGTTATTGCAGGCAGCCCGAGGGCGTTTGCTGCTGGTGCTGATATTGAAGAGATGGCAGAAAAAACATTCATCGATTTTTATATGGATGACTTTCTTTCCTCTTGGGATGAAGTACGAACGATCAAAATACCAATTATCGCAGCTGTAAGTGGCTTTGCCCTTGGAGGGGGGTGTGAGTTAGCGCTACTTTGTGATTTTATAATCGCTTCAGATGATGCTCAATTTGGACAACCTGAAATTAAGTTAGGAATTTTACCAGGCATTGGCGGGTCTCAAAGGCTGGCTAAATCTGTTGGTAAGTCGATGGCCATGGACATGGTTTTAACAGGCCGAAATATTCCAGCACAAGAAGCAAAAGAAATTGGTTTGGTAGCACGCGTCGTGCCAAAAGAAGAGCTTCTACAAACAGCAATTGAAGCAGCACAAACAATAGCTGGCTTTAATTCTCCTTCAGTACGAATGGCAAAGTCCGCTGTAAACATGGCCTTCGAAACGCCCCTAGATGCCGGGCTGAAGCAGGAACGCCTTCTCTTCAAAGCAGCTTTTGCAACAGAAGGACAAAAAGAAGGCATGAATGCTTTTGTAAATAAAAGAGCACCAGTTTTTAGAAATAAGTAATATGAAATTCAAGCTCACTGAACTATGAATAAAAAAGGGGTAGAGAATTATTTTTAAGATAATTCTCTACCCCTTTTTATATGCGTTGTTTAAGTCATCAAGACATTTTTAAAAATGAACCGATTTTGGATCAAGTGGCTTTTGTTGCGGCGGCGCAAACTTCGTCAGGTCAATACCTTCCACCGCAGTTCTATACTCTTCCATAGTAGGTGTTCTACCTAAGATAGCTGAAAGAACCACAACTGGTGTTGATGCCAGCAAAGATTCGCCTTTTTTCTCAGAACTATCTTCCACAACACGTCCTTGGAACAATCGCGTAGATGTGGCTAATACTGTGTCACCTTTAGCCGCTTTTTCCTGGTTACCCATACAAAGGTTACAGCCAGGACGCTCTAGGTAGAGAATGTTCTCATAGTCTGTCCGTGCCGTATTTTTCGGCGCATCATCGTCAAATTCAAAACCAGAGTATTTCTGCAGAACAGCCCAGTCCCCTTCGTCTTTTAATTCGTCGATAATGTTGTACGTAGGCGCTGCGACAACCAACGGTGCGTTAAATTCAACACTGCCTGTTTCCTTCTCCAGGTTACGAAGCATTTGCGCTACGATTTTCATATCCCCTTTGTGAACCATACAAGATCCAACAAACCCAAGGTCAACCTTCTTCTCAGCTTTGTAGAATGAAATTGGTCTAATTGTATCATGCGTATAGCGCTTAGAAACATCAGCATTATTCACATCCGGGTCAGCGATCATTGGCTCATCAATCTTGTCCAGGTCAACAACCACTTCAGCAAAATATTTGGCGTTATCATCTGGCGTTAAAGCTGGTTTCTCGCCAGATTTAATTTCCGCAATACGGTTATCCGCGATTTTGATGAGGCCAAGAAGCGTTTGCGCTTCGTTATCCATGCCTTTATCAATCATGATTTGAATGCGGTTTTTGGCAATCTCCAGAGAGCCAATGAGAGTATCATCTTCAGAAATACAGATGGAGGCTTTTGCTTTCATTTCAGCAGTCCAGTCTGTAAAAGTGAAAGCTTGGTCAGCAAGTAAGGTTCCAATATGAACCTCGATAATGCGGCCTTGGAAAACATTGTCCCCAAATTGCTTCAACATCTGAGCCTGCGTCGCGTGAACCACATCACGAAAATCCATGTGCTCCTTCATGGTACCCTTGAAGGTGACTTTCACAGACTCAGGGATCGGCATTGTAGCCTCACCGGTAGCTAAGGCTAGCGCAACAGTTCCACTGTCAGCACCGAACGCCACGCCTTTTGACATACGTGTGTGACTATCGCCGCCAATAATAATTGCCCAATCATCAACCGTGATATCATTCAAAACTTTATGAATAACATCAGTCATGGCATGGTAGTTATCCTTAGGATCTCTTGCGGTAATCAATCCGAATTTGTTCATGAACTTCATGAGCTTAGGGATGTTTTCTTGTGCTTTAATATCCCAGACAGAAGCTGTATGACAGCCAGATTGATAAGCGCCATCAACAGTTGGTGAAATAATAGTCGCAGCCATAGCCTCAAGCTCTTGCGATGTCATCAAACCGGTTGTGTCCTGCGACCCAACAATGTTGACCTTCACGCGCACATCAGAACCAGCATGCAATACAGCGCCCTCGGTTACCCCAACAGCATTTCTATTAAAGATTTTTTCTACTGCTGTAAGACCTTGCCCCTCATGAGAAATTTCTTTGGAAGAAGCAAAGACAGGTTGCAATTCAATTCCAAGAGTTGAGGCCGCGAAATTCTGTAGTTTTTTACCAAAGACAACAGCATAAGAACCACCAGATTTGATGAACTCTACTTTTTGAGGAGTCAGAGCTGAAGAGATATCAACAAGCTCTTTATCACCATTGTAAAGTTTTTTTGTCTTAGTGTTGATGGTGAGGACAGTACCTGTCTCTACAGAGTAAGTTTGCTCAAGAACCGGATCATCATTTTCGTTTAAGATAGGATTGCCATCAGCGTCTAGTTTCTTAACCCAGTTTTTCAAGTCAATCCCGATGCCGCCCGTTACACCAACCGTTGTAAGGAAGATCGGAGAAATACCATTTGTTCCAGCAACAATAGGAGCAATATTCACAAAAGGAACATAAGGGCTAGCCTGCTTGCCAGTCCATAATGCCACATTGTTCACACCAGACATTCGCGATGAGCCAACACCCATAGTCCCTTTTTCAGCAATCAACATAACCCGCGCGTCAGGATGTTGTTTTTGTAGGTCTTGAATTTCTGCTTGTGCTGCCTCAGAAATCAAGCACTTGCCGTGTAATTCACGGTCAGATCTAGAGTGAGCTTGATTACCAGGTGAGAGTAAATCTGTAGAGATATCACCTTCAGCCGCGATGTAAGTCACAACCTTAATCTCTTCTTCTACATCTGGAAGCTTTGTGAAGAATTCCGCGCTCGCATAACTTTGAAGAATGTCTTTAGCGATTTCATTACCATCTTTATAAGCGGATTCAAGTCGGTCTGTATCAGCCTCATAAAGGAAAACTTGAGTTTTGAGAACTTCAGCTGCTTGTTTGGCATTTTCCAAATCGTCGCTTAAGGCTAAATCGAGAAGAACTTCCACTGAAGGGCCGCCCTTCATATGAGACAATAGCTCGAAGGCAAATGTCGGAGAAATTTCTTCAAGAGCAAAGCTACCAAGAATGATCTCCTTTAAGAACTTTGCTTTTTCACCAGCAGCGCTAGTGGTACCAGGTAAAGTGTTGAAAATAAAAAACTTAAGAGATAACTCTCTGTGTTTGTTTTCAAGGTCTTTAATTTGGGAAATGAGCTCACTTACAAGCGCGCCATCATCAATGGGCTTAGGGCTCAAACCTTGTTTTTTTCTATTTTCAATCTCATTTAAGTAGTCTGTATACAAACTCATGTCTATCCTGAAGCAATTAGTGTTAAATTATAGATGAAGCTTGAACGCTGTATCGCAGAAACTTCTTGGAACTGTTAAAGTTGTTTGAGCGTATCAATATTTTAGCCGAGATTAACTTGCAAGATTTTTTTCTTACCTAGCAAAACTTGGGCTTCACGATACATCTATTCCCTGCATCATCTTAGGCAAATAGCCTCTAAAAAGTCGGTTTTTAAAGAGGCACTATCACTGTTCGTGTATTTTAGTTCTTCATATATACAAACTATACACTAAGTGGAACAAAGATGCTTTTTTTAGAGTGGTCAAATAGTCACTTCTCAACGACTTTAGGCCTTAAGCGTACAAGCAAAACCAAGGCGATGAGGCACCGCCAAATGCTATAAAAAGTCAAAAGGCTTTAACCTCGACAAAATAAAGTCTTAACTGTAGTCAATCTTATAATTTAAAAACGTATCAGGCTATTTATCCTGATAAACCGCAGCAAATTTTGTTCAACTTGGGCGCACAATGCCATTGGGTGCGACATTTTGTCAAGCCCTGGATCCATGGGCGTTTCAGAGACATTTTAGGAGCGGTTTATAGCCCTCACTTCTTATAACATATGTTCTTACCCAGCCACTAAACGAGCACCAAAAAGCATTGGAATAACCATCACAAAGTTTTTATAGAAAACGGCAACAAAGGCGCTTTACAAAGATTAAAAAGAAGAAAGACCAGATCTAATCATTCCATTGGGGTTGATAACGGTAACGTAATGACAACTCTTGTTCCTTCGCTGTAAGTCTGATCAATAATAATAGTTCCATTATGATCTGTAATAATCTTCTTACAGATGGCTAGGCCAATTCCCGTACCTTCATAGTCCTCTTCGTTATGTAACCGAGAGAAAATGCTAAAAACTTTTTCTGCATATTGTGGGGCAATACCAATGCCATCATCTGAGACAGATATCTCAAGCATATTGTTGGGCAATAATTGATTGGTTATAAAAATTGATGGAATATCGCGATCGTTAAATTTAATAGAATTACCGATTAGATTTTGCATCACCAACGCTAGCAGATCTTCGTTACCAGTAATCGAGCAAGTGGTATCCGCATATAAATCAACCTGAATATTTGCATTGCTTGTTTCAAAATCAAAATTATCGAGAGCCCTTTCGATAAAGTTATTTATCAGGACGGTCTCACCTTCATCTAAAAAGTTGCCACACCTCGTATATTCAAGCAAAGAATCAAGTAGCTTTCGCATCTTTATTGAAGCGCTTTCAATCCTGTCAAAAACATTTTTTCCCTCTTCATCAAGGTCTGTGACATAGTCTTGCTTCAAGATGGTGAGGAAGGCTTCAATTCTTTTTAAGGGCGAGCGAAGGTCGTGAGCGACAATGCGATTGAAGCCTAAAAGGCCTTCATTTGCGTTTTTAAGTTTCTTGTTAGCTTCTTGTTCTAATTTGCGCAATTCTGTTTCATTTTTTTCACCAATCTCAGCTTTTACTTTGGCAAATCTCAACTCATCGGTCATACGTAATGCTAAATCACGGGCGCGTTTTCGTTGAGAAGAAAGAGATGAAATCGTGATAAATAGCAAAATATCTATAAGAATACCGCCAGCAGCAACGAGAAGTGGTTGGTTCTGTTCACTTTGGGAAATGAAATCCGGTTTAGATCTAAACTCGAGCAACCAGGGACGTCCGCCTATAGTTAAAGGTCGCGTAGTAATAAATTGATTTTCTTCAGAAACAAGGTTGGGGGTATATTGATTGGAGCTATCATAAAGTAGCCTTTCCTTGATATTGCTATCATAGATCCTGAAGTCAATAACCCTGTCTCCTTTACCCAAAATACCCTGCATAAGGTCCTTAATACGAAACGGGCTGTAAACATAACCACTTAAGGCAAAACGCCTCTCTTGGGCAGTGGAGAGAGGCATGTGTTTATGATACACAGGTAAAAACATCAAGAAACCAAATTGCACATCATTTTCAGTTTCTTGAACAAGGGTTACCTTACCTGAAACAGCAACTTCCCCCGTATCTCCGGCTCGCTCCAAAGCTTCACGGCGTGTCGGTTCAGAAAACATGTCATAACCAAAAGCACGCAAATTCCTGTCCTGAAAGGGTTCAAGGAAAATGATTGAACTGTAAATCTCACGCTTACCTGGAGGTGAAATTTTAAACTCCGGGAAGCCTTCTTTGCGAATTCTTTCTATATGGGCTTGTTTATCATCATGCTTAACTATTTCGGCAAAGCCATAGCCTTGCAAGCCTGGAAGATATTTCTGAAGGCGAAGTGATTTTACATACACTTTCCATTCTTCACGAGAAACTTGATTGCTGGCATTAAAAAGTCCAACACCTCCCCAAAGTGCAGATTCTTGTTCATTCATCCGTTTTTTAATGGCAGTGTGAATGTCTTCAGCTTTAAAAGTAAATCTAGTCTCAGAGGCCTGGGTAACCCATTCGTTAGAAATATAATAAGCAATTATGGTGACGACCACAGACATAGCAAGAATAGCCCAGGCAGAAAAAGAGCTATGTAATGGATTAAACGACCATTTATGTGGAATGATAAAGTGTGAGGAATGAATATCCTTGTCATTTATCTGTTTGTTGAATTTCAAATAATTACTCCCCGCGTTAAATTTTTTTACTCATTGTTAAAAAGGAGAGCAAACGCAGGAAATCTATTGATTTAGAAGAACCTATTAACTCAATCGTCTATTGCAAAAGCTTTTGCTTTATTTGGGGAATGTTTTTTAACACATCAAAAAATTGAGTATCAGTAAACGGCTTGACTATATAGCCATCACTACCAAGTTGCTCAGATTTATTTTTATCTTCAACGTCCTCAGAAGCAGAAAGCATGAATACAGGAATACTATTATAGACCGGGTGGTCTCGTATGATTTTCAACATTTCAAACCCATCTATACGCGGCATGTTGATATCAAGAAATAATAGAAAGCTATCTTTATTGGCACCTAATTTAACCAATTCATCTAAGGTTGAGAGAAGGTTTTCTGAATTCTGTTCACTAATAAACCGATTAACAAACCCGCAACGCCTAACAATTCTCCGAGTGAGAAAAATTTCATCTACATTGTCATCCAACATAATTAAAGTTGTCTCATTCAGATCGCTCATATAGTCCCCGTTCTACCAAGTGGATTGCCCCAAATCACTTGTACACTAATTTACTTAAAAATATTGATTAAGGCAAATGAAGAAAGTTTTGATAAAGCTCAGCTAATGAGGAAAAAAGGGAAAACTGAAAACTCATCTAAAACGTATCGGAGCCGTTACCTTTAAAGATTTATGCCCACGCGGTAAAGGGGGAAAGGGAGAGGCCCTCTTGGCTGTATTTAAGGCTAATTTGTCGAGTTTGTTGTTTCCACTACTTTTATAAACCCTAAGACCACGTATTTGCCCTGATTTAAGGATGGTAAAACTAATGTAGACAGTACCGGCTTTACTCGATGACCTTACATTTCGCAGTAATCGAGAGCGAAGCCGACCTTTATAATTAGATAGAGAAGCTTTTCCTGAAATTTTATTTTTAATGCGTCCGTGATTACCAGGCGTGGATTTAGTTTTTCTTTTCTTAAGGTTGCGAGCGCTCCCAATCAGTTTCTCTGGCTTCGTTTTAGCTCGTTTTTTCTTTTTCTTTTTTGTCGGTCGTAGATCTTTTTGAACATCTCTCTTTATTTCTTTTTCGGCTTTAGGGTGTTTTTCTGACTTTACAACTTTGGGGGGAACTTCAGCCTTAGGCAAGGAAAGAGGAGCTGATTGTTCCTGCCTTAAAAGAGTTTGATCAACTGAATGTTTTTCTAATTTCGTTTCATTTTCAGGGGCTTCTATTTTGGGCTTAGGTGTTTCCACCGGCTTTTTGTCATCGGATTTTGTTTTTTTGGGCCTTAGATGTTGCTCCTCCTGAGCGGTTTCTGGACGACTATTTATTTCGCCAGATAGCAATGATGTCTGTGTGTCAGCGATAATTAAAGAAACACCAGATGAACTCTCTAATTGTGGTGTTTTCCAATCTGTGTAAAAACTCAAACCAAGTGAAGCATGAACAATGAGTGAAACACAAAAAGCAAAAAACCATTTAGATCCACTCAGCATTATTGCCTCCCCCTAAGTGTGAGGAGTTTCACTTTTTCAATGCCGATTTTCTTAGCTAATTTGGCGATTTCTATAAGCTGTGTTGCATCGCTTTCTTTGTCAGCAATAATGTAAAAAGGGCGCTTATCAAGTGAGGCCTTCATTTCAGTTAAAATAACTTCTAGTTTAGAATGAGTAACCTCTTTTGATTTAGAGAAAAACAGGCCGTCTTTGGTAATATACAATGCTCTATGAGGAAGCTTATCATTCTCAGCTTCTTTGGTACTAGGTGGTTGTAGAGCAACTTCAGGACTGTTAGAAAGAGTTCCCGCCATTAAAAAAAAGATCAAAAGCAAAAAAACAATATTGATGAGAGGCAAGATATTATCCTGTCCTCTTGGTCTTTCTTGGGGTTGGCTCAATTCTATTGTCATATTATCGTTCGGTTCAGGCTCTGGTTAGTTTGATAAAGATTAATTTGATAATGTCACCGGTGAAATCTTATGATTTTTCAGTGCCTCTATTATTTTTGTAAGGCGTTTGGTCGGCACAGTCTCACCAACCTTTAAAACAACACCAGCGCTGTTTCTCTGATCTAGTGAATTTAGGACTTGGTTCAATGAAAGAGAGTGGTCAATGAGAATGCCATTGATAATCAATTTCTCATTGGCAAGAAGCTGAATAATTGTGGGCTTTAAATCCGACTGTTTCTCTTCAGTGTTAGAACTGGGAAAAACCAAATCAATGCTCTGATATTTTTCAAATTGAGTGGCCAGCATGAAAAATAACAGGAGTAAAAAGACAACATCAATTAACGGCGTTAGGCTTAGCCGGGTTCTGGTCTTAAGAGGTTCTAGTAAAATCGCCATTAGATCTTCCTGGAATGCTATGCAGATTGCTTTAAGTTTTGAGCTTGAGTATCAGGATCGGCAATGCGGCCCGTAAATAGCGCGCTTAAAGCATTTTCCAGTACCTGCCTTTGTCGTTCAATGCGGCTGTCAAACCAGCTAAGAGCCATTGAAACAGGGATGGCCACAGCAAGCCCAACAGCAGTTGTCAGAAGAGCAACCCAGATACCTCCAGCTAATGTTGCAGGGTTCACTTGGTCACCTGCAGCCTGAAGTTTATGAAAGGCATCAATCATTCCAACAACAGTCCCAAACAAACCAAGAAGCGGCGCAATCTGCGAAATAAGGTCAAGAATGCGCAAATTCGACCTGATGGAACTTAAATGATTAGAAGTCAATCGTGTTGCATCCTCTCGAACAGAAGCAACAGGCTGACCATTTGCAAGTGCTGTCATCGTACCCGTCAAGCTGGTACGAATAGGGCTGGGCTGTTTTTGAGAAAGAGATATAGCTTCCTCAAGCTGGTTTGCTTCCCAGTGAGACAAAATTTTATCTAACTTACGAGCGCTACCAACTCTTAAAAAGGTAAAATGAGAAACTTTTAAAATAATGATGGTAACGGCAATAACAGACAGGCCTAATAAAATGAGAACAACAGGCCCCCCTTTATTGATGATATTTAAAAGCAGACTATTTTCAAAATAAGAATGAAGTAACATTTGATCCTCTTAAATTAGGGACAAGCCATAGTTTGTAACGAAGCGTTTCTATGAAGAAGAGCGACGCCGCTTAAACAACATAAGATACCCAAGAAACGTAAAACCAATCGCCGCAATCAAAATAACTGAAATGACAATGTCTCTTTTTTCTCGCCCAATGAGCGGGGCAAGGAAATTCCACTTGTGCAATAATGAGAATGAATAGCCTTCATAGCGATCAAGATTAACCAGACGATCAACAAGCATGCCGGTTGCCGGGTCGATAAAAAGCTTGTCCCCTTTAGGGGTATCAAAATCGAGCCGCCAGACAGGTAATCGCTTGTTACGAAAATCATAATGCGGTCCAAAATGAGTGACCAGTTTTGTCTGTTGCAACTGTTCAGCTGAAAAACCAAGCTGAGTTTTAGCAATATAAAGCGCTATGTCTTTATCATTCAGTTCTTTATCATTCAATTTCGCTTTTTCACCGGTCAGTGCATCAAAATAAAAGGATTGTTTTTCTGTCGCCATTCCTTTGAAGCGTTTCGATCGAGAAACGGCTTGCCCAGGTTTGCCTTTAGGAATGCTAATGCGATAGAGCAAGCGAGGCGTTTTAGCCCCATTAGTAATCCCCTCAACAAGTGAAAGGCTATTAAAGGCCTTGCCCTTGAACTCCTCCAACCAGGAAAGGTTTTCACCAAACCGAGAGGCGCTGAGGTCGATAGGTTGTCCAAGTTTCAGCCCCCGATGATTATCACCAAATGAAGAATGCAATAGATGATAAATGCCACTGGCTGTAAATAAGAATAAGGGCAACCAAATAGCAAACGAAAGGGCACGGTGCCATTTGCGGCGGCCATCAGGAATAGAGCGTTTCTTAATCATGAAGATCAAAGCAATACCTGTAATCGCCATGCCCAACAAAGAGAGCAAAAACAGCATCATAAGAAAGACACGCGCATATTCAAAGTCATCCAGCCAAGCCCAACTGTGAAATGTCCGAAAGACAGATTGAACAGACGTTTTCCAGTTGTTGGTCATGCCGGCAAGCGCACCAAGTTCTGTGTAGATGAAAGTTGTTTTGCTATCGGCTGTTTCAAACTCAACCCGGTAAACAGGAAGTAATCTATTCACCCAAGGATAAGCCGAAGAAAACTCAGTTTGAAAAGCAATTGATTTGATAGGTGTTGATTTTAATCCGGAATAATAGCGCGCCAACCAAATCGCTTGTTTTTGATCGTAGTTTAATTTCTCATCACCAGTTGCAAGATCAAAATACCGACGCGGGGCTTTATTTGATTGAGTAACTTGTAAAAGGGCACCATCTATTGAAGGAATGATTTTTGCCATAATGGCGCGATCGATTTTATTCTGCTTCAAAATTTTAGGAATTTGAGCCGCATGCTCAGAAGAGACCTTAACTTGAGGCGGAAAGAACGAGGCCGCTTTCGGCCCCGTCCATGTCATGAGCGGATGAGTAATGCCAGAGATGGCAAAAAATAACAATGCCAATCCGCCTGTCCATCCAAGCCATTTATGCAATTTTGTGCTGCTGCGCACGAGTGACGATTTGCGTTTTGCCATTGCTGTTGTTCCTATTCTTAAATCTAAATATTTATTGAGATGAATTAGAATTTAGATCTAAATCCAACATAGAAACGACGCGGCAATCCTGGGCGGTAAGAAATATCTGGGTCACCAACCTGATTGCTTGTGTAAGTCGAATAACGTTCATCAGTGATGTTCATTACGCGGCCATAAAGTTCAAACTTCTCAGAAATCTCTAAACTAGCTCTTAGGTTGAAAAGGTCGTGCCCTTCATATTTGTTCGTGTTGGTTTCGTCAGTGTAATAGTCACCAACATGAACCCACTCAGCTTCAATCATCAGGCCATTAACAAAAGAGGGGCGATATTGAACTGCAAGATTGCCTAACGTTTTAGGGGCTTTGCCAATATCATTTCCGGCAAAGTTAATTTGAGAAGCAGGGAAGCCAAACACAGCTGTAAAATCTTTATACTCCTGATTGGTATAGCTAAATGCAGATGTGTAGCTCCACTCATCTGTAAGTTGGCCTTTGAGTTCAATCTCAATGCCCTGGTGTTCTGTCTCACCTGCATTAGAAATTTTTCTGTCTCCAGAAATATTATCGATATAACTAACAATGTCGTCTTTCACCATCATATGATAAAGGGTCACATTGTAGCTGAGCCAGTCAGCCACTTTTCCGCGTGTGCCAATTTCAAAACTGTCAGAATGAACAGGTTTTAACTCATCCGTATCCTGGCTAGAACCGGGGCGAAAGATCCTCCCAACAGACGGAGCGCGAAATGAGTGACGATAATTCGCAAAGAGATCAAGGTCTGGCGTGGCATTCCATACAGCACCAAACTTAGGGCTGAGACTATCATAAGAAATGGTCTGACTTTCTGGGCGCAGGTGATTAAAGCCACCAAAACCAAATTGTTGTTGCGCGACAGAGGCATCGAGGTTGTCTGTATAGTCAACACGAAAATAATCATAGCGCAGGCCAGCTGAAAGTCTCAATTGTGAAAGGGCTTGCCACTCGCCATGAATGTAAGGAGAAACAGCCAGCATGTCGGCATCATAATCATAATTCACTCGGCCTGTCTCTGTCGTATTGACAAATAGTTCCCCGTCTTTTTCAACTGACAGGCGCTTTTCTTTGTATTGTGAAGTCGTGTAATCAAAATCAACACCAGTAATGATTTCAGCATTTAGGTTGTTAAGTTTATGCCGGTATTTCGTGTTCATACCAAATGATTGAAACTCATAATTTCTATCATTCGGGTCATATGTGAGCATCCAGCTCGGCATAAGTTTCAATTCATTGTGGCGCATGAACGGCGTAATCGTGAAAAGGTTATTGTCATCTGGTTCATAAGCAAATTCTGTAGAAAAACGAATGGCATCCAGCTCTCTGCGCCCAACATCATTGTGATAAAGGTTTTTCTTTGGGTTGTTCAGATAATCATTTTCTTCAAGGCCAGAAACACCACTTTGATCTACATGTGTGTATGAGAAAATTGATTTGATTTTCAAATCTTCATTGATCTTGGCATCAAAGCGACCGCTTGTCGCATACCGGCTAAATGAGCTCTCATCCCGCCAGCCATTATTATCAGTTAAGTTGATATTGGCCCTAAACCCAGAGTTAAGTCCAATGGGGGCGCCAACTGAAGCAAGCATTCTTTTAAAGCCAAATGAACCAAATTCGGGGTTAATATAAATCTCTCTCTCATCAGGGCTAGGCGGTGTAATTACGTTGATAATGCCACCAATAGCATCACTGCCATAAAGCGCTGAACCAGGTCCTTTAGTGATTTCCACACGGTCAGCTTGTGGAACGTTTATTTCATAAAGAGCATTATGGTTAAAGAGACCAGTTGGACGTGTTGGAATACCATCTTCTAAAAATAAATAGACGGCGCCGGTGGTCAATGGTTGGCGAATAGACGTCATATGCCCCTCACCACCTAGGTCATTTACATAAACGCCAGCTTTTCTATTTGTGACATCAGAAGGGTGAGCAGGGCTAACAAATTTAATGTCTTTCTCAGTAACAACACTAATGGTCTCGGAAAGTTCACTAACGGGTTTAGCTTCTTTGGTTGTGGTCACAACAATCGCATCAAGCGTCACGGTTTCATCAGCAAAAGCAGGAGAGCTGAGAAGAGCAAGCACAGAAATAGTACTCAAAAGAATAGATTTTTTACACATAGACATACCTGTATGGTTCAAAAGAGCAAAGCAAGCGTCTTCCGAAAAAGGCGGAAGGGTAGTAGCTATCTCATTGAAATTAATAAAAATAAAAAGAGCATTTAAGGTCTATGCAAATTGTGGGGGGCCACGTTTTGACGTGGTGAGGAGAAAATGGTTTTGTTTCTGTCTTGACTTTAACTCAAGTCGGTAATTTACCTTATGAACATGAGAAGGTAACGGCAGTCTGATTTCCGCATCAGGTTGTAGGACAGCAAGGGGCTGCAATGCACTGTAACAAAGTGGACATTCAAAATGCTGTTTAGGCCGTTCACTTTGGTCAGTATTTTCCAGTTCACTAATATCAACCCATTTATAACCCTGGGCCGTACAAATTAAAATTTTTGTAGAGCTTTCTGATTGAGCAGATGTTTGAGAAAGGGAATGAACAGAAGCTTGCACAAGCGATGGCAGCAAGGCATTCACGAGGAACACCCATACAAAAAGAAAAGATATTTTTTTCAGCCATACCTGTTTACACATAGTCGGCAACTTAAGAAAAACTTATCTCGAAATCAATTGTTATTTTAAATCTTTTTGTCGCGGTAGTTTTGTTCAAGAAATATAACTCATATGCCTTAGAATTGTATCTCTTAGTAAAATGACAAAAACATACGAATTTTTTCTTCATGGACATATCTTCGCTTAGGTCTTTATCATAGTATAAAGAGGGCATAATCTATTAAAACTTTTCTTTCTGAAAGGAAGCTTATGAAAAGGTCAATTTTGAAGTTAATTGTAGCTGGTGCAATAACCTGCACATTCGTTGCTGAAGCGTTTGCAACCGAATGGAATGTCTCTCTCTGGGGCAAAAGAAGAGCATTTACAGAGCATGTGGAAAAATTAGCAGAACTGGTTGAAAAGAAAACAGACGGCAAATTCAAACTGAAAATTTCCTACGGCGGTCTTTCAAAAAATAAAGAAAATTTAGATGGGATATCAATTGGTGCTTTTGAAATGGCGCAATTTTGCGCAGGCTACCATGCAGATAAAAACCCATCTATCACAGTTCTAGAGCTTCCATTCTTGGGTGTTAAATCTCTTGAGCAAGAAGTTAAAATTTCAAAAACTGTTTATAATCACCCA
Organism: Methyloligella sp.; assembly: GCA_021604645.1. Taxonomy (GTDB): domain Bacteria; phylum Pseudomonadota; class Alphaproteobacteria; order Rhizobiales; family HXMU1428-3; genus HXMU1428-3. Next base: position 65,179 of record BQJJ01000001.1, read on the forward strand.
GCAGTTAAAAAAGATTTGGCCAGATGGAGTGCAACGCTTCTCATGCCATCACCACTGCCTCAATATAATGTTCTCGGCGTTGGAAAAAAACCAAATGGACTTGAAGATTTCAAAGGCCTGACTGTTCGCGCAACCGGTGGTATTGGCCGTGCAATGAAAGCGGTTGGTGCTGTGCCGACGTCTATGTCAGCGTCAGAAGTTCGCCAGGCTTTAGATAGCGGCGTCATTAAAGCTGTTGCCTTCGCACCTCATGCCCACATGGCATTCGGCACAGTTGAAAAAGGTAAATGGTGGACAACGAACCTCAATCCCGGCACCGTTAATTGCCCTGTTGTTGTAAATACGGATGCTTTGAATAAACTGAGCAAATCAGAAAAAGAAGCGCTATTAGGCTCAGTTGATGAAGCTCTTGATCATTATATCTCCACTTACAACAAAAAAACGATGGCAGCATGGGGACCAAAACTAGAGAGCAAAAAAATTGAGAAAGTCACCTTTAGTAAAGATGCTATTGCAGCGTTTAAGAAAAAAGTTGCCGCTCCAGCAGCAAATGCCTGGATTGAACAAAACAAAAAACGCGGGCTACCAGCAAAAGAACTATATGATCTGGTCGTAAGTGAAATTAAAAAAACGAACTAAGTTAAGAGCAATTGGACTTTACCGGAATAAAGGGAGGCAATTTTGGCCATCCCTTTATTAACCGGTAAAGTCCATATTGTATTTGGGGAGAAGTAAATGGCAGCAACAGGATCTGTTAAAACTGATGGAACACGGCTAAGCCGGATTGATCAGTACCTTTTCAAAATTGAAACCATATTTTGCCTTATCAGCGGTCTTGCCGTTTTTTCTCTTATGATACTTGCCGTTATAAGTGTCACGGGCCGGCATTTATTCAATCAACCTTTATCAGGCTATGTTGATTGGATCGAAATTATCATGCCGGTGATAGCGTTTTTAGGAATATCTTATTCCCAAAGGTTAGGCGGTCATATCCGTATGGATATCCTAATCATGAATTTAAAGGGCCGTCCATTATGGGTCTTAGAACTCATCTCATCCATCATAATTTTACTATTAGTTTTACTGCTTCTTTGGGGGAGTTGGTCTCATTTTTTGCGCTCCTTTGATATGTCAGTGCCTTTATGGAGCCGGGATTCAAGTGTTGATATTGGCCTGCCAATCTGGCCAGCAAAACTCATTGTACCCATAGCATTTTCCGTCTTAGGCCTGAGACTGGTTTTGCAAATATGGGGCTATGCACGCGCAATCTATGAAGGGACAGATGAGCCAGTCGCCGTACCTTTACCTGAGGGTGCTGCCGAAATAGCAGCGGCAGAAGCAGCAATAGTTACAGATTAAAGAACAGAGATTAAGAACATGAGTTCAATTGAAATCGGTCTATTCGTATCTGCTGGCTTACTGCTTATGGTCCTCATTGGAGTAAGAGTAGCATTTGCAGCAGCACTATCCGGTCTTATTGGGTTAGTGTGGATATTCTGGGCCAAGAAAGGCTATGCAGGAGAAGAATTTGGTTGGGCCCTAACCGTCGCGACAAAAATAGCAGGACAAGTCCCTCATTCTAAAATTTCATCTCAAGCTTTATCTTTAATACCAACCTTTATCCTCATCGGCTATTTAGCGTACTACGCCGGACTTACTAAAGCATTATTTGAAGCGGCAAAACGTTGGATCGGTTGGCTCCCTGGCGGTTTGGCAGTGTCGACTGTCTTCTCAACAGCAGGTTTCGCAGCTGTGTCCGGCGCTTCAATCGCAACTTCGGCTGTGTTCGCAAGAGTGGCCATTCCAGAAATGTTGGCCCTTGGATATGATAAACGATTTGCCGCTGGCGTTGTCGCAGCAGCAGGCACTCTAGCCTCACTTATTCCTCCATCCGCAATTTTGGTGATCTACGCAATTATTGTTGAGCAAAATGTGGGAGCGTTGCTTTTAGCTGGTTTTTTACCGGGGCTGTTTTCAGCTGTTCTGTATGGAGGGCTGGTTGTCTGCATGGCCATGATGTTTAAGGATTTTGGCCCCCCAGTAAAAGGTTTTACTTGGAAACAAAAATTTGCCTCACTTCCAGGCGCTCTTCCAATCTTGTTTGTCGTCACAATCATTATCTTCTTTATTTATAACCCCTTTGGCGGCGACGCTTGGGGCACACCGACAGAAGGCGGTGCGCTTGGCGCTTTTGTTGTGTTTGTTATGGCTCTTTATAAAGGTATGCGCTGGCCTCAATTAAAAGATAGCTTGCTAGAAACAGCAAAACTCTCCGTGATGATTTTCTCAATCATTTGGGGGGTGTTGATTTACGTTCGCTTTTTAGGGTTTGCAGACCTTCCAGGTGTTTTCGCTGATTGGGTTCAGGGTCTTGATCAAAGCCCTCTCTTAACGTTGGTTTTAATACTCTGCGCCTATGCGGTTTTAGGGATGTTCATGGATGCCATTGGTATGATGTTGTTGACCTTACCTGTGGTTTTTCCAGCGATCATTGCGTTAAATGGCGGAGCTGATGTAACTGCCGCCAATAGTGCCTTTGGTATGGATAGTGTGAGTTGCGCCATATGGTTTGGCATTATCGTTGTAAAAATGGCAGAGCTCTGTTTAATTACCCCGCCTATTGGACTTAACTGTTTTGTCGTAGCTGGTGTCTGTCCGCAAGTCACCGTACAAGATGTTTTTCGTGGTTCCGCCCCGTTCTTCATTGCTGATGCTCTGACAATCGCAGGTTTAATCGCATTCCCGCAAATTGTCTTGTTCCTACCCAATCTGCTTTTAAGTGGCTGATAGAAGGTGCATTCAAAAAGAGGGGGAAGTAGAATCCGCCCCCCTCTCATTTTAAAGAATGAGTAGATATTAGAAACTCAATATACGAACATTATCCACTAACAAACGTTTCCCCATTTTTTGAGGATTGGCAGCAGTGATGCCATCTAAAAGTTCTGAAGGCTTCATATCTTTATTCGGTAAGTAAAGAGCGCAGACCTCAACTTTTGTGTTCGTTTTTTCCAAAATTAGCTTCATGAGCTTTTGCGGGCTCATTCCTTTTGGCTTTTGTGGGGCGGTAACCGTCTTAGGCGCATCTTTTAAAGCCATATCTCCAGCATCGCCACAAAGTAGAATATGAGCATTTGCTCCTTGTTGAACGGCCTGCATTGTCAAAACCATCGCCATTAATTGAGTTTCAGCATTCTGAGATGTCACAATCGTCACAATGTTTTTTTGGGGTTCTGCAAGAGCTGGGGGGCTAAATAAAACACTAAATATTCCCAAGACGGCAAATAAGAATTTTTTCATAGATTTTGTCCTTTTTGATGTAGATCAGATATGAGAAAAACAAAATCGTAGTAAGACAGGGAGAAACCGATCATATCAGTGACAATGTCACAGAAGACTGATGAGCCCACTAATAGAGTGCACTTAAACCCATAAAAGGAGAAAAAAAGTGCGTAATTTAAAATGGTGCTATTCTTTAAAAATATTCTCAAAAATACTAACCGGCGTGGCTGTGCTAAGCCTGACAAATGTTGCCTATGCAGCAGAAATAAAGTCAGATGTTTCCCCTGAAAAGGTCAGCCAATCAAGATCAACACCTTTAGGCTTATATCTCTCTCCGAAAGGTGCTTATAAAGCATTAAAACAAAATCCTAAAATAGTATTCATCGATGTAAGAGATCCAATAGAAGTTTCATTTGTTGGGCATGCGTTGGGAACAGATAAAAACATTCCGCTGGCCTTTGCCTCTCATGAATTTTCCCCTGAACTAGGGCGCTATAAGATGAAGGAAAATCCGAACCTATTAGCAGAAGTTAAAAACTTGATAGATCGTGAAGGGGTGACCAAAAAGGATCCTGTTTTTGTCGCTTGTCGCTCTGGTGGGCGGTCAGGTAAGGTCGTCCGCAAGCTAATCAAGGCCGGCTATACAAATGTTTGGAATTTGGTGGAAGGTTTTGAAGGTGATAAGAATACTGAAGGGTTTCGCACCCTCAATGGATGGCGGAACGCAGGCCTACCATGGACCTATAAAATTCCTGAAACTATGGCATGGAACAAAGAAAACATGATGCCTAAGAAGTGATTGGATAAAAATCTGAATCTCATCAACTTTCTAGAGCTATCAGGAGCCTGAAACAGACCAATTCAATAAAGGCAAGCCAAAAGTAAAATTTGCCGAGAAGAGAAAAAAGGTGAGAGAATGAAAAACCCGCATAGTACTGATGACAGAATGGACCATGTGCCGGATTGCTTAAAAGGGTCCACCATAGTCTCTCTGCCGAAAGGAATGCGGGTCTTTCAATCTGGGGACGTTTGTGAGCAGTTTTTTTATTTACTCACAGGAGTTGTGAGGGTTGACCTTATTTCTCTTAGCGGTAAGGCGATTATGCTTTATCGCGTTGGATCAGACCAAACATGTGTGCTGAATACGTCTTGTCTATTAGGTGGCAATGATTATTGCGCTGAGGCACATATAGAAGAAGATGTTGAAGCATGCATCATTTCACAAAGTGAATTTGAAGAGAAGCTAAATCATTCAGCTGAATTTCGTAGTCTGATATTTCGCTCCTTTTCTGAGCGTTTAGCATCAATGATGAGCAAAATTGAAGAAGTCGCCTTCATCCCGATTGATACAAGATTAGCTGCAAGAGTTCTTCAACTGCAAAACACTTCGCCGACGATTAAAGTAACCCATGATGAACTAGCAACAGACCTCGGAACAGCTCGTGAAGTCATCAGTAGAAAATTAGCGCAATGGGAAAAGTTGGGGCTGATTGAACGCGGGCGGGGAATACTAAAAATATTAAATGAGAAACAGTTACAAAATCTGGCGATAGGAGAAAATTAAAGCCTGGATAAAATCCAGGCTTTAAGAGTGAGAATTATAATGAAGTTTTTAAGATCAAAATCCTTCAATAACGATTTTACCTTTGGCTTGCCCCGTTTCTATCAACCTGTGTGCCTCACGAATGGACTTAGCATTAATCGGAGATAAAACATCCGTAACCGTTGTACGAATAGTACCAGAATCGATTTTCTCTGAGATGTTAGACAATAGCTTATGCTGCTCAATCATATCTTCGGTTTGATGCATGGGACGCGCAAACATAAACTCCCAATGTAAACTCGCCGCTTTCGCTTTCATGCCAGCCATAGGCATAGGTAACTCAGTATCATCAATTGTCACAATCCCCCCTTGTGGGCGAATAAGTTCAACAGCCGTTTCCCAATGACGCATATCATTAAAAATCGCAATGTGGTCTACATGATAAAGACCAAGGTTTCTGACTTGCTCTACCATATCTTCTTTGTGATTGATAACATAATCGGCACCAAGTTCTTTGACCCAGTCTGTTGTCTCAGCACGAGATGCAGTGGCGATAACTTTTAGCCCAGCCAATTTAGCAAGCTGAATACCAATAGAGCCAACACCACCACCAGCACCGATGATCAAAATGGTCTGGCCAGAATGTGCGCCATTCGGGTCAATTTTAAGCCTGTCAAAAAAGGATTCATAGGCGGTAATTGTTGTGAGTGGCAAAGCAGCCGCTTCTGCAAACGAAAGAGATTTGGGTTTAAATCCCACAATTTTTTGATCAACTAAGTGAAATTCCTGGTTTGTGCCAGAGCGCGAAATATCTCCTGCATAATAAACCTCATCCCCCTCTTTAAAAAGGGTGACATCAGAACCAACAGCTTTAACAATCCCGGAAGCATCATAACCAATAATACGAGGTGTTTCTTCAACAATATCTTTAGGCGCACGGACTTTTGTGTCTACCGGATTAACAGAAATAGCTTTGACCTCAACCAGAATATCTTCATCCAAAGGAACCGGAATTTCCAGATCCAGATCGAGAAATGAATTCGGGTCTTCAATGGGGAGATAATGTGTAAATCCAACAGCTTTCATTAAATTCTTCCTTATATCTAGCCTGGTGACACTGAGCCTAAGGGGGAAAACATTAGGGATAAGCATACCAGAAGGCTGTGTTATTCGTTGTTTAGACTATAGAGAATGGCACACAAAAGGATAATCATCTTGTTTTGATAATAACTATTTGGTAAAACGGGATAATGAGCTTGGATATTAAATCAGTTGAATTCTTCGTCCGTGTTGCCGCGCTGGGTGCAATCGGCAAAGCAGGTATGGAGTTTGGCTATTCGCCAACGGCTGCCTCACAGAGAATTCAAAACCTGGAACAAGCGCTGGGGGCTAAATTACTCAATAGAACGACACGTTCAGTATCTCTTACCAGAGATGGAGAGTTGTTTTTAAGTCATGCCAAAAAGATTGTAGCAGATGTTGAAGACGCCCTAACAGATCTACAAGGCACAGGTAAAATCATCAAAGGAGAACTTCGTGTCACAGCCTCAGCTTCGTTTGGGCGGCGGTATATAGCGCCCTACATCGGAGAGTTTTTAAAGGAACACCCAGAAGTTTCAATCCAACTAGAATTAAGCGATAGTATGTTTGATATCGTACGCCACGGGTTCGACTTGGCCCTGCGCATTGGTGTGTTAGAGCCCTCAACATTACTGGCAAAAAAAATAGCTGAAAGCCCAAGGTTATTGGTCGCTTCAAAAGAGTACGTAAAAGAATATGGGGCCCCTCAGAAAGCTGAAGACTTAATTTATCATAATTGCCTGTTATTAGGAGAAATGCGCACTTGGCAAATAAAAGATAAAATAGGAAAGCTAAGTGAAATAAAAGTCTCCGGTAATTTTGCCACCAACTACGGAGAAGCAATTACTGAAGCGGCATTATCTGGAATTGGTATCGCATTAAAATCAAAATGGGATGTGCTTGAGCAATTAAAAAGCGGTGAACTTGTTGAGATCTTGCCAAATCATAAGTTAGAACCTGAGTGGGGCATATGGGCTGTACGCCCCCCAGGAAAGCTCATGTCAGCAAGAGTTCGCATTTTTATAGACTACATAGAAGCAAAGCTAGTAAGGGCCTTGAAGTGATAGCTTAAAAACACCTCTGTCTCAATTCAGAGGAAGACCACAAACTAACAATTATTTATATTTAGCCGCTGTGATAAATTCACCAAAAGCTTCGCACCAAACAATCACCGTAGAATAGTCAGCAACATTTATTCCCTCAGGTATGGTCACAAGAAATCCATCAAAGGTTTTTACATCACCAATTTGTTTTGCTTCACTTTTTATTTTCATAAACTCAGCTTCATCTTCTACAAATGTTTTGGAAAGATAAACCTTATAATCAGGACCCGGAGCGAGTTTGCCTTCATGAACTATCTTTTTGTCTGTAAGGCTAACTTTGCCCTCACCCCAATGAAGAAAGTCACTTCCCCTTAAGTCACGTTTAAATTCGGTTTTATAAAGTGCTGATTTCGCAGTTTGGGTCAGCATACCTTTGTCTAAACTGGGCGGTGCTGTTAAAATAGGTAAGAGATAAACCCCCAAAGCAAAGCCTATTCCAAGCATTGCCAAATGTGTCCCAGATAAGAAAATCCAACGTAACATAGTTCATCCCCCAGATATGAATAGCAGTTATTAAAAATAGACCATTTTCAAAAAGCTGTATAGAGCAGGATGGGGGGTATTAGGTATATAGTTTTAGAGCCGAAAACATTTGCAAAAAGGAAAAACTTGGATTACCTCATTGCAAAAGTCTAAATCATTAATGATATAGGTCTTCAATGATTAAAGGGTGTAGCTAATGTCTATTGTAATTCATCATAATCCAGAATGTGGAACTTCACGCAATGTATTAGAGATCATTCGAGCCTTTGCAGAAGAGCCCGTTATTATAGACTATATAAATGAAGGATGGACAAAGGGGCAATTGCTCGCGCTTTTTGCTGCTGCCAATATCTCACCGCGAGAAGCCTTGCGCACAACCAAATCTCCCGCTGTTGAGCTTGGCTTAACTGACCCAACAGTGGCAGATGAGAAATTGCTAGAAGCGATGCTTGAGCACCCCGTACTTGTTAATCGCCCCATCGTTTGTACAAGAAAAGGGGTGGCTCTGTGCCGACCATCAGAAGCAGTCTTTAAATTACTCGATGTGCAATCAGGCACAACATATACAAAAGAAGATGGCGAGGTGATAACTGCGCCATAACTTAATCCTTAAAAGGTAATGTCTCAAAAAAAGTCCCATTCATCTTTGGACAACATGAGTTAAAACCTAAGATGAATGGGCCAGTCAGCCTAAATCAGTTTCTAAGGCAGTCATGTTACTCAAATCCTTAAAAAACTAATTTTGGGCAAAATTCTTATGGCAATGAGTTAAGCTGATAAACAAGAACCGCTCGAATAGAATGAATGTCTCCATCTAACCCTGAGATAGAATTTCCACGTAAGATATTTTCAACCTCTGTGTATCTACGACCTCTTCTATTGCGAATGCTATTGTTTGTGGAAGAATAAGCCCCAGCTGTGGTATCATCATCAAAGTCTGTATAACGATACTCAAATTTGAATGAAACGTTACGAGATAATTTTGTTTCAATACCAGCGCCAAGAGTTAAACCTTCAAGCTCATCCGGAAAAGGAAGACCGGCGCTATTTCGAATGCGTTGATTTCCTCGGCGGTTAACCCGTCCAACTGTTTCCGTTAAGTCTCCATCAAGTTTCAAATAGGTGTAACCAACAAGGCCATAAATCAGTGTGTTTTGATTGTTCGTCAAAAACCCAATGCGACCACCAACAGTGGCGCTATAGTCAAGGTCAATAGAACCTGAAACTTCGTTAAAGCGACGACCACGACGATTAAAATTAATGTCGTTAAATGCATCCGAGTTTCCAATGTATTTATCAAAGTCAACAAAGGCACCTACAACAAACATGCTGTTGATTTGTTGATTGTAACCAAGCTGAATGGTTCCAAAAAAGTAAGTCTCATCTTCATCAAAAGACGAGCTCTCACTAAACCTATAACGACTAGGTCTTGTGTATCTGGTACAACGTGGAGGGCCTACGCGGCGCTCAATACAACGTCGCTGACGTTGGCGCTCCAGTCCATCGGTTTCATTGTCAAGTTCAAGGTCAGTCAAGGCAGCACCAAGGCCAACACCAAAATAAAACCCTGTCCATGATGGAGGGATCTCTGATGCTGAGGACGCATCTTGAGCGGTAACGATTGATGGATTGAAAAGATTAAAAATAAATAACGCAGCTGCAATGCTTAAAACTTTAAGCGGCAATCGTGCTTGATTAAAAAAAGTACTCATTACTAAAGGCTCCCAACGCAGTACGAACCCCGCCTTTAGTCAGTCAATTACGTCACATAAATTCTTAAAAAACACCTCTGCTTAAGTCTTCACATGCAAGTCATCGATAGATCAGATCAATAAAAAGTGAGCTGATACATATGAGCATGCACCAAAGAAAAAATATGAAAAACAAAAAAATGTGGATAAACATAAATTGTCACAATGAAGTAATATTTTTGCCACATTTATCGGGCCGCGTTAACTATAAATCGCCTAAATGACTGTGAAATATAAGAAAAATTAAAAATTATTACTAGAAACGTTAATAATTTAAGTCTGAAAATATCATAAAAGTCGCACTCATTTAGGGGGAGTAAGTAAGAAGTACAATATTTTTTACTTAAATCGGGGTGTTTGTATTGCCTCTAAATTTTGCTTCATACCGTTTTCTATAAGCTGAATGTCATAACCAAGCCCGATTACATCCCATCCCATTTCAATAAGTATTTTGCCATAATCAGCATCATTTGCGTAGATGCCTGCAATCACATCAGTCTCACGGCACGCTTGCAAAATTTGAGGTAAAATTTCTAAAACGGCTATATCCCTTATGTCTCGAGAAGTGCCTTCGGAAAGGGACAAGGCAAGGTCATTCGGGCCAACCAATATCATATCAAGTCCACGAACGGCTAAAATTTGAGTTAGATTATCAACTGCCATTTTAGTTTCAATTTGTGCACAAGTAATGGTCCAATCATTCGCTCTTTCTATATATTCTGGGCCATGGATGAGTTGGGCACGATAAGCGCCAAAACTGCGTGATCCAAGTGGAGGGTATTTAGTAGCCTCCACAAGAGCCCTGGCTTCATCGGCTGTATTGATCATCGGACAAACGATACCTTGGGCACCAGCATCAAGAGCTTGTGTGATCAAGTAGGGATCATTCCACCCAGTTCGAACAAATGAAGGAAGCTGAGCGTTATCTGCAGCCACAATGCATGACATCAATTCATCAATCCCCCCTAGACCATGTTGATGATCAAGTAATGCTGCGTGATAACCAGCTTTACCTGCTATTTCAATAGAAAGAGGTGAGCCAAGCCCATGCCACGACATGATGAGGGGTTGTTGAAATGAAATTTTTTGACGGATAAGGTCTTCCATAGATAAATCCTGTGTATCAGTTTTTATTTTTTAAGTGACGAAAAATTTATGAGATTCATAGTTTGGGAGTTAAGAAAGGAAATTATTCTATTTGAATTGATACGCTACCAAGTCCATCAATCTTAAATTCAAAAAAATCGCCAGCTTCTGCAAACTCAGTTTTCTGAGAGCTGCCAGTGATGAAAATGTCTCCCTTTTTTAAAGCGTTGCCACGTTGTCTTTCGTGATTGACGATAGCAACCAGACCTTCTAAAGGGTGCCCCAAAGCATCTCCTGTAATTGAGGAAGCTGACAAAACTCCATTTCGATAATGGGTAGCTGATAAATGCGCAAGATCAAGTGACGACCAATCAGTGACAGCAGCCCCCAAAACAATGCCAGCGCACCAGCATCGATCCATTAAAATAGAAGCTGCATCGAGAGTATTATAATCAGCATTTCTATCATCAATTATTTCAAAAGCAGGCATGCAACTTTTAATATAATCACCGATTGTCTCAATGGTGAGAGGGGTTCCAGCGGAAAGAATGTCCTGTTCAAGCTCAAAAGCAACCTCAAACTCAAGCCCTAAGCGAATATAATCTGTGGATCGTACCGAATAAGGAGATTTGTAAATTTGTTTCGTAAATGCTTTCCCAAAAACAGGTTTTTTCACGCCGCATAGTTTTTGCATTACATCAGATGTCAGTGCAATTTTATAACCGCTAATTGTACCAGAATCTGTTTCTTCTTGGAAAATTTTATATAGTTCATCTTGGATATCATAAGCGTCGTCAAGTGCAATCAAAGTTCCATCTTTATCTTTGATGGGCAAAAAAACTTTTCTCTCTACAATATCATTATATATGTTGCGTGCTGTCTCGTTAATGTGTTCAAAAGTCATTGAGGTTAGCGATCCATGTATAATTAAATTAACATTAAAACAATGAATTGCTTAGGTGAGCGTACATTGCTTCATTAGATTTCTTGTTAATTTGACATAAAGTTTGTAGTATTTGAAATATAAATATTAAATACAATATATGAGAAAAATTAATGTCTATTACATTGCAGCAAATTCGTTATTTCCTAGGTGTGGCGGGAGAAAAACAGATTTCGGCAGCCGCAAGAAATATGAATGTTTCTCAATCAGCAGTGACCCTTGCTATAAAAGATTTGGAAATGCACTTAGGGGTGAGTTTGTTTATCAGGCACTCGAGTGGACTAACATTAACTGAGGCAGGCGAAACATTCTTAAGGAATGCGCTTTCAATTGACAGAGAAGTTAAAAATGCAATTGAGAGCGTGAAACTCGAAAATAAAGCGATGTCCGGTATCATCCGATTAGGAGTAACTCATACACTCTCGGGGTATTTTGTTTTTCCTTTTCTATCGGATTTTAAGAAACTCTTTCCAGACATCAATATTCAATTGGAAGAATTAAAAAGAGAAGATTTGGAGCTAAAGCTTATCTCTGATGAGGTTGATTTAGCTTTGATGGTGACATCAAACGGTGAAAAAAATTTGCGGTTAACATCTAAAGTCTTTCACCAATCGCAACGACATCTTTGGGTGAGCAGTCATCATGAATTACTAGACAAGAAAAAGGTTTATTTAAAGGATCTAAAGAACTATCCCTTTGTTTCTCTCAATGCGGATGAATGCGGGACATCTGCAAAAACATATTGGCAGACTAGAGAAGAAAAACCAAATGAAGTTTTTGCTTCAACATCCATTGAGGCTGTACGGAATATGGTCGCTATTGGAGAGGCTGTAACGATCTTAAGTGATGTGCTTTTCAGAGCGTGGACAATTGATGGCAAGCGACTGCAGAAAATAACACTTGCAGATAAAATTCACCCGTTAGAAGTCGGTGTTGTGTGGCGAAAGGGTCGAAAATTAAACCAGTTAGAAAAGCTGTTTTGTTCTAAATTATACGAACAGAAAAGTTAAAACTTTTATATATAAAATCAAGTCTAACTCTCATCAATCTTAGCTAATTTGCGGGCAAATTTTTTCTTCTCTTCTATCTTCATGCCCTTAGCAATTTGAATGCGCTGGGCTTGCGGTGATCCAGCCCCATGGAGCGATTCTGTTAAATAACCAACCGCATTACGCCCTAATGTCATATTCTCCAAGAGACGAAGAATTTTCACTCTGTCAGTGACATCGCCCCCCTCACGGCCTTGCAGATATTTTTTCAAAAGAGGGCCGATTTTATTGTGGGTGAGATCTTTCTCTGAAGGAAGCGTCACCATGATCCCGCCGGCAAGGTCTTGAGCTAAGCGAGAAATTTCATACGGAAAGCGAGTGACATTATGTTTGCAGACATTAGCCAAAAGCTCATCATTCATCCAAACACCGGATTTATGTGGTGCCCCTTCATAAGCTGAAGCTAATGCATTGCTGCGAATGGTCTCATTCAAATGAGCCATCTCAACGAGCTTGTCTTTAATGTGAGAGGCTGTTGAGACCCCGTTCATATCAGCGATTTCAGCTGAAGCTCCAATGAGCACATCCCCAACGCCAGTTTTGCATATATAACTACACCGATGATACGTAGTAAAACGTTCAACAAGAGATGCCGCAAATTCATATTCGCCATTCATAAAGATAAATTCATTAGGAATGAAAACATCTTCAAAAATAATCATGGCTTCCTGGCCGGAAAATTCAGAATTACCAGTGTCTATCTCACCACCTTCCATGGCACGGGTATCACAGGACTGACGGCCATAAATATAGGTTATACCTTTTGCTTGAACTGGTATTGCGCCAACAATCGCATAATCTTGGTCTTCTTCAGTAAGGCGTAGAGTTGGCATAACGATTAACCAATGAGAATTAATACATCCCGTCTGATGACATTTCGCACCGCTGACATAAACTCCAGTCTCATCACGCTTCGTCACGCGTAAATAAATATCCTGCTGTTCTTGCTGATGCGGAGGTTTGCTGCGATCACCCTTTGCATCTGTCATCGCCCCGCCGATCACCTGGTTTTTAACCTGTACCTTTTTCAAAAAGGCAAGCAACCGCTGATGATAAGAAGTGCCATGAGCTTCATCTATATCGAAGGTCACTGAATGCAAAGCATTAATCGCATCTAAACCAACACACCGTTGAAAACATGTGCCGGTTTCTTGGCCCAAACGTTTCTGCATCTGCGCCTTCTTCACCAGGTCATCCTGGCTATTCATAATGTGTAAAAAACGATTTATACGCGCGCCAGATAAGGACGAGGAAACAGTTGCAACATCTTCTTCTGTTTCAGCTAGGCCAAAAGTTGCAGCCATTGCATTGATGGAAGGGCGAATAATTGGATGATCAACTGGTTCTTCTACCAGCTCTCCAAATAAATAAACATCAAGATTTCTTCCTCTGAGGCTTTCAATATAAGCCTCAGCTGTCTCTAACGTTTCATAAGAACCCCAGACATTTTGATCATTCATTGATGAGTTGTTTTCATTCATAACCACACGTCCTATCAATCATTTCAAGCGTTTTAAGTTTAAACACTAAGGCAAACATATTTGAGTTCCAAATATTCTTCGAGCCCAAAATGAGAGCCTTCTCGCCCAAGGCCAGAATGTTTAATGCCTCCAAAAGGTGCTTCTGTGCTTGAGATGAGCCCGGTGTTCACCCCAACCATGCCATATTCTAACTGCTCCATAACTTTCCAAACACGCGAAAGATCCTTACTATAGAAATATGAAGCAAGACCAAAATCAGTGTCATTTGCTAAAGCAATCACTTCGTCATCCGTTTTAAATTTATAAAGTGGTGCAAGCGGACCAAACGTCTCCTCATGTGTAAACAGCATGTCATTAGAAATGTCAGTGATCACAGTAGGCTGGAAAAACAATTGATCCGGGGCAATGCGCTCCCCGCCCGTTTTCACTTTAGCTCCCTTAGCAAGGGCGTCTGTAAGTTGTGTTTCGACCTTTGAAAGCCCGGCTTCATTGATGAGCGGACCAATGTGAGTGCTTTCATCAACCCCGTCACCAGTTTTTAAATTTGAAACCGCCACTGTTAGCTTTTCAGCAAAGGCATCATAGATGCCGTCTTGCACATAAATTCGGTTGGCACAAACACATGTTTGCCCAGAATTGCGAAACTTGGCAATCAATAAACCATCAACAGCCTTTTCAATGTCAGCGTCATCAAAAACAATAAATGGAGCATTGCCGCCAAGCTCTAAACTGAGTTTCTTAACACTCTCAGCACTTTGTGCCATCAAAAGAGAACCAACCCGTGTTGAGCCAGTGAAGCTAAGCTTTCGAACCATCTTGTTTTTGCAAAACTCCAAACCAATGGCAGCAGCATCAGCTCCAGTGACAACATTGAATACACCAGCCGGAATTCCAGCCTGTTCACCAAGCTCAGCCAATGCCAATGCCGAAAGGGGTGTTAGCTCACTCGGACGCGCAACAAAGGTGCAACCAGCTGCAAGTGCAGGCGCAACCTTTCTAGTAATCATTGCAATCGGAAAATTCCAGGGAGTAATTGAAGCTGCCACGCCAATTGGCTGTTTAAGCACTATCAGTCGCTTGTCTGGCATATGCCCTGGTATTGTCTCTCCATATACGCGGCGTGCTTCTTCCGCAAACCAACGAATAAAACTGGCACCATAAGTAACTTCACCGCGCGCTTCGACAATTGGCTTGCCCATTTCTGCAGTGATGATCTGTGCTAAGTCTTCCCTGTTTTCTAAAAGTAGCACATACCATTTTAAAAGTATCTCACAACGCTCAAGAGCAGTTTTGTTCTTCCAATTGTCCTGAGATTTATATGCCGCGTCAATCCCAAGGCGAGCATGTTCGACTGAAAAATCAGCAACATCAGCAATTTTCTGATTTGTTGCTGGGTTAATCACAGGTGTGACGTTAGTAGATGAGATCCACTTCCCATCAATGTAAGCATCAGTCTTGAATAAATTTTTATTGTTTAAATTGAGCATGTTTGTCCTCGCATCACCAAGCCGCTTTATAAATAGAAAGGGCATCAAGCTCCGTTACCACCCGCGGGTTGTTCACCAATAAGCGTGTTTGGTTCATGGCATCTTTAGCCAAAGTTGGTAAGAAATCTTGAGGTATATCCATTTGACTTAAATGTTGTTGTAAACCGCATCTTTGAGAGAGATCTCGTAGCGTATCACAAAAAGCCTCGGCCCGCTCATCTCCATCAAACTTTTTCAACTCCGGAAAGGCAAAGAGAGCCAGTTCACTATAGGGCTCTGGCGCAGTGCGAATGTTAAAACGAAGTACATGAGGAAGAACAAGAGAGTTCGAAAGACCATGCGGAATATGAAAATGTCCACCTAGTGGATAAGCAAGGGCATGCACAGCCGCAACCGGAGAATTTGCAAAAGCTTGTCCCGCCATCATAGAGCCAAGCAACATGTCAGACCTGGCCGAAACATCACTGCCATTATGAACTGCCGTCTCAAGAGACGATGCCATCAAACTCAAGGCTGTACGAGCAAGGTTTTTTGAGATCGGGTTATTATTCGGGCTAGCTGATGTGTATGCCTCAATTGCATGCACCATGGCGTCAATGCCAGTGGCCGCTGTAATGTGTGGCGGCAGCCCCATTGTTAATTGCGGATCAAGGATGGCAAGATCGGGAATAATTTCAGGAGAAACAACACCCATCTTTTCATTCTTGCCGGTGGTGACAATAGAGATCGGCGTCACCTCTGAGCCTGTGCCTGAAGTGGTTGGCACGAGAACAAGAGGCAGGCGCTGTCCCTTAGTTTGGTTGATGCCGTAAATGTCTTCAAGGTTTTCTTCCCCATTAACAAGGTAAGCAATAAGTTTCGCCACATCCATCGAGCTGCCACCACCAAAGCCAACAACACCCGTAATCCCAAGATCTTTGGATGAAGCAACTGTTGATTTGATAATAGAGGCAGGCGGGTCAGCTTCAACCTCTCCATAAATCGTTATTTCAAAACCAGCATTTCGAAGACTAGTCAATGCTGGTTCTGCTAATCCCAGTTCAAGAATACCAGGGTCAGTCACAAATAAAATGTGCGGGCTGACAGTTTCTTTTTCAAAAAGCGGTGTGACAAGTTCACTGAAGCGGTTTGCGCCACCATTTTCAAAATGTATAGATTTTGCAGTGTTAAAATAAAAATCCGTCATAAGACACCTCTAACTCTCATCAATCATTTTAATTTGCCATAAGGGAAATCTGTCCACGCTCAATCGAGTAGACTTTGTTCACCACAGATTTAGAATGGGTGTAATCAGACTCTGAAATGAGAACAGTTAAGTTCTCTGATTTTAAAGATTGGATCACTTCCATTAAACGGTTAGCCAAAACCGGGGCAACGCCTTCAAAAGGCTCATCAAGTAAAAGCAAGTTGTTGCCAGAAACAAGCGCCCGGGCCAAAGCCACAAGTTTTTGCTGGCCACCACTAAGAGTAAGCGCCTTGCGATCTGCAAATCGTCCAATCTCTGGCATGAGCTCATAAACCCACTTCAAACGAGATCGATCCTGATTGTTGGTAGCCCAGAGCGACACCATGATATTCTCTTCAACCGTAAAATCAGCAATAAGCCGTCGGTCTTCAGGTAAGTACCCAATGCCTAATTTGGCCCTCTCATGAGCTTTTGTATTGTGTAGCTCTTTTTCTTGAAAGTGAATCTCTCCCGTCTCAATCGGAAGAACCCCCATGATCGAACGCATAAGAGACGTCTTGCCAGCACCATTGCGGCCAATAAGACCGCAAATCGAACCGGTTTCTATCTCAAGCGAAACATCTCTTAAAATAGGCACCCGCTGAATAGATAAATTCAGTTGATTAACTTCAAACATTAAACACCTCCCTCTAGAACAGAGCCAATTTTCGCTGAATTAGTCTCAGTTGTAGAAGAGGGCGGTGCGTCACCTTTGCGATGAAATTCACTCCCAATCACAAATTCACGGACCTTAGAATTCTGAAGCACTTCAGCCGTAGGGCCATCTGCTAAAATCGTCCCCTCATAAAAAGCAACAACACGAGGTGAAAAAGCTTCAACAATTTCCATGTCATGTTCGATAAACAAAACAGCGGTGTTGGTGACCTTTAAAGCAGTGATGAGAACTTGCATGATTTCTAATTTTTCATGGGCGCTCACACCACTTGTTGGTTCATCTAGGAACAGCAGTTCAGGTTCAGAAACAGTTGCCATAGCAATATCAACAAGCTTACGCACACCTTGAGGAAGAGTTGTGATTTCCTGGTTTGCATAATCCTCAATACCAAAGCGTGACAAAAGGCGAAGAGCTTCTTCTTCAAGACTATCATTAACAGCTGGAGCAAAAAGAACAGGAGCATTCCCCTTGGCAATAATCAAAGCAATGAGCATGTTTTCAAGTACGGATAATTCAAGAAACAATTGAGGAATTTGAAACGAACGACAAATACCCAGCTTCGTAATGTCTCTGGTCGCTTTCCCATGAATGGGGTTGCCCCGATAAAGAATCTCGCCAGAACTCGGGCTTAAATAACCTGTGACCATATTTACAAATGTGGTTTTGCCAGCACCATTGGAGCCAATAACTCCCAATATCTCACCAGCTTTAATCTGAATGTTGATATTGGAGGCCGCTACCACAGCCCCAAATGTCCGCTCCAAATTGCGGGTTTCGAGTAATACAGTCATGAGCTTGTCTCCTTGCTGTCTTTAGTGGATTTCTTAAGAGTAGTCCTGACAACAGATGAAGAAGGTTGGATCAATGACCATAGCCCTTTGGGAAGAAAAATGATGGTCAATAACATGATGCTACCAATCATCAGTTGCCAGGTATTAGGTGAAATCTCAACGGCATAAACACGAATAATCTCAAGAATAAACGTGCCAAAAAGCGGAGAGATTATGTTGCCTGTACCACTAAGAATGGAGATGAAAACAAACTGGCCAGATGTTGTCCAATTGGTCATCTCTGGGTCCACATGCCCAAGAGCTAACGCCCACAGCACCCCGCCAATAGCTGAGACAGTTGCAGCAAGCACATAAGTAATATGAACGGATTTATGAGCTGATGTTCCAAGGTACTCCACCCGCAATTCATTCTCACGAATGGCCTCACCAACAAACCCCATCGGGCTTCTTAAGTAACGGTGTAAAAGAAGCGCACATAAAAGTGCTGGTATACAAGTGGCGATGTATAAAGCATAGCGAGCCATTTCTCCTTCGGGCGACCACCCAAGATATGTCGGTGAAGCAAGGTTAAACCCATCTGTGCTACCAAGCTCTTCTGTGCTTGATAGCAATCCAAACAGGATCATAGAAACAGCCAACGTGAGCATGGCGTAAAAAATTTCTCTGTAACGGCGCAAAAGAAAGCCCAAAAGAAATGAAATGGCAAGACCAGCAAGTGCCCCTAAAAAGAGCAATAAAAACAAATCAGAAATACCTAAGAATTTTCCAGCCATACCAGCGGTATATCCGCCAATACAAAAAAACAATCCCTGGCCAAAAGAAACCAAGCCAGATCGCATCTGTGTCATCACAGATATGGCAACCAATCCAGTGCCGAGAGAAACTTGAATGTAATTCACAATCCATTGAGGCAGAATAAAGCCAAGACCAATGAGCACAGGGATGCATAAAAGAAGAGTAACTTCAGTTCGATCAAAAGACTTCATCATATTTTTCTCCCCTCAGAAAGAGCAAATAATCCATATGGTTTTATGGCCAGTACAAGAGCCATCACAATGTAGATAGAAAAGAGTTCAGCTGGAGGGTAGAGATGAACGGAAAGAGCGCGGGCAAAGCCAACAATTAAAGCGCCAATCATAGCGCCGCCAATACTTCCCATGCCGCCAATGACAATAACTGCAAACGCCATGACAATAATCTCAGCCCCAATACCAGGAACAACAGATATCTCAGGCGCTGTTAATGCCCCGCCTAATGCGCCAAGCGTAGCTCCAATCACAAAAGTTGCTGTAAAAAACAGGGTCACATTAATGCCAAGAGCAGAACTAATTTCTCGGTCATTGATCACTACGAGCAATAATTTCCCGGTGCGCGTGCGCGTTAATCCCCACCACAAAATAAAACCGGTCGCGAGAGCAATCCCGATGGTGAGAAATTTATAAACTGTGTAAGGAATGCCAAAAATTTCAATCGTACCAAGCCAGTAAGCAGGTTGATACGCAATATATGAATCTGTGCCCCAAATCAGCTTGGTGACATCTTCAAGAATAAGAAAAATGGCATAGGTCACAAGAACCATTAAAACTTCGTCGCGACCATACATGTGGCGCATCACACCGCGCTCGATTGTGAGACCTGCGACCACACCCACAATAAGAGCAGCCATAGGAATGATCAAATAGGTGAGGGCAATGGTTTGCCCCGTTTGCGTATAAAGCCCAATAGCCCATGCAGCAGAGTAAGCGCCAAGTGCATAAAACCCACCATGAGCAATATTCAAGATGCGCATAACTCCGTAAATCAAAGTCAATCCAACAGAGGCAAGAAACAGCCACGCAGCAAAGCCCAGGCCATCCAATGAAATGGCAACAGCTGTTAGCATAATAATCTCCTAATAGATAAAAGTGAGAGGTGAATGTGAGATGCAGGCAAGGGGACCTGCACCTCAACAAACAACATCAATCCGTGATGCAATTACTTGCAATCAGCTCCTTTGAAATTTGAAGCAATCCAGTCAGTGCTTGAAACACCTTTGGGCGGATTAACGCATTTGGCTTTGAAACGTTGAATATCAACAAGGCTCGACTTGCCTGTTGATTTATCAAACTTGTACATGCCATATGCGGTGTCTTGGATGGCTTGATGGCCGTTTGAAAGAGCCATGGTCACTTTGCCACTTGGTGTGTCAAATTCAGAACCTCTAAGAGCTGCCATAATAGCATCCTGGTCAGTTTTTCCAGCTTTATCAGCAGCTGTTTTTAAACCTAGAAGTGCTTGTGCCATTTTATAAGACGGGTAAGTTGGTAGTGAACCAAACCTGTCAAAATATGCTTTTCTAAACCAGTCATTTAACGGGCCTTCAGGAGCAAGAGCACCGTGCGGTCCTCGTGCGCCGATGATCGTGCCATCAGGCATTTGAGTTCCAAGACGGTTTGTAGCAGTCTCACCAGTTGTTAAAATAACTTTACTCCGTTTGAAAACACCACGCGCACTGCCTTGCAAAACAAAGGCTTCCATGTCACCACCCCAAAAACTTGAGTGGATAACATTTGGTTTCTTAGTCAAGAGAACAGAAATTTCAGAACCATATTGACCAGCATAAATTTTAGGAAATTGTTCTGTTGAAACTTTCAAGCCAGGCTTCAGCGCCTTCATGCTTTGTGAGAAGTCTTTCCAGGAATCTTGACCCCATGCATAGTTTTGATTGATCCCGGCAATTGATGAAGCATCAATATTGCGGGCCATGAGATACCGGGCTGCAGCAACATTATCCATCGTTGCATGTGCCCCAGTTCTAAAAACATATTTCGGGTTTGTTACAATTTTTTCAAAAATTTGCGGCGTACCACAGTCAAAAAGAATCGTGAATTTTTTAGCTTCTTCAGCAACAGGGGCAATAGCTTTGCAACTGCCAGAAGAAATGTAACCAACAACAATGTCGACTTTATCTTTTTGGACAAGCTTCTTATAGTCAGCAACCTTTTGCTTGCTGGCCTCATCAACAAAAATAGGTGAGATAGAAGCACCCGCCAAACCTTTGCTGTTATAAGGGGCTGGAACCGTTCCTTTATTAATTGCCTGGATCATTAATTCGGCAGCATTACGAGCAGGCACCCCAAAAGGACCTGCAGCACCACCAGATAAAAAGGTAACAAAACCAATTTTCAACTCTTTATGACCATCAGCAAGTGCTGGCATTACACTGCTAGACAATCCCAATGAAGAAAGCGCGGCAAGTGATAAAAAAAGAGATTTTTTTGAAGTAGATTTAAACGAAAAACCAGTTCGTAAAAAATGTTTCATAAGGTTCCTCCCAAAACGTCAATATGAAAATATATGTCGAACCACACCTTTGTTGCCTATGGCTTAGTGCCATGAGTTTTTATGCAGTGTAGTTAGAATGATAGATAGCAAGGCTCGTACCAATTAGAGGGGAGCGTGTAAGCGCATGAAAAGGCTAGCTAAAATGGAAGGTGTTAAAATGAAAAAATAGCAATGGTTTAAAAGCGCTCGAAAAATCTAGAGCCTATGAGCGAAGAGCGCTCATAAAGCTTGTCTATATTAAAACGGAATTTAATTTTTCTCTTCCAGTAACGGCCAACTGGAAGGTGGGTAATAGATACTCCAGTCAGAAAGAAGAACTTTGGCAGGATTAAAGTGATCATTTGCAACTGTTTTACCAATAGCCTGCACTTGTAAGATTTGGTGAGAATGTGGGTCCATGTATGACATAAACCCGTGGGGGTCTTCTGGTAGCTTCAGTTTTAAATTTTCAAAAACATCTCTGAGTTTTTCTTTATCTAAAACCGAACCAGCTTGTCTCACAGCCTCAGCAATAGCCATAATTCCAGAATAGGCACCTTCTGCAGCATAGCTAGGATAGCGTCCTGTTCGTGAGAAAAAAGTTTGAACAAAGCTCTTATTTTCTTGTGTTTCCGGCCAGTTCACATGATGCCGAGCTGAGAGCACTAGGCCAAGGGGCATATCAGCACCTAGTTCGGAGAGAACCTCAAAGTTACCACCTGCATCAAAGTTCATAAAAACACTTTGTTTGAATAATGAGCTATTTCTGGCTTGTTTGATAAAGCTAACAAGATCATGCCCCCAATGACCATTAATAACAATATCAGCTTTTAGGTCGATGAGTTTCTTAATATAAATGGCATAGTTCTGTTCAAATAATTTAGGCCAGAATTCACCACTAATTTCAAAGTCGACTTTTTGTTTTTTTAAAAAAGAACGCAGATCACGCCAGGCTGAATAGCCATAATCATAGTCAGGGCCAATAAAGGCAATTTTCAAACGTTTTGTCTTTGAATAGTTGGTCTTGATATACTTGGCTCCAGCCAACATAGATTGACGAGTTCCATTACTCATTCTGAAGTAATAAGGTTGCAAAGCTTCACTTACAATAACCGGTGAAGCATGGTCGGTGCCAATAAAGAAAACATTGCGCTTGCGCGTTGCTTCATTAACCGCAAGAGCAATGCGCGAACTCACAACCCCGCATAAAAAATCAACCTGTCCTTTGTCAATGAAAGAGCGAGCAAGTTGAACTGCACGAAGCGACTTCGAGCGCGTATCACCAATTTTGACACGAAGGTCAAGAGACTTATAGCGCTGTGATTTTTTAATAAAATCTTGCGCCATCTTAATAGAAACAACACTATCACGGCCATATAGACCGGCTGGCCCGGTTAAAGGATAGAGACACCCAACATTGGCCCTGATTTTTTCGTCATTGGCCTGTGCCCATACAGTCCCCATTGGCACCGTGATGGAAAGGTGTAAAAGGGTGAAAAAGAAGAGGGAAAGCGTTTTGTGCAGTCTCATTCAATTCCCAATCTTTGGATGCGGCGTTTCAATGCATGACGTGAAATCCCGAGCTTTTCAGCAGTGAGCCCCTTCTTACCTTTGCATTCATTAAGAACGCGAAGAATTAAATCCTTCTCAGCTGTTTCCAATGTGTCATTGATAGAGTTTGGCGTTTCACCATTGAGGTGTAGAAATTCGTTCGGTAATTGATCAAGGCAAATTTCTTGTCCGGGGTAAAGTATCGTCAATCGTTCAACTAAGTTCTTTATCTCTCGCACATTCCCAGGCCATTTATATTCCGCAAATATCTGCTGAACCTGTTGAGTAAAACGAATAGGTGGGCAACCTTCCCGATTAGCAAGAGTTTCAGCAAAATAAGTCACGAGAAGCCAGATATCATCTCCTCGATCAATCAGCCGTGGTATTTCTATCGGCATTATATTTAATCGGAAAAACAAATCTTTACGAAATGTTCCGTTCAGAACATTCTGTTCGAGATCTCGGTTCGTTGCAGCAATCACTCTTATATCAGCACGTTTTTCCCGTGATGAACCAACAGGGCGGTAAATCCAGGATTCAAGCAGTGTCAGTAACTTGGCCTGTAATTTCATGGAAAGCTCGCCAATCTCATCAAGAAACAAAGTCCCTTGATTGGCAATTTCAACTAAGCCCGCTCGTTTACTAGCGGCGCCCGTATAAGCTCCTTTTTCTACGCCAAATAATTCAGCCTCCATCAATTCTTCAGGTAAGGCCGCGCAGTTAATCTCAATAAAGGGAAGTTCAGGGTGGCCACTTCTATTGTGAATTTCCCTGGCGATCACAGCTTTGCCAACTCCAGTTTCTCCAAGCAGCAAAATGGTTTTGGCTTTGCTTTGCGCTATTCGGCCAACACTTTTTATCAGTGTTTTCATAGCTGGGCTCTCGCCAATAATATTACCCGATGAAGAATGGATTTTGCGAAGATACTGAACTTCATTTTTGAGTTGTTTTTTTGAAATGGTTTCTTGGATCATCAAGAT
Organism: Methyloligella sp.; assembly: GCA_021604645.1. GTDB lineage: Bacteria > Pseudomonadota > Alphaproteobacteria > Rhizobiales > HXMU1428-3 > HXMU1428-3. The sequence continues at coordinate 88,990 of BQJJ01000001.1, forward strand.
CAATTCATCAACATCAAACGGTTTTGTAAGATAATCAGAAGCACCAACCTTCATTGCTTTTACAGCATCTTTCGTATCACCATGAGCTGAAATCATTATGATGGGGGTATCACTCATTTTAGCTTTTAATTGTTCCAGAATTTCAAGCCCAGGAATATCCGGCAAACGAACATCAAGTATAATCAGGTCCGGCGTATGAGTGATGGCCGCCTGCAGACCAGAAGTTCCATCATTTGCTTCGATGCAGTCAATTCCAGCCTCTCCCAAAGTAAAGGCAAGCGAGTTTGTTAATTTCACTTCATCATCAATAAGTAAGCAATTTATATTATTCATAGATCACCATCCTGACTTGAAGTGAGATGTTTTTTTAACGCTTGGGACGCAAGGGGAAGGGTGATCGAAACGCTTGTGCCATGACCAACTTCACTTTCAATTTTTAAAGTCCCTCCATTGGCGCTAATTAATTGAGAGCAAATCGCAAGGCCGAGACCTGTTCCCCCTTTTTTGCTGGTGAAAAAAGGAGTTTGAGCATGAGTTAAACAAGTCGCATCCATTCCATTTCCAGAATCTTGAATGAGAATTTCACCAGAGTTCACATTCCGAATAGTACGAATGGTGAGATGCCCTCCATTCGGCATAGCATCAAGTGAATTTAAAACAATATTCATCAAAATCTGCCGTAAATGAGAAGGATCAACCTCAAGGTGAATGGACGCATCACCTGTGAGATTAAGTTTGACGTCTTGTTTTGACATCGTTGCTGAGGTGAGTGTGACAACACTATTCAAAACATCGCGAACAAGGGTGGCTTCGTTTTTCGGCTCGCGCGGCCGTGCATAATCTAAAAATTCTTCAACAATGGCGTCCGTGCGAATAATTTCTTCATTAATGACCTCGAGCATATCTTTTCGTGTTGGATCCTTTTCAGATCGCTTTAATCCATGAATGGTCGTACCAATAATTGCCAATGGGTTCCTCACCTCATGTGCAATACCAGCCGCCAGGTTGCCAAGGGCAGCGCGTCTTTCACTATCAACCCGTGTATGAATAAGCGAATTGAGCCGCGAACTCATCTCATTAAATGATTTCGCTAAGCTTCTGATCTCACCAGGCCCATCCTCAGAAACTCGAACTGAAAAGTCACCATTGGCAATGGATCGTGCCCCTTCATTTAAAGGAGAAATCAGGTGCGCCAGTCGCTCAGACATATGAACAAAAAGTGCAACGATACCAAAAGCAGAAAGGGCGACAAAAATTAACAGAAGGTAGCGAATATATAATCGAGGATCAGCTAAGTCTTTTCCATAACTATGTAAGGAAATAGTCCATCCTGGTAAGAGGGCGGTGGAAGTTGTGATCACAGAGCCCGGAACTTCTTTTGTTCCAAGAACTGAATAGCTAGCTTTAGAAGCCGTATTTAAAAAAGGTTGGTAGACACCATCTCTATATAAAAGAGAAGCTTGCTCAGTAAGAGAAGTGAGGCGAACTTTCAAAACGATTGAGCCAATTTTCTCACCCAGACGAATAACATCTTTTCGGATGACAAACCAACCTGGTTTGCCATTCTCAGGAGGAATAGGGCCTAGTATGTCTACGGTCTTGGTCTTAACAAGCGGTAACTTATGATAAGTGTTGAGAGGCGTCAGGGCTGATCGAGTAGGGATTGAGTGAACAAGTTGGCCTTCCACATCAAAAAACTCCGCGCCATAAACATCTTGTCCATTCGTGATGAGGTAGAAAAAGTCAGTCAGTTGGGGAGAGGCAGAATGTGTCTTCCCGCTGACCAAAAAATCTCCTATTTCAGGTAAGTCAGCAAGGTTCTCAAGATGATAAATCTGAGTATCTAAAAAGCCTTGCATCTTAACAATCGCCGTTTGCAAATCGCCATCAATACGTTCGACAATTAATTTATCGTGCAAGTAAGAGCTATAGCGATCATAGAGGCCAGCCATCAATGCCAAAGGAATGATGGCAACTAACAATGATCCCCATAAATAGCGTTTCACCAATACAAGACGGTTAAACTCCATTCTCATGAGTTTTTACCTTCCCCAAAATTCGCTTTTATTATTTTAAGTCTCTAAACGCAAAATATACACCAAACAATATAACTCAACAAAAACAGTGGTTTAAAAATATTAAACCATCAAGATGAGCGGTTAACGCTCAGAGACGTTTTATTATGAGCGGTTTCCGATCAATAATCAAAATATTCCTATGAGCAGGAGACTTAGTGTCGTTTTGGAAGGGATAAGCTGAGTGTCAATTAAAGGAGCAAATAGAGGTTTCTTTTATCAAAAGACAGGGAGGTAAATAATTAAGTCGCTATCAGAGTGAAGTGTTGCCCAATCAAAAGACAATAATCAGACGACAGTCCACATGCTCTTTTTTTAATCACGTTACTGCGGTTCTAAGGACTGTATTGATAAATAAAGAAGCTTACTCACTGCGCAAAATTCAGGCAGCAGAACATTTTGCATAAATTATAAACAATAAGCTGCACAATATTTAACCTATGCCTATTTTGAAAGCATGGACCTGTGTGCTTGGTAAACGGAGGAAAAAGACAGTCATTTCAATGCTTTATGTTTATGTTTAGGGGTTGGAGAATTCTGGCACGGAAATTGTAAATTAATAAAACGTAAACTGTCCCTCTTCCCAGGTACGGTTTAGCTGCGGAATTAATAAATTCAATTTTGGAGAAATCTTTTGAAAAAGAAGCTCGTTGTCATAGGCAATGGTATGGCCGCCGGACATATGCTCGAAGAGCTGTTTGATCGCGGAAACACAGATTATGACGTGACAATTTTTGGCAAAGAGCCACGCGTTAACTACAATCGGATGATGCTCTCTCCTGTCTTGTCAGGAGAAAAAAAATACGAAGAAATCATCATTCATGATGAAGAGTGGTACAAAACGAATAATGTCGATTTAAGAACCGGCGTGAATATCTCAAAAATTGATCGAGAGAATAAAAAAGTAATCGATGATGATGGCAATGAAACCTCCTATGACAAACTTCTCATAGCAACGGGCTCATACCCCTTTATTATTCCAGTTGTTGGACACAAGCTTAAAGGTGTTGTCAGCTTTAGAGACTTAGATGATGTCGACCTCATGCAAGAAGCCGCCAATCGAGGCGGTAAAGCGATAGTGATTGGTGGCGGTCTATTGGGCTTGGAAGCCGCTGCAGGGCTTCAAATGCAGGGTATGGATGTGACTGTGCTGCATTTGATGCCAACTTTAATGGAGCGCCAGCTTGATAGTGCCGCCGCCTACTTGCTTGAAAAAGAAATTGAGCAACGCGGTATCAAAGTCATCACCAGAGCAAATACAGAAAAAATCATGGGCGATGAACATGTCGAGGCCATACGTCTCGATGATGGCCGTGAGCTAGAAGCTGACTTGGTAGTAATGGCAGTTGGCATTCGCCCTGAAGTAAAGCTGGCAGCTGAAGCTGGTCTCATGGTGAATAGAGGCATTCTGGCTTCAGATCATTTACAAACGTCTGATCCTGATATTCTAACTGTTGGTGAATGTGTAGAGCACGGCTCTGAATGTTATGGCCTTGTAGCACCGCTTTATGAAATGGCAAAGGTCATAGCAGCAAATCTCGATGGTGATATGAGCGCAAAATATACCGGCTCTGTCACATCAACCAAGTTGAAAGTTACAGGTATCGATCTTTTCTCAATCGGTGATTTTGCTGAAGATGAGGGCCGTGAAGGTATTATACTAAGAGATGCCGCTGGCGGCATCTACAAACGTCTCATCCTCGAAGACAATAAGCTTGTGGGCGCAGTTCTGTATGGTGAAACAGGTGATAGCACATGGTTCACCCAATTGCTACGAGAAGGAACTGACATCTCAGAAATGAGAGAGACAGTTATCTTTGGGCAGAATTTTCAAGGAGGGCCCCCCCTGGACCCTATGGCGGCCGTTGCAGCCTTGCCTGATGAGGCAGAGATTTGCGGTTGTAACGGCGTATGCAAAGGTAAAATCGTTTCAGCTATCAAAGAGAAAGGCTTAAGCTCTGTTGATGATGTCAGAGTGCACACAAAAGCTTCAGCCTCTTGCGGAACGTGTACCAACCTGGTTGAGCAATTGCTCTCACTGTCTTTGGGAGATAGCTTTAATCCAAATGCACCAAAACCAATGTGTCCGTGCACACCATTAGAACATGGTGATGTGCGCCGCTTGATTGTGGCAAAAGAATTAAAATCAATCCCGGCTGTTATGCAGGAGCTTGAATGGGAAACATCTTGCGGTTGCGCAAAATGTAGACCAGCTCTCAACTATTACCTGCTTTCAACATGGCCTGGTGAATATGTTGATGATCAGCAGTCTCGTTTCGTGAACGAGCGGCTTCACGCCAATATTCAAAAAGATGGCACATATTCAGTGGTTCCACGTATGTGGGGTGGCATTACTTCACCTGACGAATTACGCGCCATTGCTGACGTTGCAGATAAATACAAAATCCCAACAGTAAAAGTAACTGGTGGCCAACGTATTGATTTGCTTGGCGTTAAAAAAGAAGACTTAACAGATGTCTGGGCAGACCTGAATAATGCAGGCATGATTTCAGGTCACGCTTATGCCAAAGGCTTAAGAACAGTCAAAACCTGTGTTGGTAAAGACTGGTGCCGGTTCGGTACACAAGATTCAACAGGCCTCGGTATTAAGCTAGAGCGAACGTTATGGGGCTCATGGACGCCCGCAAAAGTGAAACTTGCGGTGTCTGGTTGTCCGCGAAATTGCTCTGAAGCAACCTGTAAAGATGTTGGCGTCATCTGTGTTGATAGCGGTTATGAACTTCATTTTGGCGGCGCAGCAGGCCTTGATATTAAAGGCACTGAAATTCTCTGCAACGTTACAACAGAAGATGAAGTCATGGAGTATACGACAGCTCTCATTCAGCTTTATCGTGAGGAAGGTTACTATCTGGAGCGGATCTATAAATGGGCCAAACGTGTTGGCTTTGATCGAGTTAGAGAGGTAATTGTAGACGATGAAGAACAAAGGAAGACACTTTCTAAGCGCTTCTATCATGCTCAACAATTCCTGCAAATCGATCCTTGGAAAGAATTTGTAGACGGCAAGGATGCTCATGAATTTGCTCCAATTAAACCAATCCCACTTGAGGCTGCGCAATAATGGAGACGGCACAATAATGACAAAAGAAAACAACTGGGTAGAGCTCTGCCAATTAAGCGAAATCCCCGAGCGGGGATGCCGCGTTGTCGTCACAGACAAAATTAAAATAGCCATTTTCCGCACACATGCAGATGATGTCTACGCAATAGAAGATAAATGCCCTCACTTAGGTGGAGCTCTAAGTGAAGGTATTGTTCATGGCGCACAAGTGACATGTCCTCTTCATAACCTTGTCATTAATCTAGTGAACGGTGAAGCCCTTGGCCCAGAACCTATGTGCGTGAAGAGCTTCGACGTTAAAAAAGAAGATGGCAAAGTTTACCTTGATCTTGTTCCAGTGAAAAAAGAGGCAGCATAACCAGTATGAATGAGGCAGAGGTGGACCACTTAACAGAGGAACTCTCCAAAACAATTAAGACAACTTGTCCCTATTGTGGTGTTGGCTGCGGTGTTTTGGCAAAGCCAATGCCAGATGGAACAGTTGAAATTAAAGGGGATGAAAATCACCCTGCAAATTTCGGGCGGCTTTGTTCAAAAGGGTCATCTTTAGGTGAAACGTTATCTCTGGACGATCGCCTCCTTGTGCCAAAAATTAAAGACGATGAAGTGAGCTGGGAAAAAGCGCTGGGAACAATTGCTGACCAGTTCTCAGCTCTCATCAAGGAAGAGGGCCCAGGCTCCGTTGCCATGTATGTTTCTGGTCAGTTTCTGACAGAAGATTATTACGTCGCCAATAAATTCATGAAAGGCGCCATAGGAACCGCCAACATAGATACGAATTCACGGTTGTGCATGTCCTCTTCTGTGGCTGGTCACAAGCGTGCGTTTGGCACAGATACAGTCCCAAATTCCTATGACGATCTGGAAAAAGCTGATGTCATCATTCTTGTTGGCTCAAACCTGACCTGGTGTCATCCTATTCTTTTTCAGCGGATTGAAGCTGAAAAACAAAAAAGAGATTTAAAACTCATTTGCATTGACCCAAGACGAACCACAACGGCGAGTGCAAGTGATGTTCATCTAGGTTTAACCCCAGGGACAGATGTCGCACTGTTCAATGGTCTCTTGGCACATTTATATAGCCAAGACATTGTTGATGAAGACTATATAGAAGCAAATCTAGAGGGTGAAGCGAGTACGAAAGACGCTGCCTTTTCATTGAGCCTGGATGAAATAGCTAAGATTACCGGACTAACAAAATCTGAAATCACTGAATTCTATGAAACCTTTGCAAAGACAGAAAAGGTTATGACCCTCTATAGTCAGGGCGTAAATCAATCCTCAAACGGCACAGATAAAGTCAACGCCATTTTAAATTGTCACCTAAGTACAGGACGCATCGGCAAAGAAGGCTGTGGACCCCTTTCTTTAACCGGTCAACCCAATGCTATGGGCGGCCGCGAGGTTGGCGGTTTAGCTAATCAACTAGCTGCTCACATGGAGTTAAAAAATGAAAACCATAGAGACATTGTTCAAAGGTTTTGGGGCGTAAACGAAGTCCCTTCAAAGCCAGGTCTAAATGCAGTTGAGTTATTCGAAGCTGTTAATGATGGGAAAGTCAAAGCCATTTGGATTATGGCAACTAACCCGGTCGACAGTTTGCCAGATGCAGATATGGTGAGAAAAGCCTTAAAACTCTGCCCGTTAGTTATTGTATCTGATGTCACGCAAAACACTGACACAGCAGAATGCGCAGATATCTTGCTCCCAACGCTAGGTTGGGGTGAGAAGTCAGGAACAGTAACAAATTCTGAAAGAAGAATTTCACGTCAACGAGCTTTCTTATCAGCGCCGGGTGAAACCAAAGCAGATTGGTGGCAAATTTGCGAAGTCGCCAAACGAATGGGGTTTGAAGATTTATTCAACTTTCAAAGTGCTAAAGATGTTTTTTGCGAACATGCCGCACTCTCTGAATTTGAAAATGATCAATCAGCAGGTTTTAATAGTAGGGATTTCAATATCGGCCCTTTGAAAAATTTGACCAGTGAGGGATATGATGAGTTAGAGCCAGTACAATGGCCATGCATAAAAAATGAAACTGGTAAGGTCGTCGGGCAAGAGCGCTTATTCGCTGAAGGCGGCTTCTTCACTGAAAGTAGAAAAGCAAAACTAGTCCCAACGCCCTACAAAGAGGCAAGTTCAAAAGCATCCATAGACTATCCGCTCATCTTAAATACAGGCCGTATTCGTGACCAGTGGCACACAATGACAAGAACAGCCAAAACGCCAAGATTGATGCGCCACATCGGAGAACCATTTGTCGAACTTTGTAAAGAAGACGCTAAAAAATATGAAATAGAAGATGCGGCTATCGTAGAGTTGAAGAGTGAGCAGGGCACAGCTTTGCTTCGAGCTCGAATAACTGATACACAAACACCAGGGACTATATTCTCTCCGCTTCATTGGACAGATCAATTCGCATCAAGCGCCCGTATTGATGCACTTGTTGCAAAAAATGTCGACCCTTTTTCAGGTCAGCCAGAGAGTAAATTTACTCCCTGTTCAATAAAAGCATTAAACCCAAGTTCATACGGTTTGTTTATTACGCAAAACAAACCGAATATTAAAAAATTAAGAGAGCTATCCTCAAACCCAAAACAAGATTATTGGGCGCTCATGCCAATCGATGCCGGCTGGGCGATTGAATGCGCCGGTGATGATTTGATCAATGCGGATCAAACATTTTTAAGCGCATTGTTGGGTTTTGATATATCAAAAGAAGACGAACCCTTTGAGTTTATCGATCCGCAAGTTGGTCATGTTAAGCGGGCCTACTTTAACGAAGCTGAGCTAAAGGGAGTGCTCTTTATCGGGCCATCTCCAATTAATGCCTCACGCGTTTTTATGAAAGATCTTCTATCAAGAGAATTCATTACAACACAGGATAAATTCTCAGTCCTCACCGGTAGACCATCAAAAGATGCTCCAGATAAAGGGGCAATTATATGCAGTTGTTTTAACGTTGGGGTGAACGAGATTAGAGACGCTATTGAAAATCACAATTGCACAACAGTAAAAGCCATAGGCAAAAAACACAATGCAGGAACCAATTGTGGTTCATGCAAAACTGAGCTCGCAAAATTGATTGAAACTAGCAAGCAAAAGGTTGCAGCTGAATAAAAGTTTGTTGCAGAAAAGAAGACATATGCGTTACTTTCCCATTTATTATGATATGCAAAACACAAGCGTTGCCATCATCGGTGGCGGGGAAGAAGCGGCGCAAAAATTAAGATTGCTGAAGAAAACACCCGCTGAAATCACAGTGTTTGCGACAAGCCTCAATGCAGAGTTAGAAGATAGTTATAAAAACAATCTTATTAAGTGGCAAAGAGAAGAACCAACCGAAGAAAACTTAGAGCCATTCAGCCTGATCTATGCGGCATCGGATGAAGACGAAAATGAAACAATTGCACAAATTGCATATCGTCTGAAAACACCGTTAAATGTGGTCGATGCACCTGACCTTTGTAATTTCATCACCCCGGCCATTGTAGACCGAGCTCCAATCACTGTTGCCATTGGTTCTGAAGGAACGGCACCAGTCCTGGCTCGGATGATAAAAACAAAAATTGAAGCGCTTCTTTCAACAGACATCGGCAATATAGCAAAAAAAGCACAAAGCCTTCGGCACTTGGTTGCTAAAAAATACACCAGTTTCGAACAACGTAGAAATTTTTGGGATCATTTATTCAAGGATGTATTTGCGGGCGCAACCTCAGCGACAATTTATCAAAACGCATTGGATGATTTAAGCCAGAAGTGTGAAACAACTGATACAACAAAACTAGACGCACCTAAAGAAACCTCAAAAGGTTTTGTCTCTTTAGTTGGCGCTGGGCCAGGCCCAAGTGATCTCCTCACCTTTAGAGCCGCAAGAGCATTGCAGTCAGCAGATGTTGTTATATATGACCGGTTAATAGACCTAACAGTCCTTGAAATCATAAGACGTGATGCAAGACGTATATTTGTTGGTAAAACACCAGGCGAGAAATGTACCTCTCAAGACGAAATAAACAAACACATCTTAAATGAGGCCAATAAAGGCTTAAGAGTTGTCAGGTTGAAATGCGGTGATCCATTAATTTTCGGTAGAGCTGGAGAAGAGATGGACGCTATGAAGGAAGCCGACATAGAATTTGAAATCATCCCTGGTATAACCGCGGCAAATGCCTGCGCAGCAGAAGCAAACTTACCGCTCACCATCCGAAAAGATACCCGTGCATTAATTTATTTGACCGGGCACAGCGCAGAAGGGCTAACTCCTTACAAATGGGCCTCCTTTGCTACAAAAGGAGTGATGCTTGTTCTTTATATGGGCGTAAAAATGGCTCCCAAAATACAGGCGAATTTATTGGCAGTTGGGGCAAGTCCAAAATCTAAAATTTCAATCATTGAAAATGGATGCAAGGAAGGTAGCCGAACGTTCACAAGTACGCTTGGAAGGCTAAGCCAGGAAATCAAACATAATAGCATCTCAAACCCGGCAATCATCCTGATTTCTGTTGAGCGACAAATGGTATCAATTGATGAAAATAGAAGAGAAGTAATCAATGTAAATGAAGCTGATTAAGCTTCGAAATCATTAAAAATTCAATTATAATAGTTAGTTAGGTTGGATGTTTTTTACTAGAAAATGCTTGGCTTTTTTGGTTCAACCCAGCTTATTAAAATAAAAAAACCCGCTCATTCAAAAGGGAAGGAAATGAATGAACGGGTAAATGAAAGGTAAGTTTAAGCAGCCTTTCCAGAATTATCAAGGGGGGCAAGCTGTGTCACATTGTCTACCGAATTTTCCTCCTCTGTCACAGCCGCTTCTTCAGCTTCAGTGAGCTTTTTTTCAGGCATCTCCTCACTCTTTTCAGACAGTGGATTGGCTTGACGTTCATAGAGGAAACTGAGAACTTCTTGGCGATAATGATTGTAAGTTGGATTATTCGCAAGGCGCACACGATTACGTGGACGTGGCAGGTCAATTTCAAGAACTTGCCCAATGTCAGCTGCTGGCCCATTGCTCATCATAATAATTTTATCAGAGAGCAAAACAGCTTCATCAACATCATGAGTGATCATTACAATAGTATTATTCAGCTTTTCCTGAATATCCATAAGGCTCTCTTGCATATGAGAACGTGTTAACGCATCAAGCGCACCAAATGGCTCATCCATTAAAAGAACCTTCGGCTCCATAGCAAGGGCGCGGGCAATACCAACACGTTGTTTCATACCACCAGAAATTTCTGAAGGTAATTTATCAAGAGCATGGTCCATATGAACAAGGTTGAGGTTATGTAAAATCCATTCATGCATTTCTTTTTTGGTTTTCTTACCCTTGAAAACCCGTCGAACAGCAATCGCCACATTTTCATAAACAGAGAGCCACGGCATTAAAGAATGGTTTTGAAAAACAACAGCGCGTTCAGGCCCAGGCCCATTAATCTGTTTGTTTTCTAGAACAATACCACCCTGGCTGGCTTCCAAAAGCCCTGCAATGATATTGAGAACAGTTGATTTCCCGCAGCCAGAATGACCAATGATGGAAATATACTCACCTTTATTGATGACAAAGTTAACATCGTCCAGGGCGCAGAATTCGCCCGTAGGTGTTGGGAAATTCATAGTGACATGATCAATATGTAAATAGGGAGAGTTCATTATTAAATCTCTTTCAAATGTTAAATCTGTAATTAACGAAGGACTGCAGTTTTATCCCAAGAGATAAAACGTTGTAGAGTAAGCATCAGATAATCAAGGACAAAACCGATTATACCGATTGCCAAAACAGCCACCATGATGCGCCCTAATGAATTAGAGCTGCCATTTTGAAATTCATCCCAAACAAATTTGCCTAGGCCAGGATTTTGAGCCAGCATTTCAGCCGCAATCAACACCATCCAGCCAATGCCAATGGAGAGGCGCAAACCTGTGAAGATCATAGGAATTGCTGAAGGGAGAACAATCTTCCATACCTTTGTGAAGCTTGAAAGCTGCAGCACTTTGGAAACATTAATGAGATCTTTATCAACACTGGCAACCCCCACAGCTGTATTAATCAATGTTGGCCACATGCAACAAAGCGTAACTGTCAAAGCTGAAATGATAAATGATTTAGAAAAAGTCGGATCATTTGATACATAAACCGCACTGACAATAATCGTGACAATCGGCAGCCATGCCAGCGGAGAAATCGGTTTGAAAATTTGAATAATCGGGTTGATAGCTGTGTAAAAATTTTGCGACAGACCAGAGATAATTCCAATCGGTACAGCTATAATTGTTGCGATCAAAAAGCCCGTAAATACAGTAACAAGGCTGGTTAAAATCTGATCAAAGAAAGTTGGTTTGCCCGTGTAATTTCTAATTTTAACTTTGGCGTTTGGATTCTTTGCCAGTTTTTTGGCATTTCGTTTTTCCTGGCGCTCATAAAAGGCATCAGCCTTAGTTCGTTCTTCAGCGTGCTCAGTGATCAAATTGCCAAATTGTTTACTCACTTCAATTGGCCCAGGTACAAGACCAAGAGAGGTTTTAATCTGAGAGGCACTGAGCTCCCAAGCAAATAAAAATAACATCATCGCTGAGAGGGGGATCATCAGCTGCTTGAAACTTTCTTGAAAGTTTATTTTAGAGCCTTGTTGTGTAAAGGGTATGGAGAGAAGAGCCATTTAAGTTTTCCATTTTGTTTCGCAATTTTGCAAAGATAAAAAAACGTAAAAAATTAGGTGTCTCCTGGCCATAGAGATTATGGCCAGGAGAAGGAGGTAATGGGTTATTTAGCCATTACCTTACCCCCCGTGACGGTTTCCTTTTCCTTCAAGCCAATTTTAAATTGCTTGAGATAATCATTAGGTTTGCGGCCATCAAATGTGATTTCATCAATGAATTCTGATTGAGGCTTCTTGTAACCATCAGTCCCAGTTGGGATCTCTTCAGCTTTGATTTTACCTTCCTTAATCAGTAGGTTAGCTGCTTTCAGATAAAGGTCAGGCTTATAAACCTTTTTGGCAATTTCATCATACCAGCTATCAGGCTTATGATCTGTGATCTGTCCCCAGCGACGCATTTGAGATAAATACCAAACGGCATCTGAGTAATATGGATAAGTCGCGAAATAACGATAAAATACGTTAAAGTCAGGAACGTCGCGCTTGTCACCTTTTTCATATTCAAAGGTACCTGTCATAGAGTTCGCAATAACAGCTTCATCCGCGCCAACATAAGCTGGTTTTGACAAGATTTTCACAGCTTCAACGCGGTTCGCATTATTGTTTTCATCCAACCATTTAGCGGCACGAATGAGAGCTTTAACCAAAGCGGTCGTTGTGTTTGGGTATTTCTTGGCAAAGTCAGCTCTGATACCAAAGACCTTTTCCGGATTGTTCTTCCAAATTTCATAGTCAGTGATAACCGGCACACCAATCCCTTTAAACACAGCTTGTTGGTTCCAAGGCTCACCAACGCAATAGCCATAAATTGTTCCAGCTTCCATTGTTGCAGGCATCTGTGGGGGAGGGGTTACAGAAAGAAATGCATCAGCTAGAATTTGACCACTAGTGTCGGTTTTAGAGTAATAGCCCGGGTGAATTCCGCCAGCAGCAAGCCAATATCTTAGCTCATAATTGTGGGTCGATACCGGGAAAACCATACCCATTTTAAAAGGCTTGCCATCAGCTTTATATTTATCAACCACAGGTTTTAAATAGTCAGCCTTAATAGGATGAACTGGTTTGCCATCTTTGTGAGGAATATGCTTTTTCATCTCAGCCCAAACAGAGTTTGATACCGTGATGCCATTGCCGTTTAAGTCCATTGAGAATGGTGTAATAATATGAGCTTTGGTGCCAAACCCAATGGTTGCAGCTAGTGGTTGCCCTGCAAGCATATGAGCGCCGTCTAATTGACCGTCAATCACACGGTCGAGCAGAACTTTCCAGTTCGCTTGAGGCTCGAGAGTAACGAATAAACCTTCATCTTCAAAGAAGCCTTTTTCATACGCAATCGCGAGCGGTGCCATATCGGTTAGCTTAATGAAGCCAAATTTAAGCTCATCTTTTTCTAGTTCGAGTTCCTCTGCATGAAGGCCTGAGAGTGAAAGAGAAGTCACAGTTAAAGCGGCGGTCAACCCAATCGTCGTTCGCTTAATAACCTTTTTTATCAACTCAGAAAATTTCATAAAAATTGGTCCTTTTTAAAAAATATTTTTAGTCACCCTTGGTGATTTTCGATTAGAGCGAGGCAGCTAGCTAAAATAAAAAACTACATACATACTTAGCTTGGAGCAGCTCGCTCGATCACGTAGGTTGATAATCAAGTTTTGTGCCAAACCAATAAAATATTAAAAAACAGTTACTTAGGGGGTGTGGGATGAATTTGCGCAGTCTAAAGGTGCATAAAATATACGCATTTATGCATAGCGATTAATAAATGTGCAGGTGAGTTTGCTTAAGTTTTAATCAGTTGGATCTCGAAGGAAGGGCTCAAAGAAAATTGCTCAATATATTGGCAGGCTTAGGTGAAAAAAGTGAGAAGGGAAGGTAATAAAGAGTTAAAATTGAGAAGCAAAAGCTTGAGAAAACAAAGAAATCATGATTAATCAAACTTGAAAATGATTGAATAAAAATTTCAATCTAAATGAGTTGAAAAATTGAATCACTGCCTAAAAAAAAGATAGAGGACTGTTGATGCTAAGAAAAATTTTATTGGTCCTGGGTTTTATATTACCTCTATCTGCCTGTCTTTCAGGCAAGGAAACAGGGGTGCAAATAAAAAGCCCAGCTACCAATGATAAGACACAATTTATCATCTTAACTGAGGGCCAGGAGCGCCTCTATCAAGAGGCTGTTCAGTCCATTCTACCCAATAAGTCACCAATAAAATTCATTTCAGTAAAGACATTGAAATTCGAAACTCAAGATGGTTACCATACATGCGGCTACGCAACTTATAAAAATGAAGCCGGACAAAATAGTGAAACACCTTTTTACGTCGAGCTGCGCAAAACCGATGAGAAATATGGGGTTCATCGCGGTCAAGTTGGCACGGACGATGGCAAGAAAGCAAAGGTGAAATTTGTTTGTCGTCATCACAAAATATAAAAAAGGACCGTGATTAAATCGCTTAAAGGAAGATAGTCCAATAAACAAAAAATCACGGTCCAGGGAGCAACGGGGCAAATCTAATAATTAAGCAGTGGCTTTATAGTCCACCTCTTCTACTTGGAGTGCTTTTTGAAAAGAAGGACGGCTACTAATGTTGGTGATCATCTTCTTAACATTGTCACCAAGTTGAATTTCCATCGGGAAAAACGAACCCCAATTGGCGTATGTTGTCAGCAGAAAATCAGCTGGTGTCGGTTTATCGCCTGCCACATAATCTGAAGTTTTCAAATGCTCATCAATAGACTTCCACAAGCCTTCAATGACCTTTGCTTGCTTGTTTAAAAGGGAAAGTTTGAGATCTTCATCTTCTATATTTTTAGCAATAAAAAATAACTTAGAATAAGCCACATGAATTGTCGCATTTGCAATCATTAGCCATTCAATAACTTTTGTACGCGCTTCACCAGTTTGAGGAAGCATGTCGCTATTATGCTTTTCAAGAATGTGCAGAATGATAGCAGCGCCTTCTCGAATAATCAGCCCATCATCATCAAGAACAGGCACCGTTTTAGGAGGACTGAGGGTTTCAAAGTTAGGTGTATCGGCCGCTTTGATAAGCTCAACAGGTAAGTTCAGTTCATTTAAAACTGCATGAACGCCCATAGAACAAGCTCCAGGGGAATAATATAATTTGTAAGTCATGATTTTTCCTAATGGTTAAAGTGAGAGGTAAGGGACGTTAATTAGATAGATCAGTGATCAGTTGATCCATCAGGTCAAAAGCCGAACGGTGCTTTAGCAAGCCGGTACCTTGTCCAGCATAGTGAGAGGTGAATTTCATAGTGGATGTCTTGGCAGCAGCCAGTTTAAGAGGGCTTGCAAAAAAACTTTGGATGGGAAATGGCAAGGGCAGCTCAGGACAGTTTTCACACTGTAAAATAAATTCATTCGGAATGAAGCGAGCAAGCCGACCAGTAAAGCTGCGGCTAAGAACTGTGTTCTCAGCTTTGTTATTAAATAGAGATTGTCGGTGCAGGTTACTCGTCCCGCTTTCAGTGCATGCAAGAAAAGCAGTGCCAAGTTGAGCAGCTTGGGCACCCAAAGCAAGAGCTGCTTTTATCCCCCTTGCATCAGAAATGCTACCAGCTGCAATCACTGGCTGTGGCACCGCGTCAACCACTTGCGGCACAAGGGCAAGAGTGCCAATAAGCGATTGTTCAGCTGGTTTTTGAAACGCAACCCGGTGCCCACCAGCCTCAAAACCTGTTGCTAAAATAATATCGACGCCCGCATCAGAGAGAGCTACAGCCTCATCAACAGTAGTAGCTGCTCCAATAGTGAGAATTTTTCTCTTCTTGCACTCTTTCAATATTGCTTCATCAGGCACGCCAAAGACGAAACTAAAAACAGGGGGTGACATCTCGATAAGTGCCTCTACCTGGTCTTCAAAATTTTCATAAAACGTTTCAGGATAAACTGGGTAATCAATTTTGAGTTCGTCGTAAAAAGGTTTGAAAGGCTCTAGATACGCTTCAAATTGAGTTTCACTAATCGTAGCAAAGCCATCATCATAATTTGAAACCCAGAGATTAATGGCAAAGGGTTGGGCCGTAACGTTTCGTATATTTTTGATGAGTTTCTTTATCTCTTCGGGGGGAAGAATATGAGCGCCATATGAACCAAGGCCACCTGCATTCGATACCGCAGAAACAAGATCAATCGTAGAAAGGTTACCACCAAAGGGGCCCTGTATGATTGGGTGCTTAATATTAAGGAGAGTTGTTAAACGGTTTGGTTGAAACATTCAAATTTACCCTAAAGAGAGACTCAAAAGAACGCTTTTTTAAACAAAAACGAACATTTAAGTGTTTTCTAATGTATCTTTAGGGTAATATAGATATGTAGTAACTATTGTATAGTAGGTATTTGACTGAAACTGGATTTTGAACTAACCATCTAGTGCCCTAGTTACCATCTGGTAACCGCTAAATCGATTGATCAAAAAAAGGTTGTGAGGAATAAAATGATAGTCCGAAGAAAAAATAAAGTTGCGCCCCCGCCCATGAGTTGTCCCCTTTCTGCGTGCCTAAGTATTATCGGAGGACAATGGACACCAAATATTATTTGGTTCTTAAGTGAACAGCCAAGGCGCTTCAGTGAGTTAAAGGATGACATACAAGGGATTTCACCAAAGGTATTAACTACCAGATTAAGAAAGCTGGAAGCTGATGGAATTGTCCTAAGAACAGTTATGCCAACCTCTCCTCCAACAGTTGAATACGCACTAACGGAACTTGGAAAAGAATTGAAACCAGCGATAGAAGCGATCGTGAGGGTGGGCAAAAAACTCAAAGCTTTAAAAAATGAGACAGCTGAATAAGGCAAACTATTAAAAATAGTACTGCTAGGTCGCATTTTCTCCTTAAAAAAGTATAATAACCATAATGTAGTTCAAGTTTTTGTGAATTTATTGGCATGCTTTTAAATCAAATAGGGCCATGCCAAAAAGGCTAAACAACCGTTTGGTATTATTAAAAGCTACTATTTAGCGCTCCTATAAAGCGCATCGATGAGAAGAAATATGTTAGAGAAACAATTTATAAAAAGATGTTTTTTAGCACTTACACTCTGCCTGGTAAGTTTTCTAGGGGCCTGCTCGAATAACGCCAATAACAATTTTATCACTGGGGATGGAGTAGCCCAAGCACCAGTTGATCTAAGTAAGAAGTCAGAAAATGATCAAAAGACGTCCCTCAGTAACAATGAACTAGGCGCTCAGTCAGTAAAGCTATCTATCAATCAATCTGATATTAAAAAAGCTATTCATCGATACCGACTAGAAGCCAAAATCGATAGCGGCACGCAGCAAATTATTGGCGCTGACTTAAATGGTGATGGCATTGCTGAAGGAATGGTACTGTTTAAAGGTGATGAATGGTGTATTTCAACGGGCTGTACTTTAGTAATTTTTGCAAAAGGAACCAATGGTTTCCGGCGCATGACGCGCATTCGCCGCGTGAAAGGGCCTGTTCATGTGGCACAAAAATTTACAAACGGCTGGAGAGATCTAATCGTCAAAACGGGAAACGCGGGCATAGGAGAGAATTTCGTAGCTCTTAAATTCAACGGTAATTACCCGCAAAATGCGACTACCATCTCTGAAAAACTAGCCTTTGTTCCAGATAGAAGTGAATTATTGTTTCAAGCAGAAAGCCAGCAGGCTTTAAAAACACAATAAGTGTAGTGAACATACTGTAAATGTAACTCCTTATCTAAATTCAAACTAATCGGGTTAGGACGAGCTATGAGCAGTTAATGTTACGATCTCTTATGCAAGTCCATTATAAAAGTCTGATCTCACCATTGCTTCAAAAAGCATAAAGCGCCAGATAAAGTTTCATTTTTTGGCTATAATCCACTCAATTGTCAGATTTGAGTAAGTTTTTACCCTTTTCAATGCCCTTTTTTGAAATGACTGATTAGCTCCAACTATCAGAAAAAAAGGCGATTTTTCCTCACTCTCATATTATAATCTAATCAGATAGAAACCCGTAAACGAAAGGTTCAACCCCTGAATGAAAAATGGAGTGAGCATACCTTTTGTCAGAGTGGCGCAAAACCACAAGAAAATTACAGGGATGGTTCTATCTCTCCTGTTAGTGGCATTTAGCTATTACGCCTATCTGTATCTACGGTCTCCAAGAGATAATCTTCTCTCAGGTAATTATAAGATTGCGTTTTCCCAATATTCAAAAAAAGCAAATTCCGGAAATGTCGCGGCACAAACAGTGATCGGAAATTTATATTATTTAGGTCTTGGTGTGAAACAGGACAAATTAACAGCAGCCCGTTGGTATCTGAAAGCGGCCTTAAAAGGTTACGTACCAGCACAGATAAATTTGGGGCAGATGTATTGGAATGGTCAAGGGCTTCCACTTAGGCCTCTAAAAGCAATGGGGTGGTTTCATCTAGCAAAAAAAAATGGCAGTGAGCGAGCTGATGGGCACATCAGATATATGATACTCGCGAACGTCATCCTGACCAATATGATCCAGGAAGCCAAAATTAAATATGACAACCTGGACGTTGTAAATAATCGTTTCTCTAAAATGGGAGAGACCGCTTTTTTATTGAAGCAAGACTAGCACAGAGCTTAAATTGAGAACGCCTGATATGAGAAAGTCTGTAAGTATAAACATGGCACTACGAATAAGAACAAAAACAATCAGGGCGACAGACCCTCAACCCTTCTATTATTTCTTACTCTGGTTACTCATGTTCAGCCTAATCGTTTTTTTCGGCTTTGTAATGATAGACCAAGGCTATGGAGAAAAAGTACTTGAAGCCGATCGTAGTTATATCTCATTTCTCATCACAGCTGTTTTTTTAGCTTCATCAATTTATTGCGCCATCCATATTTTCAAATCATGCCAAAATTTAATCAGAGCAGAAAAACTAATTCAGTCTGTAAAGGGGAATTCAACGACCATAGAAAGTAGCAGAGATACAGAGCAAGAAAGCCTTGTTGATGATTTTATAAATGAACTATCAAAGATTCAAAAAACACCTGAAAATGAAAAATCAGAGAACGGGATTAATCAAGCTAATTATATCTTTGAAATCTATGTTGATGAACTCAGAAGCCCTAGTGAAATCTTGGGCTTTATTATTGATGTCCTAATCAGGCTGGGATTGATAGGGACCATAATTGGTTTCATTTTGATGCTGCAAAGTTTTGTCTCTGGTCCAAATCCAAGCGCGGAAAATATACAAGATCTCCTGATTACAATGAGCAGCGGCATGGGTACAGCACTATACACCACGTTTGCTGGGCTCATTGCATCAACGCTTTTAGGCATTCAGCAAATATTACTGAACAAAAATGTCGAACAAATAATTGCCTCCCTCATTCGGCTGTCAGATAAACAATCACTAAAACTCTTAACAGCTAATATTCACACTAAAACGATCATGGCTACAGATAATAACCAGCATGTGAAAGGGTAGGTGAGTGTGGCAATAAGAGTTGGAAGTGGTCAAAAAAAGAATAATGGAGCCGATCCGTTTAGTGATTTGTTATTCAATTCACTGCTTGGTATTTCCCTGCTGTTTTTCATTGCGATCATTTTCATCAACCCAAAAACCAAAGAAGGTGATGTTGAAATCAACGCCTATTTTGTAATTACAGTTACGTGGAAAGATTTTAGCCCGGACGATATTGATGTCTGGGTCGGCGACCCGCTTGGAAAAAAACTTTGGTTCAAGCAAAGAGAAATAGGACTGCTCCATTTAGATCGCGATGACCGCGGCATGGAAGATGATCGCATCACTGTAAATAATGAACTGGTAGAAAATCCTCTGAACCAGGAGATAGTTACAATAAGAGGTGTTTATCCAGGGCGCTATACCGTGAATGTGCATTACTATAAATCCGTATCAAACGAGCCCGTTGATGTCTTGGTGAGAATTTTTAAATTACGGCCAGACTACCAGGTCATCGTTGATGAAACGGTGACGCTTGATACAAAAGGAACAGAAAAAACGGTAGTAAACTTCACACTCGGCCAGGATGGACGCATTGTGAAGAAAGACAAAATACCAAAACAGTTGGTTGTCTTTAGAGAATAGCGCGGTTGCTGTGTGGGCATCTGGAGCGCACTAAAAATGTGGTTGCTGTGTGGGCATCTGGAGCGCACTGAAAATGCGGTTGCTAGTAGGCAACCTAAAGCGCCACTGTGATAGTAGTGGAATAACTGTGAGAGAAAATAAAAGTTTACTAGACGAAGAAGGAGCTCAGCCCGTTTTAGGACTGAGGAACATGGCGAAGCGACAGCGTAGCCCGGGGCATAAGATCAGCCTGAGCGGAGCTTTAGCGAGCACAGATAAGCTAATCGCAAAAAATGCCGCCCCTCGGAGGCCCAGGCGTTAGCACGGTTGCTGGTGGGCAACTGAAGTGCGACGAAAAAGCGCTTGGAATAGCTGTGAGAGAAGAGAGAGAGAGCTTTATATAATGTTAGATAGTTTAGGATTGACAGTCTCATATCTAGTCGTGCTGGCAGCACTTTTATGTATGCTGCTATACACACCATGGCACTGGCTCTACAAAGCGATTATGATAATCATTGTCTCGGTGTTTTTCTATGTCACCTATTTTTCGATACCCGAGTTCTATGGTTGGCCAACCTCAAAACACCGTCCGCAAAAATTGCAGATCATCGCCATTTATATTGATGCACCAAATAAAATATATTTATGGGGCCATGATCTGGATTATGGCATCGCTGGAACAAGGCCAAGAGCTTATGAATTCAAATATTCAACGAAATTGAACGAATCTTTAAATGAAGCCTCAAATAAATTAAAAAAAGGGTTTCCAATGATTGGAGAATTCGTGCCCTTACCGAACACAAGCAAACGAATAACCGAAGGTGAAACAATCGAGAAACCCGATGATTTCAATTTGATTATTTATGATGTCCCTGAAGCGTTGGCTCCATCCGGAGAGAAATAAGTAAATATTGCGGGGGATGAGAAGAAAGCTCATAAGCCAAAACACAGGAATTCTGTGTAATGGCTGCTGAGAAACAAAGATTAATCAGTTACTTCAAAAGAAATTTTACAAGTCACTCTATATTCTTTGGCTTTGCCACCTTTAGAAACAATAATGCTTTGATCTTGGATCCATACGGATTTGATGTTGTCAACGGTCTTAGATGTGCGCTTAACCGCATTCATTGCAGCATCTTCCCAAGATTTAGTTGAGCTAGCCATTGTTTCAATAACTTTTAATACAGCCATTCTTATTATTCCTTTTCATGTTTTTTAATAGAAAAATCCAGTAACTGATTTGTTTTAAAGGAAAAATAAGACTGAAAATAGGTTGATTTGTAAAAGTGGTAAACAAACCCTCTTACCTAAGAAAGTCTTGGACGAAATAAGTCTTATAGAAGAGGCAGAGGTATAGTTAACTTAAGCTGGGTCAATCAAGAATTCAGAAGCAATCCAGGCTTGCAAATAACCTGCAGCTTTTAAAGGCGCTTCTTCAGAAGGCCAGTAAGTGCCAAGCATCTCACAAATTTGGCCAAAATTAGCTCCCTTTAGAGCTTCATCCCAAATCATGGCTTCATCATAACTCATAGTCCGAAAGCGGGCCATATTATCACCGCGCCATGAAATGAGCTCAATAATTAGCGCTTTTGATTTACTCTCCACCAGCTCTTCTTCTTTATGTAACGACGACCAAATTTCAGATGCGTTAGTTTTTAAAGATAGTCTTGTAGTTGAAGGATGAGTCTTAAAGCTAAGGGTTGGCCAGTCTTCAGGTGACAATTGTGCAAAATCAGCCTTAGTCAACGGTTTGGTGTTAGGTGCATCAAAAGCGGTACCGAGAGCATATTCAAGATGCGCAAGTTCCCCACATTCAGGGTTATTAACTAACTCTGGATGCTTCGTTAAAAATTCTGGGAAAAACCGCCCAAACCATCGTGCATTGGGATTATCAGAAGGATGAGTTTCATAATAATCTTTTGCAATATGATGAAAATTCTCATCGCCCATATAGGTAAAGGTTTTCGGAAAATCATTTTCTAGAAATTCAATAAGCCGTGCCCCGTAAGCATGCTGGTAGACATTCAATAAAACAGCACGTTCTTCTTTTGAGGTATCGACAATTTCATCGATAATTGTGGCATCTTGCTGCAAAATCGATTTTTGAAATTTATCTTGAATTTCTTTAAGTGTGCTCATAGTTAAGTGCGCTCATGGAATGGAATGCTTTATTGATTTGTTTCATGCCGATAAGAAAAAGCCTAGGCCGCTTGCGATTTCAATTGCGGGTGAATTTCTTGCCCAATGGCTCTGATTTTTTCAAGCTCTGGCATTAGCTCTGCTAGAGGAGGGATATTGTCATCTCGCTCAATGATCGTAGACACAGGTCCAAAACGTTTTTGGCAAGCTCTGTATAAATCCCAAACTTCATCTCTGACAGGGGCATCATGGGTGTCAACAATATAAGTCTCATAATCACTATGCCCAGCCATATGGAATTGGACAACACGATCTTCAGGGATACCGTTAATGAATTCCATTGCATCAAATTCATGATTATAGGAAGACACAAAAACATTATTCACATCAAGCAAAAGCCAACATCCGGTCCGCTTCGTTAGCTCGCTGATAAAGTCCCACTCACTAAGTTCCGATTGTTTGAAACTCACATAGCTGGATACATTCTCTAGCGCTAGCGGATGGTCCAGAAAATCTTGAACCTTGTTGACCCGCTCGACTATATGATCAAGAGCTTCAGCCGTATATGGAAAGGGAAGCAGGTCATGCAGGTTCACGCCGTGCACACCCGTCCAACATAAATGATCCGAAATCCATTTTGGTTGCACATGTTTGGCAAGTTTTTTTAAGTCAGTTAAATAGTCCATATCCAAAGGCTGTGTTGAGGCAATAGACATGGAAACTCCATGCATCACAACCGGATATCTTTCCTTAATCTGATCAAGAATTTGCATTGGCCGTCCACCAGGAACCATGAAATTCTCCGAAACCACCTCAAACCAGTCAATCGGTGGGTTGCCTTCTAGAATATCAGTATAATGCTCAGACCTAAGGCCTAAGCCAAACCCGATAAAGGGAGGACGGGATGAGTTTTGCTCGCTCAAAATTTGATCATTCATAAGGGGGCTCTTTTGTCTTGGGCTTAGAACCTAAATCATTCAGTTCAGTATAATTTTAGCACGGTTGTGATAAAAATTAAGAAAAATGCCCCTCCGCAAAAGCAAGAGGGGCACCATATATTATTTCTTTTTCACTGGTTCAAGCTTGCCGCCAACGTCAGCACATTGCTCTTTAGAAAGTTTAACAAAGCCTTGGCCTTTACATGCGTTTTGGCCTTTGCAAGCGTTCGTTGCTGTTTTACAAGCGCTGTGACCTTTACAAGCTACAACACCATAGCAAGCAACATCACCTTCGTGTGCTGAAACTGTTGTTGTAGCAGCTCCACCAACCATAAGTGCAGCAGCTGCAGCTGCAAGTGCAGCACCTGAAGTTTTAGAAAGTTTCATAATTTTGCTCCGTATTTTTTGAAATATTATTTTATAATCGCCTCAGAAAATAAAATCTTCAGCGACCATCAAAAGCATATGCTCTTCAATCACGGCAGGAAAATGAACTCTACTTCACAAAAACTTGAGCTGTGACAATAAGTGAAGAAAAGGAGCATGATTTGAGAAAAACATGCATTAATTATAATAATTTACTTGTGGATAGATTACCCAAAGACAAAATAGTTGCACTTGGTATTTTGGAAAATTAGTTCCTAATTATAGGGTGATCATGATTTATAGAAAATTTATTGGAAAATAAACGAGTAGGTATGGGATTACATCTTATCAAAATGGCAGCTGGGATCACAAGTTTGCAAGAGCTTGAGGAACGTCAGACATTTTTGCGCACAAACGGCGCAAAAATGAACAGCCGGAAAAAATTAGTAGAAAAAGATCTCATTCACGTCACCCGTTTTTTCCCAAAGCGTGCAGATGAAATTTTAAATGATACACTCACACCCCCAGGTTCCCTTTATTGGGTCTTTCAAAAACGAATTCAAGCAAGACAAAAAATTGCAGAATTTAGAGAAATGCCAATTGAAGGAGGCCCAACAAAGTGCGGCATTGTCCTTGAAGGATCATTTGTTCCAGTAGAAATGAGCCCTAGAAAAGCCTTTCAAGGGTGGCGCTATCTAACTGAAGAAGATGCTCCAAATGATTTAGGGTTTAGAAGCAACCTAAAAGAAGAAATCCCTCCACAAATGCAAGCAGATTTAATAGAATTATGCTTACTTTAGCCTCCATCTGAGAGGTCTCTATAGAGACCAAAGTATGAAGTGAAATAGCCCAGATTAGTGCTCCTCACCTTTGTAGCATCCTTTTCCCTATGATAAAATCCTTCAGCTAACACAAAAAAGTGCAGCCAAGAGAACTTAAAAAAACAACTAAAATTGTGAAGGGATTAATCCATGAAACGTCTAACTGGCGGAATTCTAATTGTTGCTGGCCTTGTTGCTGCATTTATGTTTATGCGCGGAGAAATAGGTTCCAATAAAAATGGCACACCCAAGCAGGTGCTTTCAGTCACAACAGACAAAAACCCAGAAGCAGTCCTGTTTGATAAAGAGAGAAAACAGTATTTTGTCAGCCTTCTGAATTTTAAAGTCAAAACCGGTGGAGGATCCATCGCTATTTTAGATGAAAAAGGTGGCATTAAAGATTTAAACTGGGTCGGTGGGCTCAATCAACCAAAGGGTATGGTGATAAGCGGGAATAAGCTCTATGTCGCCGATCTAACTGAATTCGTAGAGATTGATATTCCCTCAGCGAAGGTTACCAATAAATACTCATCAAAAGAGGCGATTTTCTTAAATGATCCGGCGCTCGGACCAGATGGCTCCGTTTACGTTACAGATAGTCTAACAGATAGTCTCTTTAAGCTTGGGACAGATGGGACTTTCGGTCTCTGGTTAAAGGATGAAAGGCTGCTAAGTCCAAATGGCGCGGTTGTCTATGGAGATTCTATATACGTTGCCAGTTGGGGGACAACTGTCGGCACAACCGTAAAGTCTATGCTAGAAGCAAAACCAAATGGCAATTTAGTTCGTGTAAAATTAGCAGACAAATCGATAACAGTCTTTAGTAAGGGTCCGGCTGGAAACCTGGATGGAATTGAGCCAGATGGAAAAGGCAACTTTTATATTTCAGATTGGGTCTCAGGAAATATCTTCCTAACGACTGTGACAGGTATTAAGTTAGCCGAATATGATATGGCAAAGATTTTGGGCGTCAAATCAACCAAAGGTTTGGCTGATATTGAGTATATGGAAAATAAAAAAGAAATTTGGGCACCAATGATGATAGATGGCACAGTTCTAGTCTTTTCTGTGTCAGAAGCGCGCGGTTCACGTTAATTAG
Source organism: Methyloligella sp. (assembly GCA_021604645.1). Lineage (GTDB taxonomy): Bacteria > Pseudomonadota > Alphaproteobacteria > Rhizobiales > HXMU1428-3 > HXMU1428-3. The sequence continues at coordinate 114,209 of BQJJ01000001.1, forward strand.
TCAACCCAAACCTTTGATCTGATTGTTAAAGTGAGGTAGCAAAGCTACCTCACTTTTTTATGTTCAAATTAATTATTTACTGTTTAATTTCAATGAGATCACGAGATATTTCAAACTCGTAAATTTCACTAATATAAGTTTATTCCCCCTCAAAAATTCTGCCTCTTTTCCATGGTTCCTTGCCAATCAATCGGATCGGTAAAAGTATTTTGAGTTTTGGGGGAGTAGATGGTTCGGGTTATTAAAACTGTTTTGGGTGGGTGTCTTTTAATAAATTTGGCCGCCTGTTGTTTGCCACCTGCAAATGGCGCTTATCAATCAACGTATCAAAAAAAGGGTCACAAAGAATTTTCTGAAAAACAAAAGCAAACCCAAAAGGAGACGGTAAAGCCTAAAAGAGCGTACAAGAAAAAAAAACACCATCAGAGTAAGCAAAAGAAATCTTATCCAATGAAACAAGCAGCCCTAGAAACGGGGCGGCAAAAGCTTGAGAATAAAACTGAGCTTCCCCCTTTGAAAAGTGCTCTTGCAGAAAGAGACAAAAGGGCTAAAAGCAAAAAGGCACAAGGAGCAACTTTAAAACTGTTGCGAAGTGTCGATAATCTCCAACACCCCCAGTCAATTACCTTCGATAAAAAACGATTAAGATTTTATGTCTCACAGTTAGGCGAAAAAGCGCAACCATCAACAGGATCCATTGCATTACTCGCACGTGACGGCAGCGTAATAAATAAGGCGTGGATCAAAGGTCTTAATCAACCGCGCGGAATGGCAATGAAAGGGGGGATGCTTTATGTGGCAGATGGCAAAAGTCTTTTAAAGATTGATGTCGAGACAGCTGAGATCATCAAACGGTTTGAGCAGCCAAATGCATTTTATTTATATGATGTCAGTGCTAGTGAACAGGGCGGTATTTATGTCAGTGATCCCTTATCAAATACAATTCTAAAACTTGAACGCGATGAAACACTGCGCGTTTGGCTGAAAGATAAAAAGTTAGAAGGGCCAAATAGCTTAGCTCAAAAAGGAGATAAGCTTTACGTATCGTCAATTGGATTGAAAGCTTCCTCACCTCAAAGTGGACCAGAAAATACAAATAGTGGCAAAATCAATCAAGTGCAAATTGCGACAAAACAGATTTCATCCCTGACAAAACAAAACAACCTAAAAAAAATTGCCAGTCTAGGAATTGATGACGAAGGAACAATTTACGCAACCAGCTTAGGTGCACCGAAATTAATGAGGTTTTCACTTGAAGACGGACAGTTATTGGAAAATATCGACGTTCAAAAAAGTTTTGATTTGAAAACAACGCAAGGCTTAGCAGATTTTCTCTATTTCCCTCAGTCTAAAGAGTTTTGGGTACCAGTAAAGAATAATGGTCACATTCTTGTTTTCGTTCGCAGTGACGCAACTCTTCTTACTGAGGGAAATGAATAAAGTTGAGATCTTAAATTCAATTAATTGAGCTAACCCTCAACTAAGCGGCGTGATTGTCATTTTTAATGACTTCCACGCCGTTCTTTTTCGATAGGAATATCATAACCACCGTTTGATGGGCTGCTATTGCAAGCACTTAAAGTTCCAGCAATAGCTGTAAGAAGAGCAACCATTAGGCTCATTTTAAAGAGATTTGTTAAATAAGGCATATCACATCCAATGTTTGTTGTGGTGTAGTGCTGCATCCAAAACATCAGTCTTGGCTCAATAAAACCTTTATCCAAACATTTGAGAACACATACAAATCACATAATTTTGTGCAAAAAATCAGTAAACTTTTCTTGTTCTCTTAGTAAAAAAAGCTGCTGAAAAGCGTTTTTCAGTAAAAGTAAGAGAGTGATGGTCAAGATAATATCTTGAGCAAATCATTCTGGGGCTAATCACTTAAAAGTAGGTACTGATTTTAAGAGTGAGTGGTTGCTAGTGGGCTACCTAAAGTGAAAAAAATGACAAGTTTAAACAAAGAGATAGATCATATTCCATGAATTTAATAAGAAGTGAGATGCTCTAGTGTGATAAATCTGCATGAATATTTGTGCATGTGTCCAAAATGTTGAAATTGTCATATCGTAATTGCACAATAATTGTGCTAGTGAATGGAAAAACAATAAAGGGGCTGACCAAATGTGGGTCTTAATTTTAGGCTTAGTGCTGTTTCTAGGTATTCACTTAATTTCTGCTTTACCACGCAAGCGTCATAAGCTTGTTCGCCAGCTTGGAGAAAATAAATTTAAGCTGGTTTATAGTGCAATTGCGTTAATTGGCTTTGTCGTCATCATTATCGGTTATGCTTTGGCTCGTCCAACAGCGACAGTTCTATATGAACCACCTTTTGAACTTCGCCACCTGGCCATGGCTTTAGTATTTATCGCATTTCTACTGCTACCGGCAGCTAAATTAAGTGGTAATATTCGCTATTGGTTACGGCATCCTCAAATTACTGCAGTAAAGCTTTGGGCCTTCGCTCACCTACTGGTAAACGGCGATTTGGCCTCTGTGTTGCTTTTTGGTAGTTTTTTAGCCTGGGGTATTTTTGATCGCATCTCACTGAAAAAGCGTGAGAAATTTGGTATGGTTAAAACAAGAAATTTCAAGCCCAAATTCATGCATGATATTTATGCGGTCGTGATCGGTGTTGGGCTTTATGCAGCATTTGCATTTTATTTACACGGGGTACTATTCGGGCAACCATTATTGTAATTACAAAGCTGCAAAATCGAGTGCATTAAGGCGGTTTATTTAGGTTAAATTAGTTAAACATCATGAATTTAACTAAAAACTACTGAATTAGCCTCTTATCTTGTAATTTAAAAGTATAAAGCCCATATTAATTTAAGAAAGCCAGACTAAAAGCTGGCTTCACTAAATGCAATTATTATGGGAGTTCCCATGTCAGTACAAAAACCCACAGTACAAAAATCAAAACAAACATCAGTGCAGAGATTAACGGTGCCTTATATCCGCTCCTTAAAAGGAGCAAGTCCGATTGTCTCTCTCACAGCTTATCATGCTCATACAGCCCGGATAATTGACCCTTACGTAGATTTTATGCTGGTTGGTGATAGTTTAGGCATGGTGATGCATGGGTTTGAGTCAACTGTACCAGTGCCGCTAGATCTAATGATTATGCACGGTGCAGCCGTTGTTCGTGGCTCTAGTCGTGCCTTGGTTGTGGTGGACATGCCATTTGGCTCCTATGAAGAAAGCAAAGAAATAGCATTTCGTAATGCAGCACGCATTATGAAAGAAACTGGCTGCGGCGCCATTAAATTGGAAGGCGGTTCTTATATGGCTGAAACCATCCAATATTTAACAGAGCGCGGAATTCCAGTGATGGGACACATCGGCTTAACACCTCAATCAGTAAACACCATGGGTGGGTTTAAAACACAGGGCCGTGTGAAAGAAGAATGGGCTGCCATTGAAAAAGATGCCAAAGACCTCGACAAAGCTGGCGTGTTTGCCATGGTTGTTGAAGGTGTAGCAGAGCCACTAGCAGCCAAATTAACAAAGTTAGTTAAGGCACCAACCATCGGTATCGGCGCTTCCAAAGAATGTGATGGGCAAATTCTAGTATTAGAAGATATGCTTGGTTTAAGTCCGTGGGTACCTAAATTCGTCAAAGAGTTCGGTCAAATCGGCGCCGCGATTGAAGGTGCTGTTGAGTTATATGCTGAAGAAGTGAGAGATAGAAGCTTCCCATCAGAAGCTGAAACGTACCAAATGTTGAAAAAAAGCTCGCTGAACAAAAGTTCAAAGACAAAAACAACCAAAGCTAAAAAACGCCCTGCAAGCTCATAAAATTTTACATTACGTCAGAAGAGCCCTTCTCCTTTAACAGGAGGGGGGCACATTCTTGCGTAAATAATGGTCTTATAGTCTCAAATAGCTTGTATTTTAACCACAATTCCTATTATTTAGCCTTTTACCAATAATTTGCCTAATAGATTTGCGAAATCATGAATAGCAGTTTATCAAGTGAATTGAGAAAAAACGTTTATATATATAGCGTTCCGCCCAAAAGTGAATTCGGTTTTGGGACACGCGGATGTGTCGTGGGCATCTGGAGCGTATAAAAAACGCTAAAATAAGAACCTAGGGCATTTCCTTGAATTCATCAAAAGATGAAATGCGCTAAAGGACAAAAGAGCAAGAATTTTATGGTTGATGATAATGTTTTCAGAGAAGTTGATGAAGAGCTAAGACGTGAACGTCTTGAAAAGCTATGGGAAAAGTACGGCACCATCATTATTGGCGCAATCGTTCTATTAATTCTTGGTGTTGCAGGTTCAATTTGGTGGCAAAATCAACAGGTTAGCAAGCGGCAGGCCGCAGGTGATCAATACATCCAAGCACTTAGAGATGTAGCAAAAGATGATACAGACAAGGCTGATGATAAATTCAAAGCTTTGATTGAAAACAGCCCCAAAGGCTATGAGATTATGTCTCGCTTGCACTTAGCTGCAAATTTGGCTTCGAAAGGTCAAACCGGCGAAGCTGAAATTCTTTATAAAAAAGTGACGTTAAATCCAAGTGCTGACAAAATCTTGCGTGATTATGCAAAATTGAATCTGGCGATATTAAAGCTGGAAAACGCAACTTATGAAGAAACGTCAAAAGCTTTAGGAGAATTTACCAAACCAGGAGCCATCTGGCAAAACACAGCAAATGAAGTTGTGGCGCTAGCTGCCTTTAAGGAAGGTAAGTACGATTTAGCCAAAACCGGATTTACAGACATTTTAACAAATAAATCAACACCAAGTGCTTTAAAGAGACGCGCTCAAATTATGATAGATGTCATAGCAACGCGCCAAGCACAAAAATAAGTTAAAGCGTGTTGAACTTAGCTCAGCAGTTGTTTTCATAGTGAAAACCTGCTGTTCAGTGTTAAATGTATGAAAAATGAAGGTTTATTGGGGATTGTTAAGTGAACTGAATGTCTTAAAATCATAGACATTGAGAAATCATGATAGACTAAAAACCTGATTTGATATTTGTTTTGTTGCGTGAACTTCTTATTGGATGAACTTTCTTAGCTTGACCTCAGATTTGAGGAAAGCGGAAAAAACTGGGACTTCTTCTGAATGGCGATGAGCATAAATTTAAGAAATTTAGCAGCAGGCAAAATGGGGTTTGTCAAAACGGGGCTAGGTGCAAGCAAAGAATTATCAATTAAGCTTTGCGTTGCAGCTTTAGGAGTATCACTTCTAAGTGGTTGCAGCACCATGGAAGACCTGACAGGCGTGGACTCGCCTGAGCTGCCAGATATTTCATTACCAAAATTTGAAAATCCATTTAAAAAACCAGAACCAAAATTACCCGGTGAACGCATCCCGGTGATGAGCGCAAAGCGTGGCGGTGCGCCGGAACTTGATGTTGGCGCAGCCACAGCAATCACTGCACTTCCTGTCATCACAGCCAACAGTGAATGGACACAGCCAGGTGGCTTGGCAAATAACGCACCTGGTCATTTAGCTTTTTCTAATGCGGTTGCAAGAAGTTGGAATGCTGATGCAGGCCGTGGTTCAAACAAAAGAAGCCGAATAGTTGCAAGCCCAATCGTCTATGGTGGCCGGGTTTTCACCTTGGACGCTCGCGGTAAAGTAAGCGCTTTTTCTCAATCAAGTGGCTCCCTCATTTGGGGCGTGAAAATGACACCAGGTCAAGAACGTGACTATGAAGGCTATGGTGGTGGTCTTGCCATTGATGGTGGTCGGCTTTATGTCGCGACAGGCTTTGGTAAAGTTCATGCTCTAAACCCAAGCACAGGCAAAGAAATTTGGGTGCAGCCAATTGGCGAGCCAGTAAGAGCATCTCCAACAGCAACAAACGGCAAAGTATTTACAACAACTGCATTGGGTAGCTTCATCTGCCTCAATGCTGAAGACGGCTCTGTTCTATGGCGTTATCAGGGCTTACCTGAATCAGCCTCTCTATTAACAAATGCCTCACCAGCCGTCTCTGGTGGTATTGTTGTTGCTCCTTATCCATCAGGTGAAGTTGTTGCCTTTGATGTTGAAACAGGGACACCAGTTTGGACAGAAACTTTATCAAGGGCTCAAAGAGGTAACTCTCTATCTGCATTGCGCAACGCCTCACGTCCGGTTATTTCCAACAACATTGTATACGCTGTTGGCCATGGTGGCAGAATGACAGCATCAGCCTTGAGAACTGGCGAACGCCTCTGGTCTCACAACATTCAGGGCGTGCAAGCACCTTGGGTTGCTGGCAACACTGTTTATGTGGTTGATGTGAGCGGTGAGTTGATGGCATTGACTGCAAAAAGCGGAAAGCTTCTATGGCGCGCTAAGCTGCCAGGTGGTGGTCGCTGGAGTGGCCCTGTTTTAGCAGGCGGACAATTATGGTTGGTTTCAACCAAAGGGATGCTTGTAGGAGTCAATGGAAAGTTGGGCTCGGTAACAGTTAAGAAAAATATAGGAAGTAAATTGACCATTGCACCTGTCGTGGCTGGTGGTCGTATGTTCCTTTTAACAGACAAAGCAAAATTATTAGCCCTAAGATAAAAGTTAAGTATCTCCTATCGACTAAATAGGATGATCTTTTCTTAAATTGGTTTAGGAATTAAGTTACAGGCTGTTCTTACAGCCTGTTTTGCTTTTTAAAATACAAAAAAGCACACACTGTCTCTAAGTTTTTTACCCTCAATGAGTAAAGAGAGGTAAAAAGAGCCATAGGTAATCTGTGCATTAAATTAGGTTTTGAAAAACTCATGTCTTTTACAGTAGCAATTATGGGCCGCCCGAATGTGGGCAAATCGACCCTTTTCAATCGGTTAGCCGGCAAACGTCTAGCGCTCGTTGACCCGCGTCCCGGCATGACCAGAGACAGGCGCGAAGCCGAGATCGAATTTGGTGACATCAAAGCAAAGTTAGTCGACACAGCCGGCCTTGAAGAGGGTGAGGACACAAGTGTTGAGGGGCGTATGCGCCGCCAAACACAAGCGGCGATCGTTGATGCTGATATTATTCTTTTCTTGATTGACGCGCGCGCTGGGCTGACACCGGCTGACGAAGTCTTTGCTGAGTTAGCTCGCCAAACAGGAAAGCCTGTGACGTTGATCGTGAATAAATGCGAAGGTCGTTCTGGTGATGAAGGCTATTATGATAGCTATGCACTTGGGTTAGGGGACCCCATTGCCATTTCAGCCGAGCATGGCGAAGGCATCGGCGAGCTCTATAGTGTTTTGGCTGAAGGGTATGAAGCCTGGAAAATAAGTCAGGCTGAATTGCTTGAGGAAGAAGAAGGCGAGCGAGCTTTAAAAGTTGCTATCGTAGGGCGGCCAAATGCAGGTAAATCCACCATGGTCAATTTGTTGCTTGGTGAAGACCGAATGATCACAGGCCCTGAAGCTGGTCTGACAAGAGATTCAATCTCAGTCGATTTCAATTGGGGGGAGCAAAAGGTTCGCTTGTTTGACACAGCAGGCCTTCGTAAAAAAGCACGGATTAAAGAGCGGCCAGAAAAAATTTCTGTCTCCGATGCCGTACGCGCCATTAAATTTGCCGAGGTTGTAATCTTACTTCTGGACGCAGACTGCCCACTAGAAAAACAAGACCTAACTATTTGTGATCTTGTCGCAGAAGAAGGCCGGGCATTGATTATTGCCGTGAATAAAATTGACTTGCAAAAAGATAATTCAAAATTCTTGGCCGGCATAAGAGAGCGCGTTGAGCGTCTTCTGCCACAAATTAAAGGCGTGCCAGTTGTGCCTGTCTCAGCTTTGCATAACCGCGGCGTTGAAAAAATGATGGATGCTGTCTTTGAAGTTGAGGAAACTTGGAATAAACGCATCGGCACATCCGCTCTCAATCATTTCTTGCGAGACGCAATTGATCGGCACACCCCGCCCGCAGTGAGTGGGCGCCGTTTGAGAATGCGTTATATGACACAAGCTAATGCCCGCCCACCAACCTTCATTTGTTTCTGCTCTCGGCCAGAAGTATTACCAACGTCTTATGTGAGATATCTTGTAAATAGCTTGCGAGAGTCATTTGATATCTGGGGCGTTCCCGTTCGCATGCATATGCGCAAGGGTAAAAACCCGTACGATAATAAAGACGAGTAAGTAATAAAGCAGGGGAGATAAAGCCTGATGGAGTTGTTATTTTATCATCTAGAACAAGCAACCCTTGAACGCGTTCTACCTGACCTTTTGTCAAAAAGCTTAGAGCGCGGATGGCGTGCTATTGTCGAGACAAATGAGGGCGAACAAATGGAAGCTCTTGATACAATGCTCTGGACATATAGCCCAGACAGCTTCTTGGCCCACAGCACAACAAATGAAACATTATCAGAAGGCGCCCTGCAAAATCAGCCGGTTTTAATCACTGACAAAACTGAAAATATAAACAACGCCAATATTCGTTTTTTCATTGATAGTGGTGATGTCACTGCCCATCAAGGTTATGAACGCCTGGTTTATATTTTCAATGGAAACAACGAGGCGGATTTAAAACGAGCCCGTGAGCAATGGAAAGCTGCAAAAGCGGCAGAGATTGAGGCCACCTATTGGCAACAAAATGCCACGGGGCGCTGGGAAAAAAAGGCGTGATAAGCTCAACGTAAAAATATAGAAATCATAAGGTGAGCCCACTATGAGCGAAGACAAACGCAAAGAAGCCCGCAAACGCGCTGACCGGTTACGGGCAGAGTTTAAAGAAAAAAATAAGCCACTAGATTGGTTTGAAGCGCTCTATCAAGAAGCTGATGGTGACCCTGAACTAATACCGTGGGGTGGGGATATAGGGGCTGGTTCTCTTGGGAAAGAGAGTTTAAAAGCACAAAATTCCACAAAGCAAAATTCAACATTTCATAATCCTTGGGCCCATGGACAAGCACGCCTGCCACTTCTTGAATGGTTAGATAGAGATGAGCAAAAAGAGTGGTTGAAGGCACCTAACAGCAAGCGCCTTGCTTTGGATGTTGGCTGTGGCCTGGGACATAATGCTGTCGCCTTGCACAAAGCCGGCTATCAGGTAACGGCATTTGATATTTCCGAGACAGCCGTGAAATGGGCAGCGCGCAATGCAGGTCAATTCCCCATCGAATGGGAGGCGCAAAATCTATTAAAAATGCCAGAAGGCTGGTCTCAAAGGTTTGATCTTGTAAGTGAAACCTTCACCATCCAGGCACTCTATGGTGAAGAACGAGAATTGGCGATAAAAGCTCTTACGAAACTCGTAAGCCCCAAGGGTAAGTTACTCATCATTTGCAGAGGCCGCCGTGATGATGAAATTCCCAAAACCCCTCCATTGCCGTTAATGCCATCTGAATTGGATAAAATAGAAGATTACGGTTTTGTATCGACGTTTAGAAAAGAATATCTAGATAATAAAACACCAGCAAATTTGCATTTTGTCGCAGAATTTACCGCAGAATCCGATAAAGAATAAATCTCTTATTTCTCTGAAGGTTTTTGAAAAAACGTATGCTTGAAATACTCAATTTAAAAAACGACATTTTTGGACCAGTTACTTTAGAAGTTCAGGAAGGGCAATCAATCATTGTTCGTGGCCCCTCAGGCTCGGGTAAAACAAGGTTCATGCGTGCCATAGCAGATCTAGATGTAGCAACAGGAGAGGTTTTTCTGAACGGTCAACATAGAAAAGATCTCGCGGCCTATGACTGGCGCAAAAGAGTACGATTTGTTGCAGCTGATAGTACATGGTGGTTTGATCATGTTGATGAGCATTTCAGACAAGACTATGAGCTTGAAGAAAACATGGCCAAACTTTCCCTGAAACCTGAATTGAGAAATTGGCATGTAAGCAAACTTTCTACAGGAGAGAGGCAAAGATTGGCATTTTTACGGGCTATAGCCGATGAACCTCAAGTCCTCTTGCTTGATGAACCAACAAGCGCTCTCGATGAACTTTCAGCTGGAAAGCTTGAAGAAATGATTGAACAAGTAAAAGCTAATGGCACAATTGTTTTCATAGCCAGTCATCATCCAGAACAAGTCAAAAAATTTGGCCCAAAAGAAATTTTGTTCACTAAGAAAGATGTAGAAGTCAACAATCTTTAGGTCAATGGCCTAAAAATATAAGAACCAAACCTAGAGGCGACCAGGCCGTAGATTAATAGGCAACCAATGGATTATATCAATTTATCTTTTTTTGATTTAGCACTCGCCTCATCGCTTATTTTAATAAATGGTGGCATTTCCTTCGCGTTAGGTCTGGGGTTAGAGCGAACCCTATTAATCAATACAGTACGCATGACCGTACAACTTATGGCAATTGGTTTTGTCCTGAAATTTATATTTATGCAAACCAGCCCGGTCTGGACCATAGGGTTGGCACTCATTATGGTCGCTCTTGCCGGTAGAGAAATCTTAAGTCGGCAAACCCATCAACTAAAAGGCATAAATGCCTATGGTTTAGGAGCGTCCACATTGTTTTGTGTCGGCTTCATCTGCACCTTATTTGCAATCTTTCTACTTGTACAACCAGAGCCATGGTATTCACCTCGCTATTTTCTCCCAATATTAGGAATGATTATTGGAAACACCATGACGGGAATTGGTTTGGGAATGGAAACATTAACAACATCCATCAAGAGAGATCTAAAACTAATAGAAGACCGACTATCTTTAGGAGAACCAAGATTTATAGCTTTAGGAGATCACGTTAAAAGGGCCATGAAGACAGGAATGATGCCAATAATTAACGCCATGGCAGCATCTGGTATAATTTCGCTGCCAGGCATGATGACTGGTCAGATTATATCCGGGGTGGATCCAATTGAGGCAACCAAATATCAATTAATGATTATGTTTCTAATTGCAGGTGGAACAGCACTTGGAACCACTGGCGGAGTTGTTGGAATGGTTTATCTTTTAACCGATGAACGTCACAGATTACGGTTAGAACGTCTTAAAGAGAAAAGGTAGAGAAGTCTGAAGTTAATATGCTGAGCTTATAGCCTGGCAGGGGCTTCATTTGAAACATAGCCCTTCATGAAGAGGTGAACTGATCTTTGAGCAGCTTCTTGAATGGATGTTTCACTTGGAGCATAGTCGATATCAAACAAGGCTCTTAAATGAGTATCTCCTCTGACCAGAGATAAAAATTGGCAGGCTGCTTGGTTACTATTGCTAATATCAAGGAGGTTGGCCTTATTTGCTGCTTCCAAATAATTGGAAAGATAATCACAAATTTTAGCATGACCAGAATAATAAAATTGTTTTGCAACTTCTTGCGCTCGTGATGCCATTGAAAGGCACATTCTAAAATTAGCTAATTTATCTTGTTCTAGAGTGATTTTTAAATAATTCTCTCCAATTTGAGAGAGTAATTGTTCCAACTCTTCTATATTTTCAAGAATTACCTGATTATTACTAATCGTTGCATGAACAAGTTGTTCAGACAGGTCCTCAGAAATGGCGATGAATAATTCTCTCTTACCACCAAAAATCGTGTAAATCGCGGTTTTAGAGACCCGCGCATTTTTAACAATGTCATCCAGACGTGTTTCATCATAGCCCTTCAAAAGAAATTGCTCAGAAGCGGCTTTCAAAATTCTCTGTCTATTTTCTTCAAAACTTTTATTCAGTGTCATATTCCAGTAATTTCTAGCAGCAATATCGAGAAGACTTAACAATTTCTTAACTGATGATAGATGGCCATAACAACTCAGGCGAAAGAAATCAATAACTTATTTAGTTTTGATCAAGAAAAAGTTGACACTATTTATATTAGTCAACCTATAGGTGTTGAAGAGTTAACCATGACAACCTGCTTCACTAAGTATTTATAAGTAAGAGAGCAAAGAGCTATTTTATAAGTGTAAATACAAAATCTCATGGCTATTACTTGCAATGAGCAATAGTCGTTTTAAAAATTGTAATTTGCTTTGCCTTTTCAAAATTACTCAAAACCATATCTCGATTTTTAAATTCCAACATGATTAACAAATTATAAAATCAAAGCTTAACCCCAAATGAACAAATGTTGAGATTGAAACAGTTTTAAAATCAATTACTTAAATTGTTTCGGTTTAATACAATAAATGAAATTTGTTTGTAGTTTATTATCCAACTATTTTTACTGTATATTTGAATTATCGTGTCAAGTTACTGAATAACCACAAAGGTAAAACCTTCATCTGAGGCAAGTATTAGGCAGAAGAAGGTATGTTTAGTGCGTACAAAAACAAAGCGAAAGTGACGTTTTTGTTCTAATTAGGGAAAAGTAATATGGCACGATTAGATATGCCGATTAATGCAGAAATGGAATGTGCGACTGAAAGCAATTCTGTTGATGCGCTATTTGAATTAGGTATTATGTATGCCGCTGGCCGCGAAGTGAGCCCAAATTTGGTAATTGCTCATAAATGGTTCAATTTAGCAGCATTACAAGGCAATAGAGCAGCTTTGAAATACCGCAAAGAAATTGCAAATGAAATGTCAACGGCTGAAATTTCAGTGGCTCAAAAATTAGCTAGAGAATGGTTGGATAAGTAAGTGACCGTTTAAAAGGGGCTAAATTCATATGAATATAGCCACTATTATTGGTCAAAGCTTATTTAGGAAACCAATTAGCTTATACCTATCACTGTACTGAAGGTGATAAAGTTTAAGTCAAACTTGGAAATTTATTTGCCGCATTTTGTAAAAAAGCTAGTGAGGCATTCATAGGTCGTAGACGCTGCATCACCTATGCCTTGCCCAACAGACTTAACTGATTTCTTCACGACATTTGAGGTCTTGTTATAGGTTTTTTTGACAGTCTTAGAGGTTTTGTCAAAAGTCTTTTTAACGGTCTTAGTTGTCTTTTTATAGGTTTTCTGGGTCTCGCCAACCAATGTCGGTTGATCCTTTTTAGGAGGCTCAACGTTGCTTTCTTTTAAGTCTTGCTCTGGTTTCGGAGTAGCAGGTATCAAAACTTGCTCAACTGAAGCACTATTCTTCAATTGATAAACTTCGCCATTGCAATCTTTAAACGACTTGCGAACAGCCGCACATTGAGCATGCCCACCATATTGAGCAATTTCCTGAATACAAGCAAACTGAAGGCCTTTTATATTAACAGTTGGAGATTGGCCAGAAACATCTGGTTGATAAGAGGATTGCTTAAAAGTGCACTGATAAACTTTCCCGGGATCATTGCAAATAACACAAGCACCGACTTCACCAGGCTGCGCTTCATTAGCATTTGCTTGATGTATAAATGCTAAGTTAGAAAGAGCAAAAAATGAAACAACATAAAACCCAATTAAGCCCAGTGTAAAAAGTGTGAAAATCGCACAATTATGGTTCTCACTTTGAACCTGAGTTGAACTGCTAAGGGTAAGTTTAAAGTGAGAGAAAGAGGATTGAAAACGAAATAGTCTATTCATTTTTTTTCCTTAAGTCATATTATTCGGTGCAAGAATTTATAATTTAAAGTCTTTAAATTTAAGAAGAAATGTAATTTTCGTAGCTTTTAATATATCAAAAAAATTGAAGCCTGAATATGGTCATTTATACCGGCCTTTAAATTTTGAATAGACCGACTATTTAAAGAGTGAAACTTAAAATAAAAGCTCAGAGCAATTTTAGTTTAAATATCTAGAATCACAATAAATTTTATTGTTTTTATTGGAAAAAACTGATTTTGAGCAAAATCATTATATATCTTAAAAAAAACCTTAAGTTGATGCCTGTAGGATATTCAGATAAGAGCATGAAAAAGAATGAGAGCCTGGAAAATGAAGAGAATTAAAATAACAACGAATACCTTAAGATTTAGCTGAGGAGAATAGATCTTTAATGTTGTTTAAGCGTCGAGATAAACCGTCCATATTAGAATCTACGCGGATATTCCTATGGCCGCGCCGCAGTTGGGCTCGTTCGGTAAATTATGTATTGCTTCGCGTTAATCGGCTAAGTGGTTCAGCACATGCCATAGCCTTAGGGTGTGCTATCGGTATTTTTGTCTCATACCTGCCCATCATGGGGTTCCATTTTATAGCAGCAGCCACAATCGCATATCTCTTGGGCGGCAACATGTTAGCGTCCGCACTTGGAACTTTTTTCGGAAACCCTCTCACATTCCCTTTTATCTGGGCATCAGCCTATAAATTTGGTCATTGGATTTTAGGTAATGAAGCAGATGAATTTCGCGTTGGTGATTTATTAGACACATTTTCGAACGGTATCGTTTACGCGATTGATAATACATATGAAATTTATTTCAAACCAATGATGGTTGGTGGTATTCCTGCTGGCTTTGTTTTTGGCTTCTTTGGGTATTTCATCATTAGAAAATTAGTTGAGAATTACCAAAATCGCCGCGTCGAATTATTGGCTGCCCGTGCGCGTGAGGTGATGCAATCAGCTTCTGGCAATCATAGAGCATAACTGTATACACCTGTTCTAAGGCTATGATTTAGAACGAATAACGTTTTAAAAACGGGTAAAACAAAGCTATAGGATAATTTTAGGTGATAAGTCATGATTTTGGGAATTGGTAATGATATCATCGATATCAGACGTATAGAAAACACCATAGAAAAATATGGCGAGAGATTTTTAAACCGGGTCTTTACAGATTTAGAGAGAGAAAAATCCGAGAAAAGACATCTCTCAGCTGCCTCATACGCCAAACGCTTTGCAGCAAAAGAGGCCTGCTCTAAAGCTTTGGGAACAGGTATAGCCTCCGGTGTCGCATGGAAAGACATGGGAGTTGTAAATAGCCCGTCTGGAGCCCCGTCTATGGCGCTAACGGGGGGAGCAAAAGTGCAATTGTTAAAGATGGTGCCAGAAAGTCATGATCCTGTCATACACCTCACAATAACTGATGATGGGCCAACAGCTCAGGCAATTGTCATTATTTCGGCACAAATCAAAGTTTAATTTATGTGATAGCCAGACTTTAATTGAGATTAATTTGAGGCAATTAATCTGGATTGACGAGATTTCGATCTCAATTCTATGACTGTGCTACTTTTGTCTGATTTAAGAGAATTAACTGATATTAACAGAGATTTATTTGCAAATTGAACTGCAAATGCGCTATATGGCACCTCTGGTTAGTTGCTAATTGGGGAACTCCTCAGTTTTAAGATAAAGATCTTAGTGACGTTTTATCATAAGCAACAATCTCCATTGCGTGCTTGTGAAATGAATAGCCGAATTAAAGTCAGGGTAAAACTTAAGTCTTATAGAGCTAAATGGATGCTTAAAGGAGTGAATAAATGAGTGTTGACGTAGAGAAAAGCAATGCCTCTACCGATGAAGGATGGTGGGAGATTTTTAAAATCGTCTTTCATGCCATTCTCCTTGCGATCATTGTTCGCATTTTTATCATTCAGCCCTTTAACATCCCATCTGGTTCCATGCAGGGCAACTTGCTTGTAGGCGATTATTTGTTTGTCAGTAAGTTTAGCTATGGCTATAGCAAATATACCTTTATGGGAGACTTATTCTCAGGGCGTATTCTCGCCAGCAAGCCTGAGCGCGGTGATGTTGTAGTATTCAAACTGCCAAAAGATCCAACTCAAGATTATATCAAGCGTGTTATTGGCTTGCCAGGTGACAAAGTCCAGATGATTGGCGGAATCCTTCATATTAATGGAAACCCAATTCCAAAAAAGAGAGATGGCCAGTTTGTAGAAGACCTAAGGGCAACGCCAGTTGCCAGGTTTAGAGAAACTTTGCCAAACGGTGTGTCTTACCTTTCACTGGATAGCAACCCTCATAATGGCAGAGCATATACAGATAACACTGATGTTTACACAGTTCCTGAAGGACATTATTTCATGATGGGAGATAATCGGGATAATTCCTCGGATAGTCGTGACCCAAGTGTAAGCTTTGTCCCATTTGAAAATTTTGTCGGCAAGGCGCAGATGATTTTCTTCTCTAAAGGAGAGGCAACAGACCCAACGACAGGGCTTTTTAATATTCGTTGGGCGCGTCTATTCAAAATAGTCCGTTAATGGATTTTTGCATTAATGGATAAGTCAGATAAACCCAAAAAGACGAAAGATAGCGGGACGGCCACAAAAGTCACAAATAAGAAAAAGTCTTCAAAGGGGAAAGGTCTTTCAAATAAGAGTGTTGATTTTAAAGCTCTTGAGACAAAGATCAATTATCAGTTCAAAGAGAAAAGCTTGTTAAGCTCAGCGTTGACACACGCAAGCAGTATTTCTCAAACCAAAAAATCTAAGAAAACAGATCAGTCCACTAAAGAAAAACAAGATGAAGATAATGAACGTCTTGAATTTTTGGGCGATCGGGTTTTAGGTCTATCAATCTCTGCCGTCTTAATTAAGCTCTATCCAGAAAGCCCAGAAGGTGATCTAGCGCGCCGTTATAACAACCTGGTGCGAAGGCAAACCTGTACTGAAGTTGCAAAAGATCTGGACCTTGGAAAATATTTAATATTAAGCGCAGGTGAAGAACGTTCAGGCGGGCGCACTAAATCAACCATTTTAGCGAATGCCATGGAAGCATTATTAGGTGCCATCTTTCTTGATGGCGGGTATGCTGCAGCCGATGAAATGATAAAGACCTTTTGGCAAGGTAAAATAACTGAAGGTGAGCAAATCGAACTTGATGCCAAAACAGCGCTTCAGGAATGGGCTCAAGGGCAAGGATTTGATCTGCCGATTTATACTAACCTCAATAGATCAGGGCCAGATCATAGCCCCGTATTTGAAACCAAAGTAACGGTTGAAGGACTTGGTGAGGGTGTTGGCAAAGGCCCATCAAAAAGAATAGCGGAACAAATGGCCGCAAAGAATTTATTAGAAAAAGAAAAGGTCTGGTCTAAATAGACTAGAACTCGCATAATATTGTTACATGACGATTGAGATCGTTTTAAAAAATAACCATATCGAAAGATGAAATGTATGACCCCGTCAGATGAAGATCCGGCAGAAGTAACTGCAATGGATCCAGAACAGAAAACTGATTTTAGCACCAAATGCGGGTTTGTTGCTCTCATTGGTGCGCCGAATGCTGGTAAATCAACTCTGACAAATCGATTGGTGGGAACAAAAGTCTCAATCGTCACCAGAAAAGTCCAAACAACAAGGGCACGGATCAGAGGCATTGCAATTTTCGACGAAACGCAAATTGTCTTTGTGGACACACCTGGGATTTTTGCCCCAAAGAGGCGCTTGGATAGAGCAATGGTCGATGCAGCTTGGGGCGGCGCAGCGGACGCAGATTTAGTGGTGCTTTTAGTCGATGCTCAAAGAGGCATAACTGAAGATGTTGCAAACATTTTAAAGAAACTAAAAGACACCAAATACACACTGGCATTGGCAATTAATAAAATGGATTTGGTCCGCCGTGAAGATTTATTAAAACTCACCAAAGACCTCACTGCCGATGTGAAATTTGATGAAGTTCTTTATATTTCTGCTGAAAAAGGTCAAGGGACAGGGGAGTTAGTCGATTATTTAAAAACACGCTTGCCACTAAGCCCGTGGTTATATCCAGAAGACCAATTAACAGATGCCCCCATGCGCCACACAGCTGC
Source organism: Methyloligella sp. (assembly GCA_021604645.1). Classification (GTDB taxonomy): domain Bacteria; phylum Pseudomonadota; class Alphaproteobacteria; order Rhizobiales; family HXMU1428-3; genus HXMU1428-3. The sequence goes on from BQJJ01000001.1 coordinate 131,701, forward strand.
CGAAATCACCAGAGAAAAGCTATTCTTACGTCTACATGATGAGCTGCCCTACGCGACAACAGTTGAAACCATTGACTGGAAAGTTAAAAAAGACAAATCAGTCCGCGTGGAACAAGTGATTTTCGTTGAGCGAGATAGCCAGAAAAAGATTGTCCTTGGAAAAAATGGAGATGCTGTCAAATCAATCTCTATGTCATCTCGAAAAGAGCTAAGTGAAATTTTAGGCGTGCCAGTTCACTTGTTTCTCTTTGTAAAAGTAAGAGAGCGCTGGGGCGACGACCCAGCCCGCTTCCGCGAAATGGGCTTGGACTATACAAAATAGCGCGGTTGCTAGTGGGCAACCTGAAGCGCCAACACAGAAGCGCGGTTGCCGCGACGGTTGCTGGTGGGCAACCCGAAGGAGCATTAAAAGGGTAAGCAACCTGAAGTGCAATTAAAGGTCGTGGATTTTGTGATGGTTGCTAGTAAGCAGCTGAGGGCAAACAAAAAATGGGTGCATAAGTCTGAATGAAGATTTATCAATACGAAGAAGGAAGTGCTCTACTTCAGAGCACGGACATGACGCCAGAGGCGTCCGGTGCCTAGCACCGCCCCTCGGAGGCCCAAGCGCTTCAGCACGGTTGCTAGTGGGCAACTGAAGTGCCACTATAAAAAGCGCTTGGAATAGCCGTGAGAGATAAATATGGAATGGAGAGATGACGGCATCGTGCTTTCAATTAAAGCACACGGGGAAACCAGCGTCCTGGTCGAACTCTTCACGTCTGAACGGGGCCGTCATCTAGGACTTGTCCGCGGTGGTAAATCGCGCAAAATTCGCCCTATCTTACAAGTCGGAAATGTCGTCAGTGCAACATGGCGCGCCCGTCTTGATGAGCATCTTGGCAGTGCTGTGGTTGAAATGGTTGAACCCGTTGCCTCTAGGCTGTTTGATGATCCATTAGCACTGGCGGGACTTTCATCTTTGTGTAGCCTATTGTCTCTCTTTCCAGAACGCGCCGCCCATCAAGGGCTCTATAAGGGCGCTAAGTTGGTTCTCTCTCATATGGAAGATGATGAAATCTGGCCAGGGCTTTTGGTGCGGTTCGAAATGGAAGTTTTATCTGAACTAGGCTTTCGGTTAGATTTTTCTGAATGCGCCGCCACAGGCGTGAAAGAAGATTTAATCTACGTTTCCCCAAAGTCAGGTAGAGCAGTCTCGCGCGAAGCAGGTTTGCCATACAGAGACAAACTTCTCGAACTTCCTCCTTTTTTAAGTGGTGAAAGAAAAGAAGACGTGCAAAACCAAGACATTCTAAATGGCTTTGCATTAACAGGCTTCTTCTTTGAAAGATACGTATTCAAGTCAGACCAACAAACAAGTCTGGCTTTTGCAAATGCCAAAAACAGTAATAAAGGTGCCGACCATATCGGCGCACAAAGGTGCGAGGCAGCAAGAAACAATTTCCTAAAACGCTATAAAAAATCAAAAATTAGCTGAGATAAAGATTGATGCATAACCTAGTTAGAAACGGCATCTTTGATAAGCCTGCCTAAGTCTCCAAAGGGGCGAATGTTATAGTCGCTGCCATGGCGATAAGGTAATTTCCAATGCCAAAAACTTGTCCCAGTCAGCCAAGGATCTTTATTGTTCTCTCTAAACTTCAATTGCTCTCTTTTTAAAGAAGCAAGCAGCGCTTTGTAACCATTTGCTTGTTCGACAAAGTCTAGTAAAGCATCTTTTGATGTACCCCAAGGTGTAGCAGTTGATTTGTTAAATGAAGTGAGACCAAATTCGGTTAAATAAATCGGTCGGTTATGTTGTATGGAAAATTTCTGAAGTTCGGCTAATTTCTGATCTAATTTCTGCTGAATAATAGCTTGCGAAGGGGCACCTATGTCTTGTGCTTCGCGCACCGAACTAAGGGGGAAATAAGCATTTATACCAATCTCATCCATATGCCGCCAAAAAGGAAAGCTTAAATATTCTTCCCAATGAGCTGCATAGATCAATAATAACTCATGAGAGCCGTTTTTTTGCTGTTTCTTTTTCTTTGTTCGATAAATCAGTTCTTCCCAAAAAGGGCGAGCTGCAATGTTATGGGAGAGGCTTGCTAATTCAGAACCTATGAATATATAGGGAGATTTCTGTTGGAGGCTAATGTCTAAAATATCATCGATTAATTTTAGATATTGCTGAAAGAAAGTCTCTAATGTGCGTCCGAAAAAATTAAGGTTGCCACGCCAGATGCCACCAATCTGATGTGGGTTATCAATTTCAAGAACAGGATAGAGTGACGCTTTAATTCCTCTATCTTGTGCCACTTGCATGCCACGAGCTAAAAAAGCAAGGTCTGGCGCTTGGTTGTTATTAAATTGACTTTGCTTTGAAATTGTCCCCATCACAGGGTCAACAAAATAATAATTCAAGAGAAAGCAATTGTGTATTTTATGAGCTGATAAATCTTGAAAGACCTCATTCCAAAACTTATCAGGATTTAAACCACCCTGATGCCAAAGCGGAATGTGAACACTGATTGCCCCGTCCATTTTAGAAGATGCTATTGCAGAAGAAGACATTTCAGAAAAACTGTCTTGAGGTGCTGAGCGTGCATCGGTTGCGTGAGCGCAAATAGAAGGTAGGGATGCAAGAGAACCAGTTAAAGCTGTGCGGGACCCAACAAAACTTAAAGCGTCTCCCATTGTTTTTATAAAATCACGGCGGGTCGGAGCAGCTTTTAAAGCAACAAAATCTTTATCAATAAATGAGGGAGTAGATGTTTGTTCGAGATCAGAAGTCTTGCAATTTGGCATCTTAAAGTTGCTCACCTAAAAAAGCATAAAAGAGAGATTGTCTTAAGCTTCAAATCCTAGCACGCCTTGTATGAAAAAAACTTATTTTCTCTCAACACCAACATTTTTTGCTTTGTCTAAACTGCTACTCTCCCTCCCAATCAATTTTATCAGTGTTGCACTATCCATATCGGCATCGTCAAAATTTGCTTTGCTGATATCAGTTCCCTCTAAACGGGCCCCATCAAATTGAGCGCCCTTAGCATTCACTCCAACTAATTTAGCATTTTTTAAATAAGCAAATTCAAGAATGGAGCGAGAAAGGTTTGCATTGCTGAGGTCAGCATTTTCCAGATTGGCAGAACTCAAATTTCCAGTGATTAATCCCATAGATTGATTGCGCATATCAGCTGAAAGATTGGCTCCGAGCAACTTAGAATTTTTCATATTCGCACGGCTCAGATTGGCGGCAATGGTAGCACCCGAAAGGTTGGAGTTTTCCAAATTCACATCAAGCATTTGCGCTTGAAAAATGCTTGAGCCACTCAGGTCAGAATTAGAGAGATTGGCTTTGAGTAGCCAGGCCTGGTCAAGGCGGGCTCCTTTTAAAATACTATTCGATAAATTGATTTTATTCATATTAGAAGCGCGAAAATTGACGTTAGAGAAATCAAGGCCGCTTAGGTCAAGTCCGTTTAATGAAAGGTTTGATAAATCCGCAGGGCGATTGTTAGAAGAGGCATGTTTTAATTTCTCAATGACTTGCTCTCTACTAAGTTCAGACTTTGTCATAGCATCGCTAGATAAGTCTACATGGTCCATCATATTCTGTGCTGAAACTCTCTCTAACCCGGAAAAACAAAGCAAAATGCTAAGTGACATAACAAAAGCGATCAAAAACTGACGAATGAGGTTAAAAAGATATGAAGAGTGGTGTTTAATGATATTCATGAATAGTATCCTTCCATAAAGAGGGAGTATTGCAAAGTTGCATTCCAGTTTTTTTGGATTTTGAAAGTTCGTATCACTTTTTTAGTCCGCCATATTACGTATCTGGTAACCCTTTTTCCACTAACCGGAGGCTTTGTGACCAATCTAACTCAATATTTGAGCAAGAATGAGCAGTGTGGCATGTGAATTGCCTATTAAAATAGTTAAAATGGGCAAACGAGTACAAAAAGCTGGCCTTTTAAATCCAGTAATAAAAATAAAACCATTATGCTCAAAAAATGATCTGCACCGATGTCAAAAAAACATCAGTTATAAAAGACTGAATAAAAACATGACGAATAAAAAACATGTATGGCATCAGCATAGTTTGGGGAGAATTTTATGTGTCTTGGAATTCCAGGTCAAATCGTAAGTGTGAAAGATGAGATCCGTCATCTAGCCGTTGTTGATGTCTCTGGCATCCAGCGGGATGTCAATGTAGCTTGTGTCATATCTGATGATCGTCCAATTGAAAAATGTATTGGTGATTGGGTGCTTGTTCATGTTGGTTTTGCCATGAGTCGCATTGACGAAGAAGAAGCTGTAGAAACTCTCAAAATTCTCGAAAAATTAGGTGAAGTTGAAGAAGAGTTGGAAGCAATGCGAACAACAGGTACTTGATGTCAGAGTGCTTGATATCAGAGGCACGTGATGCCCTTATGAGTAAATCCATTTAAAATCACATTTGCAAATCTCATAAGCTTTACCAACCCCTAAAAGCCTAAAAGGGCAAAAAATCTCAAGGGAAGAGGACAAAATGTCTGAAAACAACGAAGAAGCTTTATCAGGTCTCTATCCATTCTTGCATGACAAAAAACAAGACCCGGCCCAAATGAATGAGGCTCTTTTAAAATCAGTTCAACTCAAGGCAGATGACCATGCCACTGTCCTCAATGATTTTTTTCAAACTCACAGCCAAGATGTCGTTGAAGCCGCTAAAACAATAGCCGAAGTTTATCGAGCTGATGGACGCCTTCTAACAATGGGGAATGGCGGTTCAAGCTGTGATGCAGCTCATGTCGCCGTTGAATTTCAGCATCCAGTCACGGCCGGGCGCCCCGCTCTCACTGCCATTAACCTCACATCAGACATCACTATGATGACAGCTGTTGGAAACGACATTGGCTTCGCTCATGTCTACACAAGGCAGGTGATTTCACAGGGGAGAAAAGGCGATTGCCTAATCGGCCTGTCTACAAGCGGGAATTCAGATAATTTGGTCAACGCATTCGAAAAAGCACGTGAGATGGGCATTAAAACCATCGGCTTTGCCGGCATGTCAGGCGGCGCGATGAAAGAGATCGGGCTTGATCATTGTCTGACCATAGATAGTCAGTCCATTCATCGTATCCAGGAATGCCATCTGATCATATATCACATCCTATGGGATTTAGTGCACACCTTGTTGGCTGATGACCGAGGCGGACTAAGAGCAGATTAAGACAAATACTAAGAATAAAAACAAAAATAGTGAGCAAGCTAGTGCTTCAAGATAAGTAAGTTAGGGGAGCCCCAATGAAATATGTAGATGAATTTCGTGACCCAGAAATGGCCAAAACCTTATTAAAGGAAATTGAGGCCCTCACATTAGAAATACCCAAAGCGTCAAAACGACCATTGCAGATCATGGAAGTCTGCGGCGGTCACACGCACTCGATTTTCAAATTCGGTATTGAAACCATGCTGCCAGATTGCATAGAGCTGGTACATGGGCCCGGCTGTCCTGTTTGTGTTCTGCCAATGGGGCGCGTTGATGATTGTATCGCCATTGCAGAAACACCTGATATGATTTTCACTACCTTTGGCGATGCCATGCGTGTCCCAGGATCTAAAAAAAGCTTGCTACAAGCCAAAGCGGAAGGGTGCGACATCCGCATGGTCTATTCCCCGCTGGATGCCCTGGAGCTGGCTAAAAACAATCCAGATAAAGAAGTTAGTTTTTTTGGTTTAGGGTTTGAGACAACAATGCCATCCACAGCACTCACCATTTTGCAGGCAGAAGCTGATGGCGTTGAAAACTTTTCTCTCTTTTGCAATCACATCACCATCATCCCCACCATCAAAGCCATTCTTGATAGTCCAGACCTAAGGTTAGATGGTTTCTTAGGCCCTGGGCATGTGAGCATGGTTATTGGCAATAGCCCATATAATTTTATTGCCAACCATTATAAGAGACCACTAGTCGTAGCAGGGTTTGAACCATTGGATGTTTTACAATCCATTTGGATGGTCCTCAAGCAAATCAAAGAAGGGCGCCACGAAATTGAAAATCAATATAACCGCATCGTCCCGGATGATGGAAACAACGTAGCTTTGCAATCAATAGGCAAAGTTTTTGAATTACGTGAATTTTTCGAGTGGCGTGGACTTGGCTCAATCGATCATTCTGGTGTCAAAGTCAGAGAAGAATATGCAAAATATGATTCAGAGAGAAAGTTTGATTTGCCATCATTGAAAATTGCTGATCCAAAATCATGCCAGTGCGGTGAAGTTCTAAAAGGCGTTATAAAGCCTTGGGAATGTAAAGTCTTTGGTGAGCTCTGCACACCAGAAACACCACTCGGGTCTTTAATGGTATCATCTGAAGGGGCATGCGCAGCTTATCATCAATATGGCGGCGCTTTAATGGAAGCCAAGAAAGCTGAAGCTGAAAAATCCGCATCATAAAAGTTTACATGCCACGAATACATGCCAACAAGGAGCATGATCAATGAATGAACTAAAAAACAATAAGAGCGAAACATCTGGCGCCACGCCCTTCAGAAGAGGCGGCGAATTAAAAGCAGATAAAATCACAATGGCTCATGGCTCTGGCGGTAAAGCGATGCGCGATCTTATTGATGATGTGTTCATTAAAAGTTTTGATAACCCGGCCATGGGAGAGATGGAAGATCAGGCACGCATTGATTTAGCCTCATTACAAGCTGAAGGAGATAGGCTTGCTTTCACCACAGATAGCTTTGTCGTTGACCCCTTATTTTTCCCCGGCGGTGATATTGGCAAGCTTGCTATTTTTGGAACTGTGAATGATCTGGCTGTCGGCGGCGCAAAACCTATGTACTTAACTTGTTCAATGATCATTGAAGAAGGCCTGGAAATTGATGTGCTCCGCAAAGTTGCCGACTCCATGCGAGCAGCCGCTGATTTATCCGGAGTTTCAATCGTAACAGGTGACACAAAGGTGGTTGATAAAGGGGCGTGTGATAAAGTTTTCATCAATACTGCTGGTGTTGGTGTCATTCCTAAAGGAACAAATATCGGAGCAAAGCAAGTCAGGCCAGGTGATAAGCTCCTTGTAAATGGAGTACTTGGTGATCACGGAGCTGCCATTTTGAACGCCCGCGGAGATATGGCACTAACAAGTCCAGTGTTGAGTGATTGCAAACCTCTTTATGAATTAATCGAAAAACTACTCGCAGCTGCCCCAGGAACAAGCTCAATTAGAGACGCCACTAGAGGTGGGTTGGCCAGTGCAGTAAATGAAATCGCAGATGCAGCAGGTCTTGGCGTTACGCTCATTGAAGATGCAATTCCGTTGCGAAAAGAAGTGCGTGGATTCTGTGAAATTTTAGGACTTGATCCATTATATCTTGCAAATGAAGGTACTTTGGTCGCTTTTGTCCCTGCCGAACAAGCCGATGCTGCTTTAGCGGCGATGCAAAGTTTAGATGCAGGAAAAGAGGCAGCGATTATTGGTGAGGCTGTTGAAGGTCATAGCGGAAGGGTAATTATGCAATCTTCATTTGGCGGTAAGCGTATAGTTGATATGCTTGTTGGAGATCAATTACCCAGAATTTGCTAAGGCCTATTATTCACAGGCAAAAATAAACCAAACTCGCTAATTAGCTTTTTACTGCTCTCTTACCCCAAAATTTGCTATGCGATAGTAAGTGTAACTTGTTGGGCATACTAAACCTATGAGAGGAAGAGGGCATTCAAACGCATAGTTTTGATTTATTCTCAAAAGTTTATCGAGCTGTACATTCTATTTTATTCAACTAAATACCCTGAAAATGGTCCATCAAAGTTTCTAATACAACAAATTTGCGCAATATAAGGCTTAGATCTCTCAAGCTTTATAATAAGGCCTTGGAATGTGGCAATCTGTTGGATATAGTGAGGCCGCGCCAGAGTTTTAGAAAGAGTTTGCGCAATAGTTTTTGATTGGGAGTTTGTGTGAGGGGTTATATGGGCTTAGCTATTCCTATCTTGTTACAACATTAGAGTATCCTTCTAAAAATTAGTTTCAGGTAAGAGCCTCTTTCACAAAAAAGAAGAGCTACTTTTATGATCGAGGTCATGGTTCTGATTTCGATTAGATGAAAAAGTTAGGAAATACAAAAATTGGCCCAATTCTTGAAGTTTGAAAGAGAAAGCTCTTAAATTTCTGAACAAATTCAATTCTCATTGAATGGAATATGCTCCAGAAGAAGAATGAAACAAAGATTGACAGGCAAGAGTAATTTGGGGCTCTATTTAGAGCGAAAAAATGTGAGAGATGTGGATTGTGTGCAGGGTACCAAAGACTTTTGTATCTGGACCCTATAAGAAGTATCTCTTGAAGTTAAGGTAATGATTAGTCGCAGGCTAAAGAATGACACATTTCAAAGGCTGAACATCAAGAAAAAAGATTGATGTGGTTTAAAAGACTTAAAATGAGTATTCAAGTCAAAGCGTTAAGGTTGGGAGCTTTTATTTATGCAGCTTAGAGTCAAACTCCGTTGTTGGCTGATGGGCCTTTTTCCCCTTATACTTTTTGGGCTATTTGTTGGGTTTCTAACAAAAGGAACCATTGAAAGAGATCTGGAAAAACGCTCTGTCGAAGCTTTAAATGCAGCTGGTATTATGTGGGCCAAACCGGCGTTTAAAGGTTTGGAAGGCACAATTAAAGGTGAAGCACCAACAGAAGAAGCCCGCTTACAAGCAACAAAAATTGTTCGCGGTGTATGGGGCGTTCGCTCAGTTGCTGATCAACTCTCAATCTCAAAAATCATCTCTCCTTACATGTTGCGTACATTCCACGGCAAAGAAAAGTTGGTTCTGGAAGGCTATGTGCCCTCTGATAAAATCAGACAATCAGTTATTGGTGTTGCAAAAGCTCAATTTCCAAATGTGAGTTTGGTGGATAAGTTAGAAATTGCACGCGGTGCCCCTGATGATACAAAATGGTTTGGTCAGGTAAGCTATGCACTTGGTCAATTAGCAAAAATGAAAAAAGGCCACTTTATCATATCAGATAAAAAATTGGATATGGAAGGTGCAGCTCTGGACACAGGTGCCTTTAACACTCTGAATGAAACCTTCGCAGGAACACTGCCTTTAAAAATGACTGCTGGGAAAATTAATATTGAAGCCCCCTTGGTTGAAAATTATAATTTTTCTTCTAATTTTTCAGCGACAGAACTTGTTATAAGTGGAATCATGCCGAGTGCGGCATCAGTTGCAAAAGTAGTGACGTCAGCAAAAACATATTTCCCAAATTTAAGCATTAAAAATAATGTTGAGCTAGGTTCTGGTGCTCCCAAAAATTGGAATAAAGCCGTGCTATTATCATTGGCAGAACTTTCCAAATTAGAGCAAGGGGCTATCTCTCTAAATAAATTAGTCGTGACTATTGAAGGCCTGGCAACAACCAAAGAACAAGCTCAGGCAATTCGCAAAACAGTGCGTTCCGCATATCCAACTGGTTATAAAGTAACTGATAATATTAAAGTAAAAGTACCAGACTTACCTTTTGCTGGTCCATTTGAGTTTCGCACAGATGTGAGTGGGAGCAAGATTACCTTAACAGGTGTTATCTCTAGCGAAACTGAAAGAAATGAAATTCTAAACTTGGTGAAAACAGAATTTCCAAATGGTCAGATTGATGATCAGCTAACATTAGCTCGAGGAGCTCCAGACAACTTCTTAACCTCTGTGATTACAGGGTTAAAAATGTTGAAATCTCTCAATAACGCACTAATGCTTGTTAGTGATAATCAGTTAACTGTCACAGGTGATACGACAGATGAAGCCCTGGCTAATGGACTGGATAAAAAACCTGAAAATTTGCCTGAAAATTTCACATGGGTAAACGGTGTTAAATTTGATGACAGCTTAAAGAAAGCTGAAGAAGCTAAAAAATCAAAAGAAAAAGCTGAAGAGGAAGCTAAAAGGCTAAAAGCCAAAGAAGAAGCAGATCGTCTGGCAGCTGAAAAAGCAGCCGAGGAAGCAAAAGCTACGGCTGAGGCAAAAGAAGAAGCTGAAAGAAAAGCTAAAGAGGCAGCCGAAAAAGCTAAAGCCGAAAAAGAAGCTGAAGAAGCTCGTCTCAAAGCTGAAGCTGAGGCTGCAAAAAACATCACAAGTAAAGAAGAACTTGAGAAGCGAAAAAACTGGCTGACCCCAGAGCAAACCAATAAACGTCTCGTAGATATTCATAAAGAAAGCGGCGCGGTAAATGCAAAAGAATGCCAACTTTTAATGAACTCTCTGGTTCGAGGCAATGCTATACGTTTCAGTGTGAACAGTTCTGTGATCACACCATCTAGTTATGACATTCTCTCAAAAGTACACACGGTCGCTGATCGTTGCACAAACACTGTAATTCGTGTGGAAGGCCATACAGATAAAGACGGCTCTGACGCTTATAACTTGCAACTGAGTAAAAGACGCGCTCAATCAGTGGTGAATTATTTGATCAAGTTAGGCATTCCTCGTACTCGTCTAGACACAAAAGGCTTTGGTGAGAAAAAGCCCGTGGCCTCAAATCGGACGCAAAAAGGCAAAGCCCTTAACCGCCGGATTGAGTTTATCGTATTTGAAAACTAAGCATTGGTATTATAAATGCCAAAATGACATTCATGGTTTTGGGTGACATAGAACTGGAGTGACAGAGAAAATGAGTTATTTGATCGTATCATTGTTGCCATACATGGCCTTCGCACTTGTATTAGGTTTAATTGTTGGTTGGTTTGGGTTTGAAAAAATTTAAGCACTATAAATAATATAACTGCTTTAGGCTAAGCACATCTTATATCTGGACATATCAATTAGATTTTAGATGTGAGTATATTTAAAAGGGGCGCAATTCTGGATAAGGCCAAGTGAGGTGTTGTTCAGACCTTTGTTGGGCCAGATCTTTGTTGGTCAATTCTTTGTAGGGCCAATTTTTTGTTGGGATAGTTTGATGGAAGAAATCGTTCTAATTTTATTTGTTCTTGGCCTAATGGTTTTGTTCTTTTTGTTGGGAGCGGCGATTGGTGGAGTTGCCCGCAGTCTAAAAGCTTATCTTTTCGGCGTTAAAGATCATGAAAAATTTTGTGGCCAAAGAAAAGATACTGCCGTTGAAACTAGCAAAGAAGAAGGTTTTGATGCCGCAGCTGCCGCTTTAGCTGCTGGCGGAGTGGCATCAGGTGTGGCCCTATCAAATACTGGAGATGAAGCAGACAGCACAGTTCAAGTCACTCATGATGAACTAGAAACAGATGCATCAAAAGAATGGACCGAGGAAACAGCTCAAGCAGCTGAACCAATTGATGAAACTGTAGAAGTTGTCAGAGCTGATGAAGAAGAAGTCCCTGAGCAAGACGAAAGTGAAGATTTATCTGTAGCTACTCCAAAAGAGGGCGAACATTCACTAGAGACAGAAGAATTATCAGAAGTTCAAGTGTCTAGAGACGAAACAGCAGAAACAGTTGTGGAAGATAACATCATTGCTCAGGAAGAAGTTAATGAAGAAGATGTTACCCAAGAAGATCATTCATCAGAAGACATATCAGATGAGCAAGCCGCATTAGCAGCGTTGGCTGCGTCTCAAGCGGCTACAGAAGATTTGACAGATGAAGAAAGCTCACAAGAAGAGACAATTCAAGAAGATAGCACTTCTGCAGAGCAGAGCACTGAGGAAAGCAATGATGAAAGCGGTGTTGACCTCTCTGACGTAGCTGGGGCGGCTGCGGCGGCTGTTGCAGGTGTCGCGGCAGTAGCAGGCTCAAAAGAAGAAGAAAAAGAAGAACATGGTGCCCCAGTTTGGGATTATACCCAACAAGAAGTTGATTATAGCGACGTTGTTTTTGCCGTAGATGGTGAGGACGATGATCTTCAGCTTATTCAAGGTATTGACGCTGAGATGGAAGCTGAACTCAAACAAATTGGTCTGCGTCAATTCGGGCAAATTTCGACATTCACAGGTAAAGAAGTCAACTTTTTAAGGAACAAATTTAATTTTTACAGCACTTTGAATGAGCAAGTTTGGATTGAGCAAGCAAAAATTCTCTCAACAGGTCAACTAACTGTTTATGCTAAATCTTTATCATCAGAAGCGCCAGTTGAAGAAGCTGTTGTTGAAGAGACAATTTCTCACGTAGAAGAAACCGTTGTGGAAGAAACTCAAGCGGAAACGGTGGTTGAAGAAGTCGCAAGTGAAGAAAATGACAATTCTAATCAAAGCGCTGAAGAAGCCGAAAGTAATGAAGCTTCTTCACTAGCAGGTTTAGCTGCAGCTGGTCTTGCTGGAGCTGCGGTAAAAGAAGCAAGTGAAGCCCTTTCTGATTCAGACCGCGAGCCAAGAGGTGACCGCGAGCCAAGAGGTGATCGCGAGCCGAGAGGTGACCGCGAACCGAGAGGTGATCGCGAGCCAAGAGGTGACCGCGAGCCGAGAGGTGACCGCGAACCAAGAGGTGATCGCGAACCAAGAGGTGACCGCGAGCCGAGAGGTGATCGCGAACCAAGAGGTGACCGCGAACCAAGAGGCGATCGTGAGCCAAGAGGTGACCGCGAACCAAGAGGTGATCGCGAGCCAAGAGGCGATCGTCAACCAAGAGGTGATCGCGAACCTAGAGAGAATAGGCGTTTATTTGGTGAAAAAGAACGAGCTGAGCGCGATGAGGAATGGCGCAATCGGTATCAAGGTGAGAGAAAGATTAAAACACCAGAACAAACAGAAGATACATCTGAAGAAATCTTGACGGAAGAAACTGAAACTTCTGAAATCATCGAGACCGAGGTTTCGAGTGCTGAAAGTGGTGTGTCAGCCGCTATTATAGAAGAAACTAGTGTAGAAGACGCTCCTGCAGAAGATGTTGCTGAGACTGAAGAGCAAGGATTTACGCGCCCAGTAGATAGTGATGACCTTAGCCAAATCAAGTTTATTTCCACTGGTCTGGAAAAGAAGTTGAATTTACTAGGTGTTTATAAATTATCGCAAATTGTAAATTGGTCAGATGAAAAGATTTCTGAAATTAGTGAACAATTGGAATTGCGCAAAGATAAAATTATAGCTGAAGATTGGCGCGGTCTGGCTCAAGAGGCCTTAGACAAACAGCAATCAGAAACAGTCAGCGAAGCTGCAGCCGGTGGTTTGTTCTCGGCCTCAGCATTAGTCGCGCGGCTTGCAGAGTTGGACAAAATTAAAGATCTGGATGAGCACGAAAAAACAGTCCTCTCTAATAACGGCATCACAGAATTATCCCAAATCGCGAATTGGTCAGGTGCTGATGTAAAATGGGCAAGTGATTTGCTAGAGCTTTCATCAACTGAACGCGCGACAAGTTGGGTTGCGACAGCTTCATCACTAATCTCTGCTGGTGAAATCAATATTCCAGGCGGTGAAGCTAGTGGTGACGCGGATGATCTAAAAAGAATTCGCGGAATTGATGATGAGGCCGCCGAAGGCCTAAAAGCAATGGGTGTCACCACCTATGCGCAAATTGCTGAATGGCAGCAAGAAGAAATGGATCGTGTGAACGATTTATTAGGCACATCAGGTAGGGTTGAGCGTCAATATTGGGTCGTACAAGCCAAAGTTCTAAAAGATGGCGGTCACACCGATTTCTCTAAACTCTATGATGAATCTTAGAAGCTGAGTATTCTCATATACTAAGCCCGAGATTAGAAACTGAAAAAGCCTGCAAAATATCTCCTGCAGGCTTTTTTGTGTTTGGATATTGAAAAAACGCGGTTGCTAGTAAGCAACTGAAACGCACAGTTTACTTTACGAAGAAGGAGTGCCGCTACTTCTGCGACAGCAAACATGACGCCATAGGCGTCCGGCGCCTAGCGCCGTCCCTCGTAGGCTCAAAGCGCTTCACCAGCGCGGCTGCTTGTGGGCAACCTAAAGCGCCACTAAAAAGCAATAGCCGTGAGAGAAAACTAAAACTTTACTCATCTTCATAAAGCTGTTGGTCCTGCAAGTCACAACGCTCTAAGAACAAACGTATGCGTTCTATTGAAAGGTCATCATCTAGCAAGGGCGGGTGCCCTTCATTGGCCACTGTGAACATCTGGCAATTCGGGTGTCGATTATACATTTCTTCAAATGTCTCTTTGCTGAGAACTTCAGTGTTCTCACCCCGAATAGCAAGAACAGGTACATGACTCAAAGCCATAAATTGCTCCCACATGATAGGAGCCCCCTTCGTTACATCAAGCATCATCAATGCTTTCTGTAATGATGGGTCATAAGAAGGGGCCGGTTTTCCATCATTTTCATTAAAGTTCTGATAGGCTAGCCGCATCCAGTCTTCTTCAGTTAGGTCAGTAAAGCTGGTGCCATAAAGGTCTTTAAGCAATTCAGCTGCTTTTCTCCAGCTAGTAGGAAGAGGCAAACGGCCGATAAAAGCATGCAATCGAATGAGACCATTGGTCTCTAACTTCGGTCCAGTATCATTTAAAATTACCGGCCCTAGCATTGTGCGGTGTAATGTTGCCAACATCATAGCAATCACACCGCCCCAACCAGAGGCCAGAATTGTTGGTTGGTGAATGCGCTTTAAGCTCATGAAATTGACAACGTCTGCCATCTCAATCAACGGTGTGTAATTTTTCCAATTTGGATCAGCTTCTGATTGACCACGCCCACGATAATCAAGAGTAAAAATAGGGCGACGACCAAACTTTTCACTTGAGAGTGCTTGCGCTAAAGGTTCAAAGGTACGGCTGTTTTGTGTAATATCACTGAGACAAATAAGAGGGCGTTTCGAGCGGTCACCATGATAGTGCCTCCCATAAAGGCGGATGCCATCATACCCGGTAAAATAAATATCTTCCCAGTTTTGATGATAAATATTTTCAGCCTGCGCCATTAAAATACCCGTCAAAATGAATTAAAAACTTTAAAACATCAAAAAACTTATAATATGTAAAGAGATAAACAGCTTAAAGACAAAGTGAACGAAATGAATGTGTCACGCATTTCTAATTTATAAGCTATTTTTCAGTTATAAGATCTTAAAGAAGAGAAGCGCAATCGAACAACTGAGATTATGCCCCGATATTTTATAAATTCCCATAAATTATAAGCTTACGGCGAGTAAAACTTCCTCTAAAAACGACCTCTGTGTAAATCCTGATATGTTTTGATCTTACCTTGCCCATTGGAGAGCCGAGCACGGTAAATTTGAACATTTGCCAGTACTTTTTGAACGTAATTTCGCGTTTCTTTAAAGGGAATGCGCTCAACCCAGTCAATCGGATCAATATCCTTAGCGCGAGGATCACCAAACTTCCTCACCCACTGGCGAACGCGCCCCGGGCCAGCATTAAAACCAGCAAATGTCATAATATAAGACCCACCAAATTCATCATGTCTGTCACCAATATAGGCACTGCCAATTTTCGCGTTATAAGCTGGTTTTTGTGTAAGCCAGGCAACTTGTCTCTTAATTTTATATTTGCGCGCTACATGTTTCAACGTATTCGGCATGACTTGTAAAAGCCCGCGCGCTCCAGCATGGCTGCGTATTTTATAATTAAATTCACTTTCCTGACGAGCAATAGAATAAATGAGTGCTTGTTCTGGAATGGAACGTAATGGCGTAAAGGTCGGCATAAATTGAACAGGGTATGCATAGTGAGTAATCGGTACACCTTGTGACAATGCTGTCTTGCCAATGCGCACAGCACTCTGATTAAACCCAAGATCAGCAGCAAGCTTGGCTAGTAAGGTCAACTCTGTTGGTTCAGTAAATTGATAACGCAAATGAGAAAAGAATATCCGGGCAATTGATTTCTCACCGGCCAAATGAGCAATAACAACCGCCTTTACTTCTTCACGCGCTGTAAATCGTTTCGCGATATCGGCGTTAATTTTAGTCAGCTCAGGAATTTTAATCTTCTTCTTTTCATCACCAAGAGCATGCGCCGAAAGCTGACCATAATAGGTGTTTTGTATCTTTGCACCTTGCTTGTAATTATCATCAGCTTTTTTGGTGTTTTTGAGTCTTTGTTGCGCCCGTCCCATCCAATAAGCAGATTTAGAACGGGTCCGTGGGCCATCGGCTGCTTGTTTGAAATTCTCGAAATGTTTTTCGGCCAGCTTCGGTTTGTTTAAGAATTGTAAGGCAAGCCAACCACTTAAAAATTCAGCCTCATTATATTTATTGACCGAAGGTCCTTTGTGACCACTGGCAATTTTATAAGCGACATCATATTTCTTTTCACTGATGGCATGGCGCGTGAGCTTGCGGCGTTCTACCCACCATTGATCTTTATTAAGGATATCTTTCGCTTTATAATTTGCTGAAATCATTAGCTTTGTGGCATGGTCATATTTTTTACTGCGCCGTGCTAGTTCTATGCGAGACAAATGAACGCCGGGCCATGCTTTGGTTTTATCAGCTAATTTAGAGAACAACCGTGTTGCATGACGAAATTGCCTTTTGACAACAGCAGCCCTAAAGCGAGCAGCAGCTTCCTGTTGTGCACCTAGTTTTTTAGCTGTACGTACAGCGGCATTAGCACGCCCCTTTTTGTGTAAATATAAAAGGCGGTCAACCCTAATTTTATGATCTTCAGGACGTAGCATAAGTGGGAATTTATCTAAAATAAACTTTTCAAGATAAGCTGGTAAGCGTGGATTATGCCATGAAGTTCTAATAAGTTCAGTTGCTTCTTTTTTCTTACCGAGCTTAAAAAGAGCTTCAGCATGAGCACTTTTACCCGCTAGAGATTTTGGTTTGTGTTTTTGAAAATAAAGGTCTGTCTCTTTTGCGGGCAATGCCCCTTTAAAGAGACGCGCTTCAATTTTACTCACAACCCGTGATCGACTAGGCCAAGAAGGGCGCGACTTTATAAAATCAGATAGTTCGGCATAGTCATGAATGATCTTGCGGTTTCTATAGGCATACCATTCGGCTAGTTTTTTTGCCGTTGGATCGCTGATTTTATTGATAAGTGTTTCAGCCGTTTCTTTTTTGTTTTTGTAAACGGCCTTCACAGCTTTGTTCAAAAGAGTTTTATCGTCAGCTGTGAGTTGCAAATCATTCAGCGCAGAAAGTTCATCATTCAATGAAAGTTTTAAAGGGGCTTTAGGTTTGGCTTTTTCTTTAACTGCTTTGTTGCTTGATTTCGCAAGTTTTACACCACTGACTTTCTCGTTGGAGGGTTTTTTAACGGGTAAAGGAACCGCGGCTGAGGCGGTTGTTTGAAAGTGAAAAGGTGCATATGTCAGAGTGAAAGCAAGAAGAAAAATTGAACAAAATCTAAGCATATGGATCCTTTAATCTCTTAGAGAGAACAGCTCATAAAATAACCAATAGAAGGTCTTGCAAAATCAAGACGATCAAATCAATTTTAAAAGCACACTATTTTCGCCGCATTTACATGTGTTTCTGCCTCGCGAATAAGGCCTTTTCATGCAATTATGGTTAAATTCTGTAGTTTGCCTAATAATTATTCAATTGCATAGCCCCTTAAAAGTTCATGTTTTTTAATAAGCGGATGCTGTGTGGGCATCTGAAGCACAAACAATTTATGCTGTGTTGGCATCTGAAGCTAAATAAATTTATGCTTTGTGAGCATCTCAAGCTCAAAAAATGGCAACAATGGTGATTTCTATGGGATCCTGATGGTTAGATGCTTGCTCTTGGCAGTATCAGTGTCTATGGTTTGAAGCCACCATTCGGGGTGGCCTTAAAATTTTTAAGAAAAGAGAAAAATTATGTTTCGTGGGTCGATTACTGCGCTCATCACTCCTTTTAGTAACGGAGCTGTAGATGAAGCGTGTTTTCAAGCACTTGTGCAACGCCAAATAGATAATGGCACGCACGGATTGGTGCCAGTTGGCACAACTGGCGAAAGCCCAACCCTGTCTCATGAAGAGCACAAACGGGTTGTCGAACTTTGCATCGAAGTAGCACAAGGTAAGAATAGCAAGGGCAAAAAGACCTTTGTGATCGCTGGTGCCGGTTCAAATAGTACAATTGAAGCTGTCGACCTAGCAAAACATGCAGAAAAGGCCGGCGCCGAAGCGGTGCTTGTGGTGACCCCATATTATAATAAGCCAACGCAAGAAGGCCTCTATCAGCACTATAAAGCCATCAATGATGCGGTGAATATTCCTATATTCATTTATAACATTCCTGGCCGGTCTGTTGTGGATATGTCTGTTGAGACAATGACAAGGCTTTTTGCCTTGCCAAATATCGTTGGTGTTAAAGACGCAACAGGCAATATTGCCCGCGTGTCTGAACAACGCGCTTCGATGGGGGAAGACTTCATCCAATTGTCGGGTGAAGATGCTACCGCTCTTGGTTTTAATGCACACGGTGGTGTTGGCTGTATTTCAGTGACGTCAAATGTCGCACCGCAATTATGCTCTGATTTTCAGGAAGCAACTTTAGCTGGTGATTACACCAAAGCATTGGCACTTCAAGATCGTTTGATGCCACTACATCAAGCGTTGTTTGTTGAATCAAACCCTGTACCGACAAAATATGCCTTGTCAAAACTTGGTGTTGCTGGCGTTGATGTGCGCATGCCTCTTGTCCCTATGAGTGAAGCGGCTTGCAAGGTTGTAGATAGCGCTCTTGCCAAATCGGGTCTTGTGTAAAGCTGAGGCAAGGTTAGAAAAGAGTTAGACGAGAGTAATATGGCTTCGAAGAAGAAAAAATCATCATCAGATCATCGATCGATCGCCGAGAACAGGCGGGCGAGGTTTGACTATGAGATTATTGAAACCTTCGAAGCCGGTATTATGTTGCATGGCACAGAAGTTAAATCTCTAAGAACCGGCAAAGCAAATATCGCGGATAGTTACGCAAGTAATGAAGGCGGAGAAATCTTTCTCATTAATGGCTATATCCCAGAATATTTACAGGCAGGGCGGTTTAATCATGAAACTCGCCGGCCTCGTAAACTGCTACTTCACGCACGTGAAATCAAAAAGCTAATTGGGGCAATGAACAGAGATGGTCTTACAATGGTCCCGCTCAAACTTTATTTTAATGATCGCGGCATCGCGAAGTTACAAATTGCCTTGGCCAAAGGTAAAAAGCTGCACGATAAACGTCAAACTCAAAAAGACCGCGACTGGAACAGACAAAAAACCAGACTATTACGCGATCGTGGTTAAAGCCATAAAGCCGAGTTCCCTACACACTCCCCCTTTTGTGATAATTCTCACATAAGCGAAACCAGCAAAAATCTATCTTCATCCTAAGAGAGAAGTCAGGTGGCTTCTCTTAATTTAGCACTAAGGTTTGGTCCAATTTTTCTTGAAGATCAATATTCCTTAGAGCTAATTATTCCTTAGGGGGAGAGAGAACAATGGCAATCAATTTAGTACTTCCAATCATTTACAATTTTAAATCACAAGACGATATATTTTACGGCACAAGCTTAACGCAATCATTCAATGGTGGCTTAGGTAATGACACCGTCTCATATGAAAACTCTAAGTCAGGCATTTTTGCAAATCTTAATGAAGACAATCGATTAGGCTTTGGTTACGGCAAAGGCGGTGATGCTAAGGGTGATTTCTACGTCAATATTGAAAACATCACAGGCTCAAATTTTAATGACGGATTTGTTGGAAATGACAAAGACAATATTTTCCGGGGTCTAAATGGAGATGATTATTTTCATAGCAGTAAAGGACTTGATAGTTTCTTCGGCGGTAGCGGAATGGACACAGTTTCTTATGCATCAAATAACCAAGGGATAAGAGTGGAACTATCCATAGGCCAAGTCCATAAAGGGGCCAGTGATGGTTATGATTATCTAGATAATATCGAAAAAGTATACGGCACAGATTATGAAGATTTTTTCTATGGTGATGACCGAGATAATAGCTTCTTTGGAAATGCCGGAAATGATTTCTTTTATGCTGATAGAGGTGCCGATCTCTATGATGGTGGCACTGGCACGGATACAATCAATTATCACAATTCGTCTTCTGCAGTGCGGGTCAATCTTGAGACAGGTGAAGGCAGTGGCGGTGATGCAGCTGGTGATCAATATGTTGATTTAGAAAAAGTCATTGGCTCAAACTATGACGATACTCTCATTGCATCAAATGAAGGGTCTGATCTGCTTGGCAACCGAGGGGAAGATACCCTTATCGGCGGCGATGGCAGGGATAGGCTCATGGGTGGAGATGATGATGACACCATTGAAGGAAATGATGATAAAGACATTCTTAGTGGTGGCAGAGGAAATGACTTCCTAGATGGAGGAAATGGAGCTGACTTTATTCAAGGAGGTTCAGGGGCAGATGAAATCATAGGTGGCTCTGGCATTGATACCGCCGTTTACGATGATTACTCGTCAAACGGGAATAGAACGACGCAAGACGGAATAAATGTACAATTAGATCAAGGCTTTGCCTTTGACTTATTCGGTGACAGAGACACGCTGGCTTTTGTTGAAAATATTAAAGGCTCAATCGGCAATGATCTAATTATAGGAGATGACAAAAGCAACTCCCTCAATGGTAACGCTGGAAATGACATACTAAATGGTCAAGAGGGAGATGACTACTTAATCGGTGCATCCGGAGAAGATACATTCGTCTTTAATAATGATGATGGTCGAAATGGTCTTTCTCATGGTCAGGATACCATTGCCGATTTTGAAGTTGGTCTTGATCTCATTGATCTGTCTGATACCGAAGTGCGCAATTTTAATGACCTCTTCACTGAAGGAGACCGGTACATGGAGCAGGTCGGGCAAGACACTGTGATTTATACAATGAACGGTGAGGGCGGTGACAGTATCACTCTAGAAAATATTTCTATGGGTGCTCTGTCGGAAGATGATTTTATCTTCTAAGAAGCTTCAATAATGAAATGACTAGCCCCTAGTTTCTGGGGGCTGGTCTTTAACTTGATAGAAGCTTTTTAGCCGTATCAAAAACATCTTCAAACATTTCAGTGGTGAGCCGGCCGGTGTTTGTGTTATAGCGAGAGCAATGATAACTATCGAGCATCTTGTGACCGGTTGGCAAGTCATGCAAACCACCATGAGAGAACTTGAAATCTTTTTGCTTGCCACCAACTGTTGCCACAACACTCTCATGCGCAATGCGGCCTAAAACAATCATAAGTTTTAGTTTGGGAAGTTGATCAATTCTATTCCTCAGAAAGGTGCGACACGTTTTAATTTCCTCGCCAATCGGTTTGTTCTGCGGCGGAACACAGCGAACCGCATTGGTAATCATGGCCTTCTTTAACTTAAGCCCATCATCAGGGTTTGCTAAGTATTTCCCTGAAGCAAAGCCATATTTTAGAAGAGTGGCATAAAGCAAATCGCCGGCATAATCACCAGTAAAGGGACGGCCTGTTTGATTGGCACCTTTTAACCCAGGCGCTAGTCCCACAATTAAAAGGGAAGCGTTTTCTGTCCCAAAAGAAGGAACGGCTCCGTTAAACATGTGCGGATAGAGGTTTTGATTCTCATGACGAAATGAGGTGAGGCGCGGGCAAAGAGAACAATCAGCTTTCGGCTCAGCAATGGTTTGATGTGTCAAATTTATAGATCCATGATTTAAAAATCGCTCAAAAGCAAACAACCTTTAAACTAAAAAGTTCTAAGAGCTTAAAGGTCTAGATGAGCTTATTCATTATCATAGTTTAAACTCTCATTGATATCTTGCAAGGGGGCTTCCCACTCAGGCTCAATATCAGTCTTCTCTGTGCGACAAATTTGAGATTCTAGTAATGAGAGTTCGATAAATTGATCGGACTGCCGACGCAACTCATCGGCAATCATAGGAGGTTGTGTCTCTAATGTAGAGACAACGCTCACACGTTTGCCTTTATGTTGAAGAGCTTCAACCAGTGAACGAAAGTCACCATCGCCAGTAAAGAGAATAATATGGTCTAAATATTCAGCCAATTCCATTGCATCAACAGCAAGCTCAATATCCATATTCCCTTTAACTTTGCGCCGGCCTGTTCCATCTGCATATTCTTTAATCGGTTTAGTAATAACTGTGTAACCGTTATAGTCGAGCCAATCTACTAGTGGTCGAACGGAAGAATATTCCTGCTCTTCAGCAATCGCAGTATAGTATAATGCTCTAACAAGCTGACAACGGGAGCGAAACAGATAAAGCAGACGGCTATAGTCAATTTCAAAAGAAAGAGCTTTAGCGGTTGCATATAAATTTGAGCCATCTACAAAAAGGGCGGTACGTTCTGCTGGATAAAATTTCATTGGCCAGATCCTTGACTGTATAGAATGGCAGTTATCAGATTAAAATGTGACTTAATCAGGAAAACTAAGCCAATTAGAATTGATTTATCAGATTTGTAAATAAAAAACATTTAATCTTTTGTTTATTATAAGAGTTTTGTTAATTAATCTTTTGTTTATTGTAAGAGTTTTATTGATGTCGTATGTAATATTAGCTTTTGGTTCAAATATATGTGGTAAATATGGCGATCCAATTAGTTCTATAACTTCTGCAATTAAAGAATTGAGAGAATTCGACCTGGAATTCTTAAAAATATCGTCAGT
This sequence comes from Methyloligella sp., assembly GCA_021604645.1. Lineage (GTDB taxonomy): Bacteria > Pseudomonadota > Alphaproteobacteria > Rhizobiales > HXMU1428-3 > HXMU1428-3. The sequence goes on from BQJJ01000001.1 coordinate 154,174, forward strand.
TTATTCCTCAAAAGCTGTTGGTGCCACTTATCAACCAGATTTTTATAACTTAGTTTCGATATGTAATTGCACGCATCACCCTAATAAGTTGTTAAAAAGAATAAAACAACTAGAAAGAAGGGCTGGCCGTTCTGGTGGTTTGTTTTGGGGGCCAAGACCTCTGGATATAGACATCATTGACTATAAATCAAAGATTATGAATTGGCCCGTTAGACATAAAAAAACAACAAAAAGAAAGGCTTATGGGACAGAGAAAACATCTTCTTTAACGCTTCCCCATCTCCAAATGCATAAAAGAGTTTTCGTGTTACAACCTTTAAAAGAGATAGCACCAGCATGGCACCACCCAATATATGGAAAAAGTGCTGATATACTTATGAAGCAATATTGCTCACCATTAGACGTTAAATCACTAGAAAAGCTTGATATATCGTTAGATCTGTGAGAAAATAGAATATTATCTTCAAATGAGTTGATTAGTGGTTTGACCAGTTTTGGATTTTCAAAACAGGAAGGGCCATTTTTAGTTTTCTGAATAAGGTCATTTTATAATGAGCGCAGAATAACTTAGACCATCTTTATTTAAGATAAGAGACACTCATATTAATGAAAAAGGTTTTTTAAATGGCACGTGTAACGGTTGAAGATTGCGTAGATAAAGTACCAAACAGATTTGATCTGGTATTGTTAGCTGGTCATCGCGCACGGTCAATTTCATCTGGAGCGCCAATTACGATTGAACGCGACAATGATAAAAATCCAGTTGTCGCTTTAAGAGAGATTGCTTCCGAGACCATCTCACCAGAAGATATGAAGGAAGACCTAATTCACTCAATGCAAAAATACGTTGAAGTGGATGAGCCAGAAGCTGAAGCAGCGCCTGTTATTTCAACAGAGACCCGCTCACCAGTTATCATTGGTCAAGATGATCAAGGCTTTGATACGAACATCGATACAATGACAGAAGAAGAGCTGCTCCGCGGCCTTGAAAGTCTACCACCAGCTGAAACCGGCGGTTCACGTAATCGATAAGTTAAAAATTCGAATTAATAAAAACCTCCGCATTTATGTGGAGGTTTTTTTTTGCTAAAATACTTGTTTATGTATGGCTTAATGCGTCAGCTTTACGTACACTAAATATAAGAATATCTTGTAGCTAACTCTTTGGATTAGAACAAAACAAAATGAATGACACTGCTCTTGTCGATCAGGTAAGTACCTACAGCCCAAATGTAAATAAAGAGCGTCTGGAACTTGCCTTTCAATTTGCAAAGAAATCTCATGGTAGCCAAAAACGCGCTTCCGGAGAGCCGTATATCTCTCACCCCCTTGAAGTTGCAGAAATTCTAGCTGATTTAAAGCTCGATGAAGACACAGTGATCGCAGCCCTTCTGCATGACACGATTGAAGATACGCCAGCCACAAGAGAAGAAATCGACAAGCTTTTTGGTGAAGATGTCGGTGCGCTGGTGGAAGGGGTGACCAAACTTGGTAAACTAAACCTCATCACCAAAAAAGCAGAACAAGCTGAAAACTTTCGCAAACTCTTAATTGCAATTTCTTCCGATGTCCGCGTCCTTCTTATCAAAATGGCTGACCGCCTTCATAATATGAGAACCCTTGAATATGTAAAACCATCGACAAGAAAACGCATATCTGAAGAAACCATGGATATCTACGCTCCACTCGCTGGTCGTATGGGGATGCAATGGCTGAGGGACGAGCTTGAAGAACATAGTTATAGATGGCTAAACGAAGAAGCCTACTTCACCTTGACGCAAAAACTCTCAGAAATGCGCAAGAAAAACAAAGGGCTCATTCAGGAAATTGAAGAAGAGTTACGCACAAAATTAAAAGAATCTGGTTACAACGCAGAAGTCTCACACCGAGAAAAACGTCCTTATTCCATTTGGCGAAAAATGGATCATAAGCAAATCTCGCTAGAACAATTGTCAGATATTTATGGTTTTAGAGTGATCGTAAAATCAGTTGATGAATGTTACCGCGTCGTCGGCATGGCCCACACAACCTGGCGAGCAGTGCCAGGGCGGTTTAAGGATTATATTTCTAATCCAAAGCAAAATGATTATCGCTCAATCCACACATCAATTGTCGGCCCAAGATACCAACGTGTCGAACTACAGATCCGTACACGTGAAATGCACCGTGTTGCTGAATATGGTATCGCAGCTCATGCCCTTTACAAGGATGATAGCTTAGCGCAAACACCACCTCTGACAAGCCAAAATAAAATGGCATCAAGTTCTGCCTATCAGTGGTTGCGCCGTTTGGTGGACCAGCTGCTAGAAGGGGATAACCCCGAAGAATTTTTGGAACACACCCGCTTAGAACTCTTTCATGATCAGGTCTTTTGCTTCACACCTCGCGGTTCTTTGATAGCCTTGCCTAGAGGTGCATGTGCTGTTGATTTTGCTTATGCTGTTCACACAGATATCGGAAACAAATGTGTCGGGTCCAAAATTAATGGGCGTAATATGCCGCTGCGGACGATCCTGCGGAATGGTGATGAAGTGCAAATTCTTACTTCAGATGCGCAAACACCTCAGCCATCATGGGAACGGTTTGTAATTACGGGAAAAGCGCGGTCTTCAATTCGCCGGGCCACCAAAGAAACCAGACGAAATCAATATTATGAAATTGGTGAAATGGTTCTGGCGCGTGCATTTCAGCGCATAGAAAAAGTTTTTGAGGTCAGCAAGATTGAAAGCTCGCTACATCGTTTTCCTCACACCAACGCAAATGATGTGATCGTTGCAGTCGGGCGCGGCGAATTACCTTCAAGTGATGTTCTGAGCGCTGTGTATCCTGATATCACACAAGAAGTAGTACAACGGCGCCATGCTGCAACTGAAGGCACAAAATTAACACCAGAAGATGGGTGGTTCAATTTTGCCAAAGTTGTCGGGTTAAAATTTCGCTTAACTCCAAAATCGTCTAAAAATCCGGATCCTTTGCAAAGCCTACCAATCAGAGGGCACCGAGATGGGTTTGCAGTTGATTATACTGTTGGCCATGCACTGCCCGGAGATAGGATAGTTGGCATCGTTATGCCAGGCGAGGGAATAAACATCTATCCCATTCAATCACCTCTATTAGAAGAGTTTGATGATGAACTTGATCGCTGGGTTGATGTCACGTGGGACATTGATGAAAATGATCAAACTCGCTTTATGTCCAGGATTATGGTCTCAGCTGTCAATGAACCAGGTTGCTTGGCTCAAATCGCACAATTAGTAGGTGACGCCAACGGTAATATTCATAATTTAAAAATGATTGTTAAAGGCGTTGATTACACTGAAATGCAAATCGATTTAGAAGTCTGGGATTTAAAGCACTTAACGGAAATCATCGCAGGGTTAAAAGGACTTTCCGTAGTCAGTAAGGTTGATCGGATACTTACTTGAATAGTGTTGACGAGTTGATCCAGTCACATGAATTTGATTGTTAGTTTAAGGCGTGAATGAGTAATATTCTTTTATTCGAATGTAACTCATAAAATACGAGCAGGATAATGATGGAAAATGAAGCGTTTTACCGTTTAAGTGTATTCGCAGGTGTCTTTTTAGTCATGGCGCTTTTGGAATTGCTCATTCCAAAAAGAGGGTTGACCGGCGCAAAACTGAAACGCTGGATAACCAATGTCTCTTTTGGTGGCATGAATAGCTTTTTCATTCGCCTAATGGCATTGAGTTCTGTTCCCCTAGTAGCAATGGCCGTTGCTGAAATCGGAGCCGCTCAAAATTTTGGTCTCCTTCGTGTTCTTGATATACCAATTTGGCTCAGTGTTATAATTGCTTTATTCGTTCTGGATTTTGCAATCTATCTCCAACATTGGGCATCGCATAAATTCTCGTTTCTTTGGCGAATTCACAGAGTGCACCATTCAGATATAGATATTGATGTGACAACCGCCATCCGCTTTCATCCAATCGAAATCGCGCTATCAATGATCTATAAATGCGCGTTAGTTTATCTCTTAGGGATAAATAGTTTTGCAGTTTTACTCTTTGAAATTATTTTAAATGGTTGTGCTATGTTCAATCATTCAAACATTGCTTTGCCAAGCTGGCTAGATCGGATCATTCGTCCAATTTTCGTAACGCCAGATATGCACCGTGTCCATCATTCAGTGATCCGTAATGAAACCGATAGCAATTACGGATTTAATCTTGCCATCTGGGACCGCATATTCGGCACTTATATTGAGCAGCCAAAAGAAGGTCATGACAAAATGGAAATTGGCCTGCCAGATTATTTAAATACAAATAAACCTACGAAATTAGCCTGGAGTTTCCTACTCCCTTTCAGAAAATAAGAACAATCTGATCAGTCCAAATAAATGAGAGCTCTGTACAGCAAACTAATTCTTAAAAATGGGGCTAGCCCCCACCTCTAATAAATATTGATAGGAAAATACCGCAACATTAGTTCTTCGAATGTGCCGGTTTTTCTAATCCGGTTGATAGCATCATTCATCTCAATGCGAAGTCTCATATCACCTTTGTTGATAGCAATAGAAAGTCCCTCACCAAAATATTTTGCATCCCAATATGCATCCCCATGAAACTTACAACATTGCTTTGAAAGAGAACCGTTTAGCCAAAACATAATTTGTATGGCATCACCAAAGAGATAATCAACCTCTCCATTTTGCAAAGCATTATTTGCCTGAGACTGGGTGCGGAATTGTTTAATCTTTGCCGACTTGAAAAAGCGTTTTATATAAGCCTCATGGGCCGTTTTCCCAACAACACCGATTTGTTTTCCAGCCAAACGATTTGGGTTTGGAGCTGGTTGAGGACGAGATTTCAAGATGGCAAAACGACCAGGCATCCTCATATAGCTGTTCGTAAAATCCAGGTTTTTAATATTCGCTTTGTTAATGGCAAGTCCTGCGATGATGGCATCAAAATCTCCGCCTTTAAAGGCTTGTGAAATATTCTGCCAGGAACGAACTTGTATTTCACAGCGCACAGTCATTTCGCGGCAAATCGCATTGGCCAAATCAATGTGAAAACCAGATAGATTGCCCTCTTCATCATAATAATTAAAAGGAGGGTAATCATCAGCTGTGATAAAACGTAAAAAAGTTCTCTCTTTTTGAGCCGGTGGGTCTGTCGGTTTTTTCTCTTGAGCACTAGTGGGATGAGAAGAAAACAATCCATTCATAAAGAGTGCACAAGTCAGTAACGAACTGACTAATAAAAATGAAAACATAAATCTAGATTTAAAAAACAACATGAGATTATTCTGCCCCAATTTCATTAGTTGGTTTCATTAGTTGATGAATTTAAGTGCGACAAATCTTTATAAAGAGGTGTCGTTCCGCTTAAAGGGTTATTTGGATCCCACTTGATGTTAACTGATTGAAACTGGCAAGTAAGCGTATCAATCAATAGGAGGCGCCCCACAAGTCCCTCACCAATACCGGTAATTTCTTTTATGGTTTCTGTTGCTTGCAAAGTACCAACAACACCGGCAATCGCACCCAAAACCCCAATCTCTGAACAAGAGGCAACAGTACCAGGCGGTGGTGCTTTCGGAAATATGCAACGATAATTCGGGTTTGGCTCACCTTGTTCGTTTTTCTCAGCAGCCCGAAACGTTGTGACATGCCCATCAAAGGGGCCAATGGCAGCAAAGACAAGAGGCTTCTTCGCAAAAAAGCAGGCATCGTTTACCAAATAACGGGTTTCAAAATTATCAGACCCATCAGCGACAATGTCATAATCACTAATGATATCAAGTGCGTTATCAGTGGTAAGGCGACAATTATGCTGTTCAACTTTCACATGCGGGTTAATGTGAGAAATCCGCTCGGCAGCACTTGCTGTTTTTGGCATATGAACATTCTCAGTATCATGGGCAATTTGGCGCTGTAAGTTAGAAAGGCTAACAATATCATCATCAATAATGCCAATGGTACCAACACCAGCAGCAGCTAAATAGAGCAATAAAGGAGAACCAAGTCCACCAGCACCAATAACAAGAACACGTGCTTGCTTTAATTTTTGCTGCCCCTGAATGCCAAGTTCTTTAAGAATTATATGGCGTTTATAGCGCTCAATTTCTTCACTACTAAGTGTCATAATCTTAACTTTGTTATCAAAAAATACCCATATGCGGAAAGGTCTGATGAGACCTTAAATTGTTACATGCCCTTTATCATCACTTTCTGTTTCATTGGGGTCTTCAAATAACAGGGTCGACATATAGCGCTCAGCAAATGAAGGGGCAAAGGTCACAACGGTTTTACCATCAAGCTGATTTTCTTGAATGTATTTTATTGTGGCCATTAAATTCGCACCAGTTGAAATACCACCAGGGATGCCCTCTAGTCGGGCAAGTAAACGAGCCGTAGAAAAGCTCTCTTCATTACTGACAGTCAAAACATCATCAATCAAAGATTTATTCACAATTGAAGGTACAAAACCAGCACCAATACCTTGTATTTTATGCGGCCCAGGGTCGCCACCAGAAAGAACGGGGCTATCAGTAGGCTCAACTGCTACAATCTTAGTCTTTGGTTTTTTCATTTTCCAAACAGCAGCACAGCCTGTAATCGTACCGCCCGTACCAACACCAGCAACAATGGCGTCAACATTGCCTTGTGTATCATTCCAAATTTCTTCAGCTGTCGTTGCCATATGTACAGCAGGGTTGGCAGGTGATGAAAATTGAGAAGGCATCACTGAGTCAGGGTTTTGAGCCATAACTTCAGCCGATTTCTCAAGGGCACCCTTCATGCCTTTTTCAGCCGGTGTCAAAACAAGTTCAGCACCCAAATGGGTTAGCATTTTACGTCTTTCAATTGACATAGATTCAGGCATAACCAATATGAGCCGCAACCCTCGAGCAGCGGCGATAAATGCAAGACCAATTCCTGTGTTACCACTTGTCGGTTCAATCAAAACTGTGTTTTCTCCGATTGTACCTTCTTCCATAAGCGCATCAATCATAGAAAGGCCAATCCGGTCTTTCACACTGGCAAGCGGGTTAAAGAATTCCAGCTTCATCAAAATATCTGATTTAAGTTCAAAATGTTCTTTAATCTTACTCAAACGCACTAGAGGTGTATGGCCAATCGTTTCTGTTATATCATTGTAGATACGTCCACGCCCCATTTGAGAGATGGTCAATGGGGGAATAAATGCTTGATTATCGCTCATTTTGAACCTTTGCATAACTTGTTTTATAGATTTAAATTTCAGTCTATTGAGAACTACAAGAAGAATAAAGACCTGATTTTACCCAAGACAGGGTTTGCCACAAAATCAATCTCCTTGCCAAAACATGGCTATTAAATAGAGTTTATAAATTAGTGGGTAGTATCAGTGTATTAGCCAAAATTCGGCATAGGCTAGTTTGTTGAAAATTATATTGTAAAAGCTTTTTTTCTAATTCCCAGTCGAGCCAAAACCTTTAGCACCACGCTTGGTCAACGAGAGTTGATCAGCTTTTGTAACTTTAACTTGTGTGACAGGTGCGATGACCATTTGTGCGATCCGGTCACCTCGGTTGATCTCAACAGGTTGTTCTGAGAGATTAATCAAAATAACTTTAATCTCCCCCCGGTAATCACAATCAATCGTCCCAGGGCTATTTAAAACCGTAACGCCAGATTTAAGTGCCAAACCAGACCGCGGGCGAACTTGAGCTTCAAAATTTTGTGGAAGTTCGATAGCATACCCCGTTGGAATGAGACTGCGTTGCATGGGGCCTAAAATAACCGGTGTCCCTTCAGGCAGAGCCGCTCTTAGATCCATTCCAGCCGCACCAGATGTTTCATATGAAGGAAGGTCAAGACCTTCTCCATGCGGTAAAGGTGAAAGTAGGATTTCAACTTGTGTTTCTGTCATCTGCCACTCGTTTTCTTTGTTTTATTTAAGTGTCTCAGCTGCTTTGAGCAATACATGTTGTGCAGCCTCACTTTTAGTCACTTTCTCAAAACTCTCAACACTATCTTTGGTAATAATATGAATAGACGTTTCATCATTACCAAAAACATTCCCTTCAGTACTCACATCATTCGCGACAATCCAATCACAGCCCTTTTTCTTTAGCTTTTTCTTTGCATGCTCAATCACTGTCTCTGTCTCTGCTGCAAAACCAATGAGAAGGTGAGGGCGGTTATCTTTTAAATCAGAAAGTGTAGCTAAAATATCAGGGTTCTCTGCTAAGTCTAAAACCGGCAATCCATCTTTTGATTTTTTCATCTTCTGCCCGGCTGATTTTTTAACCCGCCAATCCGCAACAGCCGCCGCGCAAATGGCTATGTCAGCTGGTAAATTCGCCAAAGTGGCATCCCGCATTTCACGTGCCGTTTCAATTCCAATATAACGAACCCCTGCAGGAGGTGATAATTTGGTGGGGCCAGAGACCAATGTCACATCAGCACCAAGTGATGCAGCCATTTCGGCCAATGCATAACCTTGCTTCCCGCTTGATCGGTTCGCTATATAACGAACAGGGTCAATCGGTTCATGGGTCGGGCCAGCGGTTATAAGAACAGACTTGCCTGAAAGAGGGCCTTTTTTAACATGGAGTACTGCTTGAATGGCTTGAACAATCTGATCTGGTTCACTAAGGCGGCCAGGCCCTGTTTCGCCGCACGCCATATCGCCATCATCAGGCCCAACAAATAAAACACCATCTTGGCGTAAAGTCGCAATGTTGCGCTGAGTCGCCGGGTGGTCCCACATGCGCACATTCATCGCAGGTGCTACCAACACATCCTTGTCGGTAGCAAGCAATAATGTACTGGCCAAATCATTGGCCAATCCGTTTGCCATCTTGGCCATCAGATCAGCAGTCGCTGGTGCCACCACAACAAAATCAGCTTGGCGGGAAAGTTGGATATGTCCTATCTCGGTCTCGTTTTTTAAATCAAACAAGTCTGTGTGAACTTGTGTCTCTGCCAAAGTCGCAAGCGAAAGCGGTGTCACAAACTCAGCCCCAGCCTTTGTAAGCACAGGCGTGACTGAAATGTTATGTTCTTTTAAACGGCGGATTAACTCCAAACATTTATAAGCAGCAATCCCGCCACCAATAATCAAAAGAATAGATTTCTTATCCGTCATACAATTATTTCTCACAAAAAGTACTAAGTGATGTTTATATAAGTTTTCACTCACTCAATTTCAATCTAACAAAATAAAGCTAGCCCTTGTTGAGTTTTTATGAATTCATAAAAACTGCTTCTCAAACCTCATTCCGAAGAAGGGAGTGCTCTGCTTCAGAGCACGGACATGACGCCATAGGCGTCCGGCGTTAACGCCGCCCCGTCGGAGGGCCTGCCGCTTATTGCGGCAGAATAGCCCGTGAGACAAAATTAAGCTAAAACAATTGTTTAAAGGCAATCGCAGAGAGGCTAAGTGCAATGAGCCAAAGTGCTATTTGGTTTGAAAGGCTCCTTTGCTGCTTTCCCTCAACCAGTTGAGTGAGGCGCTCTTCATCCATGTCTTGAACTTTACCAGCAAGACGAGACAGACCACTCATGTTTTTCTCTAAAACGGTTAAGTGGCTAGGTATTTCATCCATGAACTGATCAAGCGCTTGCAATCCGGCCGCCATCTTTTTCATCTTTGCAACAGGTCCAAGTTGATCTTGAAGCCATTCTTTAACCACCGGCTCAGAGGCTTTCCATAAATTGAGCTCAGGGTTGAGAGAGCGAGCTACACCTTCAGCGATGACCATGTTTTTTTGCAACAAAATAAGTTCTGGCCGAGCCGCCATGTCATAAACAGCAGTGTACTCAAGCAATTGTCCAAGGAAGCGCGCCATAGAAATCTCAAAGGCGGCTTTATCAGCAATCGGTTCCCCAATCGCGCGTAATCCTTGCGCAAATTCTTGAACGGAATGATGATCAGGAACATAGCCAGCGTCAACATGCGCCTGCGCGGCATCCAGATAATCTCCGGTAACAAAGCCATGTAAAATGCGCGCTAAAAACTTTTGCTCTTTAGGCTTCATCCGGCCCATAATGCCGCAATCAATCGCAACTAAATTGCCAGCCTTATCGACAAACAAATTCCCTGGGTGCATGTCCGCATGAAAGAACCCATCTCTCATCGCGTGGCGCAAAAATGATTGCAGCACATGCGTGCCAAGGTCCGTTAGGTTGTGCCCTTGTTGCTCTAGAGCTTTAATATTCGAAATCGGCGTGCCATCAATCCACTCGGTGGTAAGGACGCGTCCTGTCGTGTGAGACCAATGAACGTCGGGTGTTCTAAATTTTTCATCATTAGCAGTGTTCTCACTCAGCTCACTAATAGCCGACGCCTCAAGCCGAAGGTCAAGCTCAATGGTCACAGAGCGATCAAGCGTTTTTACGACCTCAACAGGCCGCATACGCCGCGCCGCTTTAGAAAAAGTTTCAACTAAATTGGCTGCAAAACGAAAACTGTCCTGATCCTGGAAAAAACGTTTCTCAATGCCAGGGCGTAAGACTTTCACGGCAACGTCTTTTTCAATCCCCTTATCAAGGATTACAGCTTTATGGACCTGAGCAATTGAAGCCGCCGCAATAGGTGGACCAAATTCAATAAATAGCTCATCGATGGAGGCACCCAGTTGCTTTTCAATCTCAGCTATTGCTTCATCTTGCGGAAAGGGTGGCAAACGATCTTGTAAAGTAGAGAGGTCTCTAGCCAGCTCCGGGCCGATAATATCGCTGCGGGTTGCTAGAAATTGCCCAAGCTTTATGTAAGTGGGGCCGAGTTTAGTAAGTGCCGTCACCAAACGTTCTGATGGAGACTGATAACCAAATGGCGCCCGGAAAATCATGCCCAGAAGAGAAAAAGGCAAAAGCAAAAATCGCAGCAATTTCACAGGCAAAGGGGTAGGGATATGCTTGGGAAATAATGTGACCCCATAATAGGTGAGGGTAATGCCAGCTTTTATAAGTCGGTATGTATTGCTAAGTGGGTTGGCCATAAATCTATAACAATTATCTATTGGTTGAGACGGTTAAAGAGTAAAAAAGAGAAGGACGTTTAAGTGCGCCACCCAGAATGTAGTGCCGCAATCCCACCAGTGAGATTGCGGTATGAGGCGCGAGAGAACCCAGCCTCAGAAATCATGGATTTAAAGACCTCTTGTTTGGGGAATTTACGAATACTCTCAACCAAATATTGATAAGGCTCGCCATCGCCCATCACCATCTCACCCATTTTCGGGATCACATGAAACGAAAACTTCTCATAGATCTCATCAAGCACTGGCATAGTCACCTCAGAAAACTCAAGGCAAATAAACCGCCCACCAGGTTTTAAAACCCGGTAAGCTTCTTTAAGAGCTAAATCAATACGAGGCACATTACGTATGCCAAAAGCTATTGTGTAACTATCAAATGTCTTATCTTCAAAAGGAAGGCTCTCTGCATTGCCCTCAATAAATTCGATTTTTGAAGCCGTGCCATTATCCTGAGCTCGCTCACGTCCAACTTCCAGCATCTCACGTGAAATATCTAAGATGGTACCTTTCGCTTCGGAACTAGCTTTTTCCAAAATGCGAAAGGTAATGTCACCAGTACCACCAGCAACGTCCAGGTGGTTTAAAGGGCCAACTGAGCGCGGAGCCAACATAGTGATAAGTTCGTTTTTCCAAACCCTGTGCATCCCGCCCGACATAAGATCATTCATCAGGTCATAATCTTTCGCAACGCGAGAAAATACATGATTAACCCGGCCTTGTTTTTCGCCTGGGTTAACGGTTTGAAAGCCATATGAACTTGTGTTGTCTGTCATCTCGATCTATCTGTTCGTTTTTAATTGCAAAACTCTGCCTGCACCATAACTGATCCGGACTATGATTGCCAGATAACAAGAATTATTTGAGGGGATATAGGACCCTCATTTTGCTCAAATTCTGTAGACTTGGTAAAGAAATCTATGGAAAGAGAGCGAATATAAGGGCAACGTGCTCTAAATCCGTTTTTTGAGGAGCAAAAATGCCAGAATTACCAGAAGTCGAAACAGTAATGAGAGGCCTATCCCCCCATATGACAGGGGCAAAATTGGTAAAAATCGAGCAAAATAGAGAAAATTTGCGCTTTCCATTCCCAAAAGACTTCGTCAAGCGGTTAACCGATGTAAAAGTTGAGTATTTATCAAGGCGGGCTAAATATGTTCTTGTTCACCTTTCTTCAAAAGACATTCTTATGATGCATCTCGGCATGAGTGGCAAGTTTACAGTAAATGGAGATGTGAGTTTGGGAGAAAACAACGTTAATCCCAAACATGATCATATTGTCTTTCATCTCTCTAATGGTGATGTCATTCGCTATAATGACCCACGCCGCTTCGGCTATATGGATTTAGTCGAAGAGGTGGATTTACAAAACCATAAATCCTTTATTGATCTGGGCCCGGAGCCTTTGGGAAATGAGTTCAGTGAAGTCACCCTGGCTGAAAAGGCTGTTATCAAAGATAAAAACGGCAAAGTAAAACAGGCGAAAAAAACACCAATAAAAACCTTTCTCCTTGATCAGCGTGTTGTTGCAGGCCTAGGTAATATTTATGTGCTCGAAGCTTTATACAAAGTGAAAATAAACCCAAAACAACCTGTATCAATTCTGGTTACGAAAGCAGGTAAACCAACCAAAAAGGCGACAGAGCTCACAAAAGCCATTCGCCAAGTTTTGCAAGATGCTATTAAAGCTGGCGGTTCAACTTTGAAAGATTACGCAAAAGCAGATGGCTCCTTGGGATATTTCCAACATTCATTCCAAGTTTATGGCAGAGAAGGTGAGGCGTGTCTGGCAAAAGGTTGCAAAGGCACAATAGAGCGTATTGTTCAATCTGGTCGCTCGTCATTCTTCTGTCCAAACTGTCAAAAAATTTAAGAAAAAACAGAGCCATTTTTAAAACAAAAGCCCCCGGCAATTTCTTGCCAGGGGCATTGTTTTGAGTGTCAAAATTAGAGTTTAAAAGAATTGGCTATTTGGCTTTTTCTTCAACTGTAATTTTGGTTGCGGTTTAAAGACCTTCGGTTTCGGTTTAAACTGCGGCTTGATCTTTACTGGTTTCTTATAAATAGGCTTCTTAGGCTTATAAATAATCACCTTTTTCTGACAGCTCGCACCACCTTTGCCAATCGGCTTTCTCGTCATGCCTTTCGCGCAACCGCAATACCAACCCTTGCCACGTTTGTACAATTTACCATTGTAACAAGGTGGTTTTGGAGTGGAGACCTGGCGTTTCACACAAGAAGCACCACCTTTACCAATTGGTTTCCGGTTGTAACCTTTCGGGCAACTGCAATACCATCCCTTACCACGCTTAGACAATCTGCCATTATAGCAAGGTGGTTTTGGCGTAGCCTTAGGTGGTTTAGAGCAATAAGCACCACCATTGCTATAGGCCTTGCGGTTATAGCCTTTCGGGCAGCTGCAATACCAACCCTTGCCTCTTTTAACAAGACGACCATTGATACAGTCTGGCTTAGGAGTGCTGACTTGTGGTTTGATACAAGCTGCACCACCATTTTTACCAATTGGTCTACGGCTCCAGCCTTTCGGGCAAACACAGCGGTAAGCTTTGCCAGCTTTCACCAACTTGCCTGAGTGGCAAGGAGGAATAGACGTGACCTTCGGTGAGCAAACACCTTTCTTGTTGCGAGAGAAACCAGCTTTACAAACACAACGACCATTTTTGTCTTTATATTCGTTACGGCCAGGTTTACAGCCCTGCGGTATTTTCTGACAAATACCGTAGTTGTTTTTAGCAAAGCCAGATTTACAGACGCATTGTCCTTGTGAATTGCGGAACTCATTTGGACCGAGTTTGCAAATTTTAGGAAGCTTCACGCAATAACCATTTTTGCTACGTGAGAAACCGGGCTTACAAACACAACGACCATACTTGTCTTTGAATTCATTTCGGCCAGGCTTACAGCTCTGTGGTTTAACACAGATGCCACGTTTGTTACGTGTGTAACCAAGCTTACAGACACATTGACCTTGTGAATTGCGGAACTCGTTTGGACCGAGCTTACAAATCGGAGGCAATTTCACGCAATACCCGCGTTGAGTACGTGTGAAGCCAGCCTTACAAACACAGCGGCCATATTGGTCTTTAATCTCATTGCGACCAGGCTTACATGTATCCGGTTTGCGGCAGATGCCATCTGAGCCACGGCGGTAGCCTCGAAGGCAGACACATTGGCCCTTGCGGTTTTTATACTCGCCTTGTCCAGGTGTACAACCACGAGATGGTGGTACACAAAGTTTTGGACCTTTGCGAACAAATCCAGGGCGGCATATGCAACGGTTATCACTTGTCCGCATTTCACCTTTGCCAACTTTACAAAGTTGGACAGGAGGTATTTCCGGATAAACAGGTGGAATAAGCACATCACCAACACAGCGACGACCATTCCATTTTGTACCAGATGGGCAGACACAAACACCATTGTCGTTCATCACAAGGGGTGCACGGCATTGGTCTTCTTTAGGTGGATCAAGCGTGAAGGTATGACACCCAACAATTTCACCATTACCTTTGTTACCATTCGTTCCTGGAGCAGCTTTCGCGCCGCCATTACCAAGTGCAGCGTCAGTAACCATGGCGCAATTGCGCAGAGTTCCATCAACTTTTACACTCTCTTCAAACAAGAGACTGATTTTATGCGTCTGACTTTCGCCAGCAGCTAAGTTCAATGTGCCTTGGCAAACAAACGGTACTGCCGTTGGTTGCACATCACATGGTAGAGGCGGTGAGATTGATTGAATAGCAACAGTCAACCCACTACCAGCAAGACCAAGCGCATCTGCAACCTGAACTGAACCGTTAAAATCAGAAGTGCCAGTATTTTTGATGGTCACATCAAACACACAAGCCTCACCCTTAATACATTGAGCAGGACCTGTTTTCTCAACGCGGATATCAACCCCGCCTTCAACACATTTCTTGCCAATGATCGAGCGGTCTTCCTCAGTGCCTTTAGGTTCATAATGACCCGTCGCACAGTTTCTATAACGCTCACGTCCCTTTCCAGATAGTCTGATTTTCGCATCAAAATATCTCGTTGTTCCAGGAGTGAGGTGCTTACCATCAATCGCACAAACCAAATCAGGAACCGGCTCACCCTCACAAGCCCATTCAGGCCCATCAGGTGTTACGTCTTCTGAGGTGAGCGGTGCATTTGTGCCAACGATACGAGCAACATCATAGATGCGGATCATACCCGTTGGTGTACCAGCACCATTATTGCGAACCATAATGCGGCAAGAAATCTTACCACCAAGTACTCCAGGCTTACATTGCTTATCAATTGAAAGGTCTGGTTTCTTGTCATCTGCTGGGCCATCTCCGTCAGGAAGCTCACCAGTGGCACAATCTTTATCTTTGCCTGGCTCCGCTTCATTAAGTTTGGCGCAATTTTCAATCTCTTTGTTGTTAAGTTGATCTGGATTGTTGAATTTACCAGTGACCTTCAATATCACCTGTCCATTAGCTGGGATATTAGTTGGCGGGTGAGTGCAATCAAAGTTCTGACCATCCACTGTGGCACAATTCCATGGCGGAATTGGGTTGAAGGTGACATTGTCAGGTTTTTTGCTAAAGCTGTCTTTGACATTAAGCGGACCGTTATAGTCACCGTCACCAAAATTATGGATGACGATTTCATATATCAACCAGCAGGCGCCCACACCATTCGGGCCACCAAGACACTGGGTGCCCGTGTAAGATTTCTTGATCTCAAGTTCAGGCTCTTTCTCATCATTTTCATCAGGACAACCAGGGCTGCCTTTGATGCAAATTTCTGCACAATCTTTATCATTGGAAAGGTCGCCGAACGGATCAACACCCATTTTTCCATAATTCAATTTTGCGCAGTTTTTGATTTTGTCACTCGGCCAAGCATTACCAGGTGTAAAGCCTAATTTCAGGTCTTTAAATTCACCAGGGTTCAGCGTGATGTTGGGGTGCTTACAAATATACATGGCAAGACCAAGATTATAAGCGCAAGACCAAGCAGGGTTCGGGCCACTCGTAATGGCGGCGCGATGAGGAATTTGCCACTCATAAAGAGCAAGCTTACCAGTATATTTTTTATCTCCCACATTCTTAACGCGGATGCGGAATTTACAATCACCAGAAGTCTTATCACATTCAGAAACAAGCGCTTTTTTAGTCACTTCCAAATCAGGCTCTTTTTCATCATCACAAGGAATGTCCTCAGGGATATCAATGATGATCTCTTCCGTACAACAAGTTGCCAAACCATCAAAGTCAGCAGGGCCAACTTGTTTCACATTGTTTGTAAGAAGGTGAACGGTCATGCCTTTTGTGGCACCAACTAAATCCCATTCAAGAACACCACCACCAGGAGGTACCACTTGGAAAGCAGGGTTCACGACAACACCAGGTGTGAGCGATGTAAGTTCAATGGTTGTGCCAGCAAGCTCAGGGCCAACAGGCATCTTGTAAGTCAGGTTGCCAATAGGGCCACCTTCACACTCAACTTCACCTTTTTCTAGCTTGATACAGGGGCCATCACCTGGGTCACCACCGCCATCATCAGGCTTGTCACAGTCAGTCAGATCGATGGTGAATTTAGTTTTCTTTCCATCTTTCCAGTTGGCTGGGTCGGGTAATGAAGGGTCATGGCTTTTTGCATTGGTGATACCAAAATCAGTCGTTACCTTTAGCTTGGCTTGGTTAGCCTTCACTTTAGGTACCGGGAATTCAGCTTCATCGATTTTAGCAATCGCCGTAATCGTCCAGGAACGATCATCATTGCTGCCATCTCCATCCTTCTTGTCAGCGGAAAATTTAATCCCTGCTGTCATGAATTTATCATTAGGGTTGGTGACAGTTGAAAATGCAAATGGGGTCGCGCCTAGAATATCGCCTTTAATTGAGGCTGATACCCAGGATAACCCTTTTGGAAGTTTGTCAGTTACTTTTTGCGAAGCATGCGTGAATTCTTTTACATGAAACGCATTTGGGTCATCCCAAAATCCAGGCGTGCCTTGCACATGTAATTTAATTTTAAACCGCACATGCTTACAGCCCAGTTGCTCAGCTGTCTTTGTAAAAGAAAGCTTCGTTTCTGGTTGTGGTGGTTGACCACCTGGTTGGACTTTATCGTTTGGCCCTTTCGGGACAGGAGGGCCGCCAGGCAGTTTCTTCTGCAGCCATTGGCTGGGTTTCTGAGCGGGCGATTTGGCCGCCACAGGTAGTATAGCGCTAAGGGAAAGGCTGAGACCTAGCCCTAGAGCACTGACCCACTTTAACGTAGATCGTATGTTTTTTTGAGGTAACATGTCTTTCTCCCAAGCCTTAGAAGAGGCCTTTTTAGGTTTATCTCTATATTTGTCGTCAAAGGGTCTAAAAAAGTTCATTTCAGCCTCCTTTACGGTGCACAGCTAAACGCAGGGGCCTTCAGAGGGAGTACAGCTTTACAGCATGGAAACTCTCCGCCAGCATCAGCGTCAGCTTTGTTGTAGAGACAAACACCAAGGTCATAATTCTCATTAGGAAGCACACCTAATACATCAAGCGTGTAAGGAGAAAGGGGACCAGGGATGGTCTGCATTTTGGGCGTAACATCAATTCCAGGCGTGAAAGACTTCGCTTTCATGCTATTGGCACCAATGCCAGCCGTTTCTTTTAGGTAAAGATCAATTTGTAATTCACCTGCAAAGCTACAGAAATAATCAATTGCTTTAACAGTCACACAGCGGCCTTTTCCACCTGGCGGTATATCGTCACCAGGGTAATCTTCAGGCTCAGGTAAATCCCAAGGGTAAGGGTAATAGTCATTATAACCCACTTGGCCTTCACAAGGACGGTAAACTTCGGTATCCCCCACATAGCCTTTCACTTCAGGGTCATCAAAAAGGCCATCAAAATCGAGGAAATAACTCGCCCAAGGGGGAGTGTTCTCAGGTCTTGTGAGAGATTTATCAGTGAGTTGCACACCATGAACGTTAAATGGTCCACCGCTTGCTAACTGATCTTTCAAATCTTCATTGTAGCGAAGATTATCGCCAGTTTTCACCAAGGTTGCATCACAAGAGCCAAAATTCATTGTCCCATCCGGGTTATAGCCATATTGCAGGTCAATGCCGCCCAAGGCTAATTTATGTGTCGGTTCAAACCCAACCGCATAATTGGCTGGCGTTTCAACCCAGCGGCTCGGTGTTGCCGGGTCATCCGGAGTTTCTGGATGATAACGTAGCACGTCAGACTGTTTAGATTTTGCAAAGCTTGCATAATCATATGGATTTTGCAGTTCACCACGCTGTGAAAGGAACATATGCCCCTTATTATCAAAGGCAATGTCTGTCACAGGATGAGCATTCTCACTTGAGACATCAAGTTCCCAGTTGGCAGCACCAAAACTACCATCAGGATTAATCCCAACCGACATGATCATATGCCCGTCAGCGGCGTAATAATAAAGCCGTTTGCCACGCACTTGCAGGCCGTAAACCAACCGCTCTTGCGCTGCAAAGCCCCATGTAGAGGGGGTATCAGCTTTAAATGAACCACTAGTAATATCCATCCGGTTTGAAGCATCATGCGCCTTAGGGGCCTGGCCTTTAGCTGTCCGGCCTGTGGTACCATGATCATAGGTTCCAAGGTCTTGGCCTTGCATGTCAAAACGGTGGATCATCCCTGTATCAAGGTCTGTTACAAAGAGTTGTTTTGTTCTCTTGTCAAAAGCAATGTTGCCAAGACCGGGGCCAGAATTATCTTCTCCGTTTAAACTAACATTCGCAAAGAGGGACACCTCGCCAGTTAATCCATCAACCTTCCAGATCGCTCCCGGCGTACCACCATTTTTGGTGCCAAACTGGCCATCCATAAATTCAGCGTCCGCCTGTCCTTGCTTCAAACGTTCCTTTCGCCCGTCTCCATCACTGTCAGGCCCAACAATTTGAAGGCCGTGTAAAACGGAAGAGGTCACATAAAGGTTCGGAACTTTAGGTAAGCCTTCACCTCTGTCGCCATCATCATAGGCAAGCCCAAAAACTTGGCCGATTTTGTCAGCCTTCACTTCAAAAGGAGCGGGTAAATTTACCAATTGCCCTTGCGCTGGGCCACCCATATTTTGCGCTTTGAAGATGCGAAGACTTGCCCCTTCAGGGTCGATAAAGGTCTCATCCAGGGGATCAACACCAGGAGGAAGCCCTGCATCAGGGAATTTAAGCCCAGAAAAACCAGTGATGGCTATATCACCTTTATTAATAATCTGCTCTGCTGATTGGGCAAAAGCAGGTGACATTGAGCCGCTTAAAAGCGGAAAAACAAGCGCCATTGCCAGAGCAATAGGGCTTGTTGTTTGCTTTAATTTTGTTTGTTTAACCGAGGGTGGCGGGCTCTCTTTCAAAGGAGTGCTACCAGGTGACCTATAAGAGGAAAGTGGCATACGACAAGAAAAGAGGCCTAGATCGGTCATTTTATTATGACCTAATTTACGAAAGGTGCTCATTATAATGCTCCATAGCTTGTTCTAGGTTTCTGTGCCTCATTGGTCGTAGTAAAGTGCCATCAGGTTCACAAAGAATTGAAATTTTTATAGATTATGCCTTTTTTTATGAGTAATTTTAAGTAAATTCAGCTTTTGATGAACAACTGATGAACCAAATGCCTCATTGAAACGACGTATAGTCAGGTAAAGTGGATGATATGAACGAACAAAATAGTAAAGATAGAGACGTTGATTTAATGAAGCGTCTTAAAAATGGCGATCAAAGCGCCATGCAAGTGCTATATGCCCGTCATTATCAGAGAATTTACCGTTTTATTTTACGTCAAATTAAAGATGAGACCATGGCTGAAGATATTGTAAATGAAGTGTTTCTGGATTGCTGGCGCTCTGCTGGCAAATTTGAAGGTCGCTCTTCTGTCACAACTTGGCTAACTGCCATTAGCTATAATAAGTCCATTTCTTACTTGCGTAAAAGACGAGAAGCTCAAATGGGCGACGGCCAGGCGGAAGCCATGGTCGACGATGCGGATAGTCCGCAAATTGAGCTAATGAAGGGTGATAAAGGAGATCAACTTCGTTATGCAATTTCTAAATTAAGCGAAACACACGCAGCCGTGATTGATCTTGCTTACTATCATGAAATGAGCATAAATGAGATTGCTGAAGTCCTAGATGTCCCTGCCAACACAATTAAAACCCGCCTGTTTCACGCGCGCAAAAACCTACATGAAATCTTGTGCGATGCAGGCGTGGATAGAGGATGGCCGTAAAAATGACAGACCAATATTCAACAGATAAATATTCTCACGAAGATCTCGTAAGTCTATTGCCTTTCTACCTTTCAGGAAAAATTGAAAGGCAAGATAGAGACGCCGTAATTCAGTGGCTTAATAATGACCCGGACGCGTCTTTTATTCTTGAAAAAGTAGAAGCTGAGCGCATGGCGACAATCACAGCAAATGAAACTCTGCAAGCACCAGCAGATGGCTTGAAACGTTTGATGCAAGATGTGGCAAGCACGCCGCAAGAAAAATCTTTCAAAAACAGCAGCACTAGTGTGTTGTCTTGGTTAAAAGAGAAAATTCTGGCCCCTCTTTCAGCAGCACCTGCTGAGTTGGCCTGGGGCGCATGCGCCATAATGATGGTGATTAGCCTTAGTCAATCAGCCTTGCTTTATCAAGGTGCAGGCCAATCTCAATCAACAGAGTATAATCTGGCAAGCGGTGAAAAATATACAATCCTTTCAACAGCAATCGTCAAATTTGCCGATAACGCCCAAATGGAAAAAGTAGCTGAATATCTCGATGACACTGGCACGATCATCATAGATGGACCAACGGCTAGTGGTTTGTTCGTCCTAGGGTTTATTGAGCGAGATGATCTGCCAGTTCTGAAAGACAGACAAAAGCAATTTAAAGAAAATTCAAATCTAATCTCTCAGTTCATTCTGAAGACAAACAAGTAAATAGTCTAAGTTGAAATGGGCGCTAGGTTATCATTAGATCTTTAAGAATAAGGCTTTTAAGAATTTTTAAGAAGGGCAAACAAAGTGTTAGCTAAAACTTCAAAAATATACCTGCTGCAAGCTTGTCTGTTGTGTGTCACCATATTTCTAATGCCTATCCAATTTATTTCTGCAGCAAGCTGTACGGGAAATGAAGGGGCAGCCATTAATGAACTACCAGCTGAATTATCAGAGCTAATCACCAGCCAAAATGATGGTAATAACTCTAATAGTGAAGGGGCCTGTAAAGCGCCAGAAACAAAGCCAGTAAAAGAAGCAACCTCAAAAACACCAGATGTTGCCCCAATCAACAACAAACCCAAAAACTTTAAAGGCCCAATACAGGCCATTCATGGCGCACATGTTCCTGATGAAGTGTTGGTTACGATCAACGCTGATGGCGGAATTGTCGCGCGTTTGGCAAGTGAATATGGGCTAACTGTCAGGTCACAAAAAACACTCTCACTCCTTGGAAGTGTTCTTGTCAAATTCGGCATCCCCGATGGCCGACCGGTTGCCGTTGTTCGCGCTCAGCTATTAGCAGAGCAAGATGTTTTGGGCGCTGAGCCAAATCATATCTATGAGCTTAATGGAGATGCTAACAAAGCGGTGATAAAACGCTTTTCTCAAACCGCAGCAGAAATAAACAAAGCACATAAACTCGCTTCTGGTCGAGCTGTAAAAATAGCTGTAATTGATAGCGGTGTGGATGAAGATCACCCGGCATTACTCGGCGCAATCAGAGGAAAATTTGACGCCCTCGATAAAGCACCCGTAAACGAAACAGCCCATGGCACAGCGGTTGCCCTTCTTATTGGTGGTGGTGATGATAGCTTTAAAGGGGCTGCTCCAGAAGCCGAGCTTTATGTTGCCAGAGCCTTTGATACAACAAAAGAAGGCGCGCACCTCAATTCAGCTGAAGCCATTATCTCAAGTCTCGATTGGGCCTTTCAACAAAATGTCGACATCATCAATATGAGTTTTGCCGGCCCTGAAAACAGATACATTAGGGACAGTATCACCAATCTTTTAAGTTTGGATGTCGTGCTGGTAGCAGCTGCTGGTAATAATGGAAAAAAGGCACCTTTCGCTTTTCCAGCGGCCCAACCAGGCGTATTTGCCGTCACAGCTACAGACGCCAAGAACCGGATATATCCTAAAGCCAACAGAGGACCTTATGTATATATTGCTGCTCCCGGCGTTGATGTGTTGGTGGCAAATGGCAGCGGCGACATACAGCTTAGAAGCGGTACTTCTTATGGAGCAGCCATCTTCAGTGGCATCTGCGCATTAGCGTTAGAGAGTAAACGGACGGGAAAAAGTGCTGAAAAGAGTAATAAACGGATCAAACTAAAAGAATTCCGCAAAGCCATTGAACTAAGCTCAAAAGATTTAGGCGCCCCAGGGCGCGACCCTGTTTTTGGAAACGGCTTGATTAGAGCTGAGGCCCTAGTGCGACAGGCACTAAAGTAAGAAAGTGCGACAGGCACTTATGTAAGAAAGCGCTACTGGCGCAGACACAAAATTCCAGTGTATCCATACGCATTCTAATTTGCTTTTTAGCCCGTTCTCTGTTTCCTTAAATAAGGTAAAAATCTTGAATATGGGCCTCCCACACTGGAACAGACACTCAAATGGAGCAGACAAACAAAACCACAAAAACTTATGACCTGCTCATCATTGGTGGCGGGGTCAATGGCACTGGCATTGCCCGTGATGCAACGCTGCGTGGATTAAAGGTCTGTCTTTGCGAACAAGGGGACCTGGCTTCAGCAACATCTTCGGCCAGCACTAAATTAATACATGGTGGCTTGCGTTACCTTGAATTCGGTGATTTCAAACTGGTTCGTTCGGCTCTATTAGAGCGCAAATTATTAATGAATTTACTGCCAGGCTTCATCAAACCCCTCCGCTTCGTCCTCCCCTTTAAAAAAGGCATGCGCCCCCTTTGGCTTTTAAGGTTAGGCTTGTGGGTCTATGATCACCTCGGCCCATTAGGTGATCTACTTCCAACGGCAAAGAGATCATTTCAAAACAATGAATTTAGCCCTGTCTTGAAAGATCATTTTATAGAAGGGCTAGAATATTCGGACGGCTGGGTCGATGATGCAAGGCTTGTTATTTTTAACGCCTTAGAAGCCGCTCAAATAGGAGCTGATATTAGGCCAAATTGTAAAGTCACGTCAGCAAAAAGAGAAGACGGTCATTGGCTCATCGCTCTCTCAAATGGGGACAGCATAAAAGCAAAAGCGTTGGTGAACGCAACCGGCCCTTTTGTAAATCAATTCATCAAAGAAGCAGAAAATTCAGAACCGCTTCGCTCAGTCAGGCTTGTTCGGGGCAGTCACATCGTAGTGCCAAAGCTCTATGATTTAGAGCAGGCTTTTATATTGCAGCAAGATGATGGACGCATCATTTTCACCATTCCTTATGAGAAATTTTTCACTCTTGTCGGCACAACCGAAGCAAGCCATGTCTCTTCATTAAAAAAAGTAGAAGCAAGCGAAGAAGAAATTACCTACCTGCTAAACGCAGTTAATAGAGATTTCAGAAAACATCTTAAACGCTCAGATGTCGGTTGGACGTTCTCCGGTGTAAGACCGCTTTTTGAAAATTCTGCAAAAGAAAAAAAGGCCGCACATAAGGTGAGCCGCGACTATGAGCTAGCCGTTGATAAAGCCGCCGACCTACCAGTCATTCATGTATATGGCGGAAAAATCACGACCTTTAGAAAATTAGCCGTTGATACAGTCGACCTTTTAAAACCATTTTTTACTGGTCTGGGTAGTAGTCGCACAAAAGAAGTGCCATACGCAGCGTTTGACCCGGTTGGTCATGAGGAGTGGCTAAAAGAGTTTCATGAACAATATGTATTATTACCTCTCTCGTTAAGAAACCGTTGGCTAAATTCTTATGGCCGGCGCAGTGATTGGTTCTTAAAAGGTGTGAAGTCAAAAAAAGATTTGGGCAAAGAATTTGGCGCTGGGTTGTTTGAGCGAGAAGTCAGATATTTAATGACACACGAATGGGTAACAACGTCAGAAGATGTCTTGTGGCGGCGCACCAAACTCGGCTTACATATGACAAGCACGCAAAGGGAAGGTTTGCAGAGTTGGATGCAGGAACAACAAGAGCGCTCCGATCTATACCAATTATGAATTTATTTAGCGCCAAAATCATAATGGATTTTAAAAAGGAAGAGAGACGTGAAAAACTATATCCTCAGCCTTGACCAAGGCACCACGTCAAGCAGAGCTCTCATTTTTGATGAAAATCAGGATATTGTTGGTTTAGGTCAGTTTCCTTTCAAGCAAATTTATCCCCAATCTGGATGGGTTGAACATGACCCAATTGAAATTTGGCAAACCACTCTCAAAGCCGCCAAAGCTGCCATTAAAAGCGCAAAAATAACCCCGGGCGAAATAGCAGGCCTTGGTATTACCAATCAAAGAGAAACAACAGTCCTTTGGGAAAAAGCAACAGGAACACCCGTTAGCAATGCAATTGTTTGGCAAGACAGGCGAACAAGTGATTTCTGTAGCAAGCTAAAAGTTGCAGGAAAAGAAGCGTTGGTGAGAGAAAAAACAGGTCTCTTACTCGACCCATATTTCAGCGCAACAAAGCTAAAATGGTTATTAGATCATACAAAGTCAGAAGCAGAACCAGAGGGAAAATCGCTTCGAAAAAGAGCAGCAAACAGTGAGCTTTGTTTCGGCACGATAGATAGTTGGCTCCTCTGGAATTTAACGGGCGGCAACGAACATAAGACAGACGCCACAAATGCCTCAAGAACAATGCTTTACAACATTGTGACTGGGAAATGGGATGAAGACTTACTGGATCTATTTGATATCCCACCAGAGCTTTTGCCAGAAGTGATGAATACAGTTGATGAGTTCGGCAAAACATCATCAGAGTTATTTGGAGCTGCAATCCCCATTAAAGCAATGGCTGGGGATCAGCACTCAGCACTGATCGGTCAGGCTTGTTTTAGAAAAGGAGACATTAAGTCAACCTACGGCACTGGTTGTTTTGCCCTCCAAAATATTGGAGAGCAAATTTCTGATGTAAAACCTGGTTTGCTAACCACGATTGCCTATCAAATCAAAGGAAAACCAACTTATGCAATTGAAGGGTCTGTTTTCATCGCAGGCGCTGGGGTTCAATGGCTGAGAGACGAGGTTAATCTAATAGAGGAAGCTGCAGAGTGTGATGAGTTGGCAGAAAACTCAAACCAAGAAGACCCAGTGTGTTTGGTCCCAGCTTTTACAGGTCTAGGGGCTCCTTATTGGCAAGCAGATGTAAGAGGTGCCTTGTTAAACCTGACAAGAGGGACAGGAAAAGCAGAAATCACTCGTGCAACCTTAGAGTCCGTTGGCTTTCAAACACGAGATTTGTTTAATGCAATGAACAATTCACTTCCCCAAACTTTAAGAGTAGATGGCGGACTGACAAACTCAAACTGGACCATGCAATTTTTAGCAAATATCTTAAATTGCAATGTAGAGGTGAGTAAAACTTCAGAAGCCACAGCCCTAGGTGTTGCCTACCTTGCAGGCGCTAAATGTGGCCTTTATGGGAATTTTGAGGAGTTTTCTAAGCAATGGAAATATTCGAAAAAATACCAATCAACAGAGGGTGATAGCTGGAGAAAAGAAAAATATCAAATCTGGCAAAAGGCAATAGATACCTTAATTCATTGATCACCATAGATTATGTGAGACGTGTCTTAAAGCGCGAGACGGAAGTGTTTATAAAACCTTTAAAAAGTATGAAAGC
The DNA here is from genome assembly GCA_021604645.1 of Methyloligella sp. GTDB lineage: Bacteria > Pseudomonadota > Alphaproteobacteria > Rhizobiales > HXMU1428-3 > HXMU1428-3. The sequence continues at coordinate 179,924 of BQJJ01000001.1, forward strand.
CAAGTCTACGGATTATTAACCGAATCAGCTCAAATTATAAATAATCTTTCGGGCATTCACATTAGTATATTTTGACTCTTAAAACTGGTTAGAGCATTTCATTGTAGTTTTACAAAAAACAATGCTCTAGAGCTTCACCACTGTTTGGTTAAGTGTTGAACCGATCTTTAATTTTAAGTAATGCGTTCCCCCACTATGTTTTGGTATCGCATAGCATATATTGAATTGGTCACGCGTACATAAACTGTATTTGTAACGCGTAAAAGTGTTTTCTGCGTACCTGTTTTTGCGTAAAAAGCCTCCTTAATTTTTTTAAGGAGGCTTTTTAATTTCAAAATTACAAAATGTAGTTAAAAAACTCAGCTAGCAAAAAGCGATGTCTTAAACAGACTTATCGACTTTCTCTTCACTGGCTTTCTTATCACCATCTGATTTTGAGGTTTTCTCAGCGCTGTCTTCAGTCTTGGATGCCTTCTTTGGCTTTTCACCACCCTTAGCAACCCCAACCATAGCCGGCCGCAACACTCTTTTATCAATAGTAAATCCTGGAGCTACCACTTCTAAAATAGTACCTGCGGTAATCTCTGGATTTGGAATTTCAAATAGAGCTTGATGAGAATTCGGATCAAAGATCTCCCCTTTAGGGTCAATTCTTTTAATGCCATGACGTTCTAGTACATTCGTTAACTCACGGCCTGTCATCTCAACGCCTTCAACAAGAGCCTTAAGAGCAGGGTCTTCATCCACAGCCCCTTCAGGAACAGCTGAAAGAGTGCGTGTTAAATTGTCATCGAGCGTTACAATGTCTTTTGCAAAATTTGTAATAGCAAATTTTGCCATATCTTGCTTTTCGCGCTCAGTTCGGCGGCGCAAATTTTCCATATCTGCAGCCTGGCGAAGCAGTTTATCTTTTAGTTCTGCAACTTCTGTTTCAAGAACTTCAACTGGATCAGGTTCAGAAGCTGCAGCAATATCTTCTAAATGGGCATCTGTATCAGACGTTTCAGTTTCCATTTTTTCTTCGCTTTGGTTGTTAGAGGACGCTTTAACACTTGATTTAGGCGCTGAAGTCTCAGTGTCACCAGCACCATCTACAGCATCATCCATAGGGGCTTCTTGTTTTTTTGTTTCTTTAGGGTCTGGTGTTTCGCTCATAAGTTTTACGTTTTGCCTCAACAGTTTAAGTCACTAATTCTAAAGCCAAAATACTGAGACACAGACAGAGGTCACGTCACAATTTTCTTGGCTTGTCGTTGAATAATCAAGTTTCGAGATGGATATTGGCCGTTTAGCTAAAAAAATCAAGTCATTTACCACTTAAAAAGTGATTTCCTGGGTAAAAATAAAGATGAAATAATCCAAGCATCACGTCTTCATTAAAATAATGTTCATTACGAGCTTATCAACCGGCTCATTAATTTCGCCGTGTAGTCTACCATCGGGATTATTCGGGCATAATTGAGGCGTGTTGGGCCAATAATCCCCATAACACCAACGATGTTGCGCTCACTATCCTTAAAAGGAGCTGCCACAATAGAAGAGCCTGAAAGCGAGAAGAGCTTATTTTCAGAACCAATAAAGATGCGAACTCCATTCGCCTCTTCAGAAGCACTTAACAATTTAACAAGTTCATTTTTCGTCTCTAAATCATCAAATAATTTACGAACGCGCTCTAATTCTTCCGCAGCATTAATATCTTCAATGAGTTTAGAGCGGCCTCTGACAATAAGGCTTTTCTTACCATTGTCTTCACCAGACCAGAGCGCCACACCAGATTGAATGAGTTTGGTTGTTAAACTATCGAGTTCAGCTGATTGGGTGCGTAGTTCCTCTTCGATAAAGAGTTTAGCCTCATCAATTGTTCGCCCTTGTAAGCGAGTGCTCAGATAGTTAGACGCTTCTACCAAAGCTGATTGTGGTAAATCTTTCGGAATATCAATAATTCGGTTTTCAATATTATTTTCTTCACCAACTAGAACTACAAGAGCTTTGCCTGCTTCAAGACGAACAAATTCAATTTGTTTGAGCTTGCTGATTTGTTTTTCAGTAAGAACAATTCCCGCACACTGAGAAAGCCCAGATAAAAGCTCGCCAGCTTCGGTGAGCATATCTTCAACAGGCTTATTCTGCACATCGGTAGATATTTGTTGTTCGATTGAATGGCGTTCTTCTTTTGATAAATCACCAACTTGCAATAACCCATCAACAAACATACGAAGCCCAACCTCAGTAGGAAGTCGCCCGGCTGATGTATGAGGCTGTACAATAAGCCCTGCTTCTTCTAAGTCAGACATAACATTGCGAACTGAGGCCGGTGAGAGCGTCATTGGCAAATGACGACTAATATTGCGCGAGCCAACAGGCTCACCGGTTTCAAGAAAACTTTCAACGATCGTTCGAAATATCTCAAGCGACCTATTGTTTAGATCCAGAGGATTATGAGGAGGTTGGTTGGCCATATATCTTTCAAGTTTTCATGAGGTTTTACGTAAATTAATAAGAGGGCGATGCTTCGTCAACACAAGACTGCTGCATTAACAAAAGCTGGGCCTAAAGCCCATGATAACAAAAAGCTCAAAAGTGTCTTGTGCTAAATGGCAGCCTGCCATAGGTTATGGGCTTAAATCAGGAATTATAGGGGCTAAAGAGGTAAAAATGCGTCCAAGTAAACGTCAAAACGATGAAATGCGCCGTGTATCAATAGAACGCGCGGTTTCCCTTCACGCTGAAGGGTCCTGCATGATTAAATTTGGAAATACGCATGTTTTATGCACAGCGTCTCTAGAAGAGCGTATTCCCCCTTGGTTAAAAGGCAAAGGCCAAGGCTGGGTAACAGCAGAATACGGCATGCTGCCACGTTCAACGTCAGACAGAATGCGCCGGGAAGCAAGTGCCGGCAAACAATCTGGCCGCACACAAGAAATCCAGCGCCTCATCGGTAGATCCCTTAGAGCTGTAGTCGATATGAAAGAATTGGGAGAGCGTCAAATTTCAGTTGATTGTGATGTAATCCAAGCTGATGGTGGCACAAGAACAGCTTCAATTACAGGGGCATGGGTGGCCCTTTATGATTGCATTGAATGGATGCGCGCAAGAGACATGGTCACGGGTGATGTTTTAACGGGGCAAGTTGCAGCTATTTCATGCGGCATTTATAAAGGCCAGGAAGTTCTTGATCTTGATTACCCGGAAGATAGTGACGCAGAAGCAGATGCAAACTTTGTCATGACAGACAAGCAAGGCATTGTCGAAATTCAAGGCACAGCAGAAGCTGACCCATTTTCAGAAGAGCAGTTCACCGAACTGATGCGCTTAGCCAAAAAAGGCATCGGCGAGTTAGCCAATTTGCAAAAATTAACTGTGAGCTAGCACGGATGCGTAGTGGGCATCTGAAGTGCAGTTAAGAAAGCACGGATGCTGGACCGGTTGTTAGTGGGCAATCTGAAGGTCCATTAAGAGTGGGCAACTAAAGCGCAACTAAAAACCTGCTATACGAAGAAGGAACCCAGCCTTTTTTGTCCTTCAGTTGCCCACCAGCAACCGGACTAAGGCTGAGGGACATGGCAGCAGAGCTGCCCGGCGCAAGCGCCGCCCCTCGGAGGCCCAAGCGCCATAAGCGCTTGGAATAGCCGTGAGAGATGCAACGGTTGCTGGTGAGCAACCTGAAGGAGCACTAAAAAGTGAAATTAGAATCAGGGCAAAAACTCGTCGTAGCAAGTCATAACAAAGGCAAAGTACGTGAGATCAATGAGCTGATAAACCCTTATGGTTTAAACGCAGTCTCTGCAGGTGAACTTGAGTTGCCCGAGCCAATAGAAGATGGGAAAAGCTTTGCGGCTAACGCGATTATTAAAGCTGAAGCAGCTGCAAATGCAGCTGGTATACCAGCTTTGGCAGATGATTCAGGCCTTGAAGTTCACGGGCTTGATGGCGCTCCGGGTATTTTCTCCGCGCGTTGGGGCGGTGAGCAGGGTGATTTTAATTTGGCAATGAACCGTGTTCATGATGAGTTGGAGGCCAAAGGCCTCACTGATACAGAACAGCGCACTGCAAATTTCACGTGTGCGTTAGCTCTGGCATTTCCGCAAACACCAGAAAAAATAGAGCCTCTTGTTTTTGAAGGTAAAGTTTTTGGCTCGCTTGTCTGGCCCCTTAGAGGTGAATATGGCTTTGGCTATGACCCTATGTTTGTGGCCACAGGTGAGACACTCACTTTTGGGGAAATGGATCAAACGCGCAAACATCAAATGTCTCATAGAGCAAATGCCTTTGCATTATTTAAAAAGGCTTGCCTTAGCTAACCGGGCTAACCGGAACAAACGTTTCCTGTTTAAGGCATTATAACATGACACAATTACAAGAGAAGCAAGAGACAATAAGCCCTGTCATTTACAACCCAATTCGTGGGTTTGGGGTCTATGTTCACTGGCCATTTTGCGCTGCCAAATGCCCTTATTGTGATTTTAATTCACACGTTGCAAAACAGACAATAGACGAGCTCCGTTTTTTAAAAGCCTATAAATCTGAAATATCTCATTGGGCGAACCAAATTCGTCAAAAGGGTCGTTTAAAAAAAATTTCCTCGATTTTTTTCGGGGGTGGCACACCATCCCTTATGAGCCCATCCCTTGTTGAAGGCATATTAAAAGAGCTCGAAGCTACCTTTGGCTTTGCTGAAAACATAGAAATTAGTCTGGAAGCCAATCCCCAAAGTGTCGATGCGTTAAAGTTTAAAGATTTAAAAAGCGTAGGCGTTAATCGTCTCTCAATTGGTGTGCAGTCATTCAACGACCAGGATCTGAAAACACTCGGGCGATTGCATGATGTAAAGCAAGCAAAACAAGCAATTGAAATCGCTCAAAATCATTTCGATCGTTTCTCATTCGATCTTATTTACGGCCGCCCAAAACAAACACTGGCTGATTGGGAGACAGAGCTAGAAGATGCAATCTCTCATGGGACAACCCATCTCTCTTTGTATCAGCTGACTATCGAGCCAAACACACCATATAAAAAATTATATGATGCTGGCAAACTCATCATGCCAAGTGAAGAGCTTGCAGTGGATTTCTATGAGCTAACTCAGGAGCTTTGTGAGAGTAAGGGACTTCATCAATATGAAGTGTCAAACCATGCTGTAAAAGGAGAAGAAGCTCGTCATAATCTTCTCTATTGGCAATATGGAGAATTCTTAGGTCTTGGCGCCGGTGCACACGGTAGAGTGGTCATCGGAGATAAAAGGTTCGCAACAAGCACGGTAAAAATTCCAAGTAAATGGCTAGAGGCCGTGGAGTTAAAAGGACACGGTGCTATAGAGCAAGAAGAAGTCTCAAAAGAAACGCAGGCCATCGAGATTGTTCTGATGGGTATGAGATTGAAAACAGGTATCTCACTAATCGATCTTGTTGAACGAACCGGTCATCAAATTGAAATAGCCACAATTGAAAAATTACAAAAAGATGAACTTTTAAAGTCAAGTCAAAGAGGTGACAACGCGCTTCAACTCGTGCCAACTGCCAAGGGCACGCAGCTCCTAAATTACATGGCCGGTCAGCTCGTAGAAGGATTGATTGAAGTATCTGAAGTAAACTAATAGAAACGTTGCAGTACGAATTATCTGGTTCCAGCACCACCCTTCGGAGGTCTGCTGTTTCTGCTGTAGAAAAGCCGTGAGAGAGAAAAGCTAAATAGCGTCTAGATCCTAAAACGCAGCGCCACCAAATGTCTTAGGTGAAGGTTGAATGATTTTATTGCTAAATTTCTGAACTTGCAAAATAGCAAAACGGCGTTCTGATAAACCATTTTGGTTCAAACGAAAGAGACCATCAACGCCCGCAAAACCACCTGGTTGTGTAAGGTTAGCAACTGAAAAACGCTGCCCCTTCGGCTGGTTAGCAAGAGATACAGCCAAGCTCACAGCATCATAAGAAAGAGTGGTAATGCGTGTGGGTATAATGCCGTATGTTTGAGTATAGCGTTGCTTAAACTGGTTCCAACCTCTGGGCTCTGCAGCCGGGAACCAACCACCAACAAGTGGTTTTTGAGTGCCCACAGAGGCAAAGTCCCAACGAGATGATCCTAAAATCTGAACTGCTTTTGCGTCAATCTCATAATAGGGAATAAGTGTTGCTAGTTGGGGCAAATATTGTTGGCCTGCTGGCATGAACAACGTATCCGCCTGTCTGTTTTTTAATTGTTCAGCAAAAGGTTTCGCTGCCTTCACCAAGCCCGTAGGGTCTTTTGGGTAAGTGGCAAGCGCTACCACTTCACCACCATGTGAAGCGACAGCATTTCTAAATGCAATCTCTGCAACTTTGCCATATTGATCTTGCGGTAAATAAGCTGAAAAGCGGCGCTTTCCTTGGCTCACAGCATAAGAAACAATGCTGCTCACATCATGGCCGGCAAGAAAACTAAGAAGATAAACCCCATTGCCCGCAACAGATTCATCTGATGAAAACGCAATCATCGGAACATTGGATTGTTGAACAATCGGTGTGGCTGCCCGAACAGAAGCCGCAAATAAAGGCCCCAGAACAATCTCAGCACCTTCAGAAATAGCAGCTGACGCAGCTTGGCGAGCGCCGCCTGGAGTACCTTTTGTATCTTTCGTTATCAACTCAATATTAGGGTTATCTGCTTCAAAAAGCGCAAGTTCACCAGCCTGTTTAATTTGTTTGGCAATTTGCGCTGAGCGCCCCTCAGCAGTGAGGGGAAGTAATAGCGCAATTCTAACTTTCTCATCACCAGGTTGTGCGGCTGGCGTATTAAGGGCTGTGTCAGTCAGGCTTCCGCCACCTGTAGAACAGGCGTTGAGTGTAAAAACAACAGCGCATAAAGCAAAAAGAGAAGTGAATGCAGAAAAGGAGATTTTTTTTCTAAAAACAGAAAATAAATTTAAATTTAGAAAAGAAAATTTCACCGTATCACCTCAGATATAAAACAAGATAAAGTTCTAGAATATATGTCAAAGAGCAATTTCATCCAAAATAAAAAAATGTATGATATTAGGTCTCTAAAAGCTCTCACATGACAGGAATAAATATAGACTATGACCCTTTAATGGTAGTAACACTATTTCTGTCATGTTTCATTACATCACAATAATGAGCCCACAAGACAGATTCGTCAAAAAATCTATGGAATTTTGGTGATGAAAGTTAATTTATCCACTTCTTATTCGGTATTCTAAAAAAGAACTTGAAGTGAAATGTTGAAAAAAACACATAAAATATTGAATATATATGTGTTTTTTCAAAAACGATTGGTTCTAAAATAGATATCGCAAACAAAAATATAAGTAAATCAGGGCATTCCATTAGAATATGAACCAAGAAGACGATAAAAAAGAAATCTCACTAGCAGAGGCTCATAAAGTGAGTGAACAAAAAGCCAGACCAGTGGCGCGCGTTTCTGATGTAATGGAAGATCTTTTAAACCAGCCTTTGCTTCCGGCACTTTACCTGGTCGCAACACCCATAGGTCATTTAGCCGATATTAGTCTGAGAGCATTAGCCATTCTTGCTAAAGCTGATTTTGTAGCAGCAGAAGATACGCGGCACTCAAGAAAACTCCTGCAAAATTATGGAATTTCATCTGAAATGATCAGCTATCATGATCATAATGGTGATCAAATGCGGCCAAAGGTCATAAAGATGATCAAAGAAGGACGCTCTGTGGCCTTAATATCCGATGCCGGCACTCCATTAATCTCAGACCCTGGATATAAATTAGCAAAAGTAGTGCGGGATGCTGGCCTTAGAGTAGAGGTTGCTCCAGGCGCTAGCTCTGTTATGGCAGGGCTTTGCCTATCCGGTATGCCAACCGATACCTTTCTATTTGAAGGGTTTCTTCCTGCCAAACAAGTAGCCAGAAGCAAACGTTTGGAAACGCTGAAAACCATTCAAGGGAGTTTGGTATTTTTCGAAACCGCCAAGAGAATTGAGGCCGTTGTAAAAGATGCCCTCGCAACCTTAGGGGATAGAGATGCCAGTGTTTTACGTGAGCTAACCAAAGTCCATGAAGAGGTCATCGAAGGCAAATTAAGTGAGTTAAAATCTCAAATCGAGGAAAGGGATCTTAAAGGCGAAATTGTTTTCATCATCGGTCCTCCCCTCGAAGCTGAAATCACAGATGAAGACATCAATGAAGCTCTAAAAAATCATTTATCTGAAGGAGCCAGTGTGAGAGATAGTGTCTCTGAAGTGATGACAGGCATGAACTTACCGAAAAAAAGAGTTTATGATCTTGCCTTAAAGCTTAAAAAAGAGCTGGATTGAGCGAACATTTGTAGTTGTAAGCGATATTTGTGAGAAGGAGGGGAGTTTTATGACTGAGAAAAAAACACCCTCAGCAAAGAAGAGAAAACAAACTTATGAAGCAGGCCTTTTTGCTGAATTCTGGGCGAAGATTATACTCCGTTTAAAGGGGTATAGCCTCTTGGAAGAACGCTACAAAACACAGGCAGGAGAAATAGATCTCATAGCAAAGCGCGGTGCTCACATTTCTTTTGTTGAAGTTAAATATAGAAAAACATTGGAAGAAGCTGCCTTTTCCTTATCGGATCATCAGAAAAAACGAATAAATAAAGCCGCATTAATCTGGTTGTCAAAGCAGAGTGACTTGCGTTATGACAGTCTCTCATTTGATGTGATCTTATGTGCCCCCTGGACATTTCCAGCTCATATGAAAAATGCATTTGAAGAGTTATAGAAAACCTTGGTTTCATACACTTCACAAATTGAATAAAACGATTATATCGTAAAATAATCACTAAAAATTAAAGCAGAGCGAGCTCCCATGTCTCTTAACAAGCCTCTTAAAATTGCCTTTCAAATGGACGAAATCTCAAGCCTACACATAGAAGGTGACACTACCTTCGCCATGATGCTTGAGGCACAAAAAAGAGGCCATGAACTGTTTTACTATATGCCCGATGCGCTCAGCCTGAGAGACGGTGTTGTGACAGCATCCGGTTTTAATGTCGAGGTCAAGGATGTTGAGGGAGATCATTATAAATTAGGTGAAGCCAAAACAGAGGATCTATCAACCTATGATGTCGTCCATTTGCGCCAAGACCCACCCTTCGATATGGGCTACATCACAACCACTCATATTCTGGAGCAAATCCACCCAGGGACTTTGGTGGTTAACAATCCAAGAGAAGTAAGAAACGCACCTGAGAAGTTTTTTGTTCTCAATTTCCCAGAGCTAACAGCATCCACCTTGATTACCCGTGATGAAAAAGCAGTACAGAGTTTCAGAGCAGAGAAGAAAGATATCATTGTAAAACCTCTCTATGGTAATGGCGGAGCTGGTGTGTTTCGCATCAAAGAAGATGATACAAATCTCTCATCTCTAATGGAGATGCTAAAAGAACAATCCTCAGAACCTTTCATTGTTCAGGAATATTTACCAGCTGTGAGAGCAGGAGATAAACGCATCATCCTAATCGATGGAGAACCGGTTGGTGCCATCAACCGCGTACCAGCAGCAAATGAAACCCGCTCAAACATGCATGTCGGCGGACGTCCTGAACAAATTGATCTTTCTGAGCGTGACAAAGAAATTTGCGCAGCTATTGGCCCTGAATTAAAAAAACGCGGCCTGATATTTGTCGGCATAGATGTTATAGGCAATGTGCTTACAGAAATAAACGTCACCTCACCAACAGGCGTGCGTGAAGTCCTAAAATTCGGCGGCGCCGACATCGCCTCTCTTTTATGGGACGCAATTGAAGAAAAAAGAGCATAGAACTAACGCGATACAGTGACGGTTGCTGGTGGGCAACTGAAGTGCCACAAAAGCGCTTGAAATAGCCGTGAGAGAAAATAAAAACTAGCCATACGAATAAGGGAGTGCTCTTCTTTAGAGTGCGTACATGGCAGCGAGTGCTGCCCGGAGCCTAGCTCCGTCCCTCGGAGGCCCATGAGCTTTAGCTCATGGAATAGCCGTGAGAGAGATGATGCACTATTGATTGGGAATTTGGAGGGAACAATGTTTAAGTCTAAAAGACTGATTGGTAATGAAATTACCAATGATGCTGGCGAAGTCGCACATGATCAAACTGAAAGCAAAAAACGAAAAGGCCGGACCGAATGGACAAGCGTTATATTGTCTCTTTCTGCATTGCTGATATCAGCGGTTAGCCTCTATCAAACCGTTTTAAAACAGGCGAATTTAAAATTATTTGTACCTGAAACCATTTCTTACACCAGAGATGCAGAAGGAAATTATGAAGTATTTATACTCCCGCTTACTATAACAAATAGCGGGGCCCAAGACGGGGTTGTTTCATCTTTAAAGTTAGTCGGTACAAATAACCAAACCGGCAAAAAACTTATTTTTAAAGCAAGCTATTTTGTTAAAGCTGAATATTTTATGACCCCAAATTCAAATGTCCAAACAGGAATAGTTCAACGGCCAAAAGAACCGTATTCTCCTATACCTGTCGCAGGCTATAGTGCCTTTGGCGGCAACATACTGTTCTATCCAGAAAAGCCAAGCAAGAAATCCTTCATGCCAGGTGAAGGCGAGTATGACTTTGTGCTCACTTTAAAATCATCAGCAGATGAACAAAACAGTTTTCCGGGCAGCTTCTGGAAAAAAGAAAGTAAGCCCATCAAATTTACAGCTGTTTCAGGCAAAGTTGCAAGTTTCTTCCCTGGTTGGATTAGAGTAGGAAATACGTGGCGCCTATCAATTAAGGACAAGTGAAAAATTAATTTTTCTCTGAATTCAACTGGCCATTTGTGAGTAAATGTTTTTTGCCAAAGGTGAGAGGGCTTCTTTGGTAATGTTGCCCACTAGGACATAACTCACATCATGGTCCAACCAATAAAACGCATTCATATTTTTTTCTGAAGCAAATCGAAAAGCAGATGTCTCTGCTTTTTTATTTCGAATGAGATAAAGCGTGATCCGTTTGCCCGTTTGATCTTCGTACATAAGTTGTGCAGCAACACCATCATTCCTGGGCAATAACCTGCCACCAACCAAATGATAGCCACTTTGTTTGAGTTTTGGAGCTTTAACTGGAATTTGTAACCTCTTCGAAAGCCATGCAACAAGATGTCCCTCATCTTTCCCGCTGACTTCTACTGGGTGAAGAACCTCAACGGCATAAGTCGTATGAGCATCAAGAGCTTGTCTGACCATTGGGCGTTTCTGAGTAGATGTTTGAGAGGCAATCAGAGTTTGATGGCCCAGCCAACCAGAAATATTCCCAAAGATAAAAATAGAAAGAACGGCTGCAACAGATTGCCATCTAAAATCATTCAGCTTTCTCAATAAGGCCGGATTTCTGAGTTCTTTTGCCTTACTCTGATCATCTATGGTCTTTGCAAGTCTATGAGGAGAGAGACGCTCAGGAATTGGTTCATGAAGCGTATTATCAAAAAGTGTTTTTAAACGCTCTCGTTGCGCTTTCAAATCGGCAACAAATGCAGCATCTTCAGAATGAAGATCTAAATAGCGCTCAACAAGTATACTGTCTTCTTCAGAAAGTTGACCATCCACATAAGCGTGTAGATCATCATGATCTATGTTATTTTTATCTTTGATCATTTAACTCTCCTTAAGCTGCTTGTCTCAGTTTTTTTTGGCTTGTAATCAACCAGCTGACGTAACCGCTTTCGTCCACGCCCTAACCGAGACATCAGCGTGCCGATGGGAATACCAAGTATCGTTGCCGCTTCTTTATAGGGCATCCCTTCAATCGTAACGAGCAATAAAACCTCTCGCTGCTCAAGTGGCAAAGTGCCAAGTGCTCTCCTGGTTTCTGCCAAGGCAACCTGGTCTGGTTGAGAGGCTGCAACAGAAGGTTCATTTGTCATTTCGTCTATTGAAGCTAAAGCCGGCCGATTTTTAAGTGCACGCAATTGATTACGATATATGTTGATAAGCATTGTGAAAAGCCAGCTTTTTAAGCTGCCAGTTGGAGACCATAAATGTCGTTTGCGAATGGCACGTTCCAAACAATCTTGAACCAGATCATCAGCTTGATCAGCATTGCCCGTCAGCGCGCGTGCGTATCGCCTTAACGCTGGTATGCAAGCTTCAATTTCATCAAGCAGCTGTGTCATCTTTTTACGTCTCTGTTAGAGCCAGCCAGTTTTTACTGGTAAATCATTTATGGCAAGGGGAGGGAGCCACCTTGCCATAAAATTTAAAGGTACTTAAGGGCGAGCAACATGCCAAACACCTTTAACTCCATCACCGGTTACATCACCTTGTTTTTTATCTTTGAACCAGAAATATAACGGCTGGGATTTATAAGCCCATTGTTTTGTCCCATCAGCGCGGTTAATAACAGTGAACTTTCCTTTCCCCTTAGAGGTATTTGTTGCCAAAAAAGGAGGCCATTTTTTAGCACATCCTCCAGAGCAGTTAGATTTACTCTTTTGGTCCTTATCAAACGTGTAAAGGGTCATGCCCTTGGCATTGGTCAAAATGCTAAGCTTGGCTGAATTCACTTTTATAGCTTTTGCCATGTGATGATCAGCTAAAGCACTTGAAGCAAAGAAAAACAGTGATGAAATCACCAAAGCAGTTGGGAAATATTTCAATAGTTTCATAAATTCATCCTTAAGCGACGATTAGTCTTTTATTTTACGAGAGATATTATTTGGGAAAAATTGCCGGTGTAGTGAACACATAATCACGTGACTTCACAGGCGTATGGCAAGCCACACATTCATCGACAAATTCAGCATCCTCGCCATAAGGTTTTTGCTCAGTACCTAACCATCGGGCATAGCCCCAGCCACCTGTTTTTTCATATTTTTGAGCACCTTTAATCATAAATTCCGCATGAATAAATTTACCAGGAACAATTGCTGGTTCCCAATGCTCGTCTTTGCGCTCTTTCCAAACAATCTTGGCAAGAATAGCGCCATCGGGCCAAGGGCTCGTTTTGCCAGCACGAGCTGCTTCAATCGCAATATCATTACCAAGAATAGCGCGAATGCTACCATGGTCAGTGCGATAAGACGGGGCAATCAGCCGCCAGTTTTTATAGTCTTTCGGAATTTCAATGCCATTTGGCGCCGGTGGAACAGCCTTTTCTTTCGCAAAAGCTGTGAAAGTGAGACCGGTTGAAACAGCTAAGAGAAATCCAGCAATTAAGACAGGACGTTTCATAAAAAGCTCCATTTTCTACAAATGAATTAGGGTTGTGAATTTAATATTCGCAAAAATTCCTTTTGAGCATCTGGATGAAAACGATCTGTGGAGAACCAGATAAAGCCCAAAGTGAAAGTTTGCTATAATTGAAAAACACAACAGAGAGGGCTTTAATCCCGCTAACAGAAAAAAATCAGTAAAAATTTCACAGCGCTAATTTAAGAGGAATTAAAAACGCATAATGTAGAAAAGGAATGAGATACACTCGGGCTTGGCTCAAATAAGCCAAACCCAAATGAATTGTTCGATGGATCGCGGGAAGATTGTTACTTCACAGTAATCGTAATCACTTGTGAGGATACAGGCGGATTATGAGGAATGTGATTTTCATCAGCAAGTACCAGTTGCAAAGTGTGCTTGCCAGAGGAAAGTTTTAAAATAGTCTCTGTCTGGCCGCCACCAAAATGAATGTGCTGCTCGTCTGCTGGAATATTGTCCAGATATTCATCAACACCATCTTCACCTTTTCCAAGCGCTGCACGGTCAATAAACAAATGATGATGACCGGTGTTCGCTCTAGCCACGCCAGCGGGTGCCACTCCCATTCCACTTAATCCAAAAATAACTTTAAAAGGGCCTGCGACAACATCCCCATCTTTGAGGTTTACAAAATATTGCTTGGTACCAGCCTTGGAGGGAGTTTCACCGGCCATAGAGGTGTTAGTCAGGCCAGAAAAGCCAATAGTTAGAAGCCCAAGAAATACAATCATTTTAAGAGCTATTGATTTTTTCATATAATTGATCTCCACTAGAAACTTATGCATGATACTTGCATTGAAAAACGCAGATAAAATGCCTTTGAAGTTGTATGTTAATAGGCTTTCAACACGTCTAAGCTTTGGATTATTCATTTGAGCAAGAAAAGAAATTCTTATGAAGTGATAAGAGCAGAGCTGAGGCAACTGTTTCCCAAGCTCTGGCGTTATTGTTTATTTCTGACAAGGTCATCCCATGCGGCAGATGATCTGGCACAAGCTGCCTGTCTTCGCGCGTTAGAAAAAGCTGAGCTATATAAAGCAGACACAAATTTCAATGGCTGGGTCTTTCGCATAGCGCAAAGACTATGGCTCAACGAAATCAGAGCCCAATCCATCAGAACAGGGCAGGGCTGCTCTCCAATTGAAGAATATGATCTTGCTGATAATAATTTAGACCCAGAAATGAATATTTTGGGCAAAGACGTGTTATTAGCTATAGAGGCATTGCCGGAAGCGCAAAAACTAACGGTCATTTTGGTTTATGTGGACGGGTTTAGTTATAAAGAAGCAGCTGAAGTCCTTGAAATACCTGTAGGAACTGTAATGAGCCGTTTGGCCGTGGCCCGTAAGGCAATAGCCACCCAATTTAATGATGATGAAAATCAAAAGGTGAGTGAGCCAAAAAGATGAGTGAGCTAAATAAATGAGTCAGGTAGACAAATTTAGTGATGAAGAGCTTGTCGCTTATCTTGATGGAGAGGCCGAATTTGCTCCAATCGACGCCATTAAAACGGCCCTCATTACTGATGAGAATTTGGCAAACCGCTTGAATAATCTAAAATTTGATAAAGAAGCACTTACATACTCAATGGAAACCATTGCAGATAATGTAAAAGAACGTAAAGCGCTGCCTGACTTCCTGAGTGAAACAGCTGGTGCATCACAAAAAGCTGCGATTACAAAACCAGAAAAGAGTAATACTCCAGGTTTCTTTGAAGGTTGGCAAAAAATAGCGGCAGTTGCTTTGCTCGCTGTTACAATTGGTTGGAGTGCAAAATCATTTTCAACCAAAAACAATCTGCAAAATTGGCACAATTACGTAGCAGCCTATCAAGCGCTATACAGCAAGGAAACGCTTGCTACAATTATTCAAAATGAAGAAACTTCTTCAAAACAATTACAGCATGTAACGGGCGTTCTCGGCAAGAAAATAGAACTGGCACAACTTACCAATGTTAAAGGCCTGAATTATAAAAGAGCACAGATTTTAGGCTTTAAAGGTCAGCCTTTAATCCAACTTGCTTTTTTGTCAGCCAAAGGCAAACCAGTGGCCCTTTGCATCATCAAATCAAAGAACAACAAAACATCAAAAGTTATCAATGACGTGCAGCAAGGCTTAAAAGCAGCCCATTGGAAAAAGGGTGAGTTTGAATATCTATTAATCGGCAGCAATGATGCAGAGCTGATAAAATCAGCCGCGACGCAATTTTCAGAAATCCTGTGAGTTTAAGACTTAACTCACAGTTTGAAAGTTATTTTTGGAAAGCTTAAAAAATTAGAAAAGGGCAGACTTACCTTAACGCCAGTCAAACTTATAAGTCAGCCCAACCAATCCGGTGAACTGATTTTCAGTTTCAATAACAGGGCTATCTTCTGCATCACCCAAGAGGCGTGAATACTTCACATTGGCGAATAGTTTCCAGCTCTGAGACAATTGCAAATCTGTGCCCAAAGAAACAAACACATCCTTAAAACCAGCGTCAGTATCAAAAGCCGCTAAATTAGCGCGAGAGTTCAGAGATTGCTGAGCCGTCACACCAAAATTTGTTTGGAAATATTCTTCATCAGCGTAAGTCGTGCCGACCTTGGCTTTGATTTTTAAACGCTCGTTTAGAGGGCGCTCAACACCAGCACTAAACTTAAGAAGATATCCATCTTCATCACCGGTTACTTGTTGATGATACGATGTGCTTAGCGTAAGTTTGCTTGAGTTAACATCAAAGCTATAAGCAATAAAACCACCAACAATGAGCCCTTCATCAACATCACCAAGCCCAGCAAGCTTGTCGCCATCATCTTCCTCGCGGCCAAAAGTATAACCAGCAAGCGGACCAGCAGATAGGCCGCCCTGGTTTAGAAGCTTAAAGCGCACATCGTCAGCACCGTTGATCTCAACATATTTCTTAAAGAAGGAAAATTGGCTATTGCTTGAAAAATCAGGAATGATGACAGGAAAGCCATAAACATCATACTCGTCAGAGCCTTCATATTTCGGCTTAATCAGAGCGCCGCCACCAACCCGAACGCCTGACCCAGCTTGTTCAGTAAGGTCAGAAGCTATAGCAGATGAAGTAAAACCAGCCCCAACAATCAGTGATGATGAAAGCAAAGCAGCACCAAGAGCTCTAGAACTTTTAGAAACAAGAGCACTTTTAGAAACGAGGTTCAATTCAGAAAGACGCAAGATAGTATTTTTCATAAAAGCAAGCTCCGTAGCTTTAGATCAATCATATGAGTTGATAAAGACCAGTCAGAATATAACCAGAATAGATGTATATTCTTAACTATAGCTTTCTTTTATGAAGGTCACTTAAAATATACGTGATCCGAGACAATTAAATTTTAACTGTGTCTATCCGGTGGATAAACAACAAAATTGCGAGCTATCACAAGATAGATTGCCCCGTCTTTGCCCAATCCGCCATGAAGCCTTCAAGGCCCTTGTCTGTAAGAGGGTGCTTAGCCAGTTGTTTGATTACAGAGCCTGGCACGGTGGCGACATCTGCGCCGATGAGCGCGCAGCTTTTCACATGATTGATATTGCGAATAGACGCCGCCAAAATCTCGGTGTCAAAATCATAATTGTCATAAATCTCGCGGATTTCTTCAATCAGCTCCATGCCATCCTGGCCCATATCATCCAAGCGGCCGATAAAAGGAGAGATGTAACTAGCACCAGCTTTTGCCGCCAATAGAGCCTGATTTGCGTTAAAGCAAAGCGTCACATTCACTTTCGCGCCATCATCAGTCAGCACCTTACAAGCCTTGAGACCATCCATCGTCAAAGGCACTTTGATCGCCACATTAGGTGCAAGCCCGCGCAGCACCTCAGCTTCTTTAAGCATTGTCACACTATCAAGCGCAGTCACTTCGGCGCTCACTGGTCCTTCAACCACAGAGCAAATTTCTTTGATCACATCAAGAAAGTTTCTGCCAGATTTAGCAATGAGGGAAGGGTTGGTTGTCACCCCGTCAATAAGGCCCGTGTCAGCCAATTCGCCAATTTCTTCAATATCTGCACTGTCGACGAAAAATTTCATAAAAGACCTCATTCTAAAAATGTGCTGTTTGCTTCATGTCGCAATTCACGAACAAAGCATCTGTATGCAAAGAGAGGAAAAATAGATGGGGAAAGCCATAAATTTTGTCCCACAATGCCCAAGTCGGATGCTTCACTCATTCATCACTATTCTCAATATCGTCAATTGGGCTGTACGTCTATTATCTTTTTGATGAAAAGGGGTGATTTATTGATCAGAGAGTTAATTTAAACCACCTCATTTATGAGATTGCCGCTAATCTAAGGAGTGCCGATAGGTGGGAGAAACCGTTCCCATATTATTGCCCGTTTTACTCAACCAGACATACGACTACTTGGTTAAAGGAGAAGCTGATTTATTAGCGGACCCAGCACTTGATCAAGATTTGTCGTTAAGTCCGGGTGATTTTGTGCGCGTGCCGTTTGGGCGGCAAGAGCGCATCGGCATTGTCTGGCATAAAACCATCGAGCCAATAGATGAAAATGGCGTCGTCATCTCAAAGCCGGTTGATCCCTCCAAGCTCAAAGCGGTAATTGATAAAATCGACGTGCCTCCCTTACCTATGGTCTCAATGAAATTTGCTGAATGGGTTGCAAATTACACTCTCAGTCCATTAGGCATGGTGCTCCGCATGATGATGAGCGCCAAGCAAGCTTTTCAAACGCCCAAACCAAGATTTGGTGTTTCTTTCACCGGCTCAAAACCAGCCAAAATGACACCGGCCAGAGAAAAGGTCTTGAGCGTTCTTACCAATGACTTTGTCTGGACGAAAACAAATCTGGCGTCCGAGGCAGGCGTCTCAACTGCGGTAATTGATGGCTTGGTCAAAGCGGGCAGTTTGATGCAAGCAGAACTAGCTCCGGAGACTATGGCAAGACCGCGGGCTAATTTCCAGCAACCAGAATTTAAAGAAGAGCAAATCGAAGCCGCTCACAGAATGCGTGGAATAGGTAATTCCCATGCGTTTCAAGTTGGGCTCCTGGATGGTGTCACCGGCTCAGGTAAAACAGAAGTCTACTTTGAAGCTCTAGCCGGCGCTTTAGAAGCAGGACGTCAGGTGCTGGTTTTGCTGCCAGAAATTTCCCTGACAAACCAATTTTTAGAACGCTTTAAAACGCGCTTTGGCTGCAAACCAGCCAGTTGGCACTCAGCCATCGGTGAAGGCGAGCGCGCCCGCATCTGGCGCGGCGTAGCAAGCGGTGAGGTAAAGGCGGTTATTGGCGCGCGTTCAGCTTTGTTCCTCCCCTATCAAGACTTAGGCCTCGTTGTGGTCGATGAAGAACACGACGCCGGTTATAAGCAAGAAACCAATGTCATGTATCACGCTAGAGACATGGCCGTGGTGAGAGGTTCTATTGGGAAATGCGGTGTTGTCTTAGCGTCCGCCACACCATCTCTTGAAAGCTTGGTCAACGCAGAGCAAGGCCGCTATGCTCACATCAAACTGCGCACTCGCTTTTATGGGGCCGAGTTGCCTGAGATGACAGCAATAGACATGAAAAAAGACCCGCCAGATCGCGGCAAGTGGCTCAGCCCTCGTCTGGTCGCAGCGGTAAATGAAACCTTGGCCAAAGGCGAGCAAAGCCTGCTCTTCCTCAATAGGCGAGGTTATGCACCTTTAACGCTCTGTCGCTCATGTGGCTATAGACTTCAATGCCCGCAATGTACGAGTTGGTTGGTCGAGCATAAACATAAAGGCACTCTCTCATGCCACCATTGTGGCTTTAAGCTGCATAAACCAAAAGCATGCCCCAAATGCGAAACCGAAGACAGCATGATCCCGTGCGGGCCAGGCGTTGAGCGCATTGCAGAAGAAGTGAGAGAAACATTTCCCGAAGCGCGTCAGGCAATATTGTCCTCAGACTTGGTGCCGAATATAACAGCGCTGCGAGAGGTGTTAGAGACCATCCACTCCGGCGAGGCCAATATTATCATCGGCACTCAAATCGTAGCCAAAGGTCACAATTTCCCGCTTCTCGCCACCGTCGGCATTGTAGATGGTGATATCGGCCTGCAAGGCTCAGGTGACCCAAGAGCAGCAGAGCGCACGTTTCAATTGCTCCACCAAGTCTCTGGCCGCGCTGGGCGAATGGGCACAGAAGGCAGAGGCTTTGTCCAAACTTACATGCCAGACCACCCGGTGATGGCCGCCATCTTGTCAGGTGACAGAGACGAGTTCGCCATGCGCGAAACTCAAGCAAGAGAAATGCTCACCTATCCACCCTTTGGGCGGTTGGTTGCATTAATCGTAACCGGAAAAGAAAAACAAATAACAGAACTCTATGCCAGAGAAGTCGCCAAACGGGCGCCCCGAAGTGACAAAGTCAAAGTCGTCGGCCCCGTAGAAGCACCGCTCGCCGTCATTAGAGGGAGATACCGCTTCCGACTGCTCGCCAAGGCCCCGCGAGAAATCGACATCCAACAATACCTCCGCCACTGGCAAGCCGTCCTCCCAAAACCTCAGGGAGACTTAAGGCTTACCGTCGATATCGATCCTTATAATTTTTTGTGATTACCCCAAATAAACCCCACAAAACCCAAGCACCCCAATCGGTACCAAAACGGTCCATTGTCCAAATTGCAATGGATTGAGCCTATGCACCACAATCATCACCAAACTCCACAAACCATAAAGCAGCATCAAAGTAGAAACTGCTAAAATGAGATCAGTTGAAAGCGGTGAATAAAGATGCAGGGAAAAGACGGCAGCAATCAGCGCCAGCGATATGGTCACCAAATGCCAACAATAATAGTTAGTGAACTGGCAGGTTTTGCTAAGCTCATTCGAGCGAAGTAAAGGCCGTGCAACTTCTTTCCCACCCATAAAGAAATGTAAAACTAAGGCAAAGTGCGAAAGCACCGCCGCAATAACAAAATAAATATTCATCAAACCCTACTTCCTATCATATGTCAGTGGGTTAGCATTGATGCAATTATTTTCCTTCGTTCTCAAACTTTGTAATGAGAGCTGATTTGGATAAGCGCATAAATGTTGGTAAGCCGTCTCCAATACGTAATCTGTGTCAGCTTTACCAAGCCCTTTTGCTTTAGCGTCAGCTGCAATAGTCGTGAGGGACGGGCAATTGGCATAAGGCCAGTTTGGAGGTGTAATTAGGTTTCCGGTGATCGGTTGGCGTTGTGAAATTGTGCCAGTGCGACCATAGGCAAAAGGGTAGTTAGGGTGAGTTTTTTTGAATGCTCGAATGGTATCCATATTGTTGGTTTCAGCCGCAGTTATTGCACCAAGCGTAATAAATCCAGGATTAACATTCACCGTATCAAAAATGTTTGGCAGTTGTTTTAGTGTCGTGATGCTCCAGGCATGAGGCACCACATCATTTGTATTATTAATGACGTTCAAACTGTCACCAGTAAACTGCCCATTAATATAAGCTGCAAAAACCTTATCTCCGGGTGTAGCACCAGCAAAGGCAAAGACTTTAAGTGTGACCCGGTTAAAAGGATCCCATGTGCTGCGATGGTTTTTCAACCATAAGGCCAATGTAGGCGCAAGAGCCCCGCCAAGACTATGACCGGTAACATATACCGTCGAAGCTTGGGGAATGCTCCCAACTTGGGCTAGAAAATTTACCAGAGTGCGGGGCGCGCGTAGCTGCTGTAAATTTCTTAAATAACTGACCCCTAAATTAGTGCCCTCATTGACAAAGCCACCGTGAAGGCCAAACGGCCAGGCTTGAGGCGTGATGTTGGCATCTTCCACACACCAATCATAACCAGAAGCCGGGTTGGTTCCAGCAACTGAAATAGCATAAGTGTTTTCATTATTCTTTTTTGCAACAAACATCGTGTTGGCAGGAACAGGTTGTTTCGCAGGCGGAAAAAGAGCACCGCAAATCCCTGAGCCAGATTTCTGCTTTAAAATAAGTTCAGGTCCCCAGACGACTTTCCAGTTATTATTCAAGGCAGAAGCGATAGGTAATAAGCATGCAACTCGTTTAGCTGTCGTTGCGGTCACTGGCCCAATAGTTCCTTCTAATCCGGAAGACATACCAGCTGTAATGGCAAGAGAGAGCATTTCCTGTGTGGTTTTGCAATCTTTGATACTTGTGGGACAACCAGATTGCGCTAACACTGAAGAAGCTAAATTTAAAGAACTCGCTAAAAACACAATCAAACATAGAGAAGCTTTAACAAAAAACTCAAAAACCGCCTTAAACATAGTGTCGCTCCAATTTAATAATATGGGTTAAGTCTATAGATTGGTTTGGGGTTAGTTGGTAGATTTAGGCATGTTAATTTAAATAAAACCGTAGTCAATGAACTATTGGTTCGTGATCTGACTGCTTTGTTTTAAGTTAAAGATAATACTGTACTGTATTCGAAGCTTTGTTTGTTAAATTTATCCTGAGGGCTTTAAGTGGAAATACCTTACGCATTCATAATCGCAGTTCTCCTGCTTGGTCTCATCCCGGGTCCAAATGTTGGTGTCATTGTTGGCTTGAGCCTCACCAAGGGCTGGCGTACTGGATTGATGGCAGTCTCTGGAACATCCGCCGGGCTGGCCATTCAATTGCTTATTGTTAGCATTGTCACCTCCGCCCTGGCAGGTCAAATAGCTAATTTTCTTTTCATTCTGAGATGGGCCGGTGTTGCCTACTTACTTTTTCTGGCTATATCAGCACTAAAAGCTGCAATTAATGAAAGCTCAAAAGAGGCGAGTAATTCAGTAGGAAATAAAAATCAAAAAACCAAGTCGCTAGAAAATGGTGGAAAATCAATTGATGACTCAGATGAGCCGATAATTAATCCGCAATTTTCTACACAAGGGTTTTTAGAAGGAATTCTTGTCGCACTTATTAACCCCAAAACCTTCCTTTTTAAAGCAGCCTTTCTTCCGCAATTTATCCAAACTACAGATGGTTTCAACAGCGGGGTAGGGCAAACTGTCCTTGAACAATTCATGATCCTGAGCTTGCTCTACCTGTTGATTTTGGCAGCAATAGACTGTTGTTGGGTGGTTTTTGCGAGTTTCATGAGAAAACTACTGAGAAAATATAAGGGGTATTTGGGGGTGTTTAGCGCGGCATGCCTCTTTGCGTCTGCGGCAATAATAGCGACAATCCGCAGATAGAGCTTCGTATTTTTAAGGTGAACTTAAGGCGTAAAAACGTCGCATTTCCACTGCTCTAAAAGGTGGGAAAATCGCAGGTAAGCCTCAATATAGCTGTTAATTTGATAATTTATACGAATAATTCGCACCTGGAGAGTTGCGTTATCAAATTCCGTATGCTAGAGCAAGCCGAACTTTGGATATGACTAGCCAAGCTGCTAGATCTAGATTTTCTCAAAGTTCAGAAAAGAATAATAACCGGCGACACGAAAGATACTCTTTTGTGTGAGCCCCTTTTGGCGAGGCGAAGCATTTCAGTGGCAGGTGAAACCTCTATTGTTGCAGGAATGGCAGGGCGCTATGCGACAGCGCTTTTTGAACTTGCACGCGAAAATAACCAGCTTGATCAAGTCTCAGGTGATTTGAACAAGTTTAAGGCAATGCTTGAAGAAAGCACTGATCTACAAAGATTAGTTGAAAGCCCGGTTTTTAGCGCTGAAACGCAAGAACAAGCCATTGCAGCACTCCTAAAAAAGGCCGACTTTGGACCAATCACTGAAAAGTTTTTCAGTGTAGTAACTGGTAATCGTCGGCTTGATGCAATTACAAATATCATAAGAGATTTTGGCAAACTTCTAAGCGATCATCGCGGTGAAGTAACAGCAGAAGCAACAAGTGCTTCTGAGCTCAACGAAGAGCAACAAACCAAACTCAGAGCCGCATTGAAAGACATTGCCGGCCAAGATATCGAACTAATCACGAAAGTGGATCCAGCTATCCTTGGTGGACTGATTGTAAAAATCGGATCGCGCCAAATTGATGATTCACTTAGAACCAAATTAAACAATATGAAAACGCGCATGAAAGAGGTCGGCTGATGGAAATCAGAGCTGCTGAGATATCCTCCATTTTGAAGGATCAGATTGAGAATTTTGGTAAGGAAGCCGAAGTTTCAGAAATTGGACAGGTTTTATCCGTAGGTGACGGTATTGCCCGTGTGTATGGTCTAGACAATGTGCAAGCTGGTGAGCTTGTTGAGTTTCCTGGTGGTATCCGGGGTATGGCTCTTAACCTTGAAGTCGATAATGTTGGTGTTGTTATCTTTGGTGATGACCGCGACATTAAAGAAGGCGACACAGTTAAACGTTCTGGCGCGATTGTTGACGCACCAGTAGGTAAAGGCCTTCTCGGACGCGTTGTTGACGCTCTTGGTAACCCAATTGATGGCAAAGGCCCAATTGACGCAACTGAGCGCCGCTTGGTTGACGTAAAAGCGCCTGGCATTATCCCTCGTAAATCTGTGCACGAGCCAGTGCAAACAGGCATTAAAGCCGTTGACGCTTTGATCCCAATTGGCCGTGGCCAGCGTGAGCTTATCATTGGTGACCGCCAAACAGGTAAAACAGCTGTAGCACTAGACGCGATCTTGAACCAAAAAGCGATTAATAAAACAGGTGATGAAAGCGAAAAGCTTTACTGTATTTATGTTGCGATCGGTCAAAAACGTTCAACTGTTGCACAATTCGTGAAAACACTGGAAGAGCAAGGCGCGCTAGAATATTCTATCGTTGTAGCTGCAACCGCTTCTGATCCAGCTCCAATGCAATTCTTGGCACCATTTACAGCTTGTACAATGGGCGAGTATTTCCGCGATAACGGCATGCACGCTTTGATCACATATGATGATCTATCTAAACAAGCGGTTGCCTATCGTCAGATGTCACTTCTTCTTCGCCGTCCACCAGGACGTGAAGCTTATCCAGGTGACGTATTCTATCTTCACTCACGTCTTCTAGAGCGTTCAGCTAAATTGAACGAAGACAACGGTTCAGGCTCACTAACAGCTTTGCCTGTTATTGAAACGCAAGCGAACGACGTGTCTGCTTATATTCCGACAAACGTGATTTCGATCACGGACGGTCAGATCTTCCTTGAAACAGATCTTTTCTATCAAGGTATCCGCCCTGCTGTGAACGTTGGTTTGTCAGTGTCTCGTGTGGGCTCTTCTGCGCAAATTAAAGCTATGAAGCAAGTCGCGGGTCCAATTAAAGGTGAATTGGCTCAGTATCGTGAAATGGCAGCGTTTGCTCAGTTCGGTTCAGACCTTGACGCCGCAACGCAAAAATTGCTGAACCGTGGTGCACGTCTTACTGAATTGCTAAAACAACCTCAATACGCTCCACTTCAAGTGGAAGAGCAGGTTGTAGTGATCTATGCCGGTACAAACGGTTATCTTGATGACCTACCAGTTGGTGATGTTGGTCGTTATGAAGAAGAGCTTCTTCGTCATTTCAGAGATGAGAAGAAAGACATTCTTGATACCATTCGTAACGAAAAGAAACTAAGCGATGAAACAATGGAAAAAGTAAAAGCAACAGTAGAAGCTTTTACAAATAACTTTGCTTCATCAACATCAGAGTAGGATGTCCTAAAATTCATCAATGAGATGAAACCTAGGATACTTAAAAGGAGTGTGACGGCCCAATGGCGAGCCTGAAGGACTTACGAAACAGGATCTCAAGCGTTAAATCTACGCAAAAGATCACAAAGGCTATGCAGATGGTAGCTGCCGCTAAATTGCGCCGTGCGCAAGAAGCAGCAGAAGCCGCACGGCCTTATGCCGAGCGCATGGATGATGTGCTGAGCAATCTTGGAAAGACTTATAAGTCAGCCGAGAATGCCTCTCCTTATCTCATCGGTACAGGTAAAGATGATGTGCAGTTGCTCGTAGTAGCAACAGCAGAACGTGGTCTTTGCGGTGGTTTTAACTCAAACATTGCCAAGTTGGCGCGCCTAGAGGCACGCCGTCTTTTAAAAGAAGGCAAAGAGGTTAAAATCTTATGCGTCGGCTCAAAAGGTTATGATGCGTTAAAAAACGAGTTTGCAGATCAAATCATTGATCAAGTTTCACTTAAGGAAGTGAAGAAACTCGGATTTTCAGACGCTCATTCAATTGCAACAAGAGTTATCAGCATGTTTGATGCGGGTGACGTTGATGTAGTGAAATTGTACTTCTCTGAGTTTGGCTCTGTTATTAGCCAAACCCCAACAGAGCTTCAGCTAATCCCTGCAAGTTTTGATGAAGATGAAGACGATGATGCAACATCGGACAATGTTGCAAATGATTATGAACCAAGCGAAGAAGAAATTCTCGATGATCTTTTGCCGCGCAATATTGCAACGCAAATTTTCCGCGGGCTTCTAGAAAATGCTGCATCTGAGCAGGGAGCTCGTATGAGCGCCATGGACAATGCAACACGTAATGCTGGTGACATGATTGATCGGTTAACACAAGAATATAACCGCTCACGTCAAGCGCAGATTACTAAAGAGTTGATTGAAATTATTTCGGGCGCTGAAGCGCTTTAATATTTTTAGTTTAGAAGGCTTGGCTTTCTTAAATTAAAAATATGTAAATTAAAAATTTAGGTTTTGGTTTTCAAAAAAGATCAAAGCAAAGTTAAAACAAGGAAATCTATCCCATGGCGGAACAATCAGTTGGTCGAATTCGACAAGTTATGGGCGCGGTGGTTGACGTGCAGTTCGATGGTGAACTGCCTGCTATCCTAAATGCGCTTGAAACAGAAAATAATGGCAAACGCCTCGTTCTTGAAGTAGCTCAGCACCTGGGCGAAAACACAGTTCGTACAATTGCTATGGACGTGACAGAAGGTCTTGTACGTGGCCACGAAGTAAGAGACACTGGTTCTTCAATTTCAGTGCCTGTTGGTGACGAAACATTGGGCCGCATCATGAACGTGATCGGTGAGCCAGTTGACGAAGCTGGTGATATCGGCACAGAAACTCGCCGTCCTATTCACGCTGAAGCTCCTGCCTTCCAGGACCAATCAACTGAATCAGAAATCCTTGTAACTGGTATTAAAGTTGTTGACCTCCTAGCGCCTTACGCGAAGGGTGGTAAAATTGGTCTGTTCGGTGGTGCCGGTGTTGGTAAAACCGTTTTGATTATGGAACTGATCAACAACATTGCGAAAACCCACGGTGGTTATTCTGTGTTCGCGGGTGTAGGTGAGCGTACTCGTGAGGGTAACGATCTATACTGGGAAATGATTGAATCAGGCGTGAACAAAGAAGGCGGCGGAGAAGGCTCCAAAGCGGCACTTGTTTATGGTCAGATGAATGAGCCTCCTGGAGCGCGTGCTCGTATCGCGTTATCAGGTCTAACAATTGCGGAACACTTCCGTGATCAAGGCCAAGACGTTCTATTCTTCGTTGATAATATCTTCCGCTTTACACAAGCTGGTTCAGAAGTGTCAGCGCTTCTAGGTCGTATTCCTTCTGCTGTGGGTTACCAACCTACACTTGGTACTGACATGGGCGGTATGCAGGAACGTATTACATCAACAACAACCGGATCGATTACATCTGTGCAAGCCGTTTACGTGCCTGCGGATGACTTGACTGACCCCGCACCAGCTTCAACCTTTGCTCACCTTGATGCGACAACAGTGCTCTCGCGTTCAATTGCTGAAAAAGGTATTTACCCAGCTGTGGATCCACTAGACAGTACATCACGTGTTCTAGACCCACGCATCTTGGGTGATGAGCACTACGCAATCGCTCGTCAAGTTCAAGAAATTCTTCAAAAATACAAATCATTGCAAGACATTATTGCAATTTTGGGTATGGACGAACTTTCTGAAGAAGACAAACTTGTTGTGGCACGTGCTCGTAAGATTGAGCGCTTCCTTTCACAACCGTTTGACGTGGCTGAAGTCTTCACAGGCTCACCAGGTGTTCAGGTTCCGTTGAAAGATACAATCGAAGGCTTTAAAGGTCTTGTAGAAGGTGACTATGATCACCTACCAGAACAAGCTTTCTATCTTGTTGGTTCAATCGACGAAGCTGTTAAAAAGGCTGAGAAACTAGCTGCTGAAGCTGCTTAACTTTTAAAATGAGGTAAAGCCATATGGCTGATACATTTAAATTCGAGCTAGTATCTCCAGAGCGTCTCCTTGTTTCACAAGATGTGAAATCAGTGCGCGTCCCTGGTGATGAAGGGGATTACCTCGTTTTGCCTGATCACTCACCATTAATGTCGACCTTGCGTCCAGGCATTTTGGTTGTAGATAGTGAAGACGGTGAAAAGAGTTATTTCGTCAAAGGTGGCTTTGCTGACACCGGCTCAAACAGCCTAACTATTCTGGCTGAGCTAGCTGTGACATTAGATGATATGTCTTCTGATGATAAAGCAGCTCAAATCGCTGAAGCAAAACAGGCAGCAGATGAAGCAACAGACGACCTGCTCATCCGTCATTGCAATGAGACAGTCGCTTGCCTTGAAGGCGCTGCTCACTAAGCTCCAAGCTAAGAAGCATTTAATACAAAAAGCCCGCTCAGTGATGAGCGGGCTTTTTTATTAACTTTATCTCTCCTTAAATTTTGTTACTCCATTCTTCACAACTGTAGCCGGTAGAATGCTACGATTTAATCGTTTACGGGTAATCTTGCTTTTTCGAGCATGGGTCTTGGTAAATTTATGTAGCTCTGAACTGGTTAAAAGGTGCACTTCACCATCTAGTAAGTCTTTAATTGCAATGTTCTTTGTCATATCTCTCTTTCTTTCAAATACAATTTTCATCGTCTATGTAATAGATGTGGGGAGAGATAAAGAATAATACCAATAGAATATCTCTGATAGTTAGATAGATTCCATCAATCAAAAAAGTAATATTTTGCAATCATATCTATTAGGTGGCAATCTAACTTGAATGGCTTTGGAGGAAGAAATGACAACCTTGCGTCAGTTAGAATATTTAATTGCTATTGATGAGTTGCGTCATTTTCATAAAGCCGCGCACAGAGTAGGTGTCACGCAACCAACCTTAAGTGCGCAGATAAAAGCACTTGAACAAAACTTAGGTGTATTGCTCGTTGAGAGAAGCAGGACATCTGTATTTTTAACTGAAGCAGGAGAGCGGGTTTTAATTCTTGCAAAAAGAATTATGAATGACGTTCAGGAAATCCATGAGACTGCAGATACAATCTCTCGTGAATTTGCAGGTACAATCAGATTAGGTGTCTCACCAACAATTGGCCCCTATCTATTGCCCCACGTTATTCCAGGGTTACATAAAGCTTATAAAGATTTAAAACTTTACGTCCGAGAAGTTATACCAGCCTATATGCCAAATGATTTAGTGGATGGAAAATACGACATTCTCCTAACAACAACGCCGGTGTTAGGCTCTGGCATTCATTCTTTGCCATTGTTTCGAGAACCTCTTTATCTTGCAGTTCCAGCTGACACAGAGTTAGCTAGGGCCGAAAAAATTGAGCGAAAACATCTAAAAGGACAATCTATTCTAACTTTGGAAACAGGGCATCAACTTCATCAACAAGTCGTTTCCATTTGCGAAGAGTTTGGTGCAAAATTGCTCAGCGATTATGAAGGCACAAGCCTGGATACCATTCGTCAAATGGTTGGAATGGGAATGGGCTTATCCATCCTGCCAGGACTTTACGTAAACTCTGAATTAAGGAAAGATAAGACAGTGGTCGTTCGTGAGTTAAAGAGCCGCAAATTATATCGAACAGTTGGCCTAGCATGGCGGGAAAACACATTAAAAACAGTAGAATATGAAATATTAGCAAAGTTTAAGAGAACAGCTATCAAACAAAAATTTCCTGATTTTATGATCATTTAATTTTTCAATCTGGGGAGTACATTATTTCTGAAGATGTTTTGAACCGAACTAGTATCAACGACGTCATACAAATAAGAATAATCTGAGATGATATAAGTAGCTAGCTACAAAAAAGAGCAAAAAATGTGGTACTGGAACGACAGAAACTTTGAAGGACTGCTGAAGATAGCCGAGCGTCTCGATGAGGATAAGCGCACGAAAAAATTGGCAGATTACTGCCGCTTGCGCGAACAAGGATTACGTAAACCAGCATTTGAAGCGCTAGATAAATTCTTAGAAGAAAGCGCTGTCTGGGATGTCAAAACCTCTAGAAAAATTATCGACTTAATTTTTCAAATTCAATTTTGCGCGCCAGATGTTCACCAATTTATCGCCACTCCCTTAAATAAAAGGTTTCTCATGCCAGGACTTAAAGCCTGGTTAAAAGATGAACCTAACTCAAGAGAGGCATTAAGGTGGGAGGGGCTCTTCAATGAAAATCCGAAAGCACTAAATAAATTATTGTCTCTTCATCCAGACGAGATAGCTGCTCGTAGACGTTTAATCAAACGCAATTGTCTTGACATAATTTATTACGCGACACATCTCTGCCAAGTCAATCGTCTGTTGATGCCCATATCTGAGGTTGAAGAAATCATTGCGTCGGCCGAAGAACTAATTAGCTCGGCCCCTGATAGGTCTCAATTGAAAGATGTAGAAGCAGTCTTACACGAACAAATAAGTATGTTTCAAGATTGGAAAAATTTCACCGAAGAATGCAATAAAGAAAAAAAGAAATTCCCCGATTGGTGCCAAGAAAACGGCAAAATATATAAATGGGGAACTTTATATTTTTATGAAAAGTGAGATTAATAAGGGCAAAATAGAAACTTTCTCACTAGAGCTTACTTCAGCAATTTAATCGCTTGGCCACGTAAGATTAAATGCAAGTTCTCTGTAGCCTCAGTTACACTATCAGAACGTAACAGTCTAACGGCTAATGAAGGTAGTATAGGTAGTCCATTTAATTTGGGGTCAAGACAGTGAATATCTTCTGGTAATCCATATTCAGTTCGAACACCTATGCCAAGCCCTGAACGAAGAGCACTCCAAACGAACAGAAGGTTTGGTGTCGTAACAGACGCGCGCCAGCGTCTTTCATTTTTTTCTAAACTGGACAAGGCCGCCTTACGAAAAAGACAAGGATGATCAAAAAGAACCAAAGGCACACTGTCTGAAAATATATTGGCTGTATAATCCTGATGTGCGAGCCATTTCATAGGTAATTTTCCAAGAAGCTCACCATCATAGGTTAAATGGTCCTCACAGAAACTGAGTACAACATCTAAGCGCCCGGCTCTTATTTCAGTTTGAAGTGTATGATTAAGGCCAGCTCTAATTTCAACATTTACATCAGGATGTCGTTTCGAAAATTCAGATAAAACAACTGGAATAATGTCATTAAAGAAATCTTGCGGAAGTCCAAGCCTCACAACAGCTGAGCTTACTTCAGCACCGACTTTTAAAGCAGCTTCATCATTGAGAGCAACAATGCGCCTGGCATAGGCTATCAGTTCTTCCCCCGCCTCGTTTGGAACCAGCTTTCTTCCCTTACGAACAAAAAGTTGCGTACCCGTTTGTTGCTCTAACTTTTTGAGTTGCATACTAATCGCCGATTGGGTCCGCCCCAAATGTATCCCTGCCCGAGCAAAACTTCCCAAGTCCGTAGCAGCAATCACAGCCCTTAAAATGTCTATATCAAAATCAATTTTCACTTCAAAACATCTTAACTATAAATTCAATAATATTCGTTTTTCTAAAGTTTAGAGTATGAGTACTCTTATCGTCAATTCTTAAATAATAAGCTCCATAAATTTGGAGCAGAGTCTGGTTGAACCATGAAAGGATTGACTGAATGACGATAAGTGACAACACTTCAAAACAATATACTGATAATGCAACGACGATTGTGATCGCAGGAGGAATAGTTCTAGCTCTCTCATTCGGGGTTAGGGCTGTTTTTGGTGGTATCGTGGAGCCACTCTCAGATGACTTGTTTGATGGTCGAATTGAGATATTCTCACTATCTATTGCTATACAAAATTTGGTTTGGGGCTTAGCTCAACCAGGTTTTGGTATGCTGGCAGATAAATATGGTGATCGGTTAGCCTTGTGGTTAGGATTTATCTTTTATGTCGTCGGAATGGTCATCTGTACACTGGGCACAACTCCGTTTGCTCAATATATGAGTGCAGGTGTTTTAGTTGGAATGGGTATATCAGGAACAGCTTTTGGAACAGTGTTAGCTGTTGTGGGGAGAAGTGCGCCAGAAGAAAAACGCACTAAATATTTAGGTATAACATCAGCAATTGGATCATCAGGACAATTCCTTTTACCCCTACTTGTATCTTGGCTCACACAATGGCTTGATTGGCGACTGACTTTGATTGTGGTTACAGGGGTATTATTGCCAATGATGCTATGCATCCCATTTTTATCCGCAAAACCAGGTTCAGAAATTGAAGGAAGTAATATCTCCATCAATCAAACCATTCAGAATGCTTTTGGACATACTAGTTATGTATTACTAACCGCAGTGTTTTTCGTTTGTGGCTTTCATCTGGCATTTATCACAGCTCATTTTCCAAATTTTGTTCAAAAGTTTTGCGTCTCAACAAGCTCAGCTGAAGAGTTAAGAGCTCTTGGATTGTTTGCGTTATCATTGGCAGGCCTAGCCAATATTTTTGGTACTTTATTAGCTTCAAAATTAGGATCTATTTATCCAAAACCATATTTGCTAGCTGCCATTTATAGTCTTCGGGCTATAGCCATACTTATTTTTATCTCCCTGCCAATCACGCCTGTTTCTGTACTTATCTTTGCAGTGTTTATGGGAGGAATATGGCTCTCAACTGTGCCTCTTACCAGCTCTTTGATCTTGGTGATGTTCGGGCCACGTGCCATGGGAACTTTGTTCGGCTTTGTTTTTCTAAGCCACCAATTAGGAAGTTTTACAGGTGTTTGGTTGGGTGGCGTCTTCTTTGATCGCTATGGCAGTTATGAGCAAATATGGTGGCTATCAATTGCACTAAGTGTTTTTGCAGCTGTCACTCATTTGCTTGTACATGAAAAACAAGCGCCTACAATCAAATTAGTTTTGAATAATAAATGAGTATAAAATGACCAGACTTCCAGATAAATTTAACAATTGGTCTGGAAGTCTAAAATGGAGTGACTTGATATATGAGTAAAGTGTTGCTCAGTTCAGAAGAGAAGAAAATTCCTGAATCACTGCGCTGTAAACTTTGCGTTTAAACGGAATAATAAGTCCGGGAAGTTTATCAGAAACCTCCCACTTCCATTGGTCAAACTCAGCCTTTTGAGTTGGCTTTTCACCAATGTCTATTTCATCTTCAGAGCCATCAAATTCCATAGCAAACCATTTTTGAGTTTGCCCGCGAAACTTACCTTTTAAAGCGGTACCCCATAAATCTTTAGGTAATTCATAATCATGCCACCCGGCAGATTCTTTTAATATCCGCGCACTGGTAACGCCGGTTTCTTCCTCGAGCTCACGAAGTGCAGCCTCTTGAGGGCTTTCGCCTTCATGAATACCACCTTGGGGCATCTGCCAAATCAAAGCTTTCGGATCATCATGAGACTTCGAAATCCTTCGACCAATCCAAACTTTTCGTGTCTGATTGAGCAACATGATCCCCACACACGGACGCAAGGGAAGAAGAGGTTGATTAGAAGGTGAAGAATTTGCAGTAAGTGAAGTCATAGATAAGGTCTTTTATTAAGTTAAATTGGACAAGCGTAAGCATAAAGGAATAGAGGCATAAAACCAATAGAATATGGCCATAATACTTGTTGAATGAAATTGAGATAACAATGTTATCATACAAGGAAAAAACTGAGTTTTAGACGAGACATGAGAGAAAACAAAATCTATCTACCCGAAGAAGGAGTTCAGCCCTTTTCGGGCTGGAGGACATGGCAACTTTGGCTGTCCGGTAAAAAACGCCGCACAGTGCGGTTGCACGTGGGCAACCTGAAGCACCTTAAAATGGAGGTCTATGAGCTTCAGCACATAGAATAGCCGTGAGAGAGAAAACGCGGTTGCTAGTGGGCAAGCTGAAGCGCATAGAGAGAAAACCATCAACTAGGTTTAATTAGCGTCGAAGAAATCGGTACAAGGTGAATGCCTTTTTTCTTTAATGAGGCAGACCATTCAGTAAGCCTTTGTATACTGAGAGGCAGTCCAGACATCACTCCAATAGCAGACCCTTGAGTGAGGGCTATTTCTTCAAGTTTCTTCAAAGATTGATCAATGGCTTTTTTGCTCATGACGCGATCAAGGATAACCGCTCCTTGCAAGTAATCGAGTTTAATTTCTCGAGCAACTTGATAAGAAACTTCAGGCGCTTGAGGGTGTGCATCCATAAAGGTCAGACCGCGTACTTTTAATTCATGCATGATAGGAAGCATCGCACTTTCATGAGAGCTGAATTTGCTGCCATTTAAATTGACTATGCCAACATAGCCAGTCATCCGGGCCATAATCCATTTGAGCCTTTGTAAGTTAATAGTATCAGATAAACCGCTTAATAGAGTATGAGGTCCAGGGTCATTATCAGGATAGTCAAAAGGCTCCATCGGAACTTGCAACATAAGCTCATGACCGCTACGACGTGCGCGCTTCACCCAGCTGTTTAATTGACCAGCATAGGGGTTGAATGAAAGGGTGACTTCAGGAGGGAGTTTCTCAATTGCATTATCGCTAAGAGGTTGAGAGAGACCAAGGTTCGTCACCAAAATCGATACCGTCTTAGCTCCTTTGTTTTTGAAAAACTTACCGTAATTCGGTCGTGCATAGACGTCTTGTGCACGCTTACCATTATGAGCAATACGAGGTAATAGCCCATATTTTGATTTTTCAATCAGATCTGTATCAGGAGCAAGAGGGAGGCCCGTTTTTTTTATATCAGCAAGTTCTAGTGAGTTTGGCGGAGGTGTATCATTTTTAAGATGTTCAATTGGCCCATCTTTTCGCTTAAGAGCAGAGTTTTCACCACTCATAACAACGCTATTACCTTTCAAAGTCTTGAAATAACGCGGTTCTTTTTGCGAAGAAACTTCTTTTTTAACAGGCTTTTTGTTTTTCTCAGCAGCAAGTGCTGCAAGCTTATCAGCCAGTTTTAATTCCGCTTTTTTACGATCTGTGAGCTTCGCAACAGTGTAAGGCTGGCCACCTAACGGCGCATTGATTAAACTCATGATTGTAAAAAACATGAGAAATATCAGCGCAGTAGCACAAGATGTTATGTATAAAGTCTTCATAAGGCTCACCAATAATGACCTCTGTTGAGGGATACGCCTTACTTATCTAACAGACTGATATTAATAAAGTTTCATTAATTTGAGTGTCAAAGTTTCTTAAGGAAAATCGCATAAAAAACATAAAAACAGGAGCTGATAAGTAAACACATATCAGCTCCTAAAATAACCCATAAGATGTTACCTGTTCCTTAAGTTTTAATTAGGTTTTGCAACAGGTTCTTTAGGTGTGTTTGGTTCTTCAGATGATACTGGTTCTTTTGTTGAAAGAGATTCATCCTTAGAAGGTGGCTCAACTGGAGCGCTGTCTTTTTTAGCAGCTGTTTTTTCAGCTGGTTTTTTCAATTCTGAAGATTTCTTCTCTTCCATTGGAGGCGGTGTAATTTCACCATGAAGAAGTTTGATCGCATATTGTAATTGCGTATCTTTTTTCGCATCTTTCGGAACATAAGAAAGAGAACCATGCTGTTCTTCTTTCTTTTCATTCACTGAAATATGACCACGCAAACTAGCTTCACCCTTTGTTTTAATTGGCTTGCCCTTAAACTCTTCAGGCAGTTCCTGATTAACAGTGATGTTAGGGACAATCCCCTTCGCCTGAATTGACGTAACTGAAGGAGTATAATAAAGCGCAGTCGTTAAACGAATAGCACCGTTTTGTCCAAGTGGAATAATGGTTTGAACGGAGCCCTTACCAAAAGAGCGAGACCCGACAATCGTTGCTCTCTTATGATCAAGAAGCGCACCGGCTACAATTTCAGAGGCAGAGGCAGAACCACCATTGATAAGCACAACGATTTTCTTACCGTTTGTAATATCACCGCGCCGTGCATTGGCACGTTGAGTTTCTTCAAGATTGCGGCCACGTGTAATCACGATCGCACCTTCATCTAGAAACGCATCAGAAACTTTAATCGCCTGCTCAAGAAGCCCACCAGGATTGTTTCTAAGGTCAATGATGTAACCTTTGACTTTATCCTTAGCTACCTTTTTGTGAATTTCATTAATGGCTTCTTCAAGTCCAGAGGCAGTACGTTCATGAAAAGAGGGAAGGCGAACATAGCCAATATCTTCACCCTCAATACGGTGACTAACCTTATTAATTTGGATGATAGCGCGCTTTAATTTAACTTCAAAAGGCTCTTTAACATTCTTGCGAAGGATTGTGATCGTAATTTCAGAACCAACAGGTCCTCTCATACGGTCAACAGCCTCTTTTAGCGTCAATCCCTCAACTTGCTCACCATTTAGAGCACTAATGTAATCACCAGGCAGTACCCCAGCTTCAGCAGCTGGTGTTCCATCAATCGGGCTGATAACTTTCACAAGGTTATTTTCCATGCGAACTTCAATCCCCAGGCCACCAAATTCACCCCGCGTCTGCACCTGCATATCACTCAGGCTTTCAGGGCTTAAATAAGCCGAATGAGGATCAAGTGAAGTCAGCATGCCATTAATGGCACTTTCTATAAGCTTCTTATCATCAGGTCGTTCAACATAATCATTGCGAACACGCTCTAAAACATCACCAAATAAATCCAGATGACGATAAATGCTGGTATTTCCTGATTGTGCTAACAATTCATTTCGAGACCCAACAAATGCCCCTCCAATGATTGCGCCAGCGGTAACAAGAGCAAGACATGATGTAAAAGTTTTAAAATTCATATTCAAAGATACCTTTTTATAGACCGGTGGCTATTTATTTAAATTCACTTGATCAGTCGTAACCGGGTAGATCAGCCTGTATGTAGATGGGCCAGTATATTGCAACGTAATTTCGTACAATTAAAGCATAAAGCGTTTAAAGTAATCAGCGAAGAATAAGCGTTAGATCTTCAAAAGCCAATGGTTTAAAAATTTTACAACGCCTTAAAAAATAACAAAAATCACTTTTGCTTGTTTATAAGTTCATAATTTAACAGTTTTGGTCAACATATCAAAGCTTTCAGCCTGGATTAAGTTAAACATTTTAATTCTGGTCATTTAGTCTATTCACTAGTTTTGATCACTGGCCAATTGCCCACCCGACCACCATGGATTAGGGTCAATCGGGCGACCATCTTTTCTAAATTCTACATACAAAACTGGCTGAGAAGAGGCTTTATCGCCCCTTTTAGCATTCTTTCCTTTTGCCTTCTTCTCTGCTTCAGAGAGGCCAATCGGTTCTTTCATGACGCCAATTGGCTCACCAGCCAAAACAAATTGCGAGGTTTTCACATCAATTCTGTCCAGACCAGCTAGAAGAATGTGATACCCACCACCAGCATTAATGATAAGAAGTTGCCCATAAGAGCGAAATTTCCCAGCATAAGCTATCCAACCATCGGATGGTGACGTAATTTGGGCATTTGGCCGGGTTTGGATACTAATCCCTTTGGAAGAGCTGCCATATTTATCCTTGTCACCAAATCGGCGGAGTTGTTTGCCTCGTACTGGCAAGGAGAGTGTTTGCTTGGCCTTTCCAAAAGGGAGCGCCGGTTTAATGCGGCCAGGGTCAATAAAGGCTTTTCTTTTTTCATCTGGTGTGAGTTCAACAGCAGCCTTATTGCCAAATTTTTCCTTAGCAAGCTTTTCATCAACGATCAGTTGATTTTCATAAGCACCAAGTTCTGTCTTGCGCTTCATCTCCAGGTCAACTTTGGCAATCAAATCGCCTAAGCTGGCCACTGATTTAGAATGAGACTTCGCTCGTTGTTCAAATTCTTGCAGCTCTTTATTGTGGCTAAGAATACGAGAATTCTTTTCCTGCAATAATTCTTTGACCCGCAACTGGTCAGATTCCATCTCAGCATTTTGAATGCGCAGCTGTTCTGACTGCTTGGTGATTGTTGTCTTTAAGTTGATAAGGTTCGTCAGCTCACCTTTGAGACTGTCGGCTTGCGTTTTAAGTTTCGGCAAAATGTTGGACATCAACATTGCACTACGCACCATTTTTAAACTGTCATCACGATGAGTGGCCATAATCGGCGGTGGGTTGCGTGCCATCCTTTGCAAAAGACCAAGCATATCAGCAATTGCCACACGGCGCTTTAGCATAGATTGGCGCAGTTTATCTTCTTTGTTATGCAGATTGGAAAGCTTAGATTCAAGGCTGGTTAAATTGCCCTCACTCTTTTGAATTCGCTGGGCATACTCTATCAATAATTTATTCAACCGTGCCCGCTCAAAATCGAGTTGCTTAACTTGTTTGTTAACACCTAGTTTTTTTGACTGAATGGCCTTGAGTTTGCGCTTTTCCTCAGCCAGCCGTTTGCGCATCTGCTCAGCTGTTTCAGTCTGAGGGGTAACATTATCATCATTGCTTTGAGCTTTAGCTGTTTGAATAAACCCAGGTGACGTAAAAATATTTGTAGAAAGTCCCGTTAAGGCACAAATCATCACGGCTAAAGATAGCCATTTGCAAGCATTAAATTTGATCTGAAGAAAATCAGCTTTGACCATATTAAATTCGAGCAGCCTTAAGAAATGTTTGATTAACAAGAAGAACATGCAATGAAAATTCACCTAAAAGCAAATCACATAAACCAATAACTATCATAGAAATAAGCTGAAATCACGGCATGAACACCTAATCAGATGGGGAAAATCACTGATAACAGCTCCAAACACAACTGAAACTGTACTCTAAGCTATTTCTCATTCTTTGTAGGCACCTGAAACATAGAGATAACAGTGAAAGAATTGAATTGAGATAAATTTAAACTCATAAACCATGGAAGAAGTCAGTCAGTTTTGTAATCATGAATGAAATCTAGCTGCTCTTCAGTATCAGGAACAGCCACACCTCTACTTGTGCTGACAGTTTCAACAGCTTCGCGTGGTGAAAAATCTAATTCTTGTAATATACAGCAAGAAAGTAGTCCTGCCCGACCAATACCGGCTCGACAATGAGTAGTTACGTTCTGGCCTTGCTGGAGACTCTGCATCACCGAGATAACGAGCAACTTAAATTTTTCTTTTTCAGGCAAGCCTCGATCCTCGATTGGGTATGAATCGTAAGCTATGCCATAGAGGTGACACGTTTTTTCTTCTTTTAGAAGGTCTAGTTCCTTCTCTTCGTTCGAAGTTAATAATGAAACAATACGATTGATACCAATTTCACTGTAGTGATGAATATCTTCGTTAAGCCACTCGCCTGACGGTTTAGGCATAATATAAAGAAAACCAGGAGTAGTAAGTTGAATGTTATAAATTGATGGCTTCATCGTGCTCCTACTTTGATATTCTAATGCGAATGTTTTTCTCACGATCACAGTCAACATTTAAGACTTGCCATAAAGCACAGAAGTGCCCCATAAGAATTACTCTGACAGTCTACAAAATTAATTCTCTTTATTCGCTTTTCTGGCTGTATCTTGAAACAGGTACTCAGCTCACCATGCGAAGAAGGAGTGGCGTCACTTCGGCGTCAGGACATGGCGCAGTTGCAGCGAAGCCGGGCGCACAAGATCAGCCCGAACGGAGCGAAGCGAGTACGGATAAGTTGATCACAAGAACTTGCCGCCCCTCGGAGGCTCAAGCGCCTTAAGCGCTTGAAATAGCCGTGAGAGAAAGTATTAGAAAACAACCTTATCACTCCCTGTGATAAGGATGCCCAGACCAGATGGTCAGCGCGCGGTACAGCTGTTCGATTAAAATGACGCGAGCAAGCCCATGAGGTAATGTCATTGGAGAGAGAGATAGTTTCATGTGGGCTTGGTTTAAAAGTTCTGCTCCATGGCCATCAGGGCCACCAAGTGCAAAGCATAAAGAACTATGACCTTCATCTCTTTTAAGCTGTAGTTGTTTTGAAAAGTCTGCTGTTGAAAAGGTCTTGCCTCTTTCATCCAATGCGATGAGAAAAGCACCTTTCGGTAATGAGGCAAGCATGCGGCTTGCTTCATCAGATTTTCTGGTGCTTACATCTTGAGATTTCGCTTCAACAAATTCAGTTACCTGAATGGACTTGATGCCTAATGAGGGACCAGACTTACTGATCCGCTCTATATACCGTGACTGAAGTTTCAGTTCAGCCTCTTGTTTCAAGCGACCAACAGCTAAAATATCAAATTGCATCATGGTCTTAACCAAGCATCACGTTTATTGAAAGGCTAGAGCACAATCCGACCGGAGTGAAGCGAGGATCGAAAAAATTGCGCGCCAAAACAAGAAGCTAGAGCATTCATCTGTTTCAGTATGAAAAGGTTATGCTCTAGAGAGTGTCTGAGTTATGCTTCAGAACCCGAACCATCTTCAAAATCAAGACCTGTATTATCTTCAGGGCGTGCGGCAAGCCACATTTTCTCGATGTTGTAAAACTCTCTTACTTCAGGTCTGAAAATATGAACAATAATTGTGCCTGCATCAACAAGAACCCAATCATTATTGTCAGTTCCCTCAACACGAGGGCGGCCGTAACCAGCTTCTCTTAGTTGCTTAGCTAGTTTGTCAGCAATAGAGGCAACATGACGGTGTGAGCGACCAGAAGCCACAATCATATAATCCCCAAGAGAAGATTTTCCCTCAAGGTCAATGGTGATAATATCTTCAGCTTTACCATCTTCAAGGCTCTCAATTGTCATTGCCAATTGGTCTGTAGCTTTCTCTTTTGAAGCGGGTACCGGTGACGCAGTTTTATTCATAACGACTGCATCCTCTGTGCTTGTGTGCATGCTGTTCTATATGTCCTTTTAGGGTGTAAAAAGTGGGGTGAAATCCTTAGTAGAGGTCGCTCAATACCATCCAATTTGTAGGCTGAAAGAAAAGCTTTAAGCCTCAAAAAGAGATTATAGATGTAGTGTCTGTGGGTATTAACCTCAAAAAAAATCTGTTTGCTATGCAAGTGTGCAAAAATCCCCGAAAAAAATCTAACCTGTGATGAAAAACATGTAATTAAAAAGGCGGTTTTTCATCTCCTTCTCAACGAACTTAACCTAAAGCTCTAGTGCGCTTTTATCAGTTTTGTGCGTTAAGATACCAGACATAATACTTCAGAGAGTGATTTGCAGCAAGTGTTTCAATGAAATGCTCTTCGAATAGCTTTAAATAAGCTTAAAATAAGCAAAACACCCCGTTATCGACTGTCTTTAGGACCCTAGCTATTTCTAAGATCAGTAGATGAT
Organism: Methyloligella sp.; assembly: GCA_021604645.1. Classification (GTDB taxonomy): domain Bacteria; phylum Pseudomonadota; class Alphaproteobacteria; order Rhizobiales; family HXMU1428-3; genus HXMU1428-3. Next base: position 220,286 of record BQJJ01000001.1, read on the forward strand.
AGATGAGAAAGGGGAATCGAAATAAATTGCCATGAGGGCGGAGGTTGGTGCGCCAAACGAATGGCGTGGCCGTTTGTGAGACGGGCTTGCGCAAAGGTTTGAGCCGCGGGGCTCGAGAGCGCCTTCATCATATATCCCGGTCGATCAAAGACAGCAATTGGCATCGTATGAAAAATAGTTTTCCACTTTTGCCATTTATGAAAAGAAACAAGATTGTCAGCGCCCATCAACCAAACAAAATCAACACCGCTAAACCGCCGCTTTAAAAACTGCAATGTATCAGCCGTGTAATTGGTCGGTAGAGACGCTTCAAAAGCTGTCACATCAATACGAGGATGTGAGCTAACAGCTTCAGCGGCTTGAACTCGCTCATTCAAAGCAGCAAGACCAGAGTGAGATTTAATCGGATTGCCAGGTGTGACCAACCACCAAACCCGGTCCAGCTCTAAAGTCTTCAAAGCCATCAGGCTTAAATTGCGGTGACCGTCATGTGGCGGGTTAAACGAACCACCCAAAATCCCAATGCGTTGGCCACTAGCAATTTGCGGTGGGCGAACCGTTAGGCTACCAAAATTGGCTGCGGGTTGTGAGGCTAAATTTTTTGCAGGTTGCAGGGTAGACATCTTTTGATTATTTCTTCTAAGCTATCTGAATAAACCGAATGATATTAAAACCTAAGCCGGTCTAATCTGACCAGAGCCCCTTACAATATATTTAAAGCTCGTCAATTGGTCGACACCAACAGGGCCGCGCGCATGCATTTTGCCCGTTGCAATGCCAATCTCTGCTCCCATACCAAATTCACCGCCATCAGCAAATTGGGTTGAAGCATTATGCATCACAATCGCGCTATCCACTTTATTAAAGAAGGCATCAATCGCTAATGTGTCTTCTGCAATGATAGACTCGGTATGGTTTGAGCTATGTCTTGCTATATGCTCAATCGCATCATCGATCCCATCAACAAGCCGGGCAGAAATGATGCTATCGAGATATTCAGTGTCCCAGTCTTCTGGCGTCGCAGCTTCAATGCGAACATCTAAGGCCTGAAGCTGTTCATCCGCCTTGATACTCGCGCCTGCATCAAGCAGCGCAAGTAGTAGCGATTTAGCATGCGCTTCAGAAAAAGCTTTATCAATAAGCAAAGTTTCAGCTGCGCCGCAAACACCGGTGCGGCGCAGTTTTGCATTCACTACAATTTCTTCTGCCATCTCAGGCTTCGCTGATTTATCAACATAGATATGACAGATACCTTCAAGGTGACTAAACACTGGCACACGAGCTTCAGATTGTACTCGGCCAACAAGGCTCTTGCCACCGCGCGGGACAATCACATCAACAGTGCCATTTAAACCCTTAAGCATTTCACCAACCGCTTGCCGATCCGTTGTCGGCACTAACTGGATCGCAGCCTCAGGTAAATCAGCTGCCACCAAACCTGCCTTTAACGCATCCTCAATGGCGTGCGAAGAATGAAAGCTATCAGATCCACCCCGAAGAATAGCTGCGTTACCGGCCTTCAAGCAAAGACCGCCAGCATCAGCCGTTACATTCGGGCGGCTTTCATAAATAATCCCGATGACACCTAAAGGCACTTGTACCCGTGAAATCTCCAAACCATTCGGTCGCTCCCAGGTGGCAAGCGTTTTCCCAACAGGGTCATCTAAGCGGGCGATCTCTCTAAGACCATTCGCCATGCCCGCAATACGTTCTGGGGTAAGTTCAAGCCGGTCAATAAAAGCTGCATTTTTACCAGCCTCTTTAGAAGCAAGGACATCTTTAAGGTTGGCAGCTAAAATATGGTCAGAAGTTTCTTCGATTTTTTCAGCCATAATTTCAAGGGCTTTGTTTTTTTGAGACGTCGGTGCAGATGCGAGCTTGCGAGCGGCTTGTTTTGCACGCGCTCCGAGATCATTCATAATGGTCTCAATCTCAGTGCTGTTTGCTGAATTATTTAATGCCATATTCATTCTTCACTACCTCTTACCAGACCTGTTTCTTACCAGAGTTTTCATCTGGTTATTTCAACTCAGACCAGAATTTGTCAAAGCCATATTATCACGGTGTACCAGTTCATTGCGTCCGGTATGGCCTAAAATAGATTTAATCTCAGAACTTTGCTTGCCAATGATTTGGATTGTATCTGTCTGATCATAAGAGCTTAACCCGTGCGCAATAATCTCACCAGCCTCATTTTTAATCGCAATGATATCACCACGGTCAAAATCACCACTTGATTGCGTCACTCCAGCCGGCAACAAACTATTCCCCTCATTGAGGGCGCGTTCAGCTCCTTGATCAATGGTCAAAACACCCTTTACATCAAGAGACCCGGCAATCCAACTTTTACGAGCCGTTAAAGGGTCAGCTGAGGACAAAAACCAGGTCGCCTTAGCATTGTTTAATAATGCTGTAACTGGATTAGCCCCTTTGCCTGAAGCAATAACCATATGGCAAGCAGCGGCAACAGCAATCTTGGCGGCCATAATTTTAGTCACCATACCACCAGAAGAAAAACTGCTTCCAGTCCCTCCTGCCATTGCTTCAATCTCAGGGGTAATCTGTGTGACTTCAGGAATATGCTCGGCTTTAGCGTCGGAGTGAGGTGGTGCGGTATAAAGCCCATCAATGTCTGAAAAAATCAGAAGAACATCAGCGTCAACCATGGAGGCAACTCTTGCTGAGAGGCGATCATTATCACCATAGCGAATTTCGTTCGTGGCAACTGTATCATTCTCATTGACTACCGGTATGACACCAAAACCAACCAATGTGTTGATGGTATCTCGCGCGTTTAAATAACGGCGGCGATCCTCGGTGTCGCTAATAGTAAGCAGTACCTGGGCTGCTTTAATGTCATGGTTTTGAAATAAAGCTTTGAAGGTATGAGCCAGTGAAATTTGCCCGATTGCTGCAGCAGCTTGTGCCTGATCAAGAGTGAGCGTTCCAGGCACAAGGCCAAGTTCACTACGACCAAGTGCCTTCGAGCCAGAAGCTACAAGAATAACTTCCTTGCCCTCATGCTTTAAGCGGGCGATATCTTCAATGAGGGAATAAATCCACTCTTGGCGAAGTCGGCCTGTCTCCTCATCAACCAAAAGCGCGGAACCAATTTTAATGACGATACGTTTCGCATTTTGCCATTCTTGTCTCATGAGACTAATGTATTTAAAGCACTGAGTGCTTCTCCCTAGATCTTAAAAGTTGGCAGTCCAGAGTATGTCAATTTATATTGAATTCTTGAGACTGCTCTAGTCTTTTGTTTATGTCTGTTTTTTGTTGCTTCAGATGCCTACTTTTTTAGTGCTCCTTCAGGTTGCCTAATAACAACCGTCGCGGTAGCCACAAATTCACAAAACCGCTAACCAATTTTGTACTGCACACACAGATTTGCAAGGTAACATATAGATATATGAAGTCTGTACCTCAAGGTTGAGTGGCAAACTGTGACGAATTGCTTGTTTGTTTTAAGGGCGCCAACTTGTTTTTTCTTTTTTTGCTTCTTTTGCCTTGACCCTGTTGGTCCGAACCGTACTGCCTAATCTCAAAAGAGTGCGTTCTAAATTATAACCAGAAACAGCAGAAAGTGCGATAACTTCTTTGCCAAGCTGTTCGCTCAGCTCAGCAGCTATCTCTTCGGAAATCTCTTCAGTGATAGAATCGCATTTTGAAATAGCGATCAGTTCTTCTTTGTTGCTCAGTTCTCCGCCATAAGCTTCAAGTTCCCCTCGAATGATTTTATAATCTTTCAAGAGGTCTTCACTATTTGCGTCGATCAGATGTAATAAAACTTCGCAGCGCTCAACATGACCTAAAAACCGGTCACCAATGCCAGCCCCTTCATGCGCCCCTTCAATAAGGCCTGGAATATCGGCCAAAACAAAGTCAAGGTCACCGGCTTTAACAACGCCTAAGTTCGGGTGAAGTGTCGTAAACGGGTAATCAGCAATTTTTGGTTTTGCAGCAGAAACACTTGAGAGAAATGTTGATTTACCAGCGTTCGGTAATCCAACAAGACCAGCGTCAGCAATCAGTTTTAATCGAAGCCATAATGTGCGCTCAATACCCGGCTCACCAGGGTTTGCTTTTCGAGGTGCTTGATTGGTCGAGCTTTTGAAGCGAGCATTACCAAAGCCACCATTGCCGCCTTGTACTAACTGAACTTTGTCATCAACATCAGTTAAATCAGCAAGAACAGTTTCATTATCTTCATCTAAAATCTGAGTGCCGGGGGGAACGAGCAAAGTGATATCATCCCCATTAACGCCCGTACAATCACTACCCATACCATGCTGGCCATTGCCCGCTTTGTAGTGCTGTTGAAATCTAAAATCGATCAACGTGTTGAGGTTGTCAACGCAAAGCGCCCAGACGTCACCGCCTCGGCCACCATCACCACCGTTTGGTCCACCAAATTCAACATATTTCTCACGTCGAAACGAAATGCAGCCATTGCCGCCATTGCCAGATTTTACATAGACTTTAGATTGATCAAGAAATTTCATAATAAGTAATAATGTCTTTAAGCAGCTTAGAAGCGTTGCAAGTTTTTAAGTTCAAGCCACGTCAAATTCATTAAGAAAATCCAACAAGGCAGTAAGCCCCTCTTTCTGAGCTATTTTTAAAGCGGGGTCAATTGATTTAGGGAGTTTCATTGAAAAAGCGGATGCTGTTGAGTATCTGAAGCACATTAGCAACCAAAAGGAGCAACACGAAGAAGGAGCTCAGCCTTTTTCGTACTGAGAGACAAGGCGAAGCACTTCGCGTAGTCCGGTGATAGTGCGGTTGCTAAGTGGGCAACTGAAGCACAAGCAAAAAACTCCGCCCCTCGGAGGCCTTCTGCGCTAGCAGCGCAGTTGCTTGTGGGCAACCTAAAGCGCTACTAAAAAGAATAGCCGTGAGAGAAACCAAAGGAGTTACACGAAGAAGGAGTATTGCCCTTTTCGGGCAATGGGACATGGCAGCGCGAGCTGCCCGGCGCAAGCGCCGCCCCTCGGAGGCCTTCTGCGCTAGCAGAAGAATAGCCGTGAGAGATAATAGCGACGGTTGCATAGTGGGCAACTGAAGGAGCACTAAAAAGAGAGAGTTAACTCGTCATCCGCTCAAACTCAGCTCTTGGTAAAACATAGCGCTGGGCAGGAGAAGGGCTCCCTCTTGCAATAGACGGGCAAGTAATAATATCTGTTGGCTTAAAGCCTAACCGTGTGAGAACCTTCTTTGAGCGGTCATTATCTGTAAAATGACAGGCGCTAAAGAACCGAAAAGGCTCTGTTGCAAAGCCATGTGCTAAGATCTGCCAAGCGGCTCTTGTAGCAAGTCCTTGTCCCCAAAACGGCTTACCAAGCCAGTAACCAAGTTCACCATGCGAAACGGAAGCGCGGCTATAGCCAATACAGCCAGCGAAATATCCATCAGCCTCAATCGCCCATACATCTTCACGGCGATCACGCTCAATTTCTTCAATCCAAACTTTGGCATGATGAGGGTGATAAGGATGACTAATTCGAGACACCATAGACGCAATGTCCCAATCGTTGGCTAATTCAACGATTCCGGGCACATCAAACAGGCTTAAAGGCCTGAGCCGTAGGCTATCTTCTCGTGCTTGGTGCATCATCAGTTAAAAATCAATCCGTCTTTAGAGCATTTCCTTTTAAATGAAGGAGCAAGTCAGCGCTCTAAATCTTGAGTAAAAGTCATATTGTATTAATTACTGTTAGTCGTAGTATCTATCTTCGTTGTACCTGCCATTTAACATCAATGTCATTAAACATCGATGTTTTAAAACGATACCCTAAAACATAGACAACACGCCCTATAAAAAAGGGAGACTAATTTAGCCTCCCTTAGATATTCTATAAATTTAGACGTCAACATGATTCGCGCAAAGTGATTTATTTGCCTTCATCAACAGAAACGAACACTTTTCCGTTTCTACGTGTACGGAAAGAGACATTTCCATCACGCATAGCAAAAATCGTGTGATCTTTGCCAATGCCTACGCCTTCACCTGGGTGCCATTTCGTGCCACGTTGACGAATAATGATATTCCCAACGATAACTTGTTCACCACCAAATTTCTTCACGCCAAGACGGCGTCCGGCGGAATCGCGACCGTTATTGGAAGAACCGCCTGCTTTTTTATGTGCCATGAGATTTTCCTTCTCAAAATAGTGGGCTTAAATCTTATTTAAAGGGCCCATATAAACTTAAAATTATAAACTAAAATCAATGTAAGTAATTGTTAAAATTACTTATTTCTTAATGTCAGAAATGCGCACAACAGTTTGATGCTGGCGATGACCTTTTTTCCGACGATAATTGTGGCGGCGCTTCTTTTTAAAGACGATGATTTTCGCAGCCCGGCCCTGTTCAAGTACTTCAGCAGTAACTTTAGCACCTTCAACAAGCGGTGCGCCAATGACAGTATCGCCATCTTCGCCAACCATTAAAACTTCAGTAAATTCGATTTTATCTCCGGCCTCACCCTCAAGTTTTTCGATTTTGAGGATATCATTTGGCTCAACACGATATTGTTTGCCACCGGTTTTGATTACCGCATACATATTAAGTAAGTCCTTTATCTGTTTCGCATCCTGTGGCGTCACGTATGGCCTTTGTAGGTATTAAGAACCTTCGTAAAGGGTAAACATGAACTTTTACTCTAATCTAGCTTAAAGATGAAATGTTTCATCCAACTAGTTGGTGGCCTCGGACAGCGCTTTTGGTTGCGGCATAGAAAATATGCCACGAAAGCGCCGAATATAGGCAAATACGAGCTCTTGTCAATAGTTTCTTGGTGTTTAACGGCTTTGCTGCTTATTAAAGTGCGAATAATCCTAACTTACCAAATTGCTTTTTATATTTCAGCTGATAATTTGAGTTTAAATCCTTTTGTCATGCGGTTTTAAGCCTAATTTAATCATGAAGTTTAGTGGCCCTTAATAATATCCAGGCCAATTGAGGAGTAATTTGTGGCAAGTATTCTACTTTTTGCAGCTCTTTTGCTCTTTGGCGGGCTCACTGCTGGTGTAATGGCTGGGCTTTTTGGGGTCGGAGGCGGCGCAATTTTAGTGCCTGTGCTGTATGAGGTCTTCGGGCTAGCTGGAGTTGATGAGGCCATTAGAACGCATATGGCTGTTGCAACGTCACTAGCAGTGATCCTTCCAACGGGCATAAGGTCCGCAATGGGGCATCAGGAAAAAGGCAGCATTGATTGGAGCTTTGTAAAGCTAATTGCTCCCTTTATCGTCATCGGTGTAGTACTTGGAACTTTAATCGCCAGAGAAATTGACGGGTCTCAACTACGTCTAATCTATGCTGTGATGGTTTTGCTAGTTGCTTTTTTTCTGCTTTGGTCACGTCAAAATCCAAACATCCGCTTTGCCTGGCCGGCTGATTGGGTCACACGTGTTTATGGTGTGTTCACAGGATGTCTCTCTACGCTTATGGGTATTGGTGGCGGTACTTTCTCATCAAGTTACATGACAAGCTTTGGCCGCTCTATCCATCAAGCTGTCGGGACAGCATCAGCGCTTGGTCCGGTCATTGCACTTCCCGCGATCATTGGCTTCATCTGGGCCGGCTTTCAAAACGAGCTTTTACCAGCAGGCTCATTGGGGTTCATTTCACTCATTGGTGCCGTTTTAATATTGCCAGCCAGTCTCATCGCAGCGCCCTGGGGTGTGAAGCTCGCGCACCGATTAAGCAGAGCACATCTTGAATTGATGTTTGCACTGTTTTTACTCACTGTAGGGTTTCGGTTTTTAATTTCTGTGTTTGCTTAAGTGAGTTTAGAGCCTTCCGTTTTTTAGGTAGATTCCATAAACCACTTTCCATACGAAGAAGGAGTAACGCCTTTTCGGCGTTAGGACATGGCGCCAGGGGCGTTCGGCGATTAGCGCCGCACCTCGCAGGGCCCGCAGCGAAGCAGCGGAATAGCCCGTGAGAGAAAATAAATGGAGAAAATAATGAACAAATTAGAGTTTTGGTATGAGTTCGCCAGTCCGTATTCGTATTTTTCAATGATGAGAATTGAAACATTAGCAGCTGCTGCAAATGTGGAAGTGCACTATCAACCTTTTCTCCTTGGCCCCTTGTTCAAGGAATTTGGCTGGGAGACATCTCCATTTAAAATCTATGCAGAAAAAGGGGAAAACTTTTTTCGCGACATTGAGCGCGAAGCTGAGTTTTATGGTCTACCTTCCATCAAAATTTTAGATGAATTCCCTCAACCAGGCTTAGCGGCTGCACGTGTTGCGCTTGTTGGCATGAAAGAAGGGTGGGGCGTTGAGTTCTCAAAGGCAATCTATAAGCGCCAGTTCCAGGATGGCTTGGAAACAAAAAATAAAGAAAATGTTTTGGAAGTTCTAAAGGCTCTGAATATTGAAAATGCTGAAACGGTTTTAGAAAAAGCAAATGGTGACGATAATAAATCTCACTTGCGCGAGATAATGGAAGTAGCAAAGAAGAAGAAAATCTACGGCGCGCCATCTTTCATTGTAGGAGATGAACTCTTCTGGGGCAACGACCGCCTGGAGCGCGCGATATCTTATTGCAAATAGTGGCGGTTGTTAGTGGGCAACTGAAGCCACACAAAAAAGGCGGTTGCTAGTGGGCAACTGAAGCCGCGCTAAATCGGACGGCGTATATCATGTTTGATAGGGTATTTTCCACTCCTGACCATTTTTGACTTTCATAGACAATGAATAATTGAGTATTGAGTTTATTGATCTAAATGACATAAACTTCCAGTATTCTATTAATTTAATGATGTAATTCTAGCATGCATGACTTAAAGAAAATTGCAGAAGAATAAATATGAAAATATTAAAAAGAAATATTCCTTCAATATGGTGGTTTAAAATATTGGTAATATCTAATTTATTTGCAGCACTGTTTTTCACTGTGGTTTTTGGAAATGTATTCTATGAAATGTATATGGCCAAATATTTAGGAAAAAATCCAAGTGATAGTTTGGTGCTGTTCTATGAATTATCAAATATAGCCAACTGGTGTGTATTTTTATTATTGCCAGAATTTTTGATTGTAATAATATTTAATAAGTTTATTGCCCGTTTTAATTCTTTAATTTACGGATCTTTATTGATTGTTTTATTGTATTTAATATCATTTTTATTTTTAATGTCATTGCGTTTATATGCTTTTCCAGACTTTATGCCCTTTATGACAAGTTATTTTGATTGGGATATTTGGGACTTAATAGAACCCGCTAAAAAAATAATTTTTCAAGTGTTATTTCTTTTAATTATATATGTAACTCCAGTATTTTATTGCGTGATTTATTTTTATTATTATTTAAATCGTTTGCGAAGTTGATCATCTAGAAAAGCTTTTCATTTTGCATTTTAAAACTTGCATATTGTGTGAGACATTGAGTGTATAGGGTAATATTTGTTTTTGGCACTTAATAGAAAAACTCAAATCTCTCCATCCGAAGAAGGAGCTCAGCCATTTTCAGGCTGAGGGACATGGCGTAGTGCGAACGAAGCCCGGCGCCTAACGCCGCACCTCGTAGGCCTATGAGCTTCAGCTCATAGAATAGCCGTGAGAGAGAGAACTTAAAACCTAATCAGATCTTCTGATTATACTCACCAATCTCACTGTATGTAGCAAGATGATCATCCAGCTCTTTGAATATGCCGCGCATATTCGCTTCACTAGTAGGGCTTTCAACCACAACAACAAGCTCAGGCTTGTTTGATGAAGCGCGAACCAAACCCCAGGTGCCGTCTTCAAGAACAATACGAATACCGTTGACCGTAATAAGCTCGCGGATATTTTGTCCCGCAAGTTGAGCGCCATCTTCAGAAAGCTTAGTAAAGTGCGCAACAATGCGACCAACCACACCGTATTTTTCTTCGTCAGCACAGTGTGGTGACATGGTTGGTGACTGATAAGTTAAAGGCAAGTCATTGCGCAAATCACTGAGTGATTTCTCTGGGCTTCTGTCGAGCATATCCAAAACAGCAAGGGCAGCAATTAGACCATCATCATAGCCGCGCCCGAGTGGTTTGTTAAAGAAGAAGTGACCAGACTTTTCAAACCCAACCAAAGCGTTGTTCTCATGAGAATAGCGCTTGATATAAGAGTGCCCCGTTTTCCAAAAATGCGTTGTCGCACCATTCGCTTGCAATACAGGGTCTGTTAGAAACAGGCCGGTCGATTTCACATCAGCCACGAAGAGGGCATTCTCATTAATGGCTGAGATATCTCTGGCGAGCATAACGCCAACTTTGTCAGCAAAAATAGCATTGCCTTCATTATCAATCACACCGCAGCGATCACCATCACCATCAAAGGCCAGGCCAAGGTCGGCGCCATTTTCTTTAACAGCATCCTGAATGGCGTTGAGCATTTTCATGTCTTCAGGGTTTGGGTTGTGGTTCGGGAAACTATGGTCAAGGTCTGTGTTTAGCGGAATGATATCAAGACCAAGCTTTTCCAAAACATGCGGAGCAAAAGCGCCAGCAGTGCCATTGCCGCAGGCAACAACAGCTTTTAACTTGCGCTTAATAGGAGCACGGTTTGTAAGGTCATCCATATAGCGCTGTTCAAATCCAGCGTGGTAATGATAAACCCCGCCGCCAGGCATAGGCGCTTCAGCTTCGTAAACAATCTCTTTAAGGCGGCTCATTTCATCTGGCCCAAAAGTGAGAGGTTTATCAAGCCCCATTTTGATGCCGGTCCATCCATTATCATTGTGACTGGCTGTCACCATCGCTACCCCTTCAACATCCAAGTCAAATTGAGCAAAATAAGCCATTGGAGAAAGTGCCAAACCAATATCATGTACTTCCATGCCACCAGCAAGAAGTCCGTTTATAAGACCCTGCTTGATGCTAGCTGAATACCAACGATAATCATGGCCTACAACAATGCGCTGGGGCACACCGCGTTCTTTAAAAAGGGCAGCCATCGCTACACCAATGGCTGTGATACCAAGTAAGTTAATCTCTTTCCCAAAAACCCAACGAGCATCATATTCTCGAAAACCAGTAGGTTTAATAAAAGGAACACGTTCGAATTCAGCGCTATTCTCTTGCGCTTTAAGAATTGGTTTGGGAAACATAGGAGAACTTCTTTTGCTATTGTGTTGGAATAAGTTTTAGATAAGTATCAAAAAAAAGACTATTGAACCAGAATTAGTTTTTTACCTCTATATTCAAAACGTGACAGTTTTGATAAGAAGTTCATACCCAATAGATTGACATCTAGTTTGCCAGGTTCAACAACAATGGCTTTGATGTTTTTAACAGTGATTTCACCAATGGTAATTTCTTCAAGATTAACATGAGCAACTTTAGAGACACCATTTGCCGTGCGAGCAGCTTTGTTAAAATCCTTGTCACGAACTGTAATGCCAAGATCTTCGGCAGTCTCATAGGACAGAGCAACAATGGTGGCTCCTGTATCAACCATCAATAAAGCATCTTCATTGTTGATTTTAGCGTGAGTGAGAAAATGACCTTCACGGTTTGCATGAATGGCAATGACATTTTCCCAAGCATTTTTTTCAACTTCAGGTGAACGAACATGATGTTTCATATCCATAGACTGGGTGACTTTTTGAAAATCTTTTATTTTATCCATCAGTTGGTCAAAATAAAAGACAATCAAAAATCCCATGATGCCTGCAAGGAGCCAAAGGAAAGCTTCTCTTATTACACCTGAACTTCGTTTCATCTTAGCCTCTAAAACTGTCTCTAAAATCCTTAAATATAAAGGATATCAGTCTAACTTCTTAATATTAAGAAATCTTTTGTAAATTCATAAGACCGCAAACGTCTTAAAAAACTCATACCTAGCAAACTCTGGTTTAAATCTCCCTCTCGTGCAATCAAAGCCTCAACATTGTAAAGTTTAATCGGACCGATAAAAAGAGAGTTAATTTTATAACGAGCTGTCATGGTTTGTCCGTTTGCAGTGCTCACAGGAATAATAAAATTAAGAGCAGCCATATTAATTCCAAGAGCGCGAGCATCTTTAGCGCTAAGCACAACTTGTGAGGCACCAGTGTCCACCAACATAGAAATCTGCCGATTATTTGTAGTGGTGCGAACAACGAACTGCCCATCATCTCTAACTCTTAAACGCACGGTAGCCTTTTCAGCGCCCTCAGGTGAAAGAGTAAAGTTCACACCCGCTGGCAGCAGTTGTTGTAAAACCTTATCGCTGCCTTCAAGAATTGGTGTGCGAAAGGTATAAAAAATAACAAGAATGAGGGCGATGCCTGTCCAGGTGAGAATGTCTTTAAAAGCTTGTCCAAGCCGCCCCGAATAATCACGCAATACCGAGCTTCCTAACCAGATAAGCAGCGCTGAACTAGCAACAAGCCCCGCAAAGCTAGAGCTATCAAGGCCGCCAATGGTGCCTTGGTCATGATATAAAACAAGTATCAAGCCTGATATGATAAGTAATCCAAGGGCTATCCAGGTGCTCACTTAAACCTCCACAATGAGAAATCTTAAAAAAGATACAAATAATAATTTTACAAAATTTTTGATCATCCGTTACTCTTTATCAAAAAGATGGATCTTTAAAGACAAAAATTTAGTTTTATTATTTGGAGTAATTGGTGAACAAGATAGTGATCGAATAAGATAAGTCCAGTGCCTTGTTGTTATAAATGATGGAAGCTATAAAACCTAAAACCATCATTCTAAATTGCTAAAGGGGTAACGAAGTGAAAGATAATAAAAGGTCAGCTCCCTTTTTGAGGAGCAGCAGTCTTTAGTTTCAAAACAGGTCCCTCAGGCTCCTTGTTCTCACGATGAGCATAATATTCTCGTTTCACTTGTCTGGTTTTTATAATCTTCTGAATTTGACTTGTCAGATCTTCAAATTCTTTACTATTCGGATCAAGTGGTTTTGGCTCTTCATTCCAATTATCACTATAAGGGTTCGCTAAAGGAGCCATGCCTGCGATCACTCGTTTTTTGGGAATTTCAAATCTCACGATCGTTCCATGGCGAAGCTCACTCTTTAAAGAGAAGTGCCCGTCATGAATTGAAATCAATTTTTGACAAATAGCTAACCCGAGGCCAGTACCACCTTCAGCAGTTTCGTGAGCTAATGATCCTTGACCAAATGGCTTCAAAACCTTGTCAATTTCATCTTCAGGAATACCCGGGCCTGTATCCTCAACGGAGAGGTATTGGCCGCCATCTTCCGTTTTGCCAATTTTCATAATGATTGTGCCATTTTGAGGTGTAAATTTAACGGCATTTGACAAAAGGTTAAGGCAAACTTGGCGAATTGCGCGCTCATCGACCCATAGAGGGTTAAGTTCCTGTTCTTCAATTAGTTGAATTTCAATGCCCTTATTGCGAGCTCGCATAGAAATCAAGTGTTGGCAATCATCTGCAATATCCATGAGCTTTACGGATTGTTCATGCAATTCATAACGCTCAGCTTCAATGCGTGATAGATCTAGAATTTCATTGATGAGGTTTAACAAGTGATCGCCACTTGTATGAATATCTTCAGCATATTCTTTGTATGTCGGGTTCGAATGAGGACCAAAGACTTCTGATTTCATAACCTCAGAAAACCCTAGAATAGCATTAAGTGGTGTCCTTAATTCATGGCTCATCGTTGCCAGAAATCTTGATTTGGCTAAATTAGCTTCTTCAGCTCTTTTGCGAGCATCATCAGAAAATGCTTTTGCTTCTTCAAGTTTCCCGATTAATACATCTTTTTCAGCTCTATATTCCAGCATTGCATGAACGGTTGAATTCAACCCAGACATAAGAAAAATCAAATAAGCATGGATGCCAATCGCCATTGCCGCCATGGCCCAGTAAAAGGGAGTTTGCAACAACAAAAAATGAGTAACCAAGGCAATGGTCATCGGCACAGTGCCGCTGATAACAAGAGGCATGACGGTAGAAGCAAACATCATTCGAATTGAAATCACAGCAATGAAAGAAGCAAAGATAAAAATATGAGCCGCTTGGTCTGTGGTTTGACTGGCAATAATTGCAATGCCAGCCCAAGCTAATCCGTAAAAAATCTCAGCAATTGTTAAACGTCGCTTCCAAAGAGAGGTGTTGAGGTCTTTACGTGGTAAGGACGTAAAGCGACGGCAAAGGATAAGAATGATCCCTTTCGTGATAAAAATCATGCCCAACCAGGCAACAATATGGCTAATCGGCGCCCAAAGTGTCGTACTAAGCGCTAAAATGACTGCAAACAGAGGGATGGAAAGGGAGGCCGTAAGTTCATTGCGAGCAAACATCAACAAAAGTTCGTATTCAAAGCGCTCTGCGCCTTGTTTTTGGCCCAAACGATCCCGCGCCTCTTTCACAGAAGAAACCAGCCTTGGATTTTTGGCTTGTGATGTGATTTGGTGACTGGGTTTCATTTGTGACACAGACAAAACTCTTAAAAGTTGAAAAACTCACAATTTAAAAATTATAAGAAGAGGTTAAAATAATGGTATAATTTAGCGCTGCAATTCCTAATTTCCCGTTTAATTTTTGGTTTATTTTTCTTAATTCTTCATAAAATTCAAGAGGCTTTCATGAAATTTGATTTTTCAAAATTAATAGTCATTGCCGCCATTTTGCTGTTTGCAGGCATGTTATGGCTTGAGGATATGGCATTTAAAGATGAAATCAGTGGAACTCCGCGCGTAGTTGACGGTGATAGCCTTGTGCTAAATGGTGAAAAAGTACGGTTAAAAGGTATAGATGCCCCTGAATTACAGCAAAAATGTGAGAAAGAGGGGCAATCTTGGCGTTGTGGCCGTGCATCCACCTCCGCACTTCGTAAAATGATACGCTCTCAAAAGGTAGATTGCCAGGGAACAGAGTTTGATCGTCATCAACGACTGTTAGCGACCTGTTTTCTTAATGGTCTGAATTTAAACAAAAATATGGTGAAGTTGGGGTGGGCAGTATCTTATGGTAGTGCTTATAAACCGGAAGAACGTCAGGCCAAAGGCCAGAGAGTAGGCATATGGCAAGGAAAGTTTGAGTGGCCAAGTGACTGGCGGCGGAAAAACCCAAGATACTAGTAAATAAATGTGCAAAGTAGGAGCTATAATAGCCTCCATTAGTAGAGACATCGCAAACTTCACGAGAAATTTATTTCTAGAAACTTCGTTTAATATCTTTTTCAGTAGTAATTATTTTTAACATTTGAAATAAAGGAGTTGTTCATTCCAACTAAGTTATATTTTGGAAATATTTGCGGTATAGTCTGAATATGAAATTTCCGTATGGTGAATTCTATCCCTGAATGCAAAAGGCTATATTCAGGCAAACAGCGAGAAAAACCTTATGCTAGACAAGTTGGATGTTAAAATTTTACAGATTTTACAGAAAGATTGCACCGTACCAGTTGCTGAAATCGGGAAAAAAGTCGGGCTATCAACAACACCTTGCTGGCGCAGAATACAAAAAATGGAAGAATTAGGAGTTATCCAGTCAAGGGTAGCTCTTCTGGATACGACCAAAGTAAACGTGGCAGTTACCGTTTTTGTGTTCGTCACAACAAACAAGCACAGTGAAACATGGCTTGCTGAATTTCATAAAGCCATAGAAAACTTCCCTGAAGTCGTAGAGTTCTACCGCATGAGCGGGCAAGTGGACTATCTTTTACGTGTAGTTGTCCCGGATATAGCCAGCTATGATGCGTTTTATAAGCGCTTAATTTCAGAAATCGACATAGCAGATGTGTCATCATCATTTGCAATGGAGCAAATAAAGTTCACAACTGAATTGCCATTGGATTATGCAAGGCGGGCAGAAAAAGAAACTGAGGGTTCTTCCTAAATAGTTCGGGGCATATAGTCAGGCCCGCCTGGCTTAAAAATGGCAAAGGATAGTTAATCCTTCAGGCGGGTGACCAGGCTGGTTATATCATTACGTCCCCGTCCATTGTCATGCAATTCGCCAAGATAACTTTCAACCAAAGTTGCGACAGGAAGCGGACTGTTGGTTGCTTTTGCTTCTTCAATGCAAATATTTAAATCCTTGCGCATCCAATCAACTGCAAAACCAAAATCAAAGAAACGGTCAGCCATATGTTGCCCGCTATTTTCCATTTGCCATGATTGCGCAGCTCCTTTTGAAATAACGGATAAAACATCAGGAATATTCAAATTATTTGATTGAGCAAAGTTAATCGCTTCAGATAAGCCTTGAACAACACCAGCAATTGCAATTTGGTTCACCATTTTAGTTTGTTGCCCAGCCCCAGAAGGCCCCATATGCTTGACGGCTTTTGAATAGGTTAAGATGAGAGGTTCAGCTTTTTCATAGGCACTAGGCTCACCACCAACCATAATGCTAAGCTGGCCATTTTCAGCTCCCTTTTGCCCACCCGTAACAGGGGCATCCAGAAAATGTAGTCCCATCTCAGAAGCCTTAGCTGATATTTCACGTGCAACAGTTGCAGAAGTTGTCGAGTGATCGATAAAGACGGCGCCTTTAGGCATAGAATGAAAGGCACCATGCTCTCCAAAAGTGACTTGGCGTAAATCATCATCATTGCCAACACATGAAAAAACAAATTGCGCGTCGTTGCCAGCGTCCAATGGTGTTAGAGCCGTGTTGCCACCATACTCATTTTGCCATCCTTCAGCTTTGGAAGTTGTTCTATTATATACAGTAAGGTCAATGGCAGGAAATTTACTTAAATATCCTGCCATCGGATGGCCCATAACCCCTAAGCCAAGCCAAGATGCTTTTGTCATGAATGTCCTCTTTGTAGCTGATGTCGGTTTGTAACTGATAGTGGCTGTCTAAATCATTTGAAATGATCAGCCGTTTATTGGAATTGATTTTTATTTGTAACTTCGACTTTAGACTGAAGTCTAATTTAAAATTAGAATGATCTCAATCGCAATTTGTAGGTAGGTTTAGATGGCCCTTTCATTTGCATAACTGAAGTTTAGTCATTGACAGATCCCTGATTCCCCTAATAGGGGTAAAAGAGGAAATTCTTTATATTTGTATGGATTTTAAAGGAGATTGCGCGTAACTCATCAATCGATAACTGCGCCAATAAATTCAATTTAGGTTATTGATTTTATAGTGAATTACAACTGGAGCGTGCCTCTCATATGGCCCATATTGTTATCATAGGCAACGGCATTGCAAGCTTGACCGCAGCTTTGCAACTAAAAAAGCTTGTCTCTGATCAAGATTGGATAACCGTTGTTTCTGAAGATCAGTATGGTGTTCTCAAGTCATCCCTTCCTTCAGTGAGCATGGGCTTACGTTCACTAAAAGATGTGCGTGTAGATTTAAAGAAGCTATTTGAAAAATTTAAAATCAAATATCTATTCTCTTCCGTTTCATCCCTTCATCCAGAACGGCAAGTCATTATCCTCAACAATGGAAAAAGAGTTCCCTTTGATAATCTGATTATAGCCGATGGAATGGTCCCAGCCTGGGACCATATACCAGGCCTGAACAAGTCTCATAACATGGTGCATTCAACGATGAATGCAGATGAAACCATGCGGGCAGAATTAGGGTTTAAAGATTTTCTTCTCTCACCAGGGCCAATGACAATTGCCTGTGCACCAGGGTCCATGGACTATCAAAGTGCCTATCAATATGTGCTCAATGTAGACCATGTTTTGCGCCGCTATCGCTTGAGAGATAAGGTACCCATTCGGTTCATCACACCGGAACCGTTTCTTGGTCATCTAGGAATAGGCGGCATTGGTCACTCAAATAACTTGTTTGAAAAAGAGTTCAGATCAAGACAAATTGAATTTTACTGTAACGCTGCCATCGATAAGATTGACAAAACCACAGTACAGATAATCTATTTTGACCGTGAAGGCGCTGAATGCGGTAGGAAAAAGTTTAATTCAAGATATGGTGTAATCTGGCCCGCTATGAGAGCCGCTGACTACATCACAAAGGTCAATGGCTTAACTGATAAGACAGGCTTAATTCAAACCAACAAATTCTTACAGTCCAGTCTCTATAGAAATATTTTCGCAATTGGTGAGGTTGTAGCGCAAACCAGCTTAAGGCAAGCCGCTCTTGAGCCAACACCTATGGAAACAGGTCAACCATGCTCTGATTTCCTGAGAGAAAGTATGACAAGCACTGTTGCCGGTAATTTGGCTGAAGTCTTGCGTCATAGATATCCATGCTACGAACCTACTGGCAATGGATTTTTCATGATCAACTATGGAGAAAGGGGGGCTGCATTTTTAGCCGTTCCTCAAAATCCACCTCGGAACATAGACCGGATCATAGAGGGGCGCTTCGTTCATATTATGCAACGAACTATGGAGCGGTATCACCTGTCCAGACTAAGGGCTGGTGTGACAGAACCTATTTTTGAACGCCTTATCTTTAGGTTGATGAAAATGCCCAGAATTAAGCAAAAAGCAGCTTAAAACTATCAAGCATAGAGCCGCAAAAAAATCAAAAGCGCATAAAAAAACGTGCCCTTAAATGAATAAGGACACGCTTTTCTATTAAACATTTTTCAGCGCTGAATTATAGACCGCGCACTAAATTGCCAATAGCTAAAAGTATATAAGCTGAGACAGCAAGCCAAAAGTCTTGTGCTGCAATCACTGAAGGAATATTAACAAGACCTTGGTGGCTAGCAATGGCAGCAACAGCCAGGATAAGTGAAATCAAAAAGATAAAGATTGTTGGTGGATTTAGTCGCATAGTGCGCCCCTCTCATAAATTGTTTTTTCCTGGGGTGAAACACCCCTGTCCCAATTGCCATAACATTGTTTCTAAACAATTTTATTATTTTTACAGAAACATTAATGGTTGTTAACGATTAGCATATCGCCCCTAGCAATTACACATTAAAGCCTGTTCCATTCGCCTAATTTGCTAAATTTACCCCCATAAATTGCCTAAAAATTGTAGATTTGCTCTAATTTTAGGCAAAAAACTCACTTTTTGGGTGGTTTTTATGGTTTTATGTGGCCATTAATAAAACGTGGATAACTAGCAAACGGCTTATGACAAAGCGCAAATATTTAAGCTCAAACGCATCTGACGAGACGAGAAAAAATTAAGCTGAAGAGGCGCGTTAATCTAGTCATAAGAAAAATAAACTTTTTGTACGATTGCTATTTATAATGTCCATTCTATTTTGGGCTTTTTAGCAAATAGAATGAATAAGTTGCTTAAGAAAAGTCAGACGCTGACAAACAAAAAATAGGCGTGAAAGGGGGGGCGTTTACAAAATGAATGGAACAGAATTTAACGCTGCTTTCGCTGGCGCATTGAGCGCACTAGAACAAATTTTTTTCTTTATAAGTATTATTTTGATACTCCTGATAGGGGCTTGGGTTACAGCGATTTTCTCAAGTTCACATAGCCATAACAGTGGAAAATCACCTGTAAATGCGAGACAAAAAAGCAATAAAAAAATTATCCGTCACCTAACACTGCACAGACTGCAAGGCGATGAATTTGGTTTTATCGGGGAGCGTCTGCTGAATATTATTCGCAGTGAGTACGCAAGCAGCTTTTGGTCAAAGTGGACACAAAAAAACAGAATGTCTGCCTTCCATATCAGCACTGGACTGTCTAGTAAAAGAGGGCCCCTAAATGAAACTTTTCTCAATCATACCGTTGAAATTTCTCTAGATGGTAACCTCAAAAATAAGCGTTTAAACCTCAGGTTTTTTCCTCAAGGGCCCTTGCACATAATTGATTCCACGTCAGAAAAAAATGACGTTAGCATCCAACAGTCAAGTGAAGTGAAAACACAAATTAAATCACTCAGCACTCTATCATCAGAAGAGGGTGAACCGTTTGTATTTGTTTATGAATGCTCAGACTTCCCATTATTTGAATTAAAGGAAATCAACCTAGAAGGACCACAGAGTAGAAGAAAACAAAAAGCAAATGAAGTTCTCTTCCAGGCAATGGTCGCAGGCATAATGAGCCGAGGCTGCGGCGCGAACAATCAAATCGTGTCTTTAAAAAAATTGAGCAAATGGGCCAGGCAATTAGATAACTACCTTAAATTAAATGACACTCATCAGAACCAAGTCAAAGCTACAAAAACAGGTTTAGTCTTCCATAAAGAGACAGAGATGATCGTGGTTGCGGCCTGGTGTTATTTGGTTGCAGGTTTAGGCTTACAAAATGAAAAACAATTAAAACGCTCTTTGGAGTTATACGAGGGCTTGTCAGAAGAACATTGGCAAGGGCGAGAAAAAACGGAAATGGCGGGAGCTCAATCAAATGAAGCCTATGCCGCATATGCACTAATGCAATTGAATGCAGTCCACAATGGATATCCCATAAGGGTTAAGCAAGCTGTCCTAAGAGCAATTCGCAATTTTAGGAAAGATAATTTCCCTCATAGTTGGGGCAAGCTTATGTGTAAATTAGCAATAGCTGAAACTGGCTCAGGGGGCACTGAGCAAGAAGCTTTAGAACTAAGAAGCACAGAAGATCGTGCCGAAGCCGGTCATTCTTTCCAATCAATTGAACTGGCTTTAGATGAAGCCATTGAAACATGGCGTAAAAACAGACAAGAAGATGCAATGTGCGAAGCTTATTTTGCAAAAGGCAAATTGGCATTAAACAGTGCTAAGCGAAATATGGGGGTACAGGGATTAGAGCGTGCTGAAAACGGTTTTTTAGCGGCTCTTTCATTGTCTTGTGCAGCAAGTAAAGACCATAAAAAATCGTTCATGAAGATCTGCAGGCCTGACATAAGGCTGGAACTTGGGAAGTTATATTTAAGCTGGGGCACAAGATTTGGTGAGGCTGAGCTCATTGAAAAGGCCATCCACCATTTTGAAGCTTTGCTTGAAGAGAGCAGGCATTGCTCTAAAAATTATATAGAAGAAACCAATTTAGCCTTGGCCGAATGTTATTTAAATTTTGGCGGCATTACCAATGAAGCAGATCATCACAAACAAGCGATTTTCAGATTTAATGATTGTCTGGATCAAGGAGTGAGCGGTCAGATACGAGATAAAGTCGAGAGAAGCATATCAGTCGCCAGGGCCAGACTAGCATTGGTTGATCGTAGTAAGGAACAGGTAGAAACGGCCATCTCATCCATTTGTGCAGTGATTGGGCAAAATGGCAAATTATGGCCTACCAAAGATGTTCTCTTGAGATTGAGAGCGAGGCTTAGAGAATTGTTATTCTCTCTTGAAGGAGATGACATTGCTTTGGATCGTGCGATAAAAGATCGCAGAGATCTGGTCAAATTGGCTGAAAACGGAGCACAGGATGTGCGCTGGGCAGTTGAAGTCAGTGACTTGGTGAACCTTCTCTCTAAGCGCCAATATAAAAACAATGGCCGCCAGGAAGACTTTAATGAAGCCCATTATCTATTAGAAAACGCCATCTCAATTGTTGAAAATAGCACAGAAACAGCTACGCCTGAGTTTGATATCCCTCACATCAAGGGTACGCTTTATGTTAATTTGGCAAAATTGCTAGCTTCGTTTGCGCGTGTGCACTTTGATGAGCAAGCCCTGAAAGAAGCGGCTAACTATTATGAAAAATTTATCAAATTAACGCCAAGAGCCATCAATCCGAGAAAAAGAGCTGAAGTTTTAAGTCAAATCGGTTTGATAATGATGGATCTAAGTGAGCAATATGGCTCTCATGGCGGTTTAAAAGAAGCCATAGCCAGCTTTGCTGAAGCCCATGATATCTATCTAGAAGCAGGGCTCATTGATTTATCAAACCGAATGCGCCGTTTTCTTGAAAACGCTCAGGCCGCCCAGCTTGCTTATCAATTACCAGATGAAGAGGGCTTGTAGAGCCTAAGCAAAGTTTATTCGCTCATTATCAGCACTTAAAGAGATTCTTCCTTGCATCAAGTGAAAGGGAGGATTAGTGTCTGCCCTGGATGTTTTGCAAAAAGGAAGTTTGTAAAAAATCCCACAATAAAATTTATTCAAAAGTTAGCCGGTGGGGTTTTTAAAAAGGGCTAAGGTTTCATAAAACATCTGAAACAACACCCTTCAAGCACGGCAAAACCAAATAAATTTAAAAAACGAATATTATCACTCTTATTATCTTGAAAGGCCGTATCTATGGGTATCTTAGCGGATAGTCTCGCACGTGTTAAACCATCACCAACAATTGCCGTGTCAACCAAAGCAGCAGAACTAAAAGCTGCCGGACAAAACGTCATCGGCCTCGGTGCAGGAGAGCCAGATTTTGATACGCCGGATAATATTAAACAAGCCGCCATTGAAGCGATTAATGCCGGGAAAACGAAATACACCGCACCAGACGGCATTCCAGAATTAAAGCAAGCCATCGTTGATAAGTTCGAGCGTGAAAACGGAATTAGCTATCAGCCATCAGAAATTTCTGTTGCCTGCGGCGGTAAGCACATTATCTATAATGCGATCATGGCCACCATCAATCCAGGTGATGAAGTCCTCATCCCAGCACCATATTGGGTGAGCTATCCAGACATTACGCTTCTAGCGGGCGGTACTCCCGTGTCACTAGAAGCTGGGGCTGATGCCGGGTTTAAACTCACACCAGAACAACTCGATGCAGCCATTACAGATAAAACCAAATGGTTGATCTTTAACTCACCATCAAACCCAACTGGCGCAGCTTACACAGCTAAAGAAATCAAGGGACTAACTGACGTCCTTTTAAAACATCCGCATGTTTGGATTTTAGCCGACGATATTTATGAGCACCTGACTTATGGTGATTTTAAATTTAAATCAGTGGTTGCCGTTGAGCCTAAGTTAAAAGACCGCACGCTAACTATGAACGGTGTTGCCAAAGCTTATGCGATGACAGGTTGGCGAATTGGCTATGCAGGTGGTCCCGTTGAACTAATAAGCGCTATGAGAAAAGTACAGTCTCAGTCAACGTCAAACCCATGCTCGATCAGCCAATGGGCATCAGTTGAAGCTTTAAACGGGCCGCAAGACTTTATGAATGAACGCAGAGACGCCTTTGCAAAACGCAGAGACTTGGTTGTGACATTGCTAAACCAAGCTGAAGGGATTTTCTGCCCCATGCCAGAAGGTGCGTTTTACGTGTACCCATCAATTGAAGGTTGCATCGGCAAAACAACAAAAGATGGCACTGTTATTAAAACAGACGAAGATTTCGTAACAGCGCTTCTGTCGCAAGAAGGAGTGGCAGCAGTCCACGGCGAAGCCTTTGGCCTGTCACCATATTTCAGAGCCTCATACGCAACTTCAACCGAAGCCCTACAAGAAGCTTGCGACCGCATCATCCGCTTCTGCGCAAGCTTGACGTAAATTTATTGAACGCAAAAAACTCGGCCCCACCTCTTTATTGAGGGAGGGGCCGAGTATCTATACATCTTTAAACCAGTGAATAGCGGTGTGTTTATTCGGCGGCTGACCCTCGATCTTCAGGTCTCCAGTTCTTAACCAGCTTTTCAGCCAGCTTGCTAACATGGGTGCAATTTGCATAATTTTGCTGGACAATTACGGAGTAGTTTGCGCATTTCCCCTTTATGTCGGAAATTAAAGACGCGCGTTCCTGTCGCAAGCCAGACAGGATTTTATCAATCTTCATATTAACTTTTAAACCTAATTGCATCGCTTGTTGTATTGTCTTTTTCGACAGAGTTGTGATTTCATTCTTTTGTGTATCTTCGTCACTCAAGCATCCCGCCAATATTTCATAGAATACGCCACACCGACTGAGCTCATGTTGGAATTTACTTTGTGCGTCATGCACCATTTTGTCGGTAGAGTCTGCCATGACTGCAGTAGTCGAAATAAAGAGCATTAAAACGAAGGTTATAATTTTTTGCACAACGAACTCCATTGGTTAATTTTGTCCATAAATGGTTTCACACTATGTGCCCTTAAACAAGTGGTTGGCGCATCGTCTCAACTCAGCTTTTTGTAGGAGATCATGTTTTTGGGTGAGCATTTGATTGTGAGCGTTTATTTCAAAAAACGCTATACCAAGTATTCCATAGTGCCTTTAGCGATTGTAATAACCGTGAGAGAGAAAACTCACTACAGCAAAAGCAAACTCGGCGCATAGTACTTTTTATTGAGAGTGGTCTCTGGCATCACGGCCTGAACACTGTTAAAACTACTAGTAGGTAGACAGCCTTGGATGTAAGTCTATATGTTTCGAAAATCGGGTTAAATTTTTAAGCTTGATCAATAAACAAAAGGGAATTGTCTTACTGCAAACTTGGGAGAGGGCTAATTATGAAAAAATTAATTATTGCTTCATTTGTATCTTTAGCGTTTACAGGAAATGCATTTGCTTGTGGAGAAATCCCAGAAGCTAAAGCATCAGTTAAACCTAAAGTTTTAGCATCAGTTAAACAAGACGATGCAGTTTCAAATAAATCTGAAATTAAAGAATTAGTTGAAAATGTAGTTAAGGTTTCAACTGAAACAACCGTTGAAGCATCAGACACACCTGAAGCGAAAGCGGACTAATCAGTAGTCGGCGGAAAAGTCGGAAGTTAAAAACTCATTTGCCGTGAATGCGAATGTTGATGGTTTTCTATTGTATCTTTTATAAAAGAGCTGATCTTCTAGAGCAGCGCATTCTTTAATAGCAATAGCTTCAATAGAAATTAATAAAGGACAGGGACAAATCTACATTTGATCCCTGCCTACCAAACATCCTGCTATCTCCCCCCCATCATAAATTATAAAAGGTTGAAGCATCTCTACATTTGCGCCTTGTTTACTTGATGTCTTTCGTTGGTGTGATTTGTAATAGCTCTCTTTTTGTCCTTAGAAATACAGCACTAGCAGTCCAAAACAAATTCATCACTCACTATACAAAGAAGGGAGTGCTCGTCTTCAGAGCACGTACATGACGCCATAGGCGTCCGGTGTACAAGATCAGCCTGAGCGGAGCTTTGCAAGCACAGATAAGTTGATTGCAAAAATTGCCGCCCCTCGGTTGGTCCATGATCTTCAGCAGCGCGGTTGCAGATGGGCAACCTAAAGCGCCTCTAAAAAGAAATAACCGTGAGAGAAATTCCCCAAACCATCCATACGAAGAAGGGAGTGCTCGTCTTCAGAGCACGTACATGACGCCATGGGCGTCCGTTGCACAAGATCAGCCTGAGCGGAGCTTTGCGAGCACAGATAAGTTGATTGCAAAAAATACCGCCCCTCGGAGGCTCACCGCTTCAGCGGTGGAATAGCCGTGAGAGAAAAATAGCGACGGTTGCTTGTGGGCAACCTGAAGGAGCAGCAAAAAAACGGCCTCTCTGGGGGAAGAGAGGCCGTTTGAATGATCCAGCAAGTTGATCGGGGGATGAGGGGTGTGATGAGATTGCTGAACCAAATTCCTTTTAAATCTGTGGCTTACCTTTGAGATGAAGAGCGAATGGTCTCTCTCTCGCGAGGATAAAGCGAGTCCCAATATTTCGGGTGACGAGCAGATTGCCGTTTAACAAAACGATACGGTACCTTGTTCCAAACGGTGACTTCATCGCGCTTGTTGTCGAGAAGGTAATCACCTTGTTTGGTGCGAACGGTCAGAATAGCGTGCCCTGCACCTTCTTCATCACGAACAACAGTGATAAGAAGTGAGTTTTCAGGCCAGCCATTTTCAGCTAACAAACGGCGCTTCAGTAAGACGTAATCTTCACAGTCACCGCTGCTAGAGGGGTAGTCCCAATATTCAATCGTGCCATGATGCTCTTGATCAGTGACCGGTTTGATCGCTTTATTGACCGCTCGATTAATCGTGACAAGCTGGCGCCAGCGATTTTTGTTGAGAGAAATTTTGTTGGTGATTTGACGATATTTTTCGCAATCACGTGGGTAACGCTGGCAAAATCGAACATGACCAATCGGTGGTTTCGAATTACCATAAACCCGCATATGCGGTGATGCTAAATTTTGACCATCAACCCAGACTGCAAATTCAGCAGTGGCATTGGTTGAATAGCTACTTATACAAATTGCGAAAAACGCAAGACTATAAATTACTCGATACATTTTTAGTCCCCTACACTCTGTTACTAATGGGGAGCATGACACAAAAACTTTTCTATGACGCAAATACGCACGTCACAAATTTAGTTACTTTTAAATCAGCTTCTACTCAAATTTACTTAAAATTTTAACTTAAACTCTGGTTCTTAAATAAGGCATAATAAATTCAAAATTGTTTACGGGGATAAAGTTCCAAATTCGGAAAGCAATAGGGCAGCTGAAGGGGCTGTTGTAAACTCAATACCGATGCCTTCATCGTGGTAGCGAGCAACAGTTCCTTTTAATTGTCCTAATGTAACTTGTGAGCCCATTGGAGGGCGGGCAGTTGTGATAATTGAAGCACCACTTAAAGAAAAGTTTTGAACCTGGCAGGTAATATCTATTTCACCAGGGAGAATAAGCGGAACTTCACGGTTATTAGCAATAAAGCGATGATGCCGGCGCATATCAGGCATTTCGCCATCAATCTGATTAACAAGCCAGGAAATCTTCAGCGCAATACGTTCTCGTTGGGTATCTGACATATCAAAGCCAACACCAAAGCTTTCAGGCTCTGAGCGCATGACCTGGCCTTTGGCCCGTCCTATATGGTCTAGGTAAAGAATAACCTGCTCACCCACAGCTGGGTTTACAGAGGAGGCGATTGCAGCACCACCGGCGGAAATATTCAGCACACGGCATGTATATTCCGTTTTATCTTCCAACATAAAGCGTCCCATCAGGCGCATATTAAAGCGACGAAAACGGCGGCGCTCAATACCATCTTTCTGGGTCTCATGTTGTTTAATGATTAAATAATCATTATTTCCTGTACTTGTATCCTTAATAAAGTCTTTCAAGACTGAATCAGACACTTTTCCAGTTTCACTAGTGGATGACATATAGTTATTCCAAAGCCAATCTTCTTGATAACATGGCTTCCAGAATAATGTTTTGTGAGTTAATGAATGAATAATAGCCGGCGAAAATTTGTAGAAAATTTTATCTATTTACAAAAAATCTAAATTTTATGGTGAAAAAACAGTAAATATCCGGCCAGTTTGTATGCGCAACATCCAATCAGCTTACAGAGAAAAGGGAAAATTAATCGGTTTTGCCGCCCTCAAATACGCGAAGTGAACAATTTTTCCCCTCTACCAGTCTCTTATGCGGTAAGAACGGAAGCGCAGTTACGTTGGAAATAAACGAACCGGCATGAGCTGAAGACACTTGTTGGTTCAAAGAGCTTCCTCGCAGCAAACTAATATGAACTTCAGTGATTTCATGAAAATCTAATTCAGTTAAACCAAGCCAGGGAATATCTCCAATGGGGCTGATCGAACCAAGAATGCGATCTATTGTTGAGCCTCCATGGATCATAGGTAAAAACAACATTTCAAAGTCACCAATATGATCATTGGATGATTTCGCCTGAAATACGATAGAGACAATGGTGCCATCCGTTAGTAATTGACTGAGATAGGTCGATAAAATAGGGCGTTCATCTGATGGCCAGCAATCTAAAAAATCCAGGCTTCTAAATTCACGGCCAAAGATTTCACATAATTTACTCCCCGCAAGACGGAAATGTAATTTTTCTGTCGCTCTTTGCTCTAATATGAATGTGACAGGTAAAATATGTCCGATGGCAGAGGGAATAATTTCCACTCGTTTCGGCGCAATTCTATTTCCGCGAACTGAGTTCCAGTAGTCGAGAAGGTCTTGATTTTCTTGTTGGTACATTTTTATATTGCATGCCCATTGTTATTTTATGAAACGAAAATGTGTAAAATAAAGCTGATTGCTCGCTTAATTTAGATAATAGGCAATAAGTAGCAGGCACTATGCCAACAAAGGCAAAACCATAAAAACAAGGGACCAAGTGCTGGAATTACACAGAGTTAAGGTTATTAAATAGGATTAATCTTCCAACACCGCCTGTATTCAGGCCTGGATTTATTTGAAAATTAATCAAGTGATCACGCTTATTAATGAATTTTCACAGGGAAACTTGCGTCAACCTGACGCATAAGGCATCATAGTAACTTCATTGAAGAAAACTTTGCAGGTCTAAAAGGTCCAATAACAAAAAATACAGCCATAAGAATTCGCAAAAGACCCTCAATGAAACCGTAGACAGTTAACCTCTATCCGGAAAGTTAACCTCTATAAAAGAAGGAGCTATGAGAAATCTATGAATGTAAATACCATCCTGAACGTTAAAGGCGGTGATGTAATCACTGTATCGACCTCAACTCCAATCCTTGAAGTGACAAAAACATTGGCCAAATTTGGTATTGGTTCAATTGTTGTCACAAATGAAGACGGCACTTTAGCTGGGATTGTCTCTGAAAGAGATGTGGTGCGCGCGATTGCTCACATGGGTGTGGATGTCACAAATGAATCTGTTTCAGAAATCATGACAGAAAATATCATTACATGTGACCGCAATGATAGCGTCGATAAGATCATGGGAATTATGACGTCCAAGCGTTTCCGCCACATGCCCGTGGTTGAAGAAGGTAAACTTAAAGGGATTATCTCAATCGGTGACGTTGTTCAGCAAAGAATTGCTGAAGCTGAGCTTGAAGCAAACGCAATGAGAAGCTACATCGCAACTGGTTGATTAGCCAGCTCAATTAAGCTCTTGAAACTTGGATTTTCAGATCATTGCTGAGATAAGTAAGTTTTATAATTCTTCTTTAGTTGTTTTGCCTATGGGGAGGCAGAACAGCTAAAGCCTTGTGGGCACCTCAAGACAAAACATAGCTTTTTAGTCAACTCGCAATAACTATTTGAAAATTGTAGCTAAAATACTAATGCTAGGCCATATTCTATGCGGCAAGGGAACCAAGGTGATGCTCAAGTTCATCACGAGCGCGCCAAGTTGCCTCTTCTCCTAAAGAAATCATTTCTTCAGCCCGATGAAAATCAAATAACCCAATATCGTCTAAACGTGGTTTGATTGAGAAATTAGGCGGGTCACCAGCAAGTCGCGCACGGGCGATACGGTCCTGAGTAATATTAAAAGCATCAAGCATAACTTTAGAAATTCCAGGGCTCTCACTCTTTTCACTAAAGAAGCGTGAGCGCCATTTACCCAAAGTTGTTTTGCGGTTTAATTTACTTTCATCTTCAGTTGGGATGTGTTCTATCTCTGTGGCCTCATGGCTAGAAATGACTGTACCCTTGCCGTAGGAATCATTGTTCAAATTCACAGCAATAACAATATCAGCTCCAAATGCCCGGCACACAGAAACAGGTATGGGATTGACAATAGCGCCATCAAAAAGCCAGCGATTATTAATGTTTACCGGTTTAAAAATACCAGGAAGTGCATAAGACGCACGCATGGCATCAACCAAATAACCCTTATCCATCCAAACTTCATGGCCAGAGCCAAGCTCAGTCGCCACTGAAATATATTGGCATTTCATGTTTTCAATGCGGACATCTTTTAGGTGAGTTTCAAGTGTTGCGCATATTCTCTTACCAGTAATTAAACTCGAGCCAGCAAGATTTAAGTCCATAAAACCAAGGACTTTACGTGATGTAAGTTTGGTTGCAAAATGTTCTAGTTGAGGAAGTTCTTCAGCAGCATAGCAACCACCAACAATGGAGCCAATAGAGGTGCCGGCGACAATATCCGGTTTAATTCCGATTTTCTCAAGAGCCTTGAGAACGCCAATATGAGCCCAGCCACGTGCTGCACCTCCACCAAGTGCAATGCCTATTTTTTTCTGTCTCATATCTCACTCTCTTTCATTAATAAAGATAGCTTACGAAATGCGTGCTGCTATAACTCTCACTTGTGCAAAAAACTCCTATATACAAGCTTAATCCCTGTTTCAAAATGAGGCTATGTGAAGCTAGCCTTATGGTTACTATACTAGAACTCCATTAATGAATTATTGTTGAATGAAACATTCATTGGCCAATAAAAGTGGTTCATAAAAAAGTGAAGCAGTGTGATAGGAACAAGAAAATATCCTGATACGAAGAAGGAGTGACGCCCCTTCGGGGTAAGGACATGGCAGCACGAGCTGCCCGGCGCACAAGATCAGCCCGAGCGGAACTTTAGCGAGCACGGATTAGCTGATCGTAACAGAAGCGCCGCACCTCGTAGGCCTGCAGCTTTAGCTGCAGAGTAGCCGTGAGAGAAATTAAGATCCGTAAACGTCTTTTGGATTAAAGAGCGGTTTCATATCGTTAAACGATAAAGAGATATCACTTCCCGAGGTAGACTGATCATGATTAAGTGACAATTTGCGATAATAGCAGCTCTGGCGTCCTGTATGGCATGCGGCCTTTACACCTTCCATCTCAACCATGAAACAGATCGAATCTTGGTCGCAATCAATAAGCACATCTTTGATGAGCAAGCGGTTGCCACTGGTTTCACCCTTTTGCCAATAAGCTTGTCGAGACCGAGACCAAAAATTAGCGTACCCAGTTTCTAATGTCGTCTTGAGTGCATCAATATTGACAAAGGCTTGCATCAAAAGTGTGCCAGATGAAGCCTCAATGACAATCGCCGGCATTAAACCATCACTGTCAAACTTAGGAGTGAAATCTAAAGTTTCATCAATCTTCTGGGCATCATCACTTGCCATTATTTACCATTCCCAAAAAGCGAGTTCTCAAATCTTTATCATCTTGGAATAAACCAGTAAAACGCGTTGTGATTGTTGCAACGTTCTGTTTGTTCACACCCCGCATAGACATGCACTGATGCTCAGCTTCAATCATTACGGCAGTTCCGCGTGTCCCAAGTCCTTTATCAATGGCTCGCGTGATCTGAGCCGTCATAGTTTCCTGGGTTTGTAATCTTTTGGAAAAGGTCTCAACAATGCGCGCCAATTTAGAAATTCCAACAACTTTTTTGGAAGGCATATAAGCGATATGAACCTTGCCAACAAACGGAACCATATGGTGCTCACAGTGTGAGCTCATATCAATTCCGCGTAGCATCACCATATCATCATAACCAGCTACATCTTCAAAAGTGCGAGATAAAATCTCCATCGCATCTTCATCATAGCCCTTAAAGAATTCGCCATATGCTTTGGCAACTCGTTTCGGAGTATCAATTAATCCTTCACGCGCTGGGTCATCACCAGCCCAGGCAATTAATGTGCGAACAGCGTCCTCTGCCTCAGCTCGAGTTGGGCGAGAAGCAGAAGTTTGTTTTAAGCCAGTGGCGTTTTTCTTTAAACTTCCGTTGCTATTTTTGGGAGAGTTATCAGTAATGGTCGTCATTCGTCACCTAATCTTTTAAGCTCTTCTCTGCGAATGAGTGATTTGCCGGACTTTGTTATTAAGTCGCAGAGGCGAATGTTATCAAGTCGCATAGGCATATCATTTTTCACAGTGTACTAATTTCTAAAATGTACTTAGAAATGTACTTAAATTTTGAGCACTTAATCGTTTCTGTCAGAGAAAGCAAAGTTAATTAATTAAAAACTTTACATTCAGCTGTGCGAAAAGAGATAAGAGGTCATCTCTTGTTATTTAAGCATTCCATTCTTAAATTGTAATTCATCATTTAAAATGAAGAAAAAATAATGGTTAGCATAAAAAAACTGATAAGACCTTGGCCTAATTCGCCCTTGAGCTTAAGTTTTTGCATATAGCATATTTGATT
This sequence comes from Methyloligella sp., assembly GCA_021604645.1. Lineage (GTDB taxonomy): Bacteria > Pseudomonadota > Alphaproteobacteria > Rhizobiales > HXMU1428-3 > HXMU1428-3. Next base: position 251,842 of record BQJJ01000001.1, read on the forward strand.
GTATGTTTGGAAAATAAAATTTCAGCGTCAAATATACGATCTAATATTGTTATATTGTATCATATATAGTGGTGTGGGTCAGGTTTCAAGCATAAGCTTCAAATTTACTAAACTCATAGTGTTAAAGGATCATCTAAATTTATGGACGCCCCTGAAGATATTTACAGCACCAAAATTTTAGAAGTGGTCGCTTCAATGCCTCAATCGGAGGCTTTTGAAGGGGCAGATGGGTCTGCGACCAAAAATTCAAAATTATGTGGTTCAAAAATTCACGTTGACTTAAATGTGTCAGGCGAAAAAATAACTAGATATGGACAAACCGTTGAAGCATGCCTGCTTGGTCAGGCCGCTGCCTCTGTCATGGCGCAAAATGCCGTTGGTCTAACCAAAAGTGATATTGAGGCCATCAGAGATGAAATGTTAGCGATGCTCAAAGAAGAGGGGCCAGCTCCCAAAGGTATTTGGGCAGACCTCGAAGTGCTCTATCCGGTAAAAGATTACAAACCAAGACACACATCAATGATGCTTGTGTTCGAAGCAACACTGACCGCTATGGCAGAGGCGTTAAAGAATAAATAAAAATAAGCTGAACGAATTATCGATCGTCGATTGATTTAAACTTGATATTGAAGTTTTCTAATATACCTCTTTGAACGCACATGTCTTGCATATAATAATCTTCATGCTCAGCATGACACTTTTTAGCTATATGCTTACATGCAGTATATACATAACCAATCTTAGCCCATTTACATCTTGTATCTTTAACACGTTGCGCTAATTGACTAGGCCAGTCTTTATCAAAATTATCATCCGGATTTGTGAGAGATGAATAGATTGAAGGAAATGTTTTAGTAATTTTACTAGGTTTAATTGAAGGTAATAAAAACCGTGTCATTAATCGATTAAAATAGTTTGGATCATAATTGTTTTGATGTTCAGACAAATTTGGTGAATGAAAAAGAAAAAAACCACACAAGAAACCTAATATGGTTGTGAGTAATATTTGTAATTTTAAAGAAATCATGTGTGTTGACGCTTCTCTTTGTTTGATAGGGTAAGTTTTATACTTAGAAAGCTAGTCAGTAAAATCATATTATGAAATATGTTTGTGATGGTTACTTGTTAGTTAAGATGTAAAGTGTCCCATTAATATTTGAAATTATCGGTGCGTAAATGATCAAAAAAATAACAACACTGTTGGATATATCTTCGCGCTGGGCACTAAAACTACCGATTTATGTCTATCGATATTCTCTGTCAGCAATCATGGGGCGGCAATGTCGTCATGAACCAAGCTGCTCATTATATGCAATCGACGCAATAAATCTAAATGGAGCATGGAAAGGGTTCTGGCTAACATTGTCGCGTGTTTGGCGATGTGGGCCAGGAGGCAGTCATGGATTTGATCCCGCCCCGGATTTAACAGATGTTTCCTATCCGCTTTGGAAAGCTTGGTCTTATGGAGTTTGGAGAAAAAAGAGTTTGGGTCAAAAAGATGAAAAACAAAACAACAACTGAGCTATGGTCATTACTTCTGTTTTATTGAACCTGTGAAAGTACCATCCTCTTCAGAAGGACTTACCCGGTCTTCCCTATCAGATTTCCCCTCAGTTTGGCCGCGAGCAATAGCATTTTCCTCTTTCAGCTTTTGAGGCTTCACCCGATGTTTCCAATGGTTCAACTGTGCTTTTCTAAATTTTCGAATGGCACAAAAGGCCGGATTTAACTTTTGATTTAAGGTGAGGTTCTCGCTTTGTCTATCATCCCGTTTCCACTTCATTTGATTGTTCAAAGCGTTCTGAACAGATTTCGAAAGCCACCAACTCATTGAAAGTCGTTTGCTAGACCCAAGCTCATCTTTAATTCCAGCCACTTGGAAATGAACAAATCTGTCTTGCCCATCAATGCCTGCAAGCGCGATCGCATGGCTCCCTCTTGCGACACGTGCATTTAATAATGCGCTGGTAACCGAGGTGAGCTCAGGTAAAAATTGATGCTCTTCTGGCGGCGGGTTGTGATTAACAAAACTGTGCTCCGGGCAGCGAAATTTTTCTGTGCTTTGCAAATGTTCAGGGCTCTCTTTCAGAGTAACCGGATGATTGCTAATCTGAATGAGAATGGGCTTTAAGGCATTGTTTGAAAGAGTTTCAATTGCTTTGGCAAGTTCCAAAGTTGTTAGCATCCCTGAATTGTCAAAATATCCCCCATCAACAACCCGGTCGATAATCCGCCCCTGTATATTGCGTAAATTGCCGTGCGGTGAAATCAAAGGAAAACGAGCGGAAAGCGAAATAGCCTTGGAGATGGAAATATCAGGAATGGCCTCTTGAGATTGTTCACTATCCCAATTTTCAGCTGCTACTTGGCCATCGTCAATTTTATGCGCCAGAAGTTCATGGAGATCCAAACTGTCTGTGAAAATTGAAACAATCGGTGAGGCAGACGACTGGCTCTGATCCGCACTTGCCAAATAAGGAGCAAATTGTATTTTATCTCTGATATTGTAACTAGGCTCTAAAGGCGTTGCGATCACTCTCTTGCCTGTCGAAACAGATGTGCCGTTTAATAATAAAAGTGGCAACCAGTGTTCTTCATTAGGGACATAAGAAAGAAGCGGCTCTACTAGGTGAGGGCGTTCTGTTAAATGTTGAAACCGTTTGTGCCAAGCCTGCTCGAGACTTTTTGCGCGGTCTGTTTTAGTCAGCAACCCAATAAGACTTGAAAGCGCAAGATTATCCCTGAAGGCAAAAGAGATCATCGCTGGTGATAAAAAGTCACCAGCCGTAATCGCCTGCAAACAATTTTTCCAATTTGGCTGATAGTAAACTTTATCCTTCGAGGCCGTTGGCACAGAAAACAATAATCCGTCTTGCCGCAAAGGCTGCCCCTTACAAGGATCTGTTCCATAAAGGCTGGTAGAGCTTGCCTTTAATGAGGCCGCATAGGTAGCACTTCCTAAAGACCCTCCTGAGACAGAAGAGATCGCGAAAATATGCTTTGCGACATCTTGAGCCGTTTTGGGGCGCTCAGAATTTGGCAATTGCTTGGGCCAGAAAAGAGAGGGGTTATCATGTAATTCCCCAAGAACAGTCGCTACAAAAAATGCAGAGCGAGAGGCTCCGCCACTTGCGGCAATGAGAATAGGTGGCGGGCAGGCCCGCGGCGTTTCCTTGCAGTTATGATGATCCATCCAAATTTCAAGCGCTTTTTTGAGTGCTAACTTTTGTGATCCCTGCACTGGAGAGCTAAGTTTATCAGAGATTTTCTGAGTGTCTTTTTTCTGTATGACAGCCGCCAGTTCAACATCATGATTGTCACCAAAGCCCCAACTTAGTGCAATACCACAAATGATAAACACAGTGAGAAAAGGAAACCGTAATTGGTTTGAAAGAAACGTGACAGTCGTTAGAAGCGGCACCCAAATTGAAAGTAAGACTGGCAATAGCAAAGCACGCCCAATTTCAAAAGGCGGTTGGTCAGGGCTATTTAGAGCAAATAATGCCCAAATAATCATAACTAACGTGAGAGCGAAAAGACCCAGCATCAACCCTCGTACATTTTCAGAAGGAGCTTCAAAACGAAAGAGCCCTAATTTGCGAAATGGGAAAAATTTAGGACTATTAGCTTTGAGTTGTTGAGTATGATTGGGGCGAACTTGAATGGGGAGATATTCGGAAAGTGCCCGTGTCTGGCGCAGCATAAATTGATGCGACGCAGGAAGCGCTCTAGATAAAAAGTAAAGCAGAGCCCGCCGCTTTGCAACAAAAGTGTAAAATACAACTCCCCACAAAATGGTCACCAAGGGGAGAGCCAGATTATGCAAAACCTGCATTCGGTAATGTTCAGCAAGGCGTGTTTTAAAATAAAGGTCACTTGCAGCAGCCAGCCAATAAAGAATAGCAATGCCAGAAAGGATAAAAGCCGAGCGCCCTAAACGCCGCGTAATGGTCTGAACTAGAATTAAACCGCCAAGCACAAAAATAAGAGGTAGAATATAGTGATTTTGCGCGCTGCTAATGAGAAATTGATCGTCAATTTGCAGGTTTCTTAGCGCATTTACCTGGCCAATGAATATGGCAATGATACAAGTCCAGCCCAGATAACGAGGCACAGCTTCTATCCAATATGCGAAAGCCACCTCATCACCTCGAGACAATGGCCAGCTTTCAAAAGATAGCACCGTCCGCGCGCAATAATGAACAATAAATGCCCAAAGAAAGCTCAATCCATAAAAGGTACACCAAAATTTGAATGTATTAATATAATCAGCCGTTGTCGGGTTTTGATAATAAGTAAGCTCAGTATAGAGGTCTTGAACTTGTGGTAAAAAACTAAGAACTAACGCAAGTAATGCACTTGCAGTACTAACACGGCAAAGCCAAAGGACAAGCAAGAGCCGGCGCACATCGCGCCAGACATCTGCTACAAAATCGACTATTGAGCGAGCCGTAAACATCTAAATGTCTATTCCCTTTTAGCCAAAGCTTAGTATTCAAGCTAAAGCAAAGTATCTGAAAGTGAAAAATCCAATCAGCACAAAAGACAAATAGATTGGTAATTAAGGAACTCAGTCTGAATGTTCTGATCAATTGTTCTTAAAGCTTGATAGCTGCCTACAGAGTTGAACAAAGAAAAAACGCGATTCAGTACCGTGATTTTAACCGAATTGACCAGTGATGACGAGATGCCCAATGTCAGTTATACACATGACTTAATATGTTGATGGCCTAGTCAGAGAAGCTAAAAGCGATCAATGTTGCTAAATAAAATAGACCTTAGCTTCAAACACTGGACTTTCTACCCTAAAACGTGTAGATGCCCCTTATTCTAATTATTTAATAAAGTCTTAGACTTCAATTTTCCACTTACCTGCACTGGTTTGCAGCGATTGAGAGGTTTCCAAATGGTTTCACTAACATTTCCCGATGGCTCAGTTCGTGACTATGATGACGGCATCACAGGCTCAGAACTCGCATTATCCATCTCTAAATCACTATCAAAAAAAGCACTGGCAATTTCTTTGGATGGCGAGCTGCAAGATTTAGCAGACCCAATTGAGAAAAACGGTCAAGTTGGCATTATCACAAGAGACAATGAAGAAGCTCTTGAGTTGATCCGCCATGACGCTGCCCATGTGATGGCAGAAGCTGTGCAAACCCTCTGGCCAGAAACCCAAGTGACAATTGGCCCTGTGATTGAAGATGGTTTCTTTTATGACTTTGCAAGAGAAGAGCCTTTTAGCCTTGATGATTTAGAAAAAATCGAAGCTAAAATGCATGAAATCATTAAGAAAAACGAGCCCTTCACCAAAGAATATTGGAGCCGTGAAAAAGCCATTGAGCATTTCAAGGCAAAAGGCGAAAATTTCAAGGTTGAACTGGTTGATGCCATTCCTGAAGGTGAAGACCTTAAGATGTATAAGCAAGGGGAATGGATGGACCTTTGCCGTGGGCCGCATATGGTCTCAACAGGGCAAATCGGAACCGGGTTTAAACTTCTCAAACTGGCCGGCGCTTATTGGCGCGGCGATTCAAACAACCCGATGCTTCAACGAATCTATGGAACGGCATGGAGTTCTGATAAAGAATTAAAGGCTTACCTTCATCGTTTAGAAGAAGCTGAAAAGCGCGATCATCGTCGCTTGGGCCGCGAGATGGATTTATTCCACTTCCAGGAAGAAGCACCAGGCTCAGTGTTCTGGCATGATAAAGGCTGGAGATTGTTCCAAACGCTGATCGCTTATATGCGCCGCCGCCAGGAAGAAAATGATTATAAAGAAGTCAACAGTCCTGACATGATGGACAAAGGGCTTTGGGAAAAATCAGGTCACTGGGAAAAATTTGGTGAGCATATGTTCACCACAGAAACACCAGATGAGCGGGTTTATTGCTGTAAACCAATGAACTGCCCAGGTCACGTTCAGATTTTTAAAAATGGTTTAAAGTCATATCGCGACCTTCCTTATCGTGTAGCAGAATTTGGTAAAGTTCACAGATATGAACCTTCTGGTGCCTTGCACGGTATGATGCGTGTGCGCCACTTCACACAAGATGATGCGCATGTATTCTGTACGGAAGAGCAAATCACAGAAGAATGCGTTCATCTGAATGAAATGATCCTATCTATTTACAAAGACTTTGGTTTTGAAGATGTGATCATCAAATTCTCAGACCGACCTGAAAAACGCGTTGGCTCTGATGAAGTTTGGGATAAGTCTGAAGCAGCGCTTAAAACCGCCGTTGAAAAAGCCGGCATGAGCTATGAGCTCAACCCTGGCGAAGGCGCGTTCTATGGGCCAAAGCTGGAATATGTGCTTCGTGATGCAATCGGCCGTGATTGGCAATGCGGCACAGTCCAGGTGGATTTGAATCTGCCAGGCAGACTTGGCGCCTTCTTTATCGGCTCAGACGGTGACAAAGCCCACCCTGTGATGATCCACCGTGCGATGTTTGGCTCGCTAGAGCGGTTCTGCGGTATTTTAATTGAGCACTATGCTGGTCGTTTCCCACTCTGGTTAGCACCCCAGCAAGTGGCTGTCTGTACCATTGTTTCTGAAGCAGAACCTTTTGCTGAAAAAGTCATGGAAAAATTAAAAGCAGCCGGTCTTACTGCAACCCTTGATATTCGCAATGAGAAAATCAACTACAAAGTGCGCGAGCACTCACATGCAAAAGTGCCGGTGCTCTTTGTCATCGGTAAACGCGAAGCTGAAGAAGACACAGTCTCAATTCGCCGCCTGGGCTCAAAAGATCAAGAGGTCGTGAATATAGACGAAGCCATCGCTGCACTTGTGAAAGAAGCAACTCCACCAGATATGAGATAGCTTTAAAAAAATAAAACAGAAAAGCCCGCAAGATTATATATAGTCTTGCGGGCTTTTTAATGAGCTGATGAAGTGCATTGGCTCCATATTCACAAAAAGATTTTCATTGAGATAAAAAAATGAAGAAGGAGCTCAGCCCTTTTCGGGCTGAGGGACATTACGCCATGGGCGTCCGGCGTTTAGCGCCGCCCCTCGGAGGCCCAAGCGCGTTAAGCGCTTGGAATAGCCGTGAGAGGTATTACTGAACAATCACTTCTACTTGCTTTGTATCACCAGCTGTGACTGTGAAGTTCTGGCTATATTTTTGAGTGCCCCGTTCAGCAAGGATTGTATAATCACCAGCGGCAAGGATGTGAGTTGGCAAAGCACCAGCACTTTTCTTGATTAAATCGCCCCGCGGAGAAAGCAGGCTCCATTTTGTATCTGCAAGAGCTTCCCCTCCCTTTTGATAAACCAATTTAAAAGTAACTTTAGCTGAGAGATGATTGATCGTCGCTTCAGTTAATTTACCAGCTACAAGCGAAATATCTGCCCTTGATTGCGCATTCGCGTCACCATAAGTGCTAATAACATGATAAATACCAGCATTGAGACGAACAACGACGCCAGGTCTGACTTTACCAATAACTTTGAGCCGTTTACCAAACTGATCACGTTCATCAGAGTAGATGTCAAAGGTGACTTTATTTTCAGAAATCGGCGTACCATTTGCAAGAACAGAACTGATGCGCAAGCCACCCGCATTAAGAATGAAATGCTCGGTTAAATTTTTCCCTGGCTCCACTTTAATTTTACGCGTTAAAAAAGAACGGCCATAGGCAGCATTAATAAGATAAGTCCCCTTTGAAAGAGACATAACTGGCGCCGCAGTTCTGTGAGCACTAATAAGTTTGTGTTTGCCGGTTTTTTTGTCAGGCTTTTCATTATAAATCCGCCAAACCAGCCCTGTTTTTATCTCAGCACCGCCATCATTTAAATGAGCAACAAGAGCAAGACCGCCATGTGTTTTGTTGACCTTCAAGTTGTTCTGCTGAAACTTATCTTTAAGCTCTACCTGACCTTCATTTTCAACAGCACCAGTTATTGTTTTTTTGGTAGGGGCAACGATAATTTCAGTCGCACCAGCCCATGAATTATCATTTTTTTCTTCTGGCTTGTTTTGAGCAATAAGAGCGGGTTTGACAAGTTTTGCTCGCTCAATACTGGCCCCAAGCGCGACGCTAATCTCTTTTGCATTTCTGGCATAAGTGAGTTTGCCATTTGAAGGAGTAATCACACAACTAAGTGGATTTATAGTGGGAGAGTTCGCGAAGCCAATGCCTATAACATCAATGGTGATGTTAGGGTTTGCCCCATTTAAACTTAAAGCCGTTTCACACGGATCAAGAGGGCATTTGCCAAGCCCATCACTCAAAAGAATAATGCGCAAGGGTTTAGACTTATCTTTGACTAAACTGGCAGCGTCAAGCAATGATTGACCAATTGGGGCGGCGCCGCGCGGTCGTAACGGGTTAATAACAGGCACAAAGGTTGAGGCATTTAATTTTTGCAAGGGCTTGATAACTTGAACAGAATTACAACCACGACTAGCTATATGCCCATAGGCCAGTAATCCAGCATTGATTTTTTTATCATAAGTTTTTAATGCGCTGGAAAGAGCTTGCTGAGTAATGGTGACTTTGATCTCATTATCCAGCTTCGCCCACATGCTTTTTGATAAACCATATATAAATACAACAGAAGGGTTAGTATCTGATTGGGCAACAGCTTTATGGGAAACAATAGGCAACAGTAATAAACTACAAAAAATACAGATTGTCAGTCTATTCAGAGACCTGTCCCTATAAGAGCTAAAGCGACAAGTTAGTGCGTTTAAAGCTCGTTTGATTAAGTCCGAAGGTTTTATTTTGTCTAGAGACATAACGTTCTCATTCTGTTGTTTAATTGGTCGATATGAAAATGAAAAAAGAGTTCAATTTCATAAAATCATGCACACAACACATGACTAGTTTTTAGTAGCATCTTCTGTAGAGATACAGTCTATGGCCTGGATCCTAGTTGATTTGCTTGTCAGATAAATCAAATTTCCTCGGTTTTTTCCCCTTTATCCTAAGTTTTGATCTAAATTTATCATTTCCTATCTCAGCAACAACCTTATATGTGCCAGCTGATAAATATAAACTTGGAGATGCTTCAACACTTTGCCAGACCATATTTCCCTTTTTGTCAAATAATTGCCAAAAAATTTGATGGCGCGACAGAGCATCATCACGTTTAGAAATTGAAAAACTCACATAGGCTTGTCGAGAAGAAAATTTTATAGTTTGACTTGTGCCGCTTTTAATCTGGACTTCTTTTACCTGCGCGCGGTCAGTTTGAGACGTTCTGTATAAAAGCCTATATTTTCCTGGTGATAGGTAGATGTCATTTTCAAAATCTGAAATTTCAGCGATATATTTGGGCCCTGAACTTTCATTCAGTTTTAAAATTTCGAGGTGGGGAGCTTCTTCTTTTGTTTGTTTTGTAACATCAATTTTTAAAATCCCTTGTTGAAGAGAAAGTGTTTGAGCCGAAGCATGGCCGGATTTAATGGAAAAACTATGACGCATTTCAGAATGGCCATCAATGATATGGGCTAAATATTTCCCAGGAGTCAGATCAAATTGAGGCGTTTTTGCTAGCGAGCGGGCGACTTCCACCAACTGGTCCGGCTTAAGGTCTGTTCTATAAATTTTAATAGAAGGAGCGGACAAAGGAGTGCCTTCAGACCCGTTGGTTAAATCAAACCGAACACGGCCAGTTTCCTTCCAAATAGGAATTTCAATGAGTTTGCCTGGAGCTGCATGCAAAAACCAGTTTTGCATCTTGCCATTTTCAACACCTGAGATCTTATAGGTACCAGCAGGAATTAAGCGCGTCTGCGTGAGCTTCGCTAAATCAAAAATCAGCGTTTCACTATTCTCTTCAAGAGAATTAGGTTGTTTTGCGTCAACCCGGCGTTCAAGTAATAATTTGCCAAAACCAGAGCGACTATCAGGAATAGCCCATCCAGCTGGCAATTTTAATTGACTGAGGTTGAAAATAAAACGTGTTAATTCACGTTTGTTTTTTTGAATTTCAATGTCTCGAATAACCTGATAATCATCAAAATCAGCAACAATGCGATACGCACCTGGGGTTAAATCAAATTCGGTTTCTGCAGATTTGCTTGTCCAGGGCGGGAGGTCGCTTTCAGCAACTCTCTCTTTTGTCAATTTCTCAATCTTCCAGGAAATACCCTTTTTCAAAGCTGGGCTTTTAGGGCCGAGATGAGCTGAAAGTTTAATGCCAGGCTTAATAACAATCTTTTTAGGAACAGGTTTTTTACTAACAGGTGCCTTAAAAGGAAGGCCTTTTAAGCTTGAATTCAAAGCTGCAGTAATGGCAGCTTCTAAAGTTTCTTTGTTTGAAGGCGTGTGAAAGCTCCCGCCACTGTTTTTAGAAAGGCACTGAAGAGACCGCGCATCTTTTGGCAACATTGAAAAGGCAATCACGTGCACAATCAGTTTGTTTTTTTTCGCAAATTCCGGCGTGATCAATGAGCAGGGGTCTTTTCGGCAATTTTCAGGCCCATCAGCAAGAAGAATAATGGATGATCCTGTTGTGCCTTTTCTATTTAAAATCTTAACAGCTGAATTCAAAGATGATGTGATTGGAGTTTTTCCAATAGGTTTAATACGGTTAACAATGCGGGAATATTGAAGAGGGTTTAAAGGAGATGCTTGTTTTAGAAGCTGAATGTCAAGACAAGCTGCTCTCTTTCTATGGCCATAAGACATAAGCCCAAGATTTAATTTTCCTTCAAAAGGACGAATAGCTCCAGCTATTGCTTTTCTGGCCACCAAGATTTTGTGACCATCTTTTATCTTTCCCCACATAGACCCCGATCCATCAAGAATAAGCATAGCTTGTGGAACTGAACCAACTTGCGGGTTTTCAGAAAGGGCAAAAGAAGACAAATAAGTCAGAAAAAAGAAGAAAGTGACGAAAAAGCATAAAAGCTGAGTGAAAAAGCAAGCAATTCTTTTTAGGCCTAAACTTAAGAGTAACATATGCTTATTTCCAAAAATTTGAGTATGAAACGCTGTCGCTCGTTCTATAAGATAAGTTTATCAGTGAACAGAAGCCCAGTCATGTATGGTAATCAAAATAATTGTCATTATTATCATGAAATTAGCCATTTTTTTGAAAAAAGTCAGATAATAGAGAGCTTTTATCCAAGAAAGAGGCCGTAATCTAAAGATTAACAGGACGTTAACGAAGATCGCGTAAAGTTGAACAATTAAAAGTCTCATATTCGTAGTGCGTAGCAATAACAGAACTGGTAAAGATCATGGCTGTTGGTTCCACCACGCAAATGCCCCTTAAAATTGAAACCGCTCTAAGAAAAGCAGCCGCTGCTACAGGGGTTGATTTCCAATATTTAGTCGATACAGCCAAACGAGAAAGCGGATTTCGCCCCAGTGTAAAAGCGCCAACATCAAGTGCATCAGGTCTGTTTCAATTTATCGAAAGCACCTGGTTACAAATGGTCAAAGAAAAAGGGCCTGAGCTGGGATTAACAGAAGCGGCCGCACAAATCACAAAAACAAGTTCTGGAAAATACCGCGTCGAGGACCCGGCAACCCGGCGAGAAATTCTTGAATTGCGAAATAAGCCTGAAGTCGCAGCTCTTATGGCGGGTGCTTTCACTCAACTTAATGCTGAGACCATTGAAGCTAAAGTTGGGCGCAAACCAACATCGGGCGAGCTATATATTGCTCATTTTCTTGGCGCCCATAATGGCAGTAAATTAATCCATGCTTCATCTCTAAAGCCAGATATGAAAGCTGCAGATTTATTTCCCCAAGCTGCAAATTCAAATAAGTCTCTATTTTACAAAAGTGGAAACCCGGTGAGCGTTAAGGGCTTGTACCATAATCTGGTGCGTCGCCATTCTGTTCAACAAATCGATGTTGCGCAAAACAAACAAGAAACGAAAATTGCTGAACTCGAAGCAGTGAAACAACCCGTTATCTTGCAAGGCTCTGCGGATTATCAAAGAGAGACACAAAATTCAAAATCTTTTGAGGTGGAAAAAACAGGCAACATTGGTCAAATTTTTCACCAAGGGCTAGATGGAACTTTGTTCACAAGCAACACAGCAGATGTTAAAGGCCAAAGAACCCAACATAAAACGAATGGCATTGAAGGTGATCTAGGGCAAAAGAAAGCGGTCGGATTTGCTAGCAATATCAACCACAAGCAGAAAAATGACCTTAATCACGGCGATATAAAACAAAGTGGAGAAGGGCGAATTGGTGTTTGGGGGCAAGCTGCCAATAGCAAGCTGACAAAGGCGGAGCCACATAATGAAAAATTCGCTGTGAACAATGCGGCAAAACAAAAACCCATACTGGAATTAGGCGAAGGTAGCCTCTCAAAGGCAGCAGAAATTTTTCGGAAAGGTGGCTTAGGCTAAATAAAAAATTTAGCTCTTATTGTTGCTCAGCCCGCTCAAATTCATGTTTTAAAATCTTCATAACCATTTGCCGAAGGCCAAGCGAAATCGCATTCGCTTTAGGGTCATCATGATTTTTAGTGCATTCTTTCACTATGGTTTGAATAGAGCGCACATGCAGTTCAGCTATTTTAGGGCTAATCCGGGAGACATCTGGTGTCTTTTCCAGGAGATTACAAAGAGTATCACTAATCTCAGCAACCACAGGATATCCCAAAGTTGTAGCTTGGCCCTTTAAGTCATGCATAATCGTATGAACTTCTTCGCCAGCTGCGCTATCAAGACCATCTTGGTGAACTTGTGGAAGTTTCGAGAGAAGTTCGTCAATTGAAGAGATCATCCAGTCATCAAATTCAGCGCTAAGTTCTTCAATCGCACTTTCAGCAGCCTTGATAGCTCTTTTACAAGCACCACCGGCACTACCCGGTTTAAGAACGCGATCCTTTAAGTCAGTCCGTGGAGGAATGACGATGATTTCTTCATCTTTAGAATTTTGCATTTCCGCTGACATGTTTTTCAATCTCTATTGACTAGTATTACTTACAGAGAAACTTGTTCACCAACCATAAAGGCGTTTGAATCAGTTTTACGGCGCTCATCACCATTAAAGTTCGGATCAGCACTGCGACGGCGGTCAGGGCCAAAATAGGTGCTGACCTTAATAAAGGGACGAGGATTCTCAATAACATTTTGAACCCGCTTGTAAAGAGCGTTTGCAGAAACCGGTTTACATAAAAACTCAGTAACGCCAGCATCTCGCGCCTGGAGAACTCGCTTACGCTCAGAGTAAGCAGTTAGCATAATAATAGGTAAATAAGGGTGTTTAGAACCATCCGGATTACGGATCATTTGCGTGAGTTCAATACCATCAAAAATCGGCATCTTAATATCAGTAATCAGAATATCTGGTAGAAAGTTTTCTACCGCTTCAAGAGCTGAAGCACCATCTTCAGCTTCACAAATTTCACGTGAACCAAAAGCACGTAATAAAGTCCGAACGATGCGGCGCATGTGCGCATTATCATCTGCAACGACGAATCTCAGTTTTTCAAATTCAATTTTTGCCATAGGTTTACGGGTCCAGATCAACTCAAAACTAAACTCTAGTACCTTAAAAATAAAAGGTTCCCGAATTTCTCAATGAACACACTATAGGTCAGAACCATTTAAGAAAGATTTGACAAAATTAAAAATATTACAGGTAATTTGTGGACCGACAAAGCAATATTAGGCAAAAACCGCGTTAATCCTTATCAAGAGTAAAAGAACTGTTCGTTTATGATACGTTCATCAAGTGCATGGCCAGGATCAAATAACAGTCTCAAAGATATAGATTGGTCTTCTTTAATCTCTACCCGCCGAATGTCTTTAAATTCGTGGTGATCAGCAACAGCATTTATCGGGCGCTTGAGAGGTTCAAGCGCTTCAATTTCAACGATAGCGTGGTTTTTCAGAAGTGCCCCCCGCCACCGACGTGGCCTGAACGGGCTAATAGGAGTAAGAGCCAGTAATTGAGCTCCAACTGGCAAAATCGGTCCATGAGCTGAGAAATTATAGGCCGTTGACCCGGCCGGTGTTGCCACCATTACTCCATCACAGATTAGTTCAGCCAGACGTTTACGCCCATCAACTGAAATTTTTAGTTTTGCAGCTTGGTGAGATTGACGAAACAACGAAACTTCATTAATCGCCAGGGCCTTTAAAGTCTGGTTTTCACCATTAAAGGCCTTCAATTTTAAGGGATGAATAATATTTTCTTCTGAAAGTTCTAGCCGTTCTAGCAAACCATCCAGGCTATATTCGTTCATCAAGAAACCAATAGAGCCAAAGTTCATCCCATAAATGGGCCGGGGACGGTCTATTGTCGAATGCAAAGTTTGTAGCATCACACCATCACCGCCAAGAGCGACAATCACATCAGCATCTTCAATAGAAGAATGGTCATAGCGTGCTTTCAGCTCAGCAACAGCTTGTTCTGCCTCAGCTGTTTCACCAGAAACAAAGGCGATTTTAGAAAATTTAGTCATGGTCATATATCTGGTGTCGCAATCAGCAATGTTAAGAGCTTAAGTTTTAAGCCTAAATGTTCTTAGAACTATAAAAAAGAAAAATACTCGAGGGGAGGAACTTTCTTTTAGATAGTTAATGTAAGGGCAAAGCAGGTCTAAAACATAAATTTATGATAGAGGTCTCAGTCCTTTTAAAATAGTTGAATAAATATCATAAACAAGAGCTTTTACCCACGGTATTCGTCTTTTGTGAATTAGTTAAATAGTTACAAGCGTGCCAAAAATCAGATTTCATAAAAACAAGAATTTGCACAAAATGATCCTCCAAAATGGCCTGTTAAAAAAACACCTTGTAAAACTACCTAACGTAAGGTAGGTTTTTTAGGTGTTACAAATTTAGCAAATGATATTTACGGAGCTTATCATGACACCAGAACTCTATTGGTTAACACTAACCGCCTTGATGACATCTCTTTTATGGCTGCCCTACATCATAAATCGTCTCGCCGAAATGGGTATAGGACAAGCCGTTTTCAATCCTAATTCTGATCCAAGCCCAAACGCATTATGGGCAAAGCGCATGATGTGCGCTCATGAAAATGCCGTTGAAAACCTGGTTGTTTTTGCCCCCCTGGTTATCGTTTTACATATTACAGGGGCGGCAACATCCCTCACTGCCACAGCAGCGATGGTTTATTTCTTTGCCCGTCTGGCACATTTCCTCGTTTACACATTTGGTATCCCTGGCCTTAGAACCATTGCATTCGCAGTTGGTTTCTTCTGTCAATTAATCATCGGCTTAACTGCACTCAACGTGCTTTAATTAAAAAGGTAAATACAATGAAACTATATGAGTACAACCCGTTTCCCAATCCACGTAGAGTTCGCATGTTCCTTGCAGAAAAAGGCATAAAGGATGTTGAGTTCGTTCAAGTTGATGTCCCTTCAGGCGAACATCGGTCCGAAGAGTTTGTAAAGAAAAACCCTTCAGCTGCTGTTCCTCTTCTTGAACTAGATGATGGGACAAATATTAGTGAAAGCTTTGCAATCAGCCGTTATTTTGAAGAGGCTTATCCAGAACCAAATTTGATGGGAGCAAGCCCAAAAGAAAGCGCCGTGGTAGATATGTGGCAAAGGCGTGTTGAGCAATCCCTAATGGGTTGTTTCGTTACATATTTTCACCAAGCGACTGAAGGCTTAGGCGCTCTTGAATTATATCAAAATAAAGACTGGGGCGAAAAAAATAGAGAAATGGCCCGCAGCGGATTAGAGCAATTAAACAAACAGCTTGCATCAAACCAATATGTAGCAGGCGATAAATATTCAATTGCCGATATCACAGCCCTTTGTGCAATAGATTTTGCTTTATTCATCAAAATTGAGAAATTGGAAGACTATCCAAATATCAAGCGATGGTACGAAGAGGTCTCCAATCGTCCAAGCGCAAGCGCTTAAAGAGAGGTAAGATGACAAAGCAAGTTGCAATCATCGGTGGGATAGGAACAGCATCTAAATTCAGTGAAGCTCTTTTGAAAGAGTTAGTTGCTGAAGACTATCATGTGGTGGGAATCTCAAGGTCTTCAAATGAGAAAGCTGAACTGGTTGAAAAATTTAAAAAGGCTCAACATAGTGAAGTTGTGTTCGGTGATTTAAATGATAGTCAATTCATTAAATCAGAGATAGAACGCCTTGAAAAAGAGATCGGCCCAATATCTGTATATATTCACAATCCTGCGCAACTTGTTTTGAAATCATTTCTAGAGTGTACAATTGAAGAGTTCGAGGGTAGTTGGGCAGCAATGGTCAAAACAGCAGTCACCATATGCAAAGAACTCATTCCTCATATGGTGAAGCAAAAATCAGGAACAATAATTTTGACAGGGGCAACAGCGTCTCTCAAGGGAAATGCAAAATCAGCTCCATTTTCATCAGCAAAATTTGCTTTAAGGTCATTAAGTCAATCATTGGCAAGAGAATTTGGTCCAAGCGGTATTCACATAGCGCATGTTATTATTGACGGTATAATTGAAGGTAAAAGAGCACAAGGGCAATTTAATCTGCCTCTTGAAAAATGCATAAATTCAACAGCCCTGGCTGAACAATATGTAAATTTAATCAAACAAGATATATCATGCTGGACACAAGAACTCGACTTGCGTCCCCATTCGGAAGTGTTCTAATGAGCTCAAACGGGAGTGTTCTAATGAGTGATAACAATATTAATTTAGACTTTTCAAAAAAACTGATTATTGAAACGAATAAAATGGAATGGAGCCCTTCACCATTGCCAGGTGTTGACAGGCGCCGTTTAGAGCGAGAAGAAGCTGAAGCGGGGCGCGCCACATCAATTGTTCGCTATGCTCCGGGATCATCTTTTTCAAGCCACATCCATGGTGGCGGCGAAGAATATTTTGTGCTGGATGGTACCTTTTCTGATCAATCCGGTGATTATGGCAAAGGCTACTATGTTAGAAATCCCCCGGGCAGCAGTCACGCTCCCCACAGTGATGAAGGCTGTACGATTTTTGTGAAACTATGCCAAATGGACGAACAAGGTGAGCCTCAGATTAATCTGAATACAAACTCTGTGACCTGGGAAAAAAATGAAATTAATGGAAACTTCAACGGCCACAGTCAAATCCAGCTCTTTAAAAATGATCGCGAACATGTTCAACTTGAAAAACTTGACCCTGGTGCAGAACTCACTTTGAAAACAGAAGAGCAACGTGTTGAAATTCTGATTTTGGAAGGCGAAGCTGAATTAGACGGCAAGAATTTGGAAAAATTGAGCTGGATCCGTTTGCCCAAACAGAGCGAAGCAGTTATGAAAACAATGAATGGTTGTCAATTTTGGAGCAAATACGGCTCAATTTAAGGAGACAAGTAAAGGATTTATGGAGAATACTGTAGTCAGCACAAAAGATAAAATTCTTGATATCAGTCAGGACCTCATCCAAAAAAGAGGGTTTAACGCCATCAGCTTTCAGGATATTGCTGATTTGGTTGGCATTAAGAAACCAAGTATTACCCATCACTTTGCAAGCAAAGAAGCGCTGGGCATCGCCGTTGTTCAGCGATATAGAAATGTATTCTCCATTGCTTTAAATCGTTTAACAAACGATGAAACTGTAACCGCCATGCAAGCACTCAGGTTTTACTTCACTCCGTACCAGGATTTAGGCGAAACAGGAGATAAAATTTGCCTCTGTGCCTCACTTGCAGGCGAATTCATGGCGCTCCCCGCTGATATGCAAACAGAAGTGGCACATTTCTTTGATGATCATTTGAATTGGTTGGAAGGCATTCTTGCAAAAGGTAAAAAATCAGGCGAGTTCAATTTCAACGAAACACCAAAAGATTTAGCTTATCTCTTCATTGATGCCCTGCAGGGCTCACTGATCGTGCAGCGGGCGACAAAAAATTTCACACAATTAGATCGTGTCATTGCCTCACTTACTGAACGGTTAAAGAGCTAGAAGAGCAAGCCTTAAGTTCAGTGGACCCCTCATTTTTCTCATCCGTAAAAAACTCAAATGAAATAAATGCTTTTAAGCAAAGATCAGCAGCAGACTGATTCATTCTAAAAATTAATCAAACCCCACCTTTATATAACCTCAACAAATAATCAGGCGAATGGCTGCGATTTTTTATGAATAGTGGACAATTTGTCCACTTTACATCTGATCGAGTGGACAATTTAGCGACTTTGAAATGGCTTCATTCTGAACTACTATAGTCTAATAAGAATGAAATGCTTCAAAGATAAAAACTGCAAAATTAAGAGCACTAGAGAAGATCAGTTCAAAGAAAAAAACGCTAAAAATCAAAATGAACACCATCTCTAAGAAAGTGCCAATTGCATAGAATTAAGTGCACAAAATTTAAAGTGCATGAGGAAAAAAGGGGAACGGTTTTTCTAAGACTATCATTTTCAAAACAAACTGAATGAAGAAAAATGATGGTGAAAGAACGAGAGAAAACCTTCCCCTGATAATGCAAGCCAAAACGAGACATGAGCCGTCAAAATTACTGGCTCATATTCAAATATCTCTCGGTGGCGAACATAAGTTTGGGAGGACTTATTTTGACCAGTGCAACTCTGAACCAAAACATAGGTTTGGCTGAAGAAGATCTCTTAAGGGTCAATCTATACCGACTTTTAGCCCGGTGTCTCTCTTCCCCAATCGACAAGCCTTTTTTAACAATTCTATCAAACCTTCAAGGCGATGATACAGAGCTAGGCCAGGCGTTTAGAACCCTTGCTAAAAGCGCTGCAAGTATCAATGAAAATGATGCCGCAGAGGAATATCAAAATTTGTTTATTGGCCTCGGGCGCGGCGAACTTCTCCCTTACGCATCTTATTATTTAACTGGTTTTCTAAATGAAAAACCATTGGCAAGACTGCGAAATGACATGGTGCCTCTCGGTATTGAAAGAGACCCAGAAATAAAAGAACCAGAAGATCATGCCGGCGCC
This sequence comes from Methyloligella sp., assembly GCA_021604645.1. Lineage (GTDB taxonomy): Bacteria > Pseudomonadota > Alphaproteobacteria > Rhizobiales > HXMU1428-3 > HXMU1428-3. Next base: position 270,693 of record BQJJ01000001.1, read on the forward strand.
TTGATGGATATGATGGCAGGCTTAATCGATGGCTCATTTGGAAAGTCCCAACCGCTTTCAATTCAAAAACAATTTTTTGAAAATCATATTGCAGAATGGACCCCCCATTTCTTCAAAGATTTACAAGCAGCCAAAGAAGCAAAATTCTATCGCCCTATAGGATTGGTCGGGGAATTGTTTATCGAAATCGAAAAAGCAGCATTTGAAATGTAAGGAATTTGCGGATGCTTAGTGGGCATCTGAAGCAAAATGCGGATGCTTAGTGGGCATCTGAAGCAAAAGAAGGACCAGCTTAAACAAAGAAATTAGAACTCGTAAAATCAGTGTCTTTAAACGGGGCCATAAAGATCACGAGTTTATAAATTTAGGAAACCTGAAAAGTCCACGAATAAGGTTTTCTAGAGCTCGTTATGAGCTAAAAAACTCTCTCAAAGCATAAGCTTATAGCTTGAGGGAAACGAGTGGAAAGAAAGGAGTGAATAAATGACCGAAAAGCAAAAACAAGTTCAAGCAATCGCTATCGAAACAGATCGCCGTGGTTTTCTTAAACTTGCCAGCATCGGCACTGTTGCCAGTGGAGCAGCTCTGTTAACCGGAGAAGCCGCAACTGCAAAAGAAGCAGATACTGAAACTATAGCTGAAGGAAGTGCTGGGTATAAAGAAACCAAGCATGTGAAAACATTTTACGATTCAGCAAGGTTCTAAAACCAATTGACTAGGTTCTACCTTAACTGAAACGTAAAAAATAATAATAAAACCAATCATTAAATTTGAAGACTGCAAATTCAAACGGAGATTAAAATGCTCAGAAAAAAGACAAATGGGGTTGCGAATGGCTCCCGGCTGTCCTCTGTGCTGTCAAGCTTTAAGGGAACAGTGGTAGATCGCCGCGACTTCCTTAAAAAATCCGGCCTAACATTAGGCGGAGCAGCAGCCATTTCTACTCTTTCAGGAGGAATGGTACGGAAAGCAAAAGCCGCAAAAGTCGGCGCTGCCGGTAAAATGGAAATCAAAAAATCTGTCTGTACTCACTGTTCAGTTGGCTGCACGGTTTTAGCCGAAGTATCCAATGGGGTATGGGTCGGCCAGGAACCTGGCTTTGACAGTCCATTTAACCTCGGCGCGCATTGCGCAAAAGGGGCTTCAGTGCGTGAGCACGCCCATGGTGAACGCCGGTTAAAATATCCAATGAAATTGGAAAACGGCAAGTGGAAACGCATTTCATGGGATGTAGCCATCAATGAAGTTGGCGACAAAATGCTTGATGTGCAGAAAAACGTGGGGCCAGACTCAGTTTATTGGCTAGGCTCAGCGAAACACAGCAATGAGCAAGCTTATTTGGTCCGCAAATTCGCCGCTTATTTCGGCACGAACAATGTCGATCACCAAGCCCGTATTTGTCACTCAACCACAGTGGCCGGTGTTGCAAACACCTGGGGCTATGGTGCGATGACAAATTCATATAATGACATTCACAAATCAAAAGCAATTTTCCTCATTGGTGGTAACCCAGCTGAAGCACACCCAGTGTCTCTGTTGCATCTCCTAAAAGCCAAAGAAGAAAATAACGCACCACTTATAGTGTGTGACCCAAGGTTTACTCGGACAGCTGCTCATGCGGATGAATATGTGCGCTTTCGCCCGGGTACAGACGTTGCCCTCGTTTGGGGTATTCTCCACCATATTTTCAAAAATGGATGGGAAGACAAACAGTTCATCAAGCAGCGTGTTTGGGGCATGGATCAAATCCGTGAAGAAGTTGCTAAATGGACACCAGAAAAAGTTGAGAACGTTACAGGCACCCCTGGTTCTCAATTAGAGCGTGTTGCCAGAACTCTGGCAGAACATCGCCCAGGTACAGTTATCTGGTGTATGGGTGGCACACAGCACACCAATGGTAACAACAACACCAGAGCTTACTGCATCCTACAATTGGCGCTAGGTAATATGGGCAAATCAGGTGGCGGGACAAACATCTTCCGTGGCCATGATAACGTGCAGGGCGCAACAGACCTTGGCGTGCTAGCAAACACATTGCCAGGATATTATGGCCTCTCTGCAGGCGCATGGGGTCATTGGTCCAGAGTTTGGGAAGAAGATGCTGATTGGCTCAAGGGCCGGTTTGCTGTCATGAAAACAAGTGACGGTAAAAACAAAAAAATGATGCACGAGAAAGGCATTCCTGTTTCTCGCTGGATCGATGGTGTGCTTGAAGCCAAAGAAAACATTATCCAACCTGATAATACTAAGGTTATGGTTTTCTGGGGCCACGCACCAAACTCACAAACCAGACTGCCTGAAATGCGCAAAGCAATGGGCATGTTGGATATGTTGGTCATCATTGATCCATACCCAACCATGTCAGCTGTGTTGCAAGATAGAAAAGATGGTGTCTACCTCTTACCAGCTTCAACTCAGTTTGAAACATATGGTTCGGTAACAGCTTCAAACCGGTCGCTCCAATGGCGTGAAAAAATCATGGAGCCACTATTTGAATCAAAACCAGACCATGTGATTGCTTATAAATTGGCGAAGAAGCTTGGCTTTGCAGACCGTTTGTTCCGCAATATCAAAGTGAACGGTGAAGAGCCACTCGTGGAAGATATTACACGTGAACTCAATAGAGGCATGTGGACAATCGGTTATACTGGTCAATCACCAGAGCGTTTGAAAATGCACATGGCCAACCAACACACCTTTGACCGCACAACATTGCGCGCCAATGGTGGACCGGCTGATGGTGAGTATTATGGTCTACCATGGCCTTGCTGGGGAACAGCTGATATGAAGCACCCAGGCACTGCCAACCTCTATGATCCATCATTACCAGTTGCAAAAGGTGGCCTATGCTTCCGCGCTAGATTTGGCGTTGAGAAAAATGGCGACAACCTGCTTGCTGAAGGGTCTTACCCTGTCGGTTCTGAAATTAAGGATGGCTATCCTGAATTCACTGTTGGCATGCTAAGAAAACTTGGCTGGTTAGGTGACATGACAGACGCTGAAATGGCTGCAGTTAAAAAGGTTGCAGGATCCGACGATGAAGCCAAACTTGATAAAGTCAACTGGAAGGTTGATCTATCAGGCGGTATTCAACGGGTCGCCATTAAACATGGTTGCGCACCGTTTGGTAACGCAAAAGCAAGAGCTGTTGTCTGGACATTCCCAGATCCGGTACCAATACACCGTGAACCGCTCTATACGGCACGCCGCGATCTATTGGCTGATTATTCAACCTATGAAGATAAAACCTTCTGGCGGTTACCAACAGCCTATAAATCAATCCAGGAGAAAGACTTCTCCAAGGATTTCCCAATGATCATGACATCAGGTCGTTTAGTTGAATATGAAGGTGGTGGTGATGAAACACGCTCCAACCCTTGGTTAGCTGAACTCCAGCAAGACATGTTTGTTGAGATTAATCCTGGTGATGCCAATGATTTGGGTATCAGAGATAAAGACACCGTCTGGCTACATAGCCCGGAAGGCGCCAAGATCAAAATCCAGGCAATGATAACAGAGCGGGTGGGCCGAGGCGTTGTCTTCACACCATTCCACTTTGGTGGTCATTATCAGGGCGAAGATCTCCGCTCGAAATACCCAACGGGCGCTGACCCAATCGTCTTAGGTGAGGCGTGTAACACCGCACAAACCTATGGCTATGACAGCGTAACCCAAATGCAAGAAACCAAAACGACGCTCTGCCGTATTGAGCGCGCGTAACCTTTAGGAGGAATAAAAATGGCTAGAATGAAATTCCTCTGTGACGCAGAACGTTGCATCGAATGTAATGCCTGTGTGACAGCTTGTAAAAACGAGCATGAGGTACCGTGGGGTGTCAATCGGCGCCGCGTTGTCACCATCAATGATGGTAAAGCAGGAGAGCGATCAATTTCGGTTGCTTGCATGCATTGTTCAGACGCACCATGTATGGCCGTCTGTCCAGTTGACTGCTTCTACCAGACAACTGATGGCGTTGTATTGCACTCAAAAGATCTCTGCATTGGCTGTGGCTATTGCTTCTATGCGTGTCCGTTTGGCGCGCCGCAATATCCACAAGCTTCCAATTTTGGCTCTCGTGGCAAAATGGACAAATGTACTTTCTGTGCCGGTGGCCCAGAAGAAAACATGTCCCAGGACGAGTTCCAAAAATATGGACGCAACCGTCTTGCAGAAGGCAAGTTGCCATTATGCGCAGAAATGTGCTCAACCAAGGCTCTCTTGGCGGGGGACGGTGACACTGTTTCCGACATCTATCGTCAACGTGTCGTAGCTCGTGGCTTCGGCTCAGGCGCTTGGGGATGGGGAACAGCATACGATCGTAAAACAGGTGGTTAATCCCACATACTTTTAAAGGTGGCCTGTTACTACGTGACCGGTTAAGTCAACCGGAGCAAGACATAATGAGGAGGTTACAGTTCACTCTGTCATCTCCTCATTAGATAGATTTTTAGTTTGGTGATTAGAAACTAAGAACTGAACTAAAGCTGAGAGTGAGACAAAAATAGTGCCTATATGCACATCAAAGTCAAAACAGATCAACCTCATTCAATTCGCCTTCTATTAAGAACGTCCAAAGTGACAGTTATAAAATTGCAGCAGACTTCTATCTAACAGATCAGCTATCCAAAAAGATTTGAAGATCGGCGCGAATGAAAAACTAGGAAGGAAAAGTTGAGTGAGCAGGGAGAAAAAAATGAACAGTCTTCAATCACCGGGGTCACAAAATCACAACTTGCTCCGAGGAATGGCGAGAACCAATAAAAAAACGTTAGCTCTACCTTTGGAGCCACTAAAAGAAACCATGAGCTTTGTAATGGGCTTGGTAATGATCGGGCTTGTCCTGTTTATTTATAGTGTCTCTAACGCCCAGGCAGAAAGCTCAGTTCGCCCACCAGCCAATGCGGTTAAAAATGTAATCAATAAAGATGCCGCTAAAAAGTTTCAAACCAACAGAATACCTGGCGCTGTTCTAAATAGAAGTTCAGATTCAGATACCTGGCGTGCTATTCGTCATGGTGTGAAGGGCAATGTTTCAATCCCGGATACAAAAGCAGGCGTTTTAGTGCAAGATTCTGGTGAAAGCTATAGAGCCATACGTAACGGTCCTCTATTTAGCTACTTAGGCTTCTCTATGCTGGCAACCCTAATTCTATTGGCTATTTTCTTTGCTATACGAGGAAAGATCAAAGTTGACAAAGGATTGTCTGGTCGCAAAATCAAACGTTTTTCAACCATAGAACGTACTGGCCATTGGCTCATGGCAATTTCATTCATCATTCTAGGGATTAGTGGGCTTAATATTACATTTGGTAAATCAGTTATCCTGCCAATAATCGGTAAAGATGCCTTTGGACCGTTTACTTACTTTTTAAAACTCACTCATAATTACATTGCCTTTGCTTTTATGCTTGGGCTGATCATCGCTTTTGTTTGTTGGGTGATGCATAATTTACCTAATCGTGGCGACATTAATTGGATCCTAAAAGGCGGTGGCATCTTTAAAAAGGGTGAGCATCCTCCAGCCGGTAAATTTAATGCAGGCCAAAAACTAATCTTCTGGGCTGTGATGATTGGAGGACTTTCTCTAAGTGTTTCAGGCTGGGCTTTGATGTTCCCATTTGAATATTCATTCTTTTCAAGCACCATGTCAGCATTTTCAGCTATAGGGCTTGATGTTGGAAATTGGCTCGGTATGGGAAGCGCTCCCTACAGTGTTATTCAAGAGCAGCAATATAATAATATCTGGCATGCTATCATGGGCGTTCTTATGATCTGCCTGATCTTGGCTCATATCTATATCGGCTCAATCGGTATGGAAGGGGCCTATGATGCCATGGGCTCTGGTGACGTCGATGAAAATTGGGCACTTGAGCATCATTCTCTTTGGGTTGAAGAAGTTAAAGCTCAAGAGAGAAATGCTGATGGCGCGAACGTTCAAGCCGCAGAGTAGTCATTGAAGATGAGTTTAACGACAGATCCGAAACAGAGTGTGCGTAAAAGCTCACCCTTAGCGCACTTTGCAACCACAGCGCTGATTCTATCAATCAGCGCTGTGGTTGGATTTGAAATGGTCCTGTCGAATGTCCTCCTAAATAAGGGAAGAATACACGCACAAACAAATCAACCTCTTTTACCAGAAAAATTAAAAGGTCATGGTGGGCCAGTTAAATCCATAGTCTTGGATGGTATGGACAAGCTCGCCCTAAGCTCATCTTTCGATTATTCAATTATTCTTTGGGATCTATCAAATAAAAAAGGAAAAATAAAACACCGGATGCTCGGGCACAATGCCGCCGTCAACGACATTGCATTTGTACCCAATGGCAACAAGTTGCCCAACAAAGCAGTGTCAGTATCTGATGATGGTAGCTTTGCGATTTGGAATTTAACGACAGGTAAATTAACAAAATTAATAGAAGACACCGGTGATAAGGTCCTTGATGTAGCTGTTAGCAAAAATGGAAAGTTTGCGGCCGTTGCCAGATGGGACGGGACTGCCAGATTGTTTGATATAGAAAAGCAAGTCCAAGTAAACGCGTTTAAAGGTCATAGAGGAAATGTAAATTCGGTCACGTTTAGCCATGATAATACACTTCTTTTTTCAGCCTCTTACGATGGAGATATCCGAGCTTGGCATATTGATAAAAGAGCCAGGCAAACAAAAATCCAACATGGCGGCATCATCCATTCAAACGGGTGGGGAATAAATGTCATTCACCTAATGCCAGATGGAAAAGAAATATTATTTGGAACGTTAAATGGTGATGTCTCATTGTTGGATATAAAAAACAGAACCGTAAAAAAAATCGGAAATTACCAACATCCAATTTTATCTCTGGCGATCAATAAAAATTCTGGCTGGTTTGCAGTCGGCTCCAGTGATGGGTATATCCGTATTTTTGACCTCGTAACTTTTAAACAACTTGAAGAATATAAAAATTTCATTGGCCCTGTCTGGGGCTTGGCCTTTTCACAAAATGGAAAAACACTCTATCGTTCTGGCCTCGATGATTTCATAAGTAGATGGCAAGTCTTTCCAAAAGAAAGCTTTAAAATGACGAGCAATTTGCAGCCAAGGCGTTTTCAGGTTAAACGATCAGCGGATCCTGGCGAAGTGGAGTTTCAAAGAAAATGCTCCGTTTGTCATACTCTTGGCCCCAATGATAAAAACAGAGCAGGCCCTACATTGTATAAATTATTCGGCAGAGAAGCTGGAACACTTAAAGGGTATAAATTTTCAAAAGCTCTCATCGCCTCTAAATTAATTTGGAATGAAGAAACAATCGGCAGATTATTTGATGAAGGCCCAGATATCGTAACACCAGGATCAAAAATGCCAGTTCAAAGATTAAAAGCAGTTCACCGAAGAGACGCGCTAATACAATTTTTAAAGAAAGCAACGGTAGCTAAATAGTGCGGATGCGTAGTAGGCATCAGAAGCACATCAAAAAATGCGGTTGCTGCGACGGTTGCTAGTGGGCAACCTAAAGCACAAAAAAGGAACAAAAAATGAAAGCAATTATTATAAGTCTAGGACTTGTCGTTCTCATCGGCATCGTTTCATCTTGTCTGTTAAACGGCAGTTTAAATCAATCATCAACGGAAGCGTTTCAGGGAAAATCAATTCGCTTGTAAATTTAAAACTTTAAAAATGTTGTAAGGAAAGAAGTAAAAATAAAAACAATGGATCAAGCCACACTTACATTCCCACCGCTTTTAAATGGTCATGAATTTCATGAAACCAAACCATTAACAGCATCTGACCAACACCTCATTTCTGATAGTCCCGTGCAAGAAACTGAATTAGTGACAGATACACTCAATAAACTTAAAGAAAAAAAACTAGGGGCTGGTGATTTGGTTTGGTCAACATCATTGGATGTTGCACATTGTGCAATTGTTCTCGAGCCAGAGATTTCAGCGGAAAAAACTCTGACCATGGTTCCGCTTGGTATGGTAGCCATTGCTGATTGTTTAGGAGCCATTTGCCCGCCAAATTTAGGAATAACCTTTGGGTGGCCAGGCCTCATTTATGCAAATGGGGCACGTATTGGAAATGTTTCTCTGTATTTTCCTGACAACACACCATTTGATGGAATTCCTGACTACGCAGTCTTGTCTATGGCTCTAAATGTTAAATGGCCAGAAGAAAACAGTGCACAAGAAGAGAATGAACCAGGCAACGATTTAAAAAAAACGGTTCTGTATGAAGAAGGCTGCGGTGATGTCGATGCTAGACAAATCATAAATTCATGGTCGCGCCATTTTTTAACCTGGATTGATACATGGCAACAAGAGGGGTTTGAACCAGTACATGAAAATTGGTTATTCCGAGCAGCAAACAGAAATCAATTTACAACCATAGAAGGTAAAGAGCAAAGTTTTAGGGGGCAATTTATTGGCCTGGATGAAGTTGGCGGCGCTCTATTGAAATCAGACGACCAAAAAATCTATCTCATAACTTTAAAAGAAATTTGGCAAAAAGCTAAAAAAGCAAACTCAGGTTGAATTGAATGAGCGAAACGGCAGAGATTACTGAAAGAAAAACCATTTGGAAATCATCCGGGTTACATCTAACTCAAAAAGATGAAAATGGGTGGTTACTTGTAACTGATGATTTGCTACGTGCCTATTACACACGTCCAGAAATCCATCCGGTTGATGAATCTTGTGATCAAGAACATATTCTTTTTGAAAGATTAATGGAAACACCCACTATAGACGTTTCCGAAGATGACCTTCAAAAAATCAAAGATAAAGATACAGTCGAAAATTACAAAATCATTTTGGCTTTTAGAGACCACCTTTTGAAATTTAAAACAATCGAACAAGCATATTTAGCGCTCTTCGACGAGAAGCAAAAATTGCCAATTCCAAATATGTTCATAATTCACATGGTGCATTTAATTGTAAGCGGGTTGCTGGAGAAAGAAAAAAATCCATTTATAGTCAGAGCAAGTGAAGTTCTTTTCCGCGAACAACTAGTCACAAATCAAAATGAGCAAATTATGCTCGCCGATAAAGAAGCCGTCGAGATGTATAAAGAAACAGGTGGTCTTGGTGGCTTAGGCAGTTTGCTAACCGAAGCGGGCAAACAGCACCAAGATATAACTCTGGATGTACTAACTGAAAAAAATAAAAATTCATATTGGCAAAGAGCAGATCAATTCAATTTTGCTCTCGATTTTAGATACACGGAACACGGCCCAGATGCTCTTGCAAATGTTTTGAGTAAGTGGGTAGGGCACATGTTAGGTGTCGATGTGAGAGTGCAAGCAATGCAGTCAATAAAAGATGAACAATGGTCGTGGCACATAGGTCTTGATGAGTATTCTTCAAAGATTTTAAATGATTTATATGAAGGTAAATCTGAGAGCGAAGAATCGATGAATAATTTCGTAGGATTGTTTCGTTTAGAGTTCAAAAACAAGACAGAAATCATTGAAGCAATGCAAGGAAAAGCTGTCTATTTAGGCCTCGCAATGTCACCTGAAAATACTATAAATTTAAAGCCTCAAAATCTTTTGATGAACCTCCCTATTCAGACGCCAAATTAGAGATGAAAATGGTTTTAAAATGCTGGTGAAACCAGTGAAAAAAACTCGAAGAAAAGTCTTTAAATTGAGTGTAAATTGAGCCGAAATTTTTATTAAATTTTCGGCTCAAAAAATAAGACTAAAATGTATATTATTTAGGTTTAATCCGTCTCGTCTTGAGTTAAAAAATCATCAATGGTAAGACCTGATTTTTCAGCTGAAATATAGTCATCAGTTGTGCGTGGTACAGGGCGTTTTGCAAGGGCAAATGGATCCCCGTCATTTGTCTCAGCCATAGTCTCCAAACGACAGGTGTCACACATTTTTATCAGCTGAGCATTTGCTTCGCTTTCAAACATTCTATGACTACCAGCAAGCTTTTCTGAAATCTTTTCGATTGTTGATTTAGCAGCAAAAGGAGTGCCGCATTTAATGCACTCGAACGGTTCTTCTTCGTTTAAAGTGACCGGTTGCATAGCAGAAGGGAGTAAGTTCAGCTGGGGTGTTAAACTGATCGCGCTTTCCGGGCAAGTGTTTTGACATAAGCCACATTGAACACAAGCCGTCTCTACAAAACGTAGTTCAGGTTTGTCCGGATTGTCACGAAGGGCATCCGCTGGACAAGCAGAAACACAAGATAAGCAAAGTGTACAACTATCTCGGTCCACTGAAATAAGACCATAGGGCGCTTCGTTGCTCAGTGGAATAATTTCTGCTTTTTGCGTGCTGGCTTCAGCTAAGGCACCAATGCCCATTCGTGCTATCTCTCTCTTGCTGCCAAGAGGGGCAAACGTCTTTTTAGAAACCGGATTAAAATTAGCAAGGTCCCAAATAGCTTGTTCAAATTCATCAGGCTCAGTTGAAAAAATTAAGTGCAATCGCTCTTCCTCAAAACCCAATCCAGAAAGTAGAGATTGAGTGAGAGATATTTCTTTTTTCAGAGCTTCGTACTCTTCGCTCTGCTGAGTGTCACCAAGAATAACTACGTGAGTAAAACCAGCAGCAAATGCAGCTACCAAAGCGTCATGCCCAATCCCCGAAGGGCTATGCACCTCAAGTGGTATAAGAGAAGCTGGTAAACCTTTCCCATAACGGGCGCTTAATGAAATTATCTCAAGGCCTTGTTTTTTATCATGTATTAGGAGAGATGCTTTCTCGCCACCGGCTTTATAATAGCTAGAAGCTAAAGTCTGAATGGCTTTAATATGGTCTGTTCGATCAGGAAATAAATAGGAAACAGCACCTGTTGGACAATGAGCCGCACAATTACCACAACCTCCGCAGATATCTAAATCAATAGCAACATGGTCACCATTCGCAGTAATAGCGCCAGCTGGGCAATTATCCAAACATTTTGAACACCCGACTTTTTTTGAACGAGAATGAGCACAAATCTCAGGGTTGTAATCTACATAAATAGGCTTCTCAAATTCTCCAACAAGTTCTGATGCCTCAAAAACCGTGCGCATTACAGCAGCCGGGTCTCTAAGATCAGTGCGGAAATATCCATCTCGACCATCATGTCGCGTGAACAGTGGTGAGCCTTCCCTAAAGTCAGCAATCACACTACACTGAGATTGGACATCATCCCGCTCACCAGCAAAGACTAGTTCAGATTTTGAAGAAGGTAATAGGGCTGCATAATCATCAAGAGTAACTTCAAAAGATCCAAAAGTCCCGCTTGCTTTTTTAATGTTGCCTTTGAAAATAGGAAAATCAAACTTAGACGGAAGAACTAAATCAGTATCACTTGTTAAAATTAGAGTGACTGAAAGTTTTTGGTTCAAAAGCTCGGCAGCTTCAAAGCACTCCTGGCCTGAACCAAGAACTAAACACAAACCATCACTGGACAGTGTTTTCACACGAGCTGATTTTTCAGGCAAGGTTGCATGGGCCGTAAGAGCAACCATTTTGGGAGTTGTTTTTTTACCATCAGAACTCCAGCCAGCAAACTCGCGAAGGTTAAAAAATGACGGAGTGAGTGCATCAGCTTCTTCTGCAACTTCAGCAAAAAAAGTTGCTTCTTGTGTGCAGCCAACACACAAAGAATTTGCGCTTAATTCAGCCTCAAAGTCAGCTATGTCTGTGCGGCATAAATTGGTATGTACAGGCAGATCTCCAACGCCCAGATTTTGGCCAATTTTTTCACCATCAACGGGCATGGAATTTGCACAATTGCAAAGCAAAAAAGTATGTTTGCTCATTGCTAATAATCTCCCTATACTAAGCATAATATTTTTGGGTTTGACCCTAGTTATTTTTTAATATTAGAAGACTATAAAAAAGCGCCCGAAGCAAGCAAAAAGGGGAGTTAAATCTTTGTGAAAAAAGAGCTCAAAATTAATGTTGCTGTTATCGCTGAAATTCGAAAATCTAAATCCCATGCCCACTCACAATGGGCCGAAGATTATTGGATGCCGAGTGCTGTAATTTTCGGTGCAGTTAACCATGAAATTGGAGACGTAATTCGCCAAACAGAGAGCGCAACAGCTTACTATATGGGGCACTCAGAAATTTACTGTCATGCCAAGGAAACAGAGAGCTATATTCACAATTTTGAAAGCGAAGTGCCGGCCGTATATGTCGTTCTGCGCCGCGATGATGAAGACGAATACCCGCTAGATTATTTCGTCCATGCAGTCACTGTGTCTCCCTATGAAGCACAAGATTATGCTGACCCCGCAGAGGACATCATTGAGCGCGTACCAATGCCGACAAAAATAGCAATCACTCTTATGGATTTTATAGATCAACACCATGTTGATGAGCCCTTCAAAAAAAGAAAGCGTAAAAACTTCAAGCAAGAACCTCAGCAATTTGGAAAAGAGCCAATTTTCAATTCCTCAGACGATAAAAAGTCAAACGGGCATATTTTTAAAGGAAGCCAAAATGACTGAAAAGGATAAAACAGCTGAAGAAACTTTCTTGAAGAGATGGTCGCGCAGAAAACAGACAGATGACGCTGAGCTAACAGACCCTTCCGTTTCAGATGAAAAAAACGAAGACAGAGAAAGGCAACAAGGCAATGAAATATCTGCATCTGAAAAAGAAGCAGAAGAAAAAGAAATGGCAGAGAACCGCGAAGTTGCTGAAGCTATTGACCTAGAAACTCTTAACTATGACTCTGATTTTGGGCCCTTCATGAAAAAAGGAGTGCCAGAAGTCTTAAAAAATTTAGCCATGCGAAAACTATGGACGAGCAATCCAATACTCGCAAATGTTGACGGTTTAAACGATTATGATGAAAATTTTGCCGATCCTGCCCTCAATGTTTTTAAATCAAATTGGAAAGTCGGGCGAGGTTTTCTAACAGAAGAAGATGATGAAAAAGAAAGATTAAGAAAATTAGCCCTTGAAGAAGAATTGAACCAAAAAGAAGAAAGTGCATCAGAAAGTGAAGTGGCACATACAGATGATCAACCTGGTGATGATCAAAACATTGAAGAGGTCAATGAAGTTGATAGGGAAGAATTATCTGACGATCAAGAGTTGCAGGAAATAAGTGCAGGTTTAGATGAAACTCCCATAGATGAAAGTAATTCTGAAAGTTTAGTTCATATCGAAAGAGAACTGGAAGAGGCCACGCCCTCGATAAAACGTGTCTCAATCCGAAAGCGACTGCTCGAAAATTGATCAAGTGAATAGACGTGATATCCAGTCTATCTAATTGTAAATATTGTAGAAAATAAAAAAGAAACAAGAATGACATTAGACCTGAAATCAGAACTACTAGAAAATCTTAAAAAAGTTAAGGGACCCAATTTAGAAAGTAATATCGTAGATTTAGGATTGGTATCAGAAATTCAGCTCATCGATAATAAAGCAACTTTCTCTATTTCTGTACCGGTTGAAAAAGCTGAAACTTTGGAGCCCTTACGAGCAGCTGCTGAAAAAGTGGCAAAATCAATCACCGGAATTGATACAGCTTTTGTAATCCTTACATCTGAAAAAGAGGGGAAGGGTGGGGAGGTAAATCAAGCTTCGGTGCGGCCAGCTCCCTCAAGTTCTGAAATGGGCTCTGTTCCACCGCCTATGGCTAACGCAGGCGGAATGGCAAGCGCAGATGGAGCACCAGGCCAACAAGTCGGCTTACCTCAAGGCATAAAATCAATAGTCGCCATTTCATCAGGAAAAGGCGGTGTTGGAAAGTCAACCACATCGGTAAACATCGCACTGGCTCTGCAAGCAAGGGGGATGAAGGTCGGAATATTAGACGCAGATATTTACGGCCCATCCCTGCCAAGGTTATTAGGCATCTCAGGAAGGCCCACTCAAGTGTCAGGGAGGATTATTAAACCTTTAGATGGTTTTGGTATTAAAGTGATCTCTATGGGCTTCTTAGTGGATGAAGAAACACCAATGATCTGGCGGGGCCCAATGGTCATCTCAGCCATCACTCAAATGTTGCGCGAAGTGCAATGGGGTGAAATCGACATGCTGATTGTAGACATGCCCCCCGGCACAGGAGATGTCCAACTAACTCTTGCGCAGCAAGTTCCTTTAGCAGGCGCTGTCATCGTTTCTACCCCTCAGGATCTAGCCTTAATTGATGCCCGCAAAGGCTTGAATATGTTCCGGCAAGTTGAGGTACCTGTATTAGGTATTATTGAAAATATGAGTTACTTTATTTGTCCGCATTGCGGAGACAGTCACGGAATATTTGGCCATGGCGGCGCAAAGGAAGAAGCTGAACGCATTGGTGTGCCGTTCCTTGGGGGCGTGCCACTTCACCAAGATATAAGAACAAATTCAGATGCCGGCACGCCAATTATTATCTCAGATCCAGAAGGCGAACACGCAAAAACATATAATCAAATTACCAAAAATATCCTCGAGCGGATAAAACAAGAAGAAGAAATGATCAATAGACCCAACATCGTAATTGAGTAAGGTTGGTGAAATAGGGTGACGTTGTAAGTTATTGATTAAACTGAAGGATCTGCTAAGTGGTTGCGAAGCATTTCTTGGTAAGACTTCGTCATTTCAGAGACAAATTCTTCCTGGTTCTCGACTTCAAGAACATTTTTACAAACATGAGAACTATACCGAGCGGCTGCATATAAAAAGGCCATGTGCAAATCTACAGCAGGAATTTTTTGGTTACTTCTGTTTGCAACATTGATGAACTTGTCAGCAATATTCATAAATTGATCAGGTGAAATATTGCGCAATGGCTCGCCATCATTATCGTCAGTCATAGTATATGTCCCGTTAAATTATATGAGGTTGAATTATTTGTAGATAACCTATCTTGAAGAACAACGCTGCATCAATCAAGGGGGAGAGATAAAAAAATACCCCGGCAAAAAGCCGGGGCATTAAAGAAAACAAAGTCATTAAAAAAACGAATGCGCCAAATGACACTCAATGATTGAGAGCAATTAGTGCTTGGTCTTACTGGCTTTGGCAAAAGCTGCAGCAAACGGGTTAGAACTATCTATACCGTCAGATGATTTGTCTTTTGATTGGGCTGAAGAGTACGATTTATTCCCCCCATGCTTGTCACTATGTTTTCCAGAGTGTTTTTGGCTGACAATATCTCGCTCAGCTTTTCGCACCTCATCTAAGCCATCTGCCGATTTCATAGAAAGACCTATACGTTTACGAGCAACATCCACTTCAGTCACACGCACTTTAACAATAGCCCCTGTCTTAACGATCTCATGTGGATCACTAACAAATTTGTCTGCCAGCTGCGAAATATGCACAAGACCATCTTGATGCACACCAATATCAACGAAGGCACCAAAGTTCGTCACATTAGTAACAACGCCTTCAAGTTGCATACCTTCTTTCAAGTCTGTTATTTTTTCAACGCCATCAGCAAAGCTGGCGACCTCAAAAGTCGGGCGCGGGTCACGCCCAGGTTTATCCAGTTCAGATAAAATGTCAGTCACGGTTGGCACACCAAATTGTTCATCAGCAAAAGACTGCGCATCAAGCCCTTTCAAAAAAGAACTATCTCCAATGAGTTGGTCAATGGCCTTCCCCGTTGTCTCGGCAATCTTCTTAACAACTGAATAAGCTTCAGGGTGAACAGCAGATTGATCAAGCGGGTTCTTCCCCTCGCGAATACGCAAAAATCCAGCCGCTTGTTCAAACGCTTTTGGGCCAAGCCGGGTTACCTTCTTCAACTCTTGACGAGATTTAAAAGCACCATTTTGATTTCTATAAGCTACGATATTAGCGGCTAACGTTTGGTTTAATCCCGAAATATGACTAAGCAATTCAGCAGATGCCATATTCAAATCAACACCAACCGAGTTCACACAATCTTCAACAGCAGCATCAAGTGAGCGCTGTAAAGCGCCCTGGTCAACATCATGTTGATATTGCCCAACACCAATGGCTTTAGCTTCAATTTTAACAAGTTCAGCAAGAGGGTCTTGTAAGCGGCGGGCAATAGACACCGCACCGCGAATTGATACATCAAGATCAGGAAACTCTTTTGAAGCCAATTCAGAAGCGGAGTAAACAGAAGCACCTGCTTCAGATACGATGATTTTAACAAGCTTGCGATCAGAGCAGCGTTTAATAAGTTCAGCGGCTAAACGGTCTGTTTCGCGAGACGCTGTCCCGTTGCCAATACTAATAATTTCCACATTATGTTTTTGAACTAATGCGATTAATGTTTTAAGGGATCCTTCAATGTCATTACGTGGTTCGTTTGGGTAAATTGTTGAATAGTCTACAAGTTTACCCGTTTTATCAACAACAGCAACTTTAACACCGGTTCTAAACCCTGGGTCTAAGCCAATCGTTGGTCTAGCTCCAGCTGGTGCCGCAAGCATAAGGTCTTTCAGATTTTGAGAGAAAACACGGATAGCTTCAAGCTCGGCTTTTTCACGTAAATCTTGTATAAGGTCTCCAGAAATTTTCTTATGCAGTTTACCTTTCCAGGTTTTGTGCACGGTATCTTTCAACCAGTCATTGCGTGTCTTTGATCCACCATTAAATTGAAATTCATTCGCAATTTTTCGCTCACAAGGGTGAACATCAGCCTCACCTTCAATATCAAGCCCGAGAGAAATCACACCTTCGCGTTCAGCTCGCAAAAGGGCAAGGGCCCTGTGAGGCGGAATGTCTTTAAAACTTTGCTCAAAAGAAAAATAGTCAGCAAACTTTGCCCCTTCTTCTTCCTTGCCTTTTTTAACTTTTGTTTTAACAGAACCATCCTGGCGCATAGCACCACGTAAAGAACCTAAGAGTTCAGCCTTTTCAGTAAGACCTTCGCTAACAATATCAGCCGCGCCTTCTAAAACAGCGTCTATGTCAGCAACACCTTTGTCTGAAGAGATATACTCTTTGGCCATTTTAAATGGATCTATGTTCGGTGAGTTAACCAACTCAATTGCTAAAGGTTCTAACCCTGCTTCTCTTGCAATTTGAGCCTTTGTTCTGCGTTTTGGTTTATAGGGCAGATACAGATCCTCAAGTTCAGAGCGTGTCATCACAGCGTTAATTTTTTTAAGCAACTGATCATCAAGTTTGCCTTGTCCATCAATCGTCTTAACAATGCTGGCACGTCTTTGTTCTAACTCTCTAAGATAAGTGAGACGTTCCTCAATTTTTCTTAATTGATCATCGTCAAGCCCGCCAGTGCGTTCTTTTCTATAGCGTGCGATAAACGGCACGGTTGCACCTTCATCAATTAAGGTGACAGCAACCTCGACCTGTTGAGGGCGAGCATTAATTTCAGAAGCTATAAGCGTCTCGATTTGAGCCATATTCAAAATCTCTTAAAAAGTGAAAATCTATAAAAAAATGAGTTAAACAAGGAAGTTAGGAAAGGACTTTACAATAAAGTCTTTACGAAAGGCCTGCGCCCTAATTCCTAATTTGGAGGAACCCATGAAACAAGGTATCCCAGTAAGGGAAGAATCAATATAGCAAAAATACAGACAAACTGAGGAGAAATAAAGAAACATTAACATGTCAGTAAAACAAGTATTGTCAATGAATGTATTGTGACCAATCACACATCTCACTTACCTGCTTTTCCTTAAAAGTTTAGTCCTCACTTAAAGAATTGTCTTTGGTGAGTTTCAAATTTTTTAAGGAGATCAAAATGATCAATACATTTACTAAAACCCTTGTTATCGCTGGTATGAGTGTCACTTTATTAGGTGGCGTCGCCGAAGCTAAAAATAACAAAAAAGACCGTTTTGGAGATAGAGTTCAAAAAACGGATATTCTAAAGAAAAAGTCCGAAAGGGCTCAGAAAAACCGTGTTGCGAAGCGGCAAGTAAAGCGTGCAGCTTTAAAGCAAAGAGCAAAACTTGGTAAGAGACAAAATAACCTTGCTAAGCGTGTAAATATCAAACGCTCAACCAAGACAAATGTCAAAAACCAAAATCGTAATGCATTGAAAAAAATGCAAAAAAAGCCGATAAAAAGAATACGTCCTCTGCCAGATAAGCGCGTGACAACTCCAAAAACCATTGTGGAAACTGACAAGCGAGTGACAACGCCCAAAACTGTTATCACACAAAAAAATCAGGATCCAACATCGGGCCGTTTAAATGCGCGTAAAAATAAAGATGGGTATTTCAAATGCGCTAAATTCAGCACATCTGTTTTAAATGCATGCATGGCAGATGCGAATAGAAAAGCTCAATCAACAAAACCATGTCTAACACATTATCAAGGCAATATTGGTCGCTGTCAGGCTAAGTTTCTATAAACGGCTTAAAGTCCAGAAAACAAAAATGAGGGAGGCGCAGATGACCTCCCTCACATTGCTTTGAGCTAGTTAAATCGAGTAAAAATGCCTTAACCGGTAAACGCACTAAAGGCAAAGCCTTTGCCGTCTTTTTCTAATTTACCAGCATTTGGAAAACCAAAATGATAACCGGCAACAACAGCCTTTTCTTCTAAAACACGATTAAATAATTTAACGCGCGCTTCCTGAGCAGCTTTCGGATCACCATCAAAAACAAGATGCCAATTCGGGTTTTTAAGGAATAGAGCAGGCAAATTAGCTGCGTCTCCAGCAATAATCAGTTGTTTGTCTCCGCTACTAACATGAAAAGCAGTATGCCCAGGGGTGTGACCATAAGCTGGAATTGAACGAACACCAGGAAGTAGTTGCTTCTCACCTTCATCAAAAAGGGTAATATTCTTCCATTTAGGAAAGGTCGCCTGAATACGTAAAGCCAAACCTTGCCGGTTTTTGGGGAGTTTGGAAACAATAGAAGGGTCCGTCCAGAATTTATATTCCTTAGACGGCATCATGATTTCTGCATTTGGGAAAATTTGCTCATTTGTACCCTTAGCCATAAGCCCAAAAATATGATCAGGGTGGAAGTGAGAGATAAGAATTGTATCAATAGACTTGGCTTCCACACCAGCAGCTTTTAAATTTTTCATCATCATGCCGGCATCTGGTGTAAGCTGCCCACCAGTTCCAGAATCAACAAGAACGTTTTTCTCCCCCACTTTTATGAATGTTTGTGAAAATTCAATAGGGACGAATTCAGTTGTATAACCACCTTCTTTTAGCGCCGATTTAACATCCTCAACACCTGCATTGCGAATAAAGTTCGCATCATGCGGTTTTTTCCAAATACCATCATAAAGAGACGTGCAACGGATATCCCCAATATCATAATTGACAAACCCTTGTTTCAATTTGGTTTGTGCAAGAGCATCGGGAATAACTGCCATGGGCCCACAAAGGCCAAGAACAGCTGCGCCGCTTGCTGAGACAACAAGGTCACGGCGTGAAATATCTGACATAATTACTAGTCCTTAAAATATTAAAAAATGCGAGATGAACATCTCTTCTTCACCACTAAATATAAATGAAAATTAAGACATTTGTTGCAGTCCTTGTTCAAAGTTTTGTGAGTGTTGATAGGAGAAGAGTTTGTGGACTTAATTTGAGATAAATTTATCGAAACGGAAAACCCATAAACTAAAGTAGAAAGCCGCTTTGCAGCATATTTGTGCACAGATAAAAAAGAATCATGTCATGCCATTACCAATTGGATTTCAGGCAAGCCGTTATCTGTAAATTTATGTTGCAATTACAGAACTAGGCCTCATTAGACGCGGTAACTAGCAGCTAAAATTTTATGCGCCTGCATAAGAAAAAAGCAATCCAATTCTTTAGTAGAAAATTTTGAAACGTATTTTGAACAAAGAATGGGCAATAAGCTGCCTACTTTGTAAGCATTTGAAAAACAACAAGATTTTTGAATAAAAAACACGGATTCAATTTGCATCTTTATTTTTTTGTCACTATCGTGATGAGCAATATTGGAGACAATTATTAATTTTGTTTTTCTACCGGGGGTAACCGAAAATGAAAATGAATAGTCATTCACTAGGCAAATTAGCGTTTATATCTGCGCTGTTCGCAGCGCCTTTAAGCGCACACGCTGGTGAAGCTCTCTTCGATGCAATTAAAGCAGGTAAGCTTTCAATCGATGAGAGATATAGATATGAATATGTAGACCAGGATGGCATTGCAGAAGAAGCAAATGCATCAACATTAAGAAGCCGGGTTGGATGGAAATCTGGTAGCTTTTATGGCTTAACTCTTGGTGTTGAATTTGAAGCTGTAACAAACGTCTTTGGTGATGAATTTAACAACACTATCAACGGCAAAACTCAATTTCCAGTTGTTGCAGATGTTAAATCTCACGAACTAAACCAACTTTATATGCAATATTCCGGTCTACCTGGAACAGTTGCAAAAATTGGCCGCCAAGTGATCACTGTTGATAATCATCGTTTTGTTGGACACGTTGGATGGCGCCAAAACAATCAAACATTTGACGCAGGCATGGTGAAAAACACATCAATTCCTGGTCTCACACTTACCTATGGTTACATTGATAAAGTGAACCGTATTTTTGGTAATGATTCACCTAATGGTGATTGGGATAGTGAAAGCCATATTCTACATGCTGGTTATAAAATCCACGGCGTTGGTGTTGTAAAGGGTTATGGATTTTTACTCGACTTTGATGAGGATAGCCCCGCAAATTCAAACGCGTCTTACGGTATCTCTCTTAAAGGTAAAAGAGAATATGCCGGTTACGGTTTGCATTACTATGCAGAATACGCTCACCAGGAAGATTACGGTAGCAACACACTAGAGTATGATGCTGACTATTATCATCTAGCTCTTGGTGTTTCTAAATCAGGGCTAAAAACAACCGTTGGTTATGAAGTTCTTGGCGCTGACGATGATTCAACAGGACGCTTTAGAACACCTCTAGCTACCTTACATAAATTCAATGGCTTTGCTGATAAGTTCTTAGTAACACCAGAAAACGGCTTGGAAGATTTTTATGTAGACGTGACATACAAAGTCAAAAACGCACCTGGTCAATTATCAATCTTCAACGGGCTACTTCTTAAAGCTCAATATCATGACTTCAAGTCTGAAGAAGGATCAATTGATTATGGCACAGAATTTGATTTCTACGCAAAGATGCCTTTAAGAAGAGGTGTATATGTAGAGGCCAAATACGCAAATTATAATGCAGATCAATTTGCGACAGACACTGAGAAATTTATCATGGGTGTCGGTTGGAAATATTAATTTCCAAAATACGAAAACAAAAGAAGTCATAAGACTTTAATGGCTTCTTTTACTTGATCATTAAACTCTCCTATTTAGACTGCACCTGCTGGGGTTCCCATACCAGTAGGTGCTTTTTTATAACATTGTCATGGTAGTTAGATAGTTTTGAGGGGGGGCAGGTTCTAAACCTGTGAGCCTAAGCGCTAAGAGCTTTTTCCGCGAGAACACATTTTAAAATCCCATAGCTATAACGCCCTTCAAGCGCCTCATAGCTTGGCTTCAATTGGCCGGTTTGAAATATGTTCTGTTCTTCAAAAGCCTGACCAATTTCAGCAATGGCCACCTCATCAATTTCTTGCAAATCTTTGATTTCAAGAACACCGCCTTCAATGGCATCTGCAAAATGATCATAAATGGTCGAAATACCAATGCTGCGCTTTTCAGAAATAACGTCAGGTTTATGCCCTTGTAGGTGCAAAAGCAAGGTCTGATTAACTGTGTCAGAGAGTTTGTTATTAAGTTCAGCTAGCGGTGGGTGAGCTTTGATGACCTTTAAAAAATCATCTCCATAGCGGTTGATCTTACTCTCTCCAAGACCTGTTATATTATAAAGCCCTGTTTTTGTTTTCGGCCTCACAGTGACTAGTTCCTCAAAAGTGCGGTTATGACAAATCACATAAGGAGCAACCTTTTGAGTGGCTGCTAATTCAGTGCGAAGCGCAATCAAAGCATCCCATAAAGGCTTATCAGCAGCTGGCACTTTCGTATCTTTGCTGCGACTTGCCCTTTTGGTTTTAGCCGTCATACGCAAACGCCGTAGTTGAAACATTCCCTCGCCCTTCAAGAGGGGGCGGCATGTTTCGCTTAAATGAAGGCCTCCATATTTGTCATGATCAGATAGTAAAAACCCGCGCGCAATAAGCTGCCTGAAAATACTCCGCCATTCTTTATCACTAATATCACTGCCAATACCAAACGTAGAGACCTGATCATGATTATTCTGAATGATGCGCTCATCCGCATTACCAAGTAAAACTTTGATGAGATATGAAACCCCAAATCGTTGTCCAGTCCTATAAACGGTAGAGAGAGCTTTCTGTGCGAGTTGAAGCCCATCAAATGTCTCCGGCGGAGAAATGCAATTATCACAATTGCCACAATTACCAGATGTTCCCGAGGTTTTGTCTCCCTCTTGCTCACTATCTGGTTCTTGACCAAAATAAGTGAGTAAATGCTCACGCCGGCACGTTGTGGTCTCACATAAGCCAAGCAGCGCATCTAATTTTTGGCGCTCAACTTGCTTTTGAGTATCTCCTGCGTCAGAATTCTCAATCCATTGTTGGTAGGTGATGACATCATTAAGGCCATAAGCCATCCAGCTATTGGCTGGTTCGCCATCGCGCCCGGCACGTCCTGTTTCTTGATAATAAGATTCAATCGATTTTGGCAAATTTAGATGAGCAACAAAACGAACATCCGGCTTATCAATTCCCATACCAAAAGCAACGGTTGCAACCATCACTATGCCGTCTTCTCTCAAAAAACGTGTTTGTGCATCTCGTCGGATAGATGCATCCATCCCCGCATGATAGGGCAGGGCTGTTCGCCCTTTCTTTGAAAGCCACTCAGCTGTCTCTTCCACCTTTTTGCGAGATAAACAATAAATGATACCCGCATCATTACTATGTTCTGCTTCTAAAAACCGCCAGAGCTGTTCCCTGTTGCTACCACCCTCAGCAATCGTATAGCGAATGTTGGGTCGATCAAAGCTGGCAATAAATTGAGCTGCCCCAGTTAAGCGTAATTGCTCTACAATCTCGGCTTTTGTTCTCTGATCAGCTGTTGCTGTCAAGGCAATGCGTGGCACATGAGGAAAGAGATCAGCCAAAGCTGAAAGCTGCCTGTACTCAGGCCTAAAATCATGCCCCCACTGGGAAACACAATGAGCTTCATCAATGGCAAATAGTGAGAGGTCAGCGCTTGCTAATAGCTCGAGCATTCTATTTGAAAGTAAGCGCTCTGGCGCAACATAAAGAAGGTCCAATGAGCCATTGAGCAATTGATCCTGAACATCACGTTGCTCTGCTTGTGTCTGTGTTGAGTTGAGAAAAGCGGCTTTTACGCCGAGTTGAATGAGAGCATCAACCTGATCTTGCATAAGAGCGATGAGCGGAGAGACAATGATGCCAGTTCCAGGTCGCACAAGGGCAGGGATCTGATAACAAAGAGATTTCCCCCCACCAGTCGGCATAAGGGTCAGACAATCGCCGCCGCCAATCAAAGTTTCGATTACTGAAGCTTGATGGCTGCGAAAATCGTCATAACCAAATGTTTTTTTTAGAATTTCCCGCGCTCTTAACATTGAAAATAAATATCATAAACAGGAATTTTATGCGATATGCCAGTGGACCTTGCTCACAGAAGATATGTTACAAATGAGATGAAAAGCGTAAAAATGAAAAGAAGTGAAAATGCTCTATGTTTCACTAACCTCAAGTTCCGTGAGGAACATTTTTTTGAGGTTTTTCTCATTAATCACAGCATCTTCAAGAGTATATTGCCGAAAGACCTCAATAAAAGCTGTAATGGCTTCATGCATAATTGTTTGAGCGCCACAATTACCTGCAATTTTACAGTTGTTTTTCTCTGGATCTAAACAGGAGACAAGATAAAAGTCAGCTTCCATTTTTTGAATGACGTCGCCTAAGTTAATCTCAGAAGCTGCGCGTGCCAAACGAAGACCACCATTTCGCCCGCGTTCACTAATAACAAACTTATGATGAACAAGCTCTTGAGCAACTTTCATCATATGGTTTTTAGAAATCTGATATTGTTCAGAAATATCACTGATAGTAGCCAATTTTTCATCCCTGATGGCAAGAAAAATAAGAGTTCTAATGGCATAGTCTGTGTGAACTGTTAAGCGCATGTAAGATCCTGATCAATTTAGCTCTTTAAAACATACTTTAATAGAGAATGTTTTAAAAGAAACATATTTTTTCTCCTTCAAAGCCCCTTATTTATACTAGGAAGCAATATGTCAGTCTTTAATCTAAATTAAAGAGCATAATAAAGTTGGATAATATACTAGACAGGGCTCAGACCCCAGTTGACAATTTTAGAGGTCTATGTCATTAAACCCCTAGAAAAGGCCAGTTTTTTTAGCTGGCCTCTGTTTTTTGTGCGATTGCTCGTTTTATGACGCTTAATCGTTAATAACACAGATATTAGACCTAACTACGGTTGTTTATTTTCTACTCTAAACGAGTTTGCCTTGATCTTATAAGTCATTCTAACATAAAACACTGAATTTATTAGTTTTTTTGCATGAATGGTTTGAGGTTATATTGAAATTGAGGCGCTGGCACTTGTAGCAAAGAAACGCAGTAAACGTAATTAGAGCCATATTTAACTTACGATATCGGATTTAAAACAATGAAGATCAGAAATTCACTTAAGTCGCTAGCAAAGCGCCATCGGGATAACCGCGTAGTACGTCGTCGTGGCCGTCTTTATGTAATTAACAAAACAAACCCAAGATTTAAAGCGCGCCAAGGTTAATCAAAGAAGGTTAATCTGAGAAGGTTATTTGTAGCGCATTAGCTTAGATCTAATGGACTAAGAATCAAAAGCCGTTTTGCATTTACTTGCAAAGCGGCTTTTCGTTTTTTCCAAAAACATACTCCCCCTAGGAGGCTGTCTGCGATGCCTATGCGAATTGCTTTGTTAGCATCTGAAGCACTTCTAAGAAGTGAAAACTTGATAAGTAAAGCAACCAAACCTCACCATACGAAGAAGGAGTGACGCCTTTTCGGTGCCATGACATGGCGAATCGTCAGTGTAGCCCGGCGCAAGCGCCGTCCCTCGGAGGCCTGCAGCTTTAGCTGCAGAATAGCCGTGAGAGAGAATACAAGAGAGCAATCAAACCCTCAATCATCATCACTACTCAAGTGACCTTGCTTGTCTTTGTAGTGACCTTTAAGATCATCTCGAACCGTGCCACTCCAGGGCTCGATGCCAGCAACATAAGCTGCACGAGCAAGAAGGTGAGCAGAGATTGGTGCAGTGAGTAAGAAGAACGCGACGCCTGCAAGGGCACGGGATGCAATATTGATTTCACCAGCATGAATGGCAATTGTTACGAGCATCAAACCTGAGCCAAATGTACCCGCCTTACTAGCAGCGTGCATCCTAGTATAAACATCAGGCAACCGAAGCAAACCAATTGCGGCAATCAAATTAAAAATTGCAGCAGCAATTAATAGACATCCAAGAAAAATATCCAGCATTAGCTTGCTCCCCCATTTGTTTTAGCTTGTTGAGTATCATCATCCTCTATGTCTTCAAGCTTATCACCAGCCGGAGTATCATTCGTCTCTCCCCGGTGCATAAGCAATCGAGCAAAGGCAACTGTTGCCAAGAAGCCAACCAAACCTAAGGCGATCGCCATATCAAGATACGCATAAAAACCGGTATGAAGAGTAAAAATAGCTATAAAGCCGATACCCAAAGTCACTAGCATATCAAGCGATAGGATCCGGTCAGCCAACGTCGTGCCCAAAATCAAGCGGATGATTGTGAAGAGGAAAGCAACAATGCTGAGACCAAAGGAAATATATATAGAGAGTTCAAAAAATTCTTGCGGGCTCATCGTAAGGCCTCCAAAATTTTGCGCTCAAAACCATCGCGAATATCTTTGCGCAGCGCTTCCACATCTTCCACATCAATGCAGTGAATATAAAGCGTTTTATTATCATCAGATACATCAACACTAAGAGTACCTGGTGTTAGTGTAATAAGGTTCGCAAGCAATGTGATCTCATGCGGAGAATCAACCGTGAGCGGGTAAGAAATAAAACTTGGTTTGTAAGACTGTCCAGGCTTGAGTACCAGCCATGCTACCCTTACAACAGATAAAAACAGCTCTTTCAAAAACAAAAAGATCAAGCCAATAATCAACCAGGTTCTGTTAAAATATTTTGATGTGCCAAATTGCTCCCTAATAAGCCAAAGTGCGGCACTCGAAATCAGAAAACCAAAAATCAGATTGATAAAGGTAAAAGAGCCTTGAACAGCACACCAGGTAAAGGCAAGTAAAACATTGATGAGAAAAATCTTGTTCATAAAGCACCTCCAAAGACGGCTGCAATATATGAGCTGGTATCAACAAGCCCTTTAGCTCCAAGAGAAGAAAGCTCATATAAGTAGCCAGGGAGCAGGCCAACCAGTGTCACTAAAATCATTAGCAGCAATACGGGCACATATTGCAGTTTAGAATAGACTGTTAGCTGTTTTGCTTGAATAGCGACTTCATCTTCAGCGCCTGCAGTAAGAGGGCGCCAAAACCCAAAAGCGAAGGCACGTCCAAGAGAAATGATAGAGAGGAAGCTGCTAAAAATAATCGCAAATGTACCGAGATAAACCTCTTGTTTTATCGTCTCGGAAATCAAAATCATTTTTGGCCAAAACCCAGAGAAGGGCGGAAAGCCCATGGCAACAAATCCTAATCCCAAAAACAGCAAACTTAAGAGAGGCAAGTCTTTATTCATGCCAGAAAGGGATCTCAAATCAAGGCTACCACGATGCTCATAAATCACGCCGGCAATCAAAAACAATGCTGTCATAATGAGGATCGAATGAACCATGTAGAATATGGTTGCTGAAAGAGCAGTTTCTGTTCCAATTGAAATACCAATGAGCATAAAACCGATAGAAGCAACAAGAAGGAAGCTAAACAACCGTCGCAAATCAGTTTGTGCAATGGCACCCAAAGCACCGCAAATAGCCGTGCCGACCCCGACATAAAACATCACATCCATCAACCAGCTATCTCCGGCAACAGGCAGAGTGATAGTAAAAGTTCTCAATAAAGAATAAGCACCAACCTTTGTCAGTAAGCCAGCAAACAGCGCCGAGACCACAATCTTAGGCGTGTGATAAGAAGCCGGTAACCAGAAATACAATGGAAAGGCCGCAGCTTTCATAGAAAACGCAAGGAGATAAAGAGCTGAGACAACAACCAAAGGTCCTTCAAATTTCAAAGGCGCCACGATCTTACTAAGGTCAGCCATATTCAAGGTGCCATAAAGCCCGTAAAGATAACCGGTCGCGATGAGAAACAGTGTCGTTGCAATGAGACTGAGAAAACAATATTTAACCGCACCGTCCAATTGTTTGCGGGTACCTCCAAGAACGATTAAGCCGAAAGAAGAAATCACAAAGACTTCAAACCAAACATAAAGGTTGAAAATATCACCAGTTAAAAAGGAACCGTTGACCCCAACCAATAAGGTCAGAATAAGAGGATAAAATCCAAAACGTCGCTCTCGAGATGAGGCATCGCCCATGCCATAAAGTGCAACACAGAATACAGCCAAAGAAGATGTCAGAGTTAATATCGCACCAAGTAAGTCGGCGGCAAAACTAATGCCAAATGGCGGCAGCCAATTGCCCATGGTCATTGCCAAAGGCCCTTCAAGCTTCACCTTCATTAAAAGCTCAAAACTCGCATAGATATTGGCAGCCAGTGCCAACAAGGCAATGTAAGGGTGCAGGCCAACAGCCCGTCTGAAAATGATCAAAATTGCAGCCGTCACCAGTGGGATCACAACAGGCGCCAGTATATACCAATCAACTGCAGCGGTCGCAGTTTGTAGCATAGCCCCTTCTGTAGAAATGGTTTTCATAAATTAATACCCTTTTGGCAAATGAGACGGTTCAACTGGTTCGGCAATGCGCATCTTGGCTGTGTCATCAGTACCAATTTCTTGATAAGCCCGATATGAAAGCACAAGCACAAAAGCAAACAAGGCAAATGAGATCACAATCGCTGTTAGAATAAGCGCTTGTGGAAGCGGATTAGCAATCGAAGCTTCTGCCACCTTAGCCCCTTTTTCAATGATCGGAGGAACTCCGCGGGTGATCCGGCCTGATGTGAAAATCAAGAGGTTCACACCATTACCAAGCAAGGCAATACCAATGAGAATGCGCACTAAACTTTGCGATAGCAAAAGATAAACACTGCCCGCAAAATAAAGACCAACTAAAATTGAAAGATAACTTTCCATGTGTCTTTACTCCTTCTCTTCTAATGCAAGGGCAATGGTCACAAGCGAGCCAACAACAACAAGCCAAACCCCAATGTCAAACATCAGAGGCGTTGATAAGGGCACTTCGACCCCTTTAGCAATTTCAGGGAACCACCAAAGACCAGTTAGAAAAGGGACACCCTTATAAAGAGAGATGACACCACTTAAAGCAGAAAGCAGCATACCAAAAGCTGCGATTGAAACTGGGTGAAAATAAAGCGCGCGTCGAACAGGAGCGACCCCACAAGCAATGCCATATAGCGCAAAAGCAGATGCTGCAATCAGTCCGCCAATAAACCCGCCACCAGGGTCATTATGACCAGCAAGTAAAACAACGATAGAATAAATAACCATTAAACCGGTAAGAAGCGGGACAATCGTCCTTAAAATCAGAGTGTTCATGAAGTCTCCTTAAGTGCTGGGGAGCCTTTGGTTGTCTTTGTTTTTTTCTCAGGAATTGCTTTGACGCGAATAAGCGCAAGTGCAGAAACACCTGTAATAAGCACAACCGTAATTTCACCAAGCGTATCAATCGCTCTGAAGTCAACCAGTATAACATTCACAATGTTACGACCATGCGCAATCGCAGCCGAGTAAGTTGAGAAAAATTCAGAAAGGCGCAGATCAAGAGGCATTTGAGTGATATTCATCAATAATGCCCCCATACCAACACCAACACTGATCGCAACAAGCCCATCAAAAATCAATGATGGTACGCTTCTGCGGTCCTGTTTCATGAGTTGCAAGCGTGTGAGCACAAGAGCAATAATCACAACAGAAAGCGTCTCAACCATAAATTGAGTAAAAGAAAGGTCAGGAGCGCCAAACAACATAAAGATGAGCGCAACTGAAAACCCTTGAATGCCAAGTGAGATAATTGCGGTGAGCCGGGTCCTGGCAAAAACAACTTGCAGAATACCAATAACCAAGATGACAAATACCCCAATTTCCCACAAACTCAATTTAGGAAAGCTAGGCATGTTCGGCCAGATATTTAGCTTATACATAGGTATGAGCAAAGTGAGCGCTGTGATTAAAAAGGTGATCCTCATGTAAGTGCGAATTTCACCTGTTTGTAAAATGCGGGTGAAATGCCCGGCAAACCAGGTGAGGAAGCAAATAGCCTGGTCAAACCCTTTGTCAGGCCCCCAGTTAATGAAGTTCAAGACCTTATCAAAAATCTTTTTCAATTCGTTTGTAAAAACAAAAACCCCAATACCCAAACCAACAGTGACAACACTAAGTATAAGCGCTGGGTTAATGCCATGCCAGAGGTGAAGGTCAAGAGTGATCTCCTTGCCGGCAACAGCACTAACCATAGGTGAAAAGAAGTTCATTTGCATAAATTGAAGGGCAAAAAGTGCTGTTACAAGACCTGTTATTGAGAGAACCAACGGTCCAAGGAAAAGCATCACTGGGCCTTCGTGAACTGCTTTAGGTGGGTCAACCCACTTGCCCATAAAGGGACGAATAGCAATGCTCGCAGCAACACCAAACATCAGCGCATTACCAACAATGGCAACAATCGCGATGGTCCATTCGTGTAAACCACCATGCGTCAAAGAATTATAAATTGATTCTTTAGCTAAGAAGCCAATAAAAGGCGGCAGGCCGCACATGGAAAGCGCCGCTAGCGCAGCAGCGAGCGCTGTGATCGGCATAGCGCTTCGAAGGCCGCTGAGCTTATCAATCTGTCTGGTTCCTGCTTCATGATCCACAGTGCCAACCACCATGAACAAAGCCCCTTTAAAGAAAGAGTGCGCAATAAGATAGAGCACAGCACCTTCAATGGCCCTCTCGCCGCCAACACCAAGCATCAACACAAGCAAACCAAGCGAAGCAACTGTTGTATAGGCAAGCATAAGCTTCATATCTTTATCGCGAACAGCAAGCACTGTACCGACAAGCAAAGTCGCACCGCCAAATAACGGCAAAACGGTCTCCCAAAGCTCCGTTTCACCAAGCATCGGATAGGTCCGCATAAGAAGGAAAACACCAGCTTTCACCATGGTTGCAGAGTGAAGATAAGCTGAAACCGGAGTAGGCGCTTCCATAGCATTTGGAAGCCAGGAATGGAACGGAACCTGAGCTGATTTAGTAAATGCACCAGCCATAACCAACCAAAACATCAGGCTATAGAGCCCATGTTCTTTGATAACGTCACCTTTTGAAAGTAATTCTGAAAGCTCAAAGGTCCCGCCAACAAGGCCAATAAGGGTGAACCCGGCGAGCATCACTAAGCCCCCAAGCCCAGTGATGATCAAGGCCTGCAGTGCGGCACGGCGTGAAGCTTCACGCTCATTATCAAAGCCAATAAGTAGGAAGGAGGTGATCGAGGTGAGTTCCCAAAATACAAATAAAGTGATGAGATTATCAGAGACAACCAAGCCAAGCATAGAGCCCATAAAGGCTAACAATACAGCTAAGAAACGGCCCAGATGCTGATGCCCTTTTAAATAGCCACCTGCATAAATAACAATGAAAAAGCCGATCCCTAAAATGAGGAAAGCAAAGGTAAGGCTAAGTCCATCAATCATAAAGGAATAGTTGATGCCAAACCCTGAAAGCCATTCATGGGATTGTAAAACCGTTTCTCCCTTGGCAACAGCGGGAACAAAATCAAAAAACCGATATAGCAAATAGCCAGGAACCAGAGCTAAAATCCAGCTCGCCCGATGACCAAGTAGAAAAACAAGCACTGGCGCAAGAAGTGCAGCCAAAAAAGGAGTGAGAACCAAATAGCCAATCACAAGAAAGCCTCTTTATTTTAGGGTTTTCACCAGTAATGTATGCAAGAACAAATCGAACGACCGGTCAAAATTAAAAAACAACTGAACAAAACATTAAGTGAACATACTTTATTAGTGAACAAAGATACAAAAACGATCAACTTACGAAAGATACATCCAGTAAGCGACATTCTGTGTAGCCTGCAATCTACCTTTGTAATCTGTGAAGTCTAAAAGAACGGGATATTCACATGAGCAAAAAACAACAAAGCGCCCCACAACACATTGCTAGTCAAACGTCACAATCAAAACAATAGCAATGATTTTTTTTAAATTTCAAGCCATTGCTCGCCAGAGAGCGCAGGTTATCCCAAACTAAACAATTGGTATTCATCTAAATCTCCACAAATCCCATGTAAAAACTTCAAAATCTAACAATCAACGCACTTATGAAGCGTCAAAAAGCGGTTAATTTATGAGTTTACGGCTTAGGTCCAATAATGATAGAACCAACAGTTCAAATCTTTTTTAGCGATTTGCTAAAAAACAGGATCAAATCTCGGATATCATCAATTTTCAGGACAAATATATGAGCACTCTGTCTGCACCAAAAGCCGAAAAACGACCAATTTCAAACTCTCACCATGGTCTAAATTATGAAGATCCCTATCATTGGTTACGAGCAGATAATTGGCAGGAGGTCATGACAGACCCATCAAAACTAGATGACGAGATCAGAGCGTATCTGGAAGCAGAAAATGCCTATACCGAAGACGCATTAAAAGACACGTCAGATTTGCAATCTGTATTATT
This sequence comes from Methyloligella sp., assembly GCA_021604645.1. Taxonomy (GTDB): domain Bacteria; phylum Pseudomonadota; class Alphaproteobacteria; order Rhizobiales; family HXMU1428-3; genus HXMU1428-3. Next base: position 302,395 of record BQJJ01000001.1, read on the forward strand.
CGAAGAGTTAAAAGGGCGTATCAAACAAGATGATAGTTCCGTCCCTCAGCCAGATGGAGAGTGGAGTTATTACATCTCATATGTCCAAGATGGTGAACACCCTCTCTATTGCCGAAAACATAATGAAACCGGCATCGAGACCGTCTTGCTTGATGGGAATAAATTAAGCGAAGGCAAAGCCTATTTCCAATTTGGCGGCATTAGCCACAGCCCAAATCATGAGCTGGTTGCCTGGTCAGTTGATGACAAAGGCTCTGAATATTACACGGCCTATATCAGGGATATAAAAACCGGCGAAGACAGAGAACATTCAATTGAAAAAACAACAGGAAACATCTGTTGGGGCAATGATAGCGAAACCCTTTATTACGTCCAAAGAGATGACAACCATCGCCCAGCCTTTGTATTTAGGCACTTAAGTAATGCAGCAGACAAAACTGACGAATTGGTCTACCAGGAGCAAGACCCAGGTTTCTTTGTAAATATCGGCACAACTCAATCAAATAAATATGTCGTCATCAATGCATCAGGCCATGAAACATCAGAGTGGCATTTAATTGACGCTGATGATCAAAAAGGTGCCCCAAACTGCGTTTCAGCACGCATAAGCGGTCATGAATATTCTATCGAAGAAAGAGATGGAACGCTTTATATCCTCACGAACAAAGATGAGGCTGAAGATTTTAAAATTGTGACAACACCTGTTGATCAAACCACAATGGAAAACTGGCAAGACCTAATTGATCATCAACCAGGACGTTTAATTATAGATATCAATGTCTTCGCTGACTTTATGGTCCATCTCGAGCGTGAAAATGGTCTTCCTCGTATTGTCATTCGTGACCTTGAAAGTAATTCATCGCACGCCATTGCATTTGATGAAGAAGCTTATTCACTAGGGCTTTCAAGTGGCTATGAGTTTAAAACTGATTTAATTCGTTTCACTTATTCGTCAATGACCACGCCAGCTCAAATATTTGATTATAATATGAGAACCAAAGAGCGGGTTTTGAGAAAAACACAAGAAGTTCCATCCGGTCATACCATCGAGGATTATGTCACAAGAAGAGTGATGGCCGATGCCCATGACGGAGAGAAGATCCCTGTCACATTGCTTTATAAAAAAGACACACCATTAGATGGCTCAGCGCCTCTGTTTCTCTATGGCTATGGATCATACGGTATCTCAATGCCAGCCGGTTTTTACGCTAACCATTTAAGCCTGGTCAACCGTGGCTTTATCTATGCCATTGCTCACATCCGTGGCGGTAAGGAAAAAGGCTACAATTGGTATAAAAATGGCAAAATGGAACATAAAACCAATAGCTTTAAAGACTTCATTTCAGCGGGTGAATATCTTGTAAAAGAAAACTTCACAACCAAAGGCAAGATTGTTGCCCATGGTGGATCTGCCGGTGGCATGCTGATGGGCGCCGTAGTGAACATGAACCCCGATTTGTTTGCAGGAATTATCGCAGAAGTTCCCTTCGTAGATGTGCTCAACACAATGCTTGATGACACGCTACCTTTAACACCGCCAGAGTGGCCTGAGTGGGGCAATCCAATCGAGAGCAAAGAAGCGTATGAGCGCATCAAAAGCTATTCACCATATGATAATGTCAAAGCACAAGACTATCCATCAATGCTTGTAATGGCTGGACTAACAGATCCACGTGTTACCTATTGGGAGCCAGCAAAATGGGTAGCCAAATTGCGAGACACAAAAACAGATGACAATAGTCTTTACTTAAAAACAAACATGGAAGCAGGCCATGGCGGAGCCTCCGGTCGGTTCGATCATTTAAAAGAAGTAGCCATAGTTCAAAGCTTTGCCTTAAAAGTGGCTAATTTAATCTGATAGATAAGAAAAACCGCAAAACATATTGAAATATATAAATAACATAGATATCTAACTATCAAGTATTGATAAATATAAGAGGGAACAAACGAAATGAAGCGCCCCACAAATCACACAATGAATAAATTTATTTTATCGCTTTTAGCGCTTACCGGTCTTTGGGCCGTAGCTCAATTTATGCCTTCCCACAATGAAATAGCGAATGCTCGTGATTACGGGAATAAATATGAGAGCAGTAAAAAATATTACAGAAATCAAAAACACATTCCTGGTCGTTTTGATTATTATGATTTGGTTCTTTCCTGGTCGCCAACCTATTGTGAAACAGCAGGCAAGCATAAGAGAGAACCACAATGCACTTCAGGTCGGCCTTATTCGTTTGTTCTACATGGCGTGTGGCCGCAATATAAAAAGGGCTGGCCTCAAAGCTGTCGTACAAAAAAGAACCCATGGATTTCAAGAGAAGTTATTCAATCCATGCTCGACATCATGCCATCTAAAGGTTTGATCATTCACGAATATAAAAAACATGGCACATGCTCAGGTCTCACACCTGAAGGGTATTATAAATTATCTCGCCAACTTTATAACAGCGTGAAGATTCCACCAAGATACCAGAAGCCAAGTAAGCCAATGCTTTTGTCACCAAAAGAAATTGAAAATGATTTTCTCATTGCTAACCCTGATATGAAGCCTGAGATGATTTCAATTGTATGTGGCAAGCGACGCTTAAAAGAAATTCGTATTTGTTATGATAAAGGCGGCAAATTAACAGCCTGTGGTCAAAACGAATATCAAAAGAAATTATGCCGGTTGCCAAAGGTTTATTTACCTCCAGTGAGATAAAGGCATCTTTATTTATTTTTATAAAAAAGATCATAAAAAAACGAGACTTTGAAAAAAGCCTCGTTTTTTTTTGAAGTATTTTTTGTATTAGCGTGAAATTAGAAGCTAGCTGAAACCGTTCCAACAAACCGTGCTTCTGAATTTTCACCAGCATTTGGATCATTGCCATCATTGTCAGTGTCCCAGTAGCGAAGATCAAGAGTGAATTTATCATTCAAACCAACCTCAACACCAGCATTCCAATAGGTATATGAATTTGCTTCAAAACCATCATCAAGAAAATCAACATAACCGATTAACGCTGAGAAAGCTGGCTTCATACCGCGATATTCACCAAGCGCAACAACTACCTGCCATTCAGATGAAATTACATCACCTGTCTCACCCGTATAATCAGGAGACCAGTAAGTTGTTGAATTGAATGTGATACGGTCTGTAAGTTCTGTTGAAGAGCCAAATTTAAGCTCAACATAATCAAGTTCGCCGCCAGCATCTTCAGCACCTGGGTAAGCGTAATAAATCACACCTAGGTCAAATTCTGTATTGCGCCATTTGTGCTTTAGACCGGCGTAAACATCAATTTCGATATTTGCAATATCATTACCGTTTCCATCAGATCCAAAATCTAGGTTCGATGCCCAAACACCAGCATAGAACATTCTATAAGTGGCATCAAAACCACCTTGAATAGCTGGGTTCTCTTCTGTTTGAGAAATGCCACGAAATACATAGTCTGTAGTAAGTGCCACATTAGCTGACAATTCAGGACGATCTGAATGAACAACAGGTGCATCTTTTAAGCTACCGCCACGGTTGAACAGATCACCCGCATGAGCAATCCCAGTGCTTAGAAGAAGAGCTGCAGAAAAAGCTGCAATACGACTTGTGAATAATTTGGTTTTCATTAAGTACCCCCTAGTGGAATATACTTCCACTTATAAAGATGTGGAATATCCATCCACCTAATAAAACATCACGAAACCCAAAAGGTTATGTGAAAGATAATTTTGATTAAATTTTAAAAAAACTAAATCACCAATAAATCCAGATCATTAGAAGCTGCAAATTAGTTGACCTAAGACACTGATTTAGAAAACTCTTAAAACGAAATATAGCTGATTCGTACATCTCATACGAACGCAATAAATTGTGATCAGAAATACAATAGTCAGTAAAAACAAAAACGGAACTTCATAATATGAAGTCCCGTTCTTTATAAACAAGTCTTTTAAAATTAAAGACTTAGAAGCTAGCAGAAACAGTTGCTACAAAGCGTTCATCTGTTCCGTCTTCACCTAGGAAAGTGTTTGTGCTGTCAACATCTGTATCCCAATAACGAAGATCAAGAGTGAATTTTTCAGCAAAACCAACTTCAACACCAGCGTTCCAGTATGTGTAAGAACCGTCTTCAAATGCTGCGTCTAGGAAATCTGTGTAACCTAGAGTAGCTGAGAAAGAAGGTGAGAAACGACCATATGTACCAAGAGCAACAGTTACGCCGCCTTCATATGTTAAAGTTTCTCCAGTTTCACCTGTATATTCTGGTGAGTAGTATAATGTACCGCTAAGACCAATTTTATCAGTCAGGTTTCCGCTAAGTCCAAACTTAACTTCAACATAATCTAGCTCAGCGCCAGCATCTTCAGCACCAGGGTATGCATAGTAAATAACACCTAGGTCAGCTTCTACACCACCAAATTTATGAGTGATACCGCCATAAATATCGATTTCGATGTTAGCAACATCATTGCCGTTACCATCGCCACCGAAGTCTAGGTTTGAGCCCCAAACACCAACGTAGAACATTTTATAAGTTGCGTCGAAACCACCTTGAATAGCAGGACCTTCTTCAGTTTGAGAAGCACCACGGAAGATGTAATCTGTAGTCAAAGCAACATTTGCAGAAAATTCTGGACGTTCACGTTCAACAGGAGCGTCCTTCATGCTGCCGCGTTCAAATAGATCAGCTGCATTAGCAACACCAGTTGAAACGAATAGAGCAACTGTCGTTGCTGCAATGCGACCTGTAATGGATTTATAATTCATTTATTCCCCCAATTGGAATGTAACTTTGTAAAAAATTTTAAAGCACATATATAAAAATATGCGTTTACTCAAAAAATGAAGGTTAAGTACCTTCGAAGTCAAAAGTAGGTAAGATCCCCGTAAACATTTTTTTTCGAACAATAGAAACAATATTTCAAAATTCGAAAAGGGCCTTATGTTCTTTCATGGATATGTATTACAAGTTCCGTGCCAAGTGGTTTTGCTAGGCATTGCTGCTTATTAAATTAGCAAAAATGTCACAGCTAGGTGATTCTGTGACATTTTTGTTTCGAGCAAAAAAATAGCACTGGTTGTGGAAAAAAATATTCTGAACAGCAAGTTTGCAAATGCTTAATTTTTATGCATCAGCAATAGAATATTGGTTATTAATAGCTTTATTGTGTAAATGAAATGTGTTTGTTAAGACTTCATTTTACGATCTAGGAGATCCATAAATATGTCATATGTTTTTCTCGTTGCAGGGCTATCACTATTGGTTTTTGGTGGTGATATTCTGGTTCGCGGTGCAGTTGCCCTTGCTGTTCGAATGAACATACCACATTTAATAATTGGTTTAACCATCGTTGCCTTTGGTACGTCAGCTCCAGAATTGTTAATTTCAATCAGAGCAGCGCTATCAGATCTCTCAGGCATCACACTTGGGAATGTTGTTGGGAGTAATATTGCAAATATTTGGCTCGTCTTAGGTGTCCCAGCTTTAATTTCTGCGATTTGTTGCGATCAAAAAAATATTCATCATAATTATTTCTTTATGTTAGGCGCTTGCATAATACTGGCAGCGCTTTGTTTTTGGTCACCATTGACCATTTGGCACGGTGTTGTTCTATCAGTGCTAATGCTCTTGTTTCTAGGGGATTGTTTTTACAGAGCAAGGCAACATAAAAATGAATCTGAGGTTTTGGACGAAGATGTCGAAGAACTAATCGAAGAGATTGAAGGCTCAAAAGAAACACAGCTATGGAAAATGGTGTCTTTGGTAATCTTGGGATTAATCGGCCTTGCAATCGGTGCTGAGCTCACCATTAAAGGAGCAGTTGAAATTGCAAAAACGTTCGGAGTTTCCGATACTACCATCGGTCTAACAGTGGTGGCTATAGGAACATCTCTTCCAGAACTGGCGGCAACAGTGATGGCAGCTATTCGCGGTCATTCAGGTTTAGCTCTCGGCAATGCAATCGGGTCAAACATCTATAATATATGCGGCGTCCTTGGCATCACTGCACTTATTACTCCTATCGCAGTTGATCCGGTCTTCTTATCATTTGACCTGTGGGTAATGATTGCCGCTTCTCTTTCAATCTTGCCATTTATAATCTTCAAATGGAAAATTAACAAAATAGTCGGCGTTGTTTTCCTCCTTGCTTACGGCCTCTATACATACAAGGTTTTAGAGTTAGGGCGCATACAATCAATTGACCAAGCTGCAAATCAGGCCGCAAGCCAGGCAGTGATCAATAGTGGTGCAGTAAAAATATGAACGAAGCAAAAGGCATCGCCCTTATAACAGGAGCCGGCAAAAGAATAGGGTATCACTTGGCCTTGGCCCTTGCAAAAGAGGGCTGGTCAATTGCAGCCCACTTTAATCAATCTGAAAAAGGTGTGATGGAACTTTGCCAAGAGATTAAAACTCTTGGCGGAAACGTCATCACTCTAAAAGCCGATCTGAAAAATAATAAAGAAGTCATACCTCTTATATCCAACTGCCAGACTGAGCTAGGTTTGCCAAATTTACTCATCAATTGCGCCTCAGTGTTTCACAAAGATGAGCTTGGAACGCTTGAAAGTGAAGTTTTCGATGAGCAAATGGCGATCAATTTAAAAGCGCCTTTATTACTAAGCAAAGCCTTTGCTGAGGCCCTCAATAATGACCATATCGATTCCCAAAAACATTCATCCGCTAATATCATCAATATAACAGATCAACGGGTTCATAAATTAAACCCAACATTTTTTAGCTATACCCTTTCAAAGATTGGTTTATCAGCTGCCACAACCACCATAGCGCAATCTTTGGCACCGAACATCCGTGTCAACGCAATTGCGCCCGGCCCTGTTTTGCAAAGCATCCATCAAACCGAAGACGAGTTTAATAACGAGTGTAATAGTACCTTGCTTGGGACTGGAACAACGCCTGAAGAAATTTTCGAAACCGTCAAGTTTATATTACAGACAAAATCTCTAACAGGGGAAACAATCACACTGGATGGTGGCCAGCACCTAAAGTGGTAAGTGTTTCTTTTGCTTGATTTTGATAAAAAATTTAAACAAAACAGAAGGTTAGATTGCAGGTATTAATCCGCTTGACAGGCAAGAGATGTGCTCGGTGTTTCTTTTAAGCTGAGAACAAAGCCGATTATTTCAGCAACTGCGGTATAAAGCTCAACAGGAATTTCTTCATCAAGTTCAACGGCACCAAGAGCTTGTGCCAGAAGCGGGTTCTCTTTGATATAAACGCCATGCGCCGCCGCCGCCGCTATGATTTGCTCAGCAATATGCCCCTCTCCTTTAGCAACAACCTTAGGCGCATCTTTGTGATCATAATGAAGGGCAACAGCTCTTTTAACAGAACCGTCATCAGAAGCATCCAGGTCTGTATCATTGGCATCATTGTCGCTTTGTATCTCTAAAGTGGTATCTGTCAGTGGAGCATCATTTGTCTTAGTCGGATCAGTCATTTTAAAATCCATTATCAAAATAAGAAAAACTATATTTGCGCATCTACATGATCTAGCGCTTTCGATAAATTAGTCTCTGGCTGGCCTCGTCTAATTTGTAGTGAAGCAACATCCAGTCCCGTTGCAGCCAGTCGATCATCAAGAGTTTCTCGGTAAAGGTTTAAGCTTTCAGCAAATTCACGGCGCTCAGCCCAAAGCGTAACTCTTACTTGTTTGCCAACCAGTCCAAGTGAGGCATGTACAGGGCCGGTATCATCTGTCTCTATTGAGAACTTAACTCCAAAACGGCTTCTTTCTTCAGCTCCCTCATCGCCTTCCCGTTCTGGTGTAATTTGTAAATTTACAAAAACCGGTTTTTCAGCGCCTTGTATAGGGAGTTCCAAATTTAATTCCAGAGGTTTAGTCAGAGGCTTTTGTTGAACTTCTTGTACTTCTTCCACTGCTAGAGAAGACATGTTTTTATATTTAGCTGATACATCCTCGGCCAATTTCTGGTTTTGTAAGCTGTTTATTCCTGCATGTTGCGGGCTACCTTGCCAGTTGCTCTGACCAGCAGTTTTTTCATGACCTTGTATGTGGGCCTGAGTTTGAGCCTGATTTTGGGAACGTCCGCCAAGCTTTTTCGCAAGTCCTGGCAGGGTGTCTGCGACAACCCCGATCAATGCAGAGGCTGTAATTTGCGCCTGAACCTGGCCCGGTCTTGGCGCTTGTGATGTTACAAGAGCCTGATTTTGAACCTGGTTGTTTGGGGGAAGCTGTGTACCTGGAGAACCTGAAGTGTTTGAGTTTAACCCACCAGTTGAGTTCACTAAATTGCTAGAATGAAAAGCAGAGTTCGGCTGTTGTGAATTTAAAGTCTGTCCGCCTTGAGCTTGTGGAGTTAAGCCTTGTTGAGCAAGAGGCTGACCATTAGGGAGTTTTGCCTGTACTTGGCCTGTCTGTGATTGTCCTTGGGCAACTTGCCCTGCTAGAGTTGTGCTAGAAGAATTGAGAGGCGAGGAGTTCACAGCAGCTGTATTCTGAGCACCCGCAACAGGAGTTCCGTTTTGTAAGGTCGCTCGTCCTGCGTTAGTGGAATTTACTTGCTGCCCTGTTTGCTGGCCAGCAGGTAGTGAGGACTTGGAGTTCGTGCCATCTCCAAGAGGTTGAACCAAGCGAAGGGCACTGCCGTGCTGCTCAACTTTTAACTGTAACACTTCGCCTGTTTTTAAAGGAAGAGACGCTTTTACATCAAGCTTTAAACCATTAGTGAGTACTTCAGCACGCCCATTTGGCAGGGACTTCAAAACTTCAACAGAAAGAGGTTTCCCTTGATTGAGTGCCTGGAGTTGTTGCACTAAACTTTCAGTTTTGTGAAGCACATTCAAAGTCAATGGCCCGGAGCCACCGTTAGTTAAATGATTTTGTAACGCAGCTTGTACATGCGTCAAAGATACAGACATGATGAACCACCGCACGAATTATCGTTTTTTAAAGAATCTCTACAAATAATACCCCGAAGACTATTAATAAGGCCTTACTAGCGCGTGTCGCACAAAAGTGGGTTCCGGTTTTGTGAAATGGCGGATGCTTTGTGGGCATCAGAAGCAAATAAAGACACGCCCAAACAAAAACTTAGAGCATGACTTTTAATTCAAAGCAAAGTGGCATGCTCTAAGGTAAGCCTTTGTTAATAATTGCGATTTCAATGAAATCATTAAAAAACTTTAATCTTCTCCCTCTACAAATCAGTTTAAACTTGGGTTAGACTACTCTGGGTGCTTTGTGCCAGTAGCAAGTAGGCAACCTTAAGTACAAATAAAAACAATAGCCGAGATAGAGATGTAGTGAGAGAATACATGATCAAAATACTCAATTTACCAAAAACTCTTTCGCTTAAGTTTTTTATCAGTTTCACCATGCTGATTGCGCTTCAGTTCAACTTATCCTCACCAGCTAATGCAAAGCGCTTGGCCTTAATCATCGGCAATGACTTATATGCAAATGTAACTCCTTTAAAAAAGGCGGTTAATGATGCTGATGCAATCTCAAGCACCTTAACAGACCTCGGTTTTCAAACCCATTTATACAGCAACCTGAACAGGCGTTCTATGAATGCGGCTTTAGCTGAATTTACCAACGAGATTGAAAAAGGCGATGAAGTTCTGTTCTTTTTCTCCGGGCACGGCATCTCTGTCAGAGGAGAAAATTATCTCCTACCAACCGATGTTCCCAAGGTCGCACCAGGCCAGGAAGGCTTCATTACAAGAGAAGCTTTTTCAGAAAATGAAATTATTCAATCCCTGCAAGACAAACGCGTTCGGGTGAGCATCCTCATTCTTGATGCCTGCCGAAATAATCCTTTCCCTCGCAAAGGCACTAGGTCCATTGGACGGTCAATTGGATTAGGGCGCACTTCCGCTCCGCCAGAGGGAACCTTTGTAATGTATTCAGCTGGTGTCGGCCAGGAAGCTCTTGATCGTTTAAGCGATGATGATCCCCACCCAAACTCAGTTTATACAAGAAAACTCATCCCCTTAATGAAAGAGGAAGGTTTGCAAATTGTTCGGGTCGCAAAAAGGTTGCGTTCTGAAGTTGAAAATTTAGCAAGAACAGCTAAAGGCGGAGCACATAAACAATACCCTTCTTATTATGATGAGCTAAGAGGTGATTTTTTCTTCAAACCAGGCAAGAGAAGCGAAAAAAATACTGTTGCTGATGCCGATGAAATCCTATGGCAAGCTATTGAAAAATCAAACAAGAGCAGTGACTTTGAGTTCTATCTAAAAGAACATCCAACAGGGCGCTATTCTTCAATCGCTAGACTAAAACTCATTCAGCTAAAAAATAAGGACACCATTAAAGCCGAAAAAGAAAAACCCCTTATCGTTAAAGATGCTGATGATAAGCTCTGGAGTGAGGTGCGAGGCTCACGGCGCTCCCTCGAAGTAGAAGCTTATATTCACAAATTTCCAAGAGGCAAATATATCGCTGAAGCGCGGCGGATTTTGGAATTGCTGAGACACGCAGAATACCGCGAATATTCTCGGATCAAAGCGTTAGAAGAAAAAAAAGTGGCAGTGGTAACGCCAAAAGAAATAAAGAAGCCCAAAACGCGCTCTTACCAATTTGGAGAAAGATTTCAGGAGTGCGGTGAATGCCCCAAAATGGTCGTCTTGCCAACCGGACAATTCTCCATGGGCTGGAAAGATAAACGAAAAGGGCAGCATCAATACGCTTTGCCTATACATAAAGTGAATATTAACTACCAAATCGCAATCGGTGTACATGAAATCACCATCAAGCAATATGATGCCTTTATCAAACAATCTGGCCATGATCCAGGAAGTCTTTGTTGGACCAATGAAAAGGGGCGCGGCAAATATAGAAAATTCCGCAACTATCAAAAAAACGGCCTGCCCTACAAGTTGAATTACCCAGCAACATGTGTGAGTTGGTATGATGCCAAAGAATATGTGAAGTGGCTCAACAGGCAAATCCCAAGCGGTGGCTATAGATTACCAACAGAAGCTGAATGGGAGTTCGCCGCAAGAGCAGGGCGTCAAAGAAATTGGCATTATGGAAATAGAGTGAGTTTTTTGTGCCAATTCTCTAATCACGCAGCAGCGGAAACCAAAGTGAAATGGCGCAATAAAACATGTAATGACGGTGTAAAAGTTCTCTCTAAAGTCGGTGGGTTTAAAGCCAATCCATGGGGCGTTTATGACATGTATGGCAATGTTGGTGAGTGGACTGAAGATTGCGTCCACTATGATTATAAAGGCGCACCTACAAATGGAGATGCTTGGATAATCTCAAACAATCGTAATCACGGCTCATGCGCAAACCGCATCCACCGTGGCGGCAGTTGGCTACAAAGCAGTCCATCAGTGACATCATGGAATAGACAATTCACAAAACCAACAGATAGAACAATCACACTAGGCTTTCGGGTTGTAAAAGACTTGCAATAGGCGAGGCTTGAGGACTAAAAGTTCAAAGAAATAATTTTTACCTTAAGAGAGTTTCCTTTGAACAACCTAAACAACTGGAAAACCCGCCAAAAACCAGAACCCACAGAACTGAACGGCAAGTTGGTTCAGTTAACTCATTATAATTTTGATGAGCACAGTGCGAGTTTGTGGGAAGCCCTTGGCGCAGAGAAGACCAATGAGCTTATTCGTTTTTTTCCAAATGACCTATATGAAAATTCCGCCGACTTTGGGTCTTGGCTAAAAGAAGTGAATGATAGCAAAGAGTTTCATACGATGATTATATCATCAGTGGAAACAAAAGATGTTCTCGGCATGGCCAGCTATATGCGGTGCGCCCCTAAAAACGGTTCAGTTGAAATAGGTGCAATTGCACATGGGCCGAATATGGCTCGTTCCGCCCTTGCAACAGAAGCGCATTTTATACTAGCTAAATACATTTTTGAAGAGTTAGGCTATCGTCGCTATGAGTGGAAATTGAACAATGAAAATGAGGCATCTCATAAAGCCGCTAAAAGATTGGGTTTCTCCTTCGAAGGTGTATTTCGCCAACATATGGTCGTAAAAGGGAAAAACAGAGACACAGCATGGTATTCAATGTTAGATAACGAATGGTCGCTGATCAAAGCGACTTTTGAAAGTTGGTTAGATCAAAGCAATTTTGATGATTCAGGGAAACAAATTAAATCACTCATTCAAATCAGAACTGAACGCGCAGCTGAGAAGTAAAAGAAGCATTTGCTGAAATGATTTCTTGTCATATAATGATGGCTGCATTCGTCTAACAGTATGAAAAACAACAGGAAAAAATAATTGAGTAATAAGAATTCAGATACATCCGCCTTTATAGCAGCTGCGCTCATTATGTTGTTTGTGTTTCTAGGTGTTTACTTTCTCCCTCCTTTGATGAAGCAAATGGCTGAGTACAATGAATGGCTAGCTTATGGAATAGGCTTTGCTTTTATCATTAGTTTTGTGTTGATTTTCTGGGTACGTAGTCTCTTTCAAAAAAGTCAGCAGAAAAGCGATGAATAAAATTTTTCCTGCCTTTAAACTGCGACATATTGACGGCCCAAGTCATGTTGCTTATGGTTGAAATTCATTCAGTTTCTGGGGCGAAACTCTCTTTATTTTGTCAAAAATATTAAATTTACTTATTCAAATTTACATTTACTTATTCAAATTTAGAATGACATCAACCACACAAAGGTGAAGCCATCTACAATGGCTCAGTTGATGATCATTTCAAGGAGCAAAAATGAAAAAAATTTATGAAACAGCTGAAAGTGCTCTTGAGGGCCTGCTGTTTGATGGAATGTTTATCGCAGCAGGTGGTTTTGGATTATGCGGAATTCCTGAAAATCTAATTGAAGCCATTAAAACAGCGGGCACTAAAGACCTCACCTTTGCGTCTAACAACGCAGGTGTTGATGAATTCGGTATTGGTATTTTGCTTCAAACACACCAAGTGAAGAAGATGATTTCTTCATATGTTGGTGAGAATGCTGAATTTATGCGTCAATATCTCTCTGGTGAACTGGAATTGGAATTTGCCCCTCAGGGAACATTAGCTGAGCGGATGCGCGCTGGCGGTTGTGGTATCCCTGGATTTTACACCAAAACAGGTGTCGGTACCGTCATCGCAGATGGTAAAGACCATAAAGAATTCAACGGCGAAACATTTATTTTAGAAGAAGGAATTTTCGCAGATCTCTCCATCGTAAAAGCATGGAAAGCAGATGAGACCGGAAATTTAATTTTCAGAAAAACAGCCAGGAACTTTAACCCACCAGCAGCCATGTGCGGCAAAGTCTGTGTTGCTGAAGTTGAAGAAATCGTCCCAACAGGAAGCCTCGACCCGGATCATATTCACCTACCCGGTATTTATGTGAACCGCTTGATTAAAGGTGATCATGAAAAACGGATTGAACAACGCACAACGCGCGCGGCTTAAAGGAGAATTCATATGTGGGATCGCAATCAAATGGCCGAACGGGCCGCACAAGAATTAGAAGATGGTTGGTACGTGAACCTAGGGATCGGCATTCCAACTTTGGTGTCGAACTTTATCCCCGAGGGTATCGAAGTAACGCTCCAATCAGAAAATGGCATGCTCGGCATGGGACCATTTCCAACAGATGATGAAGTTGACGCAGATCTGATCAATGCAGGCAAGCAAACGATTACAGAGCTACCGCAAACAGCATATTTTGACAGCTCTCAAAGCTTCGGCATGATCCGTGGTGGAAAGATCGCCATGGCGATCCTCGGTGCTATGGAAGTTGATGAAAAAGGTGATCTAGCCAATTGGATGATCCCGGGCAAGCTCGTCAAAGGCATGGGCGGCGCGATGGATCTGGTAGCTGGCGTTGGCCGCGTTGTTGTGGTGATGGATCACACCAACAAAAAAGGTGAGAGTAAATTACTCAAAGAATGCACTCTGCCATTAACAGGCAAAAGTGTGGTTGATCGCATTATCACCAACCTTGGCGTGTTTGATGTGGTTGAAGGTGGATTAAAACTCATCGAACTAGCTGACGGCGTCACTGAAGAGGAAGTAAAAACCTCAACAGAAGCCACGCTTGTCTAGCGCGGTTACCGCGGCGGTTGCAGGTGGCAACTGAAGGGGCGTCAAGAGAGTGGGCAACTATAGTGTAACTAAGAAAGTACGGTTGTTTTGCGGATGCTTTGTGGGTATCTGAAGCACAGAAAAGCGGGCAACTGAAGCGCCACTAATAGCGCGGTTGCTGGTGGGCAACTGAAGCGCCACTATAAGAAAGAATAGCCGTGAGAGAAAACAAACCCCCGCTAGTTTTTTAACTAGCGGGGTTCTTTTTTAATACCGTCGTTTACGTCCATAAACACGCTTGGAATATCTCTTACCTCTATATTTGCGGGATCGTTTTTTATGTGATTGCTGTCTAAATGCCCGTTTTGCTTTTTTTGCGGACTTGCCACCATAAAGTTGTCTGTAAGTTAAGCCGCCGATAATCGTTTTCGGATCTTTATGGCTAAAGTCCTCATAGAGCATGTTGATAAGAGCAATAGGGATAGGTTTAAATGGTTTTCTCGGCACAATGTGTACGATCTTATAGCCACGCGCCTTTAAGGCTGAAAGCAATCGGGGCAGGGCCGCTGCCGTTGCTGGCTTAATATCATGTAATAACAAAATACCCTTGCCGCGCCGTCTGAGTTGAGAAAGAGTATTTCGTATTATCCGAGCGGGGCTATATCCGCTTGTATCTCCAGGAACAATATCAACCGAAAAATTAGCGATATGGCGATCACTCAGATAGTCATTCATTTCTTTATAATCATGCAGTCCTGGAAATCTAAAAAATGGAGCGATAGGTCGCCCCGTTGCGGTTTGCACATCTTGAAATCCTCTCTCGATTTGAAAACGAGAATAAGGAAAATAATGATGGCGTAAATCTCTTGGGTGACTATGTGTGTGCGCTCCAACAGTGTGCCCCTCATTATAAACTTTTTGAATGATCTGCGGATAAGCTTTCGCCATTTTACCAACGGCGAAAAAAGTGGCTTTCGTACAATGACGCTTTAATGTCCGAAGAATGCTTTTCGTCACAGAAGGCAAAGGCCCATCATCAAATGTGATAACAACCTCTTTGTGCTTTAAGGGCAAAAGCTGGTCTTTAAATTGTACACGTCCGTATCGCGGTCCCGTACTTGTATCAATTTCTAGAACACGAGAAACACCAATGGCTCCTTTATTTCGGCAACTCTCTCCCTTAGTTGGGCCTCCTGCATAAGAATGCTGAGAGAGGAGTAGTGCATGAAATAAAAGCAGCCCTAAACAGACGAATAAAAATGAGAATAATTTAACGCAACGAAAACGCAAAAACACTGGAATTGACCCCTGTAAATATCTATTAGTTGCCAGTTTTTCAGCTTTGAAAAAACAACAAGAAATAGAGCGTGAAGGTCTATAATAACTGTATCAATCAAGAGAAAAGAAGCATAATGTGAAAAAGAATCTAAAAAAAAATGTCCCAGTGCATTAATCATCCAGTTAACACTGTCATAGTAACAAAATTTCCTTTAGATATTTATGAGTTAGCGATTTCTGTCTTTGCAAAAAGAATGATTTTTTAGAGTGTGGAAAAAGCTAAATTTATAAGTCTACGGCCTGAATGACAAAGATATAAGAAAAAACGTTTTTTAAGGAGCGCATGGCAATGAGCAAGCATCAAAGCATAGATGAGTTAGGCCAAAGCGACAAAGAAGAGATTAGTAAAACTCTGATCAAAGAGGTTATCTCTTCCATTAAAGCGGATGATGTTAAATCACTTTTAAAACTTGTCGGAGAATTGCACTCTTCCGACCTTGCTGACTTGATTGAGAACTTGCCTGCCAAAAAGCGCAACAAATTCATTTCTCTCTTAGGCGATGATTTTAATCTCGATACATATGCCGAACTTGAAGAGCCGGTGCGGACGAAAATTGTTGAGGATATGCCCAATGATGAAGTCGCCGACGTTATTCGGAAACTAGAAACAGATGATGCTGTCTACTTAATCGAGGATTTAGAAGAGGAAGAGCAAAGCAAAATCCTCGAGCAAATTCCTGAAATTGAGCGGGCACCATTGGAGAGGTCCTTAGAATACCCGGAAGATAGTGCCGGCCGCCTGATGCAGGCTGAATTCATCGCGGTGCCTCCATTTTGGTCTGTTGGTCAAACCATAGATTACATGCGCGAGACCACAGATCTACCAAACATCTTTTCAGAGATCTATGTTATCAACCCGGATTTTCACTTGCTTGGTATCATCACCTTAGATAGATTGCTTCGAACCGGGCGTCCCATTTCTGTAAACGACATCATGGACACAAGTCACCATGAAATCGACGCTAATCTGGACCAAGAAGAAGTAGCGCGGCAATTCGAGCGTTATAATTTATTTTCAATGCCCGTGGTTGATCAAGACAGACGCTTGTTAGGTGTCGTTATGATTGATGACATCGTTGATGTGATCAACGAGGAAGCTGAAGAAGACATCCACCGCCTGGGTGGTGTTGGTGATGAGGCCCTGACAGACACTGTCCTCAATATTGCCAAAAGTCGCTTTACCTGGCTGGCGATCAATCTTTTTACAGCGATCCTTGCCTCCATCGTCATTAATATGTTCGACGCCACCATCAATGAAAAAGTCGCTCTCGCAGTGTTGATGACCGTGGTCGCCTCAATGGGCGGCAACGCGGCTGTACAAACAATGACCGTATCAGTACGAGCCCTCGCCACGAAAGAGCTAACGCCAGTGAATGCGCTGCGTATTGTATCTAGGGAGGGCATGGTCGGTGTTTTAAATGGGATCTTGTTCGCAATTGTCACCGGCCTGGTGACACTGGTCTGGTTTCAAAGCACTGGGCTTGCTGTCATCATGGGGGTCGCGATGATTTTTAACATGATCATCGCAGGCCTCTCAGGCATTCTAATTCCAATTTTCTTAGAGCGCCTGAAAGTCGACCCCGCTGTCGCCTCAAGCGTTTTTGTGACAACAGTCACAGACGTCGTCGGCTTCTTTAGTTTCTTAGGCTTGGCAGCAATGTTCTTAGTTTAATTTTAAAACCAGTATCCATGAGGGGTTTTGATGAAATATAAAATTGGTTTGTTTTTTGTTTTCCTAAGTTTATGTAGTCCTACCGTCGTGTTTTCAAAAAACATTGATTATAAATCAAAGCTAAGCATTTATCAGTTTGCAGTCTTTTCAATAAGTGATCAAAAACAACTTTCACTCAAGCAGGTAAAAGCAAAAATTGCGGCAAGTCTTTCAGAGGCTAAAATTGTTCAAAAATATTCTAAAGAAAATCTAAAACCTGAAGTCTTACTCGATTTAATCAATCAAGAAGGCTTAAAGAAATATCGTCCGCAAACTTTAAGAGAATTAAAATATTTTGGCCGAGGGCTAACGACTGGCGAAGCAGAAAAATTGCAGAAAAGCAATGAAGTGCTCGTTGTGACATTCTTTGTACCTAAAAAATATGGAATGAGTTTTCACAAAAAAACTCTGAACTTCATGGCTGAGCTAGGGCAAGGTTGTTCATGTGTTCTATGGGATGAAACTACAAGAGAAACATATGGAGTGACTGCCTGGAAGGAAAGACGGTTAGCATATTGGGAAAATGCTTTACCAATCTCCAGGTTCCACACCGTCGTACATTTTTATAAATCTGGAAACAAAGGTCTAGCAAGAGCTGTCTCTTTGGGGATGGGTAAATTCGGGCTGCCGGATGTTGTCATCAATGATATGACCGTTTCAGCTGGTAAGACTATGGTGAGCTTGATCAATGTCATTACTCAAGCCATGGTCGAAAATAAAGCACTCTCTTCAAAAGGCGAGATGGTCCTCCAAATAGATCAAATGCAGCATAAGCAGGAACAGAAATTATTATTCTCAGGCTTAAAGAAAAACCGAAAAGAAAAAGTTCTCATTAGGCTGGCTCCTTTAAAGAAAAATGATCCAGGAGATCCAAATAATCTAATTTTGGAAGTTCGGTTCGATCACGTAAGTGGAAAAAATCTACAAGAGAAACAAGGTAAATTAGTATCCGATGTTTTCGGTAGTGAAGACAAAGTCTCTTTAGTGAAACATAATCAGGCAATAAATACCGCCAGTTCAAATGCCCGCAAAAAACTCCCAAAACTAAGACAAGAGGTCTTGGATCAATTCCAATCAACTGGGGGTGGTTACTTATTGTTAAAAGGACCATTTAAAACACCACAAGGCGGCAATGAGTGGATGTGGGTAGAAGTTATTAAATGGGAAAATAAACAAATCAGCGGATTTCTAAAAAACGAACCCCGTTTAATACCGAACCTAAAAGAGGGCGCAGAAGTCACAATCAAAGAAGATGATGTCTTTGACTATATAAGAGTTAAAGCAGACGGAACCTCTGAGGGAAATGAAACAGGAAAACTGATTTTAAAATACCAGAAATCACAGTATTAAAAAACAAGGCGTCCTGTCATCAGTCCCGCCAAAGCGCCGTTTTTGGATGAAACTGAGACCAGGCAAACCAAAATGCCTGATGGCTGCCAAGATCAGAGCCATCTGTCGAGATAGCTTTAATGCCGCCTGCGTCAAGTTTCAAACGCACATTTTCAAAAGTAATAGCTTCACCTTTGCTCAACGCAACAAAAGCTTTGCTACGTTGAAATGCCACAGGCTTGCCAGATGCTGTGATGACACCAATAATATCCTCATGAACGGGTAACCGAGGGTCAACATCACCAACCGGGAATATCGGACCATTAGCATCTCGGTTATTGCGAAAATCAAAATCACGACCAAGCGCCAACTCTTCAACTAAAACGGTTGTTTTGGGGTGAGCCTTTTTCCATGTGCCCCAGTCAGTTGTTACAACACTGGCTTGCTTTAGCTGCACGTTTTTCGCAGCTAAAGGACCGGTGACCGCATGGCCTTTAAACGTATCAAACACTGAATAAGTCTCAACGTCATACATCACTTTATTCGATCTGATTAATAGGCCTGAAGTGCGCAATATTGGCCGTTTAACACCAATAGGCACACGGTCAGTAAAATAGGCTTGGGCTGCTCCGCACAAAGTACAGTAAGGAATGCCAAGATGACGTCCGCCTAATGTGTCATTCACCATCTCGCGCACTTCCATAATGCGCCGCGGATAAGCCCTGAACTCTCCATTGACCTCAATCCCAAAAACAATATCTTCGTCCTTCAGCCAAGTGGCCTCTTTTGCACTACTAACTTTCGGGTTATCAGCTGCGGGGATGCAATTGCATTCATCATCTGTTTTATTGTAAGCGCGGTCATCAATCAGCACACCGCCCCAAGAGACCTGCCGCCAGTCGATGTCACCACTCACAAAAATCTTATCCCAGCCAGGCACAACACTTGTGAAAATGGCGCGCTTTGCAACTAAGTAATCGGGCGGTGCAGGTATATCCCAGGCAATGAGATGATCAGTCGTCTCGCCCCATGAATTTGATTTTGGCACAGTCTTACCCAACAACCTGGAAGCAGCATCTGTGAGTGCATCGTTCAATTGTTGTCCGGCAGTGAAGCGCATCAAGTCACTGATAATCCAAACTAGCCGCGGGTCTTTTGAGTTAACAATTGTATCAAGGGCAATGCCTTGGTCTCTTCCCCAAGTCGACTGCTTAATACCCTCAATAAAAGCCACTTGCACGGCAGATTGTACGTCCTTGGACAGCGGACCTTTGGGGATAGCTGGTGGCCGACCAAATTCCTTAATCACATAATCTGGAACAGTTGCAGCTTCCTTTGCATGCAGTACATCGGCCCTCATTGCATCGAGCAAAAAGAGGGAAGCAAGTACCAACGGTGCAAGCATGAAATTGCGGAAATAAGAACTAAGCGCAGAAACCATAACAGAACCTCTCAAATATCTGTTCCATCCAAACAGACACAGGCACCCAAAAAAGAGTACCCACGCCACCAGCAAGACACAGCAAAAATCAGCCGTGACCCCAGTGCCAAAACACCAAGCGCTAGATACAGACATTCTCAATCTCATCTCAATAAGTTGCAAATCACAACAAATCAGCATTTTGTGAACGGGGAATGTTTACTACCGGGAGGAGTTTCAATAACAGTTAGATACACCAGCAACATATAAGATAAGTGGTGATATGCTCGGTTATAGTATTCTTGGAAAGTATCAAGAAAAGAGAGCTTTACTTACGAAGTGTTGCTGAGTAAAAACTGAAGTTAACGTGCGTGTCTAAAAGATAAGCTTGGAATGTTATTTGATGTTTAAAAATATACTTATTGGGTTCATTCTAATGTCTGTTGTTGCTTTTGCAAAGTGGCATTACTTTAAGCCTGTAACAGAGCAAAAACTTATCATTACAAATACTGTAATTCTAAAGCTTCAAATACTACGTCAAGAACCAAAATATTATGAGGTGCCGGACACTTCTTTCAATGGAATGAGTCCTGAAACACTAAGAAGATTGTCAGAAATCCAACTCAACAAAATGATTGATAACATAATACATGGGATAGCTTCAAAACCCTTAAAACGTTTTGTTTTACAAGAGTTTAAAATAACAATGAATCAATTCGAACCGACAGATACTGAGGATAGAGAAAGGTTTCTTGGATATCTTGAAGAAATAATGGATATAGTTGGAATAGAAAGTACAGACGGTTTGTTTAAAAGGTGGATGTATGGTCCTATTTTAGGTCCATTTACTTAGAAGAAATTATAAGAGAACGTCAACATAATTACAGCTAATTGACAATTTCAGGTATAGTTGATTGCTTAACTATGGAGTTTCATATGACAAAAAAAGATGAAAAATTGAGACGAATGCAAGTCCGTGGAGATATCGGTAATCGTGAAATCCATAAACCCATCGCATCATCAAGCCATCCAGAATATTTAATTGCCTTTGCTTGTTTTGAATGTAGGAAAAGTTTTAAAAAGCCAGTAAACGACGAGAAACAAAAGTGCCCCCAATGCGGAGAGGTATTGAAGGATATGGGACGGAGTTTTAAAACTCCGAAAACGAGGGATGTTGATCAATGGACTAAGGTTCAACGGTTATGGGAAGCAGGGTTTCGGTTTGTTGGTAACGGTTGGCACGATAGCCCAAAACTGCCGGAACAGCCAAATGAGGTTGATCTATTTATTGCAGAAAATCCAACCCACCACCTGAGGTTTGACCACGATTGATTGACCATTGCAGGAATTTTAAATTTCCTAGATGTCAGTGCATTTGCATGCCGAAGGCATAAGAAAAAACTAGTTTACACAGCGTAGATTCGGGTGCGAACAATACACAAAAACATCTTAACGAAGAAGGAGCTCAGTCCACTTCGGACTGAGGGACATGGCGAAGCCCGGCGCTTAGCGCCGCACAGCGTAGGGCCTGCCGCTTTTCAGCGGCAGAATAGCTCGTGAGTTAGCACGGTTGCGTAGTGGGCAACTGAAGTGCCAAGCATTAAGCTAAAGCACTCTGCTCGTTGAAGCTGACACCTTTGTCTTTTAAGAGCTGTTGTAGTTCGCCAGCTTGGGTCATTTCACGAATGATATCGCAGCCGCCAACAAACTCACCCTTAACATAAAGCTGAGGTACAGTTGGCCAGTCTGAGAATGACTTAATGCCTTCGCGAATTCCCATATCATCAAGAACATTCACGTCTTTAAACTCAAGACCAAGATAGTCCATGATCTGAGCAACTTGACCAGAAAAACCACATTGTGGAAATTTATGTGTGCCCTTCATGAAAAGAACAACGTCATTTGAGGCCACTGTTTGGCGGATCCAGTCATGGATTTCTTGTTCACTCATAGTTTTAAATCCTTGTTTTAAGTCTGTTTGATCACCCTTTCAGGCGTCTGTTGGGGCTGATGTTTCTAAAGCAAGAGCGTGCAAAACACCGCCCATATTGCCTTTTAAAGCGCCATAAACCATTTGGTGCTGCTGAACGCGGCTTTTGCCCGCAAATGCACTCGAAATGACTTTCGCTGAATAATGATCTCCATCTCCCGCCAAATCGGTAATCTCGATTTGAGCATCAGGCAGAGCCTCTTTAATCATCCGTTCAATTTCACTGGCTTCCATTGGCATAGGTGCAAATCCTTCTTTTCGTCTAGTATATAAGAGCGATTTTCATTTATGCCAGTAAATTCGGCAAATAAGCTTCAAACTCAGCAGATAATTGTTCCAAAGGTAAAGAACCGTGACTTTCGATGGTTATCTCATTTCCAGTTACCACCCCAATCTGGTAAGCAGGAATGCCTTTATCCGACAATTCAGCCAACAAGGCCTCACTGTCGCCTGGGTTAACAGAGACGACATAACGCGCCTGGTCTTCACCAAACCAGAAGCTACCAGCAGGAATATCGCCTGAAATATCATCAAGCTTAACACCAATTTTACCCGCCAAACACATCTCAGCAACAGCAACTAATAAGCCACCATCAGATGTATCGTGAACAGCTTTTAAGCGCCCTTCAATAATGAGCGAGCGGATCATATCACCATGTTTACGCTCAAGCTCAAGGTCAACAGCAGGCGGTGCGCCATTAAAGTCACCAGTTTGCAACTCCTGATAAATGCTTTGCCCAACATGGCCAGTTGTCTCACCGATCACAATCAGAACATCACCTTCATCACGAAGAGCAACAGTGGCTTGGGTAGAAATATCATCAATCAGCCCGATGCCGCCAATGGCTGGAGTTGGCGGAATGCCAATACCATTGGTTTCATTATAAAGTGAAACATTGCCAGAAACGATCGGGTAATCAAGAGCGCGGCACGCATCACCCATGCCCTCGAGACAACCAACAAATTGCCCCATGATTTCTTCGCGCGTCGGGTTGCCAAAGTTGAGACAATTGGTAATGGCCAATGGAGATGCTCCAACAGCAGTTAGGTTCCGCCACGTCTCAACCACAGCTTGCTTGCCACCCTCATAAGGGTCCGCATAACAATAGCGCGGTGTCACATCGGTAGCAGACGCTAAGCCTTTTTTCGTTCCATGCACACGAACCACAGCGGCATCACCGCCAGGGCGCTGCACAGTGTCACCCATCACCATGTGATCATATTGTTCATAAATCCAGCGGCGCGAACAAAGGTGAGGGCCACTCATCAATGTCTTTAATGTGCCAAGCACATCATCCGTTGCTGGCACATCTGAAGGTGAGATTGCATCTGGTTTTGGTGTTTTAACAAAGGGACGCTGATATTCAGGCGCACTGTCTGCCAAAGTCGCCACCGGCAAGTTCGCCTCAATCACACCTTTATGATGCACAATCAAACGGCCCGTGTCAGTGGTCTCACCAACAACCGCAAAATCAAGATCCCATTTATCAAAGATAGCTTTCGCTGAAGCCTCAGAGCCTGGTTTTAAAACCATAAGCATCCGTTCCTGACTTTCAGAAAGCATCATCTCATAAGCCGTCATACCAGTTTCGCGCTGGGGCACATGATCAAGGTTCATAGTGAAACCAACACCGCCCTTATCAGCCATCTCAACAGAAGATGAAGTCAGACCAGCCGCGCCCATATCCTGAATAGCAATGATCGCGTCAGAGCTCATCAACTCAAGGCATGCCTCAAGCAATAGTTTTTCAGCAAATGGGTCGCCCACTTGAACAGTAGGGCGTTTCTCATCCGTTTGCTCATCAAACTCAGCTGATGCCATGGTCGCGCCGTGAATACCATCACGTCCGGTTTTAGAACCCACATAAACAACCGGCAAACCAACACCTTTTGCAGCCGAGTAGAAAATTTTGTCAGTATCCGCCAAGCCAATGCACATCGCATTCACAAGAATGTTTTGATCATAGCGTTTATCAAAATTAGTCTCACCGCCAACCGTTGGCACGCCCATGCAATTACCATAAGCCGCAATACCAGCCACTACGCCGTTGACAAGATGACTTGTTTTCGGATGATCAGGCGCACCAAAACGAAGCGCGTTTAGGTTCGCAACAGGGCGCGCACCCATGGTAAAGACGTCGCGCATAATCCCGCCAACACCGGTTGCCGCACCTTGAAAAGGCTCAATGTAAGACGGGTGGTTATGGCTTTCCATTTTGAAAATTGCCGCTTGACCATCACCCAAATCAACAACACCTGCGTTCTCACCAGGTCCTTGAATAACTTGAGGTCCATCAACCGGTAGCTTTTTAAGATGGAAGCGTGATGATTTGTAAGAGCAGTGCTCAGACCACATCACAGAGAAAATGCCAAGCTCAGTCGAAGAGGGCTCTCTGCCGATAATCTCAAGAAGGTGCTTATACTCATCATCACTAAGCCCATGTTCGGCGATTAATTCAGCCGTAATAGCCACAGGCTCAGGAATTTCAGTTTCAGATATAAGAGTTGTATCGCTCATGCCATTATTCTCACTCAATGAAGTGCCTCCACCAAACTTTCAAACAGTCCTAAACCATCTGTTCCGCCAAGCTCTTGCGAGATCAGGCGTTCAGGGTGAGGCATAAGGCCAAGCACCTTCATGTCTTTATTATAAATTCCTGCAATGTTGTTCTGAGAACCATTTGGATTGGCATCAGCCGATGCATTGCCGGCATCATCCACATAGCGAAACGCGACACGGCCATCACCTTCTAATTCTTTTAAGGTTTCAGGAGAGGCAAAGTAGTTGCCATCATGATGGGCAATCGGAATGGTGATGATCTCACCTTGATCATATTGAGATGTAAAGATTGTATCGTTGCGCTCAACTTTCAGCAGAACATCTTTACATAAAAATTTAATATCGCGGTTGCGCATAAGGGCGCCTGGTAAAAGCTCGCTTTCAACCAAAACCTGAAAGCCATTACAAATTCCAAGAACTGGTACACCAGTTTTTGCCTTGGTAATAACATCTTTCATAATAGGAGATTGCGCAGCCATCGCACCGGAGCGCAAATAATCACCAAATGAAAAACCACCAGGCAACACGATTAAGTCACTCTCTGGTACGGTGCTCTCTGCATGCCAAACCAAAGAGGGCTTAGAACCTGTAATTTTCTCAAGGGCAACGCTTGCATCTCGGTCGCAATTTGAAGCGGGAAAAACAATAACGGATGATCGCATCAGAGTTACTCCAGCTCAATAGAGTAATTTTCAATCACCGTGTTGGCCAGAAGCTTTTCGCACATTTCTGTAACCCGGGTCATTGCGGTTTCCTTATCAGTATCATTCAGATCAAGTTCAATCAGCTTACCTTGACGAACTTCATCAACACCAGCAAAGCCAAGCCCCTCAAGAGCATGTTCGATGGCCTTTCCTTGTGGGTCAAGAACGCCGGTTTTTAATGTAACAGTGATCCGTGCTTTCATTTTTGTGTCTTTCTTTAGTCTTTCGTAAAAGCTGCAACCATAAATGGCCTCGCTTTTTAAAACCGAGACCATATTAGTGATAGATATTTTGTTAATAAAATTAGGTGTGGAACAAACCTAACGAGTTAGGCTCCACCACACTGTCTTATTCGTTTGATGTTACAAGCCTTGGACCAGAAGGTTCGTTTGTTGGGTTTTCGGTTAAAATGCCAAGGCGTTTAGCAACTTCAGTATAGGCATCAATCAATCCACCTAAATCCTGACGAAAACGGTCTTTGTCCAACTTGTCATCAGTTTCTATGTCCCAAAGGCGACAACAATCCGGGCTAATTTCATCAGCAAGAATGATCTTCATAGTTTCATTTTCAAAATGGCGGCCAAACTCAATCTTAAAGTCGACAAGACGAATGCCGATGCCAAAAAACAAACCAGAGAGAAAATCATTAATCCGAAGGGCAAGAGCCATCATCTCATCTATTTCTTGCGGATTAGCCCAGCCAAAAGCTGTTATATGCTCTTCAGAGACCATAGGATCATCTAATTCATCAGACTTGTAATAAAACTCGATGATAGAGCGAGGCAATTGCATGCCTTCATCAAGCCCGAGTTTTTTGACCAAAGAACCGGCCGCAACATTGCGCACAACCACTTCAATCGGCACGATCTCACATTCTTTAATGAGTTGCTCACGCATATTCATTCGTTTGATGAAATGCGTAGGGATACCTATTGAACCAAGGCGATCAAATATATGTTCTGAGATACGATTGTTTAAAACACCCTTACCTTCAATAGAATCATGCTTTTTTGCGTTAAACGCAGTGGCATCATCTTTAAAATGTTGAATGAGTGTTCCAGGCTCTGGGCCTTCATAAAGGATCTTTGCTTTACCTTCATAAAGCCGTCTGCGACGGTTCATATTGTATTCCTTTTCAAAACTGTGAAGGAAAACCTCCCTCCAACAAGCTATATGGCCGCAAACTAGCCTAAACCCTCATTAAAAACAATAATTAACAGAGGTAATAACACGGCTTGTCCCCCATAAGTCTTTTTCTTCGCTTTGAGCTAAAAAAACGGGTATTAACCTGGCCTTAACTAATAAATTGAGATTTATCAAGGTAAAGCCCCTGAAAAGCGTTGAATTTAGACCTTTAGCGCATTATGTGTGAGGTAAGATTGGTATTAATGAGTTTACTATTATTCAGCTTAAAAAACAAAATATGAGGAATGCCCAATGAATAATTTCCAAGATCGTGAAAAAGCGTTTGAAGCCAAATTTGCCCATGATGAGGAATTGCGCTTTAAAGTGGATGCACGCCGTAATAAATTACTTGGCCTGTGGCTGGCTGATAAAATGGGCAAAACAGGCGATGACGCGGAAAGCTACGCCAAAGAAGTTGTAATTTCAGATCTCAAAGAAGCCGGTGACGCTGACATTATCGAAAAAGTAATGACGGATATCAAAGATGCTGGCCTTGGTATCTCAGAAGCTGAAATCGTCGAAAAGCTTTCAGAGTTCTTTGTAAAAGCTGGTGAAGAACTTAGCTAAGTAACGAATCAAAAAAACACTGCATAAAGGCCGCATTTGCGGCCTTTTTTATTTCGAGTTATAATAAAAACATAGATGCAGCCTTAGGGAAGTAAAAAATTATACTTTGCAGGTGAGATTAACAAGCAAATTTGATAGTAATTTGCATAAAAACAATAGGGAGTTTAAATATACATATTAAGTAGAGGAAGTATAAGGCTTAATGTTCTTGGGGGGGGAGCTAAAAATGATTGAAGCATTTATTGAAAATACGAATAGAGCGACCTCTAAAGAAGAGGTCTACCAGCTTTTTTTAAAAGCGCTCAATAACTTTGGCTATGATCGCACAATCTATACCTACTTAACCGACCAGCCAGATCTAAACAAAGAGGCCGAGCACGGTATAGTCACAAATTATCCTGATGAATGGATGGAGCGTTATTTCTCCTCCGACTATATAAAAAATGACCCAACCTTTAAGAAGGCCCTTATTTATAACGGGCCCTTCAGTTGGGACAGCCTTTCAAAAATTAAAGAATTCACTAAAATTGAAAAACAAATCATGGATGAAGCCAACGAGATCAATCTCTTTAGTGGCGTCGGTGTCTCCATTCATGGACATTTCGGAAATCTATCAGGTCTTGGCATAGCAAGTAGCTATGAAAAAACAAATCCAAGTTTAGATACCTTAAGAAAATTAAACGCACTCTCTAGGCAATTTCATTTAGCTTACTCAGATCATAATCAAGATACTGTAGAAGAGAAAAAAATTAAACTCTCAGCCAGAGAAAGAGAAATTCTACTCTGGGCTGCTGAGGGAAAAAGTGATCCAGTGATTGCTGAGTTGCTTGAAATCAAACATTCAACGGTCAGATTCCATATTCAAAATATTTTTAAAAAACTAGGGGTAAATGAGAGAACCATGGCCGTAGTAAAAGCCATTAAAATGCGCATGATCTCACCAAGTTACATAGGGTTTCCATATAAGGGGTAAGCCTGCATTCTCCCTATTTAGAACTATTGAAAAACAATGTGAAGACCAAAGTTTAAAAATGATAGACAGCTTTATTGAAAATACAAACAGAGCAAACAACAAAGAAGACGTCTACCAACTCTTTCAAAGCGCTTTGGAAAGCATGGGCTATGACCGACTTATTTATTGCTATGCAACCGACCAACCCAAATTAAATAGAAAAGCCGAATTTGGCATCGTCACCACTTATCCAGAAGAATGGACAAATTATTACAATCAATCCAACTTTATGGATCATGATCCAGTCGTTAGGCAACTCTTTAAATCTGACGGGCCTTTCGCATGGGAAAGCATTATAGAAAAACAGGAATTAACCAAAATCCAATCTAAGATCATGCATGAAGCAGAGGATGTTGGAATTTTTAGCGGTGTCGGTGTCGGTGTTCATGAGGGAATGGAAGTCTCAGGTTTTGGGATTACAAGCAGCTTTAAACGAGCCGCGCCAAATAAAGATATGCTGGCCAAGCTCAATCTGCTTGCCTTTCAATTTCATGAAGTTTATTCCAAACTAAATTATACGCAGCCAACGGCTAGCCCAAACAATCTTTCTCTACGTGAAATTGAAATCTTGCATTGGATGTCTGAAGGAAAAAGCGATCAATCAATTGCTGATATTTTATTCATTCAGCACGCAACTGTTCGCTATCACATCAATAATATCTTTTTAAAAATTGGCGCCAATAACAGAACCATGGCGGTCGTTAAGGCCATTAAAATGCAGCTCATCACTCCAAGTTTCATCGGTACCTTATGCCATGACCAAAAATGATTTTTATATGTTCAAAGGAGCAGTAGTTGCAATTCATGGCCGCTTTGGCGGGCTCTCAGGAGTTGGAATTGCTAGCAGTTACGATAAAGAAACACCTAATTTAGATATGCTCAGAAAAATAGATGCTCTAACAAGGCAATTTCATTTTGCATATTCAGACCATAATAAAAACAGCAACATAAAACTCTCACTCTCAGAAAGAGAATGTGAAATTTTGCTATGGACAGCTGATGGAAAAAGCGATCAGGTGATTGCCGATATCCTTATGATTAAGCATTCAACAGTAAGGTTTCATATCAAGAATATATTCCATAAATTAGAAGTGAACGAACGCACCTTAGCTGTTGTAGAGGCCATTAAATTAGGGCTTATCACACCAACTAGCGCGGATGCTTTGTGGACATCTGAAGCGCTGCTCTAATAGCGCTGATGCCGCGCCGGTTGCTAGTGGGCAAGCCGAAGGCGCATCAAAAAGTGGGCGTCTGTAGCGTATGCTTTAGTGTGAGTACCCCTATCAAGGTTGATAGGTGTTTTTGCTTAGAAAAACTGTAGTCTGATAGATGAAATGAATTAGAATCTACTAATTACAGATATATTTTAGGTTCAATTGAGCCTTGAATGGTTTCTTAAGAGAATAAACACATGAATTTGACCGATGAACAAGAAGTTGAGTTACGTACAACGATTGCTTCACTTTATTATCTAGCCAAAGATGCTGAATCTGTTGGCCTAGATCAAGTCTCTAAAATCATTATCCTGACAATAAATGAGCTAGATCTTTCGTTGAAAGAAGATGGTCTAGACCTTACGAATTTGATCATTAAAAATGATCTGCTCCCACTTTTGGAATTCATGTACAAATATAGCAATGAAGAAAAATTTGAAATGATCGCAGATATGATCATGGAAAAAGAAGACCATAATGTTCATGAAAACAAACAGACCAAGATCATAAATTAAACTGAAAGTGTGCGTGCCAAAACAACTCAGCACACCAATAAAATGTAACTCGCCATTAAACACAATTATGCTTAATTCACCTATGAACGAAAGATGGTAAAAGGTGAATAAAATGAGCTACAGAAGAGATATCGAAACGGAACTTACACAACAAAATGCCAACCTCTCTGTAAAGCAAACTTTAGCGCAGCAAATACAAATCACTGAGCGTGACATAGCTATAAGAAAAAAAATGTTAGGCTTTACAAAGACACATGAAAAAAGTCTGACGAAGGCAAAAGAAATTGCCTACCAAAATGTAAATCAAATCGTTGAAAATTTTTACATAACCCAATTAGAACATCCAGAAATTTCACTACTCATCGGTGACTTGCACTCTCTTATGCGATTAAAAAGCTCAATGAGAGGATATATCCTTGATTTGTTCGGAGGGTTTTATGATATGGAATATGTCGATAAACGCTTGCGGATCGGTAAGGTCCATCACCGCATTGGTGTGTCACCAAAGCTTTATGTCTCCGCAATGATGCAGTTAGAAACCGCCGTTAACAATTGCATTCTTCCGCTAATGCAAGAAAAAGAAACAGAAGAAGTTTTTGTAGAATTTCAACAAGCTTTGAAACAACTCTTCATGTTTGATATGCAATTGGTCTTTGACACTTATATCGCAACCCTTGTCACTGAAGTTGAGATGGCAAGAAAAGAAATGAAAGACTATGCTGAAGGGCTTGAAGAAGTCATAGCAGAACGAACCGCACAGTTAGAAGAGCTATCATCGAAAGATTCGCTTACAGGCCTTTATAACCAGCGTGTATTTTATGAGCAAATGCGCAGAGAAATTGCTGTTGCACAACGAATTGGTAGCCGCGTCACACTGATTTATTTTGACTTAAACGGCTTTAAAGAAATCAACGATAATAAGGGGCATATAGCTGGCGATAATA
The DNA here is from genome assembly GCA_021604645.1 of Methyloligella sp. Classification (GTDB taxonomy): domain Bacteria; phylum Pseudomonadota; class Alphaproteobacteria; order Rhizobiales; family HXMU1428-3; genus HXMU1428-3. Next base: position 332,870 of record BQJJ01000001.1, read on the forward strand.
TTTTAAAATTTGTTGGTCAAGTCATACAAAAAAACATTCGCGAAGTTGATATTGGTTGCAGATATGGCGGTGATGAATTCTGTATTATTCTACCAAACACAGAGCAAAAAATGGCAAAAGATATTGTCGCCAAACGGATCTTTAGCGCCTTGGAGCAACAGGACAAATTAAGAATTAATGTCTCAATGGGAGTTGTTCAAACCGGACCGGATGTATTTTGCGAACCAGATGAACTCGTCAAGGCAGCCGATCAACTCATGTATATGGCCAAAGGGAAAAGTCGGCAAAACCCTGGAAATCATGTTGAGATGACAGAATTTCATCTAGGTAAGGGCGATGCGAAAAAAGCAGTACAAGACCTAATTGCCCAAAGAAAAGCAAACGAAGAAAATTACCAGACCGTGGAACTCGTTGCGATTTAGGAATTGAGAAATTCTTCCCCTTTGTCAGCAGAGGCTTTTGTCAAACCACTAAAAAACTGCCAAAGGGGAACTGAATATTAGCCAAACACGCGCTTATAAATAGTATCGACATGTTTCGTGTGATAGTCGAGATTAAACTTCTCTTTGATATCATCTTCACTCAAAGCAGCTCGAACTTCTTCATCAGCCAAAAGCTCGGTCATAAAGTCTTTGCCTTCACGCCAAACTTTCATAGCATTGCGCTGCACAAGACGATAACTATCTTCACGGCTCACACCAGCTTGCGTTAATGCTAGAAGCACTCGCTGAGAATGGACTAAGCCACCTAGCTTATTGAGGTTCTTCTCACAGTTCTCAGGGTAGATAACAAGCTTATCCATCACATTCGTTAAGCGTTTCAGAGCAAAATCAAGTGTCACTGTCGCATCAGGGCCAATCATCCGCTCAACAGAAGAGTGTGAAATATCTCTCTCATGCCAAAGCGCAACATTTTCCATTGCAGGAATTGAAAAGCCGCGAACCAAACGAGCAAGACCAGTGAGGTTTTCAGTCAAAATTGGGTTCCGCTTATGCGGCATAGCTGAAGAGCCTTTTTGACCAGGCGAGAAATATTCTTCAGCTTCTAAAACTTCGGTTCTTTGTAAATGACGAACTTCAACTGCCAGGCGCTCAATAGAGCTGGCAATCACACCTAAGGTTGCAAAATACATCGCATGACGATCACGAGGGATCACTTGAGTTGAAACCGGCTCGGCTTCAAGGCCAAGCTTCTCTGCAACATAAACTTCAACCCGTGGGTCAATATTTGCAAATGTGCCAACTGCACCAGAAAGCGCACATGTTGCAATCTCTTCGCGCGCAGCAAGAAGGCGTTTTTTCGAGCGATCAAACTCAGCATAAAAAGAAGCCATCTTTAAACCAACAGTAACCGGCTCAGCATGAATGCCGTGGCTACGGCCAACACAGACGGTGTCTTTGTGCTCGTCTGCACGGCGTTTTAGAACCGCAAGCAATTCATCAAGGTCAGCAAGTAGAATATCCGTTGCTTTAACAAGCTGCACGTTAAAGCAAGTGTCTAAAACATCAGATGAGGTCAGCCCCTGGTGCACAAAACGGGCATCATCTCCAACATGCTCGGCTAGATGTGTTAGGAAGGCAATCACATCATGCTTCACTTCCCGCTCAATCTCGTCAATGCGGTCAACATTAAATTCAGCTTTCCCGCCTTTTTCCCAGATCACATCAGCAGAAGCTTGCGGAATAGTCCCAAGTTCAGCCATTGCAGAAGCTGCATGAGCTTCAATTTCAAACCAAATGCGGAATTTCGTAGCTGGTTCCCAAATATCAGTCATCTCTTTACGGGAATAGCGAGGGATCATGAGCGTTTACTTTCTATTGTGTTTAAGAAATGAGGTGTGGCCTCATAAAAAGAAAATTGTGATGGTTTAGGAGATTTCATTTTTGCTCTCGCCTGTCAAGAGTAGCTCAATGAAAACTCAGGTGAAAAATGACGCAAACCCACCAGAAAGCGAATAAAAATGAAAAAAGCAGCACTTCTTTACAGAAGCACTGCCAATTCTACTTAATTGATTTAGCTATCAAACTAGCTTTATCAATTAATCTCTTCTAGGACCAAACATCGTGATATACAAAGCACCAGCTGGCAAAAGGCCTAAAATTGAAAGACGTAGCGGGCTTAAAAATAGAGATGTAAATGCATTAATCCCTTGCACAAGAGAGATGTAAAAATCTTGCGCACCGCTAAATTGATAAGTCGGGCCAATTTTTCCAGGAAGTGGTAAATATTCATGTGCTAAAGTTAGAGCACCGCCCACAACCAAAAACAAAACTGTAAGAGTTAGAAAAGCAAAAACAAATCGAAAGAGTATAGGGCGACTAGCAACTAAAATCTGAAACCACCATGTTAATAAAGCGGCAATTGAACCTGAGATCCCAACAGCATAAGCCGTGTTTGCCACATCATCTGTTAATTCACCACCACCCATTTGGATGTGTTCTGTCATCAAAGCGCCAGATAAGAAAATTCCATAAATAACTGAAAATAAAATCGCAAGCACTAAGCCAGCAATTTTACCGCGTCCATGTCCCGCTGTTGCGGCTGCACTATTTGCCATTAAACTTCCCCTTAAAAACTTAAATTTCAAATTTCGATTAAAGAGCCTAACCAATGATTGAGACAGTTTCACGGCTCAAACACAGCTATTTTCGTAACTAATGCCGTTTTAAACTGTTCAACCGAGGGTTAAACAATCGCAACGTTGAAAAAATGTAAGGTTGTGTATAGCAAAGCAAATCAAGGAGCAAAATAGAGTCCGCGAGAGAACGGCGACTTGTGCACAATTAAGGCCCAAAACGTCAGTATTAGCTATTGCTTACTGAGAATTACGACTTAGTTTGTCGCATTAAAAGCAGGCAGCCAGGATGAATTTGCTAAATATCGACCGTCATCACCTTCAAAGCCATAGCTAAAGATTTGTAAAATAACGATATAAACAGATTCTTTTTTCTTATTCTTAGAAGAAGAAAGTTGAGGGACAAACTTTATAATATCTGAAATCGCATATCTTTTGGGACAACCGCGGCTAGTCGGAATACGCTGATCTTTATGCAAAAGAGTTTCTTTTTTATCTTGCGCTTGCATAGATAAGGAGTAACCGGTTTGAGCTTCATCCCCGTAATCTTTACATCTTTTCGTAGGTAAATCGATGTCTGAAACTCGAAAAGTCAGTTTGAATTTTTGCCAATACGGGTCTCTGCCTGGAAAAACTGTAACTTTTTTAGGGTCTCGATCCACTTCAGAGAGCGGGTTATGAGCCAAAAGGTCACCAGGTTCACTGATCTTGTATTTTTTTAAAGTAGCGTCAGCTAGCAACAAAGCTTTATCCCGTGCGCGTTTCAATCTGAGCCGCTCTTCATTTAGATCAGCATCACTCTCATCTTTTAGCAAAACCCGATAAGGGGAGCCCTTTACCCAGCTATTGTTGCGCGTGTTTGTGATGTAAATATTAGAATAGGGAAAACCAGAACCATCCTGCACGCCAAATTCTTCAAAAGCAAAATAAGTCCCATCAGGAGAGAAACCCAAAATATGCCTCTTTGCTACATCTCCAGCCCGAGCTGTTCCTAAAAGAGCAGACACAAAAATCAAAGCCAAAATGATAATATTGATCGAACGCCGTGTTCTGGATTTAAACATAAGAGGATGCATAACAATTCTTCCACAAAACTTATAAGGATTAACTTAACCTAAATCAGAAAACATGAACAGAAGCTGACTTGTATTTCTCTCTGTAGATAATATAACTATAGCCAAAATGCGCCAATTAAATATTGTTCACAATTAAATTTCAAAATGGCCTTATAAAAGAGAAAATAACTTAGAGCATTCCGCCCAAAAGCGGGTATCAGTTTTAGGTTCGTGCGGTTGTTAGTGGGCAACCTGAAGCACATAAAAGAAGCCTTAAGGAGGCAAATTCATGACGCAAACCAAATTAAATCCACCAATTCGATCAATCCGGTGTGGTGATGCGTCATTGAAAGAAGGCGAAAATGTGGGGCAAGACTATATACTCACATTGGCGTGCTGTGATGCACCGGGCATTGTGGCAAGTATAGCCGGAACAATCGCAGAAATAGGTGGTAACATCATCGAAAGTTCTCAATTCGGAGATCCTCAAACAGGGCGCTTTTTTATGAGGGTAAAATTTTCGTCCAGCCAGGAAGTGAAGAAAAGCGAAATTGTAACAGCTCTGGAACAGCCCGGCGAAAAATTTACAATGGAATGGCGCCTCTATGAAGCAAACCGGCCAACAAAAACGGTCATCATGGCATCAAAAACAGATCATTGTTTAAACGATTTGGTCTATCGTTGGAGAATGGGGACATTACCAATAGATATCGTTCGCATTATTTCAAATCATAAAGATGTAGAAGACATTGCAAAATTAAATAACATCCCTTTCACCTATGCTCCGGTCACAAAAGAAACCAAAGAAAATCAAGAACAGCAACTGCGTGAATTGTTTGTAAATGATGGTACAGAGCTCATTGTTCTGGCGAGATACATGCAGATCTTATCTGACAAATTAAGTAAAGATTACTTTGGCTCGATCATCAATATTCATCACTCTTTCTTGCCAGGCTTCAAAGGGGCAAAGCCCTACCACAGAGCCCATGACAGAGGTGTAAAGCTCATCGGGGCAACAGCCCATTATGTCACCCCTGACTTAGATGAAGGCCCAATTATTGAGCAGGAAGTGGAGCGGGTTAATCATGCCATGAATGTGACTGACTTAATCGCCGCTGGTAGAGACATAGAACGCCGAGTATTAGCAAAAGCTGTAAGATATCACATTGAACATCGCGTTCTGATCAATGATGGAAAAACCGTTGTTTTTCTTTAGAATTCCTCTAAAAACAGGGCTAAAACACACATAAGTGTGGCATATATCCATTAGCTGTGGAACGAAGAGTCTATATCTCGGTAAAATCGCAAAAATTTCTCTCAAAAATTTGGAGTCTCGGCATATTTCATGCAGAATGTCCGGCACGGTTACATGCAGAATGCTCGATACAGCTTCATGCAGAATGTGCCGTAAGGGCTTGAGACCCCCCAATTATAATAAGGGTTCAAAAAACGGGAGAGAAACTTACCATGAAACGAAAGATCAACGCGGCACTCGCCGCAGTGATGGCCACACTGACCATCACACTACTACCTGCCTTGGCTATGGCTCAAGAGGTAGCAGAGAAATCAATAGATGCACAAATAAATGACTTTGTGGCCCCCATTGCAAAAGCCGTCGTAGATGTCATTTTCTTCTCAGTCCCGTTTTCGGGCGTTCCTATTCCCCTCATTGTTGTTTGGCTCATTATAGCGGCTCTTATCTTCACATTATATTTTGGCTTTATCCAATTTTTTGCATTCCGTCATGCGATTGATATCGTAAGAGGAAAATATACCAATCCAAACGATCCAGGACAAATCACTCACTTTCAGGCACTCTCAACAGCTCTTTCAGGCACAGTTGGCTTGGGTAATATTGCTGGTGTAGCTGTTGCTGTCAGTATCGGTGGTGCAGGCGCTACCTTCTGGATGATCCTTGCGGGTCTGTTGGGCATGGCAACCAAATTCACAGAATGTACCCTAGGCGTGAAATACAGAAATGAACATGCCGATGGTTCAGTTTCTGGTGGCCCAATGTATTATTTGTCCAAAGGTTTAGCTGAAAAAGGTATGGGCGGATTAGGCCGTATATTAGCGGTATTATTTGCTTTTTGTTGTATATTTGGTGCTCTTGGCGGCGGGAACATGTTCCAGGCAAACCAATCATTCAGTCAAGTCTATAATGTAACAGGTGGCGACGCCGGACCTCTTGCAGGTTCTGGCTGGATCTTTGGCGCTGTGTTGGCTGTTATTGTAGGTGCCGTCATTATTGGCGGAATTCGAACAATTGCTAGCGTGACATCAAAAATCGTTCCCTTCATGTTAATTATTTATGTGCTGGCAGCTTTGGCAATTATCATCATGAACTATGATAAAATTGGCTGGGCATTTGGCCAAATTATTGATGGTGCATTCACTGCAACAGGCGTTGCCGGCGGTGCAATTGGCGCAATTTTACAGGGTTTTAAACGGGCGTCATTCTCGAATGAATCTGGTATGGGTTCAGCAGCCATTGCTCACTCAGCAGTAAAAACAAAAGAGCCAATTTCAGAAGGCTTTGTAGCTCTACTAGAACCCTTTATTGATACAGTAGTTGTCTGTACTTTGACAGCGCTGGTTATTGTGATCTCTGGTGAACTCGTTGTTGGCCAAAAAATCGCTGGTGTAGCTCTGACCTCAAAAGCATTTGCAGTCAATATTTCCTGGTTCCCATATGTCTTGGCAGTAGCAGTAGTTCTGTTTGCCTTCTCAACTATGATCGCTTGGTCTTATTATGGGCTTAAAGCGTGGACGTATCTTTTCGGTGGAAGCTCCATTTCAGAATTAATTTATAAATTAATTTTCTGTCTTGCGATCATTCCTGGCTCAGCAATGAACTTAAGTGCGATTATTGACTTTACAGACGGTACATTCTTCGCAATGGCCATCTTTAACATAATCGGCCTCTATCTCTTAGCACCCGTTGTGAAGAGAGAATTGCAAAGCTATATGACCCGCCTAAAATCGGGTGAAATTCAAAAATACAGATAAAAGTTTTATATGAAACAAAAAAGCCCCTGTACGAAACGTACAGGGGCTTTTTTTTTAATAACAGAACGAGCAATAAAGCCCTTTTAAAAAGTGCGGATGCTTTGTGGGCATCTGAAGCACATTAGAGTGCGGATGCTTAGGGCCGGTTTCTGGTGGGAAATCTGAAGGCCCATCAAAAGTGTCATCTGAAGCACCACTAAAAGTGCGGATGCGTAGTGGGCATCTGAAGCACCACTAACAAAGACACGAGTGTCAGTAAAGTAGGTGAGAGCCGTCACACCAGGGGCCGTCATCTGTTTTCTTGCAGCCGCATAAAGTCACAGTACCTGTTGTCTCTGCAACAAATGGAACCGGCTTAAAATCCGTTCCCTTGTGAGATCCATCGCAAAAAGGTTGGGTTTTTGATTTGCCACATGAGCACCAAAAATAACGTTTACCTTCTTCCACTTCAGCCATATAGGGCGACATTTGTGGGCTTTCAGGCTCTTGATCAGACATAAAAATAAATCCCTTATCTATAAAACAGTTTATCAGCAATGTTTGGCATAGGTGCTCTAGCTAAGTACAGCAATGATCCAAATCAAATACCTTTTATTATGCGGGCAGTTTATCAAGCTCTTCCTTAGAGTCAATTGAACCAGTGTTTGGTTTAGCAATGCCCTAAAATGCTCTAATGGCCAGAAATAAACAGGTGTTTTAGATCACTTTCATATCAAAGCCACATAACCGAGCCAAAGATATCTCACCAGAGTTCTATCAGTTAAATGAAACTGATATACGCCTCAAAACGTGCTTAAATAGCTCAAATTATTGTCGCGAGAATGAAAAATTATAAAATATGAGCAATGAGATATTAAGAAGCAGACAAGAGCTAAGAAAAATAGGTAACTATTCTAGCTAATAGACTAAAAAATAAGGAAAAAATTAAAAACTGGCGCTTAAACTAAAAAATACTGTGTTGTTCCAGCACAAGGTGAGTGAAAATGTCCACAGACCCTTGAAGAGCATGAAAGACAGTCATATTTGAGAAGCAGTAGGGTGTAAGATCACATCAATTATGCAAATTGTGATAAGTGTTTGAGTGTAAGCGGTGAAAGTGTAGTCTATAAAAATAGAAACCAAAATGCTTGTCGTTCAACTGCTTAGTTATAGAACCTAGTGCGTGTCGCACAAAAGTGGGTACCGGTTTTGTGAAAAAAGACACGCCAAAACAAAAAGATAGAGCATGTCTTTGAATTCAAAACAAAGTGACATGCTCTAAAGTAAAAAACGGGGTGTTCCAATGGCAATAATCATTAGTTTTATTTTTCTTTTCCTAGGGGCTATGGTTTTATCCGTTCGTCATGCATCTCTCATTTTTTGGACTGCTCTTTTTCTCCTGGCAAGTTTAATCGTGCTCTTAAGTTCCGGCACAGGCTCTGGCTTTAGCATTCTGTTCTTCATCTTTGCAGCAATAACATCAGCTCTTGGATTATGCTCAATTGAAAGCATCCGTAAGTCATACATCGTAAAACCTATATTCAAGGCCATATCAAAAATTATCCCCCCCGTTTCCGAAACTGAAAAAGAAGCCCTCGAGAGCGGAACCGTAGGGTGGGACGCAGAACTCTTTAGCGGTAATCCTGATTACGAAAAATTACGGGCTATTTCCCCCATCCGTCTAACAGATGAAGAACAAGCCTTTCTAGAGGGGCCAACAGAAACACTCTGTAAGATGATTGATGATTGGCAAATCAGGGCCTGTAATCGTGAAATACCCGAAAATATCTGGAGCTATATTAAAGAACACGGTTTTTTGGGCATGCTTATTTCCAAAGAACATGGTGGGTTAGGCTTTTCAGCCCAGGCCCAATCGCTCATTTTAGGCAAAGTAGCCTCACGCTCACCAGATGTTTCCGTCATTATTATGGTGCCAAATTCTTTAGGCCCAGGTGAGTTAATCGAAAAATACGGCACACCGGAACAAGTCGAGCAATATTTGCCGCGACTGGCAAAGGGACAAGAAGTTCCTTGTTTTGGCCTAACAGGCCCTACATCAGGTTCGGACGCAGCGACAATGCGCGATATAGGCACTGTTTGCGAGGAAGAATTTGAAGGACAGAAAACCCTTGGTATTAAACTGAGCTGGGACAAACGCTATATTACCCTCGGGCCTAAAGCCACGCTTTTGGGGCTGGCTTTTTATCTGTTTGATCCAGATAAACTAATCGGCGATGAAGAAGAAATTGGAATTACTCTGGCCTTGATCCCTGCGGACCATAAAGGTGTAAATATTGGTAACCGACATTTGCCAAATGGCTGTGCCTTTCCAAATGGACCAAATAGCGGCACAGATGTTTTCATTCCCCTATCATGGGTGATCGGCGGCCAGGAAAGAGTTGGTGAAGGCTGGAAAATGCTCATGAGTTGTTTAGCGGCTGGCCGAGCTATTTCACTTCCCGCAAGTTCTACAGCTGCCGCGAAAGCCATGCTGCGCTTTACAACAGCCTATGGCCGTATTCGCAATCAATTCGGTATCCCGATTAACAACATGGAAGGCGTTGAAGAGCCTCTCTCCAGGCTGGTCGAGACGGCTTATGTATTGGAAGCTGCAAGAGCTATGACGGCGTCTATGGTACAAGGCGGAGAAAAGCCAGCAGTCATTTCTGCGCTTCTGAAATATCAATCAACAGAATGGGCCAGGCGTGCAGTAAACGATGCCATGGACATCCATGGCGGGCGCGGCATTTGCGATGGGCCCTCAAATTACTTACAGGCCGCATATCAATCAATCCCAGTCGCAATAACCGTTGAAGGTGCCAACATACTGACCCGCACCCTGATTACCTTTGCCCAAGGGTCTCTACGCAGTCACCCTTATTTATATAAAGAAATTCAAGCCGTTCAGGTTGAAAATAAAGAGCAAGGACTAGAGGAATTTGAACCTCTCTTGTGGGGCCATGTGAAATATTCTCTCGCCAATATTTTTGGCAGTCTTTTTCATAACCTCACATTGGGTGCGTTCGCTCACGCTCCCCATAGAGCGGGGAATAGCACAAAGTGGTATCGAGCTCTCTCTCGTGCATCAAGAAATTTTGCATTATTATCAGACTTAACAGTTGCCCTTTTAGGGGGGAGCTTGAAAATGAAGCAAAAACTATCTGGCCGAATGGCAGATGCCCTAAGTGAGCTTTATTTTTTATCAGCCATTTTAAAACGCTATGAAGATGATGGGCAAATCACAGATGATCTTGTCTATCTGGAGTTTGCAGCCCAAAACACTCTCTATAGGTTTTACAAATCATTAGACAGCGTTTTATTAAACTACCCGTCTCCAATGGTAGCAGCTGTCTTGCGACGAATAATTTTTCCTCTCGGCAATCATCACAAACAAGCAAAAGATCGTTTAGGTAAAGCCATTGTCAAAAAAACGATCAACGAACCAACAATGAGAGATCGTCTAACGAACCATATCTTTGTCAGCAATGATGAAAATGATCCAACAGGTATTCTTGAAGTCACATTGGCTGAAGTTGTTGAGTTAGCCCCCTTGAGTAAAAAACTAGAAAAAGCCATCAAACAGGGTGACATAAGACGTTACCACGGTATGGACTGGTTTGAAGCGGCAGTAAAAGCTGAAATCATCACAGATAACGAAGCAGCAAGGTTAAGACGGCTGGAAGAGTTAACAAATAAAGTGATTGCAGTAGATCAGTTTCACCCTGATGAAATACAGGGGATAAAGTTGCCCTCTATGCAAGGAGCTCACGGTGGAGACCTGAGTGGAGCCCACAGTGCAGATCAGAGTGAGAGGCAATCACCTCTAAATCATTCTTCCGCAAAACCAGAAGCAAATGAGTATAAATAGACAGTGCTTAAACTAACTGAGGCTAAACGAACTGAGCTGAAGCTAACTGAGCAAAGATAATGGAGTAAAGGCTAATGGATATCAATATTGAGAATTTACAAAATTGGTCTTTTGAAACTGACATTGAAAAAATAGCCTGGGCCACCATTGATTGTCCTGGCCAATCAATGAACACATTGGGTGAGCGTTCCTTTAAAGAATTAGAGGCCATTATCGATGAGGTTGAACGCGGCAAACTGAAAAACGAGATCGCTGGATTGGTCATCATCTCAGGGAAAAAGAATAACTTCATTGCTGGCGCAGATATCAAAGAATTCGAGCAGCTTGATACAGTCGAGAAAGTGGAAGAAGTCACAGACTATGGCACAAAGCTTTTTCAAAGAATGGAAGATCTAAATGTACCAGTTGTCGTAGCTATAAATGGCTTTTGCTTAGGTGGCGGCCTGGAAATGGCCATGGCATGTCATTATCGCATAGCAACAAGAAGTGAAGGCACTAGAGTGGGGCTGCCTGAGGTAAAGCTTGGCATTATTCCAGGCATTCATGGCACAGTACGTATGCTTAGATTAGCAGGCCCCCTAAATGGTATGACAGCCATGCTCACTGGGCGCATGCTCAAAGCCCCGGTTGCTAAAGCTTGCGGCCTGGTGGATCAACTGGTGCCAAGTCACCTTGAGCTGCGCTGGGCCGCTCGGAAAGCTGTGCTGCAAAAACGCAAATCAAAAGCCGGTAACAGCCTTTTATTTAAAATTATGCGTCTAAGCCCGGTGAGAAAACTCCTTGCCAATCAAATGCGTAGCAAGACAAAAGCTAAAGTACGCGAAGATCATTACCCAGCCCCCTTTAAACTCATTGAATTATTTGAGAACCATGGCGGCTCAGAAGCGGAGATGTTTAAAGCCGAGCAAAAAATATTTGCCCCCCTTATGGTCTCAGACACATCAAGAAATTTACGCCGGGTCTTTCATCTCTCCGAAGAAATGAAGGCACTAGCACCCAAAAATTCTAACTACAAGCCATTAAGAGCGCACATTATCGGTGCCGGTACAATGGGCGCAGATATCGCAAGCTGGTGCGTTGTCTGCGGAATGGATGTAACCCTGCAAGACATGTCGGTCGAGCAAATTACCAAAGCTCAAAAAAGTGCTAAAAAGCTATTTCGCAAAAGATTGAAAAAGCCGGTCGCTGTCGAAGCCGCTATTGCCAGACTAACAGCTGACCCAGAGGGCAAAGGCGTAAAGCGCGCCGATATTATCATCGAGGCTATTGTTGAAAATTTAGAAATTAAGCAAGAGCTTTTCCAAAATCTTGAAAAAGAAATCAAACCAGGCGCTGTCCTGGCGTCTAATACATCTTCACTTTCATTAGAAGAAATCGCAAGCGGCATGCAAGATGAAGGGCGCTTAATCGGCATTCATTTCTTTAACCCCGTAGCCCAAATGCCATTAGTCGAGGTGGTGCAATCAACAAAATCTCGAAAAGAAGAAGTTGAAAAGGGCTGTGCTTTTGTCACCAAAATCAACAAATTCCCACTGATTGTGAAATCATGCAAAGGCTTCTTGGTCAACCGTGTGCTCGCACCATACATGATGGAATCTGTGCGTCAGTTAGATGAAGGTGTGCCACCAGAAAAAATTGACCAGGCCGCATTAGATTTTGGCATGCCAATGGGGCCCATTGAATTAATCGATGTCGTGGGACTTGATATTGCCAAACACGTTTCTCATTCACTTGAATTAGGAGACGCGGATAATAGCAAGCTCGGGCGTTTAGTTGCCAAAGGTAAGTTGGGCAAAAAAACCGGAGAAGGATTTTATGTCTGGAATGAAGGCAAGCCAGAAAAGAACAAAGAAGACTATGAGGAGGCTGAACTCATAGCCCTGGCTGATGAACTCATCTCACCGTTACTGACAGAATGTGAAAAATGCGATGAAGAAAATATTGCACCTAACAGAGGTTTGATAGACGCAGGTATAATCTTCGGAACCGGCTTCGCACCGTTCCGAGGTGGACCCCTTCACTATTTGGACCACAAAGAAAATTAATTGAAATCACTCATTTCGCAAAATTTTGAAATGATAAGGAGTTGAAAATGGCAGACCAAACTGTAAGGCCAGTGGCAATCTTAGGTGGTATGAGAACTCCGTTTTGCCGCTCGAACACAGCATATCAAGATCTTACAAACTTGGACCTAATAGGAACTGCTCTGGGTGGTTTGGTTGATCAATATAACCTTAGCGGCGAACACATCGATGAAGTCGTTGGCGGCGCAGTTGTCACTCATGCAAAAGACTGGAACTTGGCAAGAGAAGCTGTGGTGGCTTCAAAACTAGCCCCTTCAACGCCTGCAACAACCATGATGCAAGCCTGTGGTACTAGCCTGCAAGCCTTAATGGGAAGTGCCGCCAAAATTGCTATCGGCCAATGTGACAGCGCAATCGCTATGGGATCAGACACAGTAAGTGATGCACCTGTTGTGTTTAAGCGCCGCTTTGCTCAAAGGTTAGTAAAATTAAGCAGAGCCAGATCCTTTAAAGACAAGTTGAAAATTTTTAAAGGCTTTTCATTTGGTGAACTTGCTCCGCAACCACCAAGCACCAATGAACCTCGCACAGGCCTTTCAATGGGGGGCCACTGCGAGTTGATGGCACAAACTTGGCATATCCCAAGAAGTGAACAAGATGAGCTTGCTTTTAAAAGCCATGAAAATGCAGTGAAATCTTATGAAGAGGGCTATCACGATGAACTGCTCATCCCATGTGCTGGAGTTTTTAAAGACAATAACATTCGCCCAGACATGGAATTATCAAAATTAGCAACTTTAAAAACAAGTTTTGAAAAATCCTCACGGGGCACATTAACTGCAGCAAATTCCACACCGCTAACGGACGGAGCTTCAACAGTTCTTCTCTCATCAGATGAGTGGGCAAAAGAAAAGGGACACAAGGTTCAGGCCTACCTCGTGGATGCTGAAACTTCAGCGGTTGATTTTGTAAATGGAGACGGCTTGCTCATAGCACCAACCGTTGCTGTGGCAAACCTACTTAGACGAAACAACATGAAACTTCAGGATTTTGATTTTTATGAAATCCATGAGGCTTTTGCAGCCCAGGTATTATCAACCTTAAAAGCTTGGGAAAGTGAAGACTATTGTAAATCTGCCCTTGGCATGCAGGAGGCTCTTGGCCCTATTGATCGTAGTAAACTTAATGTGAAAGGCTCAAGCCTAGCATATGGACACCCCTTTGCAGCAACAGGCGCTCGTATCGTTTCACTCCTAGCCAAGCAACTGAGTGAAACAAAAGGAAAAACAGGGCTTATTTCTATCTGTACAGCAGGCGGAATGGGGGTTGCCGCCATTTTAAAAAGTCCTGAAGACATCCTGGAAGTTGAATAAACGCTATTTTTTAGCAAATATTATTTAGTAAACATTGTTGATTTTAAATCTATGCATAATTTAATTGCGTGAATTTCATCATATTGACAATTTTAGAATGGCATGTGCTATATTCTCTTGAGAATTTTTATGTCCGGAGTTTGTAATGAGCGTTCTTGTTAAATTTGGTCACACACTATCGTCACTAATAGTATCATCACTAGTTTTCTCTTGTCTGGTAATGGTTGCTGGTTCTTCAACAGCTTTTGCCCAAGACACAGCTGGCAAAGACATAGCTGAAAAAGGGGCAGCAGAACTCGCTGCTATTGAAGGTGTTTGGCTGACCAAACAAGGCAGATCTCATTTAAAAGTCACACCATGCGGTGAAAGCTTGTGTAATGAGATCATTTGGCTAAAACAGCCGCTTGACCGTGCAGGAAAGCCGCAAACAGATAAGCTCAATAAAAATGGTAAATTGAGAGGTCGCCCAATCATTGGCATTTCAATTATGCTTAAAATGCGCCGTGTGCAGGACAATATGTGGAAAGGTTGGCTTTACGACCCTGAAAAAGGAAAAGCCTTTCAAGGACATGCCCGCTTAATCACTGCAAACAAACTTGAAGTTAAAGGCTGCAGTAGCATATTACCAATTTGCAAAACACATATTTGGAAAAAAGTAAGTAACCTGGAAAATTATAAAAGTGCCGAAAAATAAATTACTTTAATATTTCGGCACTTGAGGTCTTGAAACTTTTAACTGATCAATAGATTTATCTGAACTTAGAAGTCCTATAAGAGAGTGAAAGCCCAAGGTTTAATCAATCCCTGAGTTCCTTCTTTGAAAGTTTACCAACCATCGTTTTAGGCAGCTCTTCTCTAAACTCAATATCTTCAGGCAATTCTATTTTGGTCAATTTGTCTTTTAAAAAGTCCAAAAGGTCATTTTTAGATAAGGAACGACCCTCTTTTAATTTCACAAAGGCCTTTGGCGCTTCACCTTTATAGTCATCAGGCACTCCAATAACCGTCACTTCTTCAACAGCCTCATGTTTGTAAATCGCATCTTCAACATGTCGCGGATAAATGTTGTAACCTGATGAAATAATCAGGTCTTTTAGCCGGTCAACGATGAATGTGTAGCCATCTTCATCAATGTAGCCAATGTCGCCTGTTCTAAAAAAGTCTCCAACAAACACATTATCGGTTTCTTCCTTAGCATTCCAGTAGCCTGGCATGACTTGAGGGCCGGTCGCGCAAATTTCACCTTTTTCTCCAAGTGGCATCTCGATTGACGGGTCTTCAAGGGAGCGAATAGAGATAATGGTATTCGGCAAAGGAATACCGATAGAGCCAGGTTTCATAACGCCGGTTGGTGGGTTACAGGTCAAAACAGGAGACGTTTCAGAAAGGCCATAGCCCTCAACTAAAGTCGCTGGGCAGATTTCTGCAAATTCATCAATTAAATCAGGAGGAAGAGGCGCTCCACCAGAAATACACAATCTTAAATGTTTCAACTCCTCAATAGGAGCCCTGTCTAAATTACAAAGAGCATTAAAGAGCGTGGGTACGCCTGGCATTAAAGTCGGCCGCTCCTTCAACATGAGTTTTAAAGCATCTTTCATCTCAAATTTAGGCATTAGGAGCAAACGCGCGCCAATCCCAATGCCCAAATTGAGAACTACAGTCATCGCAAACACATGGAAAAATGGCAAAATACC
This sequence comes from Methyloligella sp., assembly GCA_021604645.1. Lineage (GTDB taxonomy): Bacteria > Pseudomonadota > Alphaproteobacteria > Rhizobiales > HXMU1428-3 > HXMU1428-3. Next base: position 348,450 of record BQJJ01000001.1, read on the forward strand.
CATCGTGACCTCTTCCCCTCTACGCAAAGTGAGGCAGGCCCGCATGATTTGTTCTGTTTGAATGGAAATATTCTTATGAGTGAGCATCGCACCTTTCGGACGCCCCGTCGTACCACCCGTATATTGTAGAACAGCAATATCAGTTTCAGGGGTAATCTCAACAGGGGAAAAAGAAGCGTTGGTCTCAAGTAAATCTTCTTCGAAAATACATTTATCAGCCTGAGAAGACGCTGAAATTTTGGCCAGATCTTTCCCTTTAAAGAGCTTAAAAAGCAGAGATTTTACAGGTGGCAATAAAGAAGGAAAAGAAGCAACAATTGTACGGTTTAATACATTATTAACCATAAGTGCTTCGCATTTATCAAATAACAGTCCCAAATCAAGGGTGACCATAAGGCTGGTTTCACTATTTGTGACCTGAAAAGAAAGCTCCTCAACTGTATAAAGAGGATTATAGTTAACAACTGTTGCACCTGTCTTTAATATGGCAAAATAAAAGCACACATAAGTAGGGCTGTTTGGGAGGAATAAACCGACCTTGTCTCCCTTGCCAATCCCAAGTTTCTGGAGGCCAGCGGCCAATTTATCAACTCTTGTACCAATTTCCTGATAGGTAATGTCTTTCCCAAGAAATGATGTGCAGATTAAAGAGCTATAGGCCTTAACTGATTGATCTAACAAGTGAAAATGAGGTTTTCCAACAAATTCTCCAGCCCAATCCACTCCTTCAGGGTAACATTTTTGCCACGGAAATTCAGAATTTGTGTTGTTGATGCTTGATTTTTTTTCCATTTTATGCGCCTTTTGCCAGCCAAGTGGGAGATGTTGAACAATGATCAGGTAAATTAGGCCTGTTCAAAGAGGAAGCAACACACTATATGAAATTCATAATAGCATGAAATTTGTTCCCCTTAAATGTGTGAGTGGCGTGCGCGTTAATAGCACATTAAAGGATCATATATATTGCTATAAAACTTAAACCCAAAAAGACTATCAAAACGCATTTTAACGTTATTCTAAAAGTTTTCTTGCGCTTTTCGAGGGTCTAATTTAGCACTTACATTTAAGAGTAATATTTTTATTTGCTCAAATGATGCAAATGTTGCGGATGCAAATGTTGCGTAAGATGCAAATGTTGCGAATGAAGGAGAGCGGCATATGGAAGATGTGGCACAAAAAATTATTGATATTTTGAAAAAAAATATGAAAGAACCACCGGAAACAATTCCGATGGAAACACCATTAAGTGAACTTGATATCGAGTCACTTGACCTGGCTGTTATTGTTTTTGATATCGAAGATACATTCGGTATTGAAATTCCATACAACGCCAATGAAGAAGTTGAAGATTTTAAAACTGTGGGCTCCGTAGTTGATAAAGTTAAAGAACTCGTCGCTGCTAACGGCTAATAGTTCGGGCAAAGCAGGAAACTGCTGTAAACGAGGCTATAAACGAGTTTTATCTTTTTTCGAGTAGAAAGGTTTTAAGGGACTTAAATTTTTAAGTCCTTAAAAATTGAATGAGTAATCAACAAACAAGGCGTGTCGTTGTAACTGGGACTGGTGTTGTATCGTCTCTTGGTATAGGTACTGACAAATTTTGGTCGGCTATCAAAAACCATGAATGCGGTATTGAAGACGCTAAAACCTACAATACAGAAGACCTGCAAATTAAAATAGCTGGCGAAGTAAAAGATTTCGATCCAAAAGAAGAAGGGCTGACAAAGCAATTCCTCATGGCCGATCGATATTCTCAATTTGCTGGCATAGCAGCACGAGAAGCTGTTAAACAATCTGGTATGGAAATGCCACTATCCCCGGAAGACGGTATGCGTGCAGCTGCCATCATCGGATCTGGTGTTGGTGGTATCAATACCCTGGAAGACAGCTATCGCGGTCTTTTTGAGCTAAAAAAACGAGCAACCCATCCGCTAACACTGCTAAAAACCATTGGTTCATCAGGTCCAGCACATATCTCAATTGAATATGGCATCAAAGGTCCTTGTTTTGGTGTTGTAAGCGCATGCTCAACCGCAACTCACTCCATCGGTCTTGTTTACAACATGATTAAATCTGGAATGGTTGATTTTGGTCTGGGCGGTGCGGCTGAAGCTTCATTAGCTTGGGGCACAACAAGAGCATGGCAAGGTATGCGTGTTCTTAGCCCTGTCGGTCTTTATCCTTTTTCTAAACACCGCAACGGTACAGTTTTAGCTGAAGGTGCAGGCATCCTGATGCTAGAAGAATATGAGCACGCTAAAGAGCGCGGCGCGAATATTTTAGCTGAAGTCAAAGGCTTTGGCATGACAGCTGATGCAGCTGACATGGTCAACCCAGATATTGATGGAACAGCTGGCGCAATGGATTTAGCATTGAAAGATGCAGACCTCTCTCCAAGTGATATTGATTATATCAACGCACATGGCACAGCGACGGTTGTTAACGACATCAATGAAACTCGTTCAATTAAACGCGTTTTTGGCAATAGTGCGAAAGATACGCCTATTTCATCAACCAAATCCATGCATGGTCATGCATTGGGCGCTGGCGGCGGTATTGAAGCGGTTGCGTGTCTGAAAGCTATGGAAGATAATTATTTACCAGCAACAGTAGGTTTTGATGAGCCTGGCGATGAATGTGATCTTGATTACATTCCAAATGAAGGCCGCTCATCAGAAGTAAACTACACTATGTCAAATAGCTTCGCTTTTGGCGGCTTGAATGCAGTGCTAGTCTTTGGACCATCACCTGCTTAATTCAAAATGAAATAAATCATAAAAAAGGGCTCGAAAATTCGAGCCCTTTTTTATTGTGCTTCAGGAGCATCTTACCGAAGAAGGAAGTGCTCAACTGAGGAGTACTATACTAAGCTGATCGTAAAAGAAGCGCCTCCCCCCCTCGGAGGGCCTGCTGCTATAGCAGCAGAATAGCCCGTGAGAGATATAAAGCCCTTACTCAAACAAGCTTGAAACAGATTTTTCACCAGATGTGCGGGCAATCGCTTCGCCAATGAGTGTTGAAATAGATATGACACGAATATTATGTGCAACACGAACCGCTTCAGTTGATTGAATGCTATCAGTAATCACTAGATTCTTAAGGGAAGAGGAAGTCACCCTGGCAACAGCACCACCAGAAAGTACACCGTGAGTAATATAAGCACTCACTTCGCTGGCACCGCGTGCCAGTAGCGCATCTGACGCATTACATAATGTGCCACCACTATCAACAATGTCATCAACCATAATGCACTCATAGCCTTCAACATCACCAATCACGCTCATCACTTCAGATTCGCCCGGACGCTCTCTGCGTTTATCAACAATTGCAAGAGGTGCGTTAATGCGTTTAGCCAAGTCGCGCGCGCGTACAACACCACCAACGTCAGGGGAAACAACCATAACTTTGCTGAGATCAAAATTTTCTTTGATGTCTTTCACCATTGTGGGAGCTGCAAAGAGGTTATCAGTTGGAATATCAAAAAAGCCTTGAATTTGCAGAGCGTGTAAATCAACAGTGAGCACTCTATCTGCGCCAGCCTGTGTGATCATGTTGGCAACAAGCTTAGCTGAAATTGGCGTACGTGGACCAGGTTTCCTATCTTGTCTTGCATACCCATAATAAGGCACAACAGCCGTTATCCGTTTGGCTGAAGAACGCCTCAATGCATCAATAAGAATAAGGAGTTCCATCAAATGGTCATTGGTAGGAAAAGAGGTGGATTGCAATACAAAAACATCTTCCCCCCGCACATTTTCTTCAATCTCAACAAAGATTTCCATGTCAGCAAAACGTTTAACAACGCATTTGGTAAGAGGAAGGTTCAAATAGGCACCAACAGCTTCTGCTAGTAGGTGATTACTATTACCAGCAACCAATTTCATGAGAGATATCTCCGCAGCATGTGCCTAATTCTTATTTGTAAATTGATGAATTATGACACTTTTATAAACTTCCAAGGTTTTATGAGAAGCTTCATAACAAGAGAGCCTAGAGCTGTAAACAACTCTAGGCCCAATTAGTCCGATTTACCGCATTAATTTTGATCTTAAAGCTTATATTTGCGGTAAAAATAATGTCTTAAGGCTGGCTTAGCTTTATTTTTTAGCCGGTAACAGTTTCACAATACCCTTTGCCGCAGCAGAAGCTGCTGCCACAGCAGTTGGGCCCCAAGCTCCGTTTAACGAACCTGTAGGGATAACATTGTTCTGAGATACTGTTCCAACTCGGTTGCCGGTCGCATCGTAAACCTTCCAAACAATATTCACTTTTTCAGATTTTCCTGAAACTTTGTTCAGGTTTACAGAACCCTGCACAGTGTAAGAACCAGCGACTTTGCGATTTGAAAGAGCAATACCATTTTTAGACAATTCACGGCGTAGTGCATTTGTTAAAGATATACGTCCATCACCAGGTGCGCCAACAACGGGCTTCACTTGCGTTAGTAATCCCCGAGGTGCTTTGCTAACAGCACCAGTGATAATAGGGTCACCAGGCGTTCCATCTCGCGTTCCCTGGTCAAGTTTCGCAATCTGATTGATACGTTTCGGTGCGCCATTTTGCGGGCTTTGTTTTTGAGCCGGAACACGATTGCGAGCACTGGAGAACCAGTTAGCTAATTTACCGCTAGATGCATCCGCAACCTTGTTAATGACTTGGTCATTCACAAGGGCCCAGCCATTTGAAGTTTTGCCGCCCTGTAAAATTTCATTGCCAAGGACACGGTGAATACGAACACCCTTTTTGTCATTGATATCCCAGATGTAGGAAAGCTTGCCCCCCTTACTATGAGGCGAGGCAACCAAATAACCACGAACTAGATAGCCAGCTGTAGCAATTTCTTCTGTGACAGGTATATTTTTGGCTCTTGTCTTTGCTTTTAGTGCAGCAAGCATTTTTGTAGAAACAGGAGCCGGAACTCCAACCAGCGGTGCAAAGCCAACCGTTCTCAATTTAGATGGAAGTTGCGCTTTTTTGCTGTCTTGCTCTGTTTTTAGCCCAAAATTAGAAGCTAAATTCGATGATGCTCCACAGCCAGAAAGCGTCCCAATCAAGAGACCCAGCAAAAGAAACTGCACGCCAGATTTTAATCTAACAAGAGATTTTAATGATATGAAATTTATAGAGAAACGCGCCATTCTCAAAAAGAAACACGAAAATGAAGTGCACATATCTGTCACCTTTTAACCCCTCAAATCAGAGTCTGCCTGTTAATCAGACTTCTGTATTGACCGGTGACAACAAAATACGCATTACAACAAGGACACACACCGGCACCCTAGTAGAATCATATCATTACCCATTGTGGAAATGGTCGTCTAGTCAAAGAGGCAATTTAGGTGGGTGTTATGGACGAAAGCTGGTGAAATATGGGAAAAATGCGACAAAAATACACTAGTTTATGACAATTGCAGAGATCTGCCGCCCATAATCTGCCACACTCTTATGCGTATTCCGCCGATAACTGAAAAATTGAGTCGTATTTTCATAAGTGCAAAAGGGGAGTGAAAGCGCTTTTTGAATGCCAATTTTCTCAAGACGAGAAACAGCAAACCCGCTCAAATTGAAATGAGGGTTTTGGGTTTCCTCATGATGCTTGAAAAAAACATCATAATCAGCGTCAACAGAGCGAAATTGCTCATGAAATTCTGGCCCAACTTCATAATTATCTTGCCCAATACAAGGGCCGACAACCGCTGTAATATGCCGCCGTTGCGCCCCTAAAGAGCGCATGCTTTCAATCGTATTTTCTAAAACACCACCAACAGCACCGCGCCACCCCGCATGAGCAGCCGCGACTACCTTATTCACATTGTCAACAAAGAGCACGGGCGCACAATCAGCTGTTAAAATGCCAATAACTACATTTGGTGAATTCGTCACAACAGCATCAGCCTCAGGGGCGTCTTTGCTACACCAACCCTCATCAGTGATCACCACATCAGAGCTATGTTTTTGATAAGGAGTGCTTATGCGAGCCCCAGGCAAACCGAGTATCTCAGTAACGATAGACCGGTTTTGTGAAACATTAGAAGCTTCATCGTTTGAGCCAAATCCACAGTTTAATGAAGAATAGACACCTTCAGAAACACCGCCGAGTTTGGTAAAAAAACCATGTGAAATACCTTGAATGCTAAGCGCATCAGCTTCTATTCTTCGACGTGACATTTTAAGAGGCTACCTTCTGATCAAATGGGGCGGGAATATCAAGTGAGGGACTGGTGACACAGAGGGCCTTAAAAAGGGCACCCATATGTTCCGGAGCAACCAGACGAACCACATCGCTAGCGAGTTTTTCTATTTGCTCTTCACTTGCATTTTTAACTAAAATTTCCGCGCGCGCTCCAATCCCTAATTGAGAAAGAAACGCCCCTTGATCGCGCGGGCCATAACATTTCAAGCCATTTGCTACCGCTAATGCGGCTAAGGCTGTGAAATCAACATGTGCCGTTAAATCAACATCTCCAGGCATAAGAAAAGGAGTGACTGATTTATGTCCCTTAAGGGCCTGCAAAGTCTCACCAGTTTGCGGACCTTCAAAGCCATAATCGACAAACAAAGCTGCCATTGGATGCCGCTTGGCCATACGGCAAACATCTTTCATGACAACTTCAAAATCAGGACAAAATTCAAAAACTGACCCCGGTGCTGCATTAAATAAACGCGAAGGAATAATGGCACCGCGTGGAACTTCACTACCAACAAGAAAGGCAAAATTTTCTTGATCATCAAGACCAACAACACGCTCATGCCAGGCACGGTCAGTTTTTATAAATTGGCGAATAGGAAAACAATCAAGAAACTCATTCGCAATGATAATGGAAGGCCCTTCAGGCACTTCACTTAATGAATTGTACCAATAAACAGGGCATAAAGAGCCCTCAAGTGTCTTCTTTTGTGTTTCTTTTAGTGTGGCAGAGCGCTCAACAAGGTGAACACTCAGCATTTCAAAATTCGGATGTAACCGTTGAAGAGACCGTAATATGTCAGCCATAAGAGTGCCGCGCCCTGGTCCCAATTCAATGATTTGCAAAGGAACAGGATTGGCCATAGCTTGCCAAGTCGTCACACACCAAATGCCCAACATCTCACCAAACATCTGACTGATCTCTGGTGCAGTTATAAAGTCGCCCTCAGCGCCAAGCGGGTTGCCTTGCCGATAGTACCCATGCTGTGGGTCATATAGGCACGCCTCCATAAAGGCTCTGACGGAAACAGGGCCTTTGGCTTTGATATATGATTTCAGTTGCTGCTCGAGCAATGTTTGTTTGTTATCTGACATTTCGCAAACTTATAACTGTTCAATTTAGCTTTGACTATAGCCATGCATAGAATTCATCAATTAAATTGCAAGTTTTTTAGTCTTCGCACGATAAATCAAGTAAATACCTATGATTACCATCGGTAGTGAGTACAATAACCCCGCAGTAAGTGGTGTATAAATACTGATAGGGTGATCTAGATCAGGCTGTCTGAAGAAGTGTTCAACCACGCTACGAGCAACCCCATAGCCCACTAAAAACAAGCCTGTAATGAAACCAGGCTGTTGTAATTTATGGTAATAATGAGTGGCAATCCTCAAAATGATAAACAGAACAACGCCTTCTAAAGCCGCTTCATAGAGTTGAGATGGGTGCCGCGGCACGCCTCCAGCATCTGGATGCGGAAAAATCATTGCCCAAGGCACATCTGTAACACGTCCCCACAGTTCACCATTAATAAAATTAGCGATGCGACCAAATATCAGGCCCAAAGGAATAGAAGCCGCCACAGCGTCTGCTAGAGATAAAAAGCCAATATCTCTGCTACGTGCAAAAAGGTAAGCCACAAGCGCGCCCGCTAACATAGCCCCGTGAAACGCCATCCCACCTTTCGTCAGGTAGAAAATTTGTAAAGGGTTTTCAAAATAATAGCTTGGTTGATAAAATAAGACATAACCAAGACGCCCGCCTAAAACCACACCAAGTGTGGCCCACAAGAGAAAATCATCAATATGGTTGGCATTTATCCCTGAAGACCCACCCCATAAACGATTATTCTCAACAAGACGTCGAACATAAATCCAACCAAGTAACAGACCAACGGCATAAGCCATTCCATACCAACGAATGTCTATAGGGCCAATACTTAGGGCAATTTCACCAATATCAGGAAAGGGAAGTACGCCATTCATGGAAAGAAATCCTCTATTACTAAATAATTTAAGGCGATTAAATTTGGCGAGAGAGTGGAGGGGGGAGAGAGCAGTGTCAAGTCAAGATCAAGTTATAAAGATAAAACTTTAAAAATGAAGTGATTACAATGATTTATAATACGGTTTTTAATGGCTTCTTAAGCAAGAATATCTTTTTCAAATAAGTGGCAAGTACCGTATTTGTAATAAACCTTTGTATTTTATCTAATTTGTCAAAATTGATGAACTTTAATCTCTGAATTGCTTCGTTTTGCGATCTTGATCAATAGGCCTTTGAATGTCATAAATGAGAAAAAGTAATCAATAACGTGTCCCTTGTTTTTGAGGATACAATCTCACTTTATCAGTCTGGAATAAACATCATGTCACAAATGAGAAATCAATTTTTCGATGAGCTAGCGAAAATAATGACCAATGCAGCTGGCGCTGCTCAAGGTGTTAGCCAGGAAGTTGAACAGCTCTTCCGCTCGCAGGGCGAAAAAATGTTAAACGACATGGACCTAGTAAAACGCGAAGAATTTGAAGCCGTAAAAGAAATGGCCGCAAAAGCAAGAGACGAAAACGACAAACTCCAAGACCGCATTAAAGCATTAGAAGAGCAGTTGAAGTCGAAAGATTAGCGCAGTTGCTAGTGGGCAACCTAAAGCGCCACTAAAATGCACGGTTGCTAAGGGGCAACTAGAGTGTCTCTTAAAATGGTTGCTAGGTGGATATATAAATTAATAAAGTTTCTGCTTCTTCCCCAAAGTTGAAATTAATACCAACTGTAGCAACATTGCTGTGCGGACTAAATCTTACTTTCGCTTTGAGTAGATGTTTTGTACGGCCGTTTTTTTGAAGTTAAAAATCTTCCTATCAGTATCTCGGCAATTATTAGATTAAGCACCCAAGCAAACACCATAATAGCGTCGCGGACTGGGCCTAGAGGCTCAGTTTTGAAAAGGATAATCCAGCTAATGCCTATGATTGCCTGCGTAGACGCACCTTGGGCTATTGCGTAGGCGCGAAGGATAGAAGCAGCGTGCCTAAAGATATTTCGAGACCTGATTGCAATCACAGCCCATACAATGAAACCAATCATTGTTGAGCCAAGGGCAAGACGCACCCAATACAGGAGGTCACCCTGAAGCTGTGCCGGAAAGACGTAAAAGTGTGTCATCCACAAGCCGCTTACTGCCGAGATGAAGCCAGCAATCGCAATGATGCGACCAAATCGACGATGCATTGCGGGCTGATGGTGCCTAATACTTGGCATAAACTGCAACGCACCAACGATACAGAATAGGAAACTACTCAAAATATGAACAATGATCGGTAGCGGATCAGATAAGGATCGCGGGTTCTCAGGTGCAATCACCGGTCCACCTAGAAATTCAAGTATGCGTAATAGTCCTCCAAATGATGGAATAAAGGAATAGACTAAGATAAAGGCCAATATTAACCACTCTAGCTTACTCAGGAATTTCATAGGACAATGCCCCGCGTTGGTCTGTTAGTCTTCTTTTTGTAGCTATGTCTCCACAGCTCTCTGCCAGTCTCGTATTAAGCTTGGTTTTTGTATTCCATGATACCTACAGACGATATGGTTGTTTATTATATGCATATGCAAAAAATGAAATAAATCGCATAAATTTGCATTATGCTTATACATAAAACGATGAAACAACTGCCTTACTCATTTGATTAGAAGTAAGCACAGGTCTCTTTAGTCACAGTTGTAGAAGGCTTGCTTTTCAGTAGTAGCATGATTGACAGTCTGCTTTTGGCACATAGCTAAAAATCATAATCATCCTTGAGAAGAAGGTTTGAGCTCTCTTTGGTATCAGACCTCTAGCGCGGTTGTTTATGGGCAACCTGAAGCGCCATAAAAAATATTCGGTTGTTTATGGGCAACCTGAAGCGCCACAAGGGCGTGGGCATCTGAAGCATCAGTAAAGAACCTATCATCCTTTCGCAAACATATCTGATGTAATCGCTGAGTACCACGCAATTGAGTCTAGGTAGGTTTGTTTTCGAACATCTTTGTCTTCGCTAAGAGCTGAGAGAAATCCAGAAGTGATCTTCATGGTCTTTTCGTTTGGCTCGTATTGAGAGGCGTACTTTACGCAATTTTCTGGCGAGAGCAGTGACCAACACACATTGAAATAGCTTGGTTTGAGTTTCGTCTCACCAACAAATTCAACCAATATAGAATTGGCAACTATTTTGGCCTGACTATTAGCAAGGGAAGCTGACTTAGGAAAATCCTTGGCTTTGTTGACCATAGATGAATCTCCCAGAACATAAACATCCTTGACTTTTAGAGATGAAAAATCCTGTGGTTTAATTGGGCACCAATCACCCTCGGCACAACCGGCCGCGTGAGCAATTAACCCGGCCTTCTGGCCAGGGATAATATTGACAACATCAGCCTTTATTGTCTCGCCATCACCTGTTGTAACGGTCATTTCATCTGGGTCGACCTTTTTAATCCCGCCATCTGTAAAGTCAGTGCCTATCCATTCAATAATATCGCCGTAGTGCCTTTCCCAGCCTTGCTGGAACAAATTCATTAAAGCAAATTCTGCTTTGGGATCAAAAATGATGAGCTTGGATTTTGGTTTATGGGTTTTGAGGTAATGGGCAATCATTGAAGCGCGTTCATACGGCCCAGGCGGACAACGGAATGGATCAGGCGGCGCTGACATCACAACCAATCCACCATCTCTCAAACCTTCCAGTTGGTTTTTAAGAATTTTGGTTTGCACTCCGGCTTTCCAGGCATGCGGCATCTTCTGCGCAGCGCCTGGGGTATACCCCTCGATATCCTCCCACTTAAAGTCTATGCCAGGCGAGAGAACCAGCTTGTCATAGGTGAGCTTCTCGCCGCCTTTGAGAAAAACTGTTTTTCGCTTCGTATCAACATCAAGCGCCATGTCATGGATGATCTTGATACCAAGCTTTTTTAATCCGTCGTAGCCATGTACAAGCGAGCCAAGAGTTTGAAGCCCGCCAAGATATAGATTTGAAAAGAAACACGTCGTGTAGTGCGGGTTTACTTCGACGAGTGTCACATCAAGATCGGGGGCTTGCCTTTTGATGAGATGAGCTACAGTCCCACCACCAGCACCACCTCCGATAATAACAACTTTGCCCTTGCCCTGTGCATAGGCAAATGAGCCAACTAATGACGTTCCAAGTGGAGATGATCCAAGTGCTGATGCGGCAAATGCAGCTACACCAGCTTTCTTTGCAAACTGTCTTCGATTGATTTTGACCACAACCCTAATCTCTCCCCTGGCAGTATTTCTAGAGGCTCAGAAAACGAACGCGCATCTAATTTGTTTCTTGTGCTTTTAGTGCGAATTGATCAGCCACTGAGCGGCCTATTACCAAAGGGTATTTAAAAGGTTAGGTTTGGTCCATAGAAACGGGCCCGTTTTTTCATGCTGGAGGTTCGCACTTTAGTGCACCACGAGTTTTTGTTTTATTGGTTTGAAGGAACGATAATTCAAAGAGTTTTCTAAGTGGTGTTCAGCATATTCTAGAAATATAAACTTCTAGAATATGCTTGTCTTAGTGGCATTAAAGCGAAAAATAATTAAACTGTAGGACTAATAAAAGCCCCTTAAGTTACAATTCCCTGAATGCCTTTTACAACTTCAGTCGTATCTTCATTTTTGTCAAAAGCTGTTTCAAAAGGAACGCGGCATCCCTTTTGCAATTGAGGACGCGCTTCAAGGGCGGTTAGCCATCTTGTTAAATGCGGTAAATCATCAATAGGAACACCGGCCCATTCATATTTACGAACCCAGGCCCAGTTTGCGATATCAGCAATAGAGTAGTCGCTAGCTAAATATTCTCGATCAGCAAGACGGTCATTTAATACAGTGTAAAGTCGTTTCGTCTCTTTCTGATATCGCTCAATAGCAGCCGGTATCTTCTCTGGGAAATATCTATAAAACACATGAGCTTGCCCCTGCATAGGGCCAACACCGCCCATTTGAAACATAAGCCATTGCATTACTTCAAACCGGCCCTTGAGATCTGTAGGCATCAAACGCCCGGTTTTCTCGGCGAGATAAACCAAAATAGCACCAGACTCAAAAATCGTGAGATCATCGGCGTCTCGGTCAATAATCGCGGGAATGCGACCATTCGGATTAATCTTTAAAAAAACAGGCTCCTTTTGAATGCCCGTATTGATATCAATTTCATGAACAGTGTAGGGCAGTTCAAGTTCTTCAAGCGCTGCTGAAACTTTCCAACCATTCGGTGTGCTCCAGCTATATAAATCGATCATAAGATCCTCATTTCATCTTTTTGAGAAAAATGTTTTGTCATTGCTACCTAGATGAGTGTTCAAAACAAGTTTTACAAGAAAAATCATCTGTTTCATTTTCACAAACTCTAAACTTTTTGTGAAGCAAGTTTTTCAAAAATAAGTATCAATCATCCCCATCTTTACAAAGAAAAAATAGAGTAAGTGAAAATAAAAATATGACAGAGACCGAAGGGAAGATTAGGCTTGTTGAAAGTTTGTTTCAAAAAGGAGAGTGATGATGAATGAGATGTATGGCAAGGAGCACAGAGATTTACAAGACCAGTTTGAAACAAGAAAGCTAGCAGATAGGCTAGAAGAGATCATTGTTAAAACTGAATTTGATGATAATGACAAAGCCTTCATTGAAAGCCAAAACATGTTCTTCCTTTCAACCATCAATCATGAGGGACATCCAACTGTTTCCTATAAAGGCGGTGCCAAAGGCTTCGTTCAGTTGATCAATGAAACTACGTTGGCTTTTCCTTCTTACGACGGCAACGGCATGTTTTATTCAATGGGAAATATCACCAAAAAGCCTGAAGTCGGGCTGCTCTTTATTAATTTTGAGACCCCAGCTAGATTGCGCGTCCATGGCACAGCAACCATTGTTAAAGATGATCCTTTGCTTGATTATTTCAAAGAAGCCGAATTAATCGTCCGCGTGGAACTTTCCAAATTATGGGTCAATTGCCCAAGATACATTCACAAAATGCAGCAACTCGAGCAAAACCGATATGTCCCGGCAGAAGGGGAAACAACACCACTAGCAAGTTGGAAACACATCGACCTCGTACAAGATGTCTTACCACCCAAAGACCAAGGGCGCCCCGAAAAAGAAGGCGGCATCATCACCATCGAAGAATGGATGGAAGAAGTGGGTAAGGGCACTGCTTAATAGAGCGGATGCTTGTGGGCATCTGAAGCACAAAGAAGAAGATGCTTGTGGGTATCTGAAGCACCAACAAGAAAGCGCGGTTGCAAGTGGGCAACCTAAAGCGCCAACAAGGAAGTGCGGTTGCTCGAGGCGGTTTCTGGTGGGAAACTGAAGGGGTATTCAACCTAAATGCCATCAAGAGAGTGGGATATCTAAACGAAATGTTCTTCTGCTTTTGACCCCTTGCAGAAATCTACTGTTTACTAGCTTTCATAACCTTAGTACCGCTCAATATAAAAGATTTGATGGTATTGTTACTTGTCAGATGATCAGCAGCGATGAAAGGTTATCCCCTTCACCGCTACGACCAAACAATTTATTTAATTAGCTTTGAACTGTCAGAGCTTTCAAAATTACACTCAGATTATGTTCGAACATAGCAAGGTAGCTTGTTGCCGGTCCGCCCTTAACTGAAAGCGCATCAGAGAAGAGGCGACCACCAATTTTGAGTCCTGTTTCTTTCGAAATTTGTTTAACAAGTGCAGGACTTGTGATGTTCTCAACAAAAAGCGCAGCAACTTTCTCACGCTTGAGTTGATCAATCAATTCAGCCAGTTCTTTTGCTGATGGTTCAGCTTCTGTATCGATGCCAACGGGCGCCAAGAATTTTAGCTGATAAGCGCTTGCAAGGTACCCAAACGCATCATGTGCCGTCACAACAATCCGGTTATCTTTAGGAAGTGCATTTAATTCCGCCACAGTGTGCTTATGCAGCTTTTCTAGTTTAGCGATATAAGTCGAAGCGTTTGCTTCGTAAGTTTTTGCATTTTTAGGGTCAGCCCCTGCCATTGCCTTAGCAATGTTGCGAACGTATATCACGCCATTTGTGAGGGCGTTCCAAGCATGTGGGTCGACTTCTCCATCGACCTTAAGAGGGGTGATGCCTTGAGTGGCAACAAAAACTTTAGCTTTTGTACCAGATGTTTCAATCAGTGTTTTCGACCAAGTTTCAAACCCAAGGCCATTCACGAAAATAATGTTGGCATTTGTGACCGCACGAGCATCATCGACATTTGGTGTGTAAACATGAGCATCAGCATCAGGGCCAACGATTGTTGTGATTTCAGCCAGATCACCTGTCACCTGCTGTACCATATCACCAAGTATGGAGAAACTGGCAACAACTTTTAACTTTTCGGCATGTGCCGGTGCTATGAATAGTGCAAGTGATAGGGCATAAACCGCCAAATAGGAGAGGAGTCGTTTCATAAGACTTTATTCCTTTTTTGTTGAATGAGGACCGTTTTTGCAGTCTCTGTTTTTTTCTCTGCAGATCTTTTGGATGTGCGTCGAACTTGTGATGCCAGCCTGAACCCTTGCGGACCAAACAGGAGGCTAATAATGAATATCCCTCCGGCTACAAGCACGATCGCAGGACCTGACGGCACTTTGGGAACATAGAATGAGATGATCAGCCCAGCCCATGAACTAGTAAGGGCCAAAGCAAAAGTAAGAATGAGATAAGATGTGATGGTGGAGACCCAATAGCGCGCTGCCGTTGCGGGAAGGATCATAAGGCCAACCGCCATAAGCGTGCCAAGTGCCTTGAAGGCGCCTAAGAGATTTAACACCACCAAAAACATGAACAAATGTCCAACGATCCAAGGACGGCGTAATTGGCTCTCATAGAAAACCGGATCGATTGTTGAAACAATCAAGGGACGAAGTATAAATGCAAATGAAATCAGTGTGATAACTGCAGTTGCCCCAATAAGCATCAAAGTGTCATCGCCGATACCAAGAATTGAGCCAAATAAAAAACTCTTTAAAGGCACTGCTGAGCCAGCAGCGGATAAGATAAAGATACCAAGGGCAAGAGCAAGTAGGTACATCGAGGCCAAGCTCGCATCCTCCCTGATAATTGTCTTGTTAGCTAAAAGCACCGAAAACAGCGCAACGCTCACACCAGCTATTAATCCACCCACTATCATAGAAAATACTGACAATCCAGCTACCACAAAAGCAATCACGATACCGGGGACGATCGCATGCGCCATCGCTTCACCTGCCAGAGATAAGCGCCGCAGAACAAGAAAGGCTCCAACCGGAGCAACCGAGAGACTAAGGATAGACGTCGCCAGTAGCGCCCGTTTCATAAAATCATAATCCAGCCACTCAAACATTTACTAAGACCTTTGGTTTCATGTTTGTCTGTTTTACTTCCGCTTGATCGGCATACATAGTCTCTAACCAGCCCACTTGGCTTTGCGAGAGATACCCGTAATCGACAAGGTTAGTTGGTGTTAAAACCTCGTGCGGAGAACCAAACAACGCTTCGTTGTTACCAAGCAGGAGTGCCTTGGTGCAATGTTTAAGAACAGCCGAAAGATCATGTAAAACAAGAATGATGGCACGGCCTTCCGCGGCCCAATCATCAATTAGCCCCAAAAGGTAAGACTCTGTCGTCTGGTCGATTGCCGTAAAAGGCTCATCAAGCAAAATCAAAGGGGTGTTCTGAACAATGGCACGTGAGAATAAAGCGCGTTGTAATTGTCCTGCTGATAAAACATGCAGCGGTTGGTCTGCGATATGGGCGATGTTGGTTCGCTCTAGCGCATATTCGACCAAGTCTTGATCTTTTTCTTTTAGCCAACCAAATAAGCCTAACCTTTGCCACGCACCCATTGCCGCCAGATCACGGACGCGGATTGGAAAACGTCTATCAAATTCTGTTCTCTGTCCGAGATAAGCGATTGACTGCGGCTTTCCCTCTGGCCACTCAAGCGTCCCACTAATAGGTGGGATCACATCTAAGAGAGTTTTTGCAAGCGTCGATTTCCCTGAACCATTATGCCCCACAACGGCAAGGACCTCACCAGGTTCTACCTGAAAAGAAACGGATTTAATGAGCGGCTGGCCTGCATAACCAAGTGCGAGCTGCGAGGCTTTGAGTAACATAACTTGTCCTAGAGTTTAGATGGTGATTGTTTATACTGAGTTGTCTGTGATCAAAGCGGTGAAGAAAGTCAAACACCAGAGCTGTCAAACAAATCGTAAAAATCAAATTTCTTTGATTAGTACACTGTCTAGGAACAAGCGTTTTAGCAGTTTAAATGCAATAAAACCGCCGCGGCTATGCGGATTTTGGTAAGAAAATATCGTCAAAGACATGTGTATACTCCTTTAAGGGGTCGCCCGCCCCTCATGATGGAATTAATAATAAAGACTTGGCAGGTTTTCTGGCTTACAGTTATGGGCAACTTACTCACCTTCCCAGCTGAATAAAGCCAGTGGTATATCGAGTGTGCCAACCGTTTACAGTTGCGAGGACAGCCCCGGTCTTGCTGAACAATATTTTGCTGCTAAAATAGTACAGCTCACCGAGTTCCCTTTTAAGCTTGGTCCATAAAGATCAAGACGCCAAGTGTTTGCAATCTAATGAAGGTTAAATGAAATAACAAGATAAATATTTTTGTTATAAAACTAGGCCTTACTTTGGTCTGTTAACTTTAGTGATTTAGGTCGCACAATTATATGCAAGTGAGCTTTCAAACCGTTATGAATTGAAGATTTATCCAGGGCTATTTCTGGCACAAATCCAAAAACTAAAAACTATCTATACGAAGAAGGAGCTCAGCTCTTTTTGAGCTGAGGGCATGGGCACAGCCCGTTTCTTAGCGCGGTTGCTAGTGGGCAACCTAAAGCATAACAAAAAGTGGTTGCTAGTGGGCAACCTAAAGGGCAAAAAAGCTCAGTCCCTCGCAGGCAGATAGTGCGGATGCTTTGTGGGCATCTGAAGCACAGAAAAAGTGCGGATGCTTTGTAGGCATCTGAAGCACAACAAAAAAGTCCGTAAGAGAAAATTAACTTGAGAGATTAATAAGATCGACAAAGTTTAAAAAGCCGGGCTAGGCGGGGGTGCTTGTAGAGTTGGTTTTGAGAACTCTGTTGATCAAGCTCTTGTATGACTGATGGCGGCAAAGCCAAACCCACTTCCGCAAGGCGAGCTTTCATCTCTTTGGCATCAATGTCTAAATAGAGCGCCTGGCGAAATAATCCATAATTGATAAACGGGTCAATCACAGAAAACTGCACATCGTAAAATTTGCCAAGGTCTTTGTAGGCTTGCGGATGAGAATGACAAATGGCTAAAATCACCAAATCAGTAAAAGCTGTATGAAGTAAAATCTCTTCATCAAGCGGCATTTGAGATCTTGCCCAATCAATCGGGCGATCAAGGCCTTTAGGGCGAGAGCGATCTTCAATAAGCATGTTGAGCGCCTCTGAATTCTCTTTAAAGAAAATACCAAGCCGTGGTTTGGGGGCAAAATGAGTAAAGCGGGTGTCAGTGTTTTTAATTGTCTTGGAGCTGTCAGTTTTAAGGGGAGCGTAAGGGGCAATCCCTGCTTTCAATTTAGGAACTGCAAGCACGCGGCTCAAATGTTTGAGGGCCTGACAACGACGATAACCAAGTGCATAAATCTCAAGTGCTGTCTGATCAACTTTGTTGCGAGTTGCACCAACAGCAAAGCGGTCAGAAAATTCAGGCCGTGAGAGAACAAGCCCCTCCTGTTCGATCTCTAAAACTTCAGAGCAATAGCCATGGGCTTGTGCCGTTTCATAAAGTGTTTTTTTATCTTCTGGGATGGTTTCAAATGAAGGGCGCGCATTTAGTGTGAACTTGTTTTCATCACCGCCAACACTAAAAGCAGGAGAAGAGACACAAATCAAAAAGCTTGCTAGAAGCAATCTACTAAAAACCAGTCTTGCTAAAGGCAGCAAAAAAGAGCCCATTATTTTTTGCTTAAAGTGGTGCACCCGATAAATCTCCAAATCACATATGTGAAATGAAATATAACATAATTTCTTCATAGAAGCAGAGAGGGGAAACGGCTTTATGCTTAATTTTTGCTCATAAACTCAATCATACATGAACCCTTGGCTTTTCATCTAGCTCATGACTTTTGCGGTGGGATAGAATAAGTCAGGCTGGCATGTGCCACAATCTTTTCGGGTTCCAGTTCAGAGGCGATCGTCACATCCCCTACAGCTAATGAACGTCCAAGCTTTAACAAACGTGCTGTCCCAAGTAATCGCCCAGCAGAGGGCTTTCTCATAAAGTTAATGTTTAAATTCGTCGTCACAGCTAATGCTACTGGGCCAATATGGGCCAAAATCACAACATACATCGCCAAATCGGCTAAAGTCATAAGTGCTGGTCCAGAAACAGTACCTCCAGGGCGAAGGTGAGTTTCATTCGCTTGAAAGGCAAGAACCGCTTCATCTGGGTTAATAGAGACAACGTCATAAGGGCTGTGATCTTCCGGGAAAAGTTCCGGGAATACATCAAGTAAATAAGAATAAACCTCCTGGCGGTTCATCAAAATCTCAGCCATATCATCTCCAGTAAGCGTTTAAAAAACAAGACCAAAGTCGAACTATAACGGGAGGCGTGTAGAAAAAGCAAATGCCTTCTAAAAGATGAAAAAAACTTATTGCTGTCATCGCTCACCTAATGAGATTGAAGCCGCCGCCGTTGAATTATCACCATAAGAACAAACACCAGCGCCGCAACGCCAACCGCTGCCGGAAAGAGTACAGTGGTCATCGAGTAATTCTGAAGTGCAGCGATGGATATAAAATTTCGAACGGTCATTAAAACAAAAAAGCCAAGTTGCTCATCAAAGGGGCGCGAATAAGATTTCTTGAATGTGGGGATAAAACCAACCAAGTCAATAAAGGTCAAAACCACAACAGCCCATAACGGGTCTGATGTAAAATACCAAAGTGGAATGGACCAAACTCCGATTGCAAAAAACACCCAGTCAGTTTTTGTAATCGAGATATCTGATTTTTTAACATAAGCCAATGCGGCCACGTATAAAGTGATGATGCCAGAGACGCCAATGGGCCAGGCACCAGCTCCCCCTTGATCAGAATATTGCGCAAGAAAAACAATAAACGTCGTCGCGCCCCATAGGATCCAGGAGAACATATGCGGCTTCGTCTCGCCTTTGTGAATTGAGCGGATGTAAGGGAAAAAAGCTAAGATAGTCAAAGCAATTGCAAAAAGCCCTAAAGCTTCTTTCGTATAAGCAAATGAAAAATCAAGCACCTGTCTTTCCTAGCTCCTCACATATGAAAACCCCTTATGAAGTAACATAGACAAACAAATCTTCAAGAGGTGTCTCTCAGTCTTTAGTTAGCTGTTAGGAAAAAGGAAGCAATAAAAAAGCTCTCGCAAAACATTTCTGTTTCACAAGAGCTATCCCACCTACGGGTTCTTAATGACCTGGCTTCTGCTAGCTTAAAAAAGCAAAGTTAAAACCAGAGCAAGTCTTATTGGCAAACCCAAACTGGACCAATTTTGATGCAGCCGTGATTTTTCTTATAGTAATTATGTTTCTTACCCCATTGGTAATGGCAATTTGGGCCAGCATGACGGTGCCAGTTTGAACCATGACCTTTGTGCCAATGCTTCTTCCATTTTCTGTGGCAGTGACCCCATTTCTTCTTTTTCTTAACGTGCTTCGGCTGGCAGTTGTAACCATGACGGTGCCAGGCCTTTTTGCCCCACTTGTAAACCATGTGCCATTTCTTATTAGAGTGACACCCTTTCACTTTCACAATATGCGGGTTCGCATCAAGCGCTTCAACTTGCGTATCAGTAGTAACACCTTGAGAAAGCGGCGCTGCAGTTGCTATTCCGAGCGAAAAAATACTTGCTGCAATAAACGCGGCAAAACCGAACAATTTAGATTTCATGGGTAAACCCCTTCCTGAAAATTTAACGTGGAAATAAACAGCCATTCATCCCCTCACAAACTACTCATAGCCTAGCTGAGGAATTCAAATCTCTCAAATTAAATTCTGTTCATGAAACAAAGCCGTTGATAACAAAATGTTTTGCCTAAAAATAAGCCACTGAAAAAGCGTAGTTCTCAATAAGAAGGGTTAAAAATCATAAGCCCCCCTGCAACGCTTTTCTGCTAATAATTTATTGAGGTATTTATAATGAGGCGCCCCTGCGTAGATACCTTTGATAAAGTCTTGTAACGCAAGGTTAAATTGCCGAACATCACCATTGTTTTTAGTGACAACAACCTGACCATTTTTACCGCGAAGCAGAGCGTTATAGACTTTGAAAAATTCTTTGTCACGCCATACTGCATTAGAGGGTTTGCCTGTTTTTTTAGCATTATGGCTATAGGTAGCAATGGTTTTGCCATCAACAATAATTTTAGCAAAAGCTATGTTCTTCTTTTGCTTTCCATTGATGAGAAAATAACCCTTCTTGCTGTTGAAATATTCAACGCGAAGGTCAAATTCTTTTTTGCGAAACATTTGTAATAAAAGCTCAGCATGAGAAAATGAAACCCCAACATTATATTCCCAAGGACCAATGCGGCCATTGAGAGATTTACAAAAAGGTGGTTTTGCAAGTGCGTTCGATGAAAGGGTAAAGGAAGAAAAGAACGTAAAACAAAAAGAGAGTGCAAGACTGAATAGAATAAATTTACGATAAGCCATTTAAGAAACTCCCGAAATCTAAAACTCAATTTAAAAAACAGGGTTATTTTCTCTTCAAATTCACTCAATGTCTATAATTTATAAATTACAAATATTTAAGAGAGCGACGCAGTGACTGCGTACACTCTCTTTTTCTAGTTAACTAAGTAGCAGTTTAGTCTGACTGATCAGGCTGGTCGTGAATGCCAACAACAAAGCAATCAACACCGCCATCTGGCTCAGTAGAGAGGCCACCTTTGGCCTTGTCACAGTTAGCTTTCAGGTCTTTGATACAACCATGATCGCCGCCCGGACAAGTATCCTTCACCCCACCACGACGGCCCTTAAATGAATTCGAACGAGAATAAGGTGACCGACCTTTGCGCCGCGCAAACCGCTTCGCGCGCTTATACTTCTTAGCGCCAACAAGCTCACGGAACTCATCAAAAGAATTCATCTCAACAACAGGCGATATATTACTGGCCCCAGAAGGCAAAGCAGATGCCGCCCCCGCACCAAAACCAATAAATAAAACTGTAAATATAATCTTCCTAATCATAACCATCTCCCAAATCAAAAATTAAAATTGCGTATACAGATGAGACGCTGGAGAAGGGGAGATGGTTCAAAGTCCCAATGTAGGAATTAAAAAAGAGCGCTTTCCGCTAGGAAAACGCCCCTAATATTTAAAAGGATTAGAATAATCAACTGTAGTAGAATTAAAATCAGGCTCTATGTAGTCCTTATCAAAATATTCGCTCTTACAATTATGGCATTTCCAGTTGCCCTTTGTGTAGCCAGTCTGCAAACGAATTTGTTTTTTCTGTTTGTCATTACATAGTTGGCAAAATGGTCCGTCTTTAACATCTCCTTCAATCTTCCAATAATATGGGTCTTCATAAAATAAGTTTTCAGCATTTTCTGTTTCAGACCTTAATTTACTGTTTTCTTCTTTAAGTTGTAAAATCTCTTCTCGAAGTGATAAATGATCCTCCCTCAAAGTCATTATGATCTCTTGAGATTCAATGGAGGTTGTTTTCTTTAAAAGTTCCCAAGCAGCTTTAATATCGTCTATTGCCATAATAATTCTCCTTAAAAAAAAAGAGCGCTTTCCGCTAGGAAAACGCTCTTTTTACTTAACAAAGGACTCGTCTAATCTTCGCAGGGCCGCCCCAAGAAGATTAGACTTCGGTGTTGAGCTTCACCCGAACGCGTTCGGGTGAAAGGCTACATGATTACATCATGCCGCCCATGCCGCCCATTCCACCCATGCCGCCCATGCCGCCCATATCAGGCATAGCAGGTCCAGCACCAGCTTCTTGTGGACTGTCAGCAACACCAGCTTCAGTCGTGATCATAAGACCAGCAACAGATGCCGCATCCTGAATTGCAGTACGAACAACTTTAGCTGGGTCAATGATACCTTTTTCAACAAGGTTACCATATTCATCCTGCTGAGCATCGTAACCGAAGCTTTCAGTTTTCTTGTCGAGAACTTTACCAACTACGATAGAGCCTTCAACACCAGCATTTTCTGAAATTTGGCGAATTGGAGCTTGAAGCGCACGGCGAACAATGTTGATGCCAGCTTCTTGATCGTCATTTTCACCAGTAACAGTGATTTTAGTAGAAGCGCGAAGAAGAGCTGTGCCACCACCTGGTACGATACCAGCTTCAACAGCAGCGCGTGTCGCGTTCAATGCATCGTCAACACGGTCTTTGCGTTCTTTCACTTCGATTTCAGTAGCACCGCCAACAGAAATAACAGCAACACCGCCAGCAAGTTTAGCAAGACGTTCTTGAAGTTTTTCGCGGTCATAATCAGAAGAGGTTTCTTCTACTTGAGCACGAATTTGATTTACACGAGCTTCAATTTCTTTCTTGTCGCCAATGCCATCAATCATTGTTGTTTCATCTTTAGTGATGTTAACGCGTTTGGCGCTACCAAGCATTTCAAGTGTCACAGCTTCAAGCTTGATACCAAGATCGTCTGAGATCAGTTGAGCACCTGTAAGAACAGCGATGTCTTGCAACATTGCTTTACGGCGATCACCAAAACCAGGAGCTTTCACAGCAGAAACTTTCAGGCCACCACGTAGCTTGTTAACAACCAAAGTTGCAAGCGCTTCGCCTTCAATGTCTTCAGCAATGATAAGAAGAGGACGAGATGTTTGAACAACAGCTTCAAGAACAGGAAGCATAGCTTGTAAGTTTGAAAGCTTGCTTTCGTGCACTAGGATTAGCGGGTCATCAAGTTCGCAAACCATTTTCTCAGGGTTTGTGATGAAGTAAGGAGAAAGGTAACCACGGTCAAATTGCATGCCTTCAACAACATCCAACTCGCTCTCAAGTGATTTAGCTTCTTCAACTGTGATAACACCTTCATTGCCAACACGTTGCATAGCGTCAGCAATCATTGTGCCGATTTCAGCTTCGCCGTTGGCTGAGATTGTGCCAACTTGAGCGATTTCTTCAGAAGAGTTTACTTTCTTCGAAGCTTTATCAAGGTAAGCAACAACATCCAAAACAGCTTTGTCGATGCCGCGCTTAAGATCCATTGGGTTCATGCCAGCAGCAACTGATTTCAAACCTTCACGAACAATCGCTTGAGCAAGAACAGTAGCTGTTGTTGTGCCGTCACCAGCTACATCATTTGTTTTTGATGCTACTTCACGCACCATTTGGGCGCCCATATTTTCAAACTTGTCTTCAAGTTCGATTTCTTTAGCAACGCTCACGCCGTCTTTTGTTGTGCGAGGAGCACCAAAAGAACGATCAATGATTACGTTACGCCCTTTAGGGCCTAGAGTTACTTTTACAGCATTTGCTAGTACGTCAACACCGCGAAGCATTTTTTCGCGTACATCAGCACCAAAGCGTACATCTTTAGCAGACATGTGTCTCTCCTAATTAGAGGAATAAATTAAACTGGCGCCATATTAAAAAGGCGCATGATAAATAAGGGGGATGGGATTAACCAAGCACACCCATGATGTCAGATTCTTTCATGATCAATAGGTCATCACCATCGATCTTAACTTCTGTGCCTGACCATTTACCGAAAAGAACTTTGTCACCAGCTTTAACGTCAAGCGGTGTCACATCACCATTTTCAGCTTTAATACCAGTGCCAACAGCTAGAACTTCACCTGTTTGAGGCTTTTCTTGTGCACTGTCAGGGATGATGATGCCGCCAGCGGTTTTTTGGTCTTCTTCAAGACGCTTAACCACCACACGGTCATGAAGCGGACGAAATTTCATTCTGCAATCTCCATAATAACTTCAACAATCGAAAGCGATTGTAAGTTGATATTCCGAAATGTGGATAGATTATTAGCACTCACTGAGAGCGAGTGCTAACGTGTGAGGAATAACTAAGACTTTTGTTGAATGAAGTCAAGACTTATAGGCTAGGGTTAACAAAAAAATAAGCCAAGAGAGGCCCTATGGTTAACAAGCTCTTAATGACTGAGAGCATTGCCGTATATCTATTAATCTTTGCTCTTTCTTAGCGTGCCTTCAGGTTGCCCACCAGCAACCGGCACAAACTGCAACTGCCGCTTTTATCTTCAGGTTGCTTTTGCGGATACGTAGTGAGTATCTGAAGCAAAATATGTGCATCTTAGTTTATTATGCTCCAAATTCTCTAGGTAATAGCGACGGTTGCGTAGTGGGCAACCGAAGGAGCACTAAAAAGAGCAACTGAAGGAGCACTAATACGGCGGTTGCTGGTGGGCAACTGAAGCCGCCTAAAAGAGTAAGTTTTGGAGCAAAAAACAAGCCTGATGCACTGCTCGTATATATTCTTGCTCCAAAACTTAACTGAGATATGCACCCAACACTGTGGCATTCTTCGGGCATATATACCCTTTAAGAAGAATGCCACATTAAATTTTTGTATAATTTAAGGGGTGTTTTTCTCTTCAGACTGATAACCGGACCAGTCAACATTGCGGGTCATATACATGACACCAGAGAGCATCGCAAAGCCGGCAAGTGAGCCAATCAGCAAGGCATAATCTTCTACACGCAGCAAGAGATATAACAATCCATAAATCATGAGGATCATAAGACCAAGCACTAATCCCTTGGCTTTAGAGCGAAGCGTGCTGGAGGTGTAGAGCCCTACAAGGAGTGCTGTTGCAGTTGCTGCAAGTCCATAAGCAAACTCAAAACCAATATGCTCGGCCAAACCAAGAAGCACGAGGTAAAAGATCAGAAGTGAAAAACCAACAAACACATATTGGATCCAGTGAATAGGGCGCCCAACATAAACCTCCATTATGTAGACCATAAGGAATACAGCAGAAATAAATGCAACAGCATATTTAAGCGCACGGCTGACCAGGTCATAAAAACCAACAGGTTGATAGAATTGCACACCAAACAAATTCTTAGACATCAATTTATTGATATGTGTTTGAGTATGAGCTTGCCCCATACCCCTGGCTAAATGAGGCACATGCCAATTTGCATCAAATCCACTGGTGCTGATTTTCCGTTCATTAGGGAGAAAATTACCCATAAAACTTGGATGAGGCCAATTGGATGTCATATCGAGTTTCGTCTCAGCGCCCGAAGGCTCAAACAATAAATGCTTAGTGCCATTAACAGGCAAGTTGAATTGAAAGGAAAAGCCGTCATTCAATTGTGCTGAAGTTAGCTTAATATGAACACCGCTACTCCGCTGACCTTTAACGCCAACACCTGCTTGAAACCGTGATGTCTCAGTGCCTATTTGCACATCTGTAGTTTTCTTAATCCCCCGCACATCAGAAACAAGAACGCTAAAGACGGCCTCGTTCACCCGTAGTTCAAATCGTTCACGGCGGTATTGTTCAAGATCAGCCGGGTCAAATTTTCCATCATACGTGACCTTGGTATTGTAAACCGGCACATCATAAATGCCCCGTTGTAATTCCTTGGCAGAAACATCGGATTTGATGTTCAGCGTCTTTGGGAGCAAGACCGCATACTTCACTTCTCTATAAGTGGTTTTATTGCCCTGACGATCAGTTTTCTCGACCTCGCGTTCCATGGGGATCACCATATAAGGGCCATGAAAGGCTTGTTCCCGCCCCCACTTGCGGCCGACTTCACTCACCGCTTGGCGAGAATAGCTTTGCCGTTCATCAACAATTAAATAAACCAACAATAAAGGGATCATTAGCAAAAGCGTTAAAACCCCAAGTACAATAAACTTAAAAGCCGGTGAAGCGACGAGTTTTGAAAACCCTCCCGGCCCTGATGTCGATGTAGACATAAAACACTCCCTCAAAAATATTTAAACACTGTTTAGTTAATTGAGTAATGTGACCAAAATTGGTTTGTAAAAAGATTTTAATGAGATAAAGAGGCCCTGATGCAATGGCACTTAGAATAGCTGTGAGAGAAAAAACACTCACCTTACGAAAGAAGGAGCTCAGCCCCTTTCGGGCTGAGGGACATGACGCCATGGGCGTCCGGCGCAAGCGCCGCCCCTCGGAGGCTTAAGTGCGATAGCACTTAAAATAGCCGTGAGAGAAAAGAAGACTTCCCAGAAAAACGGCTTAATTGAAGTGGATAAGCCCAGAGCCAAAGCATAAAAACACCAAAGGCCCACCAAAAGCCTAGCCAAATCCAAAATGAGAGAAGCTGACTTCCAAATAAATCAAATGCTAAAAAAGCGCTCTGAACTGAAGAGCCTGGTCCTATGGCAAAGAAAAACCAAACAAATGTAACTGCCCAGGCAAAAGGTAATAGAAAAGGGCGGGGTGTTTGGTTCTTAAAATATGTTTCAAGGAAATGATGGAATTCAGCGCGTCGCTCTAAACCATTTCGGTTTTGTGTGAACGATGAAACAAAAATGACAACCATCAAATTGACCAATGCCCCCCAAACAGCAGAATAGATACTGTAAGGGTGAGGCCCAAATGGCAATTGGATTTCGAGAACGGCTGAAATTCCTCCATTGGTTTGATCAGTTAGTAAAACAACGATTATCCCTGCAATTAATCCGGCAAGAATAGCACGCCCAGTAAACAAGGGGACATAACAAACGCCTATGAGCGCTGGGACCATTTGAAAAGAAAAAGCAATCCCTAAAGTCGTCAAAAGAGGAAAGGCATTTGGAAAGTTAATTGCCAAAACTAAGGTAATGAAAGCGAAAAGTGTACAAAACAGTACGGCCAATACATAAGCGGTACCCCTGACCGTTTCCTGATCAAAACGAGTGGTGAAAATAGAAGCTTTGCTAAGGTCTAGTGCAATCATATTTAAAAGTAATTTCAACAGAAGAACTGCGGTCATATGCAGAACGGCAATCACGCTTAGAGAAATGAAACCAAAAAGGAAAGGGGAAAGAGCTTGTATGTTTTTGATGAGCTGAGGAACAAAGTTCAAATAACGCTCAGTTTCATGAGAAGCATCAAGTGATGAAGTAGGCGCAAGTTGCACTATCTGTGTACCTTGACCAATGAAAATAGAAACAGCAATTAAAATCCCACCAAACAAGCAACCACACCACCAAACTTGCCCGGGTGCAAATGCATTTGGATCTCTAGCTTGTAGGGCATGTATAGTAAAAAGTGGTGACATTTGTAGTCCCATCAAGCCAATCAAAAAAGTAAAGGTCAATAAATGCTTTGAAGGGAAAGACAAAGGTTCTACCTCTTGAGAGTATTGAGGGACAAGTGAACCAACTTGAAATAAGGGAACTTCTCTCGAAGGTAGATTTGTTAACTCATCGACAAACCCATCAAAACCACCGCTCAATACGAATATGATCATAGAGAGAGAAAACAACCCAACAATAAAAAGAAAAAACTGGAAAGAAGCGATAAATAAAAACGTACGATAGTGGCTAACTAGACTATGCAAGGTGATCAAAAAACAAAATCCTGCCATTCCAGTAATAGGGGAGATAGTTCCGTCGAAGACATGATGAATAAAAATCCCGGCACTGAGTAGAAGAAGACCAAAGCAGCCAACAATCAAAACAAGAGATACAGATAAGATCAGCAGACGAAGAGTTGCGCTTTGGAAATAAGAACCATATAACTCAGAGGGACTTAAAAATCCAAAGTGGCTGCAAAGTAATATTTGCCGTTTTAAAAATAATATGCCTGCGAATGGGATTGTAATACTAGCAAGAGCAATGAAACCATAACCACTCCCCCCATGATAAATAAGAGCAGGCTGGCCAAGGAAACACCATGCAGAAAAACAAAGAGCAGAGCTGGTGAGAATAGAGCTCAAATATCCGTATTTATAATCTCTCTCTAAAGAATACCCGTTTTCAAAAACACTCATATTTTTCAAAAGAGTAAAAAATATACAAAATCCAAAATACAACCCGATGAATAAGAAGAGCCAAAAATACTGAGGCTCGACCATTAAGTTAAGGGGATTCAGAGGCATATTGTAATTGTCCAAAAAAACAGAGTAGTAAAAAAGTGAAAAAAATCAAAAGAGAGAGAGATCAGAGAGTGAGCCTCTAATTGGAACAATTACAATGGCTGGTGTGGGCTGTCCGAATGCCTCTTAAGCTTCCAAATAATTTCTGCTCTAACACCTGATACTTATTGTGTGTTTTTTGGATGTAGTAAGTTGCTTCCAAAAGTGTTGCTAGTCTTAAAAACTGAGAATAAGTACTGGCATGAATATGAGATTTTCTGGATTTGATAAGAGCGCGGGTCAGTTTTAGTTGATCTATAAATTGATCTCGGCTTAAAATTTCAAGACCTACATCTTCACCAAAAAGAGCGGCAACAGCCTGTCCATTCACTGTAAGAGGATCGTAAGAACTCACTATAATCTTTTGGTTCTGGGTAACTGAGTCTATTTCAGCGTTGATGGCTTTTAGGGCGGATTGATTTTTGAGAGAAGCATTTAACCGTTCTACCTGGTTAAGGATGTGAGCTTTAGATTGCTCATTCAAAGTCGCAATGCTGCTCATATGTTTTTTAAAACGTTTTAAATTACCCTCAAAATAGTCAACCATACCCAAAGCTCCCGTACAAAGCGCGGGATGGGCTTTTTGGCTTGAATAACTATTTAAATTTTGGGCCACAATATTGATGACCCAATGGCTAGGAGACCGAGGTTTAATCACGGGGTGACGACCTCTACCAGAAATTATTTTTTGGGCAGTAAGAATGTAATCTTGTTCTTCAGGAGTATAGGCCGTGTTCTTCGGCACAACTTTACCCCATCTCACACATTTTCTTCGGCCCGATTTTTTATATTTGTATTTTTTGCATGCTCTGTGAGTTTTAAAGCTAGGTGGTGTAAAGATCCATCTCCCAGGGAGAGTTTTATCGATCTTGGAAAGGGGCTTAGCTACAGTGCGTATGGCTGAAATTTTGGTAGAGCGAAGGTCTTGCAAAGCTTCATAAAACCGCGTCGAACAGGGTAGGTCAGCTTGAGAAAATTTGGAATTTTTGCCTTTCAATGTGAGCTCTTCCGGCACTGCCAAAGCAAGTGTAGCCTGTTTCATTTGCTCCGCATGAACCACGGCGCGGTTAACACCTTTTAAATGTTTAATAGAAATATCCTGGCCAAGAGTTGCACCAAGTGAAGTAATTTTAAATTCCTTAAAAAGTGCCTCGCTACCATTTGTAGTTTTGTTTAATCCACTTGAGGCAAAAGCGCTAAGGCCCCCCAGTTGTATAGCTCTGTTCGATAAGAAAGATTTTTGCAATATAGAACCACTATCGCCACTGCGATCCAGGCCTCTATAGGAGGTGAAAAAACCTTGGCCAATTTTCTCACTATAATATGCAATCATAGGACGGATTGAGCGAGTTTTTATGATAGAAAGCCCTTGGATGAAATTCTGGCCTCGGTCCCCCAGAGTGTCACCAAGGGTCACAGCACCAGCCATAACAGATACATAGCCAGTTCGTTCTATAGATTTTGTTAAACCAGAGTGAGAAAGCTGCCCCCATTGAGCAAGTTCTGCACCACTATGTTCAAGGCCAATTCGCGTTGACCTAAAAGTGGATTGCTTAAAGCCTGCCATTGCTAAAGGTGCATGTGCGCCAATCTGCGCGCTATGAAGTGAAACCAGTTGTGGAACGGTCACACGTACAATTTGTTCTTCACTTGGCTTTTTGGGAGAGATCACTTTTTGAGGATCACCACTACCATGACCATCTATAGGTTTCTTAGCAACTTTGGAGCTTAGCGCCTGCTTTGTATTTTTTTGAACAGGTGTTTCTTGCAAAGAGGCTGGCTTTTCAACTTTAATGTCAGTCTTGGTTTTTGCGATGAGCTTGTTAGGTGTTTGAGAAAGGGATTTGTTAGTGCCATCCAATTGCAATTTAGCAAGGGGAATGTCTCCCTCCACATTACCAACTATACGCGCAAAAATTACCCCAACAATCAAACTTACGATACCAACAAAAAGCGGCCCCCAATAGAAAGCTTTTTCGAGTAACTTGTCTGGCAAACTCATAAACACGCGCCTTGATACTAATGCGTGATGTCTAACACGCTAAAACAAAAAATCTGCACATACTGAAAGTTTAAAAGCAGCATGAACACGTCATTGATACAAAATCTTAAAAGGACTGTAGCAACCTTTAAAAAGAAATTGAAGTGAGGATGAGAAAAAGATGTGGCCTTTCAGTATGGTTATGCATTATTTTTAAAGGTGCGTCATAAATAGCAACACAGCTATAAAGCAAAAACATAATGAATAAAAAAAGCTGCCAGCAATAAATGCTGACAGCTTACCCCGCTTTTTAAGAACGCTATTTTTAAATAACGTTCTTGTTTCCAGATTGAGAGGTAAACCTCTCAATCTGGAATCCACTCAATGTAATGTGAATCTTAAATTAAATTCAGAACAATGAATGGCCCTCTTTGGTCCATTAATCCAAGGCGACAAGATAAAGTCAGCCAAATGGAAATGACACATTAAAAATATTCTTAGAGCTTCGAAAGAGGAAAAATAAAGATCTCTTCATTTTTTTTTCAAGCTAGAAAAATGAAGCAAAAATCTTGACAGACAAAACGCAATAACAAACCAGATTCAACAAAAGAGAATGAAAAAAAATTAAAAATTTTGAGCAAATCGCTTGATAAAAAAATTGTTATTTTTAAACGAATTAGATTTTCTAAAAACACTAAACAAGGTTCAGTAAAACTTATCAAAATTTATTCCACAACTAAATAAAAGCTGAGAAATATCAAAGTTCAATCTGCAGAGGTTAAAACTTTGTGACAATATTGTAACATCTGCAGATCTTAGAAAATAATTTCATGTGGCACCAAAAATGAAGGTGGCTGCAAATGAAAAAGAAGCCAATTATTTTGCCTGTTTTTCACCCTTGACTGGCCAGGAAAGAGACCCGTCAAGCCATGCTTTAAAGCGGTCTTCTAATTCTTTCCCTTTAGCAGATTCCCAAAAGCCTTCGTTGAATTTAATAGCTCTTTGGAAGTGAGCTTTGGTCGTTGGCAAATAGGGCGCCATATGGATATTGGCAATATTATGCTTACCGATAAATTTAAGGGATGAAACACGCATTGGGCCATAAGGCATCCACTTGCTTTGTTCTGCAAGTTGTTTAGGTGCCGTTGCAAAGTTAATAAAGGCAAGGGCGCCTGATCTGTTTTTCGCATTGCTAGGGATGGCCCAATAATCAAGGTCATAAAGCTGGCCTTGCCAAATTAAAGTAACATCAAGCCCATCACCAATAATGGAGTTAAATAACCGCCCATTAAAAGCAAGCCCCATAACAGTCTCTGATTGTTTTAGATTTTTGATGGCATCACTACTTGTTTCCCACCAAACAATATTATCTTTTAAAGAAGTTAGTTTTTGAAAAGCTCGCTTTTGCCCCTCTATAGTACTCAGATTAAAATAAAGGTCCTCTGCTTTAACGCCGCTAGCTAATAATGCTGTCTCCAAACTATAACGAGCCGATTTCTTCATGCTGCGTTTGCCAGGAAACTTCTTAATATTGAAAAAGTCAGTCCAACTGCGTGGTTTCTTCTTTTTAAATGTTCCATTTTTAACAACCATCAAAGCAGACCAGGCAACTGAAGGCACAGCGCAGTCAATAAGACTGTTAGACATAAAGTCAGTTTCAATTCTCTCACCATTAGCGCCTTTTGCAATCTCATCTTCATTGAGCGAGAGGAGATAACCCGCATCACAGGCTTGCTCAGCTTCAAATGAAGAAAGGTCTATCAAGTCATTGCTATCTGTCCCACTCTCTTTCCATTTTTTGAGAAGGTCCAATGGCTTATCATGGGTCGAAACAGCAAGCTTTGTGCCCGTCTTTTCACTAAAGGGGGCAAAAAAAGCTTTTTCCTGTGAAATTTTATAAGCACCACCCCATGTTGAAACTTTTAATTGTGCAGAAGTTTCAGCTGATAAGGGAGAGCCCCAAAGAAGAGCCGTCAGACAACAAACACCAAAGGTACCTGAAATTGAAGCCGCATTTTTAAAATTACGATTTAAGCCTCTGGCCTGACCTGTGACCCTAGTAACGGCTTTTTTAAACATGAGGACATCTCCTAATATAATCTTATCTCTAACAGTGTAACCTAGCAGTCCCTGCCAGTCTTACCTTGCATTATCTGAATGAACAATGGGGTGATCTTTTGTTTTCAACTGATCATAATGATAAAAAGCCGGACAAGCCTTATTTAATAGAGAAAGATGCAGGGCTGTGTATTTCTCAAAGCTCAACGCATCCCAAAACCCTCTAATATGGCTACAGGTAAGTAGGAGTGGCGTTTTTATAACTTGCTCATCTATCTTTTTATTGTTCTCAGCCTGTTTGTCATTTTTTGTTTCATCCGCGGCTAGCTCGGACTTATCATCTTGCGAAGATTCCGATAAAACCGAATTTCCAACGAGTTCAGTTGTCTCCCAGCTGGCCACATGCCAATTCAAAGCTTGTGATTTCAAGTTCAGGAAACCATGCCCCGTAAAGTCATATTTCTTGGTGGAAACCATAAAATGATCAAAAATCACAGAGCCTTTTGCAAAATGAGCTATACCATTCAAAAACTGGAACGAACTTTCCCCAGACTTTAAGTCCTTTAAAGTTTGCTCTGAATTCTTTTCTTGCTCACCAATAAATTGATTTAAATCGAGGCTGACTTGCCCACCTTTAGGCAGTGTAAAATGAAGTGATCCAGACATATTCTCAGATATTTCTTCACCCTTATCTCCAAAGCTTGTCAGCTTAAGCTTCAAATGACCAATGCCTTTTAAGAGGGAGTGGTTAGGAAGAACAGCACTCAATTGAGATAAATTAATATTTTTAAAGCCAGAATTTATATGCCAGCGAGGTTTTGGTGAGTTCGTATCAATTTTGATGAGACCCGTTGCCGTACCTTGTAATAAATTCAACCCAGCCATATCAATCAGAAGCTCACCTTTTTTCTGAAAAAGACTAAGCCCAGCATCATTGATCTCTAGGTCATGCAGTTTTATACGGTCTGCCGAAAGGCGGACGTCAGCATCATAATCTCTTATAAGGGGAGTAAATAACTTAAGCGTACTGATAAGAGGTGTACCTTCATCTGTCGTTTCTTTAGCTTTTGAAACTGGCTTGGTCCGTCGTTTTAAAGTATGTAAATCAGAAAAATTAAGAGTTTCAAAAGCTAATGTTCCTGTCACCTCAGGATTAGACTGACTAAGTCTCAAGCTAAGGCTTCCACTTGCTTTGTTTCGACCAAATTTAAATTGACCGTCAGATAATGTGCCTTCATGGTTTGACCAAATAAAAGGTCCCGAAGCCATAAAACGAATGGCATCTGAAGTTCCGGAAGTTTTTGATTTATCAAATGATAAATTTGAGTGATTAATATTTACAATTTCTAGCGAAATATTTCCTTTGAAATGAAGCCCAGAACGACCTTCAAGAACTCCTTCAAAGTTAGAAACAAAATCATCGTTTTTAAGAGAAAGGTTGATCTCATTAAGAACGGTGCCTTTCTTGTTTTTAGAAGAAAACTCATGGCTTAATGAAAAGTCGGTCACTTTATCACTGAAGTTTAACTGACCAGTCCCCTCAATCTCATGATCGTCTAAGTCAACTTCGAACTGGCTGCTCTTAAGGTCAACCTGAAGAGGCTTAGTAAAGTCCCTTAAAACCGTCAATGAAGACTTAGTGATTTTTATGTGTTCCAGCTCACTTTTTTTAAGTGCTATGCGAAGTAATTGATTGGTGTCTTGTTGAGTGAGTTCTTTACCAACAACACTTTTAGCCCCCCTGAAATCAAGTGTAATTTTTGCCTCAGTAAGTTCAATATGTGAAAGCTTTTTCGCAATAAATAAATCTGTCCAGTTAAAGGGAAGTCCACCTAAAAGATCGGCCTTGTTTTTCTTCACACTTCCATCGAAAAAACGAAGGCTCCCTTCAGTGATGATAACTTTCGGAGCAGTACTAATCACAAGTGGGGAGGTTAAAGAATAAAAACCATTAGCCTTAGCGTCAGATTTGGATGCTGATAGAGGGTTAGAAAAAATAATGACAGAAATAAAGAGTGAAACCCCAATAAGACTAAACAGAGCCAAGCCAATTAGAGGGGCGACAGAAATACGGTACAATGTAAAAGTTGATGAGAAAAAGCCCAACAAAGACCTTACTCTATTTTGAAGGGAATATAATTTAAAACTCATACAAGTGTACTCATCGCTGAAAAGGCAGTCATAAATTAAAAAAATTATCTCAGTTTCCCAATCAAGAGCATTTGGAGAGCCCCCATAAAAACAATAATAGTGAGTAAGGTTTATAGTCTCTCATTGTACATAAATTCAAAGTACATAAACTCAATGATCATAAATTTACAAAGCTACATCGCTTAAATTTCAGCAATCTGATTTTAAAAAATCTCATAGGATAAATCTGTGATTAAAATATAAAACAGATAAAAAATATTTCTATGTTGCTTCGTAGCATCTCTTATCATTGTGGAAGTTTCAAGGATGATTTCAGAAAATTACGTGTTTTTTGCATGAAAGTAGAGAAAAATTTGTGGGAAAATCAGTAAAAACTTAGAAAGAGCTTAATCATGCCGCAGCGATGTTGCTAACCCAGCAACAACAGTTAGTTTTTTACGCGGTGTGTTAAATTAAAAGAGACATGGCAAACTGATAACACAAAGCCGATAAGCTAAACTGATACATTTCTTTAGAGATCTTACGCCCTAGTCTTTGCTTTGTGCAGATCGACCAGTTGAAACGGTTCTATTTAATATTAGGAGGGGAATTAAACCAAACGCCACAATCGTAAGTCCAGCCAATCCAGCCTCTTCAAATTCTTCGCGGCTTGCAAACTCAAAAACCAGCGTCGCCAGACTATCAAAATTAAAGGGCCGCAATAATAATGTCGCCGGCAGTTCTTTCATCGTATCAACAAAAACAAGCAAAGCCGCCGCTGCAACAGAGGGTCGCATGATCGGCAACAACACCAGACGAAACCCGCCAACACTGTTTTGCCCAAGGGTTCGGGCCGCGCCATCAAGGTTGGGAGAAATTTTATGAAACCCAGCTTCAATCGTTCCAAGTGAAATGGCCAGAAACCTGACCAAATAAGCAAAGAGTAAGGCAAACAAACTGCCAGATAAAAGCAAGCCGGTAGAGATCCCAAGAGTACTGCGCATAAAACTATCAAATATATTATCAAATGCTGCTAGCGGAATAAGAATGCCAATTGCTAAAATAGCTCCAGGAATGGCATAGCCAGTACCAGCAAGAGCGCCAATAGGTTTCAAAATCGGATGAGCTGTAACACGTTTCCCATATGCAATAAGTAGAGCAACACTAACAGCAATCACCGCGGTTAAACTTGCAAGCAAAACAGAATTTCCTGCAGCTGCCCAGAATTCCGGTGTCCAAACAAAATCAATAAAGCGGAACGAGGCGCTGAGGAGAATGTAAAATGGAAGGGCAAATCCAAGTAAAAAGGGAAGGGCACAAGCTGTGACTGCAAATGCTTCCTGCAATCCATTTAACTGTATAACAGGAAGGTCCCGATTATATCCCGTAGTTTGGAAATATTTCTGCTCAGATCTGGCACGGCGTTCCACATATAAAAGTACAATAATGATAAGCAGCATAAGACTGGCAATTTGCGCGGCGCCACCAAGGTTCGAGCGTTCTTGCCAGGTGCTGTAAACACTTGCAGTCAAAGTCTCAATGCCAAAATAAGCAACAGCGCCATAATCATTCAAGCATTCCATCAAAGCAAGCACTAAACCAGCAATCAGTGCGGGCCGAGCCAAGGGAAGGCCAACATTCCAAAAAGCCCCCATAGGCGTGCGCCCAAGCGTTCGTGCAACTTCAAGGGCGCAAACAGATTGCTGCATAAAACTAGCGCGAGCTGCCAGGTAAACATAAGGATAAAGCACCAAGGAGAGGACAATGATCGCACCTGGCATCGTTGCAATATTCGGAAACCAGTAATCTCTTGAATCTTGAAAACCAAATAGAGAGCGAAGGCCAGTTTGTATTGGGCCGGAATATTCAAGCAAATCAACAGCGCAATAGGCCATCATATAAGTTGGCATCGCAAGAGGGAGTAAAAGAGCCCACTCAAAAAAACGACGTCCTTTAAATTGATACATTGTCACAAGCCAGGCCGTGCTTGTGCCAATTATCAAACTTAAAACACCCACACCGCTCATTAATAAAAACGTATCGCGAATAGAGCGAGGCAAAATTGTTGAAATGAGATGCGGCCAGATATTTTCACTTGGGCTGAAACTCATGATGACAATAGATAAGAGCGGCAGGAGAACAAGCACGATAATAGGTAGAACCAATAAAACCCACCCCCAGCTAGACGGGCGTTTCGCAGGTTTAATATGTGTGTCTGATGTAACAGCAGAAGTTTGAGCGTTCATAGCAGGTTTCGTATTATTGGTCGTCATGATGTGCAAATCGTTCCTAACTGCGGAAATTGCAATATAGGGTGAGTTTTCAGCTTCTGCACTAAGAAATTGATAAAAATATTAATCGGGCCATTTATGTATAGAATATCTGCTCTAGGAGTGGATTATTGAGGCAAAGATCAGTGTGAATAGGTGACCATTTAGTTGAAAAGGTTAGTTTCTAACTATCGAGAGGTTGAAATCTTGAATGTAAGAGAAACCTTGGTTCCTATGTCTCTTTGACTATCAATGGAAAAGTTAATGTCATTCGCTTCAGCTAGCGCTTTTGAGATCGGTAAGCCCAACCCCGTTCCTGATTTACTCTTCTTAGACCCAATATAAGCAGGGTTAACTGGTGCCGTTTGATCATTCATAACCTGATGAAACGGTTCCATTGCATGTCTAATATCATCTTCACTCATCCCTGGACCAGTATCCGAAACGGATAGAATGAGAGTATTTTCATCTTGGCGCTGTGTCTTAACAGTAATGAGACCACCTTCTTTATCATATTTGATACCATTAGAAATCAAATTCAAAAGGATTTGCTGTAAAGAGCGTTCATCAACATGTACCAGAGGCAAGTTTTCTTCCAGATCAGAGCGAAGGCGGACATTCTTTTGTGCGGCCAATTCTCTCATTAATCGAACTTGGTCACGTACAAGTGTGTTAATTTCAACCTCAGCCGGCTCAACATGCCATTTTCCAGCCTTTAATTTTGTCAAATCAAGCAAGTCATTTATGAGGCTCAGAGCGTGCTGGGCACTATTATGAATGTCCTGAACATAGTCTTTATATTTCTCATGACCTAACGGCCCAAATTGTTCCAAGGACATCACCTCAGAAAAGCCAAGAATAACATTCAAAGGCGTTCTCACTTCATGACTAACAGCACTTAAAAGCGGAATAGACGTTGTCTCAGATTTAGTATCAAACGTTTGCCCCAGATCAGTCGGAGCTTCCTTGGGTAAATCAAGAGCCTTTTGTTTCTCGGTATAGTTAAACTCATTTGCCAATTGAATGAGAAGCAAAGTCCGGTCAAATTTGGTCAATCTAACCGGTGTTATCAAGACATCACGTGATAATTTCCTCCCAGACCTTAAGCGAACAAGATCCAAGCCATGAGAGGAGCCGGTCGTAGAGGTGCCGATTTCACTGGATATTAAAGTCGAAAAAAAATCCCGGCTTTTAGGAAAAAGCCAATCAGCTCCATCATTGATAAGCGGTTCTATATCATCATAACCAAACTCACTAACGAACGACCCATTTGCATGAATAATCTTCTGCAAGCTGATAAGGGCATATGGCGCGTGAGCTGCTTCAAAAATTTCTTCTAATTCGTCTTGGTCACCAACGCCGGACAAAGTCGTTAAATCAATTTCAAGGGGAGACCATTTATCTTGCTTTGCATGACGAGAAACACCGGAGAGGATATCGCTATCCGCATTGAGGGTTGCCTCATTTCTCTCTTGATTGTTCTTTGCAGATAAATCAGGAGCAAGCTCAACAGATCTCGCCTTTAATACGTCATTCTCATCACCACCTGCCTCTTTGATAAGACGTGCTAACTCTTCAAGTTGAGCTCTTGGTACAAGCTCCTTAATGATCTCAGAAGAGACTTCAAATGGTAAATCTGAATTGAGTTTCTCAACGAGCTGTTCCTCGCCTTCAGCCTGAGAGCTCATCTGCAAGTGATCGGGCAATATTCCATTAAGAGGTGAGGAGTTTTCAGGTAAAATTGAAAGATCTGTCGAAAGCGGCGAAGATAAGCTTGGTGTATCAGCAAAAGAAGGTGTTTTGTCTTGAACTTTATCCTCTGTGACGGCAATCACTTCAACAATAAGAGCCGTGCGGTTCTTTAAGTTGCCACGCCGACAAAGCGCCACATAGTGCCCCTCATTGCTCTTGCCGTTAACCTTTTTTTCTAATGGTGGAGAGAGGCCATCTAATACAGAGGTTTTGGTTGTTTTATCCAAAGAAGGAGAGTGAAAAACTTTTGTATCTCCATTTAACTGAGCACCGCCATTCATATGAGGAAAATACAAGTCTACCCCAATCGATTGCTCCGAATGAATATTGCTGGGTGATAAGCCGTCTAATATTTGGCAAACCTTAAGCCAGGCCGGGTGAGACTTATCAAAAGGAGTGGCCTGTAAACTTTCTAAACTCGGCGCTGACCAAAACTTGACCCCCTCACCATTCGCCCAGACAAAGCCAGCCGTATCCCGGTCCCATATCCAGATGGGACGTTCGTGGCGCGGGTTGCCATTTATGTATGGTAAAGAGGTTTGCAAATTAAAAAACACTCATAAAGATGCACGTGAAAACGGCATAAATTAAAAACAGAGATATGTGTGACAAAAACAAAAAGCTAATAACAGCCAAAAAACGATGTCTGTCAAAAACTTATTAGGCCACATTATAGCGTTTTTAGTATGAGACTTGCAAAATTTGAGTCTTGAAAAAAAGCCAAAATCCAAAAGAATCCCCAACATATGGGGTTTTATTAGAGATAACGCCATAAATAGCATGATTTATAGGGCGTTATCTCTCCATTAAGCTTGATTGTAAAAAAGACCATCAACAAATAGATCGTGATCAAGAATACTCTCAAATAGGTAGAATACTACTTCGAAAGAATATCCATGGCGGCATTAACACCACCCTTTTTGAACTTAATTCCAAAGGCTTCCATGCC
This sequence comes from Methyloligella sp., assembly GCA_021604645.1. GTDB lineage: Bacteria > Pseudomonadota > Alphaproteobacteria > Rhizobiales > HXMU1428-3 > HXMU1428-3. The sequence goes on from BQJJ01000001.1 coordinate 387,904, forward strand.
CATTTCAACACCGCTAAGTGCTCCCATAAGTGTTAGCGGGTTCTGGTAACCAAGGTGACCAATACGGAAAACTTCTCCTGCAATTTTACCAAGCCCAGCAGCCAGAGATAGGTTGTATTTATCAAAGATAAAGGCCCGCATTTCATCAGCATTGATACCTTCAGGCACACGAACAGCGGTCACTGCATTTGAATGCTGTCCTTCAACCTGACATTGGGTCTCTAAGCCCCAAACATTTACACATGCTCGTGTTGCTTCGCCTAATTTTGCATGACGAGCATAAATTGCATCCAAGCCCTCATCGAGGATCATCTCAGTTGCTTTTTTCAAGCCATAGATCAGTGATACAGGTGGTGTGTAAGGATAAAGTCCAGTCTCAGTCGCACTGATTAAAGGATCAAATTCAAAATATCCAGGGTTCAAATCAGATGTCTTTTTCGCTTCTAATGCTTTCTCGCTCACAGCAGCAAACGCAAGACCTGGCGGCAACATCAATCCTTTTTGCGAACCGCAAATGGCAATATCAACACCCCAACCATCATGATCATAGTCCATAGCCACAAGAGAAGAAACCGTGTCCACAAATAACAAAGCATCATGATTAGCTGCGTTAAGCGCTGCGCGAACAGCAGCTATATCAGAAGTCACACCGGTTGAAGTTTCATTATGTGTAGCAAAAACCGCCTTAATCTCACCGGCTGTGTCAGCGCGAAGGGCATCTTCTACTTTTTGTGCGTCAATACCTGAGCGCCAATCACCAGCAATTTCAATCACCTCAAGGTCAAGCTCTCTGGATACTTTGCCCCAAAGGGTCGAGAACATCCCAACTTCCGGAATAAGAACCTTATCCCCTTTAGAGAGACAATTCGCGATGCTCGCATGCCAGGCACCAGTACCAGAAGCAGGTATGACCATGACCGGTTGTTTGGTTTTAAAGATAGGTTTTAAATTCTGAGCAGCTTCAGCAGCAAGTTTCGCAAAGACAGGTCCTCGATGATCCATCATTGGTTGAGACATAGCGGCGACCACTTCATCAGGCACAACAGTTGGCCCTGGTACTTGTAAAAAGTAATATCCAGCTTGTGAATTGGAAACTGAGTTGCTCATTATTATGTGTTCCTTTCATTTCAAAACCAGCTACCCAAATTAATTAAATTCAGGTGATAAAATATCAAAAAAACCCCGCTCACTAAGCCTCAAAATAGTATCAAGGGAGAAAGCAGATCTTTAATTTAGGGGCTAGCCCCAATACATCATCTCTTAGTGAGTGTCATACCATTGCAAAACAAACAACCCCATATTCTTGACATGGACAATTTATCGCGCAAATGATCAACTGTGAAAAGAGGGGGATAACCCTTAGAGCTGTGATGAAGTTTGATAAAGAATAAAGCAAGGCTTAGAGGCGAAAATGCGAGTACCTTTTGTACCTAACACACTAAAATTACTAGTTGTTTTAGTAGTCATCCTATTTTGTTCCATGGCCTATGTTGGCCATGTCAGAACAAGTTTCATGCCCTTCCCAACTTTGAACGTTGAAAAAAGTTGGTTAATGGTCGGAACAAGGCTAGGTGGCTTGAAATATGATAGGGCAGCTTGTCAGGCGGCATTAAAAGCACCAAATGTTCAAAAAAGCTTTGTAAAAGACAGCCCCTTTAAAAATGGTTGTGGTTGGGTGAATTCAGTGCGCCTTCGCCAGTTTAGCGGCGCAAAAATTTCTCCCATTAAATTAAGTTGCCCCATGGGCGCTGGGTTAGCGATGTGGATGGCACAAGTCGTCCAACCAGCTGCGAAAAAATATTTTGGCACAACCGTGAGCCGTGTGAACCATTTAGGCGGCTATTCCTGCCGAAACATCAGGGGCAGTCTTCTCTCAAAATATATCAATGTGAAATCAGAACACGCCACAGCAAATGCCATAGACATCTCAGGGTTTGCATTGGCCAATGGCAGTAAAGTTTCAATCTTAAGAGATTGGCCATATAAGAGTAAAAAAGGAGGAGGTAAAAAAGCAAAGTTCCTGCGCGATATTCATTATGGCGCATGTACTTATTTCCGTGTTGTCCTAGGCCCAGAAGCCAACCGACTTCACGCAAATCATTTCCATTTCGATCGGGGATTACTACTTAGATGCAAATAGTATTGCAAGAAGACAAAATGAAAGGGTGAGAATGATCTGGCTATTAAGCTGTTTCTAAAAGTCCTTCTGCGGTTGCTAAGTCAACACTCACCAATTGGCTGACACCTTTTTCAGACATCGTGACGCCAAATAAACGGTCCATGCGTTCCATCGTCATAGGGTGGTGGGTGATAACAAGAAACCTTGTATCCGTAGAGCGCGCCATTTCTTCCATCATCAAGCAAAACCGATCAACGTTCGTGTCGTCAAGCGGCGCATCAACTTCATCCAGCACACAAATTGGTGAAGGGTTTGTTAGAAATACAGCAAAAAGCAATGACATTGCTGTCAGAGCTTTCTCGCCACCAGAAAGAAGCGTGAGAACTTGCGGGCGCTTACCAGGCGGGCGTGCAATAATCTCAAGTCCAGCCTCAAGCGGATCATCAGAGTCAATCAGCTTTAATTCGGCTTCACCGCCAGCAAACAATGTCTGGAACAAGCGTTTAAAATGAGCATTCACTTCGTCAAACGCTGTAAGCAACCGTTGGCGGCCCTCTTGGTTTAACTGGTTCACAGCCGTGCGTAATTTAGTAACCGCACTTTCAAGGTCCTCACGCTCAGAAATCATTGAGCCAAACTTATCTTCTAATTCCTTAATCTCATCTTCAGCCCGCAGATTGACAGCGCCCAAACGTTCACGATCTTTCTTTAAGCGTGCAACATCATCCCTCACATCACGCATGGGCGGCAGTGATATGGCAGCTTCAAAACCAGAATGCGCCAAACAAGCATCCGCTTTGACGTTGAGTTTAGTCTCAATTTCGCTTGCTTGTTGAATGAGCTGGGAGCGGGCAGCTTCTAACCGGGTTTCTTCGCGTGCTTTTTCTTCACGCAATGTCATGAGGTCAGTTTGTAAGGTGCGTAACGCTTTTTCAAAATCACTGGCAGTTTCTTCAGCAATAGCCAAAGCGTCGCCTGTATCTTTGCGCTTGCTCTCCGCTAGGCTTAGTTCATTCAGCAAATTCTGGCGCTGGGAATTAAAGCGAGCAGGGAGATCAGAGAATTGCGTGAGTTCTTGCGTTGTTTTTTCAATACGTAATTTAAGCTCATCAATATGGCTTTGAGCATCTTTGGCGCGCGACGTCCAGTCATCACGCTCTTTTTTCATTTCTTCAATGCGGCCTCGATGTAACTCTTCTTCCCGAGTAAAACCAGCCCAGTGCAAATGCGCATCAGAATGAACGCTTCTTAATTCTGAAACCAAATTCTTTTGTTCAGTGTGCTCTTTATCAATTTGATCAAGTGAAGGTAGCGCTTGAAACTCTTTGTCTTGGGCCTCTATAGAGGTCTTTGTACCAAGAAGTTCTTCACCTTTTGCTGCAAGACTTTCTGAAATCGCTGCAAGGCGGCCATCCACCTGTCTGTTTGTCTGCTCAAGAGTTCTTAAAAGTTGGTTGGCCTCTTTTAGCTTCTGTTGGCTTTGAAACAAAGTAAGCCGGTTATCCCGTAATTCAGTTTCTAAAGAGCTGAGCATCTCTTCTTTTGTCTGCAGCTTTTCTTTGTGAGAAGAAATCTTGGACCTAAGAGCCTCACATTCCTCAATCAAATGCGGTAAGCGGTTGCGTTCAGTCAACCTTTGAGGGGCAGAGGAGGGTGAGTTAGGCGATAAAATAAACCCGTCCCATCGCCACAAACCACCAGATTTGCTAACAAGTGAATGCCCCGGCAAGAGTTGCTGCTGCAATGAAAGAGCTTGGGTCTCATCAACAACACCAACAAAACCAAGACGCGTCATTAAAAGCTGAGGGCCATTGATAAACGAAGAGAGAGCTGCAACTCCCTGCGGTAAAGAGGCTGGTGAGCTCTGAACAATATCGCGCCAATAGTTGGTTGTTTGAAGGTCAAGAACAGTGGCTTCTGTTGGCAGGTCCAAATCATCACCAAGAGCAGCCCAAAGCGCCAATTCATAACCGTCCTGCGTTTGAATCTCATCCATAATTGGAGTTTCAGTTTCACTTGCTGGCTTCAATAGCTTTTCGAGCAACGCAATTTCTGTTTCATGCGCTTGTAAAGCAAGCGCCATCTCATTGCCAGAAATACGTAAAGACTGAACCTCTGATTTATGAGTTGAAAGTTTATTATCAAGCGTAGTGATCGCCTCTTCAGAAACGCTGATTTGTTGTTCTAAATCAGTGATCTCTATTAAGAGTGTATCCTCAGATTTCGCGCCAGATTGTTCTGCCTTTTTTGTTAAGAGCTCGGTTTGCTCGGTTTCTAAACTTTGAATCTGACCTTTTAACTGTGAGCTTTGATTTTTTAATCTTTCAATGTCAGACAAAAGACTAGAGCGCCGGGCATGAGCATTTGCACGTGATTGAGACAGTTCATTAAAAAGTGTCTCGCCCTCTTGTAGCGAAAGAGAGGCGTCATCAAGTTTGGTTTTGGCTACTGTCTTTTTTGATTGAAGCTCAGAAATTTCAGTTTCTAATTCTTCAATCTCAGTTGATAAGCGAAGTGAAATTTGCTCCCCATCTTTAATCAAAACTTCATCACGTGCTAAATCAGTTGTTGCATCAGTTAAGCTAGACTTCAGTTCAGCTTCTCTTGTCCTGGCTTGCTCTTCATCTCGGTCTAACCCTTCATTCGCCAGAGTTAACCGATGGAGAGCCGCCGCAGCTTTAGCTTCAGCATCCCTAAGAGGAGGGAGAGCATCCTGCAACTCTTCTCGTTTATTAAGGGCTTCTGTTTCTTTTAGAGTGCCCGCATCAACAAGTGCCAAGGTTTTTGCCAAATCCGTCTCAGCTTTGAGGACCGCATCCGCCGCCGCACGCCATTGCAGATGCAGCAATAACGCTTCTTTCGCATAAAGCTTTTCACTTAAATCTTTATAGCGCAGCGCATGGCGCGCTTGCCGCTTGAGAGAATTAAGTTGAGCATCCATCTGCCCCATAATATCAGCTAGGCGTTCAAGGTTCGTCTCAGCAGCGTTGAGCCTTAATTCAGCTTCATGGCGCCGACTATGTAACCCCGCAATACCGGCCGCATCTTCTAAAATACGCCGCCGCGCTTGCGGCTTCGAATTAACAATCTCACCTATTTGTCCCTGGCGAACAAGCGCATGGGAGCGAGCACCAGTGGCGGCATCTTCAAACAAAAGTTTAATGTCTTTAGCGCGCACATCACGCCCGTTTACTTTGTAAGAAGATCCGTCTCCTCTTGCGATCGTGCGAACAATCTCAAGTAAATCTTCGTTGTTAAATTCAGCGGGAGCCGTGCGGGCTTTATTGTCAATCGTAATTGTAACTTCAGCGTTGTTGCGAGCAGGGCGCTGTTGCGTGCCGGAAAAAATAACATCATCCATGGCACCGCCGCGCATGGCTTTATAAGAGGTCTCCCCCATCACCCAGCGAAGAGCTTCCAGCAAATTCGATTTTCCACAGCCGTTTGGCCCCACCACACCAGTTAACCCTGGGCGAATGAGGAGTTCCGTTGGCTCAACAAAGCTTTTAAAGCCGAGCAATTTTAACTGTGTGATATGCACCCGAGTTTAACACCTGAAAGGATAATAGTTTGCTTAGATTTTGATCTTGTTTCTTTAAATCAAGATGGTTCTAAGAGGCTAGCCCCTAGAACAAACAGCAATATCAGGCTTTTAGAAAAAAGAGAAGTAGGGTGAGAAAAACTTGCTAAATAAGCTTAAAATCAATCAAAAGTCTAAGAAGGACACGCTAAATGGTATTAACGCCCAAGCTAAAGGTCACTTAACTTTGTTTCATATGAGTATCAATTAAAACTTTAAGCTCATCGATTGAAAGTGGTTTGCGAATTTTTTGCCCGTTTATAAAGAATGTAGGCGTACCAGAAACCCCGAGTTTACGGCCTCTGTTTTTAATCTTGTTCAAATTATCAATAAGAACCTGATCTTTCATACATTGATCAAACTCAGCTCGTTTTAAACCAGATTTTTGGGCAACAGCATAAATAGCATCCAGGCGAACTTCCTGTGACACCCATTTAGGTTGATTGTTTAGAAAGAGATCAACCAACTTAAAATATCTCTTAGGAGAGCCACACCTGGTCACAATCGCGGCATTCCCAGCAGACCGACCAATTGGAAACTCCCGGACAATATACCGAACTTTCCCCTTATCAATGTAATCACGTTTTAAAAGAGGAAATGTCTTCAGGTGAAAGGCACGGCAATGCGGGCAGGTCAATGAAACATATTCAATAATAGTGACAGGCGCGTTTTCTTTGCCCAGATACATCTCTGGTAAAGGGCCAGCCTTCATCAATTGTGCAATTGAAGGGAGCCCTTTTTCATCAAGTACAATCTCATCTGGGTTAGCTTTTTTCTCGCTCCCACCTAAAGAGAGTTGATTGCTAGAACAGGCGACAAGAAAGAAAAGCAAAGAAAGGGAGCCAATCAGCTTAAATAAACGCAAGCCATCACTAATGCGACTATGATTAATGTGAGCTTGGTTAAACACTGATTTCCACTCCCTCTCTATGTTGTTGTTTATTCAATGAGGTTTATGAAAAACCTCATCGTATATTCTTACTTTTCTAAAAGAGGTTTGAACAATTTTTCAAACTCTTCCAAAGGTTGCGCACCTTCAAGACGAGTGCCATTTACGAAAAATGTCGGTGTTGAGCGAATGCGAAATTCAGCTGAACCAGCATTTTTAACAGCCAAAACTTGCGCAAATAGCTTTTTATCATCAAGGCAAGCTTTGAAGGTTTCGTCTGTAAAGCCAGCTTGTTTGGCAATGGTTTTCAATGCACCGACACGGTCTTCAACATAAGCCCATTCTCTTTGCTTTGCATAAAGAACATCAACAAAGTCAAAATATGCGTCCCGTTTAGGCAAGCAGCGGCCAAGCATGAAAGCAGCTGTTGCTAACTGATCAAGGGGAAACTCTCTAACGATATATTTAACCTTGCCAGTTTTAATGTACTTCTCTTTCAAGCCTGGAAGAGTGTCGTTATGAAAAGTCGCGCAGTGGCCACATGTCATAGAAGAATATTCAATAACTGTAATAGGAGCATCAGCACTTCCCATCACATTTTCAGCAAGCTTCACTGTTTCACCAGTTTTATCGGCTGATTTTTCGGTTTCTTGCTTTGAATAAAAGTAATAACCAGCACCAGCAATGACAGCGGCAACCACCAAACCAAGAATTAATTTCATACCACCATTTGGTGATTTTTCAGACTGAGCCATAAACAAATGCCTTCATGTTTTAATAATTTACAATACGTTGTGTCTAATCGTTGTTGTGTCTAAGCGATAATGAGCGCTATAAATAAGCTCGCTCGGCACGCCACAAAATAACTTGAACTTTTCTTTTAATACCTCAGGTGTGAAAACGAAAACAATTTTCCGTGTTTCATGGTAAAACCACTACTTTTTTCCTGTATCGTTGATTTTACGTGACTGTATTCCTCGCCAAAGTCTCTTCAAAGCAACTTCAAGCCTGTCATCAACGTTCTTTACCTCAGGCTCATTAGGCAAGGGTTTATCCAGATCAACCTGTTTTTTAGGGCGTTTGATCGGTTTTGACGTCATAGGAGCCTGTAAAATTCGAACTGAACCAATGGCCTTATAGCCAAAATATCCATTAATACGTTCCATGATTTGAGGTGCAGAATGCTGCACTTCAAGGGCAGCTGGGCCCTCAACTCTTATGATGAGTGTTGCACCAGTTTTCTGGCCATATTGTTCAATTTCGGCTGTTTCATTGCTGCCGCTCTGCCACTTAATCTGCTCAGGTGATGTGAAATGGCACAAAGGTTCACCAACAATCATATCCCAGTCAGTTAAGAGAGCTGCCCGCTGAAAGCCAAATTTCTCAAACACAGGCCGTGTAATGGCAGGTAGAAATTGCCCAACAGTCCTGGCACCGCTCTTTTTAAAAGAGCTGTTTTTCTTGCCTGCTTGTTTTTTGTTGTTATCAAATGCCATTTTATTATGTGGTGTCATTCATCTATGTGATTACAGCCTAGTCAGAAATCATTCCCCGCCAATAAAGCGATTATATGTCTTTTAGCAGAGACATTTATTACTTACCATGAGATAAGTCGATTCGAGAGGAAACCGATGCCAAAAGGTGGAAAAGCTGTTCACTCTGATGTGGGCCTGAAAAGTAAGAAAAAAGCGGCCCCTTTGAAAAAGGGCAGCGCAAAAGTTGCTAATGACAAAAGCAAACCAGTAACAAAAAAGCCCTCAAAGAAAAAAAGCACAACGAAAAAAACACTTAAAATCAAAACAACCACTTTAAAAACAAAAACCAAAAAATCAGCGGCTAAACCCAAGCCACAAAAGAATAAAGCGAAGCTCGCCTCTAAATTATTGAAATGGTACGATAAAGAGCAAAGAGAGTTACCATGGCGTGCCAAACCAGGTGTTGTTCCAAACCCATATCATGTCTGGCTGTCAGAAATCATGCTGCAACAGACAGTAGTTAAAACGGTTATTCCTTACTTCAACAAGTTCATATCACTTTGGCCTGCAATAACAGATTTAGCCAATGCAAGTGATGAAGACATAAGAAGAGCCTGGGCTGGCCTTGGCTATTACACACGCGCTGCAAATTTACACAAATGCGCTAAATTAATCTGCGAAGAATATGAAGGCAATTTTCCCATTTTTGCCGAAGAACTTGAAACACTACCCGGCATTGGCCCTTATACTGCAGCAGCCATTGCAGCCATTGCATTTGATGAAACCGCTACACCAGTGGATGGGAATATCGAGCGGGTTGTAGCCCGCCAGTTTGCTGTCCAGGATCCGTTGCCAGGGGTAAAAACAAAACTCAAACAATGTGCAACCACGCTGACCCCACCGCGACGCGCGGGTGATTTTGCTCAAGCTCAGATGGATTTAGGCGCCACCATATGCACGCCTAAAAACCCCTCTTGTCTTTTATGCCCAATATCGAGTTCATGTGAAGGGTACCATTTAGGCATTGAAAGCACCTTGCCAAAAAGAGCGAGCAAAAAGCCAAAACCAACACGCTATGGCTCAGCTTTTTTCGCTCTTCGAGAGGATGGATCTGTCTTATTACATCAACGCCCGCCAGGCGGTTTGCTGGGTAATATGCAGGAAATTCCAACGTCTGAATGGACTGAGAATAAAGAACAAGCTGAAAACATGCTGAAATCACCGCCATTAAAAGGTGAATGGTGGCCAGTTCCAGGAAATGTCAAACACACATTTACCCATTTTCATCTTGAACTAAAAGTGTTTCGTATTATTCCAGGCGAAGAAGCTGAGTTCACTCTTTTTGCGGATGCTGAGCGATGTAAATGGGTGCATAGAGATCAATTGGCAGACGAAGCATTGCCTTCTGTTATGCGAAAAATCATCCAACACGCCCTAAATAGCTAAAAATTATGAATCCCTAAAAGTCTAATTATACCCTATAAACGAGTAATCATCGGTATTTAGGCCGTAAAATCCATGTTTTTCTTGCCTTGCGCAGGTCAAAGTCAATCTCTCTAACTGATTTCTCATATTAATGAGTTTTCACAAATTTGATTTGAAATTTGTCACTTATCTTGCATTATCAACTTCTTATAAACGTTAGAAGCTAAAAATTGGGCAGTTTTGACCCAAAATAAAACATGTAGATGAGTACCAAATGGAAGAAGAAATTCTAGGGACCCTTGGAAATGACACCCTTGTAGGGACAGAGGCCGATGAGCGGATAACTGGTTTTTCAGGGGATGATGTCATTGATGGTGGCGGTGGAACCGATACAGCGATGTATTATGGTACTCATGCAGATTATATCATCACTCAAAATGCTGATGGCAGTTGGACGTTAACTGACACAGAAGAAGCAGTTGACAATCAAGGTACCGATACACTCATCAACATTGAGCAACTTACCTTCACACGCACTGGGACATTCACCCCTGAAGAATTATTGGCCCTACAAACAACTAATGACCAAACTCTAACTGGCACAAATGATCAAGACATCATTTCAGGAAGCCTCGGTGATGATACAATCGAAGGCGGTGCCGGGGATGATTTTCTTTATGGTGGCCCTGGTGATGATCGCATCACTGGTGGGCGCGGCGATGATTTCATCAATGGCGGTATTGGCATTGACACCATTTTTTACACAGGCACATTCGCAGATTATACCTTAACCGCCAATGCAGATACATCGGTGACCATTACTGACAATAGAACTGGTGCAGTGAGCCAGGGCACTGATACGGTTTTCAATGCTGATTTAGTCGAATTTGCATCAGGTGAGACAATTTCAATTGCTGATTGGATCGCAGGTGAAACGGCCGTAAATGAAATTGCAGACATTGCAGGACAAACACAATTTGTAACAGGCACAGCCTTCAGAGATGCCTTTGTTATTGACGGAAATTCAAACGACTATCTCTGGGCTGAAACTCTGGATGGCACAGGTGTACTTGTTTGGAATGGTGCAGATTTTGATATTTTAACTGATATCGAGCAAATCAATTTCAATGATGGCACAGTGACCAGAGACGAAGCAGGAGCCTTCATCTTTACACCCGAAGATACGGGGAATAATGGGGAAACAAACTTAATTGCAGATGTGGCTGGTGAAACGCAATTCATCAACGGAACGGCTGGAACAGATGCATTTGTAATCGATGGAGTATCAACTGCCTATGGATGGGGGGCATCCGCCGATGGTCAAGGTACAGTTGTTTGGACGGGAGCAGACTTTGATGTGCTGAACAATGTTGAAGAAATCCGCTTCAACAACGGCACAGTCACCAGAGCAGAAGACGGCACCTATAGCTTTGCGCCAACAGGCACACCAGAAACAGGCCAAAATGTGATTGCGGATGTTGCTGGGGAAAATCAAACCATAAATGGACTTGAGCGCCCTGATATTTTCACCATCAATGGGGTTTCTACTGATTATGGTTGGGCCGAAACATTGGACGGCCAAGGCATAGTTGTTTGGAATGGAGCCGAATTTGATATTTTGAACAATGTCGAGCAACTTCAATTTACAAATGGTGTGGTCAGCCAACTTGCAGACGACACATTTGTTTTTGCTAGCAATGCTGAAATTCAAAACCTCACTGGAACTGCTGGAGCTAATACTCTGGCAGGGGGCAATGCCAATGATACCCTTAACGGGGCAGGCGGCGATGATCAGTTAACCGGCGGAGCTGGCCTTGATCTATTTATTGCATCTGCAGATAACGGTGATGATACCATTATGGACTTTGATGATGGCTCAGATCTAATAGATTTTTCTGCACTGACAGGAACTGTTGATAGTTTTGATGATCTGACAATCACCCAAGCAGGTGCCAACAGTGTTGTTTCATTTGATGGCGGCAGTTTCACGATAAATGGCGTTCAAACAGACACATTGACCTTTAATGATTTCATCTTCGCTTAAATTTAAGTTTCACAAGTTTAGCTATGATCTATGATAGAATTGCGAAACAACATTTTAAAAACCATAGTTAAATTTTTAGGTTATAGGGGAATAGAAAGAGTGCAATCACCACTAGTCAGTTTTAAAACTTTTCAAACATTTATTGTGCTCTTTGCTCTTACTCTTTCAGTGATGTTTCCTGGAATAGCCACTAGCCATGCAGCCTCTCCAGGCTGGAACAATGGCAAAATCAAATGGATGAATTTTGCAAGAGGGTTAAAAGAGGCAAAAAGAACCGGAAAGCCCATGCTGGTGGTTTTTGAAGCCAAATGGTGCACAATCTGTAAGCAATATAGACGGCAATTTTATAAAAAAAGCGTCGTGGCTATGTCAAAAAACTTGACCATGGTAATGGTCAATATTGAAAAGAATAGAGGCCTGCAAAAGAAGTATTCTCCTGATGGCGGTTATATCCCAAGAACCATGGCATTCTCACCACAAGGATATTTAAACGAAGGCCTAACTGCCTCTCATCCAGACTTTAAATATTTCATCGAACCAAAAAGCGCGGACGAACTCCTCAATTTCATGAAAAGAACCGCCGCGCAATAGCGCGGTTGCAAGTGGGCAACTGAAGCGCAATAGCCTTAAGAGAAATGCTCAGTCATCCCGAGCATGACCCGGGATCCACCTCTCCACAAGTGCCATAATTAAGGGGCATTCCCAACTCATGGCATCCAAACAAAATTCACTGGAAGCAGTGGTCATCTAATCAAGCCAATGGATCCCGGATCAAGTCCGGGATGACGATAGAAGTAAACCTATCCTAAAGAAGAAGGAGCATTGCCCTTTTCCGGCAATGGGACATGACGCCAGGGGCGTCCGGCGCGTTGCGCCGCACCTCGTAGGCTCAAGTGCGATAGCACTTGAAATAGCCGTGAGAGAAATAAATACGCGGTTGCTAGTGGGCAATCTGAAGCGCCAGAAAAACTCCTAATTCAACCCAAGCTGATTGCGGGCTTCATGTCGAAGCAAATCAATAGGCTTCAATTCGCCATCTGCTTTAAAGTGCCAATAGGTCCAGCCATTACAAGCCTCAAGCCCTTGAACATAAGCGCCCATCTTATGAATAGAGCCTTGTTGTTCAGCGCATTGTATCGTGCCATCCGCTCTCACTTCAGCACTCTTCTTAGCTCGTGGACCATATAGAGTTGTCCCGGCTTCTAAAAGGCCAAGCTCTAACAACGTCCCAAAAGGAACACGAGGAGCTGCACGTTTTGGTTTTAACGCTTGCAGATCTTCAGGAGAAGCAGGGCGAACTTTAGAGAGACGAATTTCAGCCGCTTCAATGTAAGATTTATCTTGCTCAATACCAATCCATTTGCGCCCCAATGCTTTCGCAACAGCGCCGGTAGTGCCCGTGCCAAAGAAAGGGTCAACAACCACATCACCAGGGTTCGTGCTGGCCATCAAGACACGGTAAAGCAAGCCTTCAGGTTTTTGCGTTGGGTGAACCTTTTTGCCTAAGTTGTCTTTCAAGCGTTCGCCGCCATTACAAATTGGTAAAAGCCAGTCAGAGCGCATTTGTAAATCGTCATTAAAGGCCTTCATAGAGTCGTAGTTGAAGGTAGGGCGAGATTTACCGGTTTTAGAGGCCCAGATTAAAGTTTCATGCGCATTACAGAAACGTGTGCCTTTAAAATTAGGCATTGGATTAGATTTGCGCCAGATAATGTCGTTCAAAATCCAAAATCCAAGATCTTGTAAGGTCGCCCCTACGCGAAAGATGTTGTGATAAGAACCGATAACCCACATCGCACCATCAGGTTTGAGAATGCGGCGGGCTTCCGCCATCCAGGCCTTTGTAAACTCATCATAAGCTGCAAAACTATCAAACTGATCCCATTCATCATTCACAGCATCAACTTTGCTGTTATTAGGGCGGTGTAATTCACCTTCAAGCTGTAAATTATAAGGAGGGTCTGCAAAAACAAGGTCAACTGAATTATCTGGCAGCTCTTTCAAGCGCTCAATGCAGTTGCCAACCAAAATTTTATTGCTGGGCAGCGCCTTAGGCGACACGGCCTTCATCTTTTTAGCTGTCTTCGTTTTCTTTGAAGAGGATGAGGCTTTGCCTGAAGGTTTTTGAGAAGAGGACGCTTTAGAGGAGGATACTTTACAAGACTGAACCATAAACACACACGCTTTACTAAACACAAAATAATAAACACTGTTCTCAATTATCAAAAAAACTGTGACTAATTGAGGGCTACAACCAAAATGCCATGGTGCCGTCATAATGGTTAACAAACCGTTTAATCGGTTGAAGGTTTAGAGAGGTACAACTGAATAAACATAGCAGGGCAAAACCTAGACAAAGGAGGAAAAATGAAAAGCTTGCGTAATTAAAGTGAAATAGGTAGCGTGGGCCAACGAATTAAAGAGGGCCCAATTAAAAGGGCATTAAAGACCATCCCGCTATCTAAGGAGACTATAAAGTGGCTTTTGAACTACCAGAATTACCTTATGCATATGACGCACTCGGACCTTACATGTCAGCTGAAACATTGGAATTTCACCATGACAAGCACCACCAGGCTTATGTAACAAACGGCAACAAGCTTCTTGAAGGCTCAGGTCTTGAAGGCGCGAGCCTTGAAGATGTTGTAACAAAGTCATTTGGTCAAAATGCAGGCCTTTTCAACAATGCTGGCCAGCATTACAACCACGTTCACTTCTGGAACTGGATGAAGCCAAATGGCGGTGGTGATAAACTGCCAGCAAGCATTGAAGCAAAAATCAATGAAGACCTTGGCGGTTTTGCTGCATTCCGTGATGCTTTCTGTCAAGCTGGCGCAACACAGTTCGGCTCAGGCTGGTGCTGGTTGGTATTAAAAGACGGCAAATTTGCTGTAACAAAAACACCAAATGGTGAAAACCCACTCGTAAATGGCGAAGTGCCTTTGCTTGGTTGCGATGTTTGGGAGCACAGCTACTACATCGACTATAGAAACGCTCGTCCTAAATATCTTGAAGCTTTCGTAGATAGCCTCATCAACTGGGAATATGTTGAAGGTCTCTACGACGCTGCAAAATAACACTGCTAAATAAGATTTAGTGATTAGAATTTGCAAATAATACAAATTAAAAAGGGCCGCTCAAGAAGCGGCCCTTTTTTATGGTCTTCATAAAAAATGAAGATAAATGAATAAAGTACGAAACGGTACTACCCTCTAACGGCGACCAAGCAACAGCTTAATAATCGTCGGCAATAAACGCCCCATACCAGTGCCTAAGCTACGCATCATTGATTTAAAGAAAGCTTCACTTGCAGTCTGGCGGTTACTCCGACGCTTCGTGCGCTTGGAGCTTGTACGAGGAGAACGGCGGCTATTAGCAGGCGGCACTCTAAATTCACCATGGCGAACATATTCCGTATCACGGCGACCACCAACAGTCCCTCCAGCGTCGGCGCGGCGCTCTTCAGCGTCTTTAGCTCGTTTCTTTAAAATCTCATAAGCACTTTCACGATCAATTGTCTCGCTATATTTGTTGCCCATCTCACTATCACGAATGATTTCCTGTCTCTCATCATCCGTTAAAGGTCCAAGCCGTGATGAAGGCGGGCGAACCAACGTCCGTTGCACAACAGAAGGTTGACCTTTTTTCTCTAAAGTAGAAATCAAAGCCTCACCAACTCCAAGTTCCATAATCACCCGCTCAGTATTTAGATCAGGGTTCGGACGAAACGTTTCAGCCGCTGCTTTCACTGCCCGTTGTTCACGAGGTGTAAAAGCGCGAAGTGCGTGTTGCACCCGGTTACCAAGCTGACTTGAAACAGTGTCCGGAACATCAAGTGGGTTCTGTGTTACGAAGTAAACACCAACACCTTTTGAGCGAATGAGACGGACAACTTGCTCGACTTTTTGTAAAAGTGCTTTGGGTGCCTCATCAAAAAGTAGGTGAGCTTCATCAAAAAAGAAAACAAGCTTAGGTTTCTGTGGATCACCAACTTCAGGTAATTCTTCAAAAAGCTCAGACAACATCCACAACAAAAATGTTGCATAAAGTCGTGGACTGCGCATCAAAGTTTCAGCGGCTAAAACATTAATAATGCCTTTGCCATCTGAGGTGGTTCTCATGAAGTCTCTGATGTCGAGCGCAGGCTCTCCAAAAAAGTTTTCAGCACCCTGTTCTTCAAGTACTAGAAGCCGCCGTTGAATAGCACCAACACTCGACTTTGATACGGACCCGTACTCACCAGTTAGCTCGCTCGCGCGTTCGGCTACATGGGCCATTAATTTGCGAAGATCTTTCATATCGAGGACTGGCATGTTCTCGTCATCAGCCAGTCTGAAAGCAATATTCAAAACACCTTCTTGTGTTTCATTCAAATCAAGTAAACGAGAAAGAAGGATGGGCCCCATCTCTTTCACTGTGGTGCGAATAGGATGGCCGTCTTTACCGAATAAGTCCCAGAAAACACATGGAAATTTTTCATATATATAATCTTTAAAACCAATTGTCTCAGCTCTGTTTTCGAGAAAATCTTTGCTCACGCCTTTCGCGGCAAGGCCTGATAAGTCGCCCTTAACGTCTGCGCAAAAAACAGGCACGCCGTGATTAGAGAACCCTTCAGCAAGGATTTGTAACGAGACTGTTTTACCAGTACCGGTAGCCCCTGCAATCAAGCCATGACGGTTCGCAAGTTTAAGATCAAGATGCTCAGGTTTGGTGCTCGTTCCAAGATAAACGGCATTCTCTTCAATCATGTTATTTCCTCCGCAAAGAACCTCATAAAAATCGGCTCAAACTCTAATAGATTATAGATCAACTGGGCCCATTCATGTGCGTGCTTACACAAGGACTAATTGATGTGTTTAGCATGAATTTTCAAAACAGTCATGACATGGCTTTAGGTGATTTGCAAATAGGGGATAAGTACCTTTTGCACAGTGTCAAACAGTTGACATTAAGATGCTCGATAAAAAAACCATCACATTGGTGCTTGATTCTTTTTGAAGATGATGTGTATTAAAGAACAGTGAGTAGTACTCGAAGTGGTCGACCATTTCACTTCAGTCAATCGTCACAAAAGTTTTTTCGGACCACTTGATCAAGTCGGTCAACTTTTGGACCCTCACAATTGACCATCTCTGATAGAGAAAATGGTCGCCAGTAAAATGATCATGTTGGATCAATCTCGAGTGGGCACGAAGCACAAACGAGTGATGTAGAACAAAGATCAAAATGAAAATGGTTGATATGCTGATGCTGATTTTTAAAACTGAAAGTGAGCAACACATATGATTTACTGGTTCATCACAACTAAGGACAATATCTGATTAGCTCGAGTTCGAGTTTATGACGTATAAAATTGTCGAGTTCGTTTGGTGAGAAACACTCACCCCGAATTTAACGCAGCGCAAAGTTGCAAAAATTTAAAATGGGTTTGCAATCAAAACCGCTTTTGAAAATGAACAAGTTCTAAAAAGTGGTGGAAGAATGAGAGAATTCACCTGCAGGCAACTTAGCCTTACTTGCAGTTAGCTGAGTCTCACATTTATCCTTTAAATTGATTGAAGCTCAAAAAATCAAATTGCTAGTTTATCAATCGAGATAAGCAAAACTATATAAAGCAGGGGAACCTAATATGAGCACATATAAAATCGAAGCTGTTGAAGGCATCGGCGTGAAACACGCTAAAACTTTACGCAAGCATGATATCGCTTCAACAAAAACATTGTTGACACGCGGCGCTACTAAAAAAGGCCGTAAAGAAATCGCTTCAACAACTGGGATTGATGATGGCCTAATTTTGAAATGGTGCAACATGTGCGATCTTATGCGCGTGAAAGGTATCGCTTCAGAATATTCAGAACTTCTAGAAGTTGCTGGTGTTGACACAGTAAAAGAACTTCGCAAGCGCAAGCCAGACAACCTACAAAAAGCGATGGCTGAAGCTAACGCAAAACGTAAGAAGAAGCTTGTTCGTCAAGTTCCTGGTCTAAAGCAAGTTGAAAATTGGGTAGCACACGCAAAAGAGCTAGACCCAGTGATGAAGTACTAATCCTTCGCACTTAAAGAGTGCTCCTCCTAAAAGTGGGCACCGGTTTTTGGATAAAGGAACGCTTCAACAAAAAGAGCGCTCCTCCTAAAAGTGGACACCGGTTTTAGGAAACAGGAATGCTAATAGCGGATGCTTTGTGGGCATCTGAAGCACTATAGAGAAACTAAAGTATTCCTTTTATTCCTTTAAAAATGGAATACTTTAGGCGAGTTTAACAAGGTTTACTAAAGGCAGTGCTTAAAAGCGCTGCCTTTTTTACGTGATTAATGATGATTTTGTAAAAAATCTATTGCGTTATTCAGCTTGCTTGGTCAATTATCACTCATAAAATTAGATCATTTATGCAGCGGACCATTAGAACTAATAGGGACACTAGTTTTAGGATTGAGTGATCCCCGTGCTGGTTGCCATTGGGCAGCTAAAGGCGCATCAAACGTGCCGGTTGCAAGTGGGCAACTGAAGGCACATCAAAACGTGCCGGTTGCGAGTGGGCAACTGAAGGCACATCAAAAAATATATATAGAGAAAATAATGACAGATAAATATGAACTGCCCGATAGCTTGAAATCAGCAACAAGAGATCAATGGCGTGGCCTAGTAGAAAAATCCCTCAATGGGAAAACAATCGACCAGGCTCTCACATATAAAACCTATGATGGTATTGAAATTAAACCACTCTATACAAAAGATGATGTGACGAGCGAAGCCGCTTCTGCTTTTTTAAAAGCAGCCAATATGCAAGAGAGACAAGTTGCTGATACGGACCCTTCCAGTCATGTAAGACCGTGGAAAATTCTGCAATTAACAGACATTCCATCGCTAAAGTCCGCCAACAAGCAAATCAAAATTGATTTGGATGGTGGAGCTAGCGGCTTGTTTTTAGCCATTAGTAATGACATCCCATTTGCAAGTGCTGAACTGCCAATCTATTCCGGTAGAGATTATGAAACTCTATTTGATGGTATCGATCTAACAGGTAAATCGATTTATTTCTCAAATGGCAGTGAATCAATCGTCAATGCAGCTAATTTTATTTCCTATTTGCAAACACAAGGAATAGACCTTGCACAAATAGAAGGTTCTTTTGGTTTTGATCCCTTGAGTATTTTTGCATGCATGGGCAGTTTTCCGGAGCCTGAAGATGAAGCGCTTGATAACTGGCTTGATGCAGCAATGGCCATTAAAGACAGCGGCTCAAAAATGTCGAGTTTTACAGCTTCTGGTCGCACCTGGCAGCAAGCCGGTGGCAGTGAGGCCATGGAATTGGGCTACACACTCGCAACAGCACTTACCTATTTACGAGGTCTAGCAAAAGCGGGGCTGTCTATTGATGAAGCGTTGACACAAGTAGACATCAGCTTGACTACAAATGGAGACATATTCCTCTCAACCGCAAAATTGCGAGCCATGCGTTTATTGTGGTCAAAAATCTGCGAAGAAAGTGGAGCTAAAACCAAACCAACTAAGTTTATTGCTGAAATGTCGTACTTAGGCTTAACAAAAGCAGATCCTGAAGTGAATATGCTCCGGGCAACAGCTGCAACGGTGGCCGCAGGCCTTGGCAATGTTGACGCCCTTGTATTACTTCCATTCTCGGCAGCCCACGGTGTGGCTAACCAGGACGCACGTAGACTTGCTCTAAATACTCAGATCATCTCTCAAGAAGAAAGTCACATCGGACAAGTCGAAGATCCGGCAGCTGGCTCTTGGTATGTAGAAAGCCTAACAAACCAACTAGCAGAAAAAGCCTGGGATATTTTCCAGCAAACGGAAAAGCTGGGCGGAATGGCAAAGTGCCTGAAATCAGGACACGTCAAGTCCACCATTGATCAAGTGCGTGAAACTCAAATTAATGACATCGCAACAGGTAAAAAAGAAATAACAGGCGTTACCACTTTCCCAAACATTAATGAAACAACACCGAATTTATTCGATGAGGAAGAGGAATGGGAAGAAGCTGGAGATAGCGCCAATATGAGTGTGCCTGTGTTGAATGCTCCAGTTGTAAGCGGTGACCAAAGAGGTGCTCGTTTCAAAGACATTATCGAGCAAATCAAACAAGGTACACCAACTTATATTCTTGATGAAGCGCTTGAAGGTCCTGCAACATTAGTCAACATGTTAGGTGATTTAGAAAATCGCATAATGGAAGATGTTGAGTTCCTTCGTAAATTATCTGACGAAGTGCTGGCATTAAATGGCAAACGACCGAATGTATTTCTGGCAAATATTGGAAAGCCCGCTGATTTCACAGCACGAGCAACTTGGGCAAAATCATATTTTGAAACAGGCGGAATTGAAGCGCTGGGTAATGATGGCTTTGCAAATAATGAAGAGCTGGTCGAGGCTTATAAAACATCAGGCTCCACGATTGCTTGTCTATGTTCATCGGATAAACTCTATGAACAAGACGCAGTACAGCTTGCGAAAGATTTATACAATGCTGGCGCAGAGGCCATTTACATCATCGCGCGGCCAAAGTTTTTGAAATCAATCAATTTTGAAGATCGTAGTTTGTTCCAAACATTACTATACCAAGGAACAGACATGGTCAGCACACTGGTCGAAATACATCAGATTATTGGATTTGCAGATGAAACCGTCGCTGTATAAGCGCGGGCATAATAATTCATCAGTTACAGAAGATTTAAAACAAAGACTTTAGATACAGACTTTAGCAAAAGGGTCGAAAAATGAGTTCAATTCCAGATTTCTCAAATATGAAGTGGGAAGCCGCATCGAATAATAGCGCCTCACAAAGTTCAGAAGAAACACGTTTAACACCTACCAAACTTACGCCTGAAGGTATTGAAGTGAAGGGGCACTATAGCAGTGCTGATAGTAAAGACCTTGGCTTTTTAAATACATATCCAGGCATAGCCCCGTTCTTGCGGGGGCCGTATCCAACCATGTATGTACAAAAACCTTGGACAGTTCGCCAATATGCAGGCTTTTCAACGGCCGAAGATTCAAATGCTTTTTATCGCCGCAACCTGGCTGCTGGTCAAAAAGGCCTCTCCATTGCATTCGATCTGGCAACACATAGAGGCTATGACTCAGACCATCCCCGCGTGAAAGGTGATGTGGGTATGGCCGGTGTGGCCATTGATAGCATTTATGATATGCGCACCTTGTTTGATGGTATCCCGCTTGATCAAATGAGTGTCTCTATGACTATGAACGGCGCGGTGCTTCCGGTTTTGGCGCTTTACATTGTGGCCGCTGAAGAACAGGGCGTCTCAGCAGAAAAGTTATCCGGCACTATTCAAAATGATATCTTAAAAGAATTCATGGTGCGGAATACCTATATTTACCCACCAAGCCCATCTATGCGGATTATCTCTGATATTTTCAGCTACACATCAGAGCATATGCCAAAATTCAACTCGATCTCAATTTCCGGTTATCACATGCAGGAAGCCGGCGCGACGGCAGATCTTGAATTGGCATACACACTGGCCGATGGCATTGAGTACGCAAGAGCTGGTGTGAAGAACGGTTTGCCGATTGATAAATTCGCTCCAAGGCTCTCTTTCTTCTGGGCCATTGGCATGAACTATTTCATGGAAATCGCAAAAATGCGGGCAGCCAGAATGATCTGGGCCACGCTAATTCAAGAAGAGTTCCAGCCAGAAAATCCAAAATCACTCAGCCTGAGAACACACAGTCAAACGTCAGGTTGGTCCCTCACGGCACAGGATGTCTTTAACAACGTTGTTCGTACATGCCTTGAAGCTATGGCAGCCACACAAGGCCATACTCAAAGCCTGCATACAAATGCACTTGATGAAGCTTTAGCTCTGCCAACAGACTTCTCAGCACGTATTGCGCGTAACACTCAGCTGTTCTTAGCCCAAGAGTCAGATACATGCCGCGTGATTGATCCATGGGGCGGCTCACACTATGTTGAGCGACTAACTCATGAGCTAGCTCAAAAAGCCTGGGCCCACATCAGGGAAGTTGAAGAACTTGGCGGCATGGCGAAAGCCATCGATAAGGGCGTGCCTAAATTGCGCATTGAAGAAGCTGCAGCCCGTAC
Organism: Methyloligella sp.; assembly: GCA_021604645.1. Taxonomy (GTDB): domain Bacteria; phylum Pseudomonadota; class Alphaproteobacteria; order Rhizobiales; family HXMU1428-3; genus HXMU1428-3. Next base: position 409,524 of record BQJJ01000001.1, read on the forward strand.
ACAAGGTCGAATTGATAGCGGTAAACAAACCATTGTTGGTATCAACAAATATCGCACAAGCCAGGAAGACAAAATTGACATTCTTAAAGTTGATAATGCTTCTGTTCGCAATCAGCAATTGGACAAACTCACAAGACTAAAAGCCGAGCGCGATGAAGCAGCGTGTCAAGCAGCACTAGAAGCTCTGACAAATGCAGCAGCTGGCAATGGCAATTTGCTGGAAATGTCCGTTGCAGCTGCTCGAACCAAAGCAACAGTTGGTGAAATTTCAGATGCAATGGAAAAAGTATTCGACAGACACAAGGCTGAAATTAAAGTGATCTCAGGTGTCTATAAATCGGAGATGAATGCAATGGGTGATGCCGTTAAAAAAGTTCAGGAAAAAGTTTCAGAGTTTGAAAAACAGGATGGCAGACGACCAAGAATTCTGATTGCAAAAATGGGACAAGATGGTCATGATCGGGGACAAAAAGTAATCGCATCAGCATTTGCAGATGTTGGCTTCGACGTTGATATCGGCGCGTTGTTCCAAACACCAGAAGAAGCTGCCCGCCAAGCCATTGAAAATGACGTTCACATCGTTGGTGTTTCTTCACTCGCAGCTGGCCACCTAACATTGGTTCCAGAGCTGAAAAAAGCTTTGGAAGCTGAAGGTCGCTCAGACATCATGATCGTAGTTGGCGGTGTAATTCCTCCTGAAGATTATGATACGCTTTTGGAAATGGGAGCAACAGCGGTGTTTGGCCCAGGCACAGTGATCGCTGAAGCTGCCAGTGATCTGCTGGATAAGTTAAACACCCAACTAGGCTTCGCAGCTTAAAAACCCTCTAAAAGATAAATTAGAGTAAAAACTGTCAATTGATAAGCTTTATCAATTGGCAGTTTTTTTTTGTTTAGTGGTATTCTATTACGACTCGGACATAGAAATATGCGCATAAACGTACGAGTAAAGAAATATTTAGTGAGAAATAACAAAATAGTAAAAGCATATATCTTCATTAAATATTCGATGAAAATCCCTGAAAGTGTCTATCAGGGGGGGATTGAGGGAAGAGAATGAAACTCGCAGAAACAAACTTAGATTGGTTAAACCCGTCTAAAATACGCATAATCGTCCAAAGATTAGTTGCACAGACCTTGAAAATGGTCACATCAACTTTTCCCTTTGTAGCTTTAAGTATACTAACTTTAAGCACAGCGGTTCATGCCAGCGATGTCTCAAGAGATGCATGGTCAGATTTAAAAGAAATGGTTTTTAAAAACCAAGCCGTTCTACCAGCTTTAAATGAGGTAACTTTAAAAACTCCTTATCGCGCTAAGGATGACCGCAGAGTTCCAATTAATGTCAAAGCAAAGTTCACAGACGGCCGGACGGTAAAGAAAGTAACCGTCATCATTGATGAAAATCCGATGCCAGTTTCCGCTGTATTTGATATGAAGAAACAAAGAAAAGAAGTTAATTTTGCAACCCACATGCGGTTCAATGGACCATCCCCAGTTAGGGTGATTGTGGAAGCAAGTGATGGCAAGCTCTACATGAAAGAGCAATATGTAAAAACAAGTGGGCTTGGCGCTTGTGCGGCCCCTCCCATTGGAGACCCTAAAGATTTACTTGCAGGTTTAGGTACAATGAAATTAGAGCCAGCTAAGTCTGGTGAAAAAGCACTGCAAGCTTCAAGGTTAAAGAGAGCAGCTCATTTGCAAATTAAACATCCCAATTTAACAGGGTTGCAAATGGACCAGATAACTCTGCAATATATTCTTGCAAGATTTGTTAAAACAGTTGAAGTATCTCATGGTGGTGAGGAATTATTTAGCCTGACAGCCAGTATCTCTTTAAGCCAAAATCCAGATCTTACCTTTGATTATCTATTTAATGGAGGTGAAGATATTACGATTAAAGCTTTAGATACTGATGATACAAAATTTGAGAAAAGATTCCCCATTGGTCTTGATAGTTAATGGTCTTGATAGTTAATAAAGCAACTTATCAACTCTATAAATTTGAAATTCCAAAATAAAAGGATGCCCATAGCCCCCCGTTTATGGACATCCTTTTGTTATATGAAAACCGACCGGTGTAAATAAACACACAAATAAAAAAGGCTCCTTAAAATTAAGGAGCCTTTTGAATTCAAACTAGCTAATAAGCTAAAAAGAAAATTTATGCACGGTCAAGTTCAGCTGGCATATAGCTGGTAACTTCCATACCTGTTTCTGTCTCAGATACTTGTGGTGCTGTCCATGTCATAGTGTAATCCCTCACTTATATGATCAAATTTATGCTAAGCCAACTTCGGTTATCCGATTATTAAGGTCAAAGCATATCAAAGGTTCCCTCCCAAATTACTTGGGCTAGCATATCTTAGCAAAACTTATCTCAAGTGCAACTGTTCATTATGCTTATCAGTTTATTAAAATTAATTATTACAAACGAAAAGTTAAATTGATGCTGGATTCTGTTTTAGAACTTGATTAAGCTCACTTGTTCTCAAATCTAACTCATAATAATAACTGAGACCAACACTAAGTTAGTAATAGTATTGCGTAATTTTAAGGTGTTAGTTAAGCATCTTGAGTAAAGGGAGGACGCCTTGGGGGGCGGCAGTTAGTATGGCGACAGACAATTTAGCACAAGATCCAGCCGGTTTAACAGATGAAGAATTAATCGAAATCTGCCTGGAAACACCTTCATCATCAACAGTCGGTTTACGATTTCACCTGGAACAAAAGAAGCGCGAAAAGAGAAGCCAAAAACTACTCATTTGGTTGAGTTTTTGGGCAGCGTGCGCTGCCACAGGCGCATTCATGCTAACAATCGCCTTGATTATCAGTAAAGCCGCTAGCTAATTAAAAGTTTTGTGAAAAAACAAAGTCTTATTAAGTTTTGTTGAGGAATAAGACGTTTTACCACAATCTAACCAGATTAGATCTTTACCATGATTTTATAAAATACAGCTCATATTTGTTTTAAGTAACAGATTGAGAATGGCTCTTTTGCGGTAAATCACACCACTATTGTGAAAATCGAGAGCCATAAAATTCCAGTCTTGTAAATGATGAGACGATAAAAGGGAAAAAAATGAGACTGTCAAACGAAAATAGCCAGCCCATTCCTGAAGATCAATCACAAACTATGGATCAAGAACACCATAGTAATAAGTCAAGCAATCTCCCATTATCAGAGCGTTTAAAACAAGCGTCACAAAATGAGTCTCCCGAACAAACTCATGAAAATGATGGTAAAAGAGAGCAAAACAAAAAAGCAGAACTCGTTAAAAGTGAGCAGCTAGTTCCAATCTCAAAAGACAAAAGCCAAAAAATTATCATCAAAAAGACAGTAAAAAAATATGGGCTTTCACATGCTATTTTTCGCCCCATAACCGTTGCTGTTCTATTGTTAGTTGGAACATTTCTTACGCTTTCAATGGGGATGAACTTTTATCATGGCTACAAGAGAGATCTGGAATATTCCAAATCACGGCACATAGATCAAACAAACTTTGAAATATTCCAGACCTCATCAATTGCGAAAGATAAAGTCGAATTGGTCATCCGTAATTTTAATGGCGAACTGGAAAAAAGAACAGCTAGTCATAGTCAATTAGCGGCTTATATAAAGCAACACGCCAATGAGTTAGACAAAGCTCAAAAGGCTCAAGATGAAATCATCTCACTTAAATTGACGGCCCTTTTTGATAAGGCCTTTACCGACAAAGAAGAAGCCATTGCTAAATATGCAGACTGGTTCTTTGAATGGAAACGCCCCTACATCATTTTAAAAGAGGCCATTTCCTCTACCACCAGACGCTTGGTCAAACTTGGAGAATATGAAAGCCTGCGAACAGCAGTTGAGCGAGATATGAGCGATTATTTCATGAGCAACTATAAAGAACAGGTTCTAAAACCTGAGACAAGAGATGCCGTCATAATTGAGGGGCTCGAGAAAATCGCACGAGACGCGCATAAATCCTATTTAGCGACGATGGCCATTCAGGACGCAAAAATGAAGGCCTTCTTGAAACAAAACACCACCTTCCTGGAAACAATTCCAAAGAATGCCCAATTCACTCAGACCAATCTTGATTGGGACGCACAGCGCTGGAAAAATCCAACTTTCCTCATGGAAGACCGTGCGTTTGACGGCATTGTAGGCCTGGGCAGTGCAGCTGTTGGCGGAACAATCGGCGCTCTCACAATTGGCCCTGCTGTTAATCGAGGCCTGAGTGGAATTTTCATGCCCTTGTCACGGCGTTTTGCAACATCGATGGGTGCACGTATAACACTGGCTGAAGGCGGCGCTGTAGCTGGCACCATGGTTGAACCTGTAGGTGGAACAATTGTAGGGGCAGCGATTGGCGTAGTGCTGGGTTTTGCGGCCGATTATGTCGTGAACAAAATCAACGAGAAATTCTCTCGAGCTGATTTTATATCAGCCAATGAAAAAGCAGTGCAATCAACCATCGACTTGTGGAAACAGAAGTTAGAGGCAAATTTGTTGTCAAACACCGGCCAATGGTATGATGAAGCGAAAGCCGGATTAATTTTGGTGCGAGAGCCTTTAAAAACACCGTTTAAAATAAATGAAAAAGCCAAAGAAGTCCAAGCTCTCTTTTAAATCTTCTGCGCTTAGAATAGCCGTGAGAGAGAGAAAGCTATTAAGATTTTCTTAGCTCTCGGATTTCTTCTTTTATGGCGGTTAGCTCAGTCATAATTTCTCTAGTCTGATCATCAACAATTTCTTCTTCATGCGCCTGCAATGGGGCCAAAGCTTCGCTTTGCATCGCATCAACAATAATACCGATAAATAAATTCAAAACAGCAAAACTCGTGACCAGCATGTAAATGAGAAAGAAGATCCAGGCATAGGGGAACTTGTCCATCACAGGCCCAGCAAGATCAGCCCAGCCCTCCATTGTCATAATCTGGACCAATGTAAAAATACTGGCGCTCAATGTGCCAAATAATTTTGGGAATTCACTGCCAAATAATTGCGTCGCCATTACAGAAGAGACATAAATAATAAGTAGCAAGAGCGCCGCAACAGAGCCCATACCAGGAATAGCATTCAGCAAACCCGTAACAACCCGGCGCATGGAAGGGACCGCTGAAATTAAGCGCAAGATACGTAATATACGAAGACTACGAAGAACAGATAAATGCCCTGTTGCCGGAACCAGAGCAACACCAACAACAAAAACATCAAACACCGACCAAGGGTCTTTAAACATTTGCCATCTATGAACATAAAACTTGGCTAATAGCTCACAAACAAAAACGGAAAGAATAAGCCGGTCAATGGCACTAAATAGAGAGCCATAAGCATCATGCATTCCCTTGTTAGTCTCTAAGCCTAAAATGACCGCATTTAGAAATATAAGGCCAATAATAAACCATTCAAAAACTGGTTTACCAATCAGGATCTTCAACCAACTTCTTAAGGTCTCATCTTCTTGCCTTGCCTGTTCACTCATGTTGTCCCTCGAAACATCTAACATTGTTTTCAATAGCTATCTAAGCGCTTAGTGCGGATGCGTAGTGGGCATCAGAAGCACATCAAAGATGCGTAGTGGGCATCAGAAGCACGTCAAAGATGCTTTGCGGGTAACTGAAGCAAATTAAAAGAGCATCTCATTGAAATATAGATATAAATATCATGAGGTAAACAAAGGTTCCAAATGCAAAATGTCACTTCACACAAAGATTTTAAACAAAAATGACATTTTTTCATCAGGTTCTGATTGCCGAGACTAATTTGCAGGGGAAAATTTTAAACAAGCTCGGTCGTTCCCAAGTCAACAACGCTCCCATAGTTTTCCTGAAGGCCCCGTCCTTGCATTTTTGTTGTCCAGCCATCAGGTAATCGTTGAATAGAAAATAGATTATACCTGGCAAACTCATACCGACTATTGAAACCAATTGAAGCGCTGGGCGTACCAACAATATGACAAACACCATGATTGGTCGTAAGCTTTTCATGATGCTGTTTATGATTATGCCCATAAAGAACGAGCTCAGCGCCTGCCTCTCGCAAAAGAGCCTGCAACAAATGATCATTTTGTAAGCCTCGCGAGAGAGTGGTAATTCCAGGAAGAGGCGGGTGATGCAAAATAACACATCGATATAAGTCAGCTTCTTTGCAGGCGTTTAAAATATGCCCTAAAGCATCAAGGCTGTTCTCATTTAATCTACCATAAGCTGTAAACAGAGGCGTAGGGACGCCAGAGTTTAAACCTATCAGAGCAACATCATTCACCACTCTAACAAAAGGCAGGTCAGGTCCTGTTGCTCCCCCTAATTCCCCCCCCTTGTCATCTGAAGTCATAAAGGGAAGTAAATCTTTGGAGCGGGACATCGGGATATCCGCTTCGTCAGATAAATTCGGAGGTCTTGCTGAAGTAAGAAAAGATGTTGGGCCATAATAATCGTGATTGCCAGGTACAAAAGAAAGTCCACTAGGAGATCCAAATCTCTCCAACCAGGGTAGAGCCGTTGTATATTCTTGACGCAATGATAAATTCACTAAGTCACCCGAGACAATGAGGTGATTAAAAGTCTGCGCCAAAACATCTTTTGTTACGGCTTCAAGGGTTTCAGCAAGGTGCATAGATTTACGAGAGAGATGCCAATTTAGAAGTCCAAAAAATCGTTTAAAAGAAAGCTCAGCCAATGAAGGGACAGGTTTCTGAGGAAAATGGATATCCGTTAAATGAGCAAGAATGGTCTCTGGCTTTGTCGTCATATGAAAGAAATCCCTACTAATCCTGATGGGTAAGTGTCAAAGTAAATGCAAAAAATAAAAACAGAAATTAAGGAAACTATCGAATAATCATCGCTAAAACATTGACTTTCATTATGAAATAGAATTAACAGCCCTAATAATCTGGTTTTATAAGTAGGACTATATATAAAAGGGTTGCCCGCGTTTTTGAAGATAAATAAATGAAGGGGCACTTTTAATGAAGGGTACACTGGTCAAAATGTTTTCAAAGCTACTAACAGCGTTTTTCCGTCCCTTTTGGCGAGTAACCCGCGGCACAACCATGGGCGCTCAAGCAGTCGTAATAGATCACAAATCTAGGGTTTTATTGGTTCGTCATGGCTATAGACCCGGATGGCATTTTCCCGGCGGTGGGGTTGAGCATTACGAAGCTTTGGCAGAAGCCATGGAGCGAGAACTGTTTGAAGAAACAAGAGTAGAGCTAACGGGGAAGCCAAAATTACATGGCATTTTTACCAATTTTGAAAAGTTTAAAGGGGATCATATCGGGGTCTTTATCGTTCAGGATTGGAAGCAAGATGAAATGCCCAAACCGAATGCTGAGATAAAAGAAATTGGATTTTTCTATCGAGATGAGTTACCAGAACACACTGTAACAGGCGTGATAAATCGTTTAGACGAAATATTTGAGGGCAAAGCCATCTCAAATGAATGGAAATAAGAACAATATCAAATCTAAAAGTCTAATTTAAAAGACTTATTAAATAAAGATAACTGCTGTGACCAAACTAACAAAAACACCAATAAACGTGATTACAAGCGAAATGCAAGAACTCTTTGACAAGCATCTTGGACCAGGGCGCTTTGCAAGAACGGCTTACCGTCTGCGCGAGCAGGGCAGTTCAACGAAGCCCGTTGGAATTAATGTTTTTACTGAAGATAAGCTCGTAGGCACAGTCAGCTTAACAGAACTAATCATAGGCGGCGAACATCGTTGCTTTTTGCTTGGCCCTCTCTTAATAGATGAAAACCATCGCTCAAAGGGATTAGGTCTAGAACTGATCCATGACGCAATAGAACTTGCAAAAACCAAAGATGCGGCAGCAGTTCTGTTAGTTGGTGACGTTGCGTACTATGAAAAAGCCGGTTTCAAACAAACTAGGATGGGACAGATAAACCTTCCAGGGCCAGTTGATCCAGGAAGGCTATTAATGTTTGAAATCAGTAATGGTGCAATGGACACGATAAAAGGCGCTGCAAAGGCAAGCTAAGCCAATACATCTTAAACTATTAGAACTTGAACCTAATGCCCTTCACGCCACCACATTGTACCAAGTGCAAGCAAAAGAACAGCCAGAGCAAGTAAGCCATTAATCAATGGAATGAGCTTCACACCTTTAACAACATAAGCACGGCGATCCAACAAGCCCATCCAACCGCTACCTGCATAAGCTCCAGCACTACTCATCATAGAAACTTTAGGAACTGAAAGGAGAGAAACTGTAGAAGAGACACTTTCACTCTCTTTAGATTTCGCGTTATTGCCAGTCCAAAAAACTCCAGATTTGGCTTCTTTGGCAAGCGGTGTGACGATCCTATCTGTGGTAACAATATTCTTTAATTCTTTCTCACTGGCAAACCCAATATAAGCAAGAGCATTCAGCTTTCCAGATTGGACACGGTGAATGCCTAATTGTTGTTTGGAAAGTTTCGTTTGCCATGTTCCAGGTGTCACCTCTTTTAACTCAATCTCTTTAGTAGTCCCATCTGGTTGAGTGATGCGAACAGGAGCAATGTCCTTCTTCATACTCCGTCTTTTAATCAATAAGTTACGTGCGTCCCCAACAGCAGTTAAAGCTTCCTCCTCAAGGTCAGGTTCCTTCATGAGCCAATGAGACAAGCGACGCAAAAGAGTGGTGTAAGGGCCGCCGCCATCAAAACCACGTGCCCAAAGCCAGGCATGATCAGAAAGTAAGAGAGCAATACGCCCCTCACCAAGTCTGTTTAAAACTAGTAGTGGGTGTTCTTTCGCACCCTTCATCAGGGTTTCACCTTCGCCAACATTCGCCTCAACCAAACGAAACCATCGCCCCCATTGAGCCGTTTTGCTGGCTGCGTTATTTGAAAGCGGCAAGTTATGAGTAACAGGGTGCTTTTGCCCCTTTTCAGTAACTTTAGGAACATAGGCTTGCTCAATGACTTGGCCAGTTGGCGTCGCGGGTAGAATTTGTTCAAGCGGCGTATTCGCTAAGCTAAGTGGTGTTGCAAAATGATCTCCTGCAGCGATGAGAACAGCACCACCATTGAGAACATACTGACTAACATTATCAAGGTAATGTAAAGGCAAAACGCCGCGTCTCTGATAGCGATCAAAAATGATCAAATCAAAGTCCTCTAGCTTTTCAGAGAAAAGTTCACGTGTCGGAAATGCAATTAAAGATAGTTGATGAATGGGTGTACCATCTTGTTTTTCCGGTGGGCGCAATATGGTAAAATGCACCAAATCAACGGAGGCATCGGATTTAAGTAAATTACGCCATGTTCGCTCTCCAGCATGCGGCTCACCAGAGACAAGAAGAACCCGTAAATTTTCTCTAACACCCTCAGCAGAAATCACAGCACGGTTATTCGCTGGTGTAATCTCATCTTCATGGGTGTCCAATTCAATTTCCATCAAGTTCAGCCCTGCATGAGGAAATGCCAAAGGAACGGTAATTTCCTCTCCGACTTGCACAAATTGAGTTTTTTCAGAACTTCCCTTTTGGCGAAACTTCAACTTAACCATATGAGAGGCACCAACAGAACTGCCTTGTTCAACGATTTTTAGTTTTAATGTGCGAGTTGAACCAACAATGCCATATTTAGGTGCTTTAACAATTTCAATACGTCGGTCAAATTGGTTTTTATTACCAGTGAGAATGAAATGGAGCGGTATGGCTGCCCCAGTAAGGCTGCCTTGTTCTTGGTTGACAGCTAATCCAAGTTCCTGGAACTTTTTAGGGGCATCATGGACTTGCCCGTCAGTAATCATCACAACACCAGCAATTCGGTTTGAAGCAAGCCGGCTAATGCCTTCCCGAAGCGCAGAAAAAGCGAGCGTACCGTCTTTAGCATTAGGGTCATCTGACCCAAGTGCAATGATTTCTGTTTCTAAGTCTTTAATATCACTCAAACGTTCATTGAGTTTTGTTAGAGATTGATCGACCAAACCTTCTCGGCCAGAAATAACCTGACTGGGGCTTTTGTCTGTCACAATCAGTAGAATGTTTTTTAAAGGGTCGCGCTGTTCTTGGCGCAAACTAGGATTTAATAGTGCAAATAATAAAAGAGAAAGCCCAAGCCCACGAAGGAGTGTGCCGGGGAGCCGATTAATAAGCATCAGCAATATAAGAGCCACAATCAACCCAGCAAAAAACCAAAGATAAAGAGGAGATAAAAATGGAGCGTAGATAATATCCCAGCCATTAAATATTGTCATTGTCCAAGCCTTTCCAAAAGAGCCGGCACATGAACCTGGTCCGCTTTATAATTTCCAGCCAAAGCGTACATAACAATATTCACACCAACACGGTAAGCCATCTCTCTTTGACCTTCCCCTCCTGGAATGACCGGAAATTTGGCTTGATCATTTTTATCAACCGCCCAGGCAGAAGCAAGATCATTGGACGTAATCAGTAAGGTGCTCACACCATCAATATCTGAATTGGAGTTTGAACCACGGTTTGTTGCTTCAACCCAAAGGTCACCGCCCTGATAACGGCCGGGAAAACTTGAAAGCAGATAAAAGCTCTTCGTCAAAACATGACCAGAAGGCACAGGTTCTATCCGCGGGATATCGAGTTTTGAAAGGAGCATTTTAAGTTGAGATTGCGAGCGGCCATCTAGTCCACCAATACGGCTATCTTGATCCTTTGTGTCAAATATGATCATGCCGCCATGTTTCATGTAACTATTAATTCGTTGAGCAATTTTATCTGATAATGGCTTGCTGAATGATCCCACAGGCCAATAAAGAATGGGATAAAAAGCCAACGTATCTTGAGCTAAATTGATACCAATTGGCACGGAAGGTTCAACAGCAGTGCGACTATTAAGAACAGAACTTAAACCCCACAAACCATCATGGCTGGTTTGGTCAATTTTTGCGTTTCCAGTAATCACATAAGCTAAATGAGTTTTAAGAGCGGGAGATAATTTCGGATCACTATGTTTTTTTGGAGCAAAAACAGGCTTGTCATATCGATTAAATAATTTCAATACTTCAGGGTCTATTTCCTTAGCACTCAGCTCATGGGATGGCATGATGAAAGAGCCAAACGAAGCAAGACTAAATAAAAGACCAAGTGCAGCACCCTGCCGAATGCGATTAAATGAAAAGACACCACGCATAAACAGAATGATCAAACTATCTATAACAAGCAAGATAAAGGCCGTAATAAATAAGGGACCTCGCAATGCTCGTTCTGGAGCTTTGCGATAAGCTAATCTTTGAGCTTTAAGCACAGAATAATCACCTTTTTTCAGCTCGGTTGTTTGTCCAATCAAATTAAGAGCAATTGATTGGTCTGGTGGGCCATAAAACCCGGGTGGGTGTTTTGGCTCAATCTTAATTTTGTTAATCTGACTAAATGCAATCGGTTCAGTTAAAACAGATGGTTTTTCTAAACGACCAAATCCATTTAATGAACGGTAAGGGGCAAGTAATGTTTCTTTTGGTCGTTGAACAATAATACTTTCATCAGCGGTATTAGTAGCCGAATTTTCTTTACCCGTTTGTGACGCGGCTTCGTCTTGTGTGCTATCACCGCTAAGACCTCCAACTGAGAGTTGGCTTAATCTCTGTAACATTTCAACAAAAAGGCCAGAAAGAGGTAGGTTTGACCAATCAGAATTAGCCGTCACATGTACAAGAACAATCCACCCATCTAATTCACGCGTCGCTGTTACCAAAGGTGTACCATCTTGCAAACGCGCCCAAATAAAAACTTTGTCAGAAAGGCGTGAAGGGTCAGCCAGCAATTGCCGGGAAACAACAACTTCCGGCGGAATGACCAAACCAGAAAAAGGGCTTTGATCATCAAAATCTGCGAGCGTTTGTGGTTTTGACCAGGAAAGAGCACCGCCCAAACGTCGCCCGCCTTGGCGCAAAGGAGAGGGTAATAAGCTATCCTGACTTTCTTCCATGTGTGGACCAGCAAAGCGGACAAGCACGCCACCCTTTTCAACCCATTCTGTCAGTCTTAATAACGGCGCACCTACAAGACGGCCTATATCTGCCATCATAATCACAGACACATTTTTGTTTGTGAAACTTTCTATAGTTTCTTCAATATCTCCAGAAACAGACTCTGTAGAGGCATTGATGAGTTCGGCATAAGGTTCTAATGCTCGCTTAATATAATAGAGAGGCGAGAGGAGTGGTTGAGCCAATTGCCCCCCTTCATTCGAGAGTAATCCAATGCGGCGCCAATTAGATCTTTGATCAAGAAGAAAAACACTTCCCGCTGAACTTTGTCCCTCAATTTTCAATTTTCTGATTTGATTGCGCAACTCTAATGGTAAATCAATACGAGTCTCGATTGAGGTGCTCTCAGCTTTTAAAACAAAGGGAACACGGCTCAAAATCTCATCTTGGCCCGAGAGAGCCAGAACTTGACCGCGCCGTTCATTCGAAGAAGGTACACCTTTAACAATCCCGTACAAAATTCCCCCCTGACCTAGCCGTGCACTCAGCGCTAAAGGTAAGGAACTTTCATCAGGAGAAACAAGGTGAAGAGATAAACCCGCCGTTTCAAAACGAGCAAGTTTAGCAATCACGTCTTCTGATTTCTCAAAGCTGAGACCATCAGCCAACCAATAAAGAGCGCCATTCTTTAAGGCCCCTTCATTGTTTGATGAAAAAAGGTCTAAGCCTTTATCCAGACGGTCCAGTGCAGAAAGATGATCAGTGTGAAACGAAGTTGGTTGCATGCGTTCAATTTGAGCCAGAGCATCAAGAGCACTGAGAGGAATAATATTCCCCCCCTCTCTTTCAGGCGCAGTCGGTAAAAGGAAGACCAGTCGCTCCTGTGCTTGTGCGTCACGCACCAATCGTTCCATCATGATTTTACGAAGTGCCCACTTCGAAGCGGCTGTCCAACCATTATCAACCAAAATCACCACAGGTCCGTTGGTTTTCGTTGCAGCCTCGCCATCTGATTGTGTTGGCAATAAAGGTTTAGCGCTGTTTAAAACCGGCTGAGAAAGGGCAAAAATAATAAAAGCTGCAACCATTAACCGCAGTAAAGTTAGCCACCAAGGGCTATGCGAAGCTGTGGTCTCATTCTGTAATAAACGTTTTAAAATCCGCGTTGGCGGAAAGGTCTCGCGAGAGGGGCTCGGCGGTGTTGAGCGCAACAACCACCAAATTACCGGTAAGGTGAGTAAGCCTAGTAATGGCAAAGGGCTAAGAAAACTTAAAATTCCAAGGCTCATGCAGTCTCACCCTTCACAGGTTTATCAAAAGTCTTATCATTTTTATCATCGGAACTCACAAGTGACGGATCATTCGGAACAATTAGAGATGAATCAACCACTGCGTCATGTGTCATCGCACCAGTAGAATAATAGTGAGAAGATAAAAACCCATGAATATTTAACAGACCAGAGCGAGCAGAGCGATCAGTGTGATGAATGAGATGTCCCCAGTTCAAGCGCCGACAGACACCAGCTAGATCAGATTTTCTTTTTTGAAAGGCTTCTTTATAACGGAGCCGTAAGTCTCCGGCATTTTCAATTAAAACCCGCTCTTGGCTCTGCACATCCTTAAACTCAACACGCCCACTAAAAGGAAAACTTTCTTCTGCAGGGTCAATAATTTGAACAGCAGTGCCGCCAACCTGATGCCCGCCAATCTTTTGCAAGCCAGAGGTTAGGTTCTCTAATTCATCAAGAAAATCACTAATTAAAATAACCTCGGAATAACGCGAGATGTCTTCATTTTTAGGAAAACCGGTTTTCAGCTCTTCATGAGTTTGACTATAAATTAACCGCTCAGCAATGCGGGGCACAATATCCTGGTTTGTACGGGGGCGCATTAAACCCAAAACTCCAACGCGTTCACCAGAGCGAACAAGCATTTCAGCCAGGGCTAACCCAAGCACAATGGCGCGTTCTGCCTTGGTAACATTCGAAAGTTTTGATTTAAACCACATAGAAGGAGAAAGGTCGATCCACAGCCAAAATGTGTGGGCAGTATCCCACTCTTTTTCGCGAACAAACAATTGATCGGTGCTTGCCGAACGGCGCCAGTCAATCGCTGTCATGGATTCAAAGTTTTGATAGGGTCTAAATTGCCAAAAGCTTTCACCAGGACCAGCCCGTTTACGTCCATGTCGCCCATGCGCAAGCGTTTGCGCAATTTGCCGAGCACTTAAAATAAGGTCTGGCATAAGAGCGCTTAAATTTCGCGCAGTAGGCTCTGAAGCCGCGATCGCAGATATGTCAGCTATTTTTGACAAACGGTATAGAGCTCCTAATTTTAATCTTTTAAAACACCACTTGTAAGTGTGGCAATAATATCCTGCAAAGTAACACCTCTCGTGCGTGCATCAAAAGTCAAAGCCATGCGATGTTTTAATACAGGTTCGGCAAGGGCAACAACATCATCAAGAGAGGGAGCCAAGCGGCCATCAATCAGAGCGCGAGCACGAACACCAAGTGAAAGAGCTTGAGCAGCACGCGGGCCAGGACCCCATGCGATCATTTCATTCACAATTGGAAGAGCGTCAGCCTCGTTAGGTCGGGCACTTCGAACCAAATCTAAAATGGCCTCGACAATTGTTTCGCCGATGGGTAATTGGCGAACAAGGTGTTGCATTGAGAGTAATTGCTCACCATCAACAATGGATTGTAAATCTTGAGTTTCAGTGCCTGTAGTTTGGTAAAGCACTTTCCGCTCAGCTTCTTTATCAGGGTAGTTGACATTAATTTGGGTCAGGAAACGGTCCAGTTGAGCTTCTGGCAAAGGATAAGTGCCTTCTTGCTCAAGCGGGTTCTGTGTAGCTAGTACGTGAAAAGGAGCAGGCAACTCATAGCCAGACCCTGCAACTGTCACATGTTTTTCTTGCATAGCTTGCAATAGGGCAGATTGAGTACGAGGACTGGCACGGTTAATCTCATCAGCCATGAGAAGTTGAGTAAAAATGGGTCCTTTGATAAAGCGAAATGAGCGTTCACCAGTACTGGATTGTTCAAGCACTTCAGCGCCAACAATGTCAGAAGGCATAAGGTCAGGGGTAAATTGAACGCGTTTATTCGTTAAGCCTAAAACCGTGCCCAATGTTTCAACAAGAAGGGTTTTAGCCAAACCTGGAACACCAATAAGTAAAGCATGTCCGCCACTTAGAATGGTTATTAGCCCCAAGTCAATAACGTCATCTTGTCCATAAATTTTAGACGAAGCCGCCGCTTTAATCTTATTGATTTTTGCGCTGGCCGCTTCCACCTCTTCGATGATTTTATCACCGGTTTGACTGATATTGGTCATAGGATAAGTATACCGAGCCCTGTTAAAATTGAAAATAGCATATATGTAAGTATGATGTGATTAAACTATAACAAGAAACACACAATCTAGTGAGCTTAAACGTAAAAGTTAAACATGTTGAAGCTAAGGCATGTGTGTTTAAAGTTAATTTTATATGTATTACAACAAGTTATGGGGGTAAAAGACCATGAGCTCATCGACTAAAGTGCCAATCCCGGAAACGAGCGCAAATTTAGAAACTTTGATGAAAAATCTTGAAAACTCAGAAGAATCTAAAACAAATAATAAGGCATCTGGAGCGCCAGTGCATTTATGGAACCCGGATTTTTGCGGCAAGCTTGATCTGTCAATAGAAGAAGATGGCACCTGGGTCTACAATAAGACTCCAATTGGACGAGAAAAATTAGTGAAACTTTTCTCCTCCGTCGTAAAAAAAGAGGAGGACGAGTATTATCTGGTAACCCCTGTAGAAAAAATGTTGATTGAAGTAAAAGACGTTCCTTTCATAGCCATAGAAATGGAAGTTAAGCAGGATAAAACAGGGCAAATTATTTCTTTCAAAACAAATGTAGATGACCAAGTCGAAGCAAGTGAAGACAATCCTCTTCGCTTTCCAAAGCAAACAAATGAGGAAACATTAAAGCCTTATATCAAGATCCGTCATGCCGATGAAAACATGCTAGAGGCTAAATTAAGCCGTTCAGTATATTATGAATTGGCAAATTATATAGAGACACATTCCATTGATGGCACAGAGCATTATGGCGTTTGGAGCCATGGAACATTTTTTCCAATTGAAAAATTAGCCAATTGTCCCCAAGTATAACAAAACCAATACAGCCAAGATATGTAACAAGCCTATTGTGCTATTCTTCTTGAAACTAAAAACAAAAACAGTATGTAGGTCGCGCTCAATTTAATGCAAAATCTAAGTGAACAATTAGCACTTAAAACTATGGAATTAGATGAAGATAATATCATCTCTCCTTATTCGCGTAGTGACGAAAAAAATTTCAAAAATTTCAAACCACCCGTAAAAGAAGCTGCCGTCCTTGTTTCTTTTTTACACAGGGAAGACCAATCCAGACTTATACTCACGCGGCGTACTTTATCTCTTTCAAATCATAAGGGGCAAATTGCATTTCCAGGTGGAAAAATTGACAAAGAAGATTTAAGTCCAAGTCATGCCGCCATTCGTGAAGCAAACGAAGAAATTGGTATCAATCAAGCGCAGATCAAAGTTCTAGGCAAACTCCCTCTGTATCAAACAGTCACGGGTTATAACATAACGCCAATAGTTGGAGAGTTATCTCCTCCCTTCATTTTCAAAAAAGCAGAAGACGAAGTTGATGAAATTTTTGAATTGCCCGTTGAATTCATGATGGATGTAAAAAATTTCAAACGTGAGAGTGTCATCTATGAAGGAGAACGACGAGAATTTTGGGCATTGCCCTTTAATGACTATTACATCTGGGGCGCAACTGCTGCTATCCTAAGAGAACTAGCCGGACGCTTTGAAAAGCTATAAATTAAGATGTACCATTGCCAACATAATACTATGAAAAAAGCGAGGAATTGAATGACACGGGTCATTGCAATCAATTTACTACTGATCTTTCTCCCACTCATTATTTATGGGGCCTATATCATTATCCACAAAAAGCCGGAAGATAAAGCCGACTTTTGGAAACAAGTGCCATTGAAAGTTTTATTTTCAATCGGCTTTGTGCTGATGCTCATTTTTTACGTCACACAAATTACCTTTAACAGTGGTGTGAAAGATGGCATCTATCACCCGCCTGTTGTGAAAGATGGTAAAATCATCCCTGGTTACATTGAACCTTTTAAAAAAGAAAAAAAGGATGAAAAACAAAAAAGCAGCAGCAAAAAGAAAAAAGATCTATCTGAAAAGGAAATATAGCTGAGGCCCTGGCATTAGATAAATCGTAAACGAGAATGTTCAATTGACTAAGATCATTGAAAATAAACTAGCAGACGCTAAGTGGCTGGAAACGAAAGAGCTTAAAAAGCTGTTTGAAACGTTTCTCGTAAAAGGTGATGAGCTCAAGGTCGTTGGCGGCGCCCCAAGAAATCATCTTCTTGGTAAACCGGTTGAAGATGTTGATCTTGCTACGATTTTTACCCCTGATGAAATTGTATCAAAAGCAAAATTGGCAGGTATAAAAACAATCCCAACTGGGATTGAACACGGCACAGTGACTGTATTAATCAACGATACAACCTTTGAAATAACAACTCTGAGAGCTGATGTAAAAACAGATGGTCGCCACGCAACCGTTGAATTTGGCACAAGCTGGCTTGAAGACGCCAAGCGTAGGGATTTCACAATCAATGCCCTCTATGTGTTAGCGGACGGGACGGTTGAAGACCCGCTAGGAACAGGGCTAGCCGATATAAAAACACAAACTGTGCGCTTCATCGGAAATGCTGAAAACCGCATTAGGGAAGATAACTTACGAAGTCTGAGATATTACCGTTTTGCTTCTCATTACACAAAACCTCCCTTTGATCCCCAGGCTATTAGCGCAACCATTAAATTAAAAGAGGGCTTAAGAAGCCTCTCAGCAGAGAGGATAAAATCTGAGCTATTCAAAATATTGAGCGCTCCAGAGCCTGTTGAAGTCGTCACTGAGCTTTATCAAAATGGTTTATTAGCAGCACTACTTGGCACAGCTCCAAACATCCGTGACTTTTTTAAACTGGTTGAGTTGGAAAAAAAGTTAAATGAAAATGCAGATACATCATTGCGGCTAGCAATTCTTACAACCTGGCATGTAGGTGATGTCGAGCGGCTAACGAAACGGTTTAAATTATCAAAAACGGAAACGAAAAAAATTGAGCTGAAAGTAAAAGCTGATTTAGAGAAGAACTCACTCGTAACTTCACTTGACCTGACCAAATCTGAAGGACGGTTTCTTTATAATAAATATCTTTTCATCCTTGGAAAAGCCGATTATTCCTCGCTAATAAAACTCCTTTATGCATTGGGACATTGCTCTCTTAATTTAGATGCTGTTATTGAAAAAATAAAATCAATAGAGGCTGATGAGGTCAAGGAACTTCCTGTAAAAGGAGCTGATATCATCAAGAAGGGGGTTCCACCAGGTCCTGAAGTTGGGAAAATCCTAGAACATTTAACAATGGAATGGTTGAAGTCAGATGGGGAGGCGTCGAGCGAAGAGTTATTAGCTTTGATTAAAAGCTAAAAAATTTATGCATTAGGTTATGAGACAAAGTGAAGTTAAGAAGCTTTGGCTTTCGCTGTTGCATTGCTGGCATCAATCACAGCACGAACAAATCCGAGTAAACTATCAGATGTCATTTTTTCAGGATGAAATTGAGCAGATGTCCCATACCGGCGCAGCTCATTTTCAGAAACAGCACCACCAACAAAAGACATATTCCAATTGCTGAACAATCGCTCGGAAATAGGTTCAACTTCAAGGAGTACAATATCGGAATGGCGGGTGTCATTAGACACCTTGCAAAAGATTTTGGTAATAGCCTTGCGGTCACCTTCAAGAACTTGAGCAAAGTAACTGTAGTTGAAGATCAAAGCACCAGAAACTCCTAGCGGCGGGTTATTGCGCTGGGAGGCAAGCAGAATAGATTTTAGCTCTTGCTGTAACGAGCCTTCCTGAGACTGAACAGCATTTACGCTATAATAAATTAGCCTTGAAAGATACATAGGCACAAAGCTCCGCTTACTTAAAACAATCAAAAAACAGTCTATTACATACAGTCTTAAATTTGATTGAATAAGATTAAGATCAACTTATTATAATGAGGTTACCTGATTAATTTTGGCTTAATACATGATTTAACCGACTAAATAAGTGATTCAACAGGCTTTTTTACCCCTATGATTGGTGTTTTTGCCGCCCATTATTTAATTCGAGCCCTTCAAAATCAGTAATAGGCGCCTTTTCTTTCTCAAGAAGAAGACAAACATCTCTAAAAGCTTCCAGCCATCTTTATTGTAGAGATAAAAAGGAATTCAGGGGTAAAGATGATGGGGAAAATGCTATTTTCTAGCGATAACTAGGTAGAAGAAAAAAAATTAAGTCAACAAAATTTCAAATCAAAGTTTGGAGCTTAGTCACCGTCCGCCAATTTCGCACAGTCGCACCAACCCCAAGCAATTTTTCAGCTTTAGCTGCAAGTTTTGAGCGGCCAAATCCATCAGGAGCGTATAAATAGAAAACATCATCAACCAAGGCCCATTGCTCAGAAGAAATTTTGAGCTCATTTAATTTGTCTTTTTGTGGAGCCAATGCTGGTTCGGTTAAAAAATAGAAATGTAAAATCTTTTCTGACAGATCTTCTTTGGGAAATGGGCAATCCTCAATTGATCGGATGAAGCCCTCAGCTGTCACAACGATTATTTGTGGAGCAAAGCCATGTATATCTGATATGGCTTTGCTCAATTTTTTAGAAAAGATTTGTGGTCTGAGCCCAGATGCAGAAAAAACAGCATTCCCGCTTTGTATATAGGTTTCAATATCAGAAGCACCAAGTTCAGCAAGAAGAGACTTTAAATCTGCCATTGGCAGCTTATTCTTCCCCCCAACATTAATCCCGCGAAGTAACAAAACCCATCTGGACATGACAACAAGCCTTTAAACTTTACCCAAGTACTCTTCCAGCAACAGCATCCAACTTAGCCATTACATCCGTATCACGTTGATCAGGGGGGGTGATGATAGCCACATCCAGAGCAGTATCAGCTCCAACAGGACATTTCGGATGCTCACGTGGGAAATCTTTAGCCAATTGCAGAACAAGCTGTTTGGCACGCGATGCATTATCTTGTAATACGCGAATAATTTCGGCAACATCCACATGTTCGTGGTCCTCATGCCAGCAATCATAATCTGTCACCATAGCAAGGCTGGTATAACAAATCTCAGCTTCACGGGCGAGTTTGGCTTCCGGCATATTGGTCATGCCAATCACAGAACACCCCCAAGAGCGATACAGTTCACTCTCGGCCCTTGTTGAGAATTGCGGACCTTCCATCGCCAAATAAGTACCGCCTCGCGTAATGGCAAGCGAATGTGTGTTGGCAGCAGCTTCCACGGCATCAGCAAGGAGCGGACTTGTCGGGTCCCCCATAGCAACATGAGCAACACACCCAGGACCAAAAAAACTTTTCTCGCGAGCAAAAGTCCGGTCAATAAATTGATCAACCAAAACAAAGTGCCCTGGCGGGTAATCTTCCTTTAAAGAACCACAAGCCGAAACAGAAACAAGGTCAGTAACCCCAGCTCTTTTAAGCGCATCTATATTCGCCCGGTAATTAATACTGGAAGGAGATTGCTCATGTCCTCTGCCGTGGCGAGGCAAAAATCTTACTGGCAAGCCTTCAATTTCACCAAATAAAATAGCGTCTGAAGGTTTCCCCCAAGGGCTGTCTATCTGCCGCCACTTCGCATTGGTAATCTCTTCAAGTTCATAAATACCACTACCGCCAACAATGCCTAAAACTGATTGGGTCATAAACCTCATCCCTATTTTTAATTTAATTAATGAAACCAAAACATAAAAATCGATAAGGCGTCTATAAATTTTTTTAAATAAATATGACAATAAAAAAGCCGGCTCAACAAGTGAACCGGCTTTTAAATTTATCTTGTGAGATTGAAGATCTCACTAAATCATTAGTGCTTCATATCTAATGCTTTAAGCGAGCCCAAACAGATTTTTTAGCAAGGAACAACAGAAGCGCAAAGATCAATAGATAGATCTGAACGCGCTTACCTAAGT
Source organism: Methyloligella sp. (assembly GCA_021604645.1). Lineage (GTDB taxonomy): Bacteria > Pseudomonadota > Alphaproteobacteria > Rhizobiales > HXMU1428-3 > HXMU1428-3. Next base: position 430,559 of record BQJJ01000001.1, read on the forward strand.
TCTTACGTGCATTCAAATGAGGCTCTGAAGCCCACGCCATAAAGGCTGTCACGTCTTTAGCGTGTTGCTCTGCAGTGGTAGCTGTACCATCGGTATATTCAACAGCATCATCAGTAAGAGGGTTTGCCATCGCAATTTGATGACCTGGGAAGTACTTATTATAGTTCATCCCATCACCCATAACCTCACCTTTAGGTGCTGTGCCATAGCCTGTCAGCAAGGCGTAGATATAGTCAGAGCCTTTTTCTTCATAAGCTGTCACCATGTCATAAGCCCACCAATAAGGCTCTGTATACCATGGCACATGGCGGTGAATGGTTCTCGCCTTTGCAAGAACTGAGAAGTCAGGTGGGTAAGCACCATTATTCGCAGACCGAGCTTCGGTTTCGTTCTTAAATGGACCTTGGAAACGATCTGACAATTTGCCAGGACGTTCTTTTGGCTCACCATCTTCATCAACACCATCAATCACAGTCGCTTCTTTAGCAATCGCCAAAGCTTGCTCCTTAGAAAATTCAGGACCACCCTTTTGCACAAGGTTACGGTAAGAAAGTAGTTTCAAACCATGACATGAAGCACAAACTTCTTTGTAAACACCAAAGCCGCGTTGCAACTGAGCTTTATCATATTGGCCATTAAAGCCACCAAAACTCCACTCCTGCCGTTTAACTTCAGGTCCAGTGCCGCCAGCAGCCAAAGCTGAGCCAGCAAAAAGCACCGTGCCAACAATCATAGCAGTTAGTAAAGAAACTAGTTTCCATGTATTCTTTAGAAATGTGTTCTTTAGAATAGAATTCATGATGAAGCTCCTTCTTTACCAGATTTGCCTTCAACAGCTTCTGTAATGCTGTCTGGCAATTCCTTTGGTGTCTCGATCAAACCAATCACGGGCATAATGACGATAAAGAAAATAAAGTAGTATGCAGTGAAAAGCTGACTAGCAAGAAGGAAGTATCCTTCAGGTGCCTTCGCTCCTAAATAACCAAGAGCTAAGCAAGTGATCACAAATAACCAGAAGAACGGCATAAATAAAGGACGCTTGCTCACTGATTTGATTTTAGATGTATCAAGCCAAGGAATAACAAACAGAACAACAATCGCTGCAACCATAGCAATCACACCAAACAACTTGTCAGGAATAGCCCGCAAAATCGCATAGAACGGTAAGAAGTACCATTCAGGCACGATGTGAGGTGGTGTTTGCAGTGGGTTAGCTTCAATGAAATTGTCTGAGTGACCTAGGTAGTTAGGTGCATAAAACACAAACCAGGAGAACAGAAGCATAAACACAACAACCATAAACCCGTCTTTAATCACGTAGAACGGGAAGAAAGGAATTGTATCTGATTTTGTTTTCACTTCAACACCAGTTGGGTTGTTAGAGCCAACAACGTGTAAAGCCCAAATATGCAAGCCAACTAACGCAGCAATGATGAATGGGAACAAGTAGTGAAGGCTGAATAAGCGGTTCAATGTTGGATCACCAACAGAATAACCACCCCAAATCCACTGAGTGATGCTCTCACCAACAATCGGAATTGCGGTAAAGAGATTCGTAATCACAGTCACCGCCCAGAAGCTCATTTGGCCCCAAACAAGTGAATAGCCCATAAACGCCGTGATAATCATCAGAAGAAGAATAACCACACCAAAGATCCAGATAATCTCACGTGGAGATTTGTATGATCCATAGTAAAGGCCACGGAATAAGTGAATATAAGCTGCTGCAAAGAACATAGAGGCACCAACCGCATGTGTATAACGGATAAGGTCACCCCAGTTAACATCGCGCATTAAATGCTCAACAGAAGCAAATGCATGGTCACCATGTGGAACGAAGTGCATGGCAATCACGATACCTGTGATGATTTGAGCCATTAGGCAGAATGTAAGAATACCACCAAAAGTCCAAAGGTAATTCAGGTTCCTAGGTGTTGGGAACACAATAAATGAATCATACATCAACCGTATGATAGGTAAACGTTCATCAAGCCAACGCGTAAAGCCGTTGGAGGGAACGTAGCTTGAGCTATGATCAGACATGTTTGCTCCTAACCAATTTTAATTTTCGTATCTGAAATAAAGGCATAAGGCGGCACTTCGAGGTTAGTCGGTGCAGGTCCTTTGCGAATACGTCCAGATGTGTCGTAGTGAGAGCCGTGGCATGGGCAGAACCAGCCACCAAAATCGCCTTGCACATCACCTGTAGATTGTCCACGTGGGATACAACCCAAATGCGTACAAATGCCAATCAACACAAGCCATTCAGGCTTTTGTGCACGTTCGCCATCAACTTGCGGGTCACGCATGTCAGTTGAATCAGCCGATACAGCTTCTTTAATTTCCTCAGCTGTTCGTTTGCGAATAAAAATAGGTTTACCGCGCCACATAACGGTCACGGCTTGCCCCTCTTTAATCGGGCTCAAATCAACTTCAATCGAAGCCAGAGCTTTGGCTGAAGCATCAGGGTTCATTTGGTCAACAAGTGGCCAAAGGGCACCCGCAGCGCCAACAGCAGCAAAAGAACCGGCAGCGACCATCAAAAAATCCCGACGGCCTTCATCATTATGGTCTGAAGACAAATTAGCCTCCCTTAGAGTTCTGCTTTGAAAGTGACATCAAGTTCTAAAAGGCCAATAGATAGACCCAAGAGAACGCAATTCATTTCAAAGCTCGTTAACAAGGGCTCTTTTAGCCCTTAACATTAAGCATCATCAAAATGCTATGAAATAGCTGTTTAAAAGCAGCAAACAGTAAAACCTTTGCTTATCTAATTGTATCAACACTGATTCGCTCTGCGATAGGTCAAGTATTTTACAAAAACGCATAAAAATCGAAGATCTGTGGCTATGTGGCCTATCAATTGTGCAAAACTGGCAATTGCGTAAAACAGATAAATGCGTAAAACAGGCAAATGTGTAGATAAGGCAATTTTGAAAACAAGTCAGACGCCTTAAAATTAGAACTCAGCAAAACATTAATTAATTATTGCGCACTTTACTGCCACTCTTTTGCCAAAATCACAAGGGGTGAGTTGAACACAAATCACCGCATTTCAAAAAAAATTTGTATTTTTATCGCAGCAAAGAAGATTAAGGTGCAAACTTCTCACATTCGCGGCCCCAAAAGCGTCAAAAAAGCTCAGCCTACGTAGAAAATGAGAAATCAGAAAATTAAAAAGTTATGCACTTTAATCATCATAAATTCATGGGAATTTCACGCCACATAGCATTACTTAAAGACGAGTTCTGACTATCTATGACATAGAGCTCAAATGTGGCATAAAGCCAAAATCAGTTATACAGATACGTTTTATAGTAAAAAAAGGATCAACAAACGTGCGTCTTGCTCTCTATCAACCAGACATACCACAAAATATGGGAACACTGTTGCGTCTGGGGGCGTGTCTTAATGTCTCAATTGATGTTATCGGTCCAACAGGTTTTGATATGTCAGATAGAGCATTAAAAAGATCTGCCATGGATTATCTCTCAAAAACCGATCTAACCCGCCATCTTTCGTTTGCTCAATTTCTTGACTCAGATCAAAGAAACCAAGGACGGCTTATCCTAACCACAACAAAAACAGACCAAATCTATACAGATTTCGAGTTTAAAGAGACTGATATTTTGTTGTTGGGAAGAGAATCTGCTGGCGTACCAGAAGAAGTGGTTGAAAAGGTCGATGAGACAATTACGATTCCAATGCAAAATGATATGCGATCATTAAATATAGCTGTTGCCGGTGCGATGATATTAGGGGAAGCCCTGCGCCAAACGACAGGATTTAAAGCAACAGGTTTTAAGAACAAATAAAATAAGGCACCCATGAAAATGATGAACAAAGAAAAACTCGCAAGCAAAGAGCCTCATGCTGCAGCTAAAGAAATAGAAGGGCTGAAGACCCAAGCAAGATCTTGGTTTGAAACTCTGCGAGATCAAATCTGTGCCGAGTTTGAAAAATTAGAAGATGAGCTTGAAGGGCCATTTGCCGACTATTTGCCCAAAGACACATCAGCTGGCCGCTTTGAGCGCACTCCCTGGGAGCGCGAAAATCACGATGGCACCAAAGGCGGCGGCGGGGTCATGTCAATGATGAGCGGGCGGGTTTTTGAAAAAGTCGGCGTACATTGCTCAACAGTTCACGGAGAATTCTCACCTGAATTCAGAGCGCAAATTCCTGGCGCCAGTCAAAACCCTCAATTTTGGGCGTCCGGCATCTCGCTCATTGCTCATCCCCACAATCCAAATGTACCGGCTGTTCACATGAACACACGGTTTGTAAACACAACAACAAGCTGGTTTGGTGGCGGCGCTGACCTCACACCAGTCTTGGATAATCGACGCACTCAGGATGATGAAGATACAGTACGCTTCCACAAAGCTATGGAGCAGTCCTGCGCTGGGCATGACGTGGCCGATTATGAAGCGCTGAAAAAATGGTGCGATGAATATTTCTACCTTCCCCATAGAGACGAACCACGTGGCATAGGCGGTATCTTTTACGATTATCTCAATTCAGCAGACTTCAATGCAGACTTTGCGTTCACTCAATCCGTTGGAAAAGCTTTTAAAGAGATCTACCCGGCGTTGGTAAGAGATAATTTCAATACGCCATGGACAGATGAAATGAGAGAAGAGCAGCTGATTAGAAGAGGGCGCTATGTTGAATATAACCTCCTCTATGACCGCGGCACTATTTTCGGCTTAAAAACGGGCGGCAATGTAAATTCAATCCTCTCCTCTATGCCACCAGTTGTTAAGTGGCCTTAAAGGAACTCAATAAAAAGTCTAATAGGTGAAAAGCTGAGCGATCATATAACCGTTACATAGCTCTATTACGCTCGCTCTGGAGGTCTATTGAAGCTTTTGCAAAGGGTTTAAATGGTAAACATAATCCTTGCAAAGTGAGAACGCCCCATTACAAATACATATAAGATTTTCTCAATCAGGGGGACCGTTCATATGAATAATGATGAACTAAAAAGACTTGTTCGCACCATTCCAGATTACCCAAAACCAGGCATCATGTTTAGAGACGTCACAACTCTCATCAGCCATGGGGAGGGCCTTCGCGCAACAATTAATAATATGGCCGAGCCTTTTATCGGAAAAGGCATCAACGCCGTTGTAGGCATCGAAGCCAGAGGCTTTATTCTAGGCGGCGCAATTGCTGAAAAATTAGGAGTTGGTTTTGTGCCAGTGCGCAAAAAGGGAAAACTTCCCTTTGACACAATCTCCCAAACCTATGAGTTAGAATACGGCACTGATGAACTTGAAATTCATACAGATTCTATTAATCAGAGCGCAAAAGTCCTCATCGTAGATGACCTAATCGCAACCGGCGGCACGCTAGAAGCAGCGGGCAAATTGGTAAAACAACTGGGCGGTCAAATCGTGGCAGCAGCCTTCATAGTTGACCTGCCAGATATCGGTGGCTCAAAAAAATGCGAACAACTAGGCATTCCCTGCCATGCATTGATGGAATTTGAGGGTGATTAAAAATAGCTTGAACTGATTGCCTTTGGGGAGACAAGTATTTATTACTTGGGTAAAATTCCCAAACATATTTTATCCAAGCTAGACAAAATCAAAGAATGGTTTAATGAAACTCTACATAGACGCAGACGCATGTCCTGTAAAAGATGAGGCCGTTAAAGTTGCCGTCAGGCACAATATGCCAATCATCTTTGTTTCCAACTCATGGATGCGCCTTGATGATCACCCATTGGTCGAGCGCATCGTCGTCTCCGAAGGGCCTGATGAAGCAGATGATTGGATTGTCGAGAATATCCAAAAAGATGACATTGTCATCACGTCAGATATCCCTCTAGCGGCCAGAGCAATGGAAAAAGAGGGGCGAGCCCTTCGCCCCAATGGCAAAGCCTTCACAGATGATAATATCGGAATGGCGCTTGCCATGCGCGAGCTCAACCAGGAACTGCGCGAAACTGGTGAGATTAAAGGCTATAACCCTGGGTTCACGCAAAGAGACCGCTCTGATTTTCTACAAGCATTGGAAAATGAAATCCAGCTCATAAAGAGGCAATAAAATAAGCCACCTAACTTATTTTTGACAGGACAAGCTCCTATATCTCATTATATGAAACAAATAGATGAACCAAACTAGAGTTCATGTAGATGAAGTGATGGAGATGAGACATGCTAAAGATGGTTGGAACCGCATGCATAGAAGCGCCCGTTGATAAAACATGGCGCGTATTAGCTGATATTGAAAATGTTGATCTTTGGGTCGACCCGATTTTATCCGCATCTTGTGAGGGCGGGCCGAGTAAAGGTGTAGGGGCTGCAAGAACCTGTCAGTTAAAAGGCAATATGCAAATCACAGAAACCTGGACAGAGTGGTCTGAGGGAAAAAGCTTCACATATGTCTCCTATGATGTCCCGATGGCTAAATTTGCAAAAAACAAATGGTCAGTAGAAGAAGTGAACGGCAAAACTCTCTTAAAGTCTGAAGCTGAAATAACATTTAAAGGCGGGATTTTCGGAAGAGTGTTAGAGCCCATCATGGCTCTAATCTCAAAGAAGATGAGCGCAGATTCAATGGCTGGAATTAAACATCTGGTTGAAACAGGCACGCCCTACCAGGGTGAAGTTTCAAAACTGCCTCGTGCAGCAATAACCTGCTAAAACAAAAGGACACCCCATGCGCATTAATGGCATTGAAAAACAAACCATCTGGCTCAATGAAGATGGTTGGTCAGTAGACATTATCGACCAAACCGTTCTTCCCCATAAGTTTGTGGTTGTTAATCTTAAAACATTAGATGACGCAGCCTATGCCATTAAAGCCATGCTGGTCAGAGGGGCGCCATTAATCGGCGCCACAGCCGCTTATGGTCTTTGCTTGGCCCTTAAAAATGATGTGTCAGATGACGCAATGTCAAAGGCTTGTGACTATCTAAATGAACAGCGCCCAACAGCCGTGAATTTGCGCTGGGCTCTTTCAGTGATGACTAATCATCTAAGTCCATTGCCTAAAGAAGCTCGTTTGGAAGCTGCCTATAAAAAGGCCGCTGAAATTGTCGCAGATGACATTGAAACCTGTAGATTGATTGGCGTGCACGGCCTTGAATTAATCAAAGATATCGCTGCTAAAAAATCCCCAGGTGAGACAATCAATATTCTCACACATTGTAATGCTGGCTGGCTAGCAACCACACAGTGGGGCACAGCCACATCACCTATATATCACGCAGCCAAAGCAGGCATTCCGGTCCATGTCTGGGTTGATGAAACCAGACCAAGAAACCAGGGTGCCAGTCTCACTGCTTATGAACTTGGCCATGAAGAAATCCCCCATACAATTATCGTCGATAATGCTGGTGGCCATCTCATGCAACACGGCAAAGTAGACCTCTGCATCGTCGGCACAGATAGAACCGCCGCGAATGGCGATGTATGCAATAAAATCGGTACCTATCTCAAAGCCTTGGCAGCACATGATAATAACATCCCGTTTTATGTAGCACTGCCAAGTACAACCATCGATTGGACCTTGAACAACGGCTTCGACATCCCCATTGAAGAGCGCGGCCAGGAAGAAGTGCTGCAAATGACAGGTCGTCTCAGCAGCAGCGAGAAAGGTGAAATGGTAACGATAGACATCGCAGCATCAGGCAGCCCAGCAGCCAACCCGGCATTTGACGTAACACCGGCGAAATATGTAAGCGGCTTGATCACTGAAAAGGGCGTCGTGGAGGCAAACAGCTCAGCTCTGGCGGAATTAAAAACGGAACTTAAAAATGTCGCCTAAACCCAAAAAATCGGATGATCAAAAAATGCCGAAAGAACAAAAAAAACTGGCAAAAGAGATCATTAAGAACTCGCTCTATATGAAAGCAAAGGGCTTAACTCCAGGTCATTCAGGGAATATCTCAGCAAGGGTACCTAATGATAATGAAGTAGAGACACTATCGTTTTTAATCACTCCAACCGGTATGCCATATGAAGATCTAAAGCCTAAAGATATAGTGCTGGTCACACATAATGAAACAACCGGTGAAACTTCCTGGGATGAAAAAGGGCTAGCCCCATCAAGTGAATGGCAATTTCACTTAAGCGCTTATCAGGCCAATAGTGCGGTTAATGCACTGGTGCACACCCATTCAAATTTCGCAACGACAATTGCGTGCGCTAATTTAGAAATACCTCCATTCCATTACATGGTCGCAGCAGCAGGCGGAAAAATCATACCACTCGTGCCATATGCAATTTTTGGGTCCAAGAAATTATCGGATGGCGTCGCCAAAGCTTTTAAAAATTACAAAGCCTGCCTCATGGCGCATCATGGTCTATTAACTGGTGAAAAAAACTTAGCCAAAGCTATGGAGCTCACTGAAATTGTCGAAGACCTTGCCAAACAATTCTGGGCCCTTAAGCAATTGGGTGAGCCAGCATTACTAAGCGATCGGCAGATGAACGACGTAATTAAAAAATTCCAAACTTACGGTCAGCAAAAAGGCCAGGAAAACAATTAAGCGCGGTTGCTTACGACGGTTGCTGGTGGGCAACCTGAAGGAGCATTGAAAATAAGCAACCTGAAGCGCAACTAAAAAGCGCGGTTGCCTACGACGGTTGCTGGTGGGCAATCTGAAGGAGCATTAAAAATAAGCAAACTACAGCGCAACTAAAAAAACGCTAGTGAGACAATGCAAAGCAACTAGTTGCCTTCCTTGAGCACTATATTTCGCTCAACAAAAACGATGCCATCAAACTCCATAACCATCTCACCATGTTGGTTCTTGGCGCGGTTATGAATAAACAAAATTCCCCATTCAGGGCGACTATTCGTCGTGCGTTTATTCGTGATCTCACATTCATAGGAAATGACATCACCAGCCAAAACAGGTTTCAGCCAACGCATATTTTTAAACCCAGGTGAGGGTCCCATCTTGGCAACGGGTTCACCAAGCGAAAGCCGATCCTCAGCTAATTGATGTAAGGTCCGGCACATGCAGTGCATCCAAATCGCACTCACTTGCCAGCCAGAAGCAGCAAGTGCGCCAAAAGGGCCGTTGAGGGCTGCCTCTTCATCAAGATGAAAGGGAAGTGGGTCGTAAATCTTAGAATAACTTTTAATCAATTCAGCGGTGAACTTAAAATCCCCAAGATCAAGCACCTCACCAATTTCTATTTCTTCAAAATAAAAACTCATGTCTGACCTCCTGTCTTTAACCCAATAAATTGAGTAGAGACCATGGTCATAACTTTTATGTCGTCTTGATTTGTAGCTTCAATAAAAAAGTCGATAATGCCCATATGTGGTTTCGAGTTTGATACTCGTTTTGAAAGAACCTTATAGCGAACACTCAAGCAATCATCCGGAAAAACCGGCGCCAGCCAATGCGCTTCCTTCACGCCAGGCGAGCCGTAATTAACAGTGTTTGTAAGAAGCTGTACAACCATTTGCTTGATGAGCAAAGCACCCGTCTGCCAGCCTGAGCTCGCCAGGCCACCAAGCATTGAGGCTTTACCAGCAGCTTCATCCAGATGCATCGGTTGCGGGTCATAAAGAGAAGCAAAGTCAATGATTTTATCTTTTGTGGAAGAAAACTCTCCAATAGAATGCCAGCTTTCATCGACGGTAAAGTCTTCATAATAGAAAAGAGTGCTCATGTCTTATATAGCCATAAATAGTAGAGAGGACGGGTGATCAAAATAGCAAAACGTCGAGGGATAAAAATTGATCTATCTCATCATCTGATCATATTGTGTAAGAATTAAAAACGCCAAAACAGAGTAAATAATGGCAATCAAAGATTTATTTCATTTTTTCTTCTCTAAGAGCACGCCGCTGCAATTCTTTTTCTCTCTCACTCATTTGTGTTTTGTCACGCCCGCCTAAATTATTAGGAGAAGGTAATGTTTGAGTTGGGCGCTCATCACCAATGGGCTCAGCCAAACTAGCGGTCTTCCCCTCAGCCCTGCCAATAAGAAAAGCACCCAAATTACGATTGTTTGATTTGTTAGCTCTAGGCTCTTTCTCAGGCAGTTTAAAACGCTGTTGCGCTTCGGAAAGCACATAGCTTTTTTTATCAAATTGATCAGCGTCTTTTAAATCTTCTTGTTTTGATTTAGCCATCGCAGATGAATGAGAAGAGTGAGAAGAATTCTCGGAGCCAAGAGACTTATTCCGTTGCTGAATAGCTGAGTGTAATTTGCTGTTCACACCGTTAATAATACCATCTCGAAAAGATAAATAATAAGCCCGACCTAAATGCTCGACTTCTTTTGATCGCCGGACGATAAATTTCTCTAAAGATTGAGAAAGCCAAAGTGCAAAATATACATCACTTTCTAAACCAAAGTAGCGGCACTCAGATGGACGCTCATCACTTTCAGGAACATGAAAAGCCAACGTGTCAGTATAGTCTGCAATGAGATAGGCAAGGGCGTCATGAATATGCGCGCTCTCAGCACTCTGACCAGTTGATTTTAGTTGAGAAAATCCATCTTGAGAAAGGTTAAGTGCGCCGAGGTCTAACTGATATTTATCAAGCAGTTCCCGCGCCTTTTCAGCAGCAGCCACAGCCTCAGCCTCCGTAGCCGCACGATCCTCAGCTTTGGCCATCAGAGCTTTAATTTTATTTGCGATTTTACTTTTATCAAAATCAGTCATGCAGTTAACCCAAAAAAGATCCAAGCGATTGAATTAGCATAAACATGAGAGATTAAGTTGTGTAGACAAATTTACTGAATAAAAGAAAACTAATTAGTAGCTTCTAGAATATGCCCAAAGCGGAGTAGATTCCCATCCGGGTCGATAATGTTTAATTCACATACTCCCCACTCTTTATCTTCAGCAGCAATAAAACGTGGGATACCTTCCTTGGGTAAGTTCAGAACTTCATAACTTTTAGAGATAACATTCGCATCCTCAACCCTCAGAAAAGCTCCATGATCCGATGTCGTAGCGACGTGTTCGGCAAACCTAAAAAAATGTAACTCTATCTTGTCTTGATATAAAATTAAGTAGCCATGTTCCGGATACTCACTTCCAACTTCAAACCCAAGTCTAGAATAAAAACCCTTTGTTCTCTCAAAATCAGAACTAGGAAAAATAGGGCAGGCACTTTGAAACATGGAAGTCTAACCCTTTCTTTCTATTCTAGGCATAAAACTAATAAAGTTTACCATAGATAAAGTAATGGACAAAAAAACTGAAAACACTTTTAAATTTATTCTGAAATAATCTCACCCGAGCCTCCAAACTCAGCTGGAAAGTCCTTCATTTTAGGTAAGCCGTCTTTAATAGGAAGTACGGTCTCTGCATAATTAACATGAACCCCAGGTTTGAAATTTAAACTTGGTAGTATTGCTGCATACACATCAGTTAAGTTTAGTCCCGGATGACCAGCCATAACGTGCCCACCGCATTTGGTACACCACTTGCGATCACTATTTTCCGTCTTGTTATATTGCTCGAGATGGTCTTCGCCTTTGATAACTTTGACGTTTTGTGGTTCCCAGAGCGTAAAGGCGTTAACTGGGCCAGCAGACCATTCACGACAGCTAGAACAATGGCAATAGCCCATGCCGGCTGGTTCACCAGTTACTTCAATTTTGACAGCACCACAAAAACACTGCCCCTTGTGCAAATTAGTCATAGTCTTCCCCTTTTGTTATATTTCAAATGTAGATTAATGAAAATAATCAAAAAAGAAAGACGAGCTGAATATTTCTTACAAAAACATGAGATTAGTAAGAAACATTTTATCGTGAGCAGGTTGAATGTATTAAAGTATAAGTAACAAACGCTAAATAAAAAATTACACCATTTAATTCGCAAAACGGAAATGCAATACATCTCCGTCCTTCACAACATAGTCTTTGCCCTCTAGGCGCATCTTGCCTTTTTCCTTGGAGCCACTCTCACCGTTAAATTCGACATAGTCATCGTAAGCAATGGTCTCAGCGCGGATAAAGCCTTTTTCAAAGTCAGTGTGAATAACACCAGCCGCTTGCGGTGCTTGCGTTCCTTGTGGAATGGTCCAGGCCCGTGTTTCTTTCGGCCCACAGGTGAAATAGGTGATAAGGTCAAGCAACCCATAACCCGCACGAATAAGTCTGTTGAGCCCTGGCTCTTCGAGACCAAGGTCAGCTAGAAATTCAGTGCGTTCATCATCTTCCAAACCAGATAGTTCAGATTCAATCTTAGCTGAGATGATAACAAATGCAGCGCCTTCTGCTTTAGCTTGTTCTTCAACTCGCTTTGATAATTCATTACCTTTGTCTGCAGATGCTTCATCAACATTCGCCACATAAACAATCGGCTTGTCGGTAAGAAGTTGCAATAGGCGGAAAAGAGGGCGCTCATCATCTTCAATCTCGGTTTCACGAGCAGGTTTGCCATCTTGCAATTTAGCCAAAACTTTTTCGATAATTTTTAAAAGCGCAATCGCTTCTTTGTCCTGCCCCTTGGCCTTTTTCTCTAAGTTTGTTTTACGCTTCTCTAAGCTCTCAAGGTCGGCAAGCATAAGCTCCGTTTCTACTGTTTCAGCGTCAGACAAAGGGTCAACCTTGCCTTCAACGTGGGTAATATTATCATCTTCAAAACAGCGAAGAACATAAGCAATTGCATCGACTTCGCGAATGTTTGCCAAAAACTGGTTGCCAAGGCCTTCACCTTTAGAAGCCCCCTTAACAAGGCCGGCAATATCAACAAAGGTAAGCCGTGTGGGCAGAATCTCTTTTGATGAGGCAATAGATGCTAATGTATCCAGACGTTCATCAGGTACACAGACATCACCAACATTTGGTTCAATGGTGCAGAATGGAAAGTTAGCCGCTTCAGCGCTAGCTGTTTGGGTCAGCGCATTAAAAAGGGTTGATTTACCAACATTAGGTAAGCCCACAATCCCGCATTTAAAACCCATTACTTTTCATCTCCCTTGTTTAACCATTTGTCTAAAGCTGCACTAAGTGCGCTTTTGTCTGTTTTATCAGCTTGTTGAGGTTCAGCTGTTTTAGTGTCACTTTTGTCTTTGTTACGGCTACGATGTTTTTCTTTTTTGACAACAACACCCTCAGGTGATTGAGGTTTTTGTATTGTCTTGTTCTCGGCCTTAGGCTTCTTAGTTTTTTTCGGCGCATAAGCGCTTAAGTCATCACTGATCATTTTTATAAAGTCAGAGTGCCGGTCCGATACCAACAATCCAGCATGGCGTGAATGAGAACGAAGCGCATCTTCTAGCCAGTCAGCATCATCTTTGGAAAAATCTTTTAAAACAAAATTGGCCACTTGTGATTTTTGAATTGGCCGACCAACGCCCATCCGCACGCGTACATAAGCATTGCCAACATGTTGGCTAATTGATTTCAGACCATTATGCCCAGCATTGCCACCATCAGTTTTAATTTTGATTTTAGCAGGTGGTAAATCAATCTCGTCATGAAAGACAATGATATCGTCTAAATCAATTTTATAAAAAGAGCTTGCTACTTGCACAGCCTCGCCAGAAAGGTTCATGAAGGTTTGTGGTTTGAGTAACAAACATTTCTGCCCGTCAATAAGCCCTTCAGAAGTCTCTCCCTTAAAACGAGAACGCCAAGGCGTAAAGTTATACGCCTTGGCAATTTCTTCAAGAACCATAAACCCGATATTATGACGATTGCGGGCATATTCTTTACCCGGATTTCCAAGTCCAACAAGGAGCTTCATCATCACTGTCCTATCAGGTCTTAATCAGAGCTTGTCACTTAAAAGTGGATTCCGGTTTTAAGAAAATTGACAAGCTTAAATAAAGAGATAGAGCATGTCTCCTGAATTCAATAAATAAAGTGACATGCTCTAGAAATAAAGGTTCTAATTATTCAGAAGCAGCTTCTTCGCCGTCACCTTCTTCAGCTTCATCAGCTTCAGTTGCATCTTCTTCAGCCTCAGTTGGGCCAGAGCTTGCGATTGTAGCAACTGTAAAGTCACGATCAGTGATCGTTGATGTCACACCTTCAGGAAGCGTCACATCTGAAATGTGAATTGAAGAACCAATATCAGCCTCAGCCAAATCAATTTCAATAACTTCAGGAATTGCATTTGGAGCACATGTTAGTTCAAGTTCGTGACGAACAACGTTAAGCGCACCACCCTTTTTAAGGCCTGGGCATGTATCTTCGTTTAAGAAGCTAACAGCCACAGAAACAGAAACTTTCGTTCCTTTACCAATGCGCAAGAAATCCACATGCATTGGGAAATCTTTAACAGGGTGAACTTGGCAATCACGAGCCAAAACTTGTGATTTTTTACCATTCACATCAATTTCAAAAACGGTTGCTAAAAATTGGCCCGTGTGAAGTTGTTTATAAACTTCTTTATAAGGCAGGGTAATTGCTTCTGGTGCTTTATTATCGCCATAAATAACAGCAGGGACAAGTCCCTCGCGTCTTTCAGCTCGAGCGGCCCCCTTGCCGACACGCTCACGCACCGATGCTTTAAGTTCTACAAATTCAGACATCAGTCTCTCCTAAATTTAAAAAATATATCTAGCACCACTCAAATCAATGAAATTTTAAATGTGAGGGGCTAGTTCATGCTTCCTCCAGGGGTGAACAGCATGAAAAAGAGGCTTATACCCCCATTAGCACCTAAGTGCAATCTATTTTAGAGAGGTTAGCAGAAAAGTGGTTACTGTTACACCACAGAAGCTTTGAAGGCATCTAAAGGGAGTGAAATATAGTTTATTATTGAATTCTCATCCGAAGAAGGAGTGACACTTCTTCAGCGTCAGGGCATGGGAGCTCTGCCGCCCAGTGCACAAGATCAGTCTGAGCGGAGTTTAGCGAGCACAGATAAGCTGATCGTAAGAAAAACCACCCCTTAGAAGGCCTGCTGCTATGGCAGCGCGGATGCTTTGTGGGCATCTGAAGCGCAACTAAAAAAGCAATAGCCCGTGAGAGAAAATAAAAACTATCCACCTGAAGAAGGAGCTCAGCCCACTTTAGGCTGAGGGACATGACACCAGGGGCGTCCGGTGCGTAGCGCCGCCCCTCGGAGGGCCTGCTGCTTAGCAGCAGAATAGCCCGTGAGAGAGAAGAGAAAAAACACCCCTAAAAACTACCCACCAATGCGTCCAGCTGCATGCATCAATAAAAGATAAACACGTCCAGAATCAGATGTCAGATGTTTTGTAGAAAGGTTACCGGCTGGGTCTTTTGCCTCTGATTCATTGAGCAAACGATCAAAGTCAGTAATATACCGGTCAACATTGCTTCTAAAACCAACATCAGAGCCATAAAGTCCAGAGATCTGACGAAACGCTTCACCCTTATCATTGTAAACAGAGGAACTGACCTGTGTTCTAAGGCCTGAGCGATATGTCCGCCATAGTTCAACAGCGGCAGCCTGATCAACCAATTGAGCAATAGCATTAATATTAATGGGAGGGGTAGCTCCCTGTCCTATTCCCCCTTGACCTAATGCGCCAGGCCCCAATGCTTCCTGGCCGATTGCGTTTTGATCAGCTGAATTATTAGACAACGTAGTTGCTATGTCTTCTCCACTATTAGCACCAAGAGGATCACTCTCTGAAGCACGAGCCAGAAGGTCTCCCATAGACCAGTGAGAAGAATTCTGCGCGCCTTTTACAGCACCATGTCCAGCAAGTTGTCCGCCAAGTTGACCAGCGACATTTCCACCTTGATTTAGAGGGGTGGCATTTGATGTAAGGTCATTACTTTCTGATTGTTCGCTAGCGCGCTTTGCAAGAGAATTTGTGATCGCATCTATTTCTAAATCACGTTCGTTTGCACCGTCATTGTGTCCCTTTAAGCCAGTGTTAGGTAAGTTCGTGTCAGGGAAGCCAGCTTCAAACGGGTTAGCCAGCGGATCTGTTTTTTGTCCGGCCTGAGGTGTTTGTCCTAATTGACCAGGGTGTGGAACAGAATTCTGACCAATTTGCTGACCTGGCTGTTGTCCGGTTGCAAGCGGTTGAACACCAGCGCCGCCAAGATTAGCTGCACCAAGTGGTGAGGGTACCCCCCCCTGGATGCCAGGCTGGCCACCATTTTGTTGTTGGCCTTGCTGAGAAGGAGCAAGTGATTGCCCACCTTGTGGGGTACCAGCATTATTATTGGGATTGTTGTGCCCCATAGCAGCTTGAAAACCAGACAAATCAGGAGAATTAGTGCCCGGTGTTGAAACATCAACATGATCAGAACCACTTGAAATTGATGAAAGAGATTCAAGAGCTTTCAATTGGTCTTGCAGTGTACGTCTCATAAGGGACGCACTCTTTCGTGTGGTATCAGGGATTTGCTGCAGTTGAGCTTTCAAGTGACTTTGCGTATCACTAATCTCTGATGAAAGTGAATTAATCTGGCTAGACATCTCATTAGAAACAGCCGCAATACGATCTTTCATGTCGTGAATAGCTTGCTCAGTTTGGTTGGTCGCAGCATCTCTCAGTTGCGTTAACTCCGATAAAGCCTCCATAGATTGTGAGGCAGAGCGAGTATGCAGTGATTTGGTAATCTCATTGGCTTTTTGTTCAGCTTGAGACAACGTGGTTTCAAGTTGTTTGGAATAGGAGCCCATAACATTGTCAAGATCACTTGTGCGATGTGAAATTGATTCAACCAATTGCTGTAAATGGTTTTGGCTGCTGCCAAGTTTGGTGCCAATACGATCATGTGAATTCTCAAGCTGAGCGGCAGCTTGAATAACAAAATTACTTTGGTCGCGCAGGCTATTTGTGATTTGGCTAACATGGCTTTGCATGCCATGGGAAACTTCTTTTAAAACTTGAGCTTGCCCAGCTAAACCATGGATGGTCGACATAACTTGCTTGCCAACATCCTCAGTTGTGAGTTGCAAGGTCTTAGCGCCAGACATAAGAGCATTGTCAAGTTCTTTTGTTTTCGCACCAATCGTCTGAACAATATATTGCGACCGACTATCCATAGAGCGCCCAAGCTCCTCAGCGCGATGGGCAAACGCCTGGTCAAGTGTTTTTGAACTTGAGTGAAGGGCATTATCAAGCGCCTCTAATCGTTCTGTAAAGGCAGCATCGATGACTTTTGTACGTTCAATGAGAGCTGAATCAAGTTCAGCCACGCGAGAAGAAATCGCCATATCAAGATATTGCGCTTTATTTGAAAGAGCAGAGTCAATCTTCTGAGTGGTATTCGTCAAAGTGTCTTCAAACTCATCCATGCGAGAAATGAGAGTGTTGTCGAATGTTTGCAGCTTGTTACCAAGCGCATTATCAAGTGAAGAACTTCGCTCTTCCATAGATACGCTCATGGTTTGTACGTGCTTACGGAAGATGCCCTCAAGTTGTTGCGTGCGATCTGTAAGAGCATTGTTCAATGCACCTGCATGATGACCAATAGAGCTATCAAGTGCTGTAAGATTTTGACTGGCATGCTCAACAACCTTACCAAGTTTAATTTGCTCTTTGCCCATGCGCTCAAGCAGTGCCGGCATTTCACGGCCAACCCGGTCATTCATAGCCGTCATCGTTGTGACAACAGAATTACTTTGCTCAGACATAGACTGGGCAACCTGTTCAGAAGAAGAAATTAGCTTGCCAGTAACAGCGCCACTGGTTTTTTCTAAAAGCTGTGTTGTCTGAATGCCCTGATGTTCAATCTGCTTAGTAACACGTTGACCAAGGCCTGATAACGCTGAGCTAATACGCTCACTATCATTCGTAAGCGCTGTTCTTTCATGTGCAAGCTCACCAATTAGATTGCGAATGCGATGCTCATTTTCACTATAAGAACGCTCTAACGCGGCAACTTCATTGTGTACCATTGCTTCAAGTTCACCAGCACGACCAAGCGCACGCGAAATCGCGTCATTCATGGCTGTTACTTGTCGGCGAACTGATTGGCCAAGCGAGGCAACAGATTGTTCTGCAGCTTTATCTGGTTCAGCAAGTCGAACAGCAACCTCAGTCATAGCAGATGACATAAGTCGTAATTCTTGTGCGCGCCAAATGAGAAGAGCTAAAAACCAAAATAAAGTAATAGGAATAATGATTGCAGCTAAAGTCGACATCGCCGATGTCGATTGAAAAAACGCAGCAACTGATTGAACTTCAGCAAGAGCAGGGCGCAACACCGTCCAAACCAAACCAAAAGAAAGCGCCATCCAAACAGCTGAAGCTATGCCGGCTATAATAAAAGGGCGGTTCGATGGTTTTTGTTGAAGGGCAAAAATTAAGCCACCAATAGATGGAACATCATCATTTGCAGCAAAACGACGACGAGCTGGTGCTGCTCTGCGACGATCAGCAGCGTCATCATCATCTCCAGCAGGAGGTGAATTTTGCGGCGCTGAATTCGTACGTGTAGGATAAGGCTCTTGCTCAACCCGTTGACGTAAACTAACCGGTTTTAAATTTTTACTGTCAGACAATTTGTTTTCTGTTGACTGTCTTTCAGATAGGCCTTCAGCTTGTCCGTGTACAGCTTTTGGTTGAGGAGCTCTAGACTTAAGATTAGGTCCACCAGGTTGACCAGCGCTCTTTGGAGTTGATGAATGAGGTTTTTGAGAATGAGCAGCTTTAGGAAGAGGCGGCGCGCCATCAGCACCTCTGTTACCTCTGGATGCAAGACCGGCGTCTCTTTTCTGCAAACCAGACTCTAAATGTTCTTTTGATCCAGCTTCTTTTTGAAGGTTGGCCCCAACCTTTTTATTCATTGGCTGACCGGCTTCCCCTTTATTTGCAGCTTTTGCTTTACTAGCCGCTTTTGAAAGGGGAGGTCGATGTTTTTCCTGTGCCATTCAATAATCCAATACTTAACCCGCGTTACTATCCCAAACTCTAGAACCGCACCTAGAACCGCGATACAAAATTAATGCAAATTGATCTACAGCCTTGAGATCAGTTTGATGCAAAATAAAAATTTTGCAATTTTGCATTTACTAGACCCATTCTTTTGCTCATTCCTTTAAAAACGCCCTCGTTAAACGGAATAAAACAAAAAAATCTAGCATTAAAAACAAGTACACTTTCCACCAAAGTGAGAGGCGGCAAGTTTCAAATAACATATGAGATTTTTTCTTTGAGAAAGTGCCACCAAAAACAAAATATAATTTTGCTAATGAATTGAGAGCTTTAACTCAAAAAAATAGACCTCAATAATTCTGTTATTTTAAAACAATAACTTTCAATTTCAAACCAGTACAATCGTAATATGTCAAAACTCTGCCAAATCTGTGAAGCTCAGAGTTATTTCACATAAAAGAGTTATTTCACATAAATTCAGTCTGAATAGATTAAGACAGAATATTAGTCCCAACAACAATTTGGAAAATTTAAACCAAATTGAAAACCAAGCTTTACATTATAAAAATAACGGAAAAGAAAGACTAGGTACTAAGTTTTCCACTCAAAACTCAAACTTTCATGATATGAGCAAATAAATAACTGATCGTATGCCTGTATATAATTTATCGATACAATCATTTTATATGCTGTTATCTGACTAAAATGATTTTTAGACTTAAAGAACAACCCCTCAACAAAAATACATTTTAACTAAGTACTTTTAAAAACTGAAAATTATTTCCCTCCTTACAAAAGAAGAAAAATAACACAACCAAACAGTAACATAATTGCCGCACCGAATCACTAAATCTTTTCACAAGAGCGCAAATTAAATGTGCAATATTTTTTACCCCTAATGGGACCAAATGAAATTATTAATAAAAATCAGTGCTGTTTAATAACTTGTAACCCCTTCTGATTTATACTGACCGTAGTAAAGTTTTTGCGGGCAACATGTTCAACTAGTGGTTGTGCATATCAATTAGAGGGCAAAATTATGAATTCGGTCGCAAGTCAAAGTTATTCAAATCAGTCTATAGATCAGTTTAATGGTGAAGAAGAGCAAAGACCTCATTTCTCAAAACCAATTGATTTGGTGCATCTATCGCGTCAAACTTTTGGAAGCAAAGAGTTAGAGAATG
This sequence comes from Methyloligella sp., assembly GCA_021604645.1. Classification (GTDB taxonomy): domain Bacteria; phylum Pseudomonadota; class Alphaproteobacteria; order Rhizobiales; family HXMU1428-3; genus HXMU1428-3. The sequence continues at coordinate 450,494 of BQJJ01000001.1, forward strand.
AAGTTTTAGGATTATTTGTAAGTCATTCACAGCAGTGTTTAGGACGTCTAAAAGCGGCAGAATCCAACAAAGAATGGCAAGATATCCTACACACAATCAAGGGGTCAGCTAGGGCAATTGGCGCATGGAAAACAGCAAGTTTAGCTGAAAACTATGAGCAAAAAATAGAACAGCTATCAGCGGATGAAAAAACAACTGCATTAAATGAAGTGCAACGTGAAATCAAAACAACAGTTTCATACATCGAAGGCCTTATTTGAAATTAGAGTAAAGTCTCACTGTTAAGGTTAATTAAGCTATGTTTATTAAAAGCAGCGGTCGTAAAAGTCATAAAAGCTGAAATGTAGAAGCCTAGGAAGTAAGAGCCTGAAAAGTTTTAGATACTCTTCTAATTTATTAGTTCGTTGGTGTGCCCTCGCCAGTTAGCTAGATAATAGCAAAATAAAGGTCAAAAAATCACTTTTTTAAAGATACTCTGATCCTTAAAACATCATCCCAAATTATCCCAAAGCTTTAAAAATAATTTCACCTGTTTGGCCTTAAAGCATAGGTCAAAGGGTTAACAAACTCAAATATACCCCTTTTCAAGCAATTCAGACTGGAAACTAAAAGCTAATTGCATTATAGGAAGGCCTTGGAATAGTGCCGTTTAATTAAATATCTCAGGTGACTGGTAATTTATAAAGAGCGGCTTAAATGAAGTAAGAGTTCATTTTATGCGTCTGGCGCGTAACTGGATGCAGCGCGAGCAAATAATAAAAGCGCATAAATTTAAGTACGTACAAGTTAGGTAAGTACAAGCAGGTAAATACAACAAGGAGCGCGGTTAGAAAATCCATGCCAAAAATTACATTTATTGAACACAATGGCACCTCACATGAAGTTGAGGGCGAAGCTGGAATGACCGTGATGGAAGTGGCACGCAAAAATGATATTCCAGGAATTGAAGCGGAATGCGGCGGTGCTTGCAGCTGTGCGACATGTCATGTCTACGTAGATGAGGGATGGCTCCCAAAGACCGGAGCTTCTGAAGAAATGGAAGAAGATATGCTGGATTTTGCGTTTGATGTTCGAGCAAATAGCCGTTTGAGTTGTCAGATCAAAGTAACAGACGAGCTGGATGGTTTGGTTGTTCACACACCAGAAAAGCAATTCTAAAACATTTTTTTATCACACTAAATTTTAAAGCTCTTGGATTGAGCTTTCTTAAATAGAAAACCTCCAAGAGCACAATCGTTTTAAAGAAGAAAATCTCATGTCAAACTCCCCAATTGAAACAGATGTGGTCATCATTGGCGCCGGCCCTTGCGGTTTATTTGCTGTGTTTGAACTCGGCTTGTTAGATATCCGTTGTCACCTTATCGATATTCTCGATCGTCCAGGTGGCCAATGCGCCGAGCTTTATCCAGAAAAACCGATTTACGATATTCCAGCTTACCCAATTATTTCTGGCCAGGAACTAACAGACGCTTTGATGGAACAAATTAAACCGTTTGACCCTCAGTTCCATTTCAATCAACGCGTTGATGAAATTGAAAAATTAGAAGATGGTCGTTTTCATCTGAAAACAGATGATAATCAAGAGTTCATCTGTAAGAATGTAGTGATCGCAGCTGGCGGCGGATCTTTCACACCAAAACGCCCGCCTCTTCCTGGCATCGAAGAGTATGAAAATGGCTCAGTACATTATTCAGTTCGCAGAATGTCTGACTTTGAAGGCAAAGACCTTCTCATTGTTGGAGGCGGCGATAGCGCACTAGACTGGACATTAAATCTAACACCAATTGCAAATAGCGTTACATTGGTTCATCGCCGTGATAAATTTCGCGCCGCAACTGACAGCGTGAACAAAATGCTTGCTCTTCGTGAAGAAGGAAAAATCAATTTCCACCTAGGTCAAATGACTGAAATTCACGGTGAAAATGGTGAAATGACCGGCGTGACAATCAAAGGTTCCGAAGAAGAGGTTCTAGTGAAATGTAATCGCTTATTACCTTTCTTCGGTTTGACAATGAAATTAGGACCAGTTGCTAACTGGGGCTTGAACTTGCATGAAAATCTAATCTCAGTTGATACTGAAAAATTTGAGACAAGTGCAGAAGGCATCTTTGCAATAGGTGATATCAATCATTACCCAGGCAAACTAAAGCTCATTCTTTCAGGCTTCCATGAAGCCGCTTTAATGGCACAAAAAGTAAATGCCTATATCAACCCAGATAAAAAAGTGGTGTTTCAATACACAACCTCGTCTTCAAGCCTGCAGAAAAAACTAGGCGTGAAGTAAGGCTTGTTAGAGCTTGAATTTAAGTTTCCAGTTCTTTCTTCAATCTATTGAAATATAAAAACACCCCCCGGACTTAAGTCCGGGGGGTGTTTTTATTTTGGGTAACAAAGGCAGGGCAGCTAGACCCGTCCATATTTTCAAAACTATGCTTGCGCACTTGGGCGTGAGTTCACTTTCTCCCGCCATTTAGATAGGTTGGACAAGTCAGCAGGCACGGCAATGCCGACATATTCAGCAAAATCAATCGTACACATTGCGGTTATATCGGCCATTGAGAATGCATTTCCGACTAAAAATTGAGAATTCGCAAGATGCTTATTTAGTCGTGAATAAAATGCAAGCACACGATCAGTACCTCTGTCAGAAAGAGCTGGGATCTGTGGTGTATTATTCGTCCCAGGTATGGAGCGATTTTCAAATACTGAGTTGCTGTTTCGTAAAACATCTGCTGTTGGCGTGAAGCAATCACTCTCAATTTGACGTAGCCAAGATTCAATCAAAGCCTTTGATTTTGCATCTTGACCATAAAGTGCCGGGCTAGGGGTTGTCTCTTCAAAATATCTACATATAGCAGTTGTTTCATCAATGATGGTGCCATCATCAAGCTGTAGGGTTGGTAGAACACCACGTGGATTGATCGAGAGATAATCACTTTGAAGGTTTTCACCCTCCATAATATCAACCTGCACTTTCTCGATATCAATGCCTTTTTCAGCCAGAAAAACTCGAACGCGGCGCGGGTTTGGTGCCCCTGTCATATCAAACAATTTCATCAGTTTAATTTCCTTTGTTATTAGATTTAAAGTGAGGTGTAAAACTTCGTATTTACCGAGCTAAAATATTTTTTATCGATTTGGCAGCGTTCGGAGCGGTATTTGTTGAATTGTAGTTTGTTTTATCAGGTACAGCGGCACCGCGTTTCAAAGCAGGGCGAGATTCGAGTTGGTCTAACCATCTTTGAAGGTTCTCAAATTCATCAATATTAACGCCAGCCCAATTATGTATACGCGCCCAACTCCAATTGGCAATATCGGCAATAGAGTAGTCTCCAGCCAAAAATTCGTTGTCATTGAGTTGCTTATCTAAAACGCTGTATAAACGTCGGGTTTCGTTTTGATAACGACTAATCGCTGTTGGTATTTGCTCATCCATATAGCGAAAAAATACATTTGATTGACCTTGCATCGGACCAAGCCCGCCGACTTGAAACATCAACCACTGCAATACATTGAAGCGACCTTTGACATCTGTGGGGAGCAGTTGTCCAGTTTTCTCAGCAAGGTAAATCATAATCGCACCTGACTCAAAAATGGTAAGGTCATCGGCACTATGATCGATGATTGCAGGTATGCGGCCATTCGGGTTTATTGCTGTAAACGGTGCTTTTTTTTGTATACCGGTATTAATATCAATCGGTTTTACTTCATAGTCTAAGTTGAGCTCTTCAAGTGTTGCGGAGGCCTTCCAACCATTGGGAGTGCTCCATGTATAAAGATCAATCATTTTACAAATTCCTTTGTTTTAATTATGTAGCGTCAAGCCCACTTTATTGAGCAACCAATACTGGGCAGTTGATTGAGCGGGCCTTGCCCTGTCTGGGAAATTTCGAGCATTGCGATCACCAATTCACGCTTGCGTTCGCCGTGAAAATTCATACCAGCATCATCTAATCGCCCGCGATATTGCAATTCACCATCTTTGTTGAAACCAAAAAAATCAGGTGTGCAAACAGCATCATAGGCTCTAGCAACTTCTTGGTTTTCATCAACCAAATAAGGGAAGGGGAAGTCAAAATGTTCTGCAAACTGTTTCATGTAAACAGGGTTATCCATTTGAACAGAATGATAATCGTTAGACATGATGGCGAGTACATTTATCCCCTCAGCAATCAATTCCTTTGTATCCAGTGACAACCTCTCTCCAATTTCCTGAACATAAGGGCAGTGATTACTAATGAAACATATTAGCAAGCCTTTTTCGCCAATATGATCAGACATGGTGAAGGATTTACCTTCAGAGTTTTTCAAAGTGAATTCGGGAGCTTTCCAGCCAAACTGACATAAAGGTGTATTTAAAAGCATAGTTAGTACCTTTCGGTTTACTGCTAGAGGTTATTTAGACCAAGTGGTATAAACATGGTTGTATAGTGTTTATACCAATCGGTCAACACAGGCTGGTGTTTTTTTTGAATGAATGGTATAAACCCTCTTTAATCGATTTGAAAAGTTAGGAATTTCATGCCTTGGGAAAAGAATTTTGATCTGGATATAGCAACAGATAAAGCCATCCAGGTTTTTTGGAAAAAAGGATATGAAGGCACATCCATGTCAGACCTAATTGATGCTATGGGCATCAATAAAGGCAGCCTTTACAATGCCTTTGGCAGTAAAGATGAACTTTTTAATCGGGCTTTGCTTCGTTATGATCAGTTAAATCGTCAAGAAGCCTTAAAGCAATTAAGCAAGCTAGAAGATCCCAAACAAGTGATTGCCACCTTTTTTGATGGTATGATTTCTGAGACCCAGAAAGATAAAGAACATAAAGGGTGTTTTTTGGTGAATACCGCTTTAGATCTGCCTAATCAATCCGATGAGATTAAAAAAATGGTATCTGCAGCGCTTAAAGAACTGGAAGATTTTTTTGTTACAATAATCAGTAAAGGGCAAAAAGTTGGGACCATTGAAATAACCAAGAATGCTAGAGAAATCGCGGTCTCAATGGTAGCGCTAATTGTTGGACTGAGAGTTTTGGCGCGCGGGACGTACAGCTCAAAAAATCTAGAAGCCATTAAAACACAAGCTTTACACTTATTAAGCTAACTCATGAAGACCTTGCTTGATTGTAGAGTAATTAGAATTGCTGAAGTTTATAAAGAGCTGAACCAAAAAATTAAGCCTTATAAAGCCAATCATATTGCCGAAGCAGAAGAGAAGAGGGCAGCATCTTTAATCCACCATTACGGATTTTCACTAGGCGGCCGGCTGCATGATAAAATTGGGCTTGGTAAATTGATTTTGAGAGCACACGCTGACAGCGACGAAAGCGTTTGTTTTTATAGTTCTCAAATAGAGTTAGATGATTGTCTTTCTGACCATCTTTCATCTCGGCTATTAACGAACCTAAGCAAGAAGCATCTTCAATAGCCATCGCTGCACCTTGCGCTAAAAACGGCACAATAGCATGCGCAGCATCTCCAAGTAATACAGCTCGCCCCTTACTCCAGTTTTTAAAAGGCTTTAAAATCATCAGTGGCCATGCCGTCCACTCAGGCACTTCCATCACAGCCTGTCTAAGGGCGCTGTTAAAAGGCCTGATTTCTTCAAATAGACTTTCCTTAGGTGTATCATCAGACCAAGTCTTCTCTAAAGCTTTTCCCTTTGTAACAGCAACCAGGTTGATTTTTTCACCAGCACAAACGCGGTAATGAACCAAATGACTATTTGGCCCAAGCCACGCATTCACATCAGGCGAAGTGAAAAGAGACGGGGCGTCCGACGCATTCACCATTGCACGCCAGGCCATAAAACCAGTTTGACGGGGCTTCTGATCGGGGGCAAACATATGCCGCACACGAGACCAAACACCATCAGCCCCAACTAGAAACCGTCCCTGATAATGTGAGCCATCAGTCATCTCAGCCGTAATTTGATGAGCATTTTGAGAATAAGTGATAAATTTCTTATTACAAATAAGCTCTACACATTCATAAGCTTTAAGGGCTTCAAGCAAAATACTTTGTAAATCTCGCCTGGCAATAACCATGTAAGGAGCTTTGTAGCGTTCTTGTGCATTTACTCCTAAATGAATTTCATTGAGATGCTGTTTGCTAACCGCATCCCCAATCATGATTTTCGGAGGAGTACATGCGGCAATTGATAGCGCTGTTCCAAGGCCCAATGTTTCAAGCCGCCTGACAGCATTCGGGCTAAGCTGTAGACCTGCACCAACTTCACTGAACTCAGCCGCCTGTTCAAAGACCTGGCACGCAATGTTTCTTTTGGCGAGTTCAAGCGCAAGCGTAAGCCCGCCAATGCCACCACCTATAATTAGAATGGGGGATGTCGCCATAAAAACACTCCTGAGACATCACAACTGGCCTGAGACGTCACTGCTTGCATGAGGTGTCACTACACGAATAGTGAAAAACCGATAAGATTGACGCACTTTTAAAATAGGCCGGTTGTTGGTGGGTAACCTGAAGACCCTACTAAAATATGAGCAAAGATTAAAACGTGAATTTACGCGTCTACATTCTCGTCCAAAACACAGCAATTAGCTGGTTTAGTCTCAGTGACAGAAAGTTCAGAATTATATTTGTAAAGTGTTGAACAATATGGACAAATAATCTCATTATCCTGCCCCATGTCTAAATAAACATGCGGATGATCAAACGGGGACCTGGCACCAATACATTTAAATTCTTTGACGCCAATTTCAATTTTCTCCGCGCCCACATCATTCGTGAATTGTGGTGTACCGATATGTCCCATTCATTTACCCCTAATCGTTTGAGTAGCCAAAGCTTCTTAGTACAAAGACTGAATATTCAATTTATAACTGACACTATATAAATGCCAAATCAATATTAACGCTAAAGATAGCCTTCTTCACCAAAGAATGATAGAGGAAAGCTTAAATTT
>BQJJ01000002.1 GCA_021604645.1 Methyloligella sp.
ACAGAGTAAATGTGCGTACCATTGCTAAGAGCAGTATCTTCGAAGCTGCCATTAACAAGGTCTAGCTCAACTGGCTCTAAGAATATTCTTTCAGCAACAGGTGCTTTATCACCTGAAATCAAATCATTTCCATCGGAGCCTTTTATCGTATCACTACCATCACCGCCATAAAGAATGTCATTACCACTACCACCATAAATCAAATCATCACCTTCATGACCCATAATAGTATCATCACCATTCATACCATAGAATTTGTTATCTCCGGTATCTCCAAGAAGCAAGTCATTTCCTGTGCTACCTAACTGGTGGCCGGCCCCAATAACATTTATGGAAACAGATTGTGCGCTCTCCCCTCCTTGATTGTCTGTAACAGTATAAGTAAAGGAAGCATCTCCTGAATAGTCAGCATTAGGTGTGAAAGTAATGTTACCATTTTCAGCGAAAGCAACTGTTCCATTTATTACATCACTAACAGAAGAAATCGTAAGGGTATCACCATCAATATCTGTATCATTTTCAAGAAGTTTATATGGATTGATAACCAGTGGTGTTCCCATAAAAGTTATATATTCACTATCTTCAACAGCATTGGGAGCATCATTCACTGGAGAGATAGTGAAAGAGAAAACAACACTGGCCTGCGATGAAGCATCAGAAGCCGAAACTTTAATATTAAATGTTCCATTAGAATCTTGCGGCGGTGTGCCTGAGAAGATTTGAGTGTTAGCGTCAAAGTTAATCCAGTCAGGTAATGGACTATCATCAGATAAGGTCGCTATATATGTAAGGGCGTCCCCATCCGCATCAATTAAGCTGTCCGCTGGTAGCATAAAGCTCCAATCAGTATCTTCGTCAATTATTTGGTCTGCTATTGGTTGTCCAATGATAACAGCATCGTTCACACTATTTACAGTTAGTGTGACTGTTGCAGAGCTGGTAGCCCCTTTACCGTCAGAAACACTATATCTAAATGAAGCATTGCCAAAATAGTTAGCCGTAGGAGTAAAAACCACATCCCCATTTTGATTGAGAACAACAGCCCCATTGGAAGCATCACTTACAGCAGTGATTGAAAGCGCATCTCCTTCAACATCACTATCATTGCTGAGAAGATCACCTGCCACAATTGTGATTGCAGTGTCTTCATTTACCTCAAAACTACTGTCCTCCAAAGCTATAGGAGCATCATTTACCGGCAAGACAGTTAATGTAAACTCGTCTATTGCTTCTGAGCCAACATCAGAAGCTTTGACTTTAAAACTAAGCAACCCACTAAAGTCTTGCGGCGGTGTGCCGGTTATTACCCTCGTCTCAGGGGTAAATGAAAGCCAACTTGGCAAAGGACTATCATCTACCAATGATACTGAATAGCTCAATACATCTCCATCAACATCCAAGAATGTATTTTCTGGAATTGTAAAACTCCAAGAGGCATCTTCATCAATTGTCTGATTTTCTATTGACGCTTCTAAGCTAACAGCATCTTCTGTACCAGTTAAAGAGATAGAGATAACATTCGAACTCGTAGCTCCTAAACTGTCAACAATTGTATATTCAAAAGAAGCTAATCCAGAGTAATTCTCTTCTGGTGTAAAAACAACATTACCAACACCATTAATCTCAACAGTACCATGAACAGCAGCGCTGACACCCTGCAACGAGAGTGCATCGCCATCTACATCACTATCATTAGAAAGTAGAACAGTCGGATTAATTGTAACGACCGTATCTTCAACACCTGATATGGTCTTATCAAGTTCTGCCACTGGCGCGATATTAGAGATTGATTGACCAAATCTAAAGTCAGATTCAGACAATCCAGCAGTCACTCCATCAAGTCTAATTTGACCAAAATCACTAGAAATCAAAGCATACCCATCATGATAACTAACAACCAAATCAGAGTAAGCTTGAACATCAGATCGACTTGTAAAATCAATCAAATCTCGAGAAAGTCCATTATTGCCAAAGTCAGTAATTGTGTCTTCACCCCAAGAGGTATTAAAGACAAATGTATCAGACCCGGCACCACCCGTTAGAACATCGTTACCAATACCACCTTCAAGCGTATCGTTGCCATCGCCACCTAACAGGGTGTCGTTTGAAGAAACAGCATTTAACGGATCAGCGTTTAAATCATCCCCGCGAAGGAAGTCATTCCCTGCACCACCTTCAAGCCTATCCGCACCAGCACCACCAATGATCAAATCAGAACCGGCATCACCTTTGAGAAGATCATCACCTTGACCACCTTCAATATGATCATGACCTTCACCGCCAAAGATAAGGTCATCATTGGTGCCACCTTTAATAAGGTCACTACCAGCACCACCGTCAATAAAATCAGAGCCAGAGCCGCCAAATATTGTATCATGGAGGTCGCCACCATAAATAGCATCAATCCCAGCTCCACCATGGATCCAGTTATTTCCTGAGACGGCTGTGATTAGATCATTACCATCACCACCCACAGCATAATCATTACCGGAACCAAGAATTATTTTATCATTACCCGCATCACCAAAGAACTTGTTGTCTCCATTTCCGGCTTGCAGATAATCATTTCCCTCACCGCCAAAGAGCTCATTGTCCCCATCACCAGCAAACAGTTGATCATTCCCGGCACCACCGTCTAGATGGTCATCATCTTCACCACCAACTAAAATGTCAGCCCCATTGTCACCAAGCAATGTATCAGAGCCGGTACCACCATAAAGGTAGTCCTCACTCTCCCCGCCTTCTAGCCTGTCATCACCAGCTTCACCATAGATAATATCTTTACCAGCATCACCTTTTAAGGTGTCATTACCTTCTCCACCAAGAATGTAATCATCACCACTTCCGCCATTGGCAACATCAGCCCCCGCATAACCGGCTAGATAGTCATTATCTGTTCCACCATTAAGGGTATTGTTACCAATACCACCAAGTAAAACATCGTTACCAGAACCACCATCTAATAAATCATTTCCGTCATCAGCTTGGAGTTTGTCGTTTCCGGATTGACCATATATATGATCATCCCCCGTGCCACCATAAAGGTCATCATTTCCAGAACCGCCATAAATCTGATCGTGGCCATTGTTACCAAAGATGCGGTCTTGTCCATTTCCACCCTGGATATTTTCTCCCCAATAACCACCATACAGTAAGTCATTTGGATGATTATCTCTAAAAGTAAATACATCTGAGTGACTTAGGAAACCTAAACCATCTTGATGCAAAGTAATTGTTCTAAAAAATGTCAAATCACCTGTATTGTAATAAAAAGTATCCTGCCGACCAAAAAGGGAATCAAAGTAACTATGCTGAAAAGTCCAATATGTAGGTGTAAAACTTTTATCCCCAACGATATCATCCCAATAATAATTTCCAGAATTCACTATATTAGAAGATAAATAATTATAAATCTGATTACCAGGCAAACTGGCTTCATAATAACTCAATGGATGAAAGTTCACATCTCGTGTTAGTTCCCAGCGCTCATTGCCGTGATACCACTTACCAAATTTCACCCAATATTCATTGTTGGTAACTGTCCGGCGCGATCCCTCACTATCAATATTTGCTGAGCTTGCAAAATATCCTGCACCTTGTACATCACCTAAAGCACTCGTTGAAAGTGCACTTTCATCTGGCGCTGTCGAAGCAATACCCTGCGCATCCCAATTAGCAGTCAACCCAGCAGCAAAACTCTCTAAACTATTCACACCATCCGAAAGTTCAGCACTATTATCCTCTACCACTTCATCTTGACTAAAGTCATAGTCAACATCACCTGCATATCGATCTGCATTCGTCTGATTTTCAAAAACATCAAAGTCAAACTGATCATCAGTAAGTTGGTTTATTGTTGTATTTTCAACAATCACATACTGATCATTTTCAAGATGGATGATCACATCACCATTGCGTTGCTCTAATTGGATATGATTAGTTGAGATAAATTGCGTAACCTGCTTCAAGTCAATTTTATCTTCACCAACTGTAAAATCAGTGATGGTGTCAATGTCACCTTGTTGAGCACTAATGGTAAAGTGGTCCTTACCAAGCCCACCCGTTAGAACATCAAAACCTTTACCATCCAATATGGTCTCATCAGCATCTGTACCAGTGATAATATCATTACCATCACTCCCAGATAGTCCCTCAACAACCTGTTGATCAAAGATAAAGTCACTATCCTCTAACGTGCCAGCATCTAAGCCTTCAATTTTGAGAAGCTGTGCTGCACCTAAAGCGATAGAGGTCAATAATGCAGTTTGATTGATACGGCTACCAAAGTAATCCATTTGTTTGCGAGTTACGAATTGCCGTCCAAAACCGGATAAATCAATCCTGTCTTCACCTTTTACAAAATCCGCAATCGTATCTTGATCAGAATTTTCATGATTACCAATAACAAAAATATCATTTCCTTGGCCACCAATCAGGAGGTCATTACCAGCACCATCAATGAGAGTATCATCTCCTTGGTCACCAGAAAGAAGGTCATCTTCAGAAGACCCATGGATTTGATCATTGCCAGCACCACCGTAAATGATATCTTCACCAGCGCCGCCATCTAGGAAGTCATCTCCACCTTGGCCAAGAATGTTATCATTCCCGCCAAGTCCTAAAATGCCATCATCAGTCTCGGATCCAGTTAAGTTATTGTCACCATCATCACCAATAATCATCTGGCTGATATTAATAGTGAACCCATCTGTAAATTTGATAGCTTCAAGCATAATATCACTATTCGCATCAAATTGACCAAGCACACGAATGGTCTTTGTATCATCAGACCGTAGACCAACAATCAAATCATCGCCATCAACAGACAGGATGATGTCTTTAGGTTTGATATCACCAGACAGCTCCAACATGTCCGCACCGCTAACATCAAAAATGGTTGTCTCACCAGCACTTAGCTTGACTATATAGGTATCATTCTCACTACCGCCTTCCAAACGGTCAGAGCCTGCAAGCGCAATAAGGGTGTCATCACCACTGCCACCTTGCAGCAGGTCATCACCTAAACCACCATCAAGGATATCATTTTGCGATCCACCACTTAGTGTGTCATCACCAGAACCACCAGAAAGAGTATCATCTCCGATTTCACCCAAGATCGTGTCATTACCAGCACCCCCATCAAGCGTATCATTACCAATACCGCCAAAAGCAAGGTCATCCCCATCACCACCTAAAATGGTATCGTCACCAAGGTCACCGCGTAAGAGGTCATTGTCTGCGCCACCTTCCAAGTGGTCATTGCCAAGCCCACCATCTAAAGAGTCTGAACCAGTCCCACCAAATAGTTGGTCAACACCATCATTACCGGTTAGTTGGTCATTTCCATCACCGCCTTCAAGAGTATCATTCCCGTCATTACCACCGAGAATGTCATCCCCGATACCGCCCTCAATTTGATCATTACCCTCATTACCTTCAATGAAGTCATCACCAGAACCACCAAGAATGGTATCAGCCCCAGCACCACCATAGATGATGTCATTACCCTCGCCACCATCAATGGTATCAGCACCACTACCTATTAAAGTGGAGATAACATTATCCGCGTCAGATTGATCAACACGGATACCATCGCCATAAATTCGGTCAGCACCAAGCCCACCTAAAATCTGGTCATCTCCTTCGCCGCCATAAACAGTGTCATCACCATCCCCAGCATCAATCACATCGTTACCAGAGCCAATGGTCTCAATCGTCTGGGTTTCTTCATTTATATCAAGCGTATCACCATAAATGGTGTCATCACCAATGCCACCATTAAGGAGATCATCCCCATCATCACCAGAGACAGTGTCGTTACCAGTCCCGCCAAACAGTGTATCATCGCCATTGCCGCCACTGATATAATCATCCCCAGCGCCACCAAAGGCATAATCATCCCCATCACCTGCGATGAGCTGGTCATCCTGACCTTCCGCGGCATTATTAACAGCTGTGCCTTCTTCACCCTTAACAATGGATTGATCACCAAAGAGGTTATCATTACCACTGCCACCTAGAATGACGTCTTCACCTAATCCACCAATGGCAATGTCATCACCTTTACCAGCAGACAACAAGTCATCACCTGCATGACCATTTAAAATATCTTTATTAGCATTACCGAAGAGTTCATTGTCTCCGTCTGAACCAATCAGGTTATCTTGGCCGTGATTACCAACAAGAACATCGTTGAACCCATCACGTGCTTCATAAACATAACCACCAGAAACGGCCGTTATATAAACGGTTTGCGAACCATCACCATTTTCTTCAACACGGAACAATGGCGGAGGAGGCGGAAGACCTGGCCCAAACAAACTGCCAAGCAAATTACCAAGCACCGCGCCGATCACATAACCTAATGGTCCAAGCGTAACAGCCAGAGCCGCACCTAAATAAGCTGTTGCCCCTGCAACAGCAGTTTGAACGAGGGTCTGTTCAAAGTCCTCAAACCCATGATCAATGAGATTTGCAAAGAAAGTCACCGCAGCGGCAACAGCACCAGCACCAGCTGGAGAGAGACCCGTCGTTGTTGGACCAGAGTTAGTAGTACCTGATGTTATATTGCCATTGAAGATATCTGAAAGAATATTTGATTGTTGAAGAGGTACTTGAGCCGAACCCCAGCTGGTTGACTTAACAACCTCTGTAAGCGCAGAACGAATAGAATAGTTGGCAATCAGCTTCGCATAATCTGAGCCTTCCATATCTTCGCCGCGAAGAGCAGCAACCACAGCAAACTGAATAATCGCCCCTTTAAGAAAGGCCCCTGCTCCGCTATCAAAGAAATTAGGCGCATTCGGATTGGTCGTGCCAGCCGCTAAATCACCAAATGTATCAAGCAACACATCAACACCAATGGTCACCCCAAGCTGAATAGCATAACGCTCAGCCACCTCTTCAATATCATCCCCGCGAATAAGATCAGAAATAATACCCGGCGCTAAAGTATTGAGATATAAAGGAACTTTACCAAGCTCTTCACCAATATTGTTAACAAGGACGCTAGCGCCATCACTCACCTGGTTTGCATAATCTACAAGGCTCGTCTCTGTTCCATCGGCATGCGTAAATGTCGCCCCTTGCTTCACAGCATTAAAAGCTTGCCCACCAGAGCCTCCGCCACCTGAGATGAATTTATGATCAGTCTCAGCAACTCCAGTAGCTTTTAAGCTATCAAAAACAGACTTGCCATGCAATTCAGATTGAGCATCTGTATTGTAATTAACAACGATGCCAGGCACGGAGTGTAGACTATCAGTCCCTCCCTCAATAAATTGAACGGAAGTTAGTTCATTAGTTAATGGCGTTGTTTTGACAATTGTTAAATTATCAAAATCAATAGAAACATTTTCATATGCCGGACCATTATCGCTGGTTATCGGCGTCTGGAAGCCAATCGGCTTGCTATAATCAAAATTATCAACAGCTGTCCCTTGCGCAATATTAGGAATGATCGGATTGCTACTTGAAGGACTATCATAAAATTGATAATCCCCATTTTGGTCTTGATGCAGGAAGAGTGAGGGAATGCCGTGAACATCAGGCACAATGATTGTACCAGGCGTTGAGTCAACACCGATATTTAAAGCATTAATATCATCCCTTAAATTATAGGCTTGGAATGTATCAATTCTGGTCCAATCAATATCACCATTTGTTTGCGGCTCATAATTGAAGAAAAGCCCATCGATCGACGCCCAAGCCTTACCATCGTCAAGAGACCCATGCGCATAAAGTTGGCTAAAGTCAGTTATTGTATCTAAAGATCCAACTCCATTCGGAAATTCAAAATCAACAACATTAAACCCATCAGATATCACAGCAACTTTTGTGCTTGTCTCTCCGCTATCTACATTTGTAGTGTTGGACACAAAAATATTCTTCTCAGGGTCATAATAGACCGTTTCAGAATGAGATGTACCATCTGTATGTTGGGTAAGAGTTTGGAAGTTAATGGGCCCAGAAAACGTTGGATCAAAAACAGTCCCATCATTTGATGGAAGGTTATCAATAACCAAATTACCTTCACTATCCCGAAGCATAAACATTGAAGGTAAACCTTCATCATTCGGTATAATTGTAACATCGGGAGGGGTTTCAGGTTCAAAAACATAACCAGATGCTTCTAAGTGTGAAACTATTTCCGTAGTAGATAGCAAATCGGATTTTTTAATTAAATCAAATCCATTCAAATTATCCCAGTCAATTTCTTGCGTCCAATCAACTGAAGATAATTGGTCTGCGTCTAATACAAACCCATACTCATCAAACATAACCATTCGAATGTTAGATGGAGCACCTTCTCCTAGTTGTGGAGAATTCAATGAAGTAATAGAATAATTAGCGGCAGGGTTATTACCAAAATACTCTCTGAATTCGATAGCATTATTAATGTCTATTCGTTCTTGCCGAATGGCATCAAGTTCTAAACTTTTACTATCAGACGCTGAAATAGAAACGCCGGTTCGTTCATTAAAGTATTTCCATTCACTTGTAGTTTCATCATAAGACCAGCGATCAATATTATTTATGTCAACTTTTTCTCGGTACTGTTCAATTTCATTTTCAACAGCCTGATTATGAGCAAGTCTTTCTTCTCTAAGTGCATGAAGCTCTTGGTTTAACTCATCATCCGCATGAGTAATAATACCATCTTTTTGATTTATTACTTTATACCAACTATTATCAGGGCCATTATAAATCCAGTCTCCAATTT
Organism: Methyloligella sp.; assembly: GCA_021604645.1. Lineage (GTDB taxonomy): Bacteria > Pseudomonadota > Alphaproteobacteria > Rhizobiales > HXMU1428-3 > HXMU1428-3. The sequence continues at coordinate 8,723 of BQJJ01000002.1, forward strand.
TGCTGGTATCATATTGCACTAATCTAGCATGGTATTCTTCTAAACGAATGTTAATTTCTTCATTCAAACTAATCCGTTCAGTGCGCAATTCATTAAGCACTGCAGCTTCTTCATCAGTGGCAAGAGCAATTGTACCTTCTTTACGGCTTGTATATTGATACCAATAACCAGGTTGAGAACTATCATCCCCACTATAAATCCACCCATTAATATCATTTAAATCTTCTTTTAAGCCATTGAGCACAAGCGAGCTAAAATAAGCCGGATTTTGTTCATATAAATAAACACCGAGTTTCTCACCACCAAGCGCTCCCAATAAACCACCAGCACCAGCAAATGTCAGTGCAGTCCCCCAGCCACCTGCAGCACCAGCCTTGAAACCTGCAGCACCAAGCAATTCACCTGCTCCAAGACTAAAATAATATTTGGTGAGCAATTTCCCAGCTGCATAAAAATCACCATTAGCTTCTAGCTGACTAGCTTGTTCTTGAGTATTTATATAATTAACAACTTCCGCAGCAAAAAGTCCTTTTGGAAGGGTTGAAACCGCAAAAGAAAAAGCAGTGGTTCCCAAAAGGGCTTTATAGAGAAACTTCGTAAAGTTAGTCGTGGGTTCTACAAAATCCTTATCAGCTATATTTGAAAGAACACTATTGCTATCAAAATCATCAGCATGTTGTGTGAGATCTTGTCCTGTTGCCAGGGCAGAATCTAACTGAGTGTTAAAGTCTGTAACTAGATTAACTCTATCTTCAAGAGATAAACCTGACGTGGGGTCATAAAGCTCGCTATAGAAAATACTGCCAGTGTTGGCCGTACCACTAACAAACTTTCCATCCAAACCGAGTTGATATTGAGAGCTGCTCTGAATATCAGAAAATTCAAGGTTACCCCAAAAATTTTGCATTTCCACCGGTATAGGAGAATTGGGATCAATAGCAGTTAATGGAATGTGCTGCCCATTTACATTGACACCATTAACCAAAGCGTCCTTAAAATAATTCTGAACTCCAAGTGCCTTATTGGCCGTTTCACTATAAGCCATTTTTTGAGCTTCAAAATCAGTGTATATTCTATTTCCATCACTATCAGTGGCACTTGAGAATTCCATTAAAAATGCATCATAACTTTCTGATAAAGCCTGCGATACTTCATTCTCAAAAAAAGCACTGTATAAAGAATGAGATCCTGCATGTCGGCTAGTTGAAGTCAGGTCAGCTCCATCATATGTAGTAGCAAGATGTACACCATTTGTATTAAAATCTCTAAAATCTAAATAGGCACTCCCAGTGTCTGGATTAATGGTCGTAGCTAAAATGCTAAAAATATTTGTTTCATTCAGAAGTAATTCTTTGGGGATTATATGGTGTTTTGCAAAATTGACAGATTGACTATCAATATCAACAGCTGAGCGAGTTTTTTCACTAAACTTCGCTTCTTTAAAAGCATTTGTTGCTTTATTTAGGTCAATTCGTTCAAACACACCTTCAGTCATAGAATGCCTCACAAAGTTCTTGTTTTATAATCTTTCAATTTTAATAATCTTCAGCATGATAAGATCGAATTCCTTCAATCCCAGCTTCTAAAAGTCGTTGCATTAACTCATCAGAGAAAAAGAAATAGGTCTTTAAATAAGACTTTAATTTCCAAACATGTTTATTTTGTATGATATCTTTTTTCATCGATAAAGAGGTCGGCCCTCTATCTAATCTTAATTCCATCTTAATAGAACCATCTGGATTCAATCTCACGCCATCTTTCGTTCGCATTGGTGTACCATCACCATTAAAGAGAGGGATACGTTTTAACGATTCTTTGCCCTCAATTTTGGATTCAACCCATTTAACATTTGATTTTTCTATGTTGAGGCCATCAATAAATTGCTGAATGATAAAGAGATGATAATTCTCTTTAAAAGGAGTGCCAGTTTCATCAAAACTTGCTAGTTCTTTAAATATGTGAACATTCGGCTCTAATGACTCGATTATTTCTCGAGCCTTAGTACTGATAGCAAACCCACCTGGAGCAGATAAAAAATGAGAAAGTGTCTTAGTTGGTTTTTTATCAAGCGCCATACCTGTAGGGAAATATTCTTTATATTCCTCTGTAAGAATTTGCGGTCTAGTTGGATCTGATAGTTTATGCCTTGTTTCATGTTCTATTTCATAATTAACCCATGGATGATAATCCTCACCAATTTCGATAAAAACACAATGTGACATCACTTTTTCCTTCCGATCAAAATCATTATCATTTTCATTTCATTCTTCTTCATTTTTGATCAGACTTCTCACAACCCTGCAAGTTCATTTCACAAATTTTAACGGTACTATCCATTCAAGCCTGTCATTTGACAAAGCAAACAGCACCAAACCACGACCAATCCCCATCAAAAGACCGCACAAAGCCGTTTAGAAAAAAGAGCTCTCCTCTTCTCTCTATTTCCCTTCATTACAAGGGCAAAACCTAGTGTTATTGAAAAAACGCTCCCCGTTTCATCAGCATACAAATACTATATTTGTACTTTGTATTATTCCTATAAAACGAAATAAGTAAATACAGATAAATTTTATCCTGTGCATAAGTAATCATTACACAATTTTTACACATCGACAGTAGAATAATAATCAATATGTAATATCTGCATTAGTCCTCCTAACCATTCGCAAACTTCCTGCAATGTAGACATTAAACATCGCATATTTTCAGGAGTGTTTGATTGTATAAAAATAGAATTAATATCATTACACTTGAGTCAACCTGAACATAACGAGCTTACAGTATGTACGTGTAATGTAATGAAACCATGACTGCAGCATGGGCAAAAGGAAGAAACACAAAACACTCTTATTACTACTGCTTCCACAAGCAGTGCAGCCAGTATAGAAAATCAATTCGCAAAAGAAAGATTATAAACAGATTTCGATCACCTTCTAGCACACTTAAAACCAAATCCTGATGTATTTGTTATAACGCGTAATATGCTGAAGGACGCATGGGAAGAGAGAGAAACAAATGCTAAAGACAAGGCAAAAGAATTGAAAAATTAAATCAATTTAGCCCAGCGCAAAATCGATCAAATCATGCAGCGTATTTTAGAGTGTGAGAGCACAAGCCAAATGCAAATCTATGAAAATTAGGTCAATCAAAAGCAGACTTTGACGAAACTTTTCAAACCGTACTCACATTACCGCCAAACATTTGAAATCTATAAGTTTATAAAGACCCAGTCGACCAACAACTAGTGCTAAAATTAGTATTTTAAGAGAATTTTCTCTACTATAGAAATAGCAATTTCCAAACCACAAAAACGATCTAACTTTTTAAGGTCTTAGAAGGTGTTGCGATAATAGGGAGAAACGGCGAACCTAATCATAGCTACTTCGAACCAGTTATTTATTGAGTTTGATTTTAGGGGAAGAATAAAACTGTCTTCATGTAAATCCCTGTCAGCTTCTAAACATATTCCAGACATCAAACAGAAATAATAAAAATGGTGCTAAGTGCCAGTAGAACACTTTCATTTACTAGACTGCTCTGAAGCAGAAGAACACTCCTATATTGAGAAACAATGGGTTGCGCTTTGAATTCCTGGCTATCCATCATTTCTCAACTTTAAAACAAAACTACATGCTTTTAGTCTAAAATTCTAATTTTGTAATGTCTATTGCAAAAAATTAGGTATGGAGATGAAAGACCTTATTCATAATTTTCCATGATCCATCTGTTTTCAGCAGGTTAAAATAATCTGTGAACTTATGGCCTGTCCAGTTATCAAGATCTAATTTAACTTGTGCGGTAGTACCAACTAAATCTATTTTTGAGATGTTGGCTTGAAGGTCCGTTGCAGCGCCATTTTCGTCATTCCAATCGAAGAGTTTTTGAATTGGCCCCGCAAAGAGATCTTCTCCAATATATCCATAAATAGTTGCTTCATCGTGAAAAGCTGGTTTCATTTCAGCACCACTTCCCGAGATTGCTCCATTAATATAATGCTGAACAGTTTTTTTAATCATTTCGATATCTTCTGAATTTTGAACTTCATGGGCCATTTCGATATTCCCTTAAGGCTAAAAAATGAGTGGGGGTTAAAATTGCATTTCCATTGTTACTAAAGTATTTTCTTCTAAATTAATTTCATCAAACCAATTTAAAATATCGTACGGTATGGTTGGCAAAGTCTCACCAAGCTCACCACAAAAACTATACCACCCTTCAACATAAGGCGCTCGTACTGTGGTCAAAATCGGGATCTCCATCGCAAATGCTTTTTCAATCACATTGCGAAATCCATGCCCTTCAGTTTCTGCTTTTCCAAAACGATTGATGATCAAGAGTTGGATCGTAGGCTCTAGCTCATTCACAAGCTTCCCGGAAAACTCTGCAAGTGCACCCGCATCCATACGGCAACCTCGAGATTCCATTCCCATAGCTTGAGAGATCCTGGCTGTTTCATCCGTTTTTAAATTACGAAGTTTCATGACCGGACAGCGACCTTTAGGGTCTTTAACTTCATACTGAGTGTAGCCAGCAAGATAGTTACCCCTTGCCTTTAAATTCAACGCAACAGTATCTAATAAACCATCGATATCGAAATCTTTTTGATACTCTATTGCTGCTAATAACTTTCGTTTTTTCGCTTGTTTTCGCTGCATTACTGGTCACCTATATTTTTTACAGTCAGACAATCAAGTCACTATCAAATGATCATCTAAGCTCTTTCAATTTCTATACAGACAGCACATCAAGCATCTCATCAACTCGAGTAAACTTTTCCCGTGGCTTACCATATTTCTTGCCGCGGGCTATTTCTGAGGTATCAATTTTCAACCAATCATCAAGTTCAACAATTTGAACTTGTCGCTTCTTAAGTAGTGCCGTTAAGCCATCTGAGCCAGACTTTGGTGTTTTCTCAACACCAGCCATATCCGCAAGTAAACAGTCTACAGTTTCAATACTGTCAGCACGGTTCGTACCTATAATTCCTGAAGGCCCTCGCTTTTGCCACCCTGTGACATAGACCCCCGGCATAGCTTTTCCATTTTTTATAACTCGTCCCTCTTTATTAGGGATTTTACCTTGATCATCGCAGAACGGAATATCTTTAAAAGGAACTCCCCTATAGCCAATGCTACGAAATACAAGTCCGCATGAAATGTGTTCTGTTTCCCCTGTTGAAATTACAGTTTGTGAAAATGCCTGACCACCAAGTTGATTTTTAAAAAATGACATCCCTTCAACCGTTTCAGCTCCATGAATTTTTTGTGACGTGAGATAAAAACGAAATTTTATTTTACGAGGCGAGTGTGGTGTGAGTTCAGGTGATGTTTGTAATTCTGAAAAAGATCGAAAGAGTTCTAAGTTCTTTCCACTGGAAATATTCTTTGGATCACTTAACTCAACTTTACACTGCTCTCCAATCTCACAATCATTTACGTCAACCTCAGTTGTGACATTTGAAATATCAACTAGTTCCCGCAACTCCTTAGGAGAAAACTTGGCCTGCACAGGTCCACGGCGGCCAACAACATGAATTTTCCTAATTTGACTTTCAGCAAGCGCATCTAGAGCGTGTTCGGCAATGTCACTCTTTTTCAACTCACTAACCGGTTTAGAAAGAATTCGGCAAATATCAGCAGCTACATTTCCATGTCCAATAACGATGGCTGTCTTTTGCTTAAAATCAAATTTCTCATCACGATATTCAGGGTGACCATTATACCAACCAACAAACGCAGTCGCCGCATGACTGCCCTTCAAATTTTCACCATCAATATTCAACTTATTATCAAGCGGTGCACCGCAAGCCATAATCACCCCATGATGGGTCTTCAATAAATCTTCAACTGAGATATCCTCATCAACAGTCACATTGCCAAAAAAATTCATCCCGTCTTGTTTCAGAATACGATCATAAACTAAGATTGATTGCTTTAGCTTAGGATGGTCCGGCGCAACACCACTTCGCACAAGGCCAAATGGAGTGGGCAGTTTTTCTATCATATTAACTTCAACGTTAAGATCAGATCTTAGCAAAGCTTCAGCTGCATAAAACCCACTTGGACCACTCCCAACTATTGCTATATGAATTTTTAACACGACATCTCTCTTTATATATTTCGGTTACAATAACTTTAAAGTCCAAGTTCCGTGCGACGCGCTTCGGCAGTTGGAAGAGGTTCTTGTTTACTCATAATCACAGGCAGGGTTTTAGAACGTTCAGCATTGACCTTGATCCAGGGATCTTTGTCTTCTGGCATATCAACAACATCGTAAATAGCTTGGACCGGACAAGCCGGAATACAAGCACCGCAATCGACACAAACATCCGGGTTGATATAAAGACGTTCATCATCTTCATGAAAACATTCAACTGGACAATGAGAAACACAGTCCGTAAATCGACATGACTGGCAGTTCTCAGTAACAATATGAGGCATTTTAATGATTTCCTTTTTTGCCAATTAGGCACTAGAAAGCTGAGGTCGCCTAAGAGCTAACTTAGCGCAAGTTGAAAAGTCCTTTTTTGAATTGAGCAAACCAAGAAAATTAAAACGAGCTCAATTCAAAAAAATGGTTTGTTAAAAGAAACGGTTAGTTACTGCGTGTCACTTCAACAAGGTTGTCCGAAAAGGACGGGGCATGCCCCATATCCGTAAATTCAGCAGAACTAATAGAATTTACAGTTCCTGTGTTAAGTTGACGCCAATATCCAAGAGTAGCAACAACAACTCCTGGGTTAACATCTTCGGTCACGCGAGCAACCCCTTTAAAAGCACCCCGTTGATTTGAAACCTGAACGCGATCACCTTCAGCAATGTTTCGAGTTTCCGCATCAACCGCGCTTATCAATACAAATTGTTCACCCTGCCCTTTAATTTTATGCTCCATGTTCGCGTAACATGAATTTAAAAAGCCATGGCTTTTCGGCGAAATGATATTGAGTGGAAATTTCTCGGCCAACAGCGGATTACTAGCTGGTGATTCACGAGGCGCAGTATAATCCGGTAACGGGTCCAATGGTTCTCCAGGTTGAAAATCATCATACATTTGTCTAAATGGCCCAGCCACAAAATTTACAGCTCCAGGTACTTCAAACATACACTTGCCAGACTCTGTCGGAAAATTACCTTCCTTGTGCGGCGCTCGGTCATCTTTCGTTCCAACTGTTAAACGAGCAAAGCCATTCTTGCGCATATACTCAAGATCAATGCCTTCACAAGCCGGCGACTCCCAATCAACATAATTTTCAAGACACTCAGAATCTGACCATTTAAAGTTTTCTTCCTCAAATCCGAGCTTAGCTGCAAGGCGTCTGAAAATTTCATTATTGGGAATAGCTTCCCCAGGCGAGTCAGCAGACTTGGCATTATAAGTTAGATATAAATGCCCCCAGGATAAAATCATATCTTCCATCTCAGCACCCATCGAAGCAGGTAAAACAATATCAGCATATGAAGCGGTATCCGAAATAAAGTGCTCGGCTGAAACTAAGAACAAATCCTCATTCTTAAGCCCTTCAACAATTTTATCTGTCTCAGGCGCTTGTGTAACCGGGTTAGAATTCCAACACATCATAGACTTAATAGGAACTTTCAAATCAAGTTCACCAAGAAGCGCACGACCAATCTGAAGATTATTCACAACTTGCGTTCCTTCAGGAATTAAGTCAGGACGACAGATTACATCAAATTTGTATGGATGTTCCCAAACAGGAAACTGAGTAATCCCTCCGCCAACATGACGCCATGCACCTGTAAGCGCAGGAATAGAACTAACAGCACGAATGGTTTGCCCGCCGCCGTGATGACGTTCAAGCGCGACGCCAATACGGATCGCAGCCGGTTGAGCAGTTGCTAACTCACGTGCCAGTTTACGAATATCATCCCCAGGAACACCTGTAATTTCAGAAGCCCATTCCGGTGTCCGCTCTGATGCCCGGTCTTTAAGAGCATCAAATCCTGATGTATAATTTTCAACATAATCCTCATCAACAAGGTCTTGATCAATGATTGAATTAATAACTGCCATTGCCAAGGCGCCATCAGTTCCAGGTTTTGGGCAAATATGCCAATCCGCTTCCTTAGCGGTTCTTGAAGCATAAGAATCAATCACCACAACTTTGGCACCACTACGTTGCGCTTCCTTAACAATGGCCCAATGGTGCAAATTGGTACTCACTGAATTACAAGCCCAGATAACAATATATTTTGAATGGATATAACTTTCCGGATCAACACCAGCAGTCGGCCCGACTGTTAGTAACCATGCTGTACAAGAACCCTCACCGCAAAAAGTGCGCTCACACACAGTAGCGCCTAAGCGATTAAAGAAAGCGTCTCCCCCATTCAAACCATGCACAAGCCCTTGGTGCCCAAGGTAGCTGTAGGGTATTATCGCCTGAGGCCCATGATCATCTATTATTGTTTTCCAACGAGTAACAATTTCATCAAGAGCATCATCCCAACTAATCCGCTCAAAATGTTTTGAACCCTTAGGACCAGTGCGGCGCATCGGATAAAGTACACGGTCTGGATGATAATGGCGTTTTTCATAATCTTTAAGCTTTACACACAAGCCACCACGGGTCATGGGATGATCCGGATTTCCTCGCACGCCCTTCACAACACCATCTTCAACGTTAAAAATCATTGAGCAAGTATCGGGGCAATCATGCGGACAACCTCCAAAAAATTCAGTTTTCTTGGTTAGCTCATTCATAAAGCAGTTCCTCCCACAGCATTTTGATTAGACAGCATTTTTATTAAGCAGTAACTTTTTCCCAATGGTAATCCTATTGCAGTGCAGCTTAAAAGGTCCAATGTTGGTCTATTTGGGGGATCCAATTCTCATTTGAATTAAGGTATTCTTTTTATGAATTAAGAGATTCGAAGATTAATGAGATGCATGGTAAACTTACTATTTAATTTCCTAACTCAATATAATTTCTTAAAGCACATATCCAGGAGTAGAGATTGAAATTAAATTTGTCCCTTGATGCTAATCTCGAAGAACCTCTACACACTCAGATTTTCATCCAAATTAGAAGTTTAATAGTTTCTGGAAAAATACCTTTGGGCGCACTTTTACCCTCTAGTAGGGTATTAGCGGAGGAATTATGTATTGCTCGCAACACTGTAATTTTTGGCTATGAGACCTTAATAGCTGAAGGATACATCGAATCTCGCGGTACAGCAGGTACATTTGTTAGCAAAATATTGCCCGATGATTTGATAGGTGTTTCTAACGATCAAAAGAAAAATTCTACAAGCGATAATGTTGATCCTGAACCTGTACTTTGCTTTGCAGGCTCACCTGGAGGCGATGGTGCCTCTAGCCGCCCTGAAATCGATTTTTGGGTCGGCAGGTCTGCCCCTGATTCATTCCCTTTACAAATATGGAAAAAACTACTCGTTCAAACTCTAAATTCATCCGGCCTCTATATAGCAGATTACAGTGACCCAGCAGGGTTATTAGTGTTACGCAAAGCAATAGCTGAACATTTAGCGCGATCACGAGGAATTGAAGTCGATGCAGAACAAGTCATAATCACCAGTGGTTCACAAGATGGTTTGAATTTGGTTTATCGGCTCTTACAAAATAATTACAAAAAAGTTTACGTTGAAAACCCTTGTTATCAAGGTGCCGTCTTTTTATTTCAAAGCCTGGGCATTGAAGTTATCCCAATACCCGTTGATAAAAACGGCATGATAGTAGATCAACTTCCAACGGACCATTCCAGCATAGTCTTCGTCACGCCATCACATCAGTTTCCAACAGGGGCAACACTGTCTCTTGAACGACGCAAACAAATCTTAAAGTGGGCAGAAGCAACAGATAGTTATATTATTGAAGATGATTATGACGGTGACTTTCGCTATGACGGACCACCCCTAACATCTCTCTCAGGGCTTGATAACAGTCAACGCGTTTTTTATCTTGGCACTTTTTCTAAATCACTTGGAGCCGGTCTTCGCCTTGGATACACAGTAGCCCCCAAACCCTTCAATGCACAAGCAAGACAGACAAAAGCATTTATGAACAACGGACAACCCTGGCTCGAGCAAGTTGTGCTATCAAAATTTTTAGAGATGGGCGAGTTTGACCGACATTTACGTCGTGTGCGCAAACTTTATAAAAGACGAAGAGACCGCTTGATTTCATGCATTGAAAAACATTTCCCGGAAACATCGGTAAGCGGCTTTGATTGCGGACTACATCTGGTTTGGCACATACCAGATGACTTTCCAACTGCCACCGAAATTCAGATGAAAGCCAGAAATAAAAATATTGGTATTTATTCACTAAAGAGCGGCGCAGCCATAGACTTGAACAATAGCACAGCCGACAATATCATCCTTCTTGGATATTCATCAGTCCCCTCAGACGACATTTCAAAAGCAATGAAAATCCTCCAAGAGACGATTAATGAACTTCTGCTAAATTCATCAAGTAAAAAACCTAATAGACAGTCAAGACTAAACAATCAAAAACATGAACAACACTCATTACATGAAGTCTAGCACTTGGCTGAAGTAGTTTATCAGCAAGATGGAGATTGAATTCCTGCTATGGGATCAAAAACTGAAGTTATTTAATAACAAGCTTTGCAAAGTATATTTCACAAATATTTTTCAAAAAAAAATCATTATCATCTAAAATCAAATTCGCAGGCTGTTACGGAGAAAAAATGGTGAACCTAATCATAGCTGGTTCGAACCAAATATTTGTTACATTGCAAGATTGGAACATGGTTTTAGGGGAAGAATAAAGCTATAGAACTGCCATCGTTAAAGACAGCTCATCAAAGATTTTCTGGATAGGAGATAATCCTCTGAAATGACTGGCTATTATCTTTGCTACTTGAGTTTGTCGTTTCATGGTTACACCCCAAGAAGTTAGGAACTATTACAGCTCTGATTTAGAGAAATAGTTTAGTTCATTTTTTAAGGAGACACAGACCTGTCTAAACAATTGTGAATTTTTAGTGCGACAGTTTTTAACTGCCGCACCGGTTTGTTATGATTGATTGTTTTGAAAACAGAGATTTAGCCCTGAACTAATTTCGAGGACTTTTCAAAACTACTCAGAACATCCAGGACGCCAAGGAGCATTTGGGTGAACGTGAGCTCTCTTATAACGATGATTTCTTCTATGTTGTTTGTTCATAGGATTATAACCTTTACCACAGGTTCGTGAAGCATTGCCAGGTACATCATAATGTTCGGGATCAGTTTTATAAGTGACATATGTACTGCTGTGACGAGCACTCTCTAGTTTAGTGTTATATCTGTCTGAATGACCACTATTTTTTGCATGGCTATATCCTAAACTATTACTTTGAAATAAAAGGATTACTAGACTTGCGAATATAAGTTTATTTGCGTTCAACATTGTGAACTCCTTGTTTTAAGTTCGGTAAATAAAATTTTTTACAACGACTTTTGAAAACGTTAGGAAATATAAAAATACGCTTTCACTTCAGAGTTGAAACAAGGAAAAAACAAAAATTACTCATACAAATTTAGTCATTTAAGAGTTTTTGTTTTTTCGCGTTAATGAGTCTTAAAACCAAGATTTTACGATCGTAAAAATAATGGCTGCTAGAATCTCAACGCAAGAGTTTCCCATTGAATTCAACTCGATAAGTCTTTTGTTTGAAGATTTTAACGCCTGAAATATGCAAAATTTGATGTTTTTTAAGACCTTATTCTTGCAAATGACACGATCTAAAAACTACGACTAACAAGTCGTAATAGCTCATTAGAACATCTTATGAAATTTCAGGTGAGTTAATGGAATTTACCCAATAAACCGAGGAGGCTTATCAATCGTATATGGACCATTACCAATAAATTCATCAGTGGTAATTCGATGTTTTACTGATCCATTGGGTGAAAGGACGGTCAATTGATAGGGATTGGAATAAAGATGATAAAATATATGGCAAGTTTCACAATGAAACTCTTCTGATTGGTGACCATCAACTTGATCATGAGATTGGTCAACACCTTGAGCTGCGAGAGCTATGACTAAGTCAGAAACATTGTCAGTGTCATTGCCTACTTCATGGAAATAAGGAATGATCGAGCCAACGAGCATTCCGAATACTACCATTAGAGGTAAGAGCTTCTGTTTCGTTACTATCATTTGACCCCAACTATTTGCGGTATGTTTTTATCAAAATAAAAACGAACGCCTTTGATTCTAGTCTTTATAATTCCAACAATAAAGTTTCAAGTCAATTTTTTAAATTAATATAAACGACCTAGATTCTTAAGCCGTTATCCTTAGTCTTTGTGTTTTAATAAACAATAAATTTCATTGATCAGCAATGTTCTTGTTTTACTAAAATGTTTCATTTGAACTTTTCATTCATATGTGAATGGTCATTTTTGCACTGACCATGATCTTGCAGCACTTCGATAATACGACATTCATCAATACGACCACAATTGCAACCTTCAATCATTCGACTTAATTCACGTTTGAGTGCCTGAAGTCCGGCTATGCGGCGATTAACATCTGCCAAATGTTTATTCGCTATCTGATCTATTTCTGAGCATGATTTCTCAGGATGAGCTTGCAAATTGATCATTGCTCGAATGGCCTCAATATCAAATCCAAGTTCACGTGCATGCCTAATGAAACGAAGGCGGCTTAAATCTGTTTCTGCGTAAAGTCGTCGATTACTTTCTGTTCGTGCACGTGGTGAGATCAAACCAATCTCTTCGTAATAACGAATTGTTGGAATTTTTATTTCTGTGAGTTTAGATGCCATGCCTATCGTTACTTCGGCCATAAAAAAACCTCTTGATCCTCTAGTCACTAGAGATATTAGCATAAAGCCTAACTAGAAAACATCAATAAGGTGAAGGGCTGTGAAACAAAAAAAAATGATCGCGACGAACCAAAATGAGAGTGAATGCGGATGTCGTCAAAACCCTAAATTTGACGGTATGGATCTGCGCTATCGCAGGGTGCTTTGGCTTGTAATCGCCATAAATGCTGCAATGTTTTTCATAGAAATGCTCGCTGGCAGGCTCGCAGGTTCGGAAGCTTTAAAAGCAGATGCTCTGGATTTTCTTGGAGATACACTTACTTACGGTGTCAGCCTTTTTGTTATAGGTATGAGCCTTAAAACCCGTGCAATCGCGGCTCTTTTAAAAGGGGGCAGTCTATTTTTCATGGGAATATTTATACTTGGTTCAACAGCTTATAGTGTTCTTATTTTAGGCTTACCAAGTGCCAAAATAATGGGTTGGATTGGTTTTCTTGCATTAACGGCCAACTTAACAAGTGTGCTTTTACTTCTTAAATACAAAGATGGTGACGCAAATGTTCGTTCGGTTTGGATTTGTTCACGTAATGATGCTATCGGCAATATCGCTGTTGTGGGAGCAGCGATGGCTGTTTGGGGAACGACAACCGCATGGCCAGATTTAGTCGTGGCCGCTATTTTAGCAAGCCTGTTTATCAACTCATCTTGGCAAATATTGAAATTAGCTTTGAATGAATATGAAACTGATAAATCTGCTTAAATATGCTCAAAATGATTGAAAAACAACGAAAAGTCGTATCCCAGCTGTTACATTTACTCTTTTTGTTTGCGCTACAAATAGTTTGCAGTTGTTCCAATAAGATATTTGTGATTTAAGAAGCTCTCAGAGAGGTAAAATGTTCAATTACTGCGCATTAGACATACGAAATGTTTCTGTTCGCCGGTTCATTGCCAGCGTGCTAAGCCTCGTTATAATCGCAGCTACGCTCTCTGACGCCATAGCCCATATCGGATTTGATCTGGCTCACAAACATTCAGTAAGTCATCATCAAGACCATTCGAGTGCAGCTGTAACATCTTCAAACCTAGAAGATTGTTGCCATTCGAAAATAAATAGCCCTTGCCTAGATACTCATGTTGAAACCTATGATAAGGATCAGCAACCCATAAAAACCGACTGCAAATTTGGATGCGAAGCTCACCTATGCTTGACTGCAATTTTAATGGGTAGCTCCGTAGATACCATCCATCGGATCAATAAAAGCTTTATAAAGCCAGTATCTCAAAATATTCGATCTTTTGAGACCGCCGATTTATTCAGACCTCCAATCTATTTCCTCTAAGTTACTCTGTTACGCACGAACATTATTCTTGTGCGCTCTTTTTAAAGACTTTTGAGGATATTTTTCATGTCTATTTTTTTACTACCCAATCAAAAGGGTAAATTCGTCTTTTTGCTTTTTGCCTGGATATTTTGGGTATTTACGGGGTCTGCTTTTGCGGGTCCCGGGCATGACCATGGCCCAGCAGAACCCGTGGAAGCTGGTCCGAGTAGTCCGCGCTTAGTAGCTGTGTCTGAAACATATGAACTCGTTGCCATATTAAAAGATCAGGAGCTCACCGTCTATCTTGACAGTGTCAAAGACACTTCACCTGTGGTCAGCGCAGTCATACAAATGGATGTAAACGGTAAAACACTTGTTGCTCAATCACAAACGGATGGAACTTATAAGATCAAAACTTCATCCTTAAGTAAGGCTGGAACTCATGAAGTTATTATCACCATTGTTGACGGTCAAAATACTGATTTGTTGGTTGGTTCAATTAAAATTCCCGAAGAGGATCACATCCATTCAAACGAAGAAGGTACAAGTTTAATCGCATCACATTCACTTTTAACCTGGCTCATAATGGCAAGTTTAGTGGGCATTGCAGGCCTATTCTTTAGTAGGTTTGCCAAAAGCAGCGCTAAAGTAATAATAGGCTTATCTTTTTTAGTAATACTAATAAATTCCACACCAACATTAGCAGGACCAGGGCACGATCATGGTGATGCCGGTTCAACTTTAGTGCAGGGTGATGCTCCCAAGAGATTGCCTGATGGAGAAATATTTCTTCCCAAACCTACTCAACGACTTTTAGAAGTTCGCACAAAAATTTTATCACCTCAGACGGCTAGGGCAGTGCATAAATTAATTGGCCGAGTGATCGTAGATCCGAACCGGTCTGGACTGGTGCAGAGCACAATTTCTGGGAGACTGAAACCTCCTGTAGGTGGATTGCCTTTTCTAGGTAAAAATGTGAGAGCAGGAGATATTCTAGCGACTGTCGAACCGTCTTTTGATCCTATTGACGCCAGTGATGTTCGCCAGACTGCAGGAGAACTCGATCAACGGATTGCAATACTGGATGCAAGGATCACACGTCAAAGAAAACTTGTTTCTAAGAACATTACAAGCCGTGCGAATTTACAAGAATTGGAAATTGAACGCACAGGGTTATTAGCTCGTCGTAAACAATTGAAAAAATCACGTTCTGAACCTGAAGTTCTTGTTGCTCCTGTAAATGGTGTTATCGCAGAAGTGCGCGTTGCTGTTGGGCAAGTTGTAAACCGTGCCGACACACTCTTTCGTATTGTAGATACTTCGAGCCTTTGGGTAGAAGCTATTTCTTATGACCCCGAGGTTAGACCTGAGACAGGTAAAATACGTGCTAAGACAGATAAAGGTAAGTTCTTTGATTTAAAATTGGTTGGTCGCAGTCGTGCTTTGCAACAACAGGCAAGTGTTATTCATTTTAGTATTCTAAGCCCGACAAGTGAGTTAAGTATCGGCTCGCCGATAAAAGTACTTGTAGAAAAGGGAGATGTTGTTCAGGGAATTATTATTCCACGACGGGCGATTGCACAGGCTCCAAATGGACAATTTGTAACATTTAAACGGCTTGAACCAGAGCGCTACATGCCAGTAGCGGTGCGAATTAAAGATCTTGATGGTGAACGCGTTTATGTGACTTCAGGTCTTAAAGCCGGCGACCAAATTATTGTCAAGGGCGCCCCACTTGTTAACCAGATAAGATAAGAGGGCATAATATGTTTAAAGCACTTGTTGCACTTAGTTTGAGCCAAAGAATGTTTGTGTTGGTCGCCTCCCTGCTTCTTGCAGCCTATGGAGCATACGTCTTGCCACGCTTACCGGTTGATGTGTTTCCAGATCTAAATCGTCCCACGGTCACACTTTTGACCGAAGCGGAAGGTTTTGCACCACAAGAAGTTGAACAGCTAATTACATACCCATTAGAGACCGCTCTAAATGGTATGCCAGGTATAATCCGTCTTCGATCCGTCTCAAGTGTTGGCTTGTCTATTGTTTATATAGAGTTTGAATGGGGCACGGATGTTTATCGTAATCGACAGTTGGTTGCTGAGCGTTTGGCAACCGCAAGAGAACAACTCCCAGCCAATGTTCAACCCCATATGGGCCCTATCTCATCTATTATGGGGGAGATAATGTTGGTCGCTATAACGGGAAAATCCGTCAGTGCTATGGAACTTCGAGAAACCGCTGACTTTGTCATCAGGCCACAATTGCTCACTGTGCCAGGCGTTGCCCAAGTTATCCCTATCGGCGGAGAGGTGCGGCAATACCGAGTAAGTCCAGACCTAATCGCCATGCAACGACTTCAGATTACACCCAATATGATCGAAGATGCGTTATCACAGTTTGGTACAAATGCCGGTGGTGGATTTATAGATCAACATGCGAGAGAATACCTTATCCGTAACATTGGAAGAACAACCCGGCTAAAGGATTTACGCAATCTTACCGTCGTGGTTCGCGGTCAGCAATCGATCTTATTACGGCAAGTGGCATCCGTCGACTTTGCCCCTCGCGTTAAACGAGGAGACGCCGGGTTTATGGGTGAAAAAGCCGTTATTATTGGCATCCAAAAACAGCCGCAAGCAGACACGATTACAATCACCAAAGAAGTTGAAGCTCAACTTGATAAAATTCAACGAACTATGCCAGCAGGGGTTGTGGCAAATCGTATTCAATTCAGGCAAGCCACATTCATTGAAACATCGATTGAGAATGTAAAGCAGGTGCTTATTGAAGCGGCTATTGTGGTTTCTTTCATTCTCATTCTTTTCTTGTTGAACTGGCGAGCTACATTCATATCGCTTACAGCGATCCCAATGTCTATTTTCATTACTATTCTTGTGTTTTATGCATTCGGTTTGTCAATTAATACCATGACGCTTGGAGGGCTTGCTATTGCGATCGGGGAACTTGTTGATGATGCCGTTGTAGGCGTTGAAAATGTTCTCCGGCGGTTACGACTAAATGCAAAATCGGATCGCCCTCAATCTAAATTGACCGTTGTATTAAATGCTAGTCATGAAGTTCGCTCTTCAATCGTTTATGCAACAGCGATTGTCGTCTTGGTATTTGTACCGCTTTTTGCGATGACAGGCCTTGAAGGGCAACTTTTTCGCCCCCTTGGATTAGCATATATCGTTGCGATCTTAGCCAGCTTAATAACATCGATTACCTTGACACCTGTTCTTTGTCATTATTTGCTTAAAACGCCTAACCATGAAGAGCAAGATACTCGACTGGTTCGTATTCTAAAAGCCGGCAATGAACGCTTACTTGATTGGACATTTCGCTGGCCAACCGTTGTTATTATTTCTATTGTTGGCGGAATTTTTGCCGCTACACTTTTTGCAACACAGCTACCAAGGTCTTTCCTTCCTTCATTTAATGAAGGCACAATATTGGTATCTGTTGTTTATAACCCCGGCATCTCTCTTGCTGAATCTGATAGGTTAGGGTCAATAGCTGAAAAGCTTGTAATGAATGTTCCTGAAGTAAAATCTGTTGGTCGTAGAACAGGCCGTGCAGAACTTGATGAACATGCAGAAGGTATTCATGTCACCGAAATTGATATTGACTTAAAAAGATCGGATCGAAAGCGGGAGGATATTTATTCTGATATCCGTGAAACACTATCTGTGCTCCCCGCAGGTATCGGCATTGGTCAACCGATTAGTCACCGACTAGATCACATGCTGTCCGGTGTGAGAGCCCAAATCGCTTTGAAAATTTTTGGAGAAGATTTAGACCGGTTACGCACACTTGCAGCACAAATGCAGAACCGACTTGGCACTGTTGCTGGACTTGTTGATGTGCAAACAGAAAAACAAGTGCTCATACCCCAACTGCAAGTCGTACCAGATTATGAGAGAGCTGCTCTTTATGGTGTCAATCCTTCTGAATTGACAAAGACACTCGCTGATATGACGAATGGACGAACGGTCTCCCAAATTATCGATGGTAATAAACGGTTCGATGTGGTTGTTCGCCTTGCTGATCAAGATCGTTCTACCGCCGGGCTTGGTGAAGCATTGGTCTCTACACCTATTGGGTATGTGCCGTTAAAGCGATTGGGTAAAGTGCAAGAAGTCGAAGGCCCTAACCAAATTTTACGAGAAAACCAGCAACGTAGGATCGTCGTTTCTGCTAACGGTGATGGTAAGCGTGACATGGCTGCAATCGTTGCTGATATACGTCGCCTTATTGAAGAAACCAAACTACCTGCAGGATATGTCATAAGACTTGAAGGGCAATTTCAGGCGCAAGAAGAAGCTACAAAAACTATAGGGTTATTATCCATTTTATCTTTAGCCCTTATTTTTCTAGTCATTTACAGTCGATACCAATCTGCCGTCCTGGCGGGCATCGTTTTGACAGCCATACCACTCGGACTTATCGGCAGTGTGACCGCTTTATGGATAGCAGATCTTCCTTTTTCTGTTGCCAGTTTAATCGGCTTTATTACACTCGCAGGTATTACGGCTCGAAATGGCATTCTTAAAATCAGCCACTATATTAATCTTGCTTTATATGAAAATGAGATATTTGGGCGTGAGCTCATTGTGCGGGGTTCCCTCGAACGACTAACCCCTGTGCTAATGACGGCTTTATCCGCCGGGGTTGCCCTTGTCCCTCTCATTATCGCAGCAGATGAACCCGGACGAGAAATCCTACATCCACTAGCCGTGACAATCTTTGGTGGCCTCATTTCAGCAACTTTAATTGATGCTGTTCTTACACCACTTCTGTTTTTTAAATTTGGCCAGAAATCTCTAGAGCGGCTCATTGCAGCTCATGATGCCTCGCCGATCCAAACCTCAAAGCCCATTGAGGCCTATTAATTTTCAATTCAATCTCAGGAGCATAAAATAATGAAAAACTTAGTTTTTTTTACACTTTTATCATTCGGTTTACTCACTTCATTTACACCAAGTGCGCTAGCCGAAGATAAACACGACCATAAACATGACCATAGCGAACATGATCAAGATAAACATAAATCTTCCAAAAGTGGTCATGACGATCACGGCCCAGCGCATGGTGGTCAATTTTTTGAAGACGCAAAGCACCACGGCATAGAGATGGTTCTCAAAGATCAAGAAATTCTCTTTTACATGACTGTTGATGGTAAACCTCTCGATATGACAGGTGCTAAGTTCAAAGCCATAATACAAACTGAAGCGGGAACGAAAATTCATAACCTAATTTCAGAAGGCAGCACTCTGAAAGCAAAACTTGAGACGGCACTATCTAAGGGAAGCAAAGTCGTTGTCACGGGTAAAGACAGTCATGGTGACGTTCTTCAAGCACGTTTTGTTAAGGACTAAATTTCACATCATTTTCTATGAAAATTACAATGTATAATTCTATTTGACAAAAAGTTGGCGCGAGGAAAACCCTCGCGCTTTCAGTTGCAAGCAGCCTAAACATAATCCACATAGAAGTTTTTTTGTACGCGTAGTAAAATTTCTAGTTAGTGTTAATAGAACACATTCACTATTGGGCCTGAAGACTTCTACATTTAGAATAATTGCTTACACATATTAAACACAGTGTGTATAGCCTTCTTGCAGTATCATTAAACCTTCAAAATAAAAAAGAATATAAAATAGACAGTTCCCCCAAACTTTCTCAAACTTTCAAATATCCTAGGCAACAATTCTCATTTGTTCAGGAGCATTTGTGTGCTGAAAAAGAAAACAAAACTGATATCTATTCGCTTGAATTTTCGGGAACGAAAATTGCTTGAAAAACTCGCTGGTAAAACCCCACTTAGCTCCTATATTCGGTCACAGATCTTTTCTCATACAGACAGCATCACCAAAGATGATAAAAATAAACTCGCCCAAATCCTTGGTTTGCTTGGTCAATCTAACATCACAACTAACTTGCGTGAATTAACCTCCCTAGCCCGCTCTGGCTCACTCGCTCTCACACCTGAGATTACATCCAAATTAGAGAAAGCTTGCAATGAAATCTCAGAGATCAAATCCATGATCATGAAAGCACTCCGCATCAAGGAGGGTTAACTTCATGATTCTCAAAGCGTCACAGCGCGGTGGCGGCAAACAGCTTGGTCATCACCTTACTCGAACAGATGATAACGAGCATGTGGAGATCCACGAGATCAGAGGTTTCGTTTCAGATGATGTCACTGGGGCTTTTAAAGAATCCTACGCCGTAAGCAAGGGAACCAAATGCAAACAGCATTTATTTTCGGTCTCACTTAATCCACCTGAAAAGCAACAAGTCTCTGTTGATGTATTTGAAAACACCATTGATAGAATTGAGAAAAAGAATAACCTTCATGAGCATCCCCGCGTAGTTGTGTTTCATGAAAAAGAAGGACGTCGTCATGCTCATGCGGTTTGGTCTCGTATTGATGCTGATACTATGACAGCCAAAAACCTCTCCCATTACAAATTAAAAATGCGAGACATTTCTCGTGAGGTTTATCTTGAACAAGGTTGGAAAATGCCCAAGGGCTTGATGAATTCAAAGGACCGTGATCCGCGTAATTTCTCATTGGCTGAATGGCAACAAGCCAAACGAATGGGTGTAAGGGCACAAGATATAAAATCCATGATGCAGGAATGCTGGGCCGTGTCAGATTCAAAGACAGCGTTTCAACAAGTTTTGAAAGAACGAGGGTTTCAATTAGCCAAAGGAGATCGCCGTGGCTTTGTCGCGATCAGTCCCCAGGGAGAAGTTCTCTCCATTGCTCGTTATGCCAGTAAAAAAGCCAAAGAGGTTCGGGCCAAACTTGGTGAGCTCGATAACCTCCCTAACATTGAAGAAACCCGCAGGCTTCTAGCAGAGACGATGGGCAAAACTCTGCAGCGGAATTTAAAGGAAGCCCGCCTGAGACAGCAACAAGCCCTCACCCCATTAGACCTACAGCGACAAAACATGGTGAAAGCACAAAGGAAAGAGCGCCATACTCTAGATTTGCGCCAAAAACAAAGATGGCAAATGGAAACCAAGCTTAGGTCTAAGAGATTTCAGAAAGGGATTAAAGGTGTCATTGATCATGTCACAGGTACGCATAAAAAGCTTCATTCCCAAAACATGCTAGAAACACATCGAGCTTTACAAAGAGATCGCCAGCAAAAACAGGACTTAATCTCAGCCCAACTTAAAGACCGTCAAAAACTTCAATCCAAGATCAAGGTTGTTAGAGACACGCATGCTAAAACGCTTATAGACCTGCGCCGTGACAAACAATATTTCAAAGACATTGAAAGAGAGCCTGCCACGGCCCATCTCAAACCTCAGTTTGAGCGATTAAAGCAGGCAAGCCGTGCGAATAAACCAGCAGAACGTCTGAAACGATTAAAAGAGAAAACACATCAAGTGAATGAAAAAACACATCGCCCTCCTTCTCGTGGGTTTGATCGAGAACGATAGACTATTTAAACCAATTCAATTTGTTGATAATTATTTTCGCTGATAGGGATACCAACATCTAAAGCAAGAGTTCCAAAGGCTGATTTGAACGCTTTGCCCTCAAGAGCTGCAAACCCTTCTTTCTCACACCAGCTTAGGTAAGCGTTAAACAACTCATTTTCATTCAATGCCCCATTTGGTTTAGGAAGCAAACAGTTGAGGCAAAAATCCTCAATCAAACCAACTGGCGGATGAGCTATAATTGTTTTTAGTTGTTCTTTTCTTTGATGGTTCAAAGATAGATAGAGCCCTAGTGAAGCCCCAAGCTCAACCAACAACGCAATCAGTATCGTCATGATCACTTCTAGCCTCTCATGAGATAAAGGCAAAAAGTGACTAAGTAGCTTTAACTGCGCTCCCATACCGGTTTGAATAGTATGGCTAGATGTGTTTTCTAGTTTTTGACGTAATTGATCTATGGCAAGATCTAACTCTTTAGCTTTTTTCGATGTTGCCAATTCAGTCCGCAACTCAAAATAGTCTTTACAATAACGATGGCTCAGCTCAACTGTGGCTGTCTTACAATTTTTGGTAGAATGCCACCGAGAATTTTGTTGATGGCGGTTTATGGCCTCTTTAACCACATCAATTGATCTATGAGAATCAAGCTTTGTTCGTTGGGTTTTCATTTCTTTTAGTTCTGTTCTTAAATGCACTTTTAATGATCGTTGATCCTGGCTTACCTCAATCACAACAGATCGGTTTTGCGCGCTAAAGCCTATTGCACTCAGTAAGGAGAAGCACGCGAACAACAACCAAATCATAAATCCAGGTACCGCTATGCTTAGATGGCGCTGGCGCCAGCCCCAGGCGATAAAAAATGGCAACAAGGCTTTCAGAATATCAGCCGCTGCAGATACCGCCCCAAAGACATGACCTTCAAACGGAGTTTTGCCCATTGATGAAAGAAAGAGATAGTTCATGAACACAGAAGCTAAGAGTATGACAAGAGATGCCATCAGCCCAAGTGACGATAAGA
Organism: Methyloligella sp.; assembly: GCA_021604645.1. Classification (GTDB taxonomy): domain Bacteria; phylum Pseudomonadota; class Alphaproteobacteria; order Rhizobiales; family HXMU1428-3; genus HXMU1428-3. The sequence continues at coordinate 31,305 of BQJJ01000002.1, forward strand.
TCATCCGCATCAGATCCGGTCCTTATAAAATGAATGTCATAATCACTTTATTCAAGGAATTATTTTATTTGGGGGAAGTTACTTTAAGGGCCCATAGAGTATTTCAAAAGCATCTAGGGCTTTAGATAATAATTTGGCCTGAGAACTGTTCTCACGTTTTGCCAATGCATTCAAACGATCAGCATCTGTTTTTAAAATGCTGAGATTTTTTTGCACTCTGGCTTGTTTCGGTGGTTGTTGTTTGGACTGCCCTTGTTGATTGCTCTCTTGTTTATCTGAGGGCGAGAATGCTTCTTTTGCCCTCAGATGTGTTCGAACCGCAAGTAGCTTCTGATTGATGGACATGAATAAATGAAACTCTTATCTTAACGGTTGCGATCAAAGTCAGTTTTTGATCTGTTTTTATAACGAGCACGAAGATGAGCACGCTTTATTCTATTCGACGCTTTGCCTAATCTATCTTTTAGATGTTTAATCCTTTGCTCAGAAGATTGATCTACTTGACGATTAACCGACTTGGCCTGATACCCATCCATTGTTAAATGCAGCTCGGTTCTAGGTTTCGACCGAGCTGCAAGACGTTGATCCAGCTCTGCCTTTGTGGAAATACCACGAGAAGCAGCGCCAAACTCTTTTGATTTACTCATCGTTCATATTGCGGCCCGTTATCCCGCTGCTGAGAGGCCCCGCGATTATTAGAGCCTTTTCCTTGTTTTAAATCATCCAGTCGCTCCTTCGGGGTCCTCAGTGTGACGCGCCCATCAACTGGTGTTGAATTAAGAACGACATTATACCCCTCCCCGTCTTTGTGCGGAAAAGCTGATCCAATACGATTAAAGTAAGATTTACCTTCCTCACCTTCCTGAACTTGAAAGGCAATATGCGATGGGCCTTTTGACTTGGGCTGACGCTCGTTATTGCTTGCATCTCGTTTGTTATTGTCTCGTGGCCCTTCATCATAACGGTCATTGGATTGGTTGTTTCTGTAATTATTATCGCTCATTAATAGATCTCCTATATTAAGTTGGTTTATACCCTTCTACATATGCCCAACTTCCATTTCGGTATTGGGGGAAAGATGCATACTTTCTTGGAACAGGCTCTCGAATGATTTTAGCTGTCTTACTGCCAAAGCGTTTTGGCACCTGAACATGATCTATCGGTGGATGGTATGGGTTTGGCAAAAACTGCCCTGCCATTTCAGAGTGCTGATAATAGGGATATTTATTGGCGAGGATAGGTGGTATATCTTTGCCTGAGATAAAGATTAATTGCTGATCCTCTGGCAAGCTTAAGATTTCAGAGGGCGTCATCAATTTGCGTGATTGCTTTAATTTCACATCCGCTGCACTCGCTTCACGAGCGATATTCATTATATCGGCAAACGGATCACCTCCATTTAAAATATTTTGAGCCGCTTTAGATTTTTTGTGTTTTAACTCAGCCTGTAGTTTTACATTATCGTATGTCAGCGTTTCAGTGCCGAGCATATCTGAAATGATTTGTGCAGTCTGGTGATCCCTCACCCCAAAAAACTGACGCATTTGCGCTGAGCCTAAAAACCCTGACACAGTAGCCATATCAAAATTGCGAATTATTTGACCGATGTCCTGAAATATAGCCCAGGCTCGTATGCCTGCACCGCGCCCAAAAGTAAAAGCACGTAACAAGGCATCAAAACGGCCCAATTGGCCTGCCTCATCAACCAAGAGCATCACCCGGTTTGCAGTTGGATCAGCGGCCTTATAAAGCATCGAGACCGTAAAAAATAACCGCACCAGAGGAGACCATAGATTTAGATATTCAGCGGGAATGTTGAGAAAGATCTTTGTTCCATGTCCCTTGTCACATAACTCTTTCAGGGAAAAGTCAGATTTTTCAAGAGACTGGCAAAGCACCGGATCTTCAAGAAAACTCATACAGGCATAAACTTCGCCCATAATGGCTCCAAATTCCTTTGGGCTGTCTTCTTGCTTGGCTAACATTTCAGCCGCCACACGTCGCACATCATCAAAGCGTGACATTGTCATCGCTTCAATGTGGGGTATCCAAAGCTCAGGATCACCTTCAACCATCTGCAGCACTTGCATCAATATAGGCAGTGTGACCTCACCTCTTAGCTCAACAATAGATTTTATTATTTTTTCTATATAGTCACGGGCACGCAGTTCAAAATATTTGCCACTTGCACTTCCTGAGACAGCAACTAAGCCTTCCACTACAAATTTACACAACGCATGAAAGTTCGGGGCATTAATATCTAAAATATCCAAAGGATTACAGGAATGTTGGGGCAAACCATGCAACCCAAACGGGTTCCAAGAATAGGCATAATCATTGTTTGCAGCATGGACATGATGAGAGATCGCACAAAGCTCCCCCCTTGGATCAAGCACCACCATATTCTGATTGGGTGAGTTGCAAACCACATAGCCAAGCAAGTCACGAAGTTTACCAGACCCTGCCCCACCTATAGTAATCAGCGGTGCATCTCCCTCCATAAAAATGGGATTGTTGCCGACATAACCAATTTGTGGACCTTGCCTCTTAAACAGTCCGGCCCGTTTTAATTCCCACTCTTCTGCAAAACGTGAACTCCCATAACGCAGCTCTTCATTTGTGCCTTCCATCTGCTATCCTTTCATAAAAAAAAGGCCACAGAATTATCTGCAGCCCGTACTAGTTTTAATGTGTTTTATTTATACACTGAGTTCTCAGTCATTTTTTTCCAGGTCACTTTGACCTTCGACGCAAAGAAAAATGATAAGATGCTAAGTAAAGCTGCAATGATGGGACTATCACCATTTTGATAGGCTCCAAGGCTGGCAAGCGCAAAGAAAATACCAATTGCAATTAGCACATTGCGAAAATATTCAGCCTTTTTGTTTTTAATGGTTTCAGGTGTTCTAGACATTACTGTCTCCTTTTCTGTTTTAAGAGGTGGGTTAAAGAAAGCGCGCTGCGATTGCCACACCGCCAATGATCAATAATGTTGAAAGTGAAGCTCTCGAAGCAGAGAAGATCATCAGTCCTAAAAGCAAGTACCAGACAAAGAAAATCACCCATGCAAAGTCTTCGCTATAAAATTGCCTTGTAAACATCATGACCCAACCAACGCTTTTGTCATGAGCAAGAGGCAAAGCAAAAAAAGTCACTACAAACGCTGCTGTATTGGCAAACAACTCAATCGAACTCATAAATACAGATTGAGCTTTTTGCTTTTGTTGGTTCTGAAAACTCATTTGTTTCCTCCTTTAATCAGTCAGCGTTACATCTCGCAGCACTGACCATTCGCTTACACTGCGCGAATACGCTGACTGACATGGGAAGACTTTGGGGGAAACAGATGACTTTGAGTTATTTAGCGATCAAATAGGCTCTATCAGGGTGAGCAATCCGAAACGCCAAATCAATTAATCTCAACCGAGCCAATACCCGATGCTGCGGGGCTTGTTGAGGAGTACGATTAGCAAAGTCTAAAAAATCAGAGAGCCAACGAAATGATCCATCATCATTAAACGCCGCATCAATGTCATTGTCACTGACGAGAAAATCACGACCATCAACATATAGCATCATGCCTTCATAGCTGAAGATTTCATCAGCAATCCAATCAGGGACCTTGCGCCGTGACAGCCCTAAAGCCTTTGTTGCAACGGCCAATCTCTGTAAATGGGATTGTCGTCTTAGTTGATCATCTGTAGCAACGACTACAAAGTTCGTTTTAGGTGCTGGTTTTATCTCTTCACATGGTGAACAGACGACGCGGTAACATTTTAAGCAATAAGGCATAGGACCTCTCCTTTGTTTTCGTTATTGGGGTATCATTTTTAAAGCGACAGAAACTGCGCCTTAAAAATGAGATGAGGTCATAGGGGAGAGGTGAGAAGAATGAGTAGAATTAAGACGATAGGGACGCCCCAAGTCTTTGTAAAATGACTTAGGGAAGCAGAGCGAAAAAAATGTATCTCTAAAGGTTTGAGGCAGTTAATGAATTTATAATTTCAAGGTTCAAAAATCCAACAAACTGCCTCATTCAAATGTATTCACCCACTAAAGTTAAAACACTATTTTGCAATAAGTTTTGCTCTTGCAGGGTTCACAATACGAATGCCCAGGTCTATTACACGTAACCGCTCCAGGATCCGTTTTTGAGGAGCTTGCCTTATCGGTTGGTCTGCAAACTCAAGGAAATCACTCAACCATCTAAATGATCCATCATTGTTAAATACGTCATCAATGAGGGTATCAGTAATGAGATAAGGTCTCCCATCGTTGTGAATGGTGCGAATGTACTCATCGAATAAAATATCCGCCAACCAATCTGCATAAGCTCTACGTGATAACCCATATTCTTCCAATAAATCTCTAGTGACCATAGACAGACGATTATAATGAGAACGACGAACAAGCTGAGCATAGCTTGCTACCACTACCGTTCTCACATGTTCAATCTCCAAAACTGGAACACAGGGTGAGCAGACATCTAAACCGCATTTCTTGCAAATTGGCATAAAGAAACCTCCATTGTTACGACATACAAGATGATGTTTTTCAACGCTTTGCTTGATTGAAAAACGGAGCTCCGCTTTTCTTATCCGCGCTAAAAAAAACAATGAAGGTTTTGAAGAGGGGGGATTAAGAACATACCATCGACGCAATGTTATGCAAAATCGTCTAGGGAAGAATAGCGTTACGAAGAGTTATGTTAAGTGCCTGTAAAGAAAAGACAACTCTCGCCTAAAAAGAAGGCGAAACCAACCCCAAAACCTCGCCCTAAAAACCGATATATGAGAAATGCAAAACTCACTGAATATAAGTTTCTTCATATTCTTCGAGGATTCGCAGATGAAAAAACACCAAAGGAATTAGCCGCCACGGCCAAAGTTTCAGAAAAAACTATTAGGGCTTTATACAAATTACTTCGTAATCATTTAATTATGGCTGTAATTGCTCATCCATATGATTTTGGAAAAGCTGGTTTTTATCTCTTGGATGGAAACCAAGTTGGCAAAAGAGGAGTTGAATTTTTTAGAACCGTGATGGAAAGCGATGATTTTAAAATTTACTCAAAAATTCATGCCCCACGATCAAAGGATGTGAAAACCAAAAAGGACCTTATCTTTGAAGCAACAGTTAGAGTCTTTTGCAGAATATCAATTGCTAAGAATGGATTACTTTCTTTTTCAGAAAAAACAACTGAGTCAATTGAAATTTGGAAAGAAATGGCAGAATGGCTGAAACAAGGTCAGAATGATAAAAATTTTCAAGCAGAAAACATTGAAATCTACAAACGTTTTAATGAACTCAGTCAAAGATTAAAAAGCCTCATTCAACTTGAGCAACTTGTCTTATTAAAAAGTCAATCTAAAGAACACCGTTATGCAAATGGAGTTCTGTATAATGATTTACGCCGTTACCTTTTGAAAAAACCTTTATCTTAATCTGTCAGCAGTTCCCATACATTCCTATTGAATGAATAGAAGCCCAGTCATTTTGACGCACCATATTTATGCATAGCTGTCTTGCTTCAATCCCACTACCTCAATCCAAAACTCTAGTTTATCTTTCTCCTTGTCATCAGCTGAGTGCAGAGGCAACAAACCATGTTCTTAAGGAACGTGATCAAGAGTTTTAGAAAATTCCTAAATACTCGCAAACTCTATTTTAAGGAGATGTTTCCATGAAACAATTTAAGATCATTCCAATCGTTGCTCTTTTAACTTCAATTATAGTCACAGGCACTGCATCAATATCTTTTGCCAAAGATGGTGTTACTCTAAAACCTGGTAATGGTATGAGCTTTGTTGTCGGCACTAAGCGAGCCACAACTTATTTCCATCAGAGATCTGGTGAATGCGAAGTGACATTGATGCTTGGTGAAGCGAGTGCAGTCGCTGGACGGGAATATTTATCTGCCTCTCGTTTAAAAATCAAACTAGCTCCCAATGACGTAACTCGTATTGATAGCTTTAAAGGTAAGTCTTTAAGCATTGTCTGTAACAATGAAGCTGAAACAATCACAGTCATTGATGAGAGACTAAAGCTATCAAGCTTAACTCAATAATCCATATTCACTGATTTAACCGTCTGCCAAACCTGGTTTTGGTAGACGGCTTACGCTCTACTTCATCCTAGTACTAGCGAACCCCACATCGAAACTTCGTCCTAGTACTAGGCACATCCCTCTTTTTTCCTAGCATCTGATAGTACAAGTACTAGTCGCTTGATAAACCCTTCCCCTACCACTGCATACTCCTGTGGGTCGTTTTGAAAAACCCTCTGGCATTTCTGGCCATCATTCGGCATGCTCATTATATCGGTAAGGCAACTTATCGACCCGGCTTCAAATCCGGTTGCACGCAATCTGCTCGTCTGAGCCGGATTGCTTTGAACTAAGGCGCCTCCGCGCACGAATAAAAAGCGCACTGCGTGCAGTGATTTGAAAGTCCGGTTCACTTGACGGGCAAAGATTGAAATGAATTTCATGAATGCCCTGGTTCTGGTCTGATGCACTGCGCCTACCCCGATGCCAGTAGCATCAGATCACCTCCCCCATCTCTTCTTCACTTTTTGACTTATCAGCGCTCAATTTGGTACAATAGAGATGAACTAAAACTGAGGGACTATTGAACCATCAAACCGACGACTTTAAACAAATTATTAAGCGCCAAGCTCAAACCCGGCGCCAGCAGGATCTTGACGACTACAATAATGAAATATCTGGGATTGATGTCGGGCGCATAGGTCGGTTTCTCTCATCCGAGGCCCGCACACGCCTCATTGAACAACGAACGGGCAAAACATCACGTTTTACCGCTTTGGATGTGATGCTTCTAAATGATCGGCACTATGCCAAGATCTATACTCGCACAATGAATGAACTACAAAGGGCTGAACTAGCCACAGAAAGGGCCCTAGAAAAAGCACTTCCAAAGTCAATACAACTCAGAGTGAAGCTCTCAGAAACGCTCTCAAAAGCCCCTACTCTCTCCAATGGAACAAAAGCTTTTAAAGACATAAATGGTTCTGTCTGGAGTGAAGACGACATGAAACTTGATGAGGCCCAGGCAGAAAGCATTGAATGGGATGGCACTGAACCCTCATATGAAACTTACCTTGATCAAAGACATGAACTTGAAGCTGTTGAGCAAGACATCCATGACATTCGTGAATATCAAACCGATGTCTTAGGGACAATTCGCGGCGACCTGACAGATCAAGATGATCCTAAATCAGTTGATGATATTGAAACAAACAGCTCAAAAATGAAAAAGCTGATGCCAAAGGCTGTCCAGCAAGAAATGCCCTCAACTGAAATAAAAGTTGAACCAACCAAAACCGCTGACATCACGCTTCCTACGCTTGACTAATCTCATTTAGAAAAAGAACCGCAAGCCTTGTTAATTGCCGCAGCGATAATCCCAGACGGGTGATGCTTGGGGTATTTCTTCATCAATGCCAACATGGAAGCATTGCGCTTTTGAGATGTCTCAGAACTTCCAAAATACCACTCATCAATACAACGAGCTAAGTCTTTTCGAGTTTGTGTAGCAATAACTCCGGCCATCGTAACAGATGTTTGGAAATAAGACTCTTGTGCTGCTTTGGTGAATTGAAGGAACTTTTCAGCTGTAAATCCCTCCTTTGCATACAGCGGTATGCTGTAGATCAAAAAAATAACGATAACGCTTGCTCTCACGACTGATTTAAGGAAGATCATAAAGGAACGTTATTGTAATAATGAATATGTAAAGAAAATATGAGGCCGCTAAAAAACCATTTCCTTAGAAATCAAACACTTAAGTTTTTGAAAAAAATGCAAAGAGCCAGAACAACCCAAGTGACTAAAAGGTTCCTTTTTGTCACGTCGAAAAGAGGTTGTTATGACAATTAATTTGGAGAAAAATATCGGGCGGCGCATTGGCTATGCGCGGGTCTCAACTGACAAGCAAACCACAGATCAACAAATAGACGCCCTACATCAAGCAGGGTGTGAGAAAGTCTTTGTTGATGATGGGATTAAAGCCACTGCCCGCATAAGACCTGGACTAGAACAAGCCAGACAAGATCTAATGCCAACTGATATATTTGTAGTTTGGGCCATAGATCGAGCGTTTAGGTCAACGTTAGATGCAATATTGTTTCTAGACGACATTGATAGAAATGACATTGCCTTCCTCTCTCTCACCCAAAACATCGACACCAGAACACCCGAAGGCCGCAAATGGTTTATCGACACAGCAAGTTGGGCTGAATATGAGCGATCTATGATTTCGCGCCGCACTAAAATCAAACTAGAAGAAGCTAAAAAACGTGGTGTAGTGCTAGGTCGTCCAAAACGCCTCCCCCCGAAAGTCATAGTACGAGCGCATAAAAGAATAACCGAGCAACACCAAACCATAAAAGCAGAAGCCCAGCGCCTGGGCGTTGCAACAATCACATTAAACCGAGGGTTCAAACGAATGGGATTACGATGATAAAGAAAGACAAACAAGAAGACATCATAGACGCACTAATGAATGCACTCACAGCCTTCAAAGAAGCTGGGTATGAAGGAACGGATGAATATAAAATCATACAACAAATAGCAGACAATGCATTTAACGACTGGGTTACAAACCATACGAAGCATTGAATGAAGTGAACCGTTATCAGGTCTGTGGTTGGGGCAATTGAGGGTCACATATGGAAACTATGAGCTTGGGTTTAGCTGTTTTTGATGAACGCAAGATGTGTGCTGTGTAATACAGCACCTCTTGTCTCACCGCGCTCCGCTTGCTCGGCAGGGAGACCGCTGCGCTCTCCCGTGCACCCTCTGGCAGTAGATAGTACCCTTTAATTAATTTTAGCAAGAAAACTGAATGTTTTTATTTAAAGCAATTCTCATAATTTCAGGAAAATTACGATAGGGAACGAAATTCTTTTCTAATGGAAAACCCAAGATCTGTAATTCAACCAACATGTAAAGAACTGACAGTTTACAAGTGAGTAGACTTAAATTTGATAAAAACAAATCTTTTTTGCTATTTGTAATATCTCCATAATGAGTAAAATAGTTTCTTGCCGAAACTGCCAGTCTTAAACTTTTTTCATAATCTCCAAAGAGCCATACCAGAACTTGCTTATCTAATTTTTCAGCTAATTCATTAATTCTTATCGATAGAGGCAGACGGTTACCATTCGCGCGCAATGCATTTAAGGCACTAGAAATTTTATTATTATCTACATCATCAATAAATGCTTCTGCTAACCTGTCACATAACTCGGAAAACTCATTTTTAGGAAGCTTTGTAGATTGACAATGTAGGTCGGATAAAATTTCTAAAGCTTGCATAACATTTAAAAAACGATTGATATCTAAAGTGTTATTTCCACATTCTAATGTATTTTGAAAAATCCAGCGGGGTATGAGACAGTTTTCCATTGAATCAAACCAGGCAGGAAATAACCCCTTTAACATTTCAGGTCTTTCAGACACAGTTACACCTATTTGCAGGTGATTTAATTTTATTTTATCTTTTGGAATTATTTCTTTGTTTTCAAAAAAATCCCAAGTTTCAATCAATTCATCTCGTTGAAACATTGAAAAGTTAAAAGAATAATTTGGTGTCAAAGTAAGAAGACTTAGCAAACGAGAAATTTGATTTGAAAGATCTATGCATTTAAAACTTGTCTGTTTTACATCCAACTCGACTAGAAGACAAGGTTCATACTCAGTGGTAGTTCCGTTACAAGCATCAAAGTTTATTTTTGACGAATACTGAAATGAAAGACTTCCGCCTAAAGGGCCAAGGTCACAGCTTAATAAGTTAAGATTAGGTAATTCATAAGTAGCTTGCTGTGATTTAAGAAATTCATCGACCTCTAAAGTACTTCCTGATGAGAGTTCTATAGATTCTATATCCGCCTCAGCCCTGAAAGTAATCGTAGGAGGTGTTCTTATCAGTTTTAATAGATGGTTTGTTGTAAAGTTAATACCATCAAATTCTGTAGTCTCGTCGATATGTGTATTGCCAATTGCAATTAAAAGCGGTTGAAATCTATACTGCCATGAGTGACCAAGAGAATAATTGTTATGATAGTTTCCTCCAATTTCAAAAGCATTTAATAAACTAATGGCTTTCCCATTAATTATCCCACACCATGTATAGAGTTTTTCGTTTTTAAATTTTTTAAATTCATTTGGATTGATTGGCTGCGATTCTTCAAAACTACTGATTGATAAAAAATATTTTTTGTCTGTAAATTCTATGACTCCGGCATATCGAATACTAGGGTCTTCTAAAATCCACCATTCTCCCAGAATGCCAGCAAAGTCTTTTATTTTTTTCATCTGAGTTCTCAATTAAATACTAAAAATTACAATTAAATTAATTAATATCAGCAACTTAGATAATTAGAAAAAAGTAACTTCAGATGTTTCCGTTACTTTGGATATCTTTTTTTAGGTTTGTAACTATCTCTGATTGTATCAGCGTTATGGCTTAATATTTTTGATTTTTTTGATTGATATATATTAAGACTATTGATTTTTGTAGTGTTAGATATGAAATTATAAGCCTCAAAATAACTTTCTTCTTCATTAACTGACTGTATAACAATATCACCAGTTTTAGTTGTGAGTAATGGAACTTTATTTTTTTTCAAAATATTTCTTACTTCATCCCGAGGATGGTCAAATTTATTATCATAATTTGAAGCGCATATAGCCAAACTCGGTTTAGTGTTTGCGATAAGTCTCTGGTTAGTAAAACCATTATCTGCGCCATGATGACTGAGGATCATTATATCAGTTTCTTTTTGTAAAATAGGAGACCTACGTAATCGTGAAGAAATTTTGGAGCATTCGACATCTCCAAGGCTAAGTACATTAAAACTACCATTTCTAAATAACTTAATTGTAGAATTGTTATTTGAGCATTCTTCATCAAGAAAAAAAGGATTTAAAATTACGTTATTAAAACCATAAACATCTGCTTTTCCTAAGTTCCTAATATAGTCTGGTGTTATTGATTTTACGTGTACAGCTCTATTTGTACCTTCTCTGCTAGCCTTATAATTCTTTATAAACCTCTGGCATTTCAAACCATTCTCTGTTTTGGGTTCACAACCTGGACACTCTATACTTAGCGGATTAACTAAATCAAATAATACTTCTAATTCTGAAAAATTACAGTGATCTTGATCCCAACTAGTTATATGCAAAACGTCAATTACTTCTACACCACATTCAAACATTTCTTGTGTCAAAGTTATTCGACTTAGCTCTGTTAATCTTGCTTCTACTAAACTGAAATGTCCGTTGGCACAGTATGAGTATGAAGAGCCTTCAGTACCTAGTTGGTAAGCTCTGAATCTCGTAAGTTTACTATTCATTCAATTCCTCCCGGTATTTGGAAGTCTTTATTGCTAGGACCGTGGTAACAAAACGTTCACCATAGTTAAGTGCAACCTTACGAACTAAAAGATACTGGAATAATAAAAAAAAAAGATAGTTCAGAATGAAAAAGTATTTTTCAAATTGCCAAAATGATAACACCCCAAGTGTCAAAATTAATAACAACGCCAAACTAGTATAATCTCTAGCCAATAAATAGTCTTTGTGAGCCTGCTGAACTGCTACTTCATTAGATAAGCTCTGATATAGTGAGTACCATAATGCATTTTGCTTGTTTTCATTTCTTGGGATGTTCTTTAGGTTTTTACGTAACAGAATTTCATCGATTCTTGGATCATTTTTAGAATATATTGAAAATGCATAATGCCCCGGTAGAGGGTATTTCCAACGCCACGTCACCATCCTTGATTTGTTTTGAGGGTCAATAATTCCATTTACAATTAATATACATGCCAACCCTAATCCGACAGGAATAAAATTGAATAAATTATTGATTATCACCAGCAGAAGATCTGAATTTAGATGTTTAAAATTTAAAATCGCAAAGTAAATAACTAAGTTCATGCCTAAAATGGCTAATAAATATATATTATTTAAAAATTTTAAGTATCTGAACATAACTATATTTTAACACACACAATTAATTAACGATTTTTGTTATGAATATTCTCCACAAAAATATCATTTTAGCATCCCAACCTCCCGGTTGGCCGGGCTCTATGCGCCTCTCGGCTTACCGAGCCGCTGCGCTGTCTCGGCCCATTCGGGTGACGATCCCTGATGCAAGAGGGAACCAAGGTTCCCCACTCAGGCAATTTCGGTCTGTTGGATTGTCAGGGCCGCATTTGGCGCAAGGCTGTTAGCCACGCCCCCTCTGCAACCCGGTCAACCGCGGCCAAAAGCCAGAGCTCCCCTCCTTTTAAATCAGCCTCCACGGGGTTCATGCGAACCCCCTTGTTTGATTTTTAATTGAAAGGAAAAACGAATGAAACGTAATCAAATTATATGTGGAGATTCAAAACAGGTACTCTCCCATTTCCCAAACAATAGTATTGACCTGGTAATCACTGATCCACCTTATCTTTGTAAATATAAAGATCGTAATGGGCGGACATTAATGAATGACGACAATGCAGATGGTGTCTTGCCAGTTTATAAAGAAATATTCCGCACTCTAAAGCCAAACAGCTATTGCATCACGTTTTATGGATGGACGGCAATTGCTGAATTTTCAGAGGCTTGGGCCAATGCCGGATTTCGAACGGTGGGGCATATTGTTTGGCCTAAGAAATATGCTTCAAAAGAAGGATTTATGAAATACCAACATGAATCAGCTTTTGTATTGGCAAAGGGATACCCACACAAACCTGAATATCCAATTAGTGACGTTCAGAAGTGGCACTACACAGGCAATAGATCACATCCAACTGAAAAAGCAGTGAGTGTTATAGAGCCCCTTATTAAGTGCTTTTCGAAGCCCGGTGATTTAATCCTTGATCCCTTTTCAGGATCAGGTACGACCGCCGTAGCAGCAGCGCTCAATGACCGGGATTATATCGGTATAGAGTTAGAGCATAAATATTGTGATGTTGCAGAAAGGCGTTTAGCTAGCGTGAACTTTTATGAGAACGCCATATATGCATAAAAAATACAAATAGTGTTTACATAAAAATACCCCGACCGATTGTCCTTGAACCAAGGACAATCGGCTTTTTAAAAACACACCTTGGAATTCCCCCATAAGAGAAGAGACATAAAGTTATTTTGAAACGCTCAATAAAACCAGAATGGATCAATTCAATGCCTCTTAAACTAGAAAAGTACCGCCATCATTTAGATGGTTATGATATGAGCGAAGCGCACAAAACCGAGTTCATAAAAGCAATCGCCATTATAGCTGAAAGCCTTGCTGATAAGGCTTTTGGTCTCGATTCTATCCACTGCATTTATCCGCAAAAAGCACCTGAAAATTGTTCTTCATCTTTTGAAATGGTAAAATCATTAGATACAGAAACGCTCATAGATAAATGCGCGAATGATAATGAAAATTCCAATCCTTTGAAAAAAGCCAACGGTAAGAGCAAGTAATGAGCAAAACCACAGCCCCCAAAACAGAGACAAAACAAAAAGCCGTCATATATTGTCGAGTGTCAGATATAAAACAGGTAAAAAAAGGGGATGGCCTAAATTCTCAACGCACCAGATGTAATGAATTTGCCAAACATAAAGCATATGAAGTCGTCGAAGTATTTAAGGACGAGGGTATTTCAGGTGGTTTGATTGACCGCCCTGGTATGCAGAAAATGCTTACATATCTACGTAAACACAAACGATACACCACTCATATTGTGATCATAGATGATATTAGCCGTCTTGCTCGTGACCTGATGGCACATATTCAGTTAAGAACAGAAATCAGTGATGCAGGGGGGATACTACAATCTCCTTCGGTTGAATTTGGAGAAGACTCAGACAGCATCTTAGTTGAAAACTTACTTGCCAGCGTTTCTCAACACCACAGACAAAAGAACGCAGAGCAAGTAACAAACCGCATGCGTGCTAGGATTATGAATGGCTATTGGGTATTTCAAGCTCCTATAGGTTATCGATACAAGAAGTCTAGTACAGGTGGAAAAATTCTCATACCAGATGAACCAAATGCAACTCTAGTGAGAGAATGTTTAGAACGCTTTGCCGATGGTCGCTTTGAAAGCCAAGCAGACATAAAACGATATCTAAATGGCTATCCATCATTTCCGCGCTATAGCAATGGAGAAATTCATTTTCAAAAAATCAGGCTTATGTTAGAGCGCTCCATTTATGCGGGCTACATCGAAGCGCCTAAATGGAATGTCCCTTTGTTAAAAGCAAAACATGAACCTCTCATTAGTTTTGAAACATACCAGCGCATTCAACAAAGATTACAACAACACTCCAAAACACCAGCTCGAAAGGCAATCAAAGAAGATTTTCCCTTAAGAGGCTATGTATCCTGTGCGGAATGTAATGAAACCATGACTGCAGCATGGGCCAAAGGAAGAAACACGAAATACCCTTATTACTACTGCTTCAACAAGCAGTGCAGTCAGCATAGAAAATCAATACGCAAAGAAAGACTCGAAACAGATTTCGAACACCTTCTAGCCCGCTTAAAACCAAATCCAGATGTATTTGCCATGATGCATAATATTCTGAAAGACGCATGGGATGAGAGAGAAGTAAATGCCAAAGACAAAGCAAAAGAATTGAAGAATGAAATCAATTTAGCCCAGCGCAAAATCGATCAAATCATGGAACGTATATTAGAGTGCGATAGCACAAGCCTAATGAAAATCTACGAAGATCAGGTCAAAAAACTTTATGAACAGCAAATAGCAACAAAGGAAAAACTGACGGAAACTGGTCAATCACAAGCAGACTTTGACGAAACTTTTCGAACCGCCATGACTTTTCTCTCAAACCCTTGGAATCTATGGGTTTCTGATGACCCAGCCGACCAACAACTCGTGCTAAAATTAGTATTTGAAGAGAATTTGCTCTACCATAGGAATGGAGGTTTTCGAACCGCGAAAACTACCTTACCTTTCAAGGTCTTAGAGGCTTTTAACGATAACAGGTATGAAATGGTGAGCCCTGAAGGATTCGAACCTTCGACCTACTGATTAAAAGTCAGTTGCTCTTATTGACTTATGCGATTTGCCAACTACAATCAACTTGATATATTATGATTGTTTTTCAATAACTTATGCATTTATTTGTATCTATTGTTATTTTTTAGTATCAGCAAATATTTGTTTGTAGTGAACCGCAGATGAACCTCAAGAAAGAGCATCATGCCAAGCAAAAACTTCACTGATCGTTTTGTTCAAACAGTCTCTTTTAACAAAGCAGTTACAGAATACACTGACACAAACCCAGGCTCACATGGGTTGAGGTTACGTGTAAACAAAACTAATAAATCCTTTTCATCAATGTATGTCGCACCAGATGGTAGAAGAAAACGATATACGCTTGGAACATACCCAGCGCTGTCTCTAAAAGAAGCACGGGCCGCCTTTAATCAGATCCGTGTTTATATTGAAAATGGCAAAGACCCATCTCAAGAAAAAAGAGCTCAACGTTTGAATGCCAGGCAAGGCTCAACCTTCGAGGACATTGCCAAACTCTATATGCGTAGACACGCAGAGCTAAAGCTGAAACCAAAAACTATAAACGAATATCAAAACCAACTATCAAGTGACATTTATCCGTTTATCGGACATCGCCGCGTCGATAACGAAGAACTGACAAAACGAGATTTGATTATCTGCATTGATAAAGTGGTCGATCGAGGTGCTCTCGTAAAAGCAAATCGCATAACGGCCTTATTAAAGGCGATTTTTAGATGGGCAAATGAAGAAGATTATATTCAATACAATCCTTCATATGGCATTCGAAAAAGAAGCCTAGAAAAACCTAGGTCTCGCGTCCTTAATGACGAGGAAATAAAACACTTCTGGAACCATTTTGGAATTGAAGGTGTAACAGAAGCCGTTTCGATTGCAGCAAAACTAGAACTAGTGCTAGGCCATCGCACCAGTGAAATCACCCAGCAAACTAAAAAACAAATTGATCTGAATGCAAATCAGCCCTTTTGGGTCATTGAGGATACTAAAAACAAACAAGAGCACAAACAGCCTCTATGTAACCTATCAATAAGTCTTATTCATAGAGCCATAGACTTATCCGGAGAAAGTGAGTTTTTGTTTCCCAGCCCCGTCAATAAATTCCAACCTATTGGCCCTCATGCCGTTACTAAAGCCATATTAAGAAGACGTGATACATTAGGTTTTCATTTCACATCACATGACCTTAGAAGAACAATGAATACTAGGTTAGCCGCAATGGGTATCGATCTGGAAATGAGAAAACGTATCCTCAATCATAAGAGTAATGGCTCATCTGCTGATATCAACGAAGCCGCCTATAACTGGCACAAATATGAAAATGAAATTAGAAGCATACTAAATGCCTGGGAAAATCAACTTCTAGCAATCACTGAAGGAAGAACACTTCCTGTGAACGTTATTTCACTAAATGCAATTGCTAACTGAAAACGGCTTCAAATGATCAAACAAAATAGAATTCGATATAAAGCATCAAAGCCTGTTATCCTTGAATGGAAACAATCACTCAAAAAACCAAATCTAGAAAGAAATCCACTTTCTCAATCTATAAGAGAAAGCACGGCAGCTAAGTTGGTCGATGATTTTTTCCTGATGGAAGACGAAGCACCACCAACCTACCCTATTCTATCTTCTGTCTATTATTCTGAATACTCGTTCCATTGTCTTGAGAATGAAGTAACACCTTTATCTAGAAGAGCTTTTTCAATCTTAGCCAAGAAATTCGTTATTTCAAAAAAAGGTAAGTATGGAATGATGTGGTACACTCTGAGACCACAAATTTTAAAAACGTTACACACAAACCTTAAAAATAAGATTGCTTCTTAATTACAAGACTATTTACGTTCGTCAGATTAGTGTCAGTAAACGGTTATCTGCACAGACGTGCATGTAACATCGTTACCTCAACAAGAATATGATATTCATATTCGCTGAGTTCTTCCCCTGATTCTAGTTTTCTTATTACTTCATCATCCTGAGCATATTCCAGAGCTAATTTTAGGGTCTTGCCTTTTAACGGTTCTCCTAGCTTTAGACGGCGTTTAACGTGACCGCATCTTGCACTAAAGCTTTTGGCTACGCGCTTCTGCTCCTCGGTTCGTCCTTTTATCTCTAACACTGCTGGATAAACGTAATTGTATTTTGGATCGCTCATTGCTTAGCACCTTTCGTTTATTAGTAAACTTAGGAGGGGATGAAATAACATCAAGCAATACTTTACTTGGTGTTAACTGTGCTAAGTGACACCGAAACCAAATGAATTTATGATAACCTTAAGAAATGTTGCTATTGTACATCTTTTTTCACCTGAATTTCTATGCTTGCAATTCTTTGATTCAGTGTGAGAATGAGCAACAAAGAAGGAATACCAACCGTATCAAGTTCATAATTTGCTGTTACGATCTATACTTAAAATAATTTTAAATCAGAGATTTATAAGCATGGTGGAAAATTTAATTCAGGCAAAATATATAATTTCACCTCCCTTTTTAGGTGCAAATGACTTAGAGATTGAACTCCTAATAGATGACAATAGTCAAAGTCCTTTTTTCAAACTCTTAGTACAACTACACCTATCATTAATATCTGAATTTACATTAGTTCAATGGAATAAAAAAAATACGGAGATCTTTGAAAAATTTAATAGAGAAAATAATGATTTAAATACAAAAAATATTACTCATCAGGAAATAATAAATTTTTGCTCCCTTTTGACCAGGCTCAGAGATCAACAGAAAATATGTCCAATACACAAAGAATGGAACAAATTATATAACAAACTGCCAGATCTTAGAAAGGAAGGTTTACCCCATGAATGGATACCACCTTCACCATATGTCCTAGGTGGTTGGTACGACTCATCCGATGAACAAAAAAGCGCACGGTTTAAAACACACTTAATTTATGCTTTTGAGCATAATTGTTTTAATAGGTTTGTTTTACTTCTTAATAAAACACCTCATGATCAATGGCACTACACATATGATAGGGTTTAACTAATTATTATTCTTCGTTTAAAATGCTAATCAAGGACTGGTATTGTTCGGTATAAAATAGCTCTAGAAATTTATTTTGCAAAGACTCTGATACATTCTCACTAGTCCAATTCTTCTTCTCCTTAGATCCTTGTTCTTTCAATTGCATATAAAAACAAGCAGCTTCACCATCTCCCGTTGGGCAAATGTGAAGAGTATGCTCGGCGTCACCCGCCACAAACCCTATCCCTGGAGAACAAGTTTCTAATCCATGCTCTTCCAATTCTAAAAGATACTCAAGCTCCTCGGCCCAGTCATAACCAGCAATAATAACTTTTGCTATTCTCAAAACAACCGGATCAAAATCTTCACAACTAAAATCAGCACGTTGTATCCAGAATTTTCTTTTTGTTTCATTCAGATTAGTCATCAAGTCAATTTATCCCTCACACCAGCCAAATGTTCGTCATCCCTTACTCTTCCTACTCTTACAATATATTCTTAATTATCATCTTTATTCTGATTTAAAGTGCATGTGTCCATAATGGACTGTTTCCATGACAGCTACCACAAAGAGCATTTGAGAGAGAACTACTAATTTTGTTTCAAACAGACTGCTGACACAGGTGATATTTGTAATTGGTGTAATTCCAGCGGAATATTAAAATTCCGGCACTTGTTTACCTCGGCAGTCGTATAGACCGCCATTGGAAGAAACACGTATATTATCTTGATAAAATACCTCAAGTGATGAAGCAGAGATCCAAGATTTATAAACATTAGGGCCAACAGCACAGTAATGAAAATAGTACCTACCAATAAGAGCAACCATGTATTTCTTATTGGCGTGATAGCAAATTCTGTGGACTAGTTTATCGTTTTTTATTTTAGGACAATCAAAGGAAGTAAGGTCAACCATTCCCTTACCTTTAGGTCTATGCCTTACCTTAACGACTGTTCGATTCTTATAATATTCTTTCCATTCAAGGCTATCAGCACATCTGAAAGCTATTCTGCCCATACGTTTATTGGGCTGGATAAAATTTCGATAATGCTCAGACAAGTCAGATGCAGAAATCCATTTTGTCACTGCATACTGTGTCACATTGCAGTAGTTATAATAAGTTTTATCTAATTTAACTATCAGATGCTTTTTGTCTTTATTAAAGCATATACGTCTGACATCAGCATCAGGTTTGATATTTAGGCATTTGTAGTTACTTATATCTAACTTCCCTAGATATTTAACCTGAATAGTTTCGGCATGGGCGCCTGTCACAGAGAACAGAATTATTATTAAATACAACAATCTTCTCACGTAATTCTCCATTCCTGAAACTATATCTGATGATGTATCAGACAACATTATCATGTCAAATCAAAAGCTTCCTTCACCCCTCTAAACGGCGAGATAAGGGCAAGGTTAGTACAAGCATTACCCCAAGGTTACCCCAATGATTTCCATCATTTTTAGGAGTTTCCGAACAAGTACGCGCGCGAGGGATTTCAAGTGTTGAAATTTATAACGGCAAGGTTACGGCAAGGGCGTTCAATAATTCCCTATTTACCCCAAGGTATTTTTGCAACAGCTGAATATAATAATAATAAATACTCCTGCCCTTAAAGTTATCTGTTCAGTGAGATTTGTATCCATAGATATCCATACATATTTAGAGCAAAAACTTTTATCCCCTATTTTAAAAATCGTTCTCTTGCAACCTCTTAGCAAATAGAGGAAGACTGAATTAAAGCGGTTACGTGTTTAGGTTTCCGCACTGATAATCTGTGGAGAGGTTAACCAGCAGCGCAGATTATAACTCAATTTCCAGTACTGCGGGGAAGCGAGAATGCACTGGAACGGCACTGCGAAAGCCAAAAGCCGAAGTCTCGCAGGCAGGACACAAATTCTGTCTTTAAGTTGTTGGCAACTGATCAGCCACATTGTGCTGCAAATTTTGCAGGGACTGATTAGGCCTGAAAGCGACGAAACGGCTCCGAAGTTCAAAAGGATCTTTTTTAAACGCAATAAGGTAAGCGGCAATCCGGGTTTCTTTTTTTAAAAGAGACTGGGGATTGTCCAGCTATGCCTTTAGCTCAAAAACTCTCCTAAGTTCATGGAAGTTTAAAGAAAAAAAGAAGAGCGAACATCTAGGGCCTCCGGCAGGTGTAAGGTTTCAAGATCTTAAAAATACATCAATTTTCAACTCGGAATTCAGTAAAAATTTTGAACATTATTTTTTTGAGCAATTTTATTGTTGAATTTTACATGGCCTCATTACAGTCACCCCTCCCCTGCGTATCCCTCCCAACGCAAAAATCTTCCTGCCCTTAAATATCCAAAAGGATAGAAGCACCCCAGCGCCCCCAAATTCACCCGTACAAGTGAAAAAGCCATTACCTCGCACAAAAAAGGGGATACAAAATCAAATAAGAGCATCATCGACTCTTAAAATGAGTTCTAAAGCGTTCATCGCCGATATCATTTAAACAATTGGATTTAATCAGTAGAGGAGATAAATTGCATTCAATTCTTTACTTTAATATCAGACATAAATTCAGAGCCGGGCTTTACACCTGAAATAAAAAGTCGGTCACGCGCGCGCGTACAGGCTACATAAAACAGATGGCGTTCTGTTTCATAGACTTCATCAAGTTCAGTTTCATCTGCTACACTTTCAATACGCTCCTGCTGTGGCAGAATATCATCATCACAAGCAATTACTCCTACCGCCTTAAATTCTAAACCTTTAGCAAGGTGCATTGTTCCGATTGAAATTCGGCCATGACGTTCTTCCACCCGATCTGATAATTCAAGAACTTTGTGGCCAGCGTCTTTTGCTACGTTTCTGGCTCGCAATAATTCATTATTACTTCTGACAAACAAGCCTATCTCGTCTGGCTCTACCCCTTCAGCAACGATTTGATTGATCCATAAAGTAACAGCTGTTTTTTCTTGATCAATATCACCACAAATTTTTAGTTCTGGTTCTGGACCATTGAAAACAGAGACAGTACCTCTGCGATCCTCTTCATTACCATCTACATCTCGAACCGTTTCAGGCAATAGCTTATCTGCCACTTGCCGTATTTGGTGGGATGTCCGGTAGTTTACTGTCAGCGTCTGAGAGCGCCCGTTAATATCAATGCCGAGAGTTTTCCATGAAAAGGGTTCTTGAAATATTCGCTGACCAAGATCACCGGCGAAAAATAATCCGTCTGGAGTATCTTCCGCGATTGCGGCAAGCATTCGTAATTCTGGCACACCTAAGTCCTGCGCCTCATCAACAATAATATGGGTAAAAGGCTTATGCTCTTTTTCTGCATAGTGTTTTGTCACGTCAGCAAAAATGCCTGACCATGTGTCCATACCCTGAGATTGCAGCATTTCGCGTGTTTTAACAAAAATTGGCCACACGCGTTCACGTTGTTTCGACCCAAGCCTGTTTTTCCTTCCTAAGCGAGGGACATCACGGTAGGCATCTAGGCTTTCAATTTGCCACGCATCGATTACGCTATTCCATTCAGAAACAAGGAAACGGCTGGTAAATTCAGCGTCCCCCAACTCTTTCTTTGCCGATTCCAGAACTGCTTTCATCTGATCCCTAGATGCAGCACGCGGAGTATGGCCAAAAGCTAAGGTAAACAAATCGTGCGCAACACCTTTGAATGAATGAATGCTTACCTTAGAACCTTCCTCACTATCCACGCCAGTAAGCAACTTCAGCTTATGTTTAAGCGCATTTGCGAGTGGAGAAGAGAAGGTGGTCAATAAGATGCGAGCATCCTGATTACTTTTGAGAATATTTGCAGCGCGGTGGAGGGCGACCACGGTCTTACCTGTTCCCGCCGAGCCAGAAACCCTTGCCGGACCACTAAATTCTTGATCCACCACACTGCGCTGTGATGGGTGTAGGAAAATTGTCCACTGATCCCACGGATAATCCAGCGCTCTTTCCAATTCTTCCTTATTCTCCAGAACACGGAAACGGCGCTGTGCATCGGGATGCTCAAAGGGGCTAACATCTGGTTGTTGCACTTCTGGTTTATGCAGTTTCCCCGTGGTCGCATAATTCAGCAGCGCTTCCGCTGATTCTGCGGGAATGTGATTAGCAAGCTCTAAGAACTTGTCTTCGCTAGATTGCTGAATATCTACAATCCAATCTTCCGGCACACCAACATCGAACAAATCATCTTGCGAGAGATCAACAAAGAGAGCTGATTCAATCGTTTCTTTTGGCAATTCAGCGGCAGGCTGATTGACCTGCGTATAGACAGGCACTGCGATCTCTTCAACACGCTCACGAACTTCCACAATTTGTGCCGCACCCGTTTTGGGGTGCGTTTCAATGCGCCGGCGTTCAGCCCATTTATAGGCATCATCGTGATGATCCACATAGCAAATGAGGAAGCTGGCTTCTGTTTTATGAATAATCAGGCGAATATCGCGATTAGCGCGGATAGACCAGAAATTCTGATCTTTCGATTTATCAATGCGGTGGAATTGTAGTCCTGGCGCAGATGGGTTTTGCTGAAGGTCAAATACGGTAATCTTCACCGCCGATTGCTCTTGCGATGTCAGTTTGCCGAGTGCCTTGGTAAAACTATCTGCGATCCAAAATTGCATAACTACACCCCAAACACTTTCATCACTTCGTCACCGAAGTGGTTAATCACTTTCACTGCAAAGCGACCATTGGTGGGGCGAGCAAAGGGGCGAGAGGTATCGCGGTAAAGCGTTTCCCATGCTTCTTTGTCAATTTCAGCTTTCAGGCTGGTTTTGAGCGATTTGTAGGGATCATTCGCGCCCATGAAATAAGCATGGCGCACGAAGAAACTTTCTTCGTTATAATCCGTGTCGATAAACCACGCGGCGATGTCGTCTTTGCCGCTGGCACGCACTTCGCCACTTTTGGGGTCGAAAACGTCAATGCCCAGCACTTCCACGGTGATGTTTCCATCATCATCAAAATCCCATTCAATATCCGGCTCACCAAACACCACAAACAGGTTTCCTGCGCCAGTGTTTTTAAGTTCTTCTGACATATGAAGGTCTGGATTCATTTTGGCTTTGAGGATGGGCAATGGACCCATCTTGGTGATCTCGCCGGTATGGGCATCAAAGTTGAAACCGCATGCGATCAGCACATCAAACCGTACATCATTGGCTTCACGCGCAGCTGCGGTGAGGTCTGCGCGGGTAACGGAGCCAAATTCAGGACCAATAAAGATGGCGGCGCGGCGTTCTGTTTCACCTTCCATAAAGCGGCCTTCGGCGGCTATGAAGGTTCCCGGCCAGCCTTCCACACTGGTGAGGGTAATGCGGTCATCCTTGGTAGCCTGATGCACACCGGCAGATTTTAGGTTCTCCATCACCATTTTGGTGAAGTCGTGATAGGATTCTGCCGATTTATACTTATCTTTCGGTCTATCCGTCAGTTGTTCTTCATCCGCAGGCACAACACGATGCGGCGAAAGGCTTTCGACCGTAAACGGACCCGCCACGCGAACTTTAGAATTATCTTCATACGGGCGATCATAAAGCAGTTCAACGTCTGCTTTTTGTGCGATGGATTTATCAATCTCCTGCTGGCGCTTGATGCGTAAATCCCACCATTTAGCGTGAGAATCTTTTACTTCCTTCGCCCAGCCTTCTCCTGCATCACGCGGGATTTCCCATTCTTCCCATTTTTTGCTCAGAGCCTTATTGAGACTTTCGCGCAGAGGCTCTAACTTTTGCTGATAATTATCCCAAATAACGTCGATTTCAGCGTTATTGGCGATGTTCTTAAGCGTAATATGGGGCGCACGCCCATAAACAAAACCTTGGCGTATATCACCATGCGTAGGAGTGCCGGGTTGAATCTTGCCGCTGATTTTTTGTTCTTGCTGGCGCCCATCCAAGCTATCTGCAAGGTAATAATAGGGGTAACGAGCTGACATTAAGCGTGTGCGAGCAAGTGCTAATGAAACACGAGAAGTGTCTATCGTAATCCACCTTCTACCTAATTGCTCAGAGACACTGGCTGTCGTGCCAGATCCACATGTGGGATCCAGAACTAAATCCCCAGGATCTGTTGCCATAAGTATGCATCGTTGAATGATTTTCTCAGAAGTTTGTACGACATAAGTTTTATTTTGCTCTGCACTTGTATCCACCCAAGATTCTGTAACTTCTGAAAGACTATAATCGTTGTGATAGTATCTGCTCCGCAACGAATTCTTATCAGGGTTTATTCTATCCGCTTTGTATAGGCGTAAAAAACCATCTATTGAATGCCGCCAGCTACGATTAGATGGTATCTTCCATTCTCGGCCAACCAATTTTCTTGGAGAGTTCTCTCCAGAACTCATTGAATGCATAGGAAGTTTTGCAAAGGGTAATGCGTCTTTAGGTATTAACTCAGGATTCATTTTCTCCTCGAGCGACATAGATCTAATTGATTGATCTGCTAATTTTAAGTGAGAATACATTGAGGGATTTAATTCCCTCTCAATTACCACACGCCTAAATTTTTGTGCCCCTGGAGTTTTGGAATACCATAACAAATAATCAGATGAGCGCTTGAGTGATTTACCGCGCGTAGTACCGCTATTCGTTTTACAATTGATCTGATTTATAAAATTATCTTCTCCAAAAATATCATCCATCACTGCTCGAACACGGTGTACGTTCTCATCACCAATTTGAACAAAAATAGAACCGCTATCAGTTAATAAATCACGCATTACTGTCATGCGGTCGCGAAGATAGGTCAGGTAAGAATGAATCCCATCCTTCCATGTATCGCGAAATGCCTTCACTACTTCGGGTTCGCGGGCGATATGATCTTGCTTGCCATCTTTCACATCACGCGATTGCGTAGAAACCTGCCAGTTGGAATTGAATTTAATGCCGTAAGGTGGGTCAAAATAGATGCATTGCACTTGCCCGCGCAAGCCTTCGCGCTCAGCGAGGCTGGCCATGACTTGCAGGCTATCACCCAAAATCATCCGGTTCGACCAATGTTGGTCGTGTTGGTAAAATTCCGTTTTGGCTTCCGGGTCGATGCCGTTAAAATCGCCAAACAGATCAGGCATATCGGCCTGCTGCTCCTGTCGTTCTTTGGTTTGGCGTTTCAGATCATCAATAATCGCCTTGGGGTGAATTTTCTCTTGAATATAAAGCGGTGGTGCCTGCACTACGAGGTCTGACCAGTCTTGCTGATCCTTTCCGCGCCATACTAGCTGCGCATCGCCAATCTCCAGCTTTCCGGTTTGGTTGAGCTGTTCCACTTGCTCTTTCGTCAGTTTTAGCGTCGCACCTTTCCAAGTGATCTGTGGATCAAGGTCTTCATCACGCGGGCGGGTGGCGCCTTCTGGCAACGGGTCTTTGCGCTGGTACGTTACCGGCTCAAATGGCTGTGCTTCTTCCGCACGCTGCGCGGCAGATTGTAGCTCGGCAGTGGGAATATTGCGGCGCTTTGCTTCATCATGCGTCAGTGTTTCAACCTGTTTTAATTTTTTTGGTTGTTTCGCCATTATGCCGCCCCTGATTTATGATGTCTTTGCTTTTGGTGTTTTTGGATAACCTTCTCGATCAATGCCTTGAACTCTTTATCCATTTCGAACACATCGTTGAATTCTTCAAAATCCCAACGGCCAAACGTGCCTAGATTATTCACACCCGGCACCCATTGTGTGCGCATGGTTTGTGATTTATCTTTCACATTCTCATGACGGTAGCCTTTAACCTCCACCACCAGATGCAGCGGATCGTCCTTGCCATGCCCATCATCAATCTGCACAATGAAATCGGGGATATAGATACGCGACATCACACCATCTTTATAAGGCACTTCCAGCCCTAAGCCTTGGTTTTTTACATAGGAAATCACATTTGGGTGCTGCTCTGCCACGCGGGCAAACTCTGCTTCCCAATCGCTGTCACTCACCACATAATTGATATGCGATTTCTGCGGATCGGTTTCATACAAATCTTTGGTAGTAGAAAACCCAACATGCGCAGTGGATGATTTCGGATTGTAGGGATCAAGCACGGCTTTGACTCTATTCTCCCCGGAACCACCTGCCTCAATCGCCAATTTAATGCGCTCAACTGCTGTGCTGCCGATATTGGGATATTCAAGCATCCATTGTCCAGTATCGCCTTTACAGATCAGATAACCGCCATCTATCCACTCGCGTGCAATGCGTTTTAATTGCCCAAACAGATGCAGTTTCGGTTCGCCATCTTCATCCTTGAAATTTTTATACATTAGCAATTTTGCCAAATCGAAGGCGATGGTGCTGGGGCGCTTTGCCTTTGCCTCTGCCACGGAAAGAGTGATTCCTTCACCAACAATACCTTCCATAAGGGTTTGGCCGGGACCAACCATATCTGGCGTCAAAACCAATGTAGAATCTTCTGTGAATTTTGCAGTTAAGCGTTCTTCAGGTAGATCAACCCTGTATCCTGTGACCCTTGGGAATATTATCTCCAATGCCGCCCGCTCTTTGACAGCATGGACACGGGTTGTTTTCTTCGGTGGCTTCACCGGTGCCACTTGTGGCTTGGCCGTGAAGTTAAATGGAATACCCATGATGTCGGCATATTCGACATTGAATAGGCCTTCCTCATTCAGCTCATATGAGTAACGCCGCAGGCCACGTCCTACCACCTGCTCGCATAACAGCTGCGTACCAAAGGCGCGAACGCCGAGGATATGTGTCACCGTGTTGGTGTCCCAGCCCTCTGTCAGCATGGAAACCGACACCACACAGCGTACTTGCTCTCCTAGACGTCCTTTTTTCCCCACGGTGTTCATCACTTCGCGCAATAGCTCCGCGTCTGATAATTCCCCTACATCTGCTGCACCAGAGCGCTGCTTCATTTCACGCTTGAATTGCTCGATCTCTTTGGATGCCATTTCGCGAAAGTTTTTATCCAGTTCGCCAGATTCAATCTGGTAGCTATCAATCAGTAGTGTGTTGGGTCGAGCCAGAGCATTTCCATTTCCATCAAAATTCTGGAACAGCTCAAGGTGTCCATAATGTTCAGTTATTTCTTCGCCATCTTCATTTGGCCGCGTCCAGCCAGAGATATATTCGTAGACTAGCTTCGAGGTGGATGTGTTGTTGCACACCACAATGAAAACAGGTGGCGTTTCAATGCCAGCGCGTTCCCATTTATCATATGTTTCCGAGTAATGTTTATAGAGCGCATGTAGCGCAGTTTTTAGCTTGTCTGGGATTTCCTTTGGATCCCCGGTTGTTTTACCCTTTTTCGGCATATCCTTGCCAATATGATCCCACAAATCTCGGAAGATGGGCATTTCTTCGCCTGGAATATTATCTGCCACCGGCACGCGCGGCAGTTTTACAATGCCGCACTCAATCGCATCCACTAAAGAAAAGTCACTAATCGTCCAGGGGAAGAGCGTGCCTTCCGCCCAGCCTGAACCCTGCAAGAAGAATGGAGTGGCTGATAGATCATATACTGCACGCACGCCTAGCTTTCTCTTGAAAGCTTCCAGTCCATTGATCCATAGGCGAGCTGCTTTATTCTCTTTTTCTGCTTCTTTTTTTTCCTCGCCTTTTAAGTCGTCCATATCTTCATTATCAGGCTTTTCTCGATAGCAGTGGTGAGCTTCATCGTTAATGACAGCGATGTTTTTAATGCCCATTAGCTCTTCGGCCACACGTCGTACCATTTGGCCTTCTGTTTCCAATGTCTTTAGTTCATCCCCACGGCCTTGAAGGAGTGACTTTCCTACCTTGTTGGTATCCATTGTCTCACGCAGTTGGAATGCGTGGTAATTGGTGATTACAATTTTTGCTTTGTTGATGTCTTCCAGCATGTCCGCTGGAACCAGTTCACGAGATTTGTAATAGCTGTTTGGATCATTTGGCAAAAGTACGCGCAGACGATCTCTAATCGTTATTCCCGGAGATACAATCAAAAACCCGCGTGTATAGAGTTTGCTGGAAGGTGATCTGACAGCATTCACAACCTGCCAGGCCATAAGCATAGCCATTACAGTGGTTTTACCAGCACCAGTTGCCATTTTCATGGCGAGTCGCGTTAGTTCTGGATTGGCTTGTTCATTGGCGCCATTGATGTGTTCCCAAAATCTTTTGTATTGCTTGGAGTTACGGGCAACCTCTGTCAGCCAAATTATTGTTTCAACAGCCTCTATTTGACAGAAAAATGGGCGAATGCCCTGAAATTCGTGATTTCTCCAGTGGTTTAGCAATCTAGCAGTAGCAGGTGAAACTCCCCAGCCAGTTTGATTCGGAAGTTTTCTCCATTCTGCTACATGTGAACGGATTTCATTGATAATTGGCGTGGGATTGTACTCTTGCTCTTCTGATGAAATTCTATCATCCGAGTTCAAATCCATCTTTGTCTGTGTTGTTTCTGACTGCCTCTTGCGTTTACGAGGTTTCGGTACAGGGGTAATTAGTTCAGAGCGGCGACGTCCCCTAATATAAGGTTTATCTGTCGGCTGGCCTTCTTCATCCAGATCATGGTGCAACGCAGGCTCTTTGTATGGGGAATTGAGAATGGGTTGTTCGTAAAATGTTCCGGTCATAGTTTTACGCTTCTTTATCTGTTAGCTTTGTTATCCATTTCTGGATCTCATTCTTCTTTAATCACCAAACAATTCCTACACCAAATTCAGGTCCTTTAATCTCAATTAAAATTCAAATTGTTGGGTGGCTAATACTGTACTCAGATATAAAAAGACTTTGCGCAAATTCCTAATCTTTGTGAAACATTCAAAGGCATTTAATTCCGATTTGCCTGAAATCAAAGACATTACTCTTGAACTCTTCAATATCTTTAGTCTCCCGACATCGTCCAGCTCCTTTACTTCCAATTTGTAGGATCAAGGTGACTATTAATCTAGAAGAATCTAAATCAATCCTAACTGATAAATAAGAATAGGTCTAAAAACGTATAACCATATAAACAGAATAATATTCAGTTGAAAAAGCATTATGAATGCCAAAACCATATACATCTATACTCATCGTATACTTTACGATTTATAAATTCATTATTTATTGTGGATAATTGTGTGACAAATAGTAAATGTTTCACAGTAAAGGCCATGTGACACAATATGTAGTATAAACTATCTCTAAGCTTATTTTAATCAACATAATGGTCAATAAATACTATCTAGATTGAAAAAAGCTAAAAAGGATGTGGCAATCTTATAGAGGTATAATTGAAATGGAAAAATCAAACTACATTGAAAATAGTAACATTTACCTTACCATTGAAGATCTAAAAGGCAGATATAGGGTAATAAACGGGGCAACAATCTATAAATGGATCAGAGAAAAAGGCTATCCCAAACAAATAAAAATTGGAGGGAAGGCTCTATGGAGCCGTCTAGAAGTTGAAGCCTATGACGAAAAGCAGTTTTCTAAAAGATATGAGAAAAATGATTAGCAAAATCCAACTAGAAAAGCGGGAACTAATACCGCTTTTCTGCACCAACTGAACCGGAGGTGAACCGCAAACAACTGCTGCTGAATACTTAAAGAAGCATAGCATTTCAAATTATTGTTTTTATTGGAGAAAGTGGTGAGCCCTGAAGGATTCGAACCTTCGACCTACTGATTAAAAGTCAGTTGCTCTACCAACTGAGCTAAGGGCCCCCAAATAAAAACATCCAAACCAGATCGTTTGCTGAAAGTCTTGCAAAGTGTTTGGATGACGTGTTCGCAAATCATTTGAGAAGCGCTGAAAATAGGGAAACATCCCTCACTCGTCAAGAGCTTATTTTCACTATTTCAACGATAATTCCCTCATTTTTATCTAATAATGTTACAACACACAAATTATACTCAAAATCACTGTTAATTCATTGGCTTCGAGAGTAAAAAACTTATTAAGATCAACAAGAACAACCTAAAATCAGACCTTTTTTCACAAAAGTGACTATAAAATGAATCACCGCTCAGCCATTGGCCTCATGTGCCTAGCTGTCTTATGCTTTTCTGTACTTGATAGCTCTGCCAAATATCTAGGAGAATTCTCAGCAATTCACGTGGTGCAAATTTTATGGATTCGTTTTATTACCCATAATCTCTTTCTACTGGCAATTTATAAGCCCAAACCATATTTAGAGGCACTAAAAGCCAACGCTCCAAAAGCACAGATCATTCGAACCATATCGATGGTCTCAGCAACTGCGTTCAACTTCACGGCCCTTTTATACCTCCAGCTAGACCAAACGATTGCAATTTTCTTTCTAAGCCCCCTGCTTATCGCCATGCTATCAGGCCCTATTTTAGGCGAACATTTAAAACCCCATCAGCTCTATGCGGTTTTATTTGGCTTTTTAGGTGTATTAATTGTTATGCGTCCAGGCTTTGGTGGCATCCACTGGGCGGTGATACTATCCCTACTCTCAACACTCTCGGTCTCAATCTATAACGTGCTGACAAGATACACAGCTCATTATGATAACAACGCCACCAACCAGATTATGGCGCCAATCGGCGGTGCTATACTCCTTACGCCGCTGGTCTTCTTCTATTGGCAAACACCCAACGACATTTTCACTTGGGTGCTATTAATCTCACTTGGTGTCTCAGGCGGTCTCGGGCATTGGCTGATGATCACAGCCCACAGATACGCACCAGCCCCCTTACTCGCGCCCTTTATCTACACGGGCATCATAACCATGCCGCTCATAGGGTACTTTGTATTTGATGATGTGATTACCTGGTGGACATTCGCTGGTGCCATGTGCGTCATCGCCTCAGGCCTCTACCTCTGGTATCAAGAGCACCAGAGATCAGACACAAGCTAGATCAAACATAAAAAGCTAGCACATATTTATTACTTAGAGGCCTGGTAACGTGTGCGAAACTCCGCTGCAAACTCAGCAAAACGATCTTCTTCAATCGCCAAACGCATAGCTGACATTAGCTCTTGATAAAAGTGAATATTCGCCCAGCTCACAAGCATAGAGGCTAGTAACTCACCAGAGCGGACAAGGTGATGCAAATAAGCCTTACTATAATCTCTCATGGCCGAGCATGAACTATGCTCATCAAGAGGGGCAGGATCATCTTTAAATTGCGCATTTTTCAAATTCACCTTGCCATCAAACGTAAAAGCCTGGCCATGCCGGCCAGAACGTGTCGGCATCACACAATCAAACATATCAACACCGCGCTCAACAGCGCCCACTAAATCAAGAGGCGTTCCAACCCCCATCAAATATCTCGGCTTATCATTCGGTAAATGCGGCATTGTAAAATCAAGCGTATCAAACATCGCCTGCTGCCCCTCACCAACAGCAAGGCCACCAACCGCATAGCCAGGAAATTCAATTTCTCTCAAAGCTTCAGCAGAGCGAATGCGTAAGTGCTCATAAACCCCTCCCTGAACAATCCCAAATATAGCCTGACCATCTGCGCTATATTTCGCAAAGGCATCTTTCGAGCGCTTGGCCCAGCGCATAGATAATTCCATCGATGTCTCTGCCTGTTTTTCTGTGGCTGGAAATGGTGTGCATTCATCAAATGCCATCTGAATGTCAGATCCAAGCAAAGCTTGTATCTCCATTGAGCGCTCAGGTGTCAGGTTATAAGACGACCCATCAATGTGAGACTGGAACTTCACACCCTCTTCAGTAATCTTTCTAAGCTTTGAAAGAGACATCACCTGAAAGCCACCACTATCCGTGAGAATAGGCTTATCCCAGTTCATAAATTTATGAAGGCCGCCCAAAGACGCAACACGCTCAGCACCAGGGCGCAACATCAAATGGTACGTATTACCAAGCAGAATATCCGCCCCTGTTTCTCGAACAGTTTCAGGCAGCATCCCCTTCACAGTCGCTGCCGTTCCAACCGGCATAAAGGCGGGCGTTTGAATAGTTCCCTTCGGTGTTGAAATTTCACCCCGCCGCGCCAATCCAGATGTCGCAGATACCTTATAAGTAAAATGATCAACCATTATGCAACCCTTCTAACAAACACCCATCACCGTATGAATAAAATCGATAGTCCCGCTCAACTGCAGCTTTATAAGCGGCCTGCATAACATCAAGACCAGAAAACGCAGCAACCAACATAAATAATGTTGATTTGGGTAAATGAAAATTCGTAATCAATCGATCAACCACATTGAATTTATAGCCTGGCGTAATGAAAATATCGGTATCACCGCTCCATGGCCTGATAGAACCCGTCTCACGTGTAGCACTTTCCAACAAACGTAAAGATGTCGTCCCGACAGCACAAACACGCCCACCTTGTGCTTTTGCGGCCTTAATAACCTCAACAGTCTCAGCACTCACATGCCCCCATTCCGCATGCATTTTATGGGATTTTATATCATCCACCTTCACAGGGAGAAACGTGCCAGCTCCCACATGCAAAGTAACAAATTGTAATTGAGCACCAATGTCTTTCAATGCTTCTAAAAGTTCATCCGTAAAATGCAGTCCAGCCGTTGGCGCCGCAACAGAACCATCATGAGACGCATAAACAGTTTGATATGTTTCTTTATCAATTGATCCTGCTGCCCGCTTAGAAGCTATATAAGGCGGCAAAGGCATTTCCCCAACAAGCTTGAGAGCTTCATCAAGATGAACCCCAGACACATCAAACTTTACTAAAATCTCACCACCACCTGGTGTATCGGTAATCGTAGCCTCAAGCTGCCCCTCAAAACACGGCTGACTACTTCCCTCATGATCACCAAAGCGTAGCCTATCACCAACCTTCATTCGTTTGGCCGGTTTTGCAAATGCAAACCACTCATTGTCTGAAACACGCTTGTGCAAATTAAGTTGCACCTGCGCCTCAGCATCTCCGCGTAACCTCTTCCCCTTCAACGCAGCAGGCAAAACCCGGCTATCATTAAAAACCAGCACATCTCCTTTTTTAAAAAACTGCGGTAGGGTTTTAAATATATGATCTTCAAGTGAACCATCTGACATCACACGTAAAAGCTTCGAACCATCACGATTAGGATGAGGTTCTAAGGCAATATGGCTTTCAGGCAGTTCAAAATCAAAATCATCAAGTTGCAAGGGAAATCACTTTCAAGATGTCATTTTCAAAGGAAATAAACTTTTCAAAACATTTTATAGGGCTAACAGCATTCCTCTAGAGCATACTGTATAAGAATATGTGCCTGTTTTACTAAAAAACTCACGAAAACAAAGACGTGAAAAACAATCCATATAGCCGAAGAGCGAAAGTTTCTAAAGTTAAAAATAAAAAAGAGACCAGAAAGAACAAGCTTTCAGGTCTCTTTTCTAAAATTTATCGTAAAAAAATCTAAGCAGCGTCAGCAGCTACACGCATGCTCATGATCTGATCTGGATCAATCACAGGTTCACCGCGTTTAATCTCATCAACATGTTCCATACCTGAAATTACACGGCCCCAAGCTGTATATTGCCCATCTAAAAAGCCAGCATCAGCAAAACAGATAAAGAATTGACTATCTGCTGAGTTTGGAGCTTGAGCCCGCGCCATAGAACAAACACCGCGTGCATGAGGTGTATCATTAAATTCAGCAGCAAGGTTCTGTCCAGAACCACCAGTTCCCGTGCCGGTAGGGTCACCCGTTTGTGCCATAAAACCATCAATCACACGATGAAAAACAATGCCGTCATAAAACCCTTCACGAGCAAGCTCTTTAATACGAGCACAGTGGTTCGGCGCAACATCAGGCAATAGCTCAATGATCACTTCGCCATGTGTAATATTTAAAATCAGTGTATTTTCCGGGTCTTTAATCTCGGTCATTAGTCTTCCTTTAAAACAATTCACTCCGTTAAAAAACGGGATAAATCAACATTTATGATATTTTTTATATTTATTCAATTCGTGGCAAGATTTTTTTACGCGGAGCGTTTTCAAGTCCAGGTACAAATTGTCGCAAATCAATTGATGGAGCTTCCTTGCTATCAGCAACAACTTGCATTTTCACAATCTTGTCTGGATTATCAACCATGCCGCTTTGGCCACGCCCGCGTTTAATCTTATCAATAAATTCCATTCCCTTAACTACCTTGCCCCAAACAGTATATTGACCATTGAGGAAGTGCGAAGCTTGAAACGTTATGAAAAACTGACTGTTGGCTGAATGAGGGTTTTGCGTACGAGCCGCACCAATGACACCCCGGTTATAAAGCACATTATTAAATTCAGCGCGCAGATCAGGATAATCAGACCCGCCTGTACCAGTCCCCGTAGGGTCACCTGTTTGAGCCATAAATCCATGGATCACCCGGTGAAATACCAAACCATCATAAAACCCTTCACGAACAAGTTTTTTAACGCGTTCAACATGTTTTGGGGCTTTTTTCGGATAGAGAACAATGATAGAGCGGCCATACTTGGTGTCTAAATAGAGAAAATTCTCAAGATCAACACCTCCGGTCGCAGTGCTCTGTGCTGAAGCTTGAGTAACACTAATCATCAATAACAGGGCAGAAATAACAAATGATTTAATCATCAAATTACCTTACTTTTTATACTCAAAAATTTATTCAAACAGTCAAAGCTCTAAATCATTAAAACCTCTAACGATCAGAACTCCAGTTTTTCTTCGCCTCTAAAAACTCAGCAACGTGCGGCGGTACAAAGCTTGTAATGTCACCACCAAACACCTCGATTTGCCGAACAAGTTTGGCAGCGATATGGCGAACCTCGCCCGTACTCGGCAAAAGAAGCGTTTCTAAACCATCAGCCATTGCTCTGTTCATACCAGACATCTGCATTTCATAAACATAATCAGCAGAATCTCGAACACCGCGCACAATGACTTTCGCCCCATAAGCGGTTGCTGCTTCAACCATAAGTCCAGAAAATTGAATAACTTTGATTGATTTTCCTGTTGATTTGCGCAAATCAACAGCCAAAGTCTCAATCAACTCAACCCGCTCTTCGCCTGTCAAATAAGGGGTTTTACCATGATGAACACCAACACCAATAATCAACTCATCAATAAAATTAAGGGAACGCTCAATAATATCGAGGTGACCATTTGTAATGGGATCAAAACTACCGGGATAAAAACCAGTTAAACTCATAAACTTAAATCCTTAACTCTCGGTATCACCAACATCAGGTGCATCGGTATCAGGTTGATCACCAGAAGGAGTATCACCTGAAGAACCGTCATCAGGTTCCTCATCTCCCTCGCTTTCAACTTCTGAAATATGCTCAACAGAAACAACTTTCTCGTCAGCCGCCGTTTTGAAAACGGTCACACCTTGAGTATTCCGACCAGCAACCCGAACTCCATTGACCGGACAACGAATAAGTTGACCACCGTTCGTTACCAACATAATTTCATCACCATCTTCAACTGGGAACGAACCGGAAAGATCACCATTACGATCATTCACAATCATCGCAATAATACCCTTACCACCACGACCGGAAACCCGATACTCATAAGCTGAAGACCGCTTACCAAAGCCGTTCTCACTTAATGTCAGAACAAATTGTTCACCGGCACCAAGTTCAGCATAACGCTCAACTGAAAGTTCAACATCTGAAGCACCATCATCTTCAATCTCAGGCACATCAGCGTCACTGCCCTCACCATTCGCCGCACGTCGCATTTGTGCTGCACGCTTCAAGTAGGCACGTTTTTCTTCCGGACTTGCCTCAATGTGATGCAAGATCGCCATCGAAATAAGCTTGTCATCTTCGCTAAGGCGAATACCACGAACACCTGTTGAGTTACGACCAGCAAAGACCCGAACATCTGTCACAGGGAAGCGAATGGCTTGCCCTTTCTCACTCGTGAGCAACACATCATGAGCTTCAGTACAAATATCGACACCAAGGATTTTATCACCTTCATCAAGCTTCATGGCGATTTTACCATTTTGCCTAATCTCAACGAAATCAGAAAGAAGGTTTCTACGAACACCACCAGAGCTGGTCGCAAACATCACATGCAATTGCTCCCAGGTGCTTTCATCTTCCGGCAATGGCATAATTGTCGTGATGCTTTCATCTTGCTCGAGAGGCAGCAGATTAATCAAAGCTTTACCGCGTGCTTGCGGCGCTGAAAGAGGTAATTTCCAAACTTTCATCTTATACGCCATGCCACGCGATGAGAAGAAAAGAATCGGTGTATGTGTGTTCGCCACAAAGATTTTGGTAACAAAATCTTCATCGCGAGTAGACATACCAGAACGCCCTTTACCACCACGACGTTGAGCACGGTAAGTCGATAATGGCACACGTTTAATATAACCTTTGTGAGAAACCGTGACCACCATATCTTCCTTGGCAATCAGGTCTTCATCATCAACATCACCATCATAATCTTGTATCTCAGTACGGCGATCCGTTCCAAATTCATCACTAATTTCAGTGAGCTCACCATTAACAATCTCAATAATCCGAACACGAGACCCAAGAATATCAAGATAGTCTTTGATAATCGCACCAAGCTTATGCAATTCATCAGAAAGCTCGTCCCGACCAAGAGCCGTCAACCGTTGCAAACGCAACTCAAGAATAGCCCGTGCTTGCGCTTCTGAAAGTTTATACGTTCCATCACTTGCCACAGCATGACGCGGATCAGCAATCAATTCAACAAGCGGCGCAATATCTTTTGCCGGCCAATCCCGCTCCATCAATTGCTCGCGAGCTGTCGCCGGGTTTGGTGCTGTACGAATGAGATTAATCACCTCATCAATATTCGCCACAGCAATCGCCAAGCCAACCAAAACATGCGCCCGGTCTCGAGCTTTGTTAAGCAAGAACTTCGTACGTTTATATACAACTTCCTGGCGGAAATCCGTAAATGCCTTGATGAAATCAAGAAGGTTCAAGAGTTCTGGTTTGCCACCATTCAGTGCCACCAAGTTACAACCAAAACTGGTTTGCAAAGGAGAGAAGCGATAAAGCTGATTAAGCACCACATCAGGCACAGCATCGCGTTTCAGTTCAACAACAACACGCATGCCCTGTCTGTCAGACTCGTCCCGAATATCAGCAATACCTTCAACCCGTTTTTCCCGAACAAGCTCAGCAATCTTTTCAACCATAGAGGCCTTATTAACCTGATAAGGGATCTCTGTAACAACAAGAGCAAACCGGTCTTTGCGAATTTCTTCAGTCGCAACCTTACCCCGCATCACAACAGAGCCTTTGCCCTTGTGATAAGCAGAGCGTATACCAGTGCGCCCTAAAATCATGCCACCCGTTGGAAAATCAGGCCCTGGGATAATTTCATTTAAGCGATCAATATCAATCTCAGGATCTTCTAAATACGCCATACAACCATTAATAACTTCACGTAGATTATGCGGCGGTATGTTTGTTGCCATACCAACAGCAATACCACCCGCACCATTTACAAGTAAGTTTGGAAATTTAGCAGGAAGAACCTGAGGTTCACTTTCGGACGCATCGTAGTTGTCTTGAAACTCAACAGTTTCTTTATCAATATCATCAAGAAGGCTTTGAGCAACTTTTTGCAAGCGACATTCTGTGTAACGCATGGCCGCTGCCCGGTCACCATCAACCGAACCAAAGTTACCCTGTCCATCAATCAGTGGAAGTCGCAAAGAAAAATCCTGCGCCATACGAACAAGAGCATCATAAATCGCACTATCACCATGAGGGTGATATTTACCCATCACATCACCAACAACACGCGCTGATTTACGATATGGCTTATTATATTCATAGCCACTCTCATGCATCGAATATAAAATCCGGCGGTGCACCGGTTTCAAACCATCACGAACGTCAGGAAGTGCACGAGAAACGATCACACTCATCGCATAATCAAGATATGACTTACGCATCTCTTCTGTGATTAGAATGGGGCGAATATCCGGAGATGATCCATCTGGTCCGTCTTGTTGCTCATTATCGCTCAATTGATGGTCCTATTTCATTTGTTAGTAACATTATAATTCTAAAAAACCTGTATCTGACACCATGCTAAAGACATCAAAACAGATATAGAAATTCGCAATACAAACCCTAAAAGAGCAAAACCTTAGTTCTATTTGTCCTTTCAAACAAAAAACAAATGGATCTAAATCTCACCCAATTAAAGCAAATTTCAGAAGCTTAGGTATAGCCCATCCCATGAACCCATACCAGTTTTAAAAGGCTATTTACCTTCATTCTTTGGGGATATTTTCAATAAATTCACGCCCTTGACACCTAGATGCTTTACTTCCACTCATGAAACCATGCTAATAAGAGAAATTTTGATAATTTGAGGGTATAAAATGGCTGGTCATGGTTCAAAAAAGGTAATTTACGCGGCACTTGCAGGTAACGGCCTTATCGCTATAACAAAATTTATTGGCGCCTCTATCACAGGGTCCTCAGCGATGCTCTCTGAAGCCATTCACTCAGTTGTTGATACAGGCAATCAAGGCCTTTTGTTATATGGCATCAAAAAATCACAAAAACCAAAAGATGATCGCCACCCATTTGGTTATGGCATGGAAATCTACTTTTGGGCCTTTGTAGTCGCAATTGTAATTTTTGCTGTTGGTTCAGGCGTTTCTATCTATGAAGGCATCCATAAACTAAACCATCCAGAAGACATCAAGTCTCCACACATCAACTACATTATTTTGTCTTTGGCCATGATCTTTGAAGGCGTAGCCTGGTACATCGCCTATAAAGAATTCAATAAACTCAGAGGCAAAGCCAGTTTCATAGATGCCGTGCGCCATTCAAAAGACCCTACTGTTTTCACAGTTCTTTTTGAAGATTCTGCTGCCATGCTAGGCCTCATAGTTGCGTTTATAGGTATTTTAGCAAGCTCCAGCCTTGGGGTCACATGGGCAGATGGCGCGGCCTCAGTACTTATTGGTGTTATCTTGGCTGGTACTGCCATTCTTCTAGCATATGAGACAAAAGGACTTTTAATTGGCGAAGCAGCAAGCCCTAAAATCACAGCAGATATCAAGTCAATCATAGATAAGAGACAATCAATTCTTCACGTGAATGAACTTAGATCTATGCACATGGGCCCAAATGATATCATCCTGGCCATTTCCATCGATTTCAAAGACGACATGACCGCCGTCGAAGTCGAAAGTCAAATTGCGGACCTTGAAAAAGAAATCAAATCCAAATACCCGGAAATGAAGCACCTCTTTATCGAAGTTCAAAAAAAGGATGACCATGACGCTGATGAAAACACGAACCAGGCAACGGTTTAAATCTTTTCAAGAAAGCTTAAACAAAGAGACTTGTAAAAATAAAGTTTGCCTATAAGTACTACGGGTTATCCATGCCGTGTATAAACAACACCACTTTGGCGAAGTAAATACAGGCAAAGATAAAAGCATCAAATCAGGTCCAATAAGAAAGAGCGTTCAAATGGAATATACCACCCTTGGTCAAACCAATATCAAAATAAGCCGAATCTGCCTTGGAACCATGACATGGGGGACGCAAAACAGCGAAAGCGAAGGCCATGCTCAAATGGACTACGCCCTAGATCAAGGGGTGAATTTCTGGGATACAGCTGAAATGTACGCCGTCCCGCCAACAGCAGAAAGTTACGGCTCAACAGAAACCATCATAGGCACCTGGCTCAAGAAAAATAAAAGCCGCCGCGAAGAGATCGTACTCGCAACCAAAATTTCACCTGAAATGCCCTATATCCGTGGTGGCGGCCAAAATATAGACCGTAAAAACATTCTCCAGGCTGTTGAAGACAGCTTATCTCGTCTGCAAACAGACTATATCGACCTCTATCAACTTCATTGGCCATCAAACCGCCCAACCTACCATTTTGATAATGCCTGGACCTTCACACCGAAGGTAACAGACAAGCAAGCCATACTTGCCAACCAACTTGAAATTCTTGAAACCTTGGATCAATTGATCAAAGATGGAAAAATTCGCTCATACGGCCTCTCTGATGATAGCGCTTGGGGTATCACTCAATATGCAGTGCTTGCAGAAAAACATAAGCTGAAACCAATGGTCTCTATTCAAAATGAATACAGCCTCCTGCGCCGCCGCGATGAAACAGATGTCGCTGAAGCCTGTGTGCTAGAAAATGTCAGCTACCTCCCCTGGTCCCCCCTTGCAATGGGCGTTTTGTCAGGTAAATACCTGAACAACCAAAAACCAGGTGGAACTCGCTTTTATCATTCCGAAGGCTCAGCTCTGCGCTATGGCTACCGACTGACTGAAGAAGCTGAAAAAGCAACGCAAAGCTATGTCGACATTGCCAAAAAACACAATCTCGATCCATCTCAAATGGCGATTAGCTTCACGTTAGCCCAGCCCTTTGTTGCCTCAACAATCATCGGCGCAACATCGGTTGATCAGTTAAAAACAAATATCGGCGCCATCGATGTAAAATTATCAGATGAAGTTTTAGAAGAGATACATTCAGTCTACCGCCAATACCCAATCCCGTTTTAAGTCTAATACACTAAACTATCGACACGAAGAAGGAGTGACGCCACTTCGGCGTCAGGACATGACGCCAGGGGCGTCCGGCGCGAGCCCCGCACCTCGTAGGCCTGCGGCTTTAGTAGGGCGGTTGCAAGTGGGCAACCTAAAGCCCCACTAAAAGTAATAGCCGTGAGAGAAAACAGAGAGAAAGAACACATAACTCATGCCTCAAGCAGATATAAAATATAGCAATGACTTAAATCTAGATTGCAATGCGATCCTCGCCTCCATTGAAGAGACAATTAAAAAACACGACCAAACATCCGGTGCTTGCAAAGGACGAGGGTACAAAGCTGATCACTTTCATCACACTCATATCTACCTCAACCTTGCCATGCTCCCCAAACCGCACCGAGATGAAGAGTTTACCAAAGCCCTCATAAAAGATTTAGAAAAAATGGTGAAACAACACCTCACCCAGTCTTGTCATTTCTCACTGAATTTAGAGTATACCGGAGACGGCTACATAACAAATTTTCATAACGTTTAAAAAGGGGGGGGGGAGAGAGAAACAAACCTCACTACACGAAGAAGGAGCTCTGCCCACTTCAGGCTGAGGGACACAGCGAAGCGACAGTGAAGCGACAGACAGTGAAGCCCGGTGCAAGCGCCGCACGTCGTAAAGCCTGCAGCTTCAGCAGCGCGGTAGCTGGTGGGCAACCTAAAGCGCCACTAAAAGAGCAATAGCCCGTGAGACAAAACAGAGAAAAAACTCAGCCCTCAATCTCTTCCCGCATCATCTCAAGCTCAAGCCATCTTTCTTCAGCGGCTTGATGCTCAGCGGTGAGTGCTGAAATTCCTTCCATTGCCTCATTAAACCGCGTCGGATTTTTAGTGAATAAATCAGGGTCTTCAAGCGCTTTGTTGTGAACGGCAATCTGAGCTTCAAGCTCTTCAATCTGCTTAGGTAAAGTCTCAAGGGCATATTTATCTTTATAAGAAAGTTTAGCTCCCTTTTTTGCCGTTTTTTGTTGAGAGTGTTCGCCCGAAGCCTCATTATCAGAAAGCTTGCTTTTAGCAGGTTTCTCACCCGCCTGAACTGATCGGTTTTTCATCTCATCTTTGCGCTGCGCCATCATAGTGCTATAGCCACCAGCATATTCAGTCCAATTGCCTTGCCCCTCATAAACCAAAACAGCATCAACAATCCGGTCAATAAAGTCACGGTCGTGACTAACAAGCAATACGGTTCCATCATAATCAGTGATGAGTTCTTGCAGGAGATCAAGTGTCTCAAGATCAAGGTCGTTGGTTGGTTCATCAAGCACCATCAAATTCGATGGAAGTGAAAGCGCTCGCGCAAGCATCACCCGTGCCCGCTCTCCTCCAGAAAGCACATCCAATGGCGTGCGCGCTTGAGCAGGGTCAAATAGAAAGTCCTTCATATAGCCAATGACATGTTTAGGTTTTCCAGCAACCTCAACCATATCACCGCCACCATTCGTTAAAGCATCAGCCAAAGTCCAGTTTGGTTTCAAACTTTCCCGGCTCTGATCTAAAGTCACCATGTCGATATTCGTGCCAAGTTTGATCTCGCCAGCGTCCGGTTCCAATTGCCCCGTGAGCATTTTAATAATGGTCGACTTACCAGCTCCATTTGGGCCAACAATCCCAAGTCTGTCCCCTCGAAGCAATCGCACACTCAGCTCATTTACAATCTGCGTATCACCAAAGGACTTGGAAATATTCTTTGCCTCAACAACAATCTTGCCCGAAACACGCCCTTCACTCGTCTCCATCTTAACGGAGCCTTTCGGCCCGCGGTGGTCTCTTCGTTTCTGGCGAAGCGAGTGCAAATCTCCAAGCCGTTTTTGATTGCGCTTACGCCGCGCCGTCACCCCATAACGAAGCCAGTGTTCTTCAGCAACAATCTTGCGGTCAAGCTTGTGCGCCTCTAGTTCTTCTTGTTCAAAAACCTCATCGCGCCAGGCTTCAAATTTTTCAAACCCCTGCTTCATCAAACGAGACGTTCCCCGGTCAATCCACAAAACGGATTTTGAAACCATCTCTAAGAACTTCCGATCGTGACTAATAACCACAAGCGCAGAATTGAGAGAACGTAATTCTTTCTCTAGCCATTCAATAGCCGGTAAGTCTAAATGGTTGGTAGGTTCATCAAGCAACAAAATATCTGGTGCTGGCGCCAGAGCTTTTGCAAGAGCAGCGCGCCGTTGTTCACCACCAGAGAGTTGTGCCGTCCCCTCTTTGCCAGTCAGTCCTAATTGTTCTAAATAATAGTCAGCCTGGTAAGCATCTTCTTCACTCACTAAACCACTTCGCGCATAATCACCCGTTGTCTCAAATTTTGTAAGATCGGGTTCTTGCTCGAGATATTGCATGGTCGTGCCAGGCTGCACAAACCGCTCACCATCATCCATCTCAATCAATCCAGCAGCAATCTTTAGAAAGGTCGATTTTCCACACCCATTGCGGCCAACCAAACAAATACGGTCCCCCTCAAAAATACACATCTCCGCCCCGGTTAAAATAGGGTTCCCCCCAAAGGTGAGGTGGATATTCTGTAAAGTTGAACGGGGCGGTGCCATAGAAAGTCCTGAGATTAGAAAAAGAATGAAAGGTAGCTTCAGATAAAAAACTATATCTAACGTAACAGGACCGTTTTGGAAAGCATAACTAACCTTAAAAAAGTGCAACCGGTTTTTCGATCATCAAGGCAAAAATGATCATAATAGAGAGGAAAGCTGGCCATCCTAAAATGAACCACCGCTTATAAAGCGTATGAAACCGTTGCGGTAAAGCGGTCCCCATTGCGGAAGCTTGTAAGACGATATTTTTCATCTCAATTTGCATGAACACAACCGGTATCCAACAAATTCCAATAAAAATATAAAGCGCTATACTCAACAGAACCCAATGATCAAAAAAGCTATATCCAACGCCGTGCACCAAAAGCGCCCCTGTTATGGGCTGAACAAGCACAGCTGTTAACGTAAACATGTAATCTGCTAAAACAACCAAAGGCGCAACACTTGCAATCACCTCAACTGACTTAGAGCGAACAGCAAAGAACATAAAAAACGCAATGCCCATTCCAGTGCCAAATAAAACACACGCCCCTAATATATGTAGATATTTTAAAATAAAATAACTCATCGTTTTTCATGCAATCCCATGAGAATCCAAATTAAGAGAAGAGGTAACAACAAAGAAACCCCCCAAGCTAAAAACTCCTGGACGCTAGCAACATAACTAAAACTCATAACACTCGCCCAAATTAACATGAGGCTCTTTATCACCCCGCCAACACGGATCCAGGGTTTTGAAAGAAACATAACACCGCACATAATGCTCAACAAAGCAAACCCTGCAATTTGATAAAGGTCAGAAC
The DNA here is from genome assembly GCA_021604645.1 of Methyloligella sp. Classification (GTDB taxonomy): domain Bacteria; phylum Pseudomonadota; class Alphaproteobacteria; order Rhizobiales; family HXMU1428-3; genus HXMU1428-3. Next base: position 75,132 of record BQJJ01000002.1, read on the forward strand.
TAGCTTTTAATAAAAACAGAGGCGCAAAACCTTTAATTCCCTGTAGTGCTTCAACCCCTTCAAAAATCCAGCTAAGGCCCAAAACCCAACGCAAAAAAGGGAGGAGAAAATAACAGCGTGCAAATTGTCGCTCAACAGCAGTCGACTGATGAAGCGCTAAAATTTCAGGAACAGCCAATGTTGGTCGCTCCAAAAGTTTCATAAAAGCTGAACCATCATGCGGCGTGAACAAATCCATTTGCTCTAGAGATGCCGTCCTGATCGGCCCTCTATTGCCAAGCATTGAGGCAAAATCACCAATCCACATAACAGGCTTTATCACCCAACGGGGAATAATAATTGGAATGCCCTTTGAAAACCCAAGCCAAGCCCTATAATATTGAATAAGCTCTTTTAAGGTAACGACATCCTGCCCCACGGCATAAACCATCTGCCGAGAAAAAGGGCACTCTTTCAACTCACCTTCTTCGACACCTGAACCAGCACTTGAACGCTTCAAAGGGGCTAGCATCTTAACTATGCCATCCGCTAAATCATCAAGTGCAATCGGTTGAAAAGCTTGCGTACCAGGGCCGGGCAAAGGCAAAAACTTTGGCAATCCAGCTAACCCTTGTATGAGCGCCGCACCGCCAATGGACCCAGCGCCTAAAACCAGGTCTGGGCGAATGATCGTCCAGTTTAAGGACGTCTCTTCCAAATAATGTTCGCCAGTAAGTTTACTTGAAGCATATTCAGGCAACCCTTCCACACTGGCCTCTTTATCAAAATGAGGTTCCGCTAGCAGCTCTTCACCAGTCTCACCTTCTTTCGCATGCTCGCCTTCTTTCATATAAGAGGCGTTTACGTGAGACGCTTTGTATTTACCACCACCAATTTCTTCACGCCCAAGCGTCGTTGCAGAAATATGAATAAAGCGTTTTATAGAGGCTGTCTCAGCACCTTGAAATAAAGCCCGAGCGCCTTCGCCATGAACAAATTGTGCATCATCTTGTAAATCAGATTGTAAAATACCAACACAATTCACAACAACATCAAAGCCACGCAACCGCTCAGCCCAGATATCTGGATTGAGATCATTGTTAAAATCACAATAGATCCAGGGAATTGTTGGCACCAACCGCTCAGCCAATTGCAGATCACGCCCAGCGCCGGTCACATCATGCCCTGCACGCAAAAGCGCTTGAACAACACCACGGCCAATAAATCCATAGCCACCGGTTACCAAACATTTCATGGAGTAAACCCCCTACAAAAATTTACATCCCATAAACAAAAACAGCGCCCCTATTGAGCGCTGTAATTAAGTTTAATTCAAGTCTATTTTTAGAAAGGTCATTTAAAAGGCTACAGAATGATCCTTATAACTAGCTAGTAACGGAAACACCACTGAAATTCCATGAAATAGCACTTAGAAAAACATAACCGGACTAAACGAAGAAGGAGTGACGCGACTTCGGCGTCAGGTCATGGCGATGCGTCAGCATAGCCCGGCACGAGTAACGCCCCTCGGAGGGCCTGCCGCTTCAGCGGTAGAATTGCCCGTGAGAGAAATAATACCTTTTTAAGCAGAGCTTAAAAGCGCGGTTGCTGGTGGGCAACCTAAAGCGCCACTAAAATGGTATTTCGTCATCCAGTTCTTTTTCAAAATTACTTGGAGCGGCACTTGGTTGAGAATTATCAGCTGGAACTTGTCCCCAGCTTGGCTCACCACCAAAATTGTTGTTCTGGTTATTATTGTTATTCTGATAATTGCCCTGATTGCTAGACTGGCTACTAGATTGTCCGCCCGAGCGACCATCAAGCATGGTCAAATTGCCATTAAACCCTTGCAGCACAATCTCAGTTGTATATTTGTCTTGGCCATTATTATCTTGCCATTTGCGAGTTTGCAGGCTGCCTTCAATATAAACCTTAGCGCCTTTTTTCAAATATTGCTCTGCAACTCGGCACAAACCTTCATTGAAAATAACAACGCGGTGCCATTCTGTTTTTTCACGGCGTTCACCAGAGTTTTTATCTTTCCAGCTTTCAGTCGTCGCAATGCTTAAATTCACCACAGGACGGTTATCCTGCATGCGCCGCACTTCAGGGTCGGCTCCAAGGTTACCAACCAAAATCACTTTATTAATAGAACCAGCCATTGCTAACTCTCCTTCATATGAAACTTAACTGTAAGGCCAGCAAAAAATTAAGCCTGCCATTTTAACTACTATCACTTGGGTTTAGACCCTAAATCCCCATACCGGCACATTAAAGCAATTTTCTGCGTAATACTGAGATGCGAGACAATTCTCCACAAACAAATCCATTTTCATCAAGAATTTTCCGCATTTACAAAGAGGCAAACCTCATAAATTAGCAAAAACACGAAAATTCTTGGCCTCTAGGTAAACAAAACGATAACTGTTTCTCAGTTTAAAAAAACACTTAGCCAAGTAAAAAAAGGCTTATTGACACCTTACGTTCCAATTATGTTCTCAAATTGTTCTAAGATATTGACAATTCTGTCGCTTAATTGTCTCATTCCATGGTACAATTAACCTATTCAGTTCAACTTTCTTTGACAGATATTTTTTAATTCGTTACCCAAAGATTAGAGACTTCTTGTTAAGCTAAAAATTAGAAGACATGCCGATTTACCAACCAATCATGTTAAATTGCCTGATAAATTGTATGTCTCAAAAAATGAAATGTGTGACTTCAGTCTGTAGGGAGACTTAAAAAAACTCCCCTTTATATTCAGACTTCTTTCAAAATTGAACTCAAAGCGCCATAAAACGCCAAGTTCATTGATAGAATAATTGTTGAAATTAGCTGAAGGCACATTTTAAACAAAAGAATCAGTTGAATGGCCCTAACGGGACATACTTAGCAGTCTAGTTCATGAAATGTGATTTAAATCACATACCTGAACGACTTTTAAATAATACTCTCTAAGTCATTTAGAGAATAATCATAAAAGAAGCCAGCTAAGTGAAACCTAAAATAATGAAAACAGAAAAAAGTAACAGCGTAATGAAATCCGAATTCTCAATTAATCAGTCAATGGAAGCCCGCCTGGAGCGTTTCTCTCGCCAAGGCCGCCCGCTACATAAGGATCAAAAAAGGTTCTTACAGATAGCAGCCATCACAGGCATCTTTTGCGCCATCTGGTTTCTCATTGGCAAACATACACTTCATTTCACACCCGAAAGCTGGGACACATATCCAGATCGCCTCGCATTCTTAATGCGAGTTATGGTGTTTGTAACACTACCACTATTAATGGGTATCACATCAATTGCTTTCCAAAGATTAGACCCAAGAAACGTTATTGGCCAAAAGCTAAGAACCGATACACCAGCTGATATTAACAAGCGCTTCCTTGCGAACACAATTGAACAAACTCTTTTGTTCTTCTTTGTGCACAGCGCAATTGTTTACTATTCACCAGCTGATGAAGCCATTAGTACAATCCTGCTAGCGTCACTCTTTATTGTAGGCCGCTTCATCTTCTGGATTGGTTATCACAAAGACAAATTCACCAGAGCATTAGGCTTTGGCATTACTTTCTATCCAATTGTTGGTGCTTATATGTGGGTAATGATCAGAATTATATTTGATTATCACATTCCTCTATAATGGGATTTTAAAATCCCCAACTAAAATAACAAAAAGCCCGTCATCCAGTTGAACTGGATGGCGGGCTTTTTTATCATTCAGACAAACCCCATAAAATAACACCCGAGATAAAAACAAAACACTCAGATTAAATCATAAGTTTAAAAACCATCCCTGCGCCGGCGGTGCACTTCAAACAATAGCTTTTCTTGTAAAGAAGGCTTGATCAAATTAAACACACCACATTCAGCTGACTGCATCTGCTTTAAAAAGCTTTCAATGTTGCCCGAAAAGTTCGGCTTTGCCACACGAACAATAATCCCGGCTGTTGTCTCCATACTCACACGAGCATTCTGACAAGCAACATTAATCACAAAGTCAGTATAAGCCTTCTGGAAAACAGTCTGATCCGCTTGTTCAAATTGAGTTTTAAAACCGGACCAGGCTTTAAAGTCCTTACTTTGCTTCCATGCTTGAACACTCTTCTTAGATAAAAGATCATTCATTTTATCCCTGAGTTCTTTGCTAATTTTATTGGTTAAAGTCTTCTTCAAGGCTTTTATCGCCACATCACTAGGTGGTTCAACATTCATATTCGCAAAATAAACAGGAGCTGTAGCATCGATCGTTGGTGGTAATGGCCCCCAAATTTCAGATGAAGAAAAATCAGCCCCACCAATTTCAGCGTCTGTAAAATTAGTTCCAAACAGATCTGCCAAAGTTAAATCAGCCACGTTTAATTGTGCAGTTTCAAACGAAACACCCTGCAATTGAGCAAGAGAAAAAATCGTTCCTTGCAAATTCGCATTGCCAAAATTACTCCCCAAAGCAATCGCACCAGAAAAATCAGCACCCTGCATTTGCGCACCAAAGAAGTTACTCTCAGGCATTACAGCATTCACGAAAGAAGCCTGCCCACCTTTCGCAGATTCAAATGAGCTTTGAGAAAGTATAGCCCAATCAAAACGAGCCCCTTCAAGTAAGGCGTTATTAAATTTAGTCCCACGTGAATAAGTTGAGCGAAAATCAGCAAATCTTAAATCAGCCGAAGAAAAATCAGCTTCCCCCAATTGCGCACAACCACGTTTTTGAAAACCTTCAACAGTTGCATTTGCCAAATCTTCTTCTTGCAACTCTGTGCAACCAAATTTGGCTTTTTTCAAAACCGCACCAACAAGCTTCGCATTACCAAGCAAAGTATTTGTAAAATCAGCACCCTGTAAATCAGAACGGCTTAAATCTGCATAGCGCAAATTCCGCCCCCGCAGAGAAATCGTCACATCTTCAGAAGCTGAATCTTGAGTGGTCACCAAATCCTCATCAACAACAATCAAGTTGCGATGAAACATATTTTTAAAGCCACTGGCAGTATGGCCAGTGTTAGAGAAAAAGTAAGCGGTCGGTGAGAATATTTTAGATTCTACCACACCATCTTTTTTATTAGTAACTTTCTGAATAACCGTTTTAGTAAACCCATCAAACTTGCTTAATTGGCGGTCAATCCATTCATCAGGAAACGTCGCAACACAAACAGAGAAGAACAAACCAAACAGCACGGCAATGAGTGTGACATAAAAATTCGTTGCATTTTGCGTACTGGTCCGCGCCAAGGCTTGCCAAAAATTTGCATTTGGCTTGCGCAAGAAAATACCAACACCAAGCAAAATGATAATCTCTACCATAAAGAAAATTCGGTGCGCCCAGGTAATCCCTTCATTATGATAAGGCAGGAACGTCACCTGAAAATAAAGAATGAGAAACACAGGCAACAACACCAGAGATAACCAAACCATGCCATGCAAGAACATGGCAAAAACCGCACTTCGATTTGAGCCAGCTAGGGCCTGTGTGTAGAAATAACTATGTAGCTCTAAACGCAAAGGATGGCGTCTTTTTCCGCGCCAACTTTCATCCTCAACTAAGATGTCATCTAGCTCAATAATTTTTCGAGAAAGCAAAACATGCTGCACAAGCAAGCCAAAATGCACAAATAACAACACCAAAGGGCCAAAAAGAAAAAAGCTATCAAGCCTCAAAGCAATTCCAAGAAAGGGAAGAACCACAGGTGCGTTTAATAACAAATCTTTATGAGAAACACTTGCCGCCGCAATGAATAAATAGGCAAGGAGGGCTAGAAAAAACAACCAGCCATTTCGGGCTGCAATACTTGCCTCGTTAACGGACATAAGCAAAGAACGTGCAGTCCCCTTTAACGTCTCATCCCCAACAGGTTTCACATGACCAGGCTGTACATGACCAGTATTCACGATTACTTACTCCCACACCAATAACGCATAGCTATATACATAACTTTAGTGGCCACTTTAGCCGATCCAAATGAAAAAGAGAATATCCTCATTTATTTCTATTAATTACTGTGTATTTTGAGTGACGGACTAAAATCCTAAAAATCAAACAAATATAAAGACATCCTTCCACTCAAAAGTGCAAATATAACCCATATATATAGATAGCTAAGGCTACAAAAAACAATTGAACATCGCTTATTAGCACCATCAAAAATGTTTGAAACAGGATTTATCGCAATTTCCAAAAAGACGGCTTGCATTTAACAAGTCAGAAGATTAAAAAAACCAACCGATGGAACACTAACATATTACTTTCTTTACGAAGAAGGAGCTTTGCCCTTTTCGGGCTGAAGGACATGGCGTAGCCCGGCTCTTAGTGTGATTGCTTGTGGGCAACCTGAAGCACCACTAAAAAATGCTACACCTCGGAGGCTCACGAGCTTTAGCTCATGGAATAGCCATGGAAAAAAAAGATGAGTATTAACGCGACGGTTGCTTTGCGGATGCCTAGTGGGCATCTGAAGCACAGAAAAACAGGCAACTGAAGGAGCACTTAGAATGTCAAAAAATATTACTGTTCGCGGCGCTCGTGAACATAATTTAAAAAATGTGACAGTTGAGTTGCCCCGTGAAAAGCTCATTGTATTCACTGGTCCCTCAGGCTCAGGAAAATCCTCACTTGCCTTTGACACAATTTATGCTGAAGGACAGCGCCGTTATGTAGAAAGTTTGTCGGCTTATGCGCGCCAATTTTTGGAAATGATGCAAAAGCCAGATGTTGATGCCATTGAAGGTCTGTCGCCTGCCATCTCAATTGAACAAAAAACAACATCCAAAAACCCTCGCTCCACTGTTGGCACAGTCACAGAAATTTACGATTATCTCCGCCTTCTTTTTGCACGCATTGGCATTCCCTATTCACCAACAACAGGCCTTCCCATTTCAAGTCAAACAGTCACCCAAATGGTCGACCAAATCCTGGAACTGAAAGAAGGCACCAGAGCCTACCTACTTGCGCCAATAATCAGAGGCCGCAAAGGCGAATATAGAAAAGAATTCGCAGAGCTCATGAAAAAAGGCTTTGGGCGTGTAAAAGTAGACGGGCAGTTTTATGAAATTGCCGATGTTCCAGCATTAGATAAAAAATTCAAACATGACATTGACGTAGTCGTTGATCGCATCATCGTACGTCCTGACATTGCTTCAAGACTGGCTGATAGTTTAGAAACCGCGCTAGAACTGGCCGATGGTCTCAGCATCCTGGAATTAGCAGATCCGGATAAAGAGCCAGAGGACCAAGAACGGTTGATCTTCTCAGCCAACTTCGCCTGCCCAGAATCAGGCTTTACAATTGAAGAAATCGAACCAAGACTTTTTTCTTTCAACAATCCCTTCGGCGCGTGCCCAAAATGTGATGGCCTTGGCACACAATTGAAGTTCGAAGCAGACCTCGTTATCCCAAATCCAAAACTAAGCTTGAAAGACGGCGCAATCCAACCCTGGGCCAAAACAGGAAACACCTCTCCTTATTATGCTCAAACTCTGGAAGCTATTTCAAAACATTACAAAGTCCCCATGACAAACTCCTGGGAAAGCTTGAGCAAAGAGATGCAATCAACCATTCTTTATGGCTCTGGCAATGAAGAAATCACTTTTAAATATGAAGATGGCACCAGAAGCTTCAAAACCAAAAAACCGTTTGAAGGCGTGATTAACAACATCGATCGCAGGTGGCGCGAAACAGAGTCTAATTGGGTCAGAGAAGAACTGTCAAAATACCAATCAGCTCAACCCTGCGCTCATTGCGGCGGCGCCCGTTTAAAACCACAAGCGCTAGCTGTAAAAATCAACGATCAACACATTGGTGACATTGCCGAGATGTCAATCAAAGAGGGATTAAAGTGGGCAACTGATCTCCCCCCTCACTTGAGCAAGAAACAACTGCAAATTGCAGAACGAATTTTAAAAGAAATTCGTGAACGCCTAAACTTCCTCAATGATGTCGGCCTTGATTATCTTTGCCTTTCACGAAACTCAGGCACTCTCTCAGGCGGTGAAAGTCAGCGCATTCGCTTGGCCTCTCAAATCGGCTCCGGCCTCACCGGCGTGCTTTACGTGCTCGATGAGCCCTCAATCGGCCTCCATCAGCGTGACAACGCTATGTTATTGGAAACATTAAAGAACTTAAGAGACCTAGGCAACACGGTCATCGTTGTAGAGCATGATGAAGATGCCATTTTAGCAGCTGATCACGTACTGGATATTGGTCCTAAAGCCGGCATTCATGGTGGTGAAATTGTAGCTGCCGGTACACCAAAAAAAATCATGTCCACCAAAAAGAGTGTGACAGGACAATATCTCACCGGCGAAAAATTCATAGCCCCGCCGCAAAACAGACGGCAACCAGATGAAAATCGTCAAATCACAGTCAAAGGGGCTAAAGAAAACAACCTCAAGAACATTTCAGCCAGCATTCCAATGGGGCTTTTCACTTGTCTCACTGGTGTGTCTGGCGGCGGCAAATCAACATTTCTGATTGAGACTTTATACAAAGCCACAGCACGCAAATTAAACAATGCCCGCCATGTACCAGGTGAGCATGAAAGCATAGAAGGCCTCGAGCAACTCGATAAAATCATCGACATTGATCAATCACCAATTGGCCGAACTCCGCGTTCAAACCCTGCCACTTATACAGGCGCGTTTACACATATCAGAGATTGGTTCGCCGGCTTACCTGAATCAAAAGCGCGTGGCTACAAACCAGGTCGTTTCTCCTTTAACGTTAAAGGCGGACGCTGCGAAGCGTGCCAAGGTGATGGCGTCATTAAAATTGAAATGCACTTCTTGCCAGATGTGTATGTGACCTGCGACCAATGCAAAGGCAAACGCTATAACCGCGAAACCTTGGAAGTCCAGTTCAAAGGAAAATCCATCGCAGATGTTTTAGACATGACAGTTGAAGAAGGCGCAGAGTTCTTCAAAGCCGTCCCTTCCGTTCGCGATAAAATGGAAACCTTAAACAGGGTTGGTCTTAGCTACATTAAAATCGGCCAACAAGCCACAACCCTTTCAGGCGGTGAAGCCCAGCGCGTAAAGCTTGCCAAAGAACTCTCTAAACGGGCAACCGGTCGCACATTCTACATCCTTGATGAGCCAACAACCGGCCTTCATTTTGATGATGTCGCCAAATTATTAGAGGTGCTCCATGAACTTGTCGAACAAGGCAATACAGTCGCTGTCATTGAACATAATCTGGAAGTGATTAAAACCGCAGACTGGATCATCGACCTCGGCCCCGAAGGCGGTGATGGCGGCGGCGAAGTCGTAGCTGTTGGTCCACCAGAAGAAATCGTCAAAGAAAAAAGAAGCTACACAGGCCAATTCCTAAAAGAATTACTAGAGAGACGCCCTATTTCACAAGATAAAACCCTGAAAAACTCAAACGCATCTCAGAAAACAAAATCTCAGCCGAAAAAGAAAGCTACGAAAACATCATCAAAACCTGCAGAAAAACCCGCAACCAAAACAACGGCAAAAGCTAAAAATACAAGAAAAACAACACCTAAGAAACGAGCAACAAAACAGACAACTTGATAAAAATTGCTAATCTTGTGATAAAGACCTGATCTTAACTTTGTCAGAAAAAGAACTTGCTCAGAGATGAGATGCCTTTTACCCTTCTTATTATAATCATAAGGGAGGTACTGAATGCGCAATTTGTTAAAATCATTTTGTCCAAATATCGCAAATCTAATTCTATCAACACTAGTAATCATTGTGGCCACCACAATTACCCTCACTAGCGCAACAGCTCATGGCCCAACACGCCAAAAAGTCACCAAAAAAGTAGAGATAAACGCCAGCCCGGCTCAAGTATGGGCTGCCGTTAAAAACTTTGACAACATGAATTGGCACCCAGCCATAGAAAAAACCACCGGCAAAGGCGGAAACGCAATTGATGCTACCCGCCAGCTAACCTTAAAAGGCGGCGCAACCATTGATGAAGTCCTTTATAAATATAGCGAAGAGAAAATGAGCTATTCATATCGGATCACAAAAGTGGATGTAAAAGTCCTTCCCATAAACAATTACTCATCTCACTTGACGGTTGAACCCGTTGAAGGATCTGACGGCAAAAAATCAACCGTCACCTGGAAAGGCGCCTTCTACCGCGGCTATATGAACAATGACCCACCCGAAAGCCTAAATGATGCCGCTGCAGTAAAAGCCGTGACCGGTATTTATGAATCAGGTCTCGCCGCATTAAAGAAACAAATTGAATCAGGCTCTTAAAATTATCAAGAAAGTTCACAAAAAGAATATCTGGCATCATACTTTCAGCTTCCCAGGGAACTTAAATAGTTTCCTGGGAAGAACAACTTTTTTTATCTTTTTATTTTTTGCCAATCTACAAACTTCAAAAGCCGCCGAAGCTTATATCACAAACCAGACAGACAGCACTGTCACTGTTATTGATCTAACGTCTTTAAAACAAACTCATTCTATCCAAATTGGCGGCAAACCAGCTGGCATTGCAGTCAGTGGGCAAGGTGACTATGCCTATATCTCCAGTACAGAAGGCAAATACATCTCAAAGCTGGATTTAAAAACCAAACAAGTCACAAAACTCACTCAATTATCAAGCGCCCCCCTAGGCATCGCCATTCACCCAAACGGCAAATGGCTCTATGTGGCCGATTGGTACAAACACCTGATTTATGTCATTAACGCAGTTAACGGTAATATCACGGCCCGCATTCCAGTTGGCAAATCCCCCTCTGGCCTTGACCTTTCACCTAATGGCAAATGGCTTTATTCAACAGATAGAGATGACAACCAGGTCTCAGTCATCAATACGACCACAAACAAAGTCACAGCCACAATAAAAACCGGCATCCGCCCCTTTGGCATCACAGTAAATAAAGAAGGCACGATAGCCTATACAGCCAATGTGAAAAGTCATGACGTCTCCATTCTAAATTTAAAAACCAACATGCTTGTCAAATCAGTTAAAGTCGGCAAACGTCCCTATGCCGTCGCACTAGCAAAAGGCAAAGCCTTTGTAACAGATCAATATAATGAAACCGTTAGCGTCATTGATCTCTCCTCAAATGAGCGGATCAAGATAATTGATGTTGGAGAATACCCGGAAGGCATAGCACCAGGGCCGAATGGAAACTATGTCTATGTCGCCTGCTGGTTTTCCAATCTATTAATGAAAATTGATACAACCAGTTTAAAAGTTGTAGGAGAGGTCAAAACCGGCGATGGCCCCAGAGCCTTTGGGCGGTTTATTTTAAAATGAGCCTTTGGGCGGTTTATTGTTAAGTGAGAGGTTTTAGCAGCTTCATCAAACCGAAACTTTACCAAGAAACAAAGCAACCGAATCACTTCAATTCCCTCACCACTCGTCAACAAAAATTATTACCAAAAGCCCCTTTCCCACATAAAAACATGTGCCTAGTCATTCTCCTTTGAAAACCTCAAAATATAGGGCAAGATATTTTTTTAATTTTTTCCCCCACCTGTGAATATGGGGGACAGTGCTCAACAGTCACTACAGAAACCATCAAAATTTTGTAAATTACACCCATGCAAGACACAGCCATAAAACAAAATGACCAATCAACAGAAGTCAAAGCCGACATCGATGATCTTCCATTTCGGCTTGCCCCACATAATATTCAGGCAGAACAAGAACTTCTGGGTGCTATATTAATCAATAATGAAGCCGCAGACCGCGTTTCAGGGTTTTTATCTGAAGAACATTTCTTCGATCCCCTACACGCGCGTATTTTCGAAACAGCTAGCCGCCTCATTCAAAGTGGTAAGCAAGCCACGCCAGTCACCCTCAAAACATATTTTGAGAGTGAAGAATCATTAGGTGAAATCACAGTCCCACAATATCTTGGACGCTTGGCTGCCAACGCCACATCTATTATTAATGTCAAAGATTATGGCCAAACCATTTATGACCTCTCTGTACGCCGCGCCCTGATAAACATTGGCGAAGATATGGTCAACACAGCTTACGACAGTGGTGTAGATCAACCACCAGAAGAGCAAATCAGCGCTTCAGAGCAATTGCTCTATTCCCTGGCTGAACAAGGCAAATACGGCTCTGGCTTTTGCTCCTTTAAAGACGCGATTGCAGACGCCATCGAAATGGCAAACAACGCTTATCTTAGAGATGGTGGCCTTTCAGGTGTATCAACAGGTCTTTCAGATCTTGACCAAAAAATGGGTGGCTTGCAAAAATCTGATCTCATCGTTTTGGCTGGTCGTCCATCAATGGGTAAAACAGCACTTGCAACCAACATCGCGTTCCAAATCGCCAATGCTCATAAAGCCGAACAACAACCAGACGGCTCAATGAAAGATACAGATGGCGCTGTTGTCGCGTTTTTCTCTCTCGAGATGTCAGCCGAACAGTTGGCAACACGGATTATTTCAGAACAAGCTGAAATTCCATCAGAGAAAATCCGGCGCGGTATGATTGACGAAACTGATTTCCGCAAATTGGTTGAAAAATCACAGCAACTCAACGAAGTCCCACTATATATCGACCAAACCGGTGGCATCTCCATTGCCCAACTTTGCGCAAGAGCACGCAAATTAAAACGCCAAAAGAACTTAGGCGTCATCATCATTGACTACCTCCAACTTCTTTCTGGTTCAAAAAGAACCGGCGAAGGTAGAGTAAACGAGGTGACAGAAATCACCACTGGCCTAAAAGCGCTTGCAAAAGAACTTGAAGTGCCAGTCATTGCTCTTTCGCAGCTGTCTCGTCAGGTTGAAAATAGAGATGACAAACGCCCACAACTATCAGACCTTCGTGAATCTGGCTCGATCGAGCAAGATGCCGACGTCGTAATGTTTGTGTACCGCGAAGAATATTACGTCTCACGCGCACAACCATCTGAAACAGATGTAGAAGCCACTGTAAAATGGCAAGACGAAATGGCCCAGGTTGAAGGCAAAGCCGAAGTTATCATCGGCAAACAACGTCACGGCCCAACAGGCACAGTAAGGCTTGCTTTTAACGGTAACTACACCCGCTTCTCAGACCTAATAGAAGACGACCACATGCCCTACAGAACAGACTAAGACAACAAGTTGTCTTTAATAAATTATAAGCTGCTCAATAGATGAGCCAGCTGCTACAAGATTGTGATTGCAAGTGAAGAGAATAGCCACTTAAATTATTCGAAAAAAATGAAAACAAGCCTTACGAAGAAGGAGCTTAGCCCGTTTAGGGCTAAGGGACATGACGCCTTTGGCGTCCGGTGCACAAGATTTTTCCGAACGGAGCTTTAGCGAGTACGGAGAAACTGATCGACTAGAATGCGCCGCACCTCGTAGGGCCCGCAGCGATAGCTGCGGAATAGCCCGTGAGAGAAAAAAATCGCCAAAAAAGCTACATATAGTTGCCAGCAATGCGGTAATATAACCACCCAATGGGCCGGCAAATGCTCGGCTTGCGGTGAGTGGAACTCCATTGTAGAAGAAAGTGCAGAACCCATTGCCGTTGCTGGTCAAAAGTCAGCTCCAAGACGCAAACGCTCTGGAGTGGCTTTAGAGACCTTTGATGGCGAAGAGCAAATCATCAAACGCTATCCAACCAATTTTAGCGAACTTGATCTTGTTACAGGCGGTGGCCTTGTGCCCGGTTCTGCCATTTTGGTTGGCGGCGACCCTGGCATTGGCAAATCAACCCTCCTTACTCAATTGGCTGCAAATCTGGCCAATCAAAACAAACGCGTGCTATATTTCTCAGGTGAAGAAGCAACTGCACAAGTCCGGCTAAGAGCAGACCGCCTCGGCGTTAAAAAAGCAAAAGTTGAACTCGCCGCAGAGACTAATTTAGAAGCCATTCTTGCAACCATAGCTGAAGGCAATCCGCCGTCCCTTTGCATCATCGATTCCATTCAAACCTTATGGACGGATACAGTTGATGCAGCCCCGGGCACTGTCACACAATTACGCGCCACCACTCATTCGCTTATACGCTTAGCGAAAAAGTCAAATATCTGCATCATCTTTGTTGGTCACGTGACAAAAGAAGGCGCCATCGCGGGCCCAAAAGTCATCGAACACATGGTTGATACAGTGCTTTATTTTGAAGGCGAACGCGGCGCCCAATTTAGAATTCTAAGAGCACAAAAAAACCGCTTTGGACCAACAGATGAAATCGGCGTTTTTGAAATGCGCGATAATGGGCTGAACGAAGTCATAAACCCATCTGAAATTTTCTTAAGTAACCGCAATGAAAAAGGCCCGGGCACATCTGTATTTGCAGGCATTGAAGGCACAAGGCCGGTCTTAGTTGAAATACAAGCTCTCGTTGCTCCCTCTCCCTTCGGCACACCAAGGCGAGCCGTCATTGGTTGGGACAGTGGGCGCTTAAACATGATCCTCGCTGTGCTAGAAAGTCGTTGCGGAATTGTACTTGGTAAACATGATGTCTACCTAAATATAGCAGGCGGTATGAAAATCAACGAACCAGCAGCAGACTTGGCCGCTGCCGCCGCCCTCATGTCAGCTTTCGTGAACAAACCCTTGCCAGATGAGGCTGTATTTTTTGGTGAAATTAGCTTGTCGGGCGGAATAAGACGTGTCAGCCACACAAGTCAGAGGTTAAGAGAAGCCGAAAAACTAGGCTTTTCATCCTGTTTCATCCCTGCAAATAACAAACAAACCGGAGATGTGACAATTAGGTGTCAAGCGATCAAGCATTTATCCGAAATTGCAAAAATTGTTTCATAATGTCTAACCATTCGAGTAAAACTACAACAAACCAGACTTAAAACCACTCAAAATGAGTTTTTAAGACCTAAATGACAGACTTAGACGCTAGAAATCTAAAGTTTTTTGGTTTACTTTCAGATCTCCTGTAAAATGAATGATTAGTCACCAAGAAGCTCATATTTACCTTTATTAAGACAATGAAATTAGACTAAATTTTACAGTTAGAGTATGAGTTTAAAGAGTAAAATAAAGTATAGAGGAACTTGCCATGCTAGGGCCGTTGACATTTCTAGATGCAATATTACTAGGTATCGCACTTATTTCAGGAATGCTTGCCATGTATCGAGGCCTCACAAGAGAAGTTCTCTCCATTCTGTCATGGGCACTAGCTGCTGGAGCCGCCGTTGTTTTTGGCCTCTTTTACAGGCAAACGGCAAATGACCTGGCTATTTCTTTAGGAATAGATAAAACAATTGCACTGGCACTTTGTCTCATACTGCTCTTTCTCATCATCTTAATCGTAGTGCATTTCATCACATCAAAATTCTCAGATACAGTGTTAGACAGCCGCGTTGGTGCATTAGATAGAACCCTAGGCTTTATTTTTGGCCTGGGCCGCGGTTTCATTCTGGTTGTTATTCTTTATTTTTTCGGCGCATTTCTTGAGCCAAAGGTAGAAAATCATCCTAAATGGGTTACAGAATCCCTATCCCTGCCTTATATAGTTGATACAGGGAATTTTATTACCAACGTCATGAAGAAAGTCATGCCAGATAAAATTGAAATTCCTGACTTAAATAGCGACACAGAACAACAAAGTTCAGTGAGTAATAATAAAAATAAGTTTGCCTAATTGCAGTCAAAGGCTTAAGGGCAACCATGAATAAAAAACTCTCCGCTCTTCTCATGATTAAAAGAGCGGTGTGAAACATCCAATGGTTTATCTAAACCAATAAATTGGCAGCAAACACAAATGTTTAAAGATATGCGCGGCTTCAAAGAATTTCAGGCTAAATTAGCCACACCAAACCCATACGCAACGCCAACAGGCATTCCCTTCCTTGAGGAAGATCGCCTAAAAGAAGAATGTGGCGTTTTTGGCATTTTCAACCATCCAGATGCTGCAGCGATCACTGCATTAGGGCTTCATGCCCTCCAGCATCGTGGCCAAGAGGCTGCAGGTATTGTTTCTTTCGATGGTTCTCAATTCCAGGCTGAAAGACGCATGGGACTTGTTGGCGATAACTTTAACAAACGCAATATTATCGAACGACTAGAGGGCAAAAACGCTGTTGGTCACGTGCGCTACTCAACAACCGGCGACACCATCATGCGCAATGTTCAACCCTTGTTTGCAGAACACTCTTCAGGCGGCTTTGCTATTGGCCATAATGGTAACCTAACAAACGCCATTACTTTGCGAAAAGAACTCATTAGCGATGGTGCCATTTTCCAATCAACAAGTGACACAGAAGTTCTACTGCATCTATTAGCCCGCAGCAAAAGAGAAAGCTTCATTGATCGTTTCACAGAAGCCGTATTACAACTCGAAGGTGCCTTTGGCATCGCATGTCTCACCAATAAGAAGCTCATTGGAGTAAGAGATCCATTAGGGATCCGCCCACTTCTTTTGGGTCGCTTAGGTGAGAGCTGGGTACTTGCTTCCGAGACCTGCGCTTTTGACATTGTCGGCGCTGAATATGTTCGTGAAGTTGAAAATGGCGAAATCGTCATGATCACAGAAAATGGGGTTGAAAGCTATCACCCCTTCACAAAACAAGACGAACGCCCCTGCATATTTGAATATATTTATTTCGCCCGCCCAGACTCAATCGTTGGCGGCAAGAGCGTTTATGAAGTTAGAAAAAGAATGGGAGAGGAGCTTGCAAAAGAATCTGCAGTTGATGCAGATGTGATCATTCCTATCCCTGACTCAGGTGTCCCCGCAGCCATCGGCTATGCCTCCACTGCAAAAACACCATTTGAACTTGGCATTATCCGCAATCATTATGTCGGCCGCACCTTTATCGAACCATCGCAACAAATTCGCCAACTCGGTGTAAAATTAAAACACTCAGCCAACAGAGCCATGGTCGAAGGCAAACGTGTTGTCCTCATTGATGATAGTGTCGTTCGCGGTACCACATCTGTTAAGCTTGTATCTATGATGTATGAAGCCGGCGCAAAAGAAGTTCATATGCGCATTTCAAGTCCACCGATCACACATCCTGATTTCTATGGCATTGATACACCAGATCAGGCAAAACTACTGGCTGCCAATTACGATATTGAAGGCATGAGAAAATATATGGGCGCAAAAACCCTTGCCTTCATTTCTGTTGACGGCATTTATCGTGCAATGGGCTATGACAAACGAAATAATGAAGCGCCCCAATTCACGGATCATTGCTTCACAGGTGATTATCCAACCCGCCTGACGGATAAAACAGGAGAAGAACAACCACACCTCTCCCTCTTATCAGAAGTGATCTAAGTTGTTATCTTAACTGGGCTTACTCCAAAAAACCTGTGCACACATTCCAAGTTTGGCATTTAATTCACAATCTTGACGAATTTATGCTGTTTAACAATTGAAATTGTTACAAAAACCAAACTTGAGAGCCATGATAAATTTGTAAAAAACACTATATTTAAAACCCTATAATAAACAACGGGGTAACAAACATGGGACAATTTAACAGATCCCATCCTATCAATTTTATCTCATCCAAACCTACTAAATCAAAAACAAAGAATTATATAAAATATAATGTTTGAGGAGAACACATTATGATTTTAAACAATCTTACCAAGGGTATTGCATTAGCGGCCCTTACGACAACGATCGGGACATTTTCAACAACAGCGCAGGCATTCGACCTCTATTTTGATGTTTATACTGGCGAAAAAACGGGCGCTTATTACAATAAAATTTGCCCTGCGATTAAAAAAGCAGCCTCTTTAAATGGGGTAGAACTTAACTGCAAAACATCAGCGGGCTCATTAGATAATCTTGATAAAGTTCTAGATAAACCAAGCAATTTTGGTCTATCACAGTTTGATCAATTCGCTTTGAAATATAGCAATCAATCTAACCAAACAGTCTACACACCCATCCATGATGACATCGGAACAGAATGCTTGTTCATGGTGACAAACAACAAACTCATCAGCAATTTTGGCGACGTTGTTGCAAGCGCGCCTTATCTAAACTTCATCCTGCCACCTGAAAAGTCTGGTCATGCCGGAACATTTAAATATCTACAATCAATTGACCCTGATGGCCTCGGCAAAGCAACTAAAGTTAGTTACGCAAGTAGCACTGAAGACGCCATCACTCAAACTTTGACTTCTAAAGACAATGTCACTCTTTTTGTCCAAACAGCCGATCCAAAAAGTGCTTTGTTTTCATTAGTGAACAAAAACAAAGGTCACTTCGTACCTGTCATTTCAAAGGAAGTCTTAGCTCAGGTAGTTAAAGGTACAAAAGTATACAGAGCTCAGGAAACGGCAGTTTCTAATCCTAAATGGCATAAATCAGGAACTAAAGTAATTACATCATGTACACCGATTATGCTTTTCACTGGTAAGTCATTAAAGATCCAAGACCCTGCACAAAAGACAGCTCATGAAAAAGCCATAGCAAAACTAACGGCCATCCCGGCTGAAAAGCTACGTCCTCAACAAGGGTGGTTCTCTAAGCTTTGGAACAATTCAAAAGCACTTTCAGCTAAGGGTGTTGAAGGCCTGGTTGACACAGCTGAAAAAGCTAAAAAGGTAACAAGCCCTTACCTTAGTAAAGCAAAAACAGCTACAGAGCCCTATGTTGAAAAAGCCAAAGATGTCACGAAAGATGTGATTGATGCAGCGAAACCAACATACGACGCAGCGAAAGAAAAAACCAAAAAAGCAATCGACGCTGCCAAACCAGCTTTGGATGTTGCAAAAGAAAAAACCAAAGAAGCCATTAAAGCAGCTAAGCCAACATATGAAGCCATCAAGGAAAAAACTCAGGAAATTGGCAAAAAAGCTTATGACCAAGCATCTGACCTCGTAAAAGGTACAGAAAAAGAAGTTGGAAAAGAAATGGAAGCTCCAAAGGCTGCCGAATAAATTTCCCACTCAAGCTTGAAAAAATTATAACCAAGCCTGAATATATAGAACCGAGGATATCAGTGTCCAGCTGACATTCTCGGTTTTTTATTGCCAAAAATCTTTCTTATTTGCTAAAAGTCACAAGTTTGCTAAAAACAACATTTCCCACCATGAAGCATGTAACGCACTCAAAATAAGAAGCACCAAAAGGAGATAACAAGTGAGCAAGCCCTTAGCAAATAAAACAGCCCTTATCACAGGTGCAACACGAGGTCTTGGATACTCACTTAGTTTAGAATTTGCAAAAAACGGGGCTCATATTATTGCAACAGGCCGCACAGTCGGTGCTTTAGAAGACCTTGATGATGAAATTAAAAAAATCGGCGGCACAGCCACATTAGTTCCGTTAGATTTGTTAGAAGAAGAAACACTGGATGGTATCGGCCCGTCTTTGTTTTCCAAATTTAAAAAACTCGACATTTTCGTCGGCAATGCAGCTTATCTAGGGGCGCTGTCACCAACTTCACATTTTAAAAATGCAGAATGGAACAAAGTGCTTGGCACAAACCTAAACGCAAATTGGCAACTCATACGCTCTCTCGATCCTCTACTAAAACAAGCCGAAAATAGTACAGCACTATTCATAACCGACGATGAAATCACTGAGAATTCTCCAGCTTATTGGGGACCATACGCTGCCTCAAAAGCCGGCCTCGAAGCTTTAGTAAAATCCTATGCAAACGAGTGCCATGAAACCAACACAAAAGTCCAGCTTTACTCACCCTGCCCTATGGCAACCAATTTAAGAAGAAAAGCATACCCGGGTGAAGACCAGTCAAACCTGACGGGACCAGAAGAAGTCGCCAAAGCAATCACCAGCCATATCATAAATAATGAAGCACCAAATGGGGCCCATATTAAATTTGGTCAAGAGTAATATGCCGGCACCTCAAAACTCGATAACCATGCCATCATAAGCTGGTTCAACGTGAGAGGGCAGTTGATCTTTCAATGTCTGATAATCAAGATCAACATGCAAATGGGTTAAGATCGCACGCTTTGGTTTATAAGTTTCAATAACTTCTAAAGCTTGCTCAACAGTAAAATGACAGGGGTGCGGCGTCTCACGCAGAGCATCAAGAATAAGAACATCCAAACCTTCAAGATAAGGCAAAGACCGATCAGGAAACGAGCTAACATCTGTGCAATAACAAAGGGGACCAAAACGAAACCCTAGCGAGTGCGCATTGCCATGATGCTGATAAAACGGTGTGGTCTCTATACCCCCAGCAGCACCATCTATTAGCAGAGGCGCATAAGGCTCCAACTCACTCCCATCCAAAATGGGTACATAGTTCGAATCTTCAGGAAGCTCAAAACAATAGCGAAACTTGGCATATAAATCTTCGCCAGTTTTTTTATCATAATAGACCGGCAAACGTCTTTTGAGGTTAAAATAAACAACCCGCAAATCATCAATACCATGAATATGATCAGCATGGCTGTGAGTATACGCAACCGCATCAACAGTGCTGATATCTGCTGTAAGCAATTGTTCGCGAATATCAGGAGACGTATCTATAAGTAAGCGCGTACAAGCATCACCTTCAAACTTCTCAATAAGAGAAGAGCTTCGCAAGCGGCGGTTTTTAGGCTCCGCGGGGTCACATGCGCCCCATTCATTGCCAATGCGAGGTACACCACCAGAAGACCCAGATCCAAGAATTGTAAACCGATAACTCATAGAAAACCTTCGTTCAAACACCTTGTCTTAAGTTAAGTTCAATTGCCTCAATTCAGCTGCGAGGGTCAGGAACTTTAGAAAACAACCTGAAGAAATTATCACTGGTTACCTTCGCAATTTCACTAGAACTTAATCCCCGCGTCTCTCCAAGCACGCTAGCCGTGTGGGCAACGTAAGACGGCTCATTTGGCTTTCCTCTTTTTGGCACAGGCGCCAAATAAGGCGCATCCGTTTCAACCAAAACCCTATCAACGGGCAAATTAGCGGCAACGGCGCGCAACTCTTCAGATTTCTTAAAAGTGAGCACGCCAGAAAAAGAAACATACCCACCAAGAGACACAGCAGTATCAGCTAAATTTTGCGACGCAGTAAAACAGTGCAGTAAAAAAGGAAAGGCTCCCTTTTCCGTTTCTTCTTTCAAAATTTTAGCTGTATCTTCTTCAGCATCCCGTGTGTGAATAACCAAAGGCAATCCAGTTTCACGCGCCGCCGCAATATGAGCACGAAACCCTTTCGCCTGATCAACAGGGTCTCCATTATCATAAAAATAATCAAGACCAGCTTCGCCAATCGCAACCACTTTCGGATGGTCAGTATGAGCTAAAATATCATCAAGCCCTAAGTCTTTTTCCTCACTTGCATTGTGAGGATGCGTACCAACTGAGCAATAAACATTTTCATTCTGCTCAGCTATTGGGAGTATCTTATCCATTTGCCGAATGCGAGTGCTGATGGTCACCATCAACCCAACCCCCGCCTCTAAGGCACGTGCACGAACTGCCGGCACATCCTCAATCAGCCCCGGGAAATCCAAATGACAATGACTATCAACCAACATGTTATCATTCATAGCGTTAAGCTGTTCCTTCAGGTTCAACATATCTAGGAAACACTGGTTCCGGTTTTTCTAAGATCAAATCAGCTGATAACCGCCCAGCCTCTCCAAGTGAAGAGAAGTCTCGTTTGTCTTCAGCTTGCTGCAAATGATCAAGTAATTTCGCAGAGCCAAGCGGAATAAAAGGTTGCGCCAAAATAGCAACCTGGCGAATAACTTCAGCGGTCACATAAAGCACAGTCGCCATACGATCCGGATCCGTTTTCTTCAAAGCCCATGGCTCTTGTCCTGCAAAATATTTATTCGCATCACTTACAACCTTCCAAATCAACTCAACAGCCTTATGCAGCGCCATCTTATCAATAGCCGCCGTCACCTCAGGCAAAAGTGCATCAACTTGGTTTAAAATAGCCTTGTCATCATCGGTTAATTCGCCTGGCGCTTTAACTACACCATCTAAATTTTTAACAAGCATCGATAAAGAGCGCTGTGCTAAGTTACCAAGGTCATTGGCAAGATCTGCATTAACACGGTTCACAATCGCTTCATGCGTATAATTGCCATCATTGCCAAAAGGAACTTCTCTCAAAAAGAAATACCGAACCTGATCAACACCAAAATGCTCAACCAAATCAGTAGGACTAATCACATTGCCAACGCTCTTGGCCATCTTCTCTCCCTCATTTAGGAGAAAGCCATGTGCAAAAATTTGCTTCGGCAAAGGAATACCTGCAGACATCAAAAAAGCAGGCCAATAAACTGCATGAAAGCGCAAAATGTCCTTACCAATTACATGAACATCAGCCGGCCAGAACTTTTGAAACTCGTCAGATCCCTCATCCGGGAAACCCACACCAGTGATGTAGTTGGTCAAAGCATCAACCCACACATACATAATATGCTCATCTGATCCAGGCACTTGAATGCCCCAATTAAAAGTCGTGCGAGAAATCGACAAGTCTCTCAGACCACCTTCAACAAATCTCATTATTTCATTGCGTTTTGTCTTTGGCCCAATAAAGCTCTCATTGGCCTCATAATGCGCAAGCAATTTTTCTTGATACTCTGAAAGTTTGAAGAAATATGTCGTCTCTTCAGTCCATTCAACTGGTGTACCTTGCGGTCCAAGACGAACACCATCATCAGCTAATGTGGTTTCTTTCTCATCATAAAACGCTTCATCTCGAACTGAATACCAACCTGAGTAAGTCCCTGGATAAATATCACCATTAGCTTCCATCCGACGCCAAATTTCCTGCGCAGATTTTTTATGACGCTCTTGCGATGTGCGAATAAAGTCATCATTTGTGCAATGAAGCAGTCCAACCATTTCATGAAAACGCGCTGAATTCCGATCAGCCAATTCACTGACTTCAATATTTTGCTCTTCAGCCGTTTGCTGCATTTTCAAACCATGCTCATCAGTCCCCGTGAGGAAAAACACATCACGCCCCTCAAGTCGGCGAAAGCGAGCAACCGCATCTGTCGCCAAAGCTTCATAAGCATGGCCAATATGCGGCTCCCCATTCGGGTAAGAAATTGCAGTGGTAATATAAAAAGGCTCACATCCGCCCTTATTTACACTCATGATTTTTCAATCCAGTCTATAAATCAGTTATTCTATTTTAAATTTTTCAAAATTTGCAGTGACTACTTAAGCACAAAGCCTCTAGCTAGAAAGCAAGACATAATTCAAATTATTCATTGCGCGCGTAGCAAATCTCTTAAAGAAAAAAAGCTTTGCAACATAAATGTTTTCTTATCTAGGTTTAAAGCCTCAACATCTAATGCACGCGTCTGTAGGGTATCCCACAAGCCAAGCCATTGATCAATAGATTGCCCCCCAACAAGCTTATCAGATAAGTGCTTTTCTCCTGAACTTAAGGGATATTCAGCGATTTTCCCCTTAATCAATCGATAGATCAGATCAGAAATCAGCTGAACACCAGCTTTATAATCCTGCCCGCTTTTATCTTTTAAAATCCCATCGATAAATAAATCTAGGTTTCTCTGGTCAAGGTTTGGCAATCCATCCATTATTTTGTAGAGACCTTGATAATATTTAAGCCCATTGCCAACAATCAACTCATAACCCGTTCGCACACTCGCACCTGAAAGATGCATCAAGTCCTGCCAGTTTACATCTTTCGGCAGCTCTTGGTTCTGCGCCGTAAATTGTTGCGTAATTGCCTTTTCAAAATTATCTAATTCAAGCTCATTAAATTTAAGCTGTCGGCAACGAGACCGAATAGTAATCGGAATTTGCCCCAATGAATTCGTAATTAGAATAAAGGTCGTATTCAAAGGAGGCTCTTCAAGAACCTTCAACAAAGCATTGCCACTAGCTTCATTCATGTCCTCAGCACGGTCAATAAGCACAACTCTATTGAGCCCCATTGAAGGTGTTGTATGTAAAACATCTTTCAGCGCCCGCATCTCATCTATACGAATGAAGCGAAAAAACTTTTTTGTCTTCACATCATAGGCCCGCCGCATCACACGCATATCAGGATGCGCAAACTGCGAGACCAAACGCCCTGTCTTGTCTGTCTTCAACTCCTCAGAACGGGCCAGCAAATCAAAACCGTCAGGAAAGCCATCCTCAGATTGATGATCTTTATTTTCGCCAACCTTGTTATGACCCATTTTATTGTGTCCAAGAAGAACACGTGCCAAATGGTAAGCAAGAGTAGCTTTACCAACCCCTAAAGGACCCGAAAAGATCCAGCCATGATGAAAACGCCCAGAACACAAACTCTGCTCTAAAGATTCGATTACCACTTTATGCCCATAATAAGAACCACTGGATACAGGGTGCAAAGCCCCTGAAACACAGTCACTTAAAGGAAGTCCCGTTTCATCGCTCATAATATCACGCACTCATTGATCAAAAGGAGGTTTGGTAAAATATTGTTATCCAATACAATCCCCCTTATACAACATCCTCAAGTCCAAAACGTTCGGCAACAGTTTGCCAAACCAATTCAGCAACTTTCTCACGAGATTGATTGCCATCAATAATAATACAGCGTTTGGCATTGGCTGCTGCAATTTTCAAAAACCCAGCTCGTAAGCGTTCGTGAAATTGCATATCTTCAGATTCAAAGCGATCAACCTCTAATCCATCTTGTTGCTGTCGAGCAGCAACACGCTTCATAGCAATATCAACTGGCAAATCAATAATGATTGTTAATTCAGGCTGGTTTTCACCAACAACAATACGGTCAAGCGCATCAAAAACCCCTTCATCAACGCCGCTTGCAGCCCCCTGATAAGCGCGGCTAGAATCCGCAAATCGATCACACAAAACCCAGGCCCCCTGCTCAAGGTTCGGTAAAATCAATTTTTCTAAATGATCTAATCTTGCAGTGTAGAAGAGCAAACTTTCTGCAACAGCGCCATAATCTTTGACTTTACCCTCAAGTAAAAACCGTCTTATTTTCTCACCCAAAGGCGAACCACCCGGCTCACGTGTCAAAAGCGTTTTGTAGCCAAGCGCTGCAAGATGCTCTGATAACAGACGCACTTGTGTTGATTTACCAGCACCCTCACCACCTTCAAAGGATATGAAGTGCCCTCTATCAATTCCATTTTTAGAAAATGGCATCATATCCCCCTCTTAAAGCCAAATGGTCTTAAAACCACATACATTGAAAACAAAAATGCACAAAACCATCCGGCCCTTACCAGAAGTCAAGGCCTAAACCTTCTTCAGCAAAGTTTTAAAATAGCTGACACTCTTTTATCAAAAATGTTTTATCAAAAAATCCAGCCAAATGTGAGATAAAAGAGTGAATCAAAGGCACGATAAACAAAATTCGCACGTTCAACGCTTTCATTTGCAAAAAGATCGTACTCTTGCACAGAATCAGCAACTTTAACGCGCAATTTTGCTACCTTTTGCCCCGATACGACCGGCGCTTTCAAGGGGCCCTGGTAGATCACTTCAGAAACGATCTCGGTAACCACGTCACCTTTAGGCATAAAAACCTTCAATGGACCAGCGGTTGAAAGCCCAACAGTTGACTTTTCCCCGCCCCAAATCCGCGCTGAAAACTTGGCCGTATCAGCCTTAATCTCCCGGTCAGAAAAAGCTGTAAAGGCCCAATTCATCACCCGTATTGTTTCGGTGCGCCGCTCTACTTTACTTTCCAAACCATTTAACACAGCAATTAAACGGCGGTTCCCCCGTTTAGCAGAAACCACGATGCCGTATTTAGATTGCTTAGTAAATCCTGTTTTAAATCCATCAAACCCACCCTCTTTACCAATAAGAGGGTTACGATTGATAAAGCGATAGCGACGATACTTAAAATCTTTTTCACCAAAATAAAAATAATAATCAGGATATTCTTTCAGCAAATGCTTAGCTAAGATTGCCAAATCCCTTGCCGACATCAGATGCTTTGGATCAGGCAATCCCGTAGCATTCGCAAAGGATGAATTTTTCATGCCAATTTTTTTGGCGTACGCTGTCATTTCTTTGGCAAAAGCGCCTTGATTGCCTGAGATATGTTCAGCAATTGCAATAGACGCATCATTACCTGATTGAACAATAATCCCCCGCAAAGCCTGTTGCACAGTTATTTCAGATTTAACAGGAGCAAACATCGCAGATGTTCGTGAAGGAGCACCACCAGTTCGCCATGCATGAACTGAAATTTTAACTTTGTCCTCGAGTTTTAAGCGGCCAGCCTTTAATTCACGAAACACAACAGCAACAGTCATGAGCTTACTCATGCTAGCCGGCGCCATGGCAATATCAGCTTTTTTATCAAGAAAAGTAATCGGCTTATCGGCATCAATAACAATGGCAAACTTAGCTTTTGTCTTAAAGCCCTCATCATCAGCCTGAGCCAAAGCGGAACCACTGGTCAAACCCAAGTAAGAAAAACCAATAGAAAGCACCATTAGAAAAGAAAAAAACTTCCGCCCAAAAGTCAGCATTTTGCGAACCCACATCACTCATCAACCCCAAACTTTAAAGAAAATTAGCACAATAAATTCTCTCATCAGTCTTTATCTTTTACATTCAATCGCAAACATTGATTTAGACTAATATACTTCAAACGAATTTTACATATTAAAAAAGGGCTTCATTCAGAATTTTCAAAAGAGATAATAAGTACTCAGCAAGACTTGAAAAGCAAATGAGAGTTAAGAAAGAACACAGAAACACTAAAAATACGAAATTCCAAACAATCTATCAAGAAGACGGTATAAAATATTATACATAGATTTGAACCCATTACATCGTTTATTACATTCAAACTCTGAACAAAAAATCCCTTTCAGAAAACCAATAAAAGTCATCGTTCTAAAAATCAAAGCTCTGTTCCACAGGCTGTCACAGCAGTGTCATTCACTTTTGTTAGCCAATATTATCGAACTTTAAGCTTGGGATAACTATTACGATGAACGCACCTGCAACAAAAACGATCGAAAAAACACACAAGGCAAAGCTGATACGAAAAGCAGTGCGCCAAAGTGAGCGGACAAAAAAACAATCTTTTCTGGATCAATTATTCGCGCAGCTTTTCTCAGGTCTTGTTTATTCCCAAATTTGGGAAGACCCAGTGGTAGACCTTGCTGCAATGGAAATCAATGAGACACATCACATAGTAACCATTGCCTCTGGCGGCTGCAATGTCATGAATTACCTCATGGCAAAACCAGCTAAAATCACAGCCGTTGATCTAAACAGAGCCCATGTTGCGCTGACACGGACCAAATTATGCGCCGCTCAAAATTTTCCTGACTATAAAACTTTTTATGATTTTTTTGCTGTCCCCAATAATAATGACAACCAAAAGTCTTACGATAAATATCTAAGTCCCAATCTAGATGAAACAGCAAAAAACTATTGGCAAGGACGCGATAAAACAATGCGCCGCCGTTCTAGATATTTCACTGATAACATTTACCATCGCGGCCTCCTTGGGAACTTCATCGGCCTAAGTCATTTTTTAGCAAAAGCTTATGGCATCAAGTTTGATGACCTACTAAATGCAAAGTCAATCGATGAACAAAAAGAGTTTTTTGAGAAAAAACTCTCACCATTATTAGACAAAAAACTAATCACCTGGATCACCTCACATCCAGCTTCTCTCTATGGCCTAGGTATCCCACCCGCCCAATATACGGAGTTAGCCAAATGTGCTGATGGTGATATGGCAGAAGTCCTAAGACAGCGCCTACGTAAACTTTGCTGTGATTATGATATCAATCAAAATTATTTTGCATGGCAAGCTTTTGGACGGCAATACAGTGCGGATGCGAGTAGGCATCTGAAGCACAAAAAAAGTGCGGATGCCATACCGGTTGCTAGTGGGCAACTAAAGGGAACGAAAGAAAACCATCTGAAGCACAAAGATGCGGTTGCTAGTGGGCAACTGAAGCACAAAAATGACAACGGTGCATTACCCCCTTATCTACAAGTGCAAAATTACGAAGCCGTAAAAGCCTTTGCAAAGAACGTATCAGTTCACCAAGCCTCTATTACAGATAAATTAAATTCAATGGAACCTGGAAGCGTAGATAGGGTTGTCTTACTTGACGCACAAGACTGGATGGACGACGAGACTTTAAACGAACTTTGGGATGCCATAACAAGAGCAGCAGCATCAGATGCAAAAGTCATCTTCCGAACAGCAGGCATTGAAAGCATCCTTCCAGGCCGCGTAAAAAACAGCACTCTATCAAAATGGGCGTACCAAGCAGACCAATCAAAAGACTACACAAAGAAGGACCGCTCAGCAATCTATGGCGGTTTTCACCTCTATAATTTCATTGGCTGAAACCTATAAAGTCATCCATAAAATGGTGATGAGAAAGTACAATAAAATCAAGATCAAACCCAATTTAGTAAAAGTTGTAGAGAATAAAGGTTGGGCATTACGAAGAAGGGAGTGCTCTACTTCAAAGCACGTACATGACGCCAGCGCGGTTGTAGGTGGGCAAACTAAAGCTCAAATAAATGGCGTCCGGTGCATAAGATCAGTCTGAACAGAGCGGAGCGAGTACGGATAAACTGATCGCAAGAAAAGCCCCCCCTCGGAGGCAGACAGTGCGGATGCATAGTGGGCATCCAAAGCACAACAAAAAGCCGTGAGAGAAATAAAGCGCGGTTGCTTGTGGGCAATCGAAGGAGCATTAAAAGAGGATCACCTGATGACAGACCAAATCAGTAATACTGAGTTGCAGCCACATCTACAGTCACATTCAAATCTGATGGATAAGGTCTATCGCAACCAACGGTTTATCTATAATGCCAGCCGCAAATACTATTTGCTAGGACGCGATCAACTCATCAAAGAACTGTCTCCTCCCCCAAGAGGCACAGTTCTTGAACTTGGTGCAGGCACAGGGCGCAATCTAATTTGCACAGCAAAAACTTATGATGATTGCGAACTATATGGCGTTGATATCTCTCAAGAAATGCTAAAAACCGCCGGCAAGTCTATCGTCAAAGCAGGTTTCGAAAACCGCATCCATTTAGCAAAAGGAGACGCAACAAATTTTAATGCTGAAAAAGCTTTCGGCGTAAAAGAATTTGACCGCGTTTTCATTTCTTTTTCTCTTTCAATGATACCCGAATGGCAAATGGCCATCGCCAGTTCTTATGAACTTACAAGACCCGGCGGCCAAATTCACATCGTTGATTTTGGTGAATGCAAACAATATCCAAAAATGTTTCAAAAATTACTTTATGCATGGCTTTCAATCTTTCACGTTCATCCGATAAGAAATCTACCAGGCCAATTAAAAGAAGCTGCAAACAAAGCAAATTGTAAGGTGACAGTAAAACCACTTTATGGAGGCTACAGTTTGCAAGCGATCATCCAAAAACCAAGATGATCCGTCCCCCAAAGATGGAAAACAAAAAAACGCCCGGCATTTTTCTATGCCGAGCGTTTTTTAAACTTCAATTTTTCTCAGTCATCTTACCAACGACGTTCATAATTCACATTGCGTCGGCGTGGTTCTGGTTGATAATTTTGTTCGTATGAAAACGCGCGGCGGTGCCACGGTTGGCGCGCCAGAAAATCTTGCTCTCTGCGATCATCACCATTAATCGGCGCACGGCCAACATAACGCACACGAACAGGCGTTGTCCCACTTCGGTTAAAGTCTAAAACTTGTGAAACCTTCTTAGATAAATCAATCAAACGATCATGCTTATAAGGACCGCGATCATTCACGCGAACAAGAATTGTGCGACCATTTCTCATATTTGTCACTTCAGCATAACTTGGAATTGGCATCGTCGGGTGAGCTGCTGTCAAAGCATTCATATCAAAAACTTCACCATTCGCTGTTTGGCGGCCATGAAATTCTTCACCATACCAAGAAGCTATGCCCCGTTTGTCATAATAGCGGTCTTCCTTTGGCGTATACCAAACACCAGCGACCTGATAGGGATTACCAACTTTATAGCGCCCACCACCTTTGGGCACACGTTGACCAAGCTTTACAATCCTTGGACTATATTTTGGCTTTTTCTTACCTATGACATTCAACGAGCTCGAGCACCCGCTCACCATGCCAGCTGAAAGACCAAAGAACACACAAAAGCAAAGTGAAATAACAATATGGGAAGGAACGCGATACAATTTACTCTAGCCTCACTCATTAACTTCCAGAGCATCATCTTTTATGGATTTTTTTGACTGCTCTAGCGTCTTATCTTACCGCCCCGCAGTCCCAAAATCAGGTGACACATAAAGGCGAAACGCACGAAACAATTCTATGAGTGAATATGACCACAGTAAGGAGGAGTGTTGATCACTCACATACACTGAGCAACCAACACTTAATCCTTTTGGAGCATACGCACTACAGATTTGCTTCCAATAAAAAGACAATAGCAAAAGCGAGTTAGCATTCAGTAAACAGGACATAAAGAAATTCGAAAGAGCTTAAATTAAATTTTATTTATGCATTCTTTGTGTAATTCATGCAATTTGTAACAAAAACATTGCCAAAAACATCCCTTTTCACTAACCTGATGTCTAGAAGCGCTAAAAGAAAATAAAAAAATAGACTAAAGTATAAAGCCGTTTCAAATAATAAACATTTGCCAAAAAATATACGCTGCAAGCGATACAATCAGGGCAATAAGTTAAGTGGGTGGAACAAATGACAAGCTCTGAAAAACCAGCAGGCACGATAAAAGAAAACATCATTCTGGAGCCAAAATCTCAGAACGCTGAATTAATCGATCCCTTTGGTCGCATGGTCAATTATGTCCGCATCTCCGTCACTGATCGATGCGATTTCCGCTGTGTCTATTGCATGGCAGAAAATATGAACTTTCTCCCCAAGAAGGAACTGCTCTCATTAGAAGAGTTAGACCGCCTCTGCTCCACCTTTGTTGAGCTTGGTGTCAAAAAGCTACGCATCACAGGCGGCGAACCACTTGTCCGCAAAAATATAATCGAGCTGTTTAAAGGCCTCTCTCGTCATCTAGATTCTGGTATGCTCGAAGAAATGACGGTTACAACCAATGGCAGCCAGCTAGCAAAGCTCGCACCAGACCTCTATGCAACTGGCGTCAGACGTATCAACGTATCTATCGACACGCTAGACGCTGACAAATTTCACAAAATCACTCGTTGGGGGCGCCTGGAACAAGTTCAAGAAGGTATCAACGCTGCACTAAAAGCAGGTCTCAAAGTTAAGCTCAATGCAGTTGCCCTGAAAGGTGTCAACGAATTTGAAATCCCGGACATGATGCATTGGGCTCATGACCAGGGAATGGACTTCACCCTCATTGAAACCATGCCATTAGGAGATATTGATGGAGACAGAACAGATCAATATCTACCTCTAAGCCAAGTAAGGTCAAAACTTGAAGAAGACTACACTCTCACACCCAATAATTACAAAACAGGCGGCCCAGCGCGCTATGTTGATGTAAAAGAAACCGGCGGTCAGCTTGGCTTTATCACACCACTCACCCACAATTTCTGCGAAAGCTGCAACAGAGTGCGCGTCACCTGCACCGGTGAGATGTACATGTGCCTTGGCCAGGATGATAAAGCTGACCTAAGAACGGCTCTGCGCGCCCATGAAAGCAATGAGCAATTAAAAGCAACCATCTATGAAGCCATCGACCGCAAACCAAAAGGCCACGACTTCATAATCGATAGAGATAGCAAAGCCCCAGCAGTCTCACGTCATATGAGTGTTACAGGTGGATAAGAGGCTGATAAAAGTTGAGTAAAGGCAGGTAATTGACTGATAAACCTTAACAGTTCTTAACGAACAATCTTGCTTTCAGCATATCTGCGCCACAGTCTGACCACAGAATCAGACCAAATCTATCCTCATCAAATAAGCAAACTCTTCATCAGGTGAAGAAGACATCAACGCTTACATCCAAGAGGAATAAATAGTGGCAGACCTACTCAAAAAAACACTGGCCAAACAACTCGGCAACCCCCACGGTGTTTTAGGGAATGTTATTCTAAGAGCACTCAACAAAAAAAACACCACCATCATCAATGAAACCATCAAGCTGTTAGACCTAAAACCAGATGATAGATTTCTAGACATCGGCTTTGGTGGCGGCCTGTCATTTGAAATTTTGGAAAATGAACACCCGGACATCAAAATGCATGGGCTTGAAATTTCAGAAAAAGCCTTGAGCTGTTCAAAATACAATTTCAAATCAGCAATAGCTGAGAACAAGCTAGAGGTAAAACAAGGCTCCGTTCACCGCATCCCCTACCCTGATAACTTCTTTAATCACATCATCTCCATCAATACGGTCTATTTTTGGGAAGATGTGCCAGACGCATTTGCTGAAGTCAGGCGGGTATTAAAACCAGGCGGCACCTTTGTTCTCTCAATCAGAGAAAAAGAAACATTGAAAAAAATCAAAGCCACCAAATACGGCTTTCATTTTTATGAAACCGAAGACCTCATAGACGCGTTGGAGACAACCGGCTTTACCGTGATTTTACATAAAAAGAAGGATTACCTGCCTTTTTTGTGTATCGAGGGCGAAAAAGAACAAGCACTTAATTAATCCCTATAAACCAACATTAAGGACTGTTTCTCCCCCCAATAAAAGAAACATCCAAACAAAACACCCACACACGAAAACACCACCAAAGGCCTCTCATTCATCCCCCAAAAAACAAGAATGAGAGGTCACCCCCTTTTAAAATATAAGAAAAATTCTCAAAATTTTAAATTTGAGGAAAAATCTAAATTTTAGACTTGCATCAACGCCCTAACAACGCTAGATACGGGGTCTAGTTCTTAAAGACATATGTCAAAGGCCCAAACCTTACGAACCTGACGATTTGCCTAAACCAACAAATCAACCAACCCGTAAGCGCGTCTTTTCAAAACACATATGATTTTCTTAAGGAGAGGTGGCTGAGTGGTTTAAAGCGGCGGTCTTGAAAACCGTTGAGCGTTTGCGCGTTCCGGGGGTTCGAATCCCTCCCTCTCCGCCACCCTCGCCTTTACCCGCCCTCTGATAACATACTGAATTATATGTATTTTTCTCTGTTTTTCTAAATCGAATCTTGTTTTAGACATTTTTTTGTGTAACAAAATGTATAACATTTTGTGTAACAAATCAGGATTCATGTCAGCAGAATATCTCACAAAACGCGGTTCTTATTGGCAGTATGTACGCCGTGTACCAGCTTACGTTGAAGCGTTAGATACAAGAAAATTTATTCGCCTCTCAACAAAGAAGCAGATTAAATCAGAAGCTCTCATCGTGGCAGATCGGATCAATCGCGAAACCGAAGCCTTTTGGCAGTCCTTGTTAACAGATAAAACTGAAACTTCACTCGCAAGCTATGAAAGCGCCATCAATCGAGCTCGTATCTTAGGTGTTCAATACAAACCTATGATGGAATTGAAGGAGACCAAAACAGATGAAATCATTGAGCGCATACAAACGTTAGAACAATCCCGTCTTATTGCTAATCAGCCTGCAGTAAGTGCCGTTCTGGGCGGTGTTGAAAAACCAACTCTTCCCTTAAATAAAGTGCTTGAGCAATTCTTTGAGCTTTCCCGTGATAGCTTGCATGGCAAATCAGAAGATCAAATTCGTAAATGGAAAAACCCACGCAAAAAAGCGGTGAGGAACTTAATCAAAGTCATCGGCAACAAGGCCCTCTCTGAAATCACCAGAGATGATGCACTTGATTTTCGCGCTTGGTGGATTGATCGCGTTGAAAATGAACATATGGATCCAGGAACTGCCAATAAAGACATCGGTCATATCAATCAAATCATCAATGAGCTTGATGACAAATTGCGTCTTGGTTTGAACAAACCCTTTGCAGCCATGCGATTAAAAGGAGAAAAACATAATCCGCGCATCGCTTTTAAAGCTGAATATGTGCAAAATAATCTGCTTGCAGATCATGCTTTTGAGGGTTTGAACAAAGAAGCTCAAACACTGATCTATGTTATGGCTGGAACTGGCGCACGCCCCAGTGAATTAGTCAATTTAGCTCTTTGTGATATTCAGCTAGATTGTAAAATTCCTCATATTTGCATCCGCCCTCATGACCGCGTCCTTAAAACAGATCATAGTCAACGAGATATTCCACTGATCGGAGTTGCGCTTACTGCTCTGCAATTATATCCACAAGGGTTTCAGCGTTATAAGGGAAACACAGATAGCCTTACTGCACTTATCAATAAATATTTGATGGAGCATGGGCTGCGCCCAACCCGAGGTCACACGCTTTATTCGCTTAGACACACTTTCCAGGATCGATTAATTGAAGTGGAAGCTCCTGAACGGATT
This sequence comes from Methyloligella sp., assembly GCA_021604645.1. Taxonomy (GTDB): domain Bacteria; phylum Pseudomonadota; class Alphaproteobacteria; order Rhizobiales; family HXMU1428-3; genus HXMU1428-3. The sequence goes on from BQJJ01000002.1 coordinate 109,250, forward strand.
CAAGCTGAATTAATGGGACATAAATTTCATCGACCTAAATATGGATCTGGCCCAAGTTTGGAACAAAAGGCCGAATGGCTTAAAAAAATTGCTTACGCCCCTCCATCTCATCTCTTATGTGAAGGGCCTTCATGAGAATTGTCTTTCATGGACGCAAGATTTAGCGCTCTTTGCCGCAATTCTTCTTGTTTTTTTACCGCAAGTAATTCTTTTTCAATTCGCTCAAACAAAGGTAGATAGACATCCCCATGCAAGGCAACAATTTTCGCCAGCACACGAAGGGCATGTTCCAATCTTTTTATCTCACATGATATACGCACTCAAACCTATCCAAATCTATGAGACCATCTAGCGCGTTCCGCCTAAAAGTGGATACCGGTTTTAGGAATAGCGCGGTTGCTAGTGGGCAACCTGAAGCGCCACTGAAAAAGGAACGCTAAAACAAAGAACTAGAGCATTTCTTTGAATTCATCAAAAAGAGGAATACTCTAGTCTTTAGAAAACGAAAGCGCAGACCTAATGCCTGATGAGGCAGGAGGTTCCTCTGTTGTGGTTTCATTAGATTTTGAAAACGGTTTTTCCCCTCTATTTTGCAAACTTCGCCGAGCTTTTTTGAAGGCGCTGTCGCTTTCAAGAAACGACTCTAACATATATGGAATTAAGTCAGTAACTTGGTCTGCTTTGCCATAAGTTTCTTCATAGATGGTGGCGTAATCATCCAGTTTTTCTTTCAGGTCAGGCAAGACCTGGATAGTAAGTTTTATAGGGTTGCTCCGTGGCAAAGGGGCTAATTTGATCATGGATGAACCTCATTCGAACTGTAGGGTTTTAAGATGATGTCTTTGTTAACGATGATACGCAGAGGCCAGCCAGGTCGAACTTTTAATGTGGGCTGGATATCCAAATGCTTATCAACAAGTTTTTGTCCAACACGATCAGCATTGTTTTGTGTGGATGAGCGCAATGCTTTGACAAGTTCATTTTCATTATTGCCAAAGGTAAGTTCTGTGCCAACACCAAGTAAAGTAGAAAGCACAATGCCTTTTAAAAGCTGCCAGCCATGTACATCGACTTGATCTTTGAGCCCTGCAAAACCGGCTTCATCGCTGGCAGGCAGGTTATCTATGACCATCGATGTTCCATTGGGTAGAATGAGCCGGTACCAAACGACGAGGGCTCGTTCTTGGCCAAAGGCCACCACACTGTCATATTTGCCAATAAACCGCGCCCCTTGTGGAATTAAAAGATGCTGACCTGTGACCGTGTCATAGACAGGCGATGTCACTTGTGCCATCACTTGGCCAGGCAAATCAGAGTTGAGCCCTGAGATCAAGGATGCAGAAATCACTGTTCCAGCCATAAGCTGATAAGGTGATACCGGGGTTTGCAAACCATGTGGATTATAAATGGCTTTTGCAGGAGTGCTGTTTAAAAACTTAAGTTTATTGGCTTGTTTACCGGCATCGGACTCTTGGCCATTTGAGATTTGCGTTAAACCAGATAATGGATTGTTAGTCGTCAACTGAGTAGATAGCTGATTTAAAGACCTTTTTAGGCTCGAAGCGTGATCCGTCTTTTTATTATCTTGCATTTTCCGGTTGAGACTAAAAAACAATTGTGACTCACGGCCTTGCTGGGCCATACGTGCCAAGCGAATGCGTTGAGCTCGCTCCAGATCAGTCAATGCATCAGGGCGAAACGGTTGACGTGGGGAAATGTTCAGATCTTTTTCTGCTTTTTTTAAAGCACGGCCCAAATCACCTGGAAAAGGTGGGCCTAACTTTGGGATCTGGTCATAGGATTTTGGTAGAGTCTCAAGTCCTTCCGGCTTGGCTTTGCGTTTGGTGTTATAGAGCTCCGTTTGTTTATGGGCGCGTTCGCCTTTGAACGATAATGACCAAATGATCAATCCAAATAAAATAGCTAATACAATTTGAATACCAATAAACAAGTTAAGTTTATTGATACGCCGCACGGGGCGTGGTTTGGCCCGCAACCGTAAATCTTCTTCCGACACCGCCATTGGATTGGGAATATCTTGAGATGCAGTCTCTTCCTCATTTATAGCCTCAGACTGATTGTCCGTTCGAGAATTAGTCATCACCCACCTCCCGCCATATGGCATCCGTTCTGATGATCCGAACCCTGTCTTGCGATTGTCCACCAAGTCGTAACTCGGCAGCAGCAAATAGGCGGTCAACAATATAGTAGGTGCCTTTCACGCGGTAATTAACCAGCGCTGGTTTGCCGTTTGACCCCATAACAAATAAGGGCGGCGCTTCTCCTTGTGAAAGACCAGAGGGGAATTGGATATAAACCTTTTTGCCATCATCAAAGACACGAATAGGTTTCCAAGGAGCTGACCCTGTAATCCGATAGCGAAACTTCAAATTAGAAAGCTGAAGATTACGATTGATAAGGTTTTGCTCAATTGCGACAGCTCTTTTATTGCGTTTTTTTAGCACTTTGAGACTATCTTCTGGATACTCCCAAGAGACAGAAGACATATAAGCGCTTTCGTGACTTTTTAGCTCAAGGTGATAAGTACGTTTGTCAGTGTTGATGACCAGATTAGTGCTTAAATCAGCGGCGATGGGTTTGACGAGCACATGCACTTGAAGATAAGCGCCCTGCCCACTGGTGGTATCACCCACCTTCCAGCGCACCGTATCACCGGCCGAAACAGAAATGAGCTTTTCTCCGGGCTCGAGCGCAATGTCACTCACTTGATTGACAGCGCTGTAAAGCTGATAAAGCGCCCCTTTACTAAAGGGATAGACCTGGATAGCATTGATAAAGCCTTGTTTTTGAGGGGTGTAAAGCGCGGCTCGTTTTGCGGCGTGCAAACGCTTGGGAACTGCAATCTTATTGTTCGGTTTCTTAAGGTGTTTTTTCTTGATGTTCGAAGAAAGCTTCAGTGGTTTCAGTTGCCCTGGTAATGGTAAAGGTTTGAGTTTTTCAACAACCTTAACTGGTCGCGCGGGTTCGGGAACTTTAACCGCTTTTTTGAAATTGTCATATTTAATCTGTGCCACCTTTTGTTTGGTAGCACAGGCATTGAGCCCCAATATAAGAAAGAGAAACAAGAATAGCTTCATCGAGACAAACCTCCGAAACGTGGTTACAATTAAAAACTTGATTTTATTTTTTGAGAGAGTTGAGATCTTTTGACCAATTCAAGCTGTGAACATAAATGCCAAGCGGATTTTTGCGCAGGGTCTCGGCGTCACTTGGCTGCTTAATGATGATCGAAAAAACACCTGTGTAACGATGAGTGGCTGTAAGAGATCCATTTTCAAAGACGCGTTCTTGCCAACGGACTTGGAACGATGTTTTAGACGCTCGAACAACACTCGTCACTTCGATTGAGACGGTTTGCTTACCAACTTTTGTAAAAGGATCATTGGAGCGGGCATACTCACTCAAACGATTGGCCGCCTTATCTGTGGCAAAATCATAAACGCTGAGCCAATTTTTACGGACCACAATGGGATCCGTTGATAGCGAGCGAAACTTATCAACAAATTGGGCCAGATAATAAGCAATTTGAGCGTCTGTTGGTTGATAAACCTTAATCGCCGGTCCAACAGCCCGTACATGGCCTTCTTTATTCACCTCGACGACATACGGGATCACTTTACTTTGACCAGCCTGCCAAATCAGACCAGCAAGCATAGCAAAGGATAGTAAAACCAAAGCAAAGGCGATTAATCGCCAGTTCTTAGCTTGTACGCGCGCGGACCCAATTCGTTCATCCCAAAGCTGAGCCGCTTTTTGATAAGGGGTCACCGGCTCTGGGGTATCCCCATAGCGCACGGTTGGTCGTTTAAAATCTGTCATGATGGTTTCTTCCTTATTTTCCCTATCTACTTGTTGTCATCACCAAGGTTTGGCCCCTCACCACTGCTTGGTTGATCGCCATCCCGCAACGTATGAGACATAACCATAGTGGCTTCTCGCATATGCTGATTGCGCCGTAATTGCGTCGCCCATTCAGGTTGTTTTTTTGGATCTTGGTTGATGTTTTGCTCAGAAAGCCCTTCGGGCACACTGCCTCCACGAGCCGCATGCTGTCCGTATTGTTGTCCAGCCTCATAGGCCTGCCGAATTGGAGTGGTTGCCTTTTGCCCCGCCTGTTGCATCGGTTGCGTAACTGCTGCCCGCATCACACCACCTATACCTTCTTCCTGATAAGCTCCCCTTGCGGCACCGACCATAGAAGACGCTGCCTCAACTGATCCACCGGCAGCTTGGCCAGTCAGTCTAACAGCCCCGCCGACAGCCAAGCCTCCAGCAACGCCACTTGCAGTGAGGCCCGCAACTGTACCAGCAGCGCTGCCCGCGCCCAATTGCGGGGCCCCTGATATCAATCCGGCTGCAATAGACGGAATAAATATCGACAGTCCAAACACGGCGATAGCCGCCAACGTTATACTGGCTGCTTGCTCTAATGAGATATCATCGGTGGTAATGGTCAGCTCGCCAAAAATACCGCTGCCAATCCCCACCACGACAGCTAGGACCATCAATTTGATGCCAGCTGTGATCACCCCCCCCAAAACTCGTTCCGCCAAAAAGGCAGTTTTGCCAAACAAAGCAAACGGAACCAAAACAAAACCGACTAGTGTGGTCAATTTAAATTCTATGATGGTAATAAACAGCTGGACAGAGAGGATAAAGAAGGCCAATAAGACAATCAGCCACGCCAATAACAACACAACAATGGTGACAAAGTTGGAAAAGAAACTGGTAAAGCCCACTAACTCGCCGGCTTCTTGTAACAACGGTCTGGCGGCTTCAAACCCATTGGCCGCGACAAAACCAGGACGTAACAGCTGATCAGCCCCAAAGCTGGCATTACTGGCCCTGAGCCCAAGCCCGGCAAAGGACTGAAACACAATATCGGCAATCCCACTAAAGTTATTCAATAACAACGCAAAAAAGCCCACATACAGCACTTTGCGGATGAGCTGGGCAGGTACATTGGCTTCCTCCATCAAAGCCCAAAACAAACCTGCAAGGATAATATCTATGGTTACTAAAATACTGGTCAAAAAGGCTATGTCTGGACCAAGTAACCCAAAACCAGAGTCGATATAGGTTGAGAAGGTTTCTGTGAACCGATCTATGATGTTTAAATCATCCATAAGACAGACCTTATCTGTTCGCTGCCCTTTGATTTAAAGGCACGAGTAATTAGTTTTAAAAAGAGTGTTAAAGAATAGGCTGTGCTTTATTGCCTTGAATAAGCAGCCCCATCACCAAGAAAACTTTTAAATCTGAGCCGGGCTTCTTCTTGTTCTGAAACGCCTCTTGCTTTATTGAGACTTTCCGCTCGATATTGAGCCACTATCAAACTTTGCAATTGCATAGCTTGCTTGACTTTCAGGCTGGTAAGTTCATTGCCCACTTGTTGCACCTCAAGGGCACCACGGGCGTTTTGGGATTTTGTCATCAGATCTTTGAGCTGTAATAAATCACTCTCAACATTTTCTGAGACTTGGGCTTGCAGATTAAGCGCCCGGCCAAACGAAGCACGTGTTAGCTCCCATCGCTGTTTGGCCTGGTGTAAACGTTTGTTACCGTTAAAAGATTGCTGATAATCTTTTGGAAACAAACGTTGGTAAGTTTGTTCTGTTTCAGTAACGCGCAGTGCAAGACCACGCGCTTGATTCATCAACCTTTGTATTTTGGTCAGATTAGATTGTACATCCTGTGCTATCGACCCATCGAGTTTTAATAGGTTCTGATCCATGTTTGCCAGCATATTCGCTTCATTGGTCAATTGACGCACTTGGTTTTGAATATTTTGCAATTCACGTGCGGCGGTTAAGAGGTTTTGTTGATAGTTCCAAGGATCATACACCACATCCAGGGCTTGAGATGGTAATACAGAATTTATGAGAAGAGTACCGCTAAACAAGATAACACTGAAAGAGGTTTTCAGACGGTTTATGAAGGTTGGTTGGTGATCCATGACAAAACTCCTAACTATGGTTGTGAATATTTCTCTCTTTTTGTAAAAACATGCCATCCGTTAAGGCTCAAAACTGATGTCCTTTACCCACTCAAATCCCTTAGCGCTTAGAAATGCTTTGACAAAGTCTTGCCCCTCTAAAGTTTCTAACTGATCCATTAATTTGTGATCATCAGGACGCGATGCCCCGCAAAGCGCTATCGATAGAGGCCCTAATCCAAGTTCGAACAATCGATTGCCACGGGTGCTTTGCAAATAATAATCACGTTTTGGCAAAGCAGTTGCGATTAACTCAACCTGACGATCATTCAATCCAAAACGTTCATAAATTTCATGGATTTGCGGCTCCAGCGCCCGTTCATTGGGGAGAAACAAGCGTGTTGGACAACTCTCAATCAAAGCGGGCGCAATAGCACTTTGAGCGATATCGGCCAAAGATTGGGTTGCAAACACCACAGCCACATTCTTTTTGCGCAAGGTTTTCAGCCAATCTCTGATTTTGGACGCAAATAAGGGGTGATCTAGAAACACCCAGGCTTCATCTAAAATCAGCAATGTTGGTCGTCCATCAAACCGGCTTTCCAATTTATGAAATAAGTAAGTTAAAACGGGGAGCACCAGTTTTTCGTGAGACAAAAGCTCTTCCATCTCAAAATGGACGACATCTGAAAGACTGAGATCGTCATTATCCCCATCCAGCAAACACCCATAGGCCCCATCCAAAGTAAAGGGCTCTAAAGCCTGCCTGAGTTCATTCGATTGCAATAACAACGACAGGCCCGTTAAAGTGCGCTCATTCTTGGGCACTTTGGCAAGGCTTTGCAAAGCTGACCAAACCGTTTGCTTGACATCAGGAGTGATTGTCACCCCTTCATTGGCAAGAAGCCCTAAGAGCCAATCAAGAGCAAAGGCACTATCACCTGGTTGATCAATAGCACTTAAAGGTTGAAAAGCCTCCCCTTTATCAAGGGTAAGATCAAATGAATGCCCCCCCATAGCTAAAATGGCAGCCCGTGCTGAACGGCCCTTATCAAACACAAACAATTGAGCCCCTTGATATCTCCTAAACTGTAAAGCCAGAAAGGAAAGCAACACAGACTTGCCAGCCCCTGTTGGACCAAGCACAAGACTATGCCCCACATCACCTATATGCAATGACAGGCGAAATGGCGTAGAACCTCTGGTCTTGGCCATCAGCAACGGCGGTGCTTTGAAATGCTCAACTTGTTTTGGCCCTGCCCAAATCGCAGATACCGGCATCATATGTGCTAGATTGAGAGTATGAACAACAGGCTGACGAATATTGGCATAAGCATTGCCCGGCAAACTGCCCAGCCAAGCTTCAACCGCATTGAGACGTTCTTGAATGGTCACAAAGCCGCGCCCATTGATTACACGTTCAATCGCGCGTAATTTCTCATCTGCCAATGTACTATCAGGATCAGACACGGTCACCGTTGTGGTGACATAGCCAAAAGAAACATTGTCACTACCAAGCTCTTGCAACGCCGCATCAGCATCAACCGCTTTATTATCAGCATCATTATCAAGCAAACTGCTTTGCTGATTAAACATCACCTCTCGTAAAATAGCCGCAACCGATTTGCGCTTAGCAAACCATTGTCGCCGCATCCGGCTTAATATTTTTTCTGCCTCAGATTTATCAAGCGCAATCCAACGTGTCATCCACCGATAGGACAATCCTAAATTGTTTAAATCATCCAAGATCCCAGGAGTTGTTGTGTTGGGAAACCCAAGAATGCTCAATGATCGCAAATGTGCCGCGCCCAATTGCGGAGAAACACCGCCGGTTAAAGGCATATCAGGTAAAACCGCATCTAAATATATCGGTATATCAGGGACAGTTACTGGATGACGTTTGGTTGAGATGGTCCGGTGCAAATAGCTGAGTATGTCTTGATCATTGAGAGGCTGCAGCTCAGGTAACAAAGCACCCAACAAATCAAACGCTCGGTTGGTTTGAGTGATAAACCGCTCTATCTGGTCACGAGGCTGAGTGGCGTCTTGCTTACCTTCATCAGACGGCTCAAATAGCAAGTTTTCCGCTGTTTGAGAGCGATCAGAAGGCGGTAAATAAAGACAGGTTAAAGTGTATTGACTTTCAAAATGCTGCTCTGAAGAAAACTGTACTTTATTTGCACTTTTTAAAAACTGGGCTTTGCGTTCTTCATCCACCAACCATGAGGCCATATCAGGAAAGCGACACTCAGGATAGGTCATGGACGGATGCCGATCAGCTTCAAAAAACAACGCCCATCCTGAACCAAAGCGGCGTAAGATATTATTCAACCGCGCAGTCATTGCCACCAACTCAGCGCCTGTTGCACTATCAAGATCAGGACCACGATAGCGGGCAGAACGTTGCAAACTACCATCTTTATTCAAAATGACACCAGGGGCAACAAGTGCCGCCCATGGTAAATAATCCGCCAAAAGCTTAGGTTTTTTGCGATATTCTGTTAGATTTAACAACTGAGCTCTCCTTTATGACGTACATGACGGCTTAACACATCCATAAAAGCTGGATCTTTACGCGCCAGCATCACAGCAAGCGCATGGCCAACCACCCACAACACAAGGCCTGCAATCCATAACCTTAAACCCAGCCCCACAGCGGCAGCCATGGTTCCATTAACAATGGCAACTGTGCGCGGAGCTCCACCAAGTAAAATTGGTTCAGTTAATGAGCGATGCAAAGTCACCGCAAACCCGGGCAACAATCGATTGGGAAATTGGCTCATACGATCTCTCCTCACCCAATCACCGCACCACCGCCAAAGGAAAAGAAGGCGAGAAAAAACGACGTGGCAGCAAAAGCAATAGAGAGCCCAAACACAATTTGCACCAACCGCCTAAACCCACCTGAAGTATCCCCAAAAGCAAGCGATAATCCTGTGATCGTAATAATGATAACCGCCACAATGCGGGCCACGGGGCCTTCAATGGATTCCAAGATTTGTGTCAATGGCTGCTCCCAAGGCATACCTGAACCTGCAGCTAATGCGGTTGTTGTTAAAATGATCGACATCATTGAAAAAAACAGCACCAAATTAAAAATCCGAACGGATAAATACATATAAAGATCCTTTTATTCATTTGTTTCTGAGTGTATTTCTTCAAAGGCGTAGTCACCATCAGCAGTCAGGTCTCGCAATTGCCCAATAGTTTCTACACGGCGTGACAGTCCCCGCCCTTGGATAAACACACAAAGGTCAATGGCGTCTGCAATAAGATAACGCGGCACAGAAACCACAGTTTCTTGAATGAGTTGTTCAAGGCGGTAAAGCCCAGCTTTGGCAGAATTAGCGTGTAAGGTAGTGATGCCGCCTGGATGACCTGTGTTCCAAGCCTTCAGCATATCCAGCGCTTCTGCTCCTCTAACTTCACCAACAATGATCCGGTCCGGTCGCAACCGCAAAGTTGAACGAACCAAGTCTCTTAAACTTGCAATTCCTGGTTTCGTACGAAGAGACACACAATCTTGTGCTTGGCATTGAAGTTCACGGGTATCTTCCAATAAAACAACCCGTTCCTCTAAAGAAGACAATTCATTCAACAAGGCATTGACAAGTGTCGTTTTGCCAGATCCTGTACCACCGACAACTAATATATTGGATCGTTTTATTACCGCTTTTTTTAAAGCATCCGCCTGGGATTGATTAAGAATATCGTCACTCACATAATCTTCCAAGCTATAGACCCGCATCGCTGGTTTGCGAATGGCAAAACAGGGGGCTGGACTGAGAGGTGGCAAGATCCCTTCAAACCGTTCACCCGTTTCCGGCAGTTCTCCACTAATGATTGGCGCATTTTGATGTATCTCTTGTCTCATATGACTAGCGACAAGACGGATAATGCGCTCTGTTTCAGAAGCAGAGATCACATGCCCTGTGTCAGAGCGACCTGAGCCATGATGATCAAGCCAAAGCCTTCCATCTGGATTAACCAAAACATCAACAACACGCGGATCCTGCAGACCAAGCCGGATGTGATCACCAAAGGCTGTTAACAACATCATCGAGCGTCGTTTATGCGTTTGAGGAATTAAACTCTCTGTCACTCAACATCCCCTTCTTTTATTTCACAAAAAGTAGGATGCCTGGATGGAGCAGAACTCTCCTCGGTGTAAGGGGAACACCTGCGGGGTTTGAGAGTTTTATCCATCCGGGCGGGAGCGCCCCCAAGGGAGGAATGGGAGCTAAACTGGTCAGAACTAGCTTCTTGTCCAAACAAATCAGGATTGTTGAGGGTGATGTTATCTAAGACTTCTCCCACTAAATTTTGCGAACTACCAAGGCGTTTTCCCACTTGAGCAATAAAAAACTCAAATCTCTTGTGTCCTAAAGCGTTCGAACTGTCTTGGTTATCAGCAGTCAATGGCGGCGTGATCGTTAAATAGGTACGCACAAACAGCGCCAAAGTTTCAACAACAATGGTCATATCGCGGTCAAGCTTGCTGATCTGCGTACTCATATGATCCAACCGGCGTACCATAGCCGCATCTAATTTGTTATCACCTTGTGGATCTAGGTAGAGCCGCAATGCCGCTTCAATAATCGCCGATTGATTAGAGCCAGGTCTTTGGCTCATTGCTTTGAGCAACTGAGCTATGTGATCGGATACATAAGCAGAAATCCGAGGTTTCATATGAGGTCTCCTAAAAAGCTGGGATTAAATCATCATCATCACGGGTCATGGCATGGGCCCGCCTGATCTGTGAGGAAGAGGTTTCAGCAAGGGCGTGTTCCTCACCATCAGCAAACTCATCATCAAGAAAACTAAGTTCCAATTGAGCTTGTTCACTTATGTTTTTTGAAGGGGTGATCTTTTTCCCAGGTACACGTTTTAAATCAGTTGTTTCTGATTGCTCATCTGGGTTTTCAAAAGGGCTCTTTGAAAATGATTGAGTGGGCTTTGCCTTGATGATAAGCCCCTGCCAGTCATTTTGATGAGCAGATAAAGACCAACCTTTGGTTTTGTCGCTCAGCAACGGTGGTTGCAAACATCTCTTCAGAAAATTCTGATCTTCATAATAACGGATTTTCTGTGCTTTTATGGGCGCAACCCCTGAGATCAATATCAGCTCCTCATCTGAGCCTAATTGCATCACTTCGCCTGGCGTTAACAAAGGTCGCGGTGTTTCTTGTCGCGAAACCATTACATGACCGAGCCAAGGAGACAGCCTATGTCCGGCATAATTACGCTGTGCTCGCTGTTCAGTGGCTGTCCCTAAGCCATCACTGATGCGTTTGGCGGTCCGCTCATCATTGGCAGCAAAGGCAATACGTACATGAGCATTATCTAGAATAGAATTATTCTCGCTATAAGCCTTGGTAATTTGATTGAGGCTTTGTGCAATGATAAAGCAACGCATGCCATAGCCTGCCATAAAAGCCAGTGCGCTTTCAAAAAATGCCAATCGCCCAAGCGCTGGAAACTCATCTAACATCAACAGCAATTGATGACGATGATGGTTTTGAGGCTCCCAATCCAACCGTTCTGTTAAACGACGAGCAATTTGGTTTAAGATCAAACGCACAAGCGGCTTGGTCCGACTTAAATCAGAAGGAGGTATCACCAAATAAAGAGAGACCGGTTTTGCCCCGTTCATCAAATCCTTTATCCGCCAATCACAAGAAGACGTGTTATGAGCAATCACAGGGTCCCGATAAAGACTTAAAAAACTCAAAGCGGTTGACAAAACGCCTGATCGTTCATTTTCTGATTTATTCAACAATTCACGAGCAACAGAGGCCACAACAGGATGGGGATGAGATGAATCCCCCTTTTCCAGATGAGGTGTGGTCAGCATCTGATAAAGCACTTGCTCTAAACTCTGCTCAGGATCTGACAGATACGTTGTCACTCGAGTGAGGGTTTTCTCTTCTTCAACGTAAAGAACATGCAAAATCACACCAACCAACAATGCATGAGCAGTTTTTTCCCAATGATTGTGATGCTCAAGCGCTCCATCAGGGTCAACCAGAATATCGGCAATGTTCTGAACATCCCGCACTTCATGCAGGCCTTTGCGCACTTCAAGTAAAGGATTATATTTGGCGCTTTTTAGATCCACCGGGTTAAACAGCAAACAATCTGAAAACTTTGACCGCCATCCTGCAGTTAAATGCCAATTCTCGCCTTTAATATCATGAATGATCGCAGATCCCGTCCAAGACAAGAGGGTTGGCACTACCAACCCCACGCCTTTGCCAGATCGGGTCGGCGCAAAGGCAAGCACATGTTCAGGTCCATCATGACGTAGATACTTATCATCACGCAAACCTAAAACAACACCTTGAGGTTTAAACAAATCGGCTTGGTGAATATCTCGTGGCGTTGCCCATCGCGCAGAGCCATAAGTGCTCACAAACGCATTATGCCGCGCTCGCCAAAGTGAGCCAATAACTGCAACGCCAATACCGCTAACACCACCCGTTGCGGCAATCAATCCTGCTTGATTAAAAAGATCTGGAGCATAAGGTGCAAAAGCAAACCACCATTCAAATAACCGCCATGGAAAATAAATTGGGATTTCAAAAAAGTGAAACCATGGGGCTCCTAGCTGAGTTTGGAAGCCTAGCTGTGTTGCTACCCATTGCGTTGCCCCCCAAACACCGCCAATCACAGTGAAGATCACAACGATCAATTGCACTATCAAAACTTTAGTTGGTGTCATCGCTCATGATCCCCTTGAAACTTATGGGACCAAGCATGAGGGAAAGAACACAAAACGGCAATTCAGGAAAGGCGTGAAAACAGTGAAGTTACAGGTAGTTACGGTATAAATTCAGAAAACTAATTTCTTCTGATAACAATATCGTCCCAATAAAACAAACTACGGCGATCTAATTCAGGGTCATTAATATCTCCCCCGCGCCACCGACGATTGACCTGATAATAGTTATTTTCTTGATCATAGATCATATTTGTAACCGGCAGGGTGACAACAGATAACCGTCCTATGGCTGCTAACAAATTATATTCTGCGACAACATAATCCCGTTCAGAAATAACAAGAGAGACTTGGCTGTTAAGTAATTCTTGCTCTGCACCTAAAACATCCAGAATTGTGCGTTGCCCTACTTTTTCTTCATCCTTTACTCCGCTAAGAGCCGTCCGGTTGGCACGCACTGCAACCTTATTGGCCTTAATTAGAGCACGAATGGCAATAATCTGTCCCCAAGCTGAAATAATTGATGACTTTACCTGAAGGCGGGATTGCTCAATCTCAGCGCGACGTTGCAAAATGATCTGTTTTGCCTGGCGTATACGCGCATAAACCGCACCACTTTGATAGAGAGGAACACGAGCTCGAGCAAAAATAGAACCTGTTTCCCTTTCATCGGTTATGGGCGAGCTATCAAAGTTTTGTCCATACTGCACTTCAAGATTGACTTCGGGTAATCTTACGCCCTTGATCATATTTAAATTATGCAAAGCTGATTTCTCAGCAGCCAGCGCATTTTCTATTAAAGGATGTTCATTCATCCCAATTGTTATTGCTTTAACTTGAGAAGATGGAAGGTATTTTATAATCGAACCTGGACGCCCCAAATGTTTCGATCGTTTACCAATGACTCTCTGATATTCCGCAACAGAAGTATTAAAATTTGCTTTTGCTAAATTTAGTTCTGATTGTGCTTGCGCTAAACCTTCATCGGTTGCTCTTAAACGAGCCTGTTCTGTTATCAATTGAGGATTATATTGTAACCAATCATAAAAAAAGCAAACTAAAATTGCTTTTAGTTTGCTTTTTCGCCCTCTATTACCTTAACCCATTAGAACAGGAAAAGGGGGAAGGATAGAGAACACTGATATGTAAATAAAGATCTCGAATAACACTTCGATAAAAATCAAAATGAGTTTAAAGAGAAATCTATTTCTTAGGCTTTGGCTTCAAAGAGTCTGCAACTCCCTGAATAAATGCAGCAATTTGCTTTGTCTGCTCTTTAGTTAGTTTTCCTTTAAAGTTAGGCATACCCTTTTCCTGAAGAACCCCAGTAAGAACAATATCGTGTAAATTCTCAATCGTATCTTTAGAGGAATATCCTAAATTTGGAATATTCCCACCATTGTTCACACCTGGCACACCATGACAGAACAAACAATTGGCCACATAAAGACCTGCTCCTGGCCCAAAGTCTTCTTTCTTATAAGCAACACCTGAAACTAAATTTGCTGGATCGCGTTTAACAAGTTCTGGCATTTTAGCGCTATCTCCAACTGCAAAAGTATAGATACGACCTGGTCCTGCTGTCTCTGTAGCACGCTGTAACTGGCCATAAACACCGCCCCAACCAACAGCAACTGAAACATATTGTTTTCCTTTATGTTCCCATGTAATTGGTGCAGCCACTACCCCAGTACCAACAGGTGTCTGCCATAAGGTTTTTCCATTTTTTGCATCATAAGCAACAAAACGACCATCCGCTGTTCCCTGAAACACAAGATTACCAGCAGTTGTCAATGTTCCGCCATTCCAAGGGGAAGCATATTGCACTTTCCAGACTGGCTTTTGCTTAACAGGGTCCCAAGCTAATAATTGGCCAAACGGTTTTTCTTTCGGAGGCACCTTATTAAAAACAACACCTAAATTCCACCCGAGGCCAGACATCGCTTGCCCAGGAACATGAGTATCAAGCTTCCAATTCGGATCATCTGTATATGTTAGTGGGATCCCCTGTGCCGGAATGTAAACCAAACCTGTTTGTGGATTATATGACATTGAATGCCAACTATGTGCACCATAAGCACTCGGCACAGCTTCATAGGTTGAACCATTTTCATAACGAGCACCTTTGGCAACAATAGCCTTACCATTAGCATCATGACCTGTTGCCCAAGTAACTTTAACAAACGGTTTAGCTGATATAAATGAACAATCTGTTCTATCTATAACAAAAAAGAATCCGTTTTTAGGGGCATGCATAAACACTTTTCTTTTTTTGCCATTCAGCTCAATATCATCAAGCAAAATTTGTTGTGTTGATGTATAGTCCCATGTATCCCCAGGGGTAGTTTGATAATGACAATGATATTTACCTGTTGCCGCATTCAAGGCTACGACAGAACTTAAATAAAGATTATCACCACCCTTTGGACTACGAATTTTCTGGCTCCAAGGACTGCCATTACCAACCCCAACATAAACAAGGTTAAGTTCAGGATCAAAAGCCATGGAATCCCATATGGTGCCACCACCACCGGCTTTCCAAAATTCGGCTGAATTATCCCACGTCTTCGCAGCCTTTTTCATAGACTCATTTTCATACGGTTTATCTGGCGCCCCAGGCACAGAAAACCAACGCCATGACTGATTACCCGTCTTATGATCGTATGCTGTTATGTATCCCCGAACGCCATATTCAGCACCACCATTACCAATCAAGACTTTGCCATTATAAACGCGCGGTGCCCCTGTTATGGTATAACTTTTAGAGCGATCAATGATTGTATCTGTTTTCCAAACACGTTTGCCAGTAGCTGCATCAATAGCATGTAGATGCCCATCATAAGCACCAACGAAAACCATTCCTTCATAAACAGCCACACCGCGGTTAACCACATCACAACAGCCTTTATGCGCGTAATCTTTAGGAACCTTAGGGTCATAACGCCAAAGTTCTTTTCCAGAAACAGCATCAATAGCATGCACGATACTCCAGGCAGAAGAAACAAACATCACACCATCTACTACAATTGGAGTTGCTTCTACACCACGACGTGATTCAAGCGAAGTAGACCAACTCAAACCAAGTTTTGTTACATTTTCATTGTTTATTTGATTTAATGTACTATAGCGCGTTTCACCATAATTGAGCCCATGAGTCGGCCAATTTTTATCTTCTTTATCATTGGCGATAATCGCTGCTGTATTTATTTTATTCGTTACTTCTTTAATTTTATCAGGACTTATTTCTTTATGTCCATCTGATAGAGCAGGTGTAGCAATTAGCGAAGCTAATAGCCCTCCTAATAACATAACTTTAAAGTTCATCTATTATTAAAACCTCCCAAGAAAAATGCTTTTTAAGAGGTTAGAACTGAACATAAAAGAGAATAGAAAGTCTCGGTTAATCACGCCACAGATTAATGTTTAAAGCGACAAAAACTTATAATTTATAGCCAATTCTTAGACCGCCCCAATGAGAACCTTGAACAAAAATAGGAGCAGAAACATCCTTCAATACAACAAAGTTTCCTCCCCCCATGTCCCTTAAATAAGTCTGTAGCAAAACAGATTTTTTATTTCTGCTCGCCCGACGACCAGTACGATCATCAAAGATACGTCTATTCCGAGAATTAGCTGCATTCCATGCTGGATCATTACCTTGTGGTTTAGAAAAAGCTTTATTATGTGTTGGTACATAAGAATTTACATCGCAAGCTGCACAAAAAATAACATTTCCATAACGTCCTAGAATGTTTTCTTGTATATTAGGTAGGACTTCATCTGCAAACTCCGTAAATTTTGTGAAATATTGCTTCGGATTTGACCCTTCAATTTCTTGATAGTTTTTATCAAAAAGGTCTTCATAAGAAATTCTTCCTGTATCAACTGCATTATTAAAAATCGAACTAATTTCTATAGCAGCCTCTTTCACTAAAAGAATCATTTCACGATCTTCAATTTTAGCACCATTCTCAGCAGCAATTACAACGAGTTCATCTCCAAAATCGCAGATCTTACTCATCTTCCTAACAACATCATTTAAAGACTCTCCGGCCTCTTTCTCATTATTTGCGACAAGTTCTGATGACAATAAAATCTCATTACAAATAGTTTGAATTCCATCCATTTGTTCTGAAACAGAATCTGTTGTTTTATCAACTCTATGTAATGCCATAGAAGTCTCTTCTAGAATTGTGGTTACTGAAGATGATTGCTTTTCTAGAGCAGCGGCTGTTTTCGCTGCAGATGCATTTGATTTAGTTAATAAACTAAAATCAGTTGCTATTTTACTTAGAGTTTCATCTATTTGTGCTGTAGCTTCTGTTGTTGAAAACGCAAGTGACTTTACTTCATCTGCAACAACATTAAACCCTTTACCAGCTTCGCCTGCCCGCGCAGCTTCAATTGTAGCATTTAACGCTAAAAGTTTTGTCTGTTTTGCTATGCTATTAATGACCGCTGCAATTTTTCCTACATTTTGCAAAGGCACATGAAGTATCTCCATCTGATTGGAAATTTCTTCTACAGCTTGAATTAATTTATTCACCGAAGAAGTTGTACGATGCACAGTTTCCATGTAAACCAGCATTTCATTGTTAGCCTTACAAGCTATTTCACTTGAACTAACTATTTCTCCAGAGATGATTTCATTGACTTGTCGCAATTCTTCAATCTGTTCAATAAAATGACTAAATGCAGATTTATCAATTTCTGACTTTTCAAAAATCTCATCAATATTGCCAGATGACTCTGCTATATCAAGACCTAGTTCACTAACTCGAGCACTCAAGAAATCGAAAATTTTTTCAATTTCACCCAGAGACATATCCATTTCATTAACGATATTATCTTCAACTTGTGAAGTTGAAACTTTCTTTAGATGAGTATCCATTTTTTCTTCCCTTTAAAATCGAGACAATAAAAAACTGGCTGATACTAGGTCGAGTAATATCAGCCAGCCCGAACAAGCTTAGGAGTAGCTTGCTTACTTCCCTACTAGGAGGAACAGCTAATAGAGAAATCAGAATTTTTATTATTTTGTATTTATTGGAAATAGCAGAAGCTGCCCTATATCTAGAGCAGCTTCTTTAAACGCTAGAAGAAAATTATTCCACCAACAACAACTTCATCCCAATCGCGAATGCCATCAGATAATGGAGCTGCGGTAGAACCAGCTACGGCATCAACTTCAAACTCTAAGTGTGTATATTTCACATAAAGTTGCATTGCCGCTGCATCAATCCACTGGTTAACACCAGCCCCCCAACGAGTAATTTCTGAACCAGTTACACCATTTGCGAATAAAAGAGGGTCATAACGATCTTTATAGATGCCATAATCACCAAAGATAGATGTAGCTCCAAGTGAGTTCCATTTTTGCTTAATACCAACTTTGATATACAGACTTTCTGGACTGTCTTCAAACCTAGCATTAGGATCAGCTGCATTAACCAGAGCGCTTGCAGCAACACCATTAATTGTGTCAACTTTTTCTGTATTATAATCAAAATTAGCAAAGATACCTGTTGGCACATGCATGAAACCACCAGCTAGATTAAAGACTTCAACGTCTGTGCCTGCTCCTGCAATACCATTACCAGCAACACTGTTGCTTGTCGCATTAATATAACCAGCAGCAGCTGCAACTTTAAAGTCTCCAAACTGACCAGCATATTTCAACACGATATCAAAAAAATCGTTTTCACCCCAAGATGTAGATAGTGTAAAACCAGAAACAGTTGGCGACACATACTTAACGGAATTGGTAAGCAATCCAAAACAATCCATACCAATGCCAGCATTAATCGCATTACAAGCAGCTAAGTCAGCACTAGTCACACCAACTTTCAAAGGATTTGAACCAGCCACATTACCACCTGTTAAACCAGGCGCCAAACTACCATCAGCATTAAATGAACCACCATTTGCGCTTCTTAGTTTGAATCTATTGCCTCGGAAAATTGGAGCTACACCTGACCATAGGCCACCTGATAAATCGACAACACCTACATTATCAGAAGCCTGTTGCTGCAACCCCCAACTTAGAGTACCTAGTCTTTCACTTTTTACATACATATAGCTTTCTAAAAGACCAAGCCCGCCGACAAAAGAACCATCATCATTTTGCTGGCTCACACCAAACAGAGCTTCACCTTGAATAGGTTCAATAGTAATCGCATAGCCTGCAGACCAATCCGAACTAATTTTTGCAGATCCTGCAAAAGTAATGCGAGTAGAAAGTGTGTGACCATTATCGGTTATTTGATACACATCACTGTCAACACCATCATCCCAAATATAAAGAGCTTGGTTTACCCACCCAGAGATTGAAAGTGAGACTTTACGGTTACCTTTTCGAGCTGTTGTTGCTTCAAGAGTAGCAACTCTTTCTTCTAAGTCCGCACAACAGTCACCACCTAGATCAGCAGCTGAAGCGGCTGATGCAGATAAGCTGAAAGCAGCTGAACATAATAATGAAAATAATAAACTTTGTTTCATTCGGATAAATCCCCCAAAATAAATTGCAGCCACTTTTAAACATCTAATAGAAAGCAGCAGATACATGACAAATTATGTGAATACATAGGGGATATGCTTGGTGGATAGCGCCTAGGCATTTTGCAATATGCGCCAAAATGATTTCTTATAACAAAAGTCAGTTCACATGTGTCATAATGAACACTATTTTTTAGTCTGAAAATTTCTAAAAATGATAATTTTAATAACGACAATGAGGAATATCATGATGTCTTTAATATTGAATGATAATAAAAATTTATTGTCTTTTTTGGAACTCAGTATTTCCAATTTTTAAAAACAATCATAAAGTAAAATATTCAGAATAAAAAAAGAACAACTAAAAACATAAAATTAACAATAAAAACAAATAGTTAAATGCACGCTGTTTCTTTTAGTATTTTGTGAATAGGGAGGATACTATTATGGATCTACATTTTGAAGAATGGAGCCAAAGGTTGCTAAATAACTGTGGCCACTACTTTGGCATACCAGTTTCAAATGAAGATGAACCACAAGGTCACTTCAATGTTCTTCATTCATATGGCTTAGATATTATGGACATCGCAACGAATGCAGATCGAATTCAACGCACTCGAATTGACGTTAAAAAAGATGATCTAGAATATATATATTTACTAAAACAATTAAAAGGCACAACGATTGCCTCACATAATAACAAAACAAGTTTGATAGAACCTGGAGACTTCTTCTTATTAGATTCAACACAAAGTGTAGAATTATTTTATCAAGGAAATTTATCTCATTTTATGTCAATACATATGCCAAGAAAAGAATTTCTTGATTGGTGCCATTGGAAAATAGAAATCGGCACTGTTTGTAAATCCAATCATCTTCAAGGCAAGGCCTTAAACGTCGCATTTCCAGAAGACAATTTATTCGATGAACGCGCTTCTGGAAAAGAAACTGATTTCCTTTTTGATTTAGCAAGGATCGCTTTTTTCAAAGAAAAAGAACATACGAGTGTTCTTCGGTATTCAGATCGTATTAATAGATTTGAAGCGATAAAACACATCATTGACCAAAACATTACAAACCCAGAAATGTCTTTGGAATTACTATCTGCAATTACTAAAATGTCACCCAGACAATTGCAAAGAGATTTCAAAGATCAAGGAACAACTTTTTCAAATATTTTAAATGAAAAACGTTTGCAACTAGCTGTCGAAAAATTGAAATTAGCTAGCGTAAACCACAACAAACCAAACATAGCTTTTATTGCTTTTAATTGTGGGTTTGGGGATGTTTCTAACTTCAATAGAAAATTTAAAAATCGTTTTGGTTGCTGCCCTACGGATTATTATCAAAACCATTTACAGTAGTAATAGTACCTGTAAAATTTGGTAATGTAATTTAAAGAATGCAATACAGAAAATTTAACATATATAATGTTTTTATTGGAACTATCTTAGCTTGATATTTACCAGAGCCCCTATAATAAATTTATAGAACATGCATTTCCAATTAACTGATTTATAATTGCCATCTTCCAACATGATTGCACTAGGACTTTTATAATCTGTGTTGGTCAAAATACTTTTCTCAAGTAAGGACGTATTATCCCTTACCTCATACTTTAATGAATTATTCTTATTTAGGTAAAACTCAATCATCATAGTATTGCGGGGAATATACGGTCGAATATTTTCATTTATTTGAAAATTTGATTGTCTTTTCAATCGGATAATTTTTTCCCTATGATTTAATTTATAGATGTTTTTAATCGTTGGGCATTTCTGCATTATAAGATCGTAATTAAAATCTACATCTTCAGTTAAAAGTATACTCTTAGGATTAATAAGATTAACTCCATTAATTATCGCACCTTGTGTGATAGCAGAGCTTATAGGACAAAAAACAATCCCTCTCCGAATTAATTCAATTACAATACAAGTCCAATGATAATTAACCTCTCCTATGACATAAATTATATCACCCTTTTGAAACCCAATATCATTTTCAACTTCAGAGAAAAAAAAAGCCCCACCAGCAAGTTCATTATAGCGAACACACTGAGAAAGATGGTTCTTGTTATCCTTAAAAATTATAGCAAGTTTATCTTCCCAGCGTGACCATTCATCAATAATGTCATGAGTAAAATTAAAATTTGGAGGTATTTTAAAAACATAATTTTTATCAAATTCATGACTACTTTTATCCAAATAAAAAACCATGCTCTTACTACATACCTTAAGCTCATTTAGAAATTTAAGTGATTTATTGCTCTAAAAAATCGCTATTTCTAAGCTTAAATTTTTGTATTTTCCCTGTTGATGTTTTTGGTAATTCACAAAACTTTATTGTCGTTGGGCATTTATAATGAGCCATATTATCCCGGCAGAATTTTAACAACTCATCCTCAGAAATAGTGGCTCCCTCACTAAGCTCAACAAACGCACAAGGAGTTTCACCCCATTTTTCATGCGGCCTACCAACGACAGCTACAGCAGAAATACTGTCATGTTTATAAAGAGTATTCTCAATTTCAATTGATGAAATATTTTCTCCGCCTGAAATTATAATATCCTTTGAACGGTCTTTGAGTTGAATATATCCATCAGGATGAATTACCCCTAAATCACCTGTATGAAACCATCCTTTAGAAAAAGCTTCCTTAGTAGCACTTGAATTTTTTAAGTACCCTTTCATAATGTTATTACCCTGCAGCATAACTTCCCCCATAGTGCCCCCATCTTTTGGAACTTCCTGCATGGTCAACGGATCCATTACGGTTAAGTTTTCCAAACTAGGATAATTAACACCTTGTCGTGCTTGCTTCTTAGCCTTTTCTTCGGAAGGCAATACATCCCACTCTTCTTTCCATGTATTAACCACAGAGGGCCCATAGCTTTCAGTTAGTCCATAAACATGAACCACTTTAAAACCTTCATCGGTCATTGCTTTTAAAACAGATTCAGGAGGAGGAGCTGCTGCAACAACAAATGTAACTTGATGCTCAAAGCTTCGTTTCTCCAATGCAGTCGCATTCAAAATGGAGGACATAACAATAGGTGCCCCACACAACAAATCCACCTTTTCATTCGCTATGGCTTCATAAATTGGTTCTGGACGAACCCAGCGCAAACAAATATTCGTCCCGGCAACTGCTGCTATTGACCAAGGAAAACACCAGCCGTTACAATGGAACATAGGCAAAGTCCACAAATAAGTTGGATGATTACATAAACCACTTGTCAAGTTATTCGAGTAGCACATTAAAGTGGCACCACGATGATGGTAAACAACACCTTTTGGATTACCTGTAGTCCCAGAAGTATAGTTAACCGAAATTGCATCCCACTCATTTTCAGGCAATTCCCATTGATAATTTACATCACCTGCAGATAAAAATGCCTCATACTCTATGTCAGAGAGACGCTGCCCCTCAATGTCAAACTCTGGATCCACATAATCAATTACAATAGGTCTAACATTACACTTTTCTAAAGCAGCTTTCATCGTTTTGGAAAATTCTAAATCTGTAATTAAAACCTTAGTTTCAGCATGATCCATTTGAAAAGCTATAGTGTCAGCATCTAGTCTCGTATTCATTGTATGCAATACAGCTCCAGACATTGGCACACCCATATGAGCCTCGAGCATTGCTGGTGTATTTGACAACATCACAGATACTGTGTGCCCTTTTTCAACCCCCACCTTAGCTAATTGACTAGCAAGCTTTACACTACGCTGATAAAAAGTCTTATAATCCATTCGACTTGTATTATGCACTATAGCTATCCGATTAGGATAAATCATTGCAGAACGTTTGAAGAATGTTAAAGGACTTAGCGATTGGTAATTTGCTTGAGTTTTTTGAAGATCACCGTTGTATATATCACCGCTAGAAAATGTGCTTTTAGGTTGATCTTTAATTTGATTTGGTTGAGATTTAAAAAAACTTTTAAAATAACGTTTCATCATGCGTCCACAAATATACAAAACCTCCTTACACCGCTCTTGAACAAAAACGAAATAATCTAGCCTTTCAATTTTAAAACAAGACTATCTTCTATTCATCTGTGTAGTAGGAAGTTTATTACTTTTTCTAAGTTAAAAAACTAAATGAAATTACATCAGTAACAGACAGACCCAATCGTTCTAAATTAAGGTATGTTGATTTAATTAGCCTCTAATCAAATCGACTTCTTTCATTACCTTCAAAACGAGAGCTCCACAAAATTCTCTTACTAACCTCTAAAGCCTGTTAAAAATTCTAATCATTAATCCATACCCTCCCTTGATATGATTTTTTATTATGAGAAATTATCATGCTCAAAGTATAGTTTTTAGGTCGAAACTTCCTGGACTTAAGCGACATTGCTGCCTGTAAAAAGCGCCAATGGATGAGAGTGCAAATTCTAGAATATAAAATTCTGATTTAGCCTTCCTCATAACTTATGTTCCATATAACCCCAGGAAATTCAAATACTTATATGAAAGATTATCATAGGCCAGAGAAACTCAATTCTCTGGCCTGTTTTGTAAAGTTTATATGATTTAAGATCAGTAAGATTATAGCGCGGCTTCTAGCTCTGGTAGAGCTTCAAATAGATCCGCGACTAAACCGTAATCAGCCACTTGGAAGATAGGGGCTTCTTCATCTTTGTTAATCGCAACGATGATTTTACTGTCTTTCATGCCAGCTAAGTGCTGAATAGCGCCTGAGATGCCAACGGCGATATAGAGCTCTGGAGCTACCACTTTACCTGTTTGGCCGACTTGGTAGTCATTTGGCACGAAGCCGCTATCGACAGCAGCTCTTGAAGCACCAACGGCTGCGCCGACTTTGTCTGCGATTTTTTCAATGAGGGCAAAGTTTTCACCTGAGCCCATGCCGCGACCACCAGAGATGATGATTTTAGCAGATGTGAGCTCTGGGCGATCTGATTTTGATAGCTCTTCTGAGACGAACTCTGAGATACCTACTTGTGCTGGGGCATCGACAGATTCTACAGCAGCTGAGCCACCTTCAGAGGCTGCTTCAAAAGCTGTTGTACGAACAGTGATGATTTTTTTAGCATCATTTGTTTCAACAGTTTGAAGGGCGTTGCCTGCGTAAATTGGGCGCACAAATGTGTTAGCTGATTTCACTTCAATGATGTCTGAGAGTTGACCAACATCGAGTTTAGCTGCAACGCGTGGCATGAAGTTTTTGCCAGTTGTTGTTGCTGCCACCAATGCTGCATCATAATTGGCCATTAATGGCACGATGAGTTCAGCCATTTCTTCAGCAAGTTGATTTTTCAGCTGAGGGGCGCTCGCCACCAGCACTTTTCTCACACCTGATAGTTTGGCAGCTTGTTCAGCAACTGCTTGGCAACCCTCACCTGCAACAAGAATATCTGTGTCACCACCAATGGCGATGGCCGCTGTTAGCGCTTTCGCTGTTGCCGGGCTTAGGGTACTGTTATCGTGATCTGCAATGAGTAGATTTGTCATTTAGAGTACTCCTGCTTCATTTTTAAGTTTGTCTACCAACTCAGCAACAGTTTCAACCTTCACACCGGCTTCACGTGCTGCTGGCTCTGTTGTTGTGATGATGGTTTGTCTCAGGGCTGTGTCGTTGCCATAAGAAGCAAGCTCTTTTTCTTCCAATGGCTTTTTCTTTGCTTTCATGATGTTTGGTAAAGAAGCGTATCTTGGCTCGTTAAGGCGAAGGTCAGTTGTGACAATCGCTGGCAAGTTTAATGATACGGTTTGTAGACCGCCATCAATCTCGCGGGTCACGACTGCTTTTTCGCCTTCAAGCTCGAGTTTGTAAGCAAAGGTGCCTTGTGGCCATCCAAGGAGAGCTGCCAGCATTTGGCCTGTTTGGTTGCAATCATCGTCAATGGCTTGCTTGCCGAGGATCACAAGTCCAGGTGTTTCTTCTTCGACAACGACTTTGAGTAGCTTTGCGGCTGCAAGAGGCTCAACACCCTCATCGCTTACGATGTGGATGGCTCTGTCTGCGCCCATAGCAAGAGCTGTACGCAATGTTTCTTGAGTTTTCTTGGGGCCGATTGAAACTGTAACGATTTCTTCTGCTTTGCCAGCTTCTTTTAAGCGAACGGCTTCTTCAACAGCGATTTCGTCAAATGGGTTCATTGACATTTTTACATTTGCCAAATCGACACCTGATCCATCTGATTTTACACGGATCTTAACATTGTAATCTACGACCCGTTTTATCGGAACTAGGATCTTCATTTATGTGGTCCTCCACATGGTTGACTCATGTTGTTAGAAAATAGTTAGAAATAATTTAAAAATCTAACGTTTCAAATCTGATTGAATACGAGCTAGAAGCGATAAATAAGATGGTAAAATATGCGTTGCAAAGAAACGAGCTTTCATCAACTTACCCGTTTTTAACTCTTCAGAAACGTCCGAACTTTTCTTTACTGCACAAAGAATTTTTATCCACATCCACCCTAAAAGCACTAAAGAGAAAAGTCGCAAATAGTCACTGGCAACAGTCTGTAAAACGACGGGCTCTTTCCTTAAACCGACAAGCTTAGATGTAATAGAATCTAGCGCATCTAAAGAATTTAAAATCAATTGAGAAACATCGTCAATCTCAGCAAACTGTTGGGCTTCAAATATATCCGCTTCGATATGTTCAAATAATTGAAAAGGCAATTTCGCGTCATTTAAAAATATTTTACGAGTTATTAAATCTAGCGACTGAATACCATTTGTTCCCTCATAAATTTGTGTGATGCGAACATCTCGAACATATTGTTCCATACCCCATTCATGAATATAACCATGTCCACCAAATACTTGTTGGGCCATCACACATGATTCAAGACCAAAATCTGATAAAGCAGCTTTGATAATAGGAGTTACTAGAGATACAAAATTAGAGGCCTCTTTCTGCTCTGCCTCAGAGGGGTGATAATCTCTTTTATCAAGTTCAAGGGCCGTCAATAAACACAAAGCTCTAGCAGCTTCATTAACTGAGCTTATAGTCATTAACATACGCTTCACATCAGGATGACAAATAATTGGAGCAGGATTACTATCATCTAAACTTTGTCGACCTTGCTTTCTTTCCTGCGCGTAATCAGTCGCTTTTTGATAAGCAATTTCAGCAACCCCTAAAGCTTGTGTTCCTACAAAAAGGCGCTCAGTATTCATCATAGAAAACATAGCCTTAAGACCGCTGTGAGCATCACCAATTAACCAACCCGTAGCATCTTCATAATTCAAAACACACGTTGGTTGAGCATGAATACCCATCTTTGTTTCAATTCCACCAACAATTATTTTGTTTTTCTCTCCTATCTCACCATCAGTAGAAACAAAATATTTAGGCACTAAAAAAAGACTAAGGCCTCCACTACCACTCGGAGCACCTGGTAAACGAGCCAAAACAAGATGGATTATATTTCCACCAAAATCATGGTCACCTGAAGAAATAAAAATTTTTGTACCGTTAATTTTATAAGAACCATCCCCATTTGGATTTGCTCGCGTCGTTACCAAACTAAGATCAGAACCTGCACCAGCCTCTGTTAGTGACATCACACCAGTCCACTCGCCACTTATTAAATTAGGTAAGTATTTTTCTTTAATTTCATCTGTAGCGTATAGTTTGATAACCTCACATGCCCCTCTGGTTAACGCAGGAAACAAACCAAAAGACATATTAGATGCAGAAATGATTTCATCTGTTAAAAACTGTAGAGCATGAGACAAACCTTGCCCCCCATACTCAACATCACCTGAAAGACTTGCCCAACCATTTTCAACGAATTTTTTATAGGCTTCAGGAAAACCTGTTGGTGTTGTCACCTGACCATCATGAAATTTACAACCTTCAGCATCTCCCGTACTATTTAACGGAAGAAGAACATTGTTACAAAATTTTTCACACTCACCTACAACACTAAGCATTAAATCTAAGTCCAATTCACTTAGTTTAGGAATTTCAGACATGCGCTGATCAAAAGAAAAAACTTCTGTAAGTAAGAATTTTACATCTTCAACTGGATAATTTAAATTTATCATTATTCTACCCTCCTAATTTTTTAGTTTTTTACCAGTTGAAATCATATGAGATATACGCTCAGCTGCTGAATTGGTGCGAATAAGTTCCAAGAAATTCTTTCGCTCTAAACCCAAAACATCCGCTTCTTTAATCTTTGAGTTCTCCAAAAAACTAACAGCTAGCAAACTACAAATAGCCTTGACCATCTGCTTTTCATAAGGAGAAAAACGATCATCAGAATGATAGGTCTCCAAATATTTTCGACAAGCACTTTCATCCTCAATGTTGATCTTCAACTCTTGAGGCTTTATAGGTTCATAATTTTCTGCGAGAGAAAGTGCGGTCCGTTTTGCATCACTCAGAAGACGGTCTTTATTCATTGTTATCAAGTCTGAAGAACTTAACAGTCCTATACTTTTTGCATGATCAGCACAATTTGATGCATTAGCCGTTAATAAATACTCAATAATTTTTTCAAAAGCTGGACGCCAATCCGCTCCATTTTCAACGGGATCAGTAAAGCGCAAAATAAGCTCTTTAACTCCTCCCCAGCCTGGCAATAATCCAACCTGAGTTTCAACAAGGCCAGCTTTTAATTCTGCATGAGCTTGTATTGCATCACAATGCAATAACAACTCACACCCCCCACCCAAAGCAAATCCAGATGCGGCACCAACAACAGGTATAGATGAATATTTAACCTTGTCGAAAACTCGTTGACCCTTTTTAAGAAAAAGCTCGAGCTCATCCCATTTTTTGTTTTTTGAAAGCTCCAAGAGTAATTTTAAATTAGCTCCAGCGCTAAAATAGTCCTGGTGCCCTGTAATAACTAAACTTTTAAAATCGCTCTGGGCAATTTTTATTGCCCTCTCTAAGTCCTCAAATAAAGCAAAATCGAACGCATTCATTTTTGTGTACAATTCCAAACAAGCAACACCATCCTTTAAATCATATAAACGACTACTTTTTGTCTCCTGCAGAAATTGCCCCTTACAAAACAGGTCTTTCAGAACAAAAACTCCTTTGGGTGGTGTGATAGTTTTGCGAGTATTATCAGGCAACAAACACTCTAAATGACAATCTTTAGAAAAATAAATCCCACCTTGTTTACAGGCTTGTTTTAAAAAGGGTGCAACATTCAAGTTTCTTTCTTCCAAAGCCTCGACAACCCATTGCACTCCCAGGTTATCAATCATTTTAAATGGCCCAATACCCCACCCATAACCAAAACACATAGCGTCATCGACATCTTGAGGAGAACTGGCAATCTCTGGAATTAAACTCGCTGCGTAATTGAGAACTTTCAACATAACCAAGGCTGCAAACTTTGCGCCTTCACTATCATGATCTAATAACAAACGTAGCTTTTCAACGTTAACCAAAGGCCAACTATAATCATGCTTTTGAAAGCTCCTATATTCACCTGTACTTAAATCAATAACATCAAATGTCCCTGCCTTTTTATCAAGCCTGTAAAACCCCTTACCAGCCTTACGACCAAGCTTACCACTAGCAATCATGTTTGTTATCAATGCACAGTCAATATCAATCTCATGGATAACATCGTCACTCAATTTATCTTGCAGGGTCTTAACTAAAGTCGGTAACAAATCAACCCCGATTAAATCAGCCAAACCAAAAATAGCTGTTTTAGGAATTCCAAAAGGTTTCCCTAATAATTGATCAACTTCTTCGATATTCATATTAGATTTGATTGCTTCTTCAATCCCTACAGCTATCCAATAAGCACCAATACGGTTAGCTATAAAACCGGGGGTATCATTGCATTCAACGATTTTTTTACCCAAACCATAGTCTGCAAATTCAGTCACTAGACGGAAGACCTCGGGAGAAGTCTGCTGACCCTTAACGACCTCTAAAAGGCGCATATGACGTGGAGGGTTAAAGAAATGAGTAATAAGAAAATGAGTTTTAAACTCCTCAGAGACCTCACTTAATAAAACTTCGCTTGGAATCGTTGAGGTATTTGAAGATACAATGGTATGGGGAGATCTAATCTTATCGAGCTGACTATAAAGTGTCTGCTTAGCTTCAACATCTTCAATGATAGCTTCGATAATCCAATCTACTTTTGCTAGTTTATCAAAACTGTCTGTCAAACTTCCGCATTCGACCCTATCAGCAAATTCAGGCATCATAAAACCAGACACCTTTTTTTGTTTTTCCACGCCACTTTCAGCAAGCTCTTTTGTTAAATCAAGCAAAAGAGTTTGAATGCCTGCATTTGCAAAATGAGCTGCTATTCCGGCTCCCATAACACCAGCCCCTATGACAGCAACAGTCTTAGATTTCATTTTCCTTATTTCCTATTCTGCTAGCAAACCTAATGAACTCAATCAGTTAGCTTTCCAAAACAATTAAGCATAAGAAAAGCCCACAAACTAAATACATCGAACGTTCGTTGTAATTTTGGTGAATTTATGTATCAAACGTCCGTTGTAATATCAAGTTAAAAAATCACAGCTCATTAATATTGCAACATTTGACGGAGAAAACTGGAAAGATGAAACCAGCTCAGTAGGCATTTCTACACTTTATATTTTAGGTTCATTAGTATAGACAAATGGTATCCATTTTAACGTTTATAACCTAACGTTTGGTATAGGAATTATCATGCCTGCTACAAAACAAAACTTGAATACTCAAAACTCACAGAAAGGCACTTCAAGAAGAGAAAAAAGCAATCAAAAGCAAATTGACATATTAAAAAAATCAGCAAACTTATTTGCTAGCGATGGCTACCATGCTACATCAATGCGCAAAATAGCTGAATGTGTTGGTCTGAGTGGCGGGTCTCTTTATTATTACATTGAATCAAAAGAGAAACTGTTTGTACAAATCAACGTTTACGCTCTAAGCTCAGCTAAAGAACGCATAGAAATAGCCATTTCTGAATTTGATGACCCCTGGAGTCGTTTGGAAGTAGCTTGTGTCGAATTGCTAAAAATTCAACTTGATCCTGATTCAATAACAATGCCTCTCATGAAGGACTTTCATACGATCCCTAATGAACTGCGACAAAAAATTATTAAAAGCAGGGATGAATTTGAAGTGATTTTTTCAAATCTTATTAATGAACTAAATTTATCAGATAACATTGATAAGAATATCTATCGTATATTTTTGCTAACAATTCTAAATAGCGCATCCAATTGGTTTAAATATAATGGACGTTTGAGCATTGAAGAAATTGGCAAACAAGTTTTGGAAATTTTCAGATTTAAATGCGAAACCTGACCTGCGCCCCAACTCTCCTCCAATATTGAGTAGAGTTTTCTACTAAAATTATGGCCTCATGCGGCCAGCTTTTGCAATGTATTTTTGTTAATATTTTTCATGGTAAATTCATTGGGTGCCATATTGCCCAGTGATGAGTGTGGTCTTACCTGGTTATAATCTTCCTTCCATTCCGTAATCTTCTACCGCGCTTCGTCAAACGATGAGAAGAGGGTTTCATTGAGGCATTCATCTCGAAAGTTCCATTAAAGCTCTCAACAAACCCATTCTGCATGGGCTTGCCTGGGGCAATGTAATACCAATCAATCTTGGTGTCCTGACATCATTTTAGAACAGCCCTACTGGTCATTTCCGTTCAATTGTCTGATACAATTGTTTTGGGTTTACCTCTGTGTCTTATGATCTTATCTAATTCTCGTGTCATGCGTAAACCTGACAAAGACGTATCAGGCACAAGGCCCAAACATTCGCGCCTATAATCATCAACCACAGCAAGAACTCTGAACCGGCTTCCATCCGTAAAGGCATCGAAGACAAAGTCCATGCTCCAGCGCTCATTTGGTTTTTCCGGAACAAGCATTGGTCTTCTCGCCAAGGGCTCGTTTGCGACCGCCACGCTTGCACACAGTTAACTTCTCTTCACGATAAAAGGCGTCTGATCTTTTTGTGGTTCACATGCCAACCTTGGCGCTGAAGCATAATATGCACACGCCTGTAACCGAAGCGACGTCGCTCCTTGGCAATTTACCTCATAGCTTGGCGTTTGGCAGCGGGCATTACCACTTTTTTGAGTTTACATTACGAAGCATGGCATTATCGAACATCTGTTATGCCAGCAGCTTTTTGAGTTTTCCAGTCTCGCTTTCAAGGGCCTTGAGTTTGCGTGGCGCACGAGATAAGCCGCGTTCTCCTTTACGACTTTCAAGAATGAAGCTCTTATCAAGCTCGACAATACCGACAAACTTTTGTTTTTGCCAGTCTTTTCCAAATTTTAAAAAGCGGTGCCACCAACTAAAAAAGGTGCTTTTGCTAATTTTAGCAAACTGCGCCGCCATGCGCACCGAATGCGAGTGCTCTAGCAAGCGAATAAAATTTAACAACCAATCTTTATGACACAATCGAGCGAGCGGCGTACCGGTCAGAGCGTTAAAAGTGCTCCCGCAGTCGGCACAACGATAGCGTTGTAAACCATGTTCTTGCCGTGTCGTCGGATATGTGTTGTGCCACAATGAGGGTATTTGGGATCACCTGATAGCTTCTGTTCGATCTGCTTGATGACCTCATCACCATCCCCGTACTGCTTGAGCAGATCAATAACCTTCTCAGCTTGTGCCTCGGTTAAATCCTCAAGTTCGCTTAAAAGGTTGTTGAATTGTCTATGATCCATACCTACCTCTTTTCCTTGAAAAAAAGTAACAAGACATCATGGCGTAAATACACGCTTAATGGGAACAGAGTCTTTTTATTTAAAAGTCTCATTTAAACTACAATATGACAAGAAACCATTGAGAAGCATTTTAGGGGCTATCCTAAATAATCACTCTAAATATGATTTAACCCAGTGGCTTAACTTCGATCTTACCTCTAAAGATAACTTCATTTTCAGAGTTCAATTCCAGAACAATGATCTCACGCAAAGACAGTTTGACAGGCAAACAAAGCAGCCACCAGCGCATGACATTGATTGGCAAAAATGGGTCTCCCACAGACCATTCAAAGACCGTCCGCCAAGATCTGAATATTCATAGCTAATTTTGTGTCTTGAACATCCATACCTTTCATCCCCCCAAAAACATAAATAACAAGCACTTATAATAAAACACAGTTTATTTAAGAACAACAAGTCATGACTGAACAATTGAGAAAAGTAGTTTTTTAACCTAAACCAATCCCTCGCTTTTGGGTGATATCCCAAGACACACTACGAGGCCTCATTACACCTGAAACAGCCTTTCCTCTTACTCGCTCTAATACAGGGCGCCAGGGTACAAGAGTGATGTCATGCCCTCGTTCAATCAAAGCGTATTTATTCAGCGCCAATAAAACAGGGCGCTTGTAAATGCCTTCAATTTTTTGACCCTGTTTTGTTTCAACAAAGTTGAAATTGAGCTCTTTTGATAATACTGTTCCAGTGCTCCGCAACTCTAATTGTTGTAAGTTTTTCATGAACTCGCGCTTGGGGATAAATTCATCATTTTTAAATTTCCCATTGCCCTGTGCTACGAGCCAAGCCTGCCTGTCATTTAAAGCCGCGAGAACTTGTTTTCCAAAGTGAACATTCGAAAAAGACATATTATCATATTTACTGATTATTTGATCCAACCAGGTAGGCCCAACATATGAAGGCAGCTGATCTAAGGGAAGATAAGAACTAACAGTTATAGTCAGTGGCTGCTGGCGTATGGTAGCTTGTTCATATTTCTTAGCCTTTTCAAGATAATCTTGCCCGATATTCCAGTTCCCATTTTGCGTGCGTTCCACCAAGCCTTTTCGTCGCAATGCTTCTAATCGACGATCATGCGTTTTTATAAATTCCTTTGACGCGGTTCCATCAAAGGTTTGATGATTTTCAAAACTATATATCCCGTCATTTTGGCTAGCGATGTGGTATATGGTATGATCTATAATTCTCGACTCTCCAGACAGAGAAGATAGCTTAATAATCATACCTGGATCTGGTAACTCAATATCTTTCAACACACCAATATTTGCATAGTGAATATAACCGTCGACACCATCAACCAACACATAGTTTTGATCCTTCAATTCATCGACAAGACCGAGTTTTAAAACTTTGCCTATTACGTGATTATCTGTGTCTTTAGGATCAATAATACGAACCTCATTGGAAGATCGATTCAACCGTAAGATTCGCAAATCTTTCTGGATAAGGGCCATTGCATCAGATCGTTTTTCCAAATCTTGCAAGACAGGTTTCATTCGTGGAGATAAAGTCCAAAACTGATTTTCTTCTTGGTGAGCCAAACCTAACTTTTCCAGCACCTTCAATCGCCGCAAAAAAAACTGACGTCTTAGATCTGAACCTAATCTATAGTCAGGTAACCCAGATTGATTATTCTTATAGAACTGTAGGATCTCCCGATCCAAACGAGTGAAACGTTCCAACTTAATTTCATGATTAAGCTTCGTTTCTAGTTCATACTCTGTTTGCGGTCCAAGTTCCAAAGTTATGAGGTTTTCCGCGCGTTGACGAAAACCATGACTGATATAATCACGGGCAATGACAAGATTATCACCTCGATCATCTTTGCCGCGCACAACAATATGCGTATGCGGATAACCAGTATCGAAATGATCAACCGCAACCCACTCAAGTTTGGTCTCCAAATCATGCTCAGCTTGGTGCATAAGATCACGAACAAACGGTTTTAGGTCTTTGAGTTTATGCCCATCTTCTGGCGAAACTATAAACCTAAATTGATGGCGATCATCTTTGCAATTTTCTAAAAAGGATTTGCCATCAACCTCATCTGAAATAGCATCATAGAGCCTACCTTTTTCTCCTTCTTTGGTGACACCCCCACGCTGAATATAAGAAAGGTGCGCCCGCGCACTTGTCAACTGACCTGAACCAAATTTTGCTATGCGCGCCCGCACCACAACACGGCGTTGTTGTGCATTAAACTGAGAGCTTACAGCCAAAGCCCCTGGGGCTCTCCCTCGACCAATGCGAGAACCTGTAAATGTATATTTCCTAGCAGATAATTTTGTGGGACTTTGATTATGCCTTTTATTAGCTGACCTTAAAACTTTTTGAATATAGTTTGATTTTCCTGTTGCTTGTTTTGCTCTGTGTTTAGGAAGCTTCGGTTCAAACTCATCATCATTCATATGATTGGATTACCTTTAAGAGGTTAGACTTGAAATAAGGGGCCAACCAGAATCTCATTGGCACCTAAAAAAAGATGTGCAGACAAGGGTTTATTGGGCATATGGGACCAATGTCTTTATCTTGAAACCAGCCCTCTTTTTTAGCTCTTTTCTAACTTGTCTATCCTTTTTCACTTCCAAACCCAAAGTGGCTTGGCCACACCTTCGATATTTTGACGATTGATCGTTCCAAAATAACGGCTATCAAATGAAGTTTTATGGTCTGATAGGAGAAAAAACTCATCACTCTGGAGTACAAAACACCCCTGCCATTGGGGAAGTTTTCGTCCCTTTTGATCGTATTTTAAAGCCCCTGAAACAGCTTCTTTATTGATGAAAATGACATCACCAAAACGACAAATTTCATCGCTCTGCAGAGCAGCTATAGGCTTTAAAAGAGGCATGTTTACGGGCAAAACTCCAAGCTCATGAGCTTGTTTTTTGACATGAAATGGCAACCGAACAACGACAGTTTTTCCATGAGAAGGAGCCTCATTTACCACTCCGTAGAGCCCTCTTGGTACACTGTTGGAAGTGTTCCAAATGAGCTTACTTCGTAGATTTATGATCAAAGGAATACCCAGCAAACATACCCCCAAAAACATGCAAACCAGCGCCCTAATCCTCATCAGTTAAACCCGATGTAGAGATCCGCAAACGCTTTTCTGACCAGGCTTCAAGGTCATCAATATGATAAACAATCCGCCCGCCATGCTTGCGAAACTTAGGGCCAGTCCCGATCCATCGAAGGTTATCAAGTGTGCGTGTTTGCAAGCGTAAATAATCAGCTGCTTCCTTGTTTGTCAGGTAAGGGCTTTCCTGTTGTTCTGATGTTTTTTTCTCATTCTCATCACTCATCTTACACTCCAACTTTGGGGTTATCATTGAAGAAACAGTGAAAGAAAATGAGGGGATTGGGGAGTGTCTAAATCAAAGCATAACCAAAACGACACCCCCCACTAAGTTTTATGATAATAGAGACAGATAATCATAATTCATGAGCTCATAGCCTCTTTTCACTAATCGCCTAACACGATCTTTAAGAAAGCGACTGGGACTTTTCCAAGCCTCGTCGGTACGGTCTTCACCATAAAGGAGTGAGGCAATGTCTCGATAAGAAGAGCCATTTAAAGATGCATCCAGCGCTATCAAACAGTCTCTCAGCCTTTGTGTTGAGTTGGTCCAACGTGTCGTTTTATTGTTTGAAGTTTGACTGATCACTTGATGCAGAAAATTAAGGTTTGTTGCCATATTTTTTACAGATGAAAGTCCATGGCATTCAAACGAAACTTTCAATCGACCATCTCGAACAGAAGAACCTTGAGAAATCAAAGTGATGTTATGAGCACTATGTTTTAGCTGTATGAGTTCGCGTTTTCTTTCTATCAAGATCGTCTTATGGCATTTCATTTGAGAGATATCAAAATCACCTTCAAGGTCCTCACTTGCTTTCATAAACAGCTTATTTTTTAAGTTTTCATCTTGCCAAAAGATATCTGTATTCAAAGCTTTCAATTCGGGGTTTACAAGAAACTGTAAGCCCCATATTTGAGCCTGCAAACATGGTTTAGAAAGATGATAGAGTTTTGCTCCAGAACTATGTTTTTCGCAAGTTGGAACCAAATTTTGATACTGTTCAAAGCACTTACAATAGTCCTGGTTACGACGTAAAAATTCCCAGGTCCAGCCAGATCGATCCAAGTTTCTGGTGTCGTTATATTCGTCTACTGTAACTTGCGAAGCAGCCCTAAATCATTAATAGTAAGTGTTATTCTCATAGTTTCCCAAACCCACACCTAACGAATACTTCCCAACCTCAAGAAATTCTTAGAAACATTACTTGACATTAACAGAAACCCTAAGCTTAAGTTCGTTAACGTGGCAATATTCACTCACCTTTTTAAAAATGTCATCTTGAATTCATTGTGTTAGTTAATGACTATAAAAATCCCCCGCGCATAAAGCGCGGGGGGAAAGTTGAAATAAAAAAATTAGTCAGTTGGATTCCAGATAATCGCAAACACATCTGGATCATCAGAACCAGCAGCTTGTCCAAGATTAGCATAAAGCCGAGAGGTACCGAACTCTGGAGCAGTCAGACTTAAAGACACATAGTCTTTGCCTAAACTGCTGGCGGTTTTGAGCCAACCGGCACCGATTTCAATATCTCCTGTTAGAACCCGATAATCGGGTTGGGTGGCGCTGGATTTTTGATCATTAAGAACGATCTCTATCTCAGCTTGAATGCTGACAGTTTTAAGCTGGCCACGAAAGACACCATCTGATTGTTTTTTTCTACAAAACCAATTGCAATCATCGTATGAACTCCTTTTATATAATATCCCGCAAGGCCAATCCTCGCGGAATACGGTCTGGAGACACAGGAGAGCCTAGCCCTAAAGAGAACCGCTCGGCTGCAATGCAATGAAAGACCATCAATGAATAAATTTTTTGAAATGGAAACCACCGCGAGGAAACAACTTTTATTAAAAGTTAGGGAAAAAAATTACTTTGTGATGGTTTCTCTAATCTGTGGCGTCTCAACTAAAGTCAGAGTACCGTTCCGCAAATATGGGCTTAGAAGATAAATAAAGAACGGCTTATGAGACTGAAAAATAGGTTTAGAAAAAAACAATCATATAGACAGGCAACGGCTAAAATTAAAACTTCTCACTGGCAAGATGAGATAAGAAAAATCTCACAACAAAGACCATCATCACCCCTCTTCACATCTGACAAGAAAGTTGAGAAAGGGGGTTTTTAAACCGCTCGCTCACGCAATGCCATATAAAACAAGCTGCCCCAGATTGACTCTCTCGCCTCCCATTGCCAAACCAGAATGCCTGCCTGATCCATATGATCTTGCAAACTTAAAACCACTGACAGATACATAGATAACCAACTTTGATGGCCCTCATGCGTGAGATTTTTAGGACAAACGAACATAAATGAGAACAAGTTTTTTCATCTCAACACCTCTTCCTTCAATCATTTCACAGCAAAGGGGAGCGAGGCTTAAAGGCGCATCTGTAGGCCCGCTGTTTAAGGGAAACGCACCCGCAAGGGCCGCAAAGAGGTACGACTGGAGGACTGTTGATGCGTAGCTGTTTGCTCCTAAAATACATTACAAGAACCAAACAGTTGTGCGCCCCGACAGTGGACCTAAGATCAAGTCTGCTGTGAATCAAAATGCTTAGAATTGATGTTTTTTGTCTTAAGGACTACGCAATTGGTCAACCAATTGACTCTATTTATTTTCACATGCTGTTACTCTGATCATATCAACAAATGACTTTTGCAAACGCTCTGGCAATTGACGCAAAGCTTTGAGTAACATTATTTCATTTGATGTTGGTTCTAACATTTCAACACCTTCATAGGTTTCCCTACATCCAGCAAAAAGAATCTCAACGGGAATTTCAAAAATTTGAGACAAAGCCCAAAGACGACCTGCTGATATACGGTTCGTCGCGTTTTCATATTTTTGTATTTGTTGAAATGTCACCCCAAGTTGTTCACCAATATAATGTTGCGAGTAACCTGCCAGACAGCGCTGCATACGCAAATTATGTCCAACAATACAGTCAAATCTTTGCATTTCTTGCTTACAGTTCATAAAGGCTCTCCGTTCATGATCCTAAATAAAATATACAATATACGATAATCGTACGCAAGAAAATTTAACAATTGATACCGCTAGTGCTTGTACAACGTCAGCAAAAACACAAAGTTTATGAGCAAAAGAAATATAGCGGGCCCTCGTATTAAAGAGGCACGATTAAAAGCCAATATGAACCAAGCGGACTTAGCCGCTGCCCTTTCGGTTGATTATGACATCACGTTAGACCGGTCTGATATTTCCGAAATAGAAACCCAAGTTCGCGGCATCAAAGACTATGAACTGGATGCTATCGCCCAGATTTTAGACGTGGATGTAACTTGGTTGCTGCGCGGAGAAGAGGCCTGATTATTAGGTGTGCCTCTTAAAACACCTTGTTTTTAACCCATTTCTTTTGGGGTTAGTTTTTTTATCAAAGACCACTTTTCTGGACCGGACAGACCTAAATCAGTTAATACTATAATTGGCAAACAGTGTTCCTGAGCTGTTTTATATATTGAAATATACATCGATTTTTTAAATTCTGTGGATAATAAGTAATTGCCCTCCCAGTTATTTAAAGATGTGATCAATATAAAAATATGAAAATTAAAAAACGGAAGTTACCAACACTCGACGATTTATTTGAATGTTATGATCATTACTTAGTCCCCCCCAATGATAACACATGGCAACCCGCTTTAGTTCAGGCACGAAGGCGAGACGATAGTGAATTTGTTCTAGTAAAATCCTGGCGAAAGACTGGAGCAGCAATTGATACGGACCTTCGAGACCTATGGAGACGAGAAGCTCTCCAAGCTGATCGCTTAAAATCGCGACCAGGCGCTGAAGAGCTTCTTGTACCAATAATTGAAACATCAGAAACACAAGATTCTTTCTATGCGGTGATGCCAGGAGAATGGACACCATTGAGCGTTAAGCTCCGTAATTGCACACAACAACATTGGCTTCGTAATTTAAACACTTTTTCGAACCGGCAATATTTATGGCGTAACGTACGGAGATTATTTGATGGACTCAAACTCATTCATGATCAACGCGTTGTATATGGAGGCCTAAACGAACACTCAATCTACACAGCAAGTGACCATGAGATTGATTTTCGAATTGGCGGCTTTGAATGGTGTGCGAATATGAATGAATCATCTGTTGGGCCTAAATCCAATATTGCCTTTTCACCAACAGATGACTTTGCCTCGATAGGAAGTATTGTTACTTCATTACTTAGAGGAGTAAACCATGATGATGAGGTAGATAGTATTCTCCCCCCCGATTTTTCTTTAAGTGAGCGCGCACTGCTTCGAGCATTGACTAATCCAATTGAACCTGGCCATCTTGATCGACGCCGTATAGAAGAACTGCTAGTTGACGTCGAAAAAGACTTTATTGTTTCAGGCTGGGGAGAAAATGGGCGATATCTTTTGGGAATTCAGCTAAACGGCAATAGTTTATCCGAGGTGATAAGAAAAGCCTCTGACGGTCAAATTAATCTGAGGGATCGTCAAGAGCAATTATCTTTTATTAAGGCAGATATAGAAGCTGGTTCAGAAATTATTGTCTACTCAGAAAATGATGCTTGGCTTCTCGGGCAGTCATTAGCATACAAACTCATCCCTGACGGAACCGATGATAAAAAATGGAAAGCAGCGAAAATCAACAAAGCACAACCACGCGACAAACTACCTTTCAGGAATATAGAACCTCGTTCATTTCCCTCAGGGGCAATTGAAATCGATCTATTGGCCAATATATCTTTCCGAATGAGAAATCTTGGAAGTCGCGTTAATGATTGGACCTCATTGATAAAAAATGGGGATGAAAATGATGAACCAGAAACTTATGTCCGACTGGGAATGTTATTAACGGACGTGGTCCTAACAGTATCATCCGCAGTTTCAGCGATACCTGTAAAAATCGTCGAACGCAAAGTTGGGAAAATTCTACTGTGTGCCGCTGATGTTGATGAATTCAAAGGCCTCCGTTCTACACTACGTCTTAAAGAGCCCGCTCGAAACCTGCAGTGCATTTTCGAGCTTGAGGAAGATGAATATGACTGCACATGGACTTTACGGTCTTCAGCAACTATTGGAACTCGAAATACAGAGATTGTATCTGTAACCTTCGATAAGGCCATCACTAAATCCGGCCAACGATATTATCAATTTTTGATAAACGGAAAACTCCCTGATGATGATAATCTATTTCTTTCCAAATCCCTTGATAGTAATCCTTATAGCGTAGTAAAACGCCGAACCAAGTTACTTGCTAATTTGAAAACACACAAAGAGTTGCTGAACACTTTAGACGACCCTGAATCTACTCTTAGTGAAACAGCTCGCCAGCCATTGGCTGAAGACCAAGAGTACAAGGAGATGGACCCTTCAAAACAACTTGCCCTTCAAACCATATGGCGTAAAACGCCCATGCAAGCTATCGTAGGCCCCCCTGGCGTTGGTAAAACACATCTACTCTCCGACTATACCCGCAGAATCCTAGAGGAAAATCCTGGCTCCCGTATTCTCGTTACAGCTCAAGGACATCAAGCTCTCGACAATGCTGGTCAAAAACTAAGTCACATGACTAGTAATTTAGCTAATAATAATGAACTAATGGTGGTCCGCTCACAGTCAGACCGTTCCCAAGCTAACAAAGAATTGTTTGCTTCAACTCATGCTCGCAATCTACTGGAATGTGTTGAAAAAAGTACTTTATTTCAACAAGCCCCTTCTGAACAGCAGAAAGCCTTAAAGGAATTACTTGAATTATCTCAATCCACTGACGAAAACACCAATAGTGACCGCGCAACTGAGTTACGTTCATTTGAAACCACAGTTATGCATTCAGCAGCTGTGCTGTTATCAACAACAAACTCAAGTGAGCTGGCACGTCTTATTGAGGATGGTGCCCTGTTTGATGAAGTGATCATTGAGGAAGCAGCGAAAGCAACAGGGCCAGAGCTACTTGCACCATTGCTTTTGTCAATGCAACGATTACTGATTGGTGATCACAGACAGCTCCCAGCATTTGATAGCGAACGACTTTTGGATTTGTTGGAAGATCCTGACACCGTCGCGAAAATCCTAAAAGACAGTGAGAAAATAGCGGGTTCTTTGTTTCGTGATCATGGCCTTGAAAAACTCTTAGAAGTTTCAAGCGATGATGATCAATTGGCGCTCATATGTGATCAAGCCAAATCTTTAGTTCTGTTATTCGCACGTTTTATAGAAAAAGATGAAAAGCGAAGTATTCTTTATCCTAAAGCTGCACGCCTGTCAGTTGAACTTACTGAACAGAGGCGTATGCATCCTGTCATTTGCGATCTTGTATCCAGTGTCTTTTATGACAATAAACTTGTGACAAGTATCTCAGCGAAAGAAAAGTTCAAGAAAACAGACTTTCCAATAAATCATCTGTCCAGGCAAATTCCTAATACTCCGATCGTGTGGGTAGATCTGCCCTATATTCAAAAGGAGGGAGGTTGTGAGGAGTTTACACCAAGATATCATAATCCAGCTGAACAGGATGTAGTACTTTCTATTATTAAACAAATGCAGCCTGCGAAACAAAACACACAAACTTCGATGGCGATATTATCACCCTATAGACAGCAAGTTGACCGACTTAATCGCAAGATAAGGGATAAAGCTAACTCACTAGAATATTTAGATCATTTCCAGTCAGCTGCTTCGTCTGGCGCTTGGGCAGGAACGGTTGATGCATTTCAAGGGAGTGAGGCAGATGTGGTTATAGTTTCATTGGTGAGAAACAATGATAACTTTGGCAGATCTGCTTTGGGTTTCGTCAGTGACCCAAGACGTATGGGTGTGCTTCTTAGTCGTGCAAAACATCAGCTTATTCTTGTAGGTAGTTATGATTTTTTTCAAGCTCAAGCGAGACGTTTTTCACAAACTCAGAATGATAAAACAGGAGCAGGCTGCATTCCTGACCTAATGGATAAATTAAAAAGCCTTCGTAAAGGATCCGATTCTTCTACTCCGCCTAAATTTGTTATTGTACCTTCATCAAGCTTTACTGGAGAGCAGCTATGAGCATACACGTCGCT
Organism: Methyloligella sp.; assembly: GCA_021604645.1. Lineage (GTDB taxonomy): Bacteria > Pseudomonadota > Alphaproteobacteria > Rhizobiales > HXMU1428-3 > HXMU1428-3. The sequence goes on from BQJJ01000002.1 coordinate 151,270, forward strand.
GTACCAGTTATACTGGCTCGCATGAAAGTGATCGTTAATAAAGGCATTCATTGGAACCCTGTAGACTGGATGTTACTTTGGGCTCTACGTCAAAAACCGTCAACTGCATTATCACTCGCAACCGAAATTAATCTGCCGAGACGTATCGTTATCGAGATAATCTGGAAACTTATGCGTTTTGGCTGGGTAGAAATGGTTGATAAAGAAAATTTTCGTGCGTCAGATGCAGGTATTCGCGTTTTGCACATACCTGACGGTTTGCCTACATTAGAATGGTTAGATCAGACTACTGTGCATGCTGTTATAGAACCAACTGAGAAGCAGGTCTGGCCAAGTTCAGAAGTTATTCTCAGACATGGCAGTGAACTGCAAGTGCTTGAAAAAAAATATGAAATAAGGAAGTTAGATTGTGATGGATATGTTAAACTAAAGTATGGGGAACTGGAGAAAGTTGCAGCAGCTTGTCTCAGAAACCCAGATGAAGAATTAAAAATGGTTGTTCCCGAGGGAGTTAAAATAGACCTTCGATATCTCATTGTTGATGTTAATAATGGCGAATGCCACGGATTGCCCGAAAACACTCCTAATTTACTATTAGATGATGTTCGAAAAACTGCTAAGAAAAAGAATAAAGGTACTGTCACTCAACAAAGAGAGTTGCAACCACCAACCCCCAAGCCAGCGATAGAAGGCATTGCGATAGATGATGTAGATATTCTTCTTGACGGTGCAAGTCATCTGGAAAAGATTGAAGAAATTCTTCGCAAATCGCGACATCGAGTTATCATACATTCAACTTTTCTCAGCTTGGATGGGTTCCAAAGCTTACAAGAAAGTCTTCGTATTGCAGTTAGAAAAGGAGCTCGCATTGATATTCTTTATGGAGCTGATCATGATGAAAGTACTCGTCAAAAGAATTTTTCTGTAGCAAGTGGCATAAGTAAGATAATCGCTGCTGACCCCATTTTACAGCAGAATGTCTTCATGCATATGGCTACAACAAAATCGCATGCCAAACTGCTTTTAGCTGACACGGGCAAACCTGATTCATATACTGCAATTGTTGGATCCTGCAATTTCCTTCGTAGTCGCTTTGATCGTGTAGAAGCCTCAATTGTGCTGCATGACAATCGTGTGATCGCAGATATTCTCAACGAGATCTGTGATATGTGTTTTGCAATAACACCACCGTCGAGATTAGTTAGAGACCTGAAGGGTATCGCAATATTGATTGAGCAAAAAGCCGGGCCAGCTGGCGATGCATCCATTAGCTTGATTCTAGGCAATAATCATGGTGACCTGATACGTCGAGCTCGAGATGAAGCTCAATCAAGTATTGAGGTGGGCTGTGATTTTTTCGGTCAAGCAGGGGAGGTCAAAACATTAATTCCTTTGATGACTGCTGGCAGAAGTGGCATAAAAAGCCGAATAATGTTTTCTAGCCCCAAATCACCCGTCTCTGAAGAAGATTTAAGTGACCTCTCCTTTTTAGCAGAAGAAAAAGGTGTAAAAATTTCTTTGCTCGATGGAGTTCTGCATGGGAAATTTCTTATCTGGGATGATAATGATGTTGTGATTACGAGTCTTAATTGGTCATCCGCTGGTACACGGCGTGATAATCCATGGGGCGAAATTGGGATCCATATTCACAAGCCTGGCATTGGCATCAAATTTAGAAAATGGCTTACGTCTAGTCTTGAGGCTGCCCGATTAGCTCGCTTATCAAAACAACAGCGCTATCGCAATCGAAAACGGCGTAAGCGTAAATAATAAAGTACTTTCTTTAGTAACAAGCCCCAATCGTCTATCAAAAATTGAAGCTGCAATTCTCCCATATGCTCAGATTCAATTTCAGGTTTTTGAAGGTCACACTTGTGATCACGCCAACTTTTATTGTAGTCAATGTCGGTAATGAGCACCTTCTGGTCCGATCTTACCTATGTTCAAAATATCTACTCCCCTCTAAAACTGATTTGCTCATACAAAAATCATAACCTACCCTTTTATTTAAAGAAGTATTGGACTTTTATTTTAGGGGTTTTAAAAATATTTTCAGAACAGTATTTTCTTTTTAAATTTGTGCAACATTTTGTGTAACAAAATGTACAACAAACAACATCTGGAAAGGAATATATTAATTAAAAACAGCAACTTAAGCATCTTCCATTTTAAAACATCAATCCCTCCCTCTCCGCCATTATCTAAACTAAGCCCACAAAAAAGCCCCCATCATAAAATGCTGAGAGCTAAAAATATTTTGAAGAATTAATAAACTGGCTAGCCAGCTTACCCTTCATCCAACCGCTTCAGGAACTCAATACGATCTCTCACTTGCGTTGCGCCTTCTCGGTGCGAGGCACTGATTTCACCTAGGTTATTCAGTGAGCGTTCAATGTTTCCGCTTTCAGCAAAAATGTCCTCAACCCGCTCAACAATTTGCTTGTAATACTCGCCTTCTTTAGCGGATTGCTCTTGCGTAACATCAATGATGTTACCAAGCTCATCCAACGAGGCTTCAATATTAGAAATAGAGCCCTGTGTTTTACCAAGCGAGTCTTTCGTATCACTTGCTAATTTTTTCACTTCACCAGCCACAACAGAAAAGCCCTTGCCAGCCTCACCAGCCCGCGCTGCCTCAATCGTCGCATTCAACGCTAAGAGATTTGTCTGCCCAGTGATGTTATCAATTATAGAGAGAACCTGACGAAGCGAGTTCAAAGATTGGCTCACATTGCCAAACTTCTCAGACAATTCATTCGATGCCCCCTCTCGCTGAGATGTGTCAACCGCATCATTGTTCGACATCGCATCACGAACATTATTTATCACATCCCCAAAGCCAGAAACTTCAGAAACAACACCCTCAATCTGTTGAGAGGCATTCAGATAATGCGCAATATCATCAACAACTTCACGGCGCATACCGTTCAGCATCTCAACCTGATTAAGTTTTCGGCGCGTGAAATACTCAAAAAAGCTCGCATAATGAATTGGAAAATTATCAATCAGATCATCTTCATATGAATGATCAACATCAGAAAAGAAAGCAAGCGCCACCAGCGTCTGGTTAATGTTCACCCCAAGCAACTCATCACCCCGGGCAATATCACAATAAAAAGTGATAACCTCAGCCTCGGTATCAATACCGGCAATCGAGCGAACAAAAATTTCACCGCCAATTTCAACACCGCACGTTCTATTCTGCAGCGCATCCATAAGCTGTTCAGGGTCCACCCCTAAACTTGTTGAAAGCGCTGTCACAAGTGATATCACTTCACCCGTGTTCGGCTCAATCACAGAGGTCACAGTTCTCTTATCAATATCCGCATCAACAACAACATATTTTTGATTAGTCTTTTGGAAATTATGGCTGCGCATCACACTATAACGCTGACCAGGAGCTTACTTCACAAACGCCACCACAGCGTGATTTTCAAGTTGTTGCCGGCCATCAAACAATTTCGTCGTCACAAAATCCAATTTACCGCCAGCAGACCCACCAATGAAAAGACAAGGAAATTGATGACTATTGTAAACAGCTTCCATGAAATAGTTCTCAGAAAAAGAAAGACCTTCAATAAAGGTCAATGCAAAGCTGTCTTTAGCATCCAGTTTAAAAGAAGGATTAACCTGCCTGAGAGATGCGGTAATTTTCTCCACCCGCGCATCACGGCTCATATCACTCTGACCAGAGCGCAAATCTTCACAAGATAGCGGAACAGAAAAAACTTCAACAGATTGCAACAATTGCGGAGAAAAGATTTGCAAAACAACAGAGCGCCATTGATCCGGTGTATCACAATAAACTGTGCTGCCTTCATTTGTGCAAAGCTCACCAGCTGTTGTAGTGGCAATCACTTTAGAAGCCCCTGCCAACTGGTTAATTTTACCAACAACATCACCAAAATTCACATTCGGAGAGACAAATGCAATAACAAGGGAAGCTTCCTGTCCATCAAAACGAAAATCATCTCTAGAAACATTCCCTAAAAAATCATCTGTTAAAATAGAGCGCACCGGAGGCTGATCTATATTTACGTCCTTAATAGAAAGGTGTTCAGCTTCACTTTGCTCCACAGGCTCATCATCCATGGCTGGTGAATTTTTAAATCGTGACAGCATCTGTTCCTCGCAATAAAATCAATAAGGGCTATAAATATGGTAAATGAAATTTAAACACCCATTTAGGACGTGCAAAGATTAAGAATGCATTGAGAAAAAAAGCCTACACTGCATAATTGAAACTAAAGTAGAACTAGGTGAAATAGATATCCATGAAAGAAAGCCAGACCTTACAAAACATCGCCATTTTTGGTGCTAGCGGTGCTATCGGCTCAGCTTTCACGAATCAATTAGCAAATAAAAATAGCAAGGCAACCATCTTTGCTTTCTCCCGTTCCGACAAACAATTTGAGTATGAAAATGTTCACTCACACGCCTTTGACATAACCGATGAAAAATCAATTGAAACAGCCATAACAATCGCATCAGCAGAGGCCCCTCTAGATCTCGTGCTCATCACAACTGGCTTGCTTCATCAAAACCTGTCAGAAAAAACCACAAGAGAAAGCCTGGGGCCAGAAAAAGCACTTATCGATCTATCATCAGATAAATTCAAACACCTCTTTGAAATCAACACAATTGGCCCGGCACTCATCGCCAAACACGCCCTCCCCCAAATGAGAAAAGACAAACCAAGCATTTTCGCGGCTCTCTCAGCCCGTGTCAGCAGCATAAGTGACAATCATCTGGGCGGTTGGTATGCATATCGCTCATCAAAAGCGGCTTTAAACATGATAATTAAAACCGCCAGCATTGAAATGAAACGACGAAATAAAAATCTAATTGTAATCGGCCTGCACCCAGGAACAGTAGACAGCGATTTATCAAAACCATTTCAGAAAAACACCCCAAAAGATAAACTCTTTTCTGCAGATCATTCTGTTACAAAAATGTTGGAAGTTTTGGAAGAACGAAAAACAGATGACACAGGCAAACTGTTCGCTTGGGATGGACAAGATATTCAATTCTAAACTATGTCACATCTCAATAAAAAAGCCCCTAACAAGAAGGGGCTTTCATTTAAAAACTTACGCAAAAAATAATTATCGGGCCACATCAACAATCAATCGACCTTTAATCACTCCCTTAAGTAAAGAAGCAGATGTCGGAATAACTTCGCTTAAACCAATCTCAGAACTCATCTTTGTGAGGTGCTCAACATTTAAATCTTCAGCCAATCGACGCCACGCTTCTAAACGTTGTGGTTTTGGGCACATCACACTTTCAATACCAACCAAAGTCACACCGCGCAAAATAAACGGCATCACAGTTGAAGGAAAATCAAATCCACCAGCTAAACCACAAGCTGTCACAACGCCACCATATTTCATAGACGCACAAATATTCGCTAAAGTTGTGCTACCAACACAGTCAACAGCTCCCGCAAACCGCTCTCTGTTTAGTGGACGGCCAGGTTCTGAAAATAAAGAGCGATCCAAAACTTCAGTTGCACCAAGCTCTTTTAAATAATCATGCTCATGCGCTTTGCCAGTTAACGCAACAACAGTGTAGCCAAGTTTTGCAAGCACTGATACGGCAACACTGCCCACGCCACCAGAAGCACCAGAGACAATAATTTCACCATCACTAGGCTTAACACCTTGTTCTTCCAATGCCATCACACATAACATGGCTGTGTAACCGGCCGTTCCAATTGCCATAGCTTGTTTGGTGTCAAACCCATCAGGTAAATGCACAAGCCAATCAGACTTAACCTTGGCTCGCTCTGCCAAGCCACCCCAATGCTTCTCACCAACACCCCAACCGTTTAAAACAACCTTTTGCCCGGCACTGTATTCTGGTGTCTCAGAAGAAAGAACAGTACCAGCAAAATCAATCCCAGGCACAAGCGGATATATTTTTGCTATCGGTGAAGAACCTGTGACAGCTAGTGCATCCTTATAATTAATCGTGGAATACTCAACCTGAACAACAACATCTCCTTCAGGCAAATCACTATCCTCAAATTGTTTGAGAGCAATAGACTGCTTGTCATCATTCTTTTCAATTAATAAACCCTGAAACATACGTCCTCCTTTTAGACCGACCGTCTAATTAAATTTAAATTTTTTATTTATTCAAAAATTTCAAAAAGTGATCTGTAAAATTATCAAGAGCAGTCGCATTCCGCTCTAATTTAGCGCGCAAGATCGCACCTTCCCAACCAACCCAAAAAAATCGAGCCAATTCAGCACAATCCAAATTAGTTGAAATGTCTCCTCTTTGCTGCGCCTCTTTAAAGCAAAGAGATGTCTTCTTTTGCCATTCTTCAAATACATCAATAAGTTGCTGACGAAAAACTGAAGGGAGCGCACCCATTTCTTGCCCTAAATTCCCAATCAGGCACCCCCGTTGAAAATCATGTTCAATCATATATTTTCTAAAACTTTCAATGAGATAAGAAAACCGCTCTAGCGGCAAATGACTTTCATCTAGCAAATATTTATCTAAGTTAGATGAAAAGGCCTTTCCATATGTCTCGATCAAAGTTGAGCCAAAGTCTTCTTTGCTTTGGAAGTAATGATAAAAAGACCCTTTAGGCACCCCAACAGAACGTAAAATCTCATCCAAACCAGAGGCAGAAAATCCTTTCTCAGTCATCGTCACCAGCCCAGCACGAATAAGCGCTGTTTTCGTATCCGAATAACTATCCACCTGCTTTGGCGGACGTCCTCTGCGTTTCACATGGGAGGTACCAGACATATATTTTCCTAGCATCAAACAATAAAATCAATTTCTAGACCAGTTGTCTAGTAAAAGCAAGCGTCACAAATAAAACCTAATGAAAAGTGAAAAGAAAATATTATAATGAAAAAGAAATTTTGACGCTTGAAATTGAACAAAAATTATATAACTTGCAAAATTAAAGCTAATAAGCAAAACTTAAGAACGTAACCAACAAATAGCAAAACAATATCGCCATAAATTCATATGAACGATATGCACCTCACTGGAAACTCTTCCAAAATGAAAAACAGTATTGAAATTAAAAATATCAATAAGATCTATGACGGCGGTTTCCAAGCGCTGAAAGATATTAACCTCTCAATTACCGAGGGAGAAATCTTTGCACTTCTCGGCCCCAATGGCGCTGGAAAAACCACATTGATCAGTACCATTTGTGGCATAGTCACCCCGACAAACGGTTCAATTAAGATTAACGGTTACGATATTGAAAAAGATTATCGCCAAACACGCAGCCTTATTGGCCTTGTACCTCAAGAACTGACAACAGACGCATTTGAATCTGTTTGGGCCACTGTGAGTTTTTCACGCGGACTTTTTGGCAAAAAAGCAAACCCTGCTTATATCGAAAAAATCCTCAAAAGCTTAAGCCTATGGGATAAAAAAGATAACAAACTTATGACACTCTCAGGCGGCATGAAACGCAGAGTACTTATCGCCAAAGCGTTATCTCACGAACCAAAAATTCTCTTTCTGGATGAACCAACAGCAGGCGTTGATGTTGAACTTCGCAAAGACATGTGGAACATCGTTCGAGACCTGCGCGAAAGCGGTGTGACCATCATCCTCACAACTCACTATATCGAAGAAGCCGAAGAAATGGCAGATCGCATCGGTGTCATCAATAATGGTGAGATCATCTTGGTTGAAAACAAAACAGAGCTAATGCAAAAGCTTGGAAAAAAACAACTAACCCTAGAACTCACCGAAAAACTGGAGCAAATCCCGGAAACGCTCAAAGATTATGACCTGGAACTGAAGGAAGATGGCACTCAGCTCATCTATACCTATAACACCACTCAGGAGCGGACCGGCATCACAACCATGCTTAACGCAATAAGTAACTGCAAAATAAAATTCAGAGACCTAAACACGAAGCAAAGTTCCCTCGAAGAAATTTTCGTAGAATTGGTGAAAAAATAATCATGAACACACAAGCAATCAAAGCAATTTATAATTACGAAATGGCAAGAGCCTTCCGCACCATCGGTCAAAGCATTGCCTCACCGGTTATTTCAACTGCCTTGTATTTCATTGTTTTTGGCTCAGCCATTGGCACTAGGATCACTGAAATCGATGGCATCTCTTATGGCGCCTTTATTGTGCCTGGCCTCATTATGTTCTCGATCCTGACCCAATCGATTTCAAACGCCGCCTTTGGCATCTACTTCCCCCGCTTCACAGGAACGATCTACGAAGTCTTATCAGCCCCCATTTCACCACTCGAAATCATCATTGGCTATGTCGGGGCAGCCGCCACCAAGTCAGTCATCTTAGGGCTTATCATCTTAGCCACAGCACACCTGTTTGTGCCCTTAGACATCAAACATCCATTCATAATGCTACTCTTCCTGGTGCTCACCTCCCTCACCTTTGCCATGCTAGGCTTCATAATAGGCATCTGGGCAGACGGTTTTGAGAAATTACAAATTATCCCGCTACTTGTCATCACACCGCTAGCATTCTTAGGAGGCACTTTTTACTCAATCAACATGCTGCCACCTTTTTGGCAAACGGTGACACTCTTTAACCCGGTTGTTTATCTCATCAGTGGTTTCCGCTGGAGCTTTTATGAAATTTCAGACGTCAATGTTGGTATGAGTCTCCTCGCCGTAGTGCTCTTCTTAAGCGCCGCCATCGGAGTGATCTACTGGATTTTCAAGTCAGGATATCAATTGAAGAGCTAAAGCGTGTTACGTAATAGCGGATGCTATGTGGGCATCTCAAGCTCAAAGAACAGTTACCGGTTTTACGACAAATAACTCGCTAAAACAAAAAACAGAGCATTTCATTTAATTCATAAAAAGTGAAATGTTCTAGAAACTTATCTAAAAAATTAAAATGCCATCTTAGAGCAAAATGGTTTCATGATTTAAAAATCATAATGTTTGCTCTAAGATTTATTCAAGACACGAACCTGATAACATCTTGGCAAGAGTAATCAGGTTCGTAAAAACTGATGGCTTATTCGCAATAACCACCACGGCATCGTTCTCGCATTAGATCTCTTAATTCTTCTTTGAAATCTTTCGCCTGATCGCGACCGTCTGTACGGCCTTCACTTTTTCCAACCGGATAACCATTTTCATATCCAATTCTATATCCGGCCTTATATCCTCTAACATAAGCTGCCCAGTCAAAACTGCTTCGATTTTGAGAAGTTGAAAAGCTATTTCGTGGTCGTTTCAACTCGTCTCTATAACCACGTTTATAGCCATATTTGTACCCATCATTATAGCCATGACTATAGCCAGTTTTTTTACCAGCTTTCAGTCCTTGTTGATAAGAAGATGCAGCTGATGCTTCTGTCACAGACACGGTGCCAACAACGCCAAGCGACATAAAAAGAGCTATCATTGGTAGTAGAGCGCGTTTGAAGAAATTTCGGTTTGTTAATTTTGAAAATATTTTCATTTGTTTAGTCCCTAATTTGTGTGTTGCTTATGGTCATATAAAAGCCCAACTCACATTTAGGGAGCATGAATTACGCATTTAGAAACTATTCATGTAGATTACAAATATGTAATGATAAAAAGACCTTAAGCATCACTTCTCCATTGAATGGCGATGGTTGAAGGGCATGAAGTTTCGATAAAAAATCTTTGAGTTAGCTTCGCCCCATTTAATTTTATTCACATAAAATTCTTTCAGTAAAAATCTATTCCAAAACCATTCTCATCTAACTTTTCTGGCTCAAATTTCAATCGGCCAGATCAATCCGTAGTTCTAATTAATTCCGATATTTTTTAAATATTGCAAAGAAAATATGTTATGTTATAACATAACAAAACGCGTCACTTCATTTGCTATCGATCCTTTTCAAATAAGTGAAGAAGCATAAATCTATTTTTAAAAATTCTTGAGGCTCATGGAACAACAACTTCAAAAGAAACTCCCTGTCACAGTCTTATCTGGCTTTTTGGGAGCAGGAAAAACAACCCTCCTAAACCACGTTCTTAATAACCGTGAGGGATTGAAAGTCGCTGTCATTGTCAATGATATGAGTGAGGTAAACATTGACGCTGACTTAGTAAAAGAAGGAGGTGCAGATCTTTCCCGCACGGATGAAAAGCTCGTTGAAATGAGCAATGGCTGTATTTGCTGCACCCTAAGAGATGACCTTCTACAAGAAGTAAGAAGGCTCTCGGAAGAAGGACGTTTTGACCATCTCTTGATTGAGTCAACCGGCATTTCAGAACCGCTCCCCGTCGCAGCCACATTTGAATTCAGAGATGAAAATGATGCAAGTTTAAGCGATATCGCAGAACTAGACACCATGGTAACAGTGGTCGATGCCATCAATCTTCTGGCAGATTACAGCTCAACAGATCTCTTAAAAGATCGCGGAGAATATCTAGGAGACGAAGACGAAAGAACACTTGTCGATTTGTTAGTGGATCAAATCGAATTTGCAAACGTTATCATCCTAAACAAAATCGAGTTAGCAACACCCGAACAGTTAGAAACAGCTCGAACTGTTATCCGCTCACTCAACCCAGAAGCAAAACTGATTGAAACCTCGATGGCTAAAGTCGATTTAAACCAAGTCATTGACACAGGGCTATTCGACTATGAAACAGCACACAAACACCCACTCTGGTATAAAGAACTTTATGAGTTTGAAGACCATACCCCAGAAACAGAAGAGTACGGCATCGGAAGTTTTGTATACCGCGCCCGCCGGCCCTTCGATCCAGAAAAATTTCACAAATTCATCAATTCTTCCTGGCCCGGTGTCATTCGCTCCAAAGGACATTTCTGGCTGGCAACACGCCCTCAATGGGTGGGTGAATTAAGCCAAGCTGGCCCACTTGTTCGCACAGAAGGCCTCGGAGTTTGGTGGGTTTCCGTTCCTAAAAACCAATGGCCTCAACACGCTGAATGGGAAAAGATATTGAAAAAAAATTGGGACGACACTTATGGAGACCGCCGCCAAGAAATCGTCTTCATAGGTTCAGGCATGAATGAAGCAGAACTCCGCTTAAAATTAGATGACTGCTTGGTCGAAGAAAAAGTAAAAGGCCAAATGGACATCGATGGTTGGAGCGATCTAAAGGACCCATTCCCAAACTGGAAGCAAGAAGGTGACGCATGAAACAAGCAGCACAAGAACAAGTAGAAGACAAAGCACCACCACCCCAGGATCTAACAACTCTTGGAGATCTAACCCTCACAACAGAGACAATAAACGGTTTAGCAAACATCAGCGAACCAATGTTTAGCCTTGTTATATGGGAGAGAAAAACCCCTCAGTCTTTACAAAAATGGTTTGCAGAGCAACAGCCAGAACAACTTCCCTCCGGCCGCGTACTTGCAGATAGGCATAATATACGCGAAGCGATCAAAACTTTCTTTTTAAAGAATAAACACAACGAACAAAATGAACAGCAGTGGCTTGCAAACGACATTGTTCAGCTCGCACAAAAATATGCTGACATCACAGGTTCGAACAAAATCGACATTCGCCTGGACGTTATCCAAAATGATGCATGTTGGAAATTCCATCTTGATCGCGTGGACTACAGACTTGTCACAACATATAAAGGAGAAGGCACTCAATATGTCTCTCCAGAAAATGCCGAACAAGCTATAAATGAACAAACGGACTATAGCGGCCCCATTAAAAAGATTGATGAGCAAAATGTAGCAATCTTCAAAGGCTCAAATAACACATGCGGTAAAGGCATCGTCCACAGATCTCCCCCAATTAAAGAGAAACAAGAAACAAGGCTACTTCTTTGCCTCAACGCCCGTTCAGAGGTTTCTCCAAACCTTTGGAGCTCTTAAAGCTATGGGCAAAATCTAACCAAACTTTCAAAGGCCCGTCCCCAGCCTTATTCAACTCTAACGCTTTAAGAGTTTTAAAGCGTTAGAGTTGATCTTTCATAATTTAAAAATCATAATAGATAATAACACTGACTTGCTTATCTATTACCGATGTTTATTTGAAAAGAAAGAAAGCCAATGGTTCAAAAAATTTGTCTCACTTGGGGAACGGCACTACTACTAACAAGCACATCAATCTCCCCTTTAAAAGCAAATGAATTATTGGAATATGGGGAATATCTCAGCAAGGAGTGCAGCACCTGCCATAAAAAAAACTCCAAGACTAAAGGCATCCCATCCATAGTCGGAATAGAACCAGAGAGCTTCATAAAAGTTTTGAAGTCTTACAAAGATGGAACTTTAAAAAATGAGACTATGATTTCAGTTGCTAAATCATTAGATGATGAGCAAATGAAAGCATTGGCCTTATATTTTCATTCCTTAAAAGAACCCGAGAAAACCTGCCAAAAACAATAGTGTCCCCTACATAGCGCCCTTATGATTTCACAAACATCTCATTCGTGATGCTGTCATACCAACTCAAAGACTCGTTAAATGTCTTTTTGCGCAGCTCATCAGTTTCACCCGTTTTCGAAATGAATTTATCCTTAGTCACAAGAGAGTCAGGTCCAGCCGTGTAATTCGCTCCAACCTTAACGCTATTATCAACCGAAATCATCGACCAACATGTGTTTCTATAACGCGCTGGAAACTTTCTCTTGCCAACAAGCTCAGCCTGAATGGCGTTGGCCACAACACGGGCCTGACTATTGGCTGAAAAGGCAGACTTTGGCATCGTTTTAGCAATCGAAGAATCACCAATCACATAAACATCCTTTTGAAGAGCAGAAGAAAAATCCTTTGGATTAATCGGACACCAGTCCCCTTTGGCACAACCAGCAATATGCGCAATCTTGCCTGCCTTTTGCGCTGGAATAATGTTAGCAACATCAGCCTTTGTCACCTCCCCATCACCGGTGGTCACCGTCATGGCAGATACATCAACCTTTTTGACACCGCCATCAGTAAACTCAGGTGAAACCCACTCAATAATATCTTGATAATAATCAAGCCAGCCTTCTTGAAACAAAGCCATCTTAGAGAATTTTTCTTTCGGATCAAAAATCATCAATTTCGACCCTGGCTTATGTTTCTGCAAATAATGCGCAATCATCGAAGCCCGTTCATAAGGCCCAGGTGGGCAGCGAAATGGATTTGGCGGTGCTGCCATAACAACTGTTCCACCAGCTTTCATCTCTTTTAATTGCGTTTTTAAAATCTGCGTCTGAACGCCAGCTTTCCAGGCATGAGGCATAGTCTTAGCAGCTTCCGCAGAATACCCCTCAATCGCATCATATTTAAAATCAATCCCAGGTGATAAAACAAGTTTATCATAAGAGATCTTGTCACCTGTCTTCAGCGTAACTTGTTTTTTAGCCGTATCAACACCAGTGGCTAATTCAGAGACGACCTTAATGCCGAGTTTTTTTAAACCCTCATAATCATGAGTGATCGAGTCCAAGGTGCGGAACCCACCAAGATAGAGGTTCGAGAAAAAACAGGTCGTATATTTAGCCTGGATCTCAATTAAAGTAACATCCAGTTGCGGCGCGCTTTTTTTAAGGTAATGAGCAACAGAAGCACCACCAGCACCACCACCAATGATAACCACCTTCCCCTTGCCTTCAGCAATCGCAAAAGAAGACCCCACACCAGTCGCAACAGCCGACACCCCAACAGAAGCCGCCAATTGCACAAACTTCCTACGATCAATCCTAGTCATACCCTCACCTCCCAAAGCTAACAATCTTAATGTTATAGTTTTCTACTTGCCCAACAGTGTCAACGCTGATGATGCAAATTAATTCACTGATAATCATCACTTTTAAGTTAAGGCATCTAACAATTCGAAATTATTATGATTTTAAATTCAATATTAACCAACCAAACATTTCACATAACAAAAATCAACGTTACTGATAATTAAGCATAGAAAACAAAGCAAAGTTAAGTAAAGATTTACAAACAATTCAGTATATACAAGCAAAGGCTGCCTCAAAAACAAAGTGAGATAAAGTTTTGACCAATCCATTTGCTAATGATCATGACGCCATAGGCTGCGAACCTTTAATCTCCTTGTTAAAAAACAAACCTCAATCTGTTTGGCTCGGATTATTTCATCATATGAATTGGGATTGCTGTGAATATGCAATCTATTGGATGGTCACTCAACCAGAGTGCTGCAAAGAACTGGCTGCTAGTGTATTCGGATATTCATGTCCCTCAAATTTATATTACGGTGAGTATAAAGATGGTGACTGGGAAGAACGCGGGAATTTGATACCTCTTAAAATAATAGAAAAATGGAGCGATGGAAAATATCACCAAGAAGATCTACAATTTAATTTTGATTATTTTAAAATAGAAGTTGATGGCTTCATCCGCGACAGAGAAAAGAATGGTAAGAGTTACCCCAAACTCGAGATTCCAGAAGATCTATTAAATTTCAAACCCGGAAACAAACCTATTGACCTACCTAAAGAACTAGATCCTCGCATCAACCCAGAAATTTGGGATTTATTTCATTCCTTAGGAACTAATGCTGGCAGCAGGCCAGCATAGTTTTAAGCTTCCCTTAAATTAATTATAAAAGATAAATCAAAATGGACAGCCTTTTAAAAAACCCATCAGAATTAAATCTGGAATTGTATTTTTTAATATCCATAGTTACATTGTTATTATACTTTTACAGCTCCAAACGAGATTGGAACATGTCCATCATCGTCAATTGGGGAATCACTTTTAATCTCGTTTATTGGTTTTACCTGGGAATTTCAGCTCATAGTATTAGAGCCGATTTAAGAGGGGACGAATTTTACTTATTCGAGCTAAAAAACATAGCAAACATCCCATCTTTTTTCTTAATCGGTTTCATAGTGCAATACGTTGTAACCCCAAGCTCTGGTCTCGCGCTAATCCTATCATATTTTTATAAGAGACTATTAAAAACAGAAAAACAAAAGAATGCAGATACAATAATGGCTTATGCACCCTACATGTCAAAAGTCATCATTTGTCTCTGGGGAGTTACAACTTTTTGCCTTTATCAATTCAGCTTAAACAACTGGATTATCAAAGATTTATTAGAGTGAGCACTTTATTACAGCCTTACTAACTGCTAATTCAAAAAACTAAACCCACTTTCAATACTAAACATCAAGAATAGGGCTGACCAATTAATAATATCAAATGAAGTATATTGAAACAGAATCTCACTCAATGAGTAAGCTATGCCCTAACTCGTCTTTACCTAATTTCACTCATAAACTTTACGCTTGCATAGCATGCTAATTAGCAGCTCTATTAAAAGAAATTCCAAAACAATGGAAAGTCTCTAACACTCAATAAAGAAAGAAGGTGCTTTGTGAAAGTTTTATATGTAGATGACGAACGCTCAGCCCTAAATTCGTTTGCAGCCGATCATGCGAAAGACGGAATCAGCGTCGAGTGTTTCCAAGATGCAAGAGCACTCCCTGAACTGCTTGCATCCAAAAGCTCAAAAGACTTACCTGATGTAGTTGTCATGGATCTTTATATGACAAATGAGAAAACAAATAGCCCCAAAGCAATCAAAACAAATAGAGATGTTGATGAGTTAGTAGAACGGATCGCAGAGGTTCGTGCTGAGCTTGCTGAGCTGGTTAAGAAAGAAAAAACACCGGCTGCAATAGATGCTCTCAAAGAAATCCGTAACAATCCAAACACCAAACAAGTGCCTGTCATTTTAGTAACGAGAGAAGGCCTGGCACTTCTCGGAGATTCTCTCGTGCAACAATCCCTCGAACTGGGCGCTGAATGGATGATGAAAGGCCGGGCTCCTGAAACAGTTCGCGCTTTGATTAATCGCACATATACCCAATCTCTAGCATCACAGCGCAGACTAAAGCGAGACGTAACCCTAACCCTCTTCGGCGCCCTCCTTGGCGCCGTCTTAGGAAAAATACTAGGAGCTCTGTTCTAGATAGGCCACTTTCAGAAACGTAGGCAGAACTGCCTTAAGAGACAATAAACACAAAGTCACATCACGAAGAAGGAGTGACGCTACTTCAGCGTCAGGACATGGCGAAGCGCTTCGCAAAGCCCGGTGCAAAAGATCAGCCTGAACGAAGCGCAGCGAGTACGGATAAACTGATCACAAACAAACGCTGCTCCGTCGGAGGGCCCGTCGCTATAAGCGGCGCGGTTGCTGGTGGGCAACCTGAAGCGCCCCTAAAGAGTATAGCCGTGAGAGAAAACAGCACGGATGCGTAGTGGGCATCTGGAGTGCAACTAAATCAGTGCCCGCCGTTTCCATACTTCGTTTCATAATCAACAGCCAGACCATAAACAGGATCATCATTTTCCTTATCAACAATCAGCATACCAGAGCGCTCAAGCAGCATCTGACAATCACGGCTCAAATGGCGCACATGGAGCTTCTTGCGATACCCATCATAACGCGCAGCCAGTGCCTCAATCGCTTCAAGCGCTGAGTGATCCCAAAGCCGGGCTTCTTTAAAATCAATAATCACTTCATCAGGATCATCTTTCGGGTCAAAATATTCCTGAAACTCAGCAACAGATGAGAAGTAAAGTTGCCCGTTAACATGATAAACTTTTGCGCCGGTATCCTTCATGCAATCACGAATGTGAACATGCTTCGCACTTTCCCAGGCAAACACAAGAGCTGAAACAATCACACCAACAATCACCGCAATCGCAAGGTCAGTAAACACAGTCACAAGTGAAACTAAGATCAGTACAAACGCATCAGTGTAAGGAATTTTAGGAAGCATCTTAAATGTATCCCAGGCAAAGGTACCAATCACCACCATAAACATCACACCAACGAGAGCCGCCAGTGGAATAAGCTCTATCAAATCAGACGCAAACAGAATAAAGCAAAGCAAGAAGATCGCTGCTGCAATGCCCGAAATTCGTGTCCGTCCACCTGATGTTACATTAATCATGGTCTGACCAATCATCGCACAGCCACCCATACCACCAAAGAAACCACAAACCACATTCGACGCACCCTGAGCCAAACACTCTTTCGACGCACCACCGCGTTTCTCAAGCTTGTCATTCACAAGATTAAGTGTCAGCAAACTTTCAATCAAACCAATCGCCGCCAAAATCAAAGCATATGGCAAGATGATTTTAAAGGTCTCAAACGTGAGGGGAACAGAAGGAATAGAAAACGGCGGTAACCCAGCGCCAATATCCGCCAAATCACCAACAGTGCGTGTATCAAGTTTAAAGAAAATAGCTAGCGCACTCACAAGTCCAATTGCAACAAGCGGGGCTGGAATGGTCTGTGTCACCTTCGGCACCAGATAAATCAGCAGCATAGTCAAAAACACAAGCCCCATCATGGTGGTAAGCTGGTCTCCATTCATCCATTGCTGTACACCATTAGCATCGGCCACTTTAAATTGAGAGAGCTGAGCTAAGAAAATCACAATCGCCAAGCCGTTCACAAACCCAAGCATCACAGGGCGCGGCACCATACGTATGAATTTACCGAGATGAAAAACACCGGCTATCAGTTGGAAAATCCCCATAAGCACAACTGTTGCAAACAAATATTGCACACCATGCGTCATCACCAGCTCAACCATAACAACTGCCAAGGCACCTGTTGCACCGGAAATCATGCCAGGCCGACCACCATAAAGCGCCGTGATTAACCCAACAATAAAGGCAGCATAAAGTCCAACCAACGGCTCAACACCAGCAACAAAAGCAAAAGCAACGGCCTCTGGCACAAGGGCAAGAGCAACCGTTAAGCCACAAAGAATTTCAATTTGAAATCGCGAAATTGTTAAAGGTTCACCACCAAGATAACGTTTGGCCGCGTCAAGAAAAGAAGCCTGCGTGCTCAATTTTTTATTCCTAATTTTTGAAAATAAAAGTCCCAAAGAGCTTCGCTCTAACAGAACAAGATGAAATCTATAAGTCTCAATATTGACACACCAAAACAAATCTCAACAAATGCTTGAGTATGATCAAGGGCTCACATCGTCAGAATTAACAGTGAAGTGAAGCAAATTCAGGCGAACTCATAGCCTAATGAGAGACAAAACACAAGGTTACCACACTTCACAGCATAAGCTCTTTGACTATATGACCAGATAAAATGAGTTAAGAGCGCTAAAAACAAACATTATGGCTTTATGCTAATAGCGCTATACCAGGCGGCGATATCGTTGATATCTTTGTCAGATAAAGTCTGAGCAATTGAATTCATAACAGCATGACTACGCACACCTTGGCGAAAATCTATAAGCTCCTTAATGACAAACCCTTCAACCGTCCCCTTAAATTCAGCTATTTTAACAGCCCTAAGCATCCCCAACCTTCCGTGACAACGGGTACAAAGTTGCGCTTTCCCCCGGCCAGACCTAATAGAAAGCTTCCTCTGATCAGACTTTTCATGAAGTTTAGAAGGCAGCTCGTCCTTCTTTTGTGCATTTAAAGGAGAGGGAAAACCACCAGACAAAAAACTTAAAATCAGAAAAGATATGACAAAATAGTCAATGGGTAATGAGGTCTTCATAAGTCCCCTCCAAACTCTTAATTATGAGTAGATTCTCATAATTATCTCAGAAAAGAGACAAAACACCAAACGGTGTTAAACAAAACAACTCATAGACCCAGCAAATAAAAATTTTTTCTTATTATTTGTCATTAGACGCTTGATGGACTATCAGCCTTTTTATTGCGTCGTTCCTCTTTGTGGTTGGGAGCCAACAACTTTCCCCACCTTAACCGGGAAAGAACAAGTCTGATCTCCAACATTTTTACAAGGCTCAAAAATTGAAACCTCGCTTAATGTCCCATTCCCCCAAACAACCTGCACAGCAATACGCTCTGCTGTCCCCTTAGGTAAGCGAAGAGCAATATCTTCTAGTCCGCCTCCAGGCGGCAATGAAAATGGTAACTGCGGATTACATTTAACCAGCTTAAAACGCTTGTTTAGTTCAAGCGTGTTAATCGAATATCGGATCTCGTGCAGCTGGCAATGAAGCGTTTGCAAGGCTGTAAAATAGATCAACTGATGATTACCATAATTACGAAAAGACACCCAACCAGAGCTCTTATTGGCTTCAAGCATTTTCTGATAAAGTGAAAGCGGCGGTATTCGGCTTTTATAGCTATCATCAGCAAAGCTGGGCACAATACCACCTAGAATAAGTACCAAAACAAGAACAACACGACTAACTAAAGATAAAAATTTAGCACTCATATAGGTCAAACGCCCCTCTGGAAAAATTACAAAAGAAACCAATCAATCCGTAATTTATAGAGTTTTTTACACGCGAACCAGCAAAAATATTGCCTTAAAGAAAAGTGAGGTTTTTAGCGCCCTCAAGACCTGACATATAAGAGCGTAGTGAATATTCAAAAGCTTCATCAACAGATCCATTCAGACGAAAACTACCATCAATCTCCATTGTACAAAAACCATACATGAAACTGGCTAGAAACCGAGAGGCAGAAACCGCATGATCATCACCTGCGATTTGACTAATGATTTGGACAACAGGATCACAAACCTCTTTTTCTTCGGCAAATTCTTCTGTCTTTAATTCTGGCCGATGCATCAGACGAAATAACTCAGGTTGTTTATTCGCAAAACTGCGATACGTTTTACAAATGAAATAAATTTTCTGAGCTGGTTCTTCAACGCCAATTACGGAATTTTGCAATGCAAATCGCAAGTCCTCAAGCACCCCGTCTTTCACTGCCCGTAACAATGAAGTTTTTTCAGTATAATGCGTCTCAATAATAGCCTCAGTTGTGCGTACTTTTATCGCAACGTCATCTAAATCAAATCCATCCACACCCCGAGATCGGATCAATCGGCGTGTAACCAAAAGAATTTCTGCATCACTAATGTCTGTAACAAACCGGTCCATCAATTCTCTCCACTTCTATTTCGAGGTTAGCATGACGTTAAGCCGCGCTAATAACGTCATGGTTAACCTGCGTCAACAGAAAACAAACCAGGTTGTCATTTTTCTTTCACATAGCATTTCAAATAGTCTAACGACGGCTTTAGAAGGTATATTTCTGTATTAATCATCAAAAAAACACCTATTTTCTTTTAAAAATTAATCGACCCAAACATTAAAACTTTGAGATGAAAAATTAAAACTAACCATTTGAATTCACGACAATTGGTTCAAAATACAACCTAGAAGAATGACAGCAAAGTTTAGTTTTTTAACAAAAACAATTCACCGATAATTTTTAAGTTTTCTAAGAAATTTTCAGGCAATGAATGAAAATTAAAAACAGTACAAAGAGAAATTATCTAGAACATTTCTAAACGAAATTGAAATTAAGCGATGTATAGAATTTTAGCGCTCAAAACTCGTGCGACAAATAAGCCACACACTCTCCACAGCCCTGCCTTGACAATGCCTCATTAACCATTAAGTTTCGCTCCGGCTTCATTCAAGAAGCTTTTCAATTCTAAAAGGCTAATTCTACGCCAAACATTAATGACCATTATTATGGAGTATTCTTAAATGTACCTCAAACGGACAGGGCTGTTCTTTGCCCTACTGTTATCTTTTGTTGTTGTCTCTAATTCACAAGCTCATGCATTCAAACAATGCGGTAAAGCTTCATGGTATGCCGGACCAACAAATAAAACTGCTAACGGCGAACGTCTTCGTCATAACGCCAACACAGCAGCACATAAATCTTTACCATTTGGAACAAAAGTAAGAGTAACGAACCGCCGCAACGGCAAATCGTTAATCGTACGGATCAACGATCGTGGCCCATTTATCCATGGACGCATCATTGATCTAACAAAAGGCGGCGCGTCTCGCCTCGGCTTCATTAATGCTGGTGTAACAAATGTTTGCATCACACGCATTCGTTAAAAAGAAATACGAATGCTTATGCGGATGCAACGTGGGCATACGAAGCTCAAAAAAGTGCAACCTGAAGGCACATTTAAAAAGTGCAATCTGAAGGCACGTTAAAAGAGGCTATCCCATTTTATCTAATGGGATAGCCTAATCAAAATTTAAATGACTAATCATTAAAGTCTCACTATTCATCGCAACAAATTTATCTTCATAACAACCTGTTCATGCTGAGGTAAATTCTGCAAAGCAGCACCGCTTAACACCATAAACAATCCAGCCACCATTAAAAATCTAAAGTAATACATCAACCAATACTCCTAAATTAAATTCCAGTTATCTATTGGTCGGTACGAACCTCAGAAAGGTTCAAAAAAATCACCTTATATTTTTAGATAAATTTTGGCATATGAGTTCATCGACCAAAACACAGTCACGATTTAACAATGAGTGATTATAGGCACTGCCCGATAACAAAATTTTAGAATGATAGCGTTGTGAAAAATAAGCCTCTGTTTGATCCAAACTGACACGGTTTTCATCTTTAGCAATAGCATCCGTTTGAATACTAAGAGACACCAGACCAATCAGCAAAAGGCCTGCAACTAAGCTCAGCGTCCCTAAGCCATATAAAGTCTCTTGCTTCACACCTATGTTTTTTATGACCTTATTCTTCATCCCCTTATTCTCCTCTAATAAATCATTGAGATAGTCGTTTGTCGTAAGGGAAAAGAAAAAAGTTCATTTTCTAATTTAAAAATGAAAAACCATAGGAAGGATACCTAAAGGCTCAGAGCTTGAATTCAGATGAAAAAAACGTCATAGATAATGCAAGAGGTCAGTCAAAAAGGACGGTCAATCAGATAATGTCTATCCAGCTAAAGCTATCAAATAACAGCAAAAGCAGTTTCTTTGTTGATATTGAAAAGTTCCCAACAAAAGTAAAGGTTCCAGCCAGCAAATCTGATTATTTGTCTCAAATTATAACCGGGATCTTTTTCACCCTGTTTGGTTACGTATTATTTCGTTCAAATCTACTTGAAGATTCTATAACACCAAACCTGCTGTTTGGTTTAGCTATGGGGACATTTGGTGGGTTTAACCTTGCCAAAGCGCTCTTTGGCACCAAAGGATCAGCCAGTCTCACATTCCATGAAAGATATGTCGAAGCAAAACAAGAACATTGGTTCACAAAGAAAAAATGGCAAACGCCATATTCAGAATTTAAAGGAGTGAAAACAAGAAAAGGCATAAGGCCCAAAAGAGGCGACCTGCAACCGTTTCAAATCATTGAACTCATCCACCAGGACGCATCTAAAACTCTCCCTCTTTACGCAAAAAGAGGAAGCAAAAGACAAACAAAACTTTTAGAAGACTATGCCGAAAAATTTAATGTACCAGTTCTTTAAAGAGGTAAGCCGAACTGGATAACAAAAGTGAAAGCCCTGCCTATTGTAAAAGCTCTTTCACAACTTTGTTAGCTGCACCAAAATCCATCTGTCCAGCATATTTAGCTTTCAGAGCCGCCATAGTCCGCCCCATATCTTTCAGGCTAGTCGCATCAATCTCAGCAACAACCTCTTTGACAGCTTCAGCTACAGCCTCTTCATCCATTTGTTGAGGTAAAAAGTCTTTAATAACCTCAATTTCTTTCAGCTCTTGTTCAGCCAATTCAGCTCGACCAGCATCTTTATAAGTAACAGCCGATTCTTGGCGTTGCTTCACCATTTTCGCCAAAATTTCAAGAATTTCAGTATCAGAGACTGTATCCGTACCCTTAGTACGGCCAGCAATATCACGGTCTTTAATCGCTGCATTAATCAAGCGAAGCGTCCCAACCCGGACCTTATCTTTCGCCTTAACAGCATCTTTCAGAGCTTCATTAATTTTATCGCGCATAAAAAATCCTATATGGGTACAAGAATAAAAGGTCAAAACAGTCGGATCATAAAATTCATAATTTGGTTTAATTTAAACGATGAAACTCGCCAAACAATAAAGCTCGCTAAAAATCTACCCAATGTTTAAATATTGATCCGCAACACCCTTCAAAACTCAAGAATCATCCTGAATCATGAAAGAGAGATAAGCGTAAATCATTAAAGCCTAACTTGGCAATCATTTTTACATATATAAAGCACTGATTTCATTAGTTATTTTATTATTTTTTTTGTTGACTGCAAAACAACATTCACATAGGGTCGGGCCGTTTACCAAACTGTACAAAGATTTTTTTGTCTAATGAGACAAATCTAGTGGTCTTTAAATAGTGACATATGGTAAGTAAGAACAAATTCATAAATTCAAATAAAGTCTCACTTCCAAACAACCAATTCAAAGTTTGGGATGAGTATCTATGCCATAAAATAGAAAGCCAATTGAATGCCTGAAACAACCTCAAACATCAAAGATGCTAGCTCTCCAGAAAAGAAAACAGTCTCACCTTCTTCTGGGGCATGGGAAGCAACTCAATATACCGCTGTCATTGTTCTGGCAGATGGAACTGTTATTAAAGGTGTCGGAGCTGGGTTTGAAGGTACTGCAGTGGGTGAAATTTGCTTTAATACAGCAATGACGGGTTATCAGGAAATTCTCACCGATCCATCTTATGCAGGGCAAATCATCACCTTTACCTTCCCTCATATTGGCAATATCGGCACAAATGAAGAAGATACAGAAACTTCTAATAACGAGGCAACAAACAAGGTGCGTGGCTGTATTTTAAGAAGCCCTATCACAACACCTTCAAATTATCGCTCTAACCAACACTTCGAGAGTTGGTTAAAATCAAACAAAATTATAGCAATCACAAATATCGACACCCGCGCCCTTACAAGCCTTATCCGTGAAAAAGGTATGCAGCATGCAGTCATCGCTAATAATTCAGATGGTGTCTTCGATATTGACACTCTAAAGCAACAAGCCTCAAGCTGGGACGGAATTGAAGGGGCTGATCTTGCAAAAGACGTTACAGTCAACCAATCTTATGAATGGCACGAGACTAAATGGGTCTGGGATGAAGGCTATGGCAACCTGGAAAATCCAGACTTTCACGTTGTTGCCCTTGATTGCGGCACCAAACGTAACATCTTCAGATGCCTCGCATCAGTTGGATGTAAAGTCACAGTAATGCCAGCTTCCTCAAAAGCAGAAGACATTTTAGCTGAAAACCCAGATGGTATCTTCATCTCAAACGGTCCAGGCGACCCTGCCGCCACTGGCGAATATGCAGCTATTGAAATTAAAAAATTAGTTGAGAGCGGCAAGCCAATCTTCGGAATTTGTCTTGGCCATCAAATTCTAGCCTTAGCCCTTGGCGCCGAAACCGCCAAAATGCAACAAGGTCACCATGGCGCCAACCACCCTGTTAAAGATCATACAACTGGCAAAGTGGAAATCACATCCATGAATCATGGCTTTACAGTTAACAGAGATACTCTGCCAGAAAACCTTACAGAAACTCATATTTCGCTATTTGATGGCACAAATTGCGGCATAAGACTAAAAGACAAACCTGTTTTTTCAGTGCAATATCATCCTGAAGCAAGCCCTGGTCCACAAGATAGCCACTATCTATTCCGCCGTTTTGTGAACTTTATGCGTGCAGAAAAAAACATGGAACCAATAAAAGAATAACTCAAGACTTTATGGTCCATTAAATAAACAGTTACGTACAAAATAAGGGAGGCAAATGTCTCCCTTATTGTTGCCAACTAAAATGCGGATGCTTGTGGGCATCTGAAGCATAAAAATGGCAACCTTAAAGGCGCAACTAAAAAAGGATGTGTTATATGAAATTTGTCAAAGCCCTATGTCTCGTCTCACTTATTCTTCTGATGAATGGTGGGTTACAACACCCAAACGCCCAAGCTAAAAACTCCAGTGACAAATTAAACAATCCATCAACCTGGCAATCAAAAGAATTACAAGACCACAAACTCGTTGGCAAAATCTGGTCGAAAGAAAAAAACACCTTCATCACACCAGACGAGCTCATCAAAGCTCTGTCTAAAAAACGTTTTATACTTTTAGGTGAAATTCATGACAACCCGGATCATCACACCCTACAGGCTGGCATCATAAACGCTCTTAGCCACAAAAAAGAAAAACCTGCGCTCGTAATAGAGATGATCAAGGTTGATCAAATGAGACGGTATAATTCTTATCGAAACCAACCAAATTCAAAAGCCAAATTTCTAGGGACGGCCCTTCAATGGAAACAAAATGGCTGGCCTAAATGGGATATTTATTTACCTATCGGCGAGCAAATTTACACCCATAATTTAGAAGTATTCCCCGGTCACACAACACGTATCATGATCGATCACCTGATCAAAAGTGACATGGGCGTTCTACCTGAAAAAGCAAAAAAGGTTTTCAAACTTGATGTGAAACTTGAGAAAAGTTTAGATGAGGCTTTATCTGAAGACATTCGTGTTGCACATTGCAACCGCTTGCCTGAGCATGTCATTCCACCAATGACAGTAGTCCAAAGGTTCCGCGATGCTTGGATGGCTGATGTACTGATCCAGGCCTCATATGACAAGAATGACAAAAGGCGCCAAGCCATTCTCATTGCTGGCAATGGTCACACAAGAACAGATAGGGGCGCTCCATGGTATTTGGATTTAAGAGAAGGCAAAGGCAAATCTCTAACAGTTCAATTCGCTGAAACTTCAAGCAAAGCCACAACAATAAAAGACCTTGCTCAAAAAAATCCATCAGGCGAAATCGCTGCGGATTTTATCTGGGTCACACCAACAATTAAACGAGGTGACCCCTGCGCTAATTTGCCAGATTTTGGCAAGAAGAACTAAGCCAGACACCCCAACTAAGGTCTAAGAGATAGCCCTCAAACTTTCTATGAATAAATAAATTTTGAGGGCTATTTTTACCTATGAATAGCTGTAAACAACACCTTTGACTTTAGAAACTGCCAAGCTGATATAAAATTAATCATTTTTCACCAAAATAAACCTATTTTCTAACAACTCTAAGTCGTTTTGGGGATTGCCCAATCAGCAAACCTTCTTTAGTGTGCCCTTCTCAGAGGGCTTCAAAAGTCAGCTACCCAGACAAAGAAAAATCGCGCTTGAAATTGGCTCTTAAGAAAAGGGCCAAACAATTTGGGTGCGCCATATAATTGCCAGCACTGAGATACGAAAATGCCAAAACGCACAGACATAAAATCCATCCTCATCGTCGGGGCGGGACCCATTATTATCGGCCAAGCTTGTGAGTTTGATTACTCCGGTACCCAAGCCGTTAAAGCCTTAAAAGAAGAAGGCTACCGGGTCATTTTGGTCAATTCAAATCCAGCAACGATCATGACAGATCCAGAACTAGCTGACGCAACATACATCGAACCAATCACTCCTGAAGTGGTGGCTAAAATCATCGCTGAAGAACGCCCAGATGCAATTTTGCCGACCATGGGCGGCCAAACGGCGCTCAACACAGCACTCGAGTTAAAAAAGCGCGGCATACTTGATGCCTTAAATGTAGAAATGATTGGCGCCAAAGCAGACGTCATCGACAAAGCAGAAGACAGAGACCGGTTTAGAAAAGCCATGGATAAAATTGGCCTGGAAACACCGCGCTCTCGTGTGGCAAATACAATGGCTGAGGCAATGGAAGCTATGGAAGTTATCGGCCTTCCATGTATCATTCGCCCGTCTTTTACCATGGGTGGCACGGGCGGCGGCATAGCTTATAACCGAGAAGAATTTATCGAAATTATTGAACGCGGTCTCGATGCCTCCCCGACAACAGAAGTTCTAATCGAAGAATCTGTTTTGGGTTGGAAAGAATATGAAATGGAGGTTGTCCGCGACAAAGCAGATAACTGCATCATCATTTGCTCTATTGAAAATATAGACCCAATGGGCATCCACACGGGCGACAGCATGACAGTGGCGCCGGCACTAACGCTCACCGATAAAGAATACCAAATCATGCGCGATGCCTCATTAGCAGTGCTACGCGAAATTGGTGTTGAAACTGGCGGCTCAAACGTGCAGTTCGCAGTGAACCCTGCTGATGGACGCTTGGTTGTTATCGAGATGAACCCGCGTGTTTCTCGCTCATCGGCCCTTGCCTCCAAAGCAACCGGCTTCCCAATTGCTAAAGTCGCTGCAAAGCTTGCTGTTGGCTATACATTAGATGAACTTGAAAACGACATCACTGGCGGCGCAACACCGGCATCATTCGAACCAACAATCGATTATGTCGTCACAAAAATTCCACGCTTTGCCTTTGAAAAATTCCCGGGCAGTGAACCAACGCTAACTACGGCGATGAAATCCGTTGGTGAAGCCATGGCCATTGGCCGCAACTTCCAAGAGAGTTTGCAAAAAGCATTACGCTCATTAGAAACCGGCCTAACTGGTTTAAACGACCTTCCCTTTGAAGGTTATGGCGAAGGCGAAGATAAGAACGTGATCCGCGAAGCTCTTGGCCAACCAACGACAGACCGCCTCTTAAAAGTGGCTCAAGCCATGCGCCACGGTGTCTCTCATGAAATGATCCATGCATCATGCAAAATTGACCCGTGGTTCCTTGAGCAACTCCAGGAAATCATTGATTATGAAGCTCGCGTAAAAGAACACGGTCTACCTCAAGACGAAAGCTCAATGCGCAAACTAAAATCAATGGGCTTTTCTGATGCACGCTTAGCTGAATTAGCAGGCCATAAATCAACCGAGGTAACCAGTCACAGATCATCACTTGGTGTTCATCCGGTTTATAAACGGATCGATACTTGCGCAGCCGAATTCGCGTCTCCAACGGCCTATATGTATTCAACTTACGAAGCACCTTTAGTTGAAGGTGACACACACGCAAACTCTGAAGCTCACCCTGAAGATGCAGAAAAAGTCATCATTCTAGGGGGCGGACCAAACCGCATTGGTCAGGGTATTGAATTTGATTACTGTTGTTGCCATGCCGCATTCTCACTCTCAAAAGTGGGATATCAAACCATCATGGTCAACTGTAACCCAGAAACAGTTTCAACAGACTATGACACATCAGACCGTCTTTATTTCGAGCCATTGACCGAAGAAGATGTAATGGAAATCATCAACGTCGAAACATCTAAGGGAACGCTAAAAGGTGTAATCGTTCAGTTCGGTGGTCAAACTCCTCTTAAATTAGCTAATTTCTTGGAAGAAAATGGTGTCCCAATTCTCGGCACATCACCAGATGCAATTGACCTAGCTGAAGATCGCGATCGCTTTAAAGAGCTCATTGAACAAGTCGGTATCAGACAACCGGAAAACGGCATCGCACGTAGCCCCGAAGAAGCGACCAAAATCGCTGAAACAATTGGGTTTCCAATTGTCATCCGCCCGTCCTATGTACTGGGCGGACGGGCTATGGAAATTGTCGATAGCCAAGCACAACTTGAACGCTATATAAGAGAAGCAGTGCATGTCTCTGGTGACAGCCCTGTCTTGCTTGATAGCTATTTAAGAGATGCCATTGAAGTTGATGTTGATGCCCTCTCAGATGGAGAAGGTGTTTTCGTTGCTGCCATTATGGAGCATATTGAAGAAGCTGGCGTTCACTCTGGTGATAGCGCTTGCTCACTTCCCCCGCACTCTCTATCGGAGAAGATATTAGCTGAATTAGAAGAACACACAGCAAAACTTGCTAAAGCTCTAAATGTTGTTGGTCTCATGAACGTGCAATTCGCCATCAAAGATGACAATATTTACATCCTTGAAGTGAACCCACGCGCCAGTCGTACAGTTCCCTTTGTCGCCAAAGTAATCGGACAACCAATTGCAGCCATTGCTTCAGAACTTATGGCGGGAGCAAAACTGGATAAATTTGATCTTAAAAAGAAAAAGCTAGATCATATCGCTGTGAAAGAAGCCGTTTTCCCATTCACTCGTTTCCCAGGGGTCGACAGTGTCTTGGGGCCAGAAATGCGCTCAACCGGTGAAGTCATGGGACTTGATAAAGCCTTTCCAATGGCATTTGCCAAAAGTCAGCTTGGCAGTGGCATTGATATCCCAACCAGCGGAACCATCTTTGTCTCAGTTAAAGAAAGAGATAAAGAGCGCCTCATTGAGCCTGTAGGCAAATTACAAAAGCTTGGCTTCACAATTGTAGCAACAAGTGGAACCGCACGGTTCCTCAATGAAAATGATATTGAAGCAAGTCCAATTAATAAAGTGCTTGAGGGCCGCCCGCATATTGTCGATGCCATGAAAAATGGAGACATTGATCTAGTTTTCAACACAACTGAAGGGTCGAAAGCCTTGGCTGACAGTAAGTCAATTCGCCAAACTGCGCTTCTTTACCACATCCCTTATTATACCACATTAGCCGGAATTCGTGCTATTTCACTGGCAATTGAGGCAATAAGTGAGGATAATATGAACGTTACCCCCATTCAGGACTATAAGTCACAGTAATCTTGAGTTACCAAGGTAGCTTAACTTATTTAATAGGGCATCTGAATTATTCAGGAGCTGGAGGATATCTTTATGTCAGTCGATAAAGTACCAATGACCGTTAAGGGACATGCGGAGCTTGAAGAAGAGCTGCAAAATAGAAAATCTGTTGAGCGCCCAAGAATTATTCAGGCCATTGCTGAGGCACGTGCACATGGAGATTTATCAGAAAACGCTGAATACCATGCCGCCAAAGAAGCCCAGGGGCTAAATGAAGCTAGAATTTCTGACCTGGAAGACAAGATATCTAGAGCCGAAGTTATTGATGTAACTAAACTTTCTGGAGATAGAATTGTTTTCGGCGCCGTTGTAGATCTTGTTGATGAAGATACCGAAGAAGAAGTGACCTATAAAATCGTTGGCGAGTACGAAGCTGATGTAAAATTAGGAAAAGTCTCAATTACCTCCCCCATCGCTAGAGCCTTAATTGGTAAATCCATTGGTGATGTTGCCGAAGTAAGAACTCCTGGCGGACAAAAAAGCTATGAAATCTTGGAAGTTAACTTCAAAGAATAAAAGCACTACAAACTCTGATAACATCAAAGCTCCGTTAATTAACGCTCTCTAAGCAAGAATATAAGCGAAAATTCATCAAATTAGATCTTATTTGCCCAAATTTGCTACTAAATACTGATTTTCAATAAATTATTTAGAAAAATTTAAAGATCAATGTCCTATTAATAACCATTGTGTAGTTATGCTTATGGGGTAATTGATGGAAAACAGTGTGCAAATACTTGATGAGTTGCAAGAACTTTCAGCAACTAAATCAAGCGAAAGCCGCCGTGCTTTATTACATCGTATTACGGATTTATTCGCAATCACGGCTGATGAACAACAGCCTGATCATAAAGCCGCTTTTGACCAAATCATGGACAGATTGGCTTATGAGCTGGAGACCTCAGTTAGAGCCGAGTTCGCTGATCGCTTAGCGGACATGCCCAACGCCCCAACCCGCTTAACGCATAAACTAGCTATCGATGAAATTGAAGTCGCCCGCCCAGTTCTCACAAGATCAAAAATCTTGTCAGATGAATTCCTGGTAAAAGTCGCTAAAACTCAAAGTCAAGATCATCTCCTCGCAATATGTAAGCGTGAAAATATCAACGTCAAAGTTACTGATGCTTTGGTCAATCGCGGCAATGATGAAGTTTTGCTCAATGTCAGCTCTAATTCAGGGGCAAATTTTTCAAGAAATTCATTTGAAAAACTAACACAAAACGCCCTCGATAATTCAGCACTTAACTCAATCCTACATGATCGAACAGATACACCAGCAGATTTATTACAAACAATAAAAAAACGTGTAGCAGACAAAATCAAAGCAGAGACTGTTGCTAAAGGGATTGATATTTCTGAAGATGAAATTGATGAAACAGTTGAAGTAAAATCAGCCACACTGGAAACAACTGACGCTGAAAGAGAAGCCTCATTCCAGGAAATTGATTATTTACACAGCCGTAAACAATTGGATGAACGCGTTATCATTCACTACGTCAAATTGCAAAAAACAGAAGAAACTGTCTATTGCCTCCATTTAATGACCGATTTAGATCAAAGCACTGTCAAACATTGTCTTCTTCAGGCTGAATTGCCTGCTCTTGCAGTTCTTTGTAAGTCAAACTCTTTCGAGCGCTCAACCTTCGCTAGCCTTCTCCAACTTAGAGAAAATATCGGCCAGGCAAGTGGCTCACAAATTGTAGAAGCCATCCGCCGCTATGAAAGCCTGGACATGGCATCAGCACAACGAGTTATGAGGTTCCTCAAGGTAAGAGGAAACGCACAAGCAGCAAGTCAGAAAGAAAGCGCAGAAGGACAACAAGAAACTTCTGAAGAAAAACTTCCCTTCCCTAATTAACTCAAGACAATCTAACGTTCATCTAACAGGATAACTCAAGGATAGCTCCTCCTGCCAACCACTTAGAACGCCGAATGACAAGCGATGTCTTCACACCAGCAACATTAGGAGCCGCGGTCAGTTCCTGCACAATGAAATCCTGAAATTCAGTTAGATCTCGCGCCACACATCGAAGCATAAAATCTATTTCACCAGAGAGCATGTAGCACTCTCTTACCAAATCCCAGTGAGACGTCATTTTTTCAAAATTAACAAGATCAGCTTCGGATTGAGCCGTTAAGCTAACCATCGCAAAAGCTGTGAGATCATGACCTATTTTTTTTTCATTTAATTGCGCAAAATAACCTTCAATAATTCCCGCTTCTTCAAGAGCCCTTACACGGCGCAAACAAGGCGGTGCTGATATACCAACTTTTGAGGCTAATTCGACATTTGTTATCCGGCCATTTTTTTGTAGTTCTGCCAGAATTTTCCAGTCAATACCATCTAGATTATGTTTCATTTCTTCCCCTTTATTCGATTCAAATTAAACAATTGAACAAAATAAACACCTAACTATACCATAAATTACAAAATTTTGAAATTTATTAGAACAAATGAAAATACAAGACCAAAACCATACCTATACTGAACAACTTTCACCCCTTGACAATTAGAGGAGTTTCCCTTTTCCTTCTAAAAATCTAAAAGATCAACCTCTCCATTAAGAAGCGAGCAAACTTTGCTAATCTGGGCCATAACAAGCGGAGCTCCTGGCATGCGCAGCCAAGCCCTCGGATTAGCTGCTGCCATCAAAGAATTAAGCGCGCCAGAACGCGACTATCAAATCGTAGAAAAAAAGGCCAATCTAAACGACTGGGGTAAGTTCTTCCCAGGACACTTAAACCCTTTGCCATTTAAATCATTGTCCAAGGACAGCAGCTCATTCGATAATTTGGTCAATGAGAATGAAACCTGGCCAGATATTGTCATTAGTTGTGGCAGAAGAAGTTCAGCTATTTCCATTGCTATTGGAAAAAAATCAGCCGGTAAGACATACAGGGTACATGTTCAAAATCCACAAACCCCAACCAAATACTTTGATCTAATAGCCTCTATGAAACATGACGCATTAAAAGGCATAAATGTCATAGACACAAAGGTTGCCCTTCATAAACTCACCCGAAAAAAACTCGATGAAGAGCACCTAAAATGGACTGCTATTTGGCAAGAAAAAAACTTGCTCTCCTTGAACAAACAATCTGAAAACGCAGATCCAGTACTAGGTGTGTGCCTTGGCGGCAAAAATAAAAAATACGGATTTGATGAACAAGCCCTTGAGGCTTTAATTCAATGCCTTCAAACAGCCCGTCAAGATCACAATGCCACCATTCTACTCACACCATCAAGCCGCACGGAACCCTTCGTGACACAAGCTTTGCAAGAGCATTTCAAGGAAGATGAAAAAACATGGATATGGGATAAGGAAGGCAAAAACCCCTATTTTGGCATCTTAACCCATGCTGATCATTTACTCATCACAGCAGATAGCGTCTCAATGATCTCAGAGGCCTTGTTTACCAAATCGCCAGTACATATATTACCACTAAATGGCACAAGCAGACGGCACAAAATCTTCCTTGAAAACCTCATATCAGAGAATTTAATACACCGCGTAGATAAAATAATTGATTTTTCCGTGAAAGTGACCGAACAACCCATTGACGAAACTGCCAGGATCGCCCAAATCATACTTCAAAATTATGCTGAACACCAAAAAACCTTCAGCTGATCATTTATTCAAATATTAAAACCAAATAACAAACATCTGGTGCATCACTACAATTAACAAAAACGGTGACACCTCACAAAATAAGTAGCCTTGGAAAACAAAGGACAAAGAAATGAGCACTGAAACACACCACTCAAAACTAGTCATCATCGGCTCTGGCCCAGCTGGTTATACAGCTGCCATTTATGCCGCTAGGGCTATGTTAGAGCCAACCTTGATTCAAGGCATGCAACCTGGCGGTCAGCTAACAATCACAACAGAAGTAGAAAATTACCCGGGCTTCGCCGATGTCATTCAAGGCCCGTGGCTGATGGAGCAAATGAAAGCTCAAGCTGAACATGTCGGAACGAACATGATCACAGACCACATTATGGAAATTGATCTAAGCAGCCGCCCCTTCACTATGAAAGGCGACAGCGGCAAAACTTACACTGCAGATAGCGTCATCATCTCAACAGGAGCTCAGGCTCGTTGGTTAGGTCTGGAGAGCGAAGAAAGATTCCAAGGCTTTGGTGTTTCTGCTTGTGCCACATGTGACGGGTTCTTTTATAAAGATAAAGAAGTCATCGTCATTGGCGGCGGCAACACAGCCGTTGAAGAAGCCTTGTTCCTTACAAACTTTGCGTCAAAAGTGACACTTGTTCACAGAAGAGACAGCTTGCGTTCAGAAAAAATTCTGCAAGAAAGATTGCTCAAACATCCAAAAATTGAAGTGATGTGGGACAGCGCATTAGAAGAAGTAATTGGTGAAGAAGACCCTCTATCTGTCACCGGCGCGAAAATCAAAAATGTAAAAACCGGTGAAATTACCGATGTGAATGTGCATGGTATCTTTGTCGCGATCGGCCATGCACCCTCGACAGAGCTTTTCAAAGGCCAGCTTGATATGTCACCAAGCAATTATATCATCACGAAACCTGACAGCACAGAAACTTCAATCAAAGGGGTTTATGCAGCTGGCGACGTAACAGACGAAATCTATCGCCAAGCGGTAACCGCCGCCGGCATGGGTTGTATGGCTGCATTAGAGGCTGAAAAATTCTTAGCTGAATAAAAACTTACAAATCAAACGATCAAAATTACTTGATTTTACTTTAGCCAAAGGCGTCTAGATAAAAGCATTTAGACGCCTTTTATCTTTCTCAAAAGGCAAAATAAATTTTTGAGGAAAATCACAAAATGAAATTTAGTTTTATCAAAACAGTATTTCTATTAACCGCCCTGTTATTAATTCCCCTATCACTATTAACTCCCCCCTCACAGGCACAAGCAGCAAACAAAATAATAGGTATCATCGTTTTTGATGGTTTTTTAACCGGCGATGTAACCGGCCCAATTGAAGTATTAGGGGCTGCAAAAAATCAACCCGAATTCAAAGACTACAAAATCACCCTCATTTCCGCTCATAAAAAACTAAAAGTCGTTTCCGAAGAAGGTCTACCTCTTTTAGCAGAAAAGACAATCTACGACAGCATGAAATATGATGTCCTCATAGTCCCAAGTGCTTATGAGATGAAACCATTCCTTGAAGATAAAAAGCTAATTGAGTTTATCAAAACCCATAAAAATGCATCAGCCATCGCCAGCAATTGCTCGGGTGCTCACCTACTAGCTGAGGCTGGTATCCTAAATGGGAAAAAAGCAACAACCTGGGCCGGTGGCGAGAAAGACCTACAAAAAAACTATCCACAGGTAAAAGTACAAACCAATATCAATTATGTCGTAGATGGGAATATAATCACGTCCAATGGGGGACCTGTATCATATCAGGCGGCTTTAAAATTATTGGAAATGTTAAGCTCAAAATCTTTTGCCGAAAAAATTTCAAGTTCAATTCAATTTGATAGAATTTCCAAAACATATTAAAGCTTTAAAATACATATAGCACCCAAATGAAGAACAATATTCATTTGGGTGAATTGGGAATTTTAAAATGGACTGGGATAAAGTTCGAATTTTTCATATCGTAGCTGAAGCTGGAAGCTTCACCAAAGCCGGCGATGAAATGGATATGAGCCAAAGCGCTGTCTCAAGACAAATCAGCTCACTAGAAGCAGATCTAAAAGTTGCACTGTTCCATCGTCACGCTCGCGGCCTCATTTTAACAGAACAAGGTGAGTTACTTTATAAAACCGCCCATGATGTTTTTAACAAGCTTCTAACAACCCAAACCATGTTAGAAGACGCATCAGATAAACCTTTTGGTGAACTGCGTGTCACAACCACTGTTGGTTTTGGCTCCGCTTGGCTAACACCTCGTTTAAATAGCTTCATCAACCTCTATCCAGGCATTCAACTACAAATCATTTTAAGTGATGAAGAATTAGACATCGCAATGCGAGAGGCTGATGTAGCTATCTGGCTCAGAGAACCAGTACAGCAAGACCTTATACGCCGCCCTATGTTCACAGTGCATTTTCATGTCTACGCAGCCAATTCATATATCAAAAAATTTGGCATGCCAAAAAACTTAGATGACATGGATAATCACCGCATCCTTACTTTTGGGGGTAAAGCACCAAAACCTATGGAGAAACTAAATTGGCTTGAAACCGCTGGTCTAAAACCAAACGAAAAACGCAAACCTGCTGTGACAATTAATAATCTTTATTCTCTCAGACAAGCCGTAAAACGCGGAGTCGGCATTGCTGTATTACCAGATTACTTGGCCCAAGATGACGAGGAGTTAGTAAACGTCTTACCAGACGCAGATGTTCCAAATCTAAATACATATTTTGTATATCCAGAAGAATTGAGAAACTCAAAACGCATCACTGTATTTAGAGATTTTCTTCTAGCGGAGGCCCGCGCCTGGCATTTTTAATACAATAAATGCAGTAAGTTATAGAAAAATATCAAGCAACCTGGCTAGCACTTTCAATCCACTCTTTCACTTCTTCCAAGTCTGGTTCATTACCAACCCGAAGCAAACGCTCACCATCTGACGTTAACAAAAAGGCTTGCAAGTCAACAAGCAAAGTCTCGGGATTAGCTTCTACAACACGGTCTCGCGTTCTATACCCACACCCAACCAAAAATTGAGCATCATGCCCACGAAGTCGTGGAATTTCGCATTGCAATTTAGCCTGGTCTTGCCAGTCTTTGACAACTTGCGGAGTTATGTATCTGACATCCAATTCGCCAGCAACTTGTTCTGGATCCGCAGATAAAAGATCTTCAACCGTTTTAACACCAACAACCCCAAGTCGTTTTGCTGTTTTTGCACCAATAGAGGGCGCATCTTCAACTTGATCAGAGCGTTCTAAATAATGGGTTGGCTTTTGCTGCGGCCGCTTTTCTGGGAGGGAAACAGGCTCCTCACCTTCTTCTTTCTCATGACGGTCATAACTCGACTTATCAACTTCCTCTTCCTGTTCCATTAATTTCTCAATGGCAAGCTCAGCTTCAGTTGGTCCTTCATCTTCTTGCGTCTCGTCTTCATCATCGTCATTATCTTTAATGCCAAGAACTTCAGAACGGTGCAGTGCCTTAATCACTCGATCATCTTCAGGTAACGTCTCTTCAACTTTCCCAGTTTGTTGCAGTTCATCATACATCGCCTCAACCAAAGCTTTATCAGCTGCATCATCCAGTTTTCTCGTCACCCATCTCACAGGTATTTTTAGGCCAGCCATGAAAGTTTCTGCAGTTAGGGAAACATCAGGCGCTGATTTACCTGAGGCTCTAATCGCTTGATCAAGCACAAGTGCAAACCCACGAGACGCATATTGAATAAGTTCCGCTAAAACCACATGGCCAAGCTCGTTATACCCCTCTTCAGGCTTCACAACGCCTCGGTCAAAATTATAATGTGCAATCAAATGAGAATAATATTTATTCGAAACCGTCGCCCCCTCACGCACCATATTGGCTGCAAAGTCGATTGTGTCTTCAGGCGGCACAACCATCAAAAGTTTATAATCCCTGTCAGCCCGTTTTTTCAGCTGGTTATAGCTTTTATTAATCGTCCATTCGACAGCTCTGTGAATAGAACTCTCCGCTTCTGATTGCGCCGTATGAAACGGCATAATCGGGTCAGTATAATAATGAGAGAGCACTCCAGCGCTATAAACCGCATCTTCCCAGCGCTCAGCCACAAGACATGATACCAAATCATCATACCATTCACGGCATTTATCTGGAGCACCGCCCCAAAAATTATCCTGAACATGAAGCACGTGATTTCTAAAGTCTTTGAACAATTTATCAGGGTCTTTAGAGCCCTCTAAATAGCGCTCTGAATGTTTTAAAAACAACTTCGCCCATTTATCGCTCCCCTCAACAGAAAGCTCATTCAAAGCATCTAAAGCAAGTTTGTGATGCGTACCATTTGCATGAGCTGCATAAACAATTCGGAACAATAAAGACATATCAGATGGCCCCCTCAAAATAGCACACAAAATTCACTTCATCATAAAAGCTATATCCAAGTTGAAAACAAACAACTTCGATAAACATCCACATGACAAAAGAACAAAGCTTACAATGTCAGTTAAAACCTAATTCGAATCACTGTCACAAACAAGCGGCCTCTTAAGCCCATAAACAGCTATCTTCACAATACAAAAATGAGATTTATAGAAAACAAGGAGCAGAATTTACTAAACCCACTTAAGAAAGGATGTTACACCCATGGCTATCTATTTGATTATTAAATTGTAATGAGCATGACCTGTAACAAGGAGCCAATGAGGACAAATGCCTTATTTATATCTATCAGCAGCCATTTTATTCGAAATTATCGGCACAATTGCCCTCAAATGGAGCGCCACAACAGCAGATCAATGGACCAGCGCCATCACGTTTGTCGCCTATTGCCTCTCTTTTTTCTTTCTCTGGCTGGCCTTAAAAAACTTACCCCTCGCCATGTCATATGCCACCTGGTCAGGCATCGGCATCGCTGCAACATGTCTTATGGGTGTTTTCATTTTTTCAGAAAAAATAGATCTAATTGGTCTCTTAGGAATAACCCTAATCATCGCAGGCATCATTCTCATCAATGTCTACTCATCAATGAACGGCCACTAGAGTACTCCTCCTTAAAAGTGCAACTATCTAGTCAAAAAAGCACATGGAATAGCCGTGATAAAGAAAAAGCCAACGAACTAGAAGAAGGAGTGACGCCAATTCGGCGTCAAGACATGGCGAAACGCCAGTGAAGCCCGGCGCACAAGATCAGTTCGAACGGAGGGAAGCGAGTACGGAGAAGCTAATCGCACAAAAACCCGCCCCTCTCGGAAGGCAGATAGTGCGGATGCGTAGTGGGCATCTGAAGCACAACAAAAGAGCCCGTGAGAGAAATCAAGCGGTTGCGAGTGGGCAAACTGAAGCGAACAAAAAAGGGAAGCAAATGCTCCCCTTCTTCAAATTCATATAATTAAAAAACTAGCAACAATTGCCCTGATTGGCATCCGTCGTAATCGGTTTAATACCTTTTTTAGTTTCTTGCGGATGACGCAAAGCCCCTTCCCCACAAACCATGTCTTCATTTGTCTCAACAGCAATAGCAGGTTCAACAGGAATGATTTCTTCTTTATAAGGTTCAGAATTCATCAGATTGAATGTCTTTTCACAAACAGCCATTCTCTCGCCGCGGCAAAAAACATGACCATCATCATCAACCACTTGTAGCCAAGGGCCTTTGTAAATAACCGCTTGGTTCTTTTCAATACAAGGGCCTTCTTTGCCTTTATAAGCCACAATCGTCACAGAACGATATTCAATACCTTCAACAATCTGCCAAGGCTCACTCTCATAATTATCAACAACGATGCCATGAAACCCGGCATCTTCAAGCATCTTAACAAACTCAGCTTCTTGCAAAGCACCAGAGATACAGCCAGACCAGAGCTTTGAATCCTTCTTCAAATGTTCAGGAGAAACTTCGTCTGAGACAATATCAGAAACCGCAATCCGGCCCCCAACTTTCAAAACACGGTACATCTCATCAAAAAGCTGCTCTTTATCAACATCGCTAACAAGATTAAGCACACAATTGGAAACAATCACATCAACACTATCATCTTCAATCAGCGGTTGCTCGCTACCAATACGGCTAATCTCTCGGGTGAGCTCTTCATAGTCACCAACAGACGAAACAGGATGTTCAGCCAAAAACTTATCAACCAAATCAAGGTCAGTCTTCAGATCTTCAATATGCCCGCGAACAAAAGACACATTACTGTATCCAATTTCATTAGCGACCTTCGGAGCACTGTCACGCGCTAGCTTCAACATATCAGGTGTCATATCAACACCAATAACTTTGCCAGTTTCACCAACGATTTGTGAAGCGATAAAACAAATCTTACCCCCACCAGATCCTAGATCTAAAACAGTCTCGCCTTCACGTAAATATTGAGACGGATCACCGCAGCCATAGTCACGCTCAATAACTTCCTGCGGAATAACTTTCAAATATTTAGGGTCATAGCTAACAGCACAACAAAGAGAGCTCTCACAAGCATTTGCACCATCACCATAACGGTCCTGAACTGAAGACTGAACGTCCATTTTTTTCTCCATATTATTTTAATTCATTAAGAAGCAACAAAATTTACAAACGTACTCCAGCCTTGCCAGAAGACATAAGTCATTCCAAGAGCCAAGAGAGGCGCAAAGCCTAGTTGTAAAAACAAAGTTCTAAACTGGCCATGCCTTTTAAAATTATTCTGACTATACTCTGGTTTGTTTTTTTTAGTTAGGCCTGAATCATGCTTAACCGTTATAAAAAAGAACCTGGCCAAAAACCCAATAAACAAAAGGCCACTCAACAATATAAAAAAGCCAAACACAAGAAACTCCAGTTAATAATCAAACAAGTAAAATCAAAACTTAAAAGATGAAATTTTGTAAACATTTCAATGACGCGATTTATTCTTTTAGCAATCTTCAAAATTTTAACTGAATGGTCAAATCATATATCCGCTCACTCACTATCACAAAAATATGATCAACCGTTATTTGCCATTTAGTTCAAGAAAACCCCGATCAGATAAACACTGAGAGCCGCAAAGCCGAAACCGATTGGCAAGGTTAAAACCCATGCCAGAGCAATTTGTTGAATTTTACCCCAATGAGCTTGTCCGCTAACCAAACCAATACCAAACAAACTGCCAACAGAAACATGTGTTGTTGAAACACCTAGTCCAAGTTTCGAGGCAAACAAAACCAACATAGCCGTCACAATATTCCCCACAAAGCCTTGAGATTCACTCATCCCGGTAATTTCTTTCGACATCACCTTCGCCACATTATATGAGAAAATTAAACTCCCAATCACCATCAAGCTGGCAATTGCGACAAATATCGAAAAAGTTGAAAGATCAAAAGTTGTACCAAGCAGCCAAATCGATGCAATCTTAGGGGTATCATTCACACCTCGCGCAAAACAAACTGTAAACCCGGATGCAATATGGCCAGACCGTTCAAACCGACGAGGCGATGCCTGCTCTCCACCATCACCAGAAACCGTCCCATTAGCCGTCACCAACTTACCAACAACAACAGATCGAACTTGCCACAACATATAAGTTAGCCCAACAGCAATAAGCGGTGATAACAAAAGTGGCAAGAAAGCCTTTTGCACCAACACACCATAAAGAGGGTTAGCAAGAGGCAGAGCAAACGCAGCTCCAGCAAGTGAACCAATAATCGAATGAGTGGTAGATACTGGATATCGAAGCCAAGTTGCACAAATCACAGTAAGTGCAGCACCAATTGCAAAACTTGCCACAAATTGTGGGCTTTGCAACACTTCAGTTGAAACAATCCCTTTACCAGAGAATGTAGAAAGCAATCCAGCCCCTAAGACAAAAGCAGAACACCCACCAGCCAAAGTTGCAATATTCGCAAGGATTAGTGCTTTTCTATAAGAAAGAATCCCACCACCCCAAAGAGTGGCCATTCCTTTAAAATTATCATTTGCTCCATTGGCCAGGCTTAATAACAAAACACCTAAGAAAAATATTACAGTGGTCAAAATTAAAACTCCCAGATTATGAAACAAAACATATGGCCTATAAAAACCATCTCATAATCCAAAAAATCAGATTTTAATCCCAACCGTCAAATCATATGACTTCACGTATAATAACATTTTTATGAACAGGAAAGTTGTTGATATTGATCAGTTATTTGAAAAGAAGCAAATCAAAGCTGCAAAACAAGCTCCTTAAAATAAGAAAGGAAAAACAAATTGTCCGTTTAATTCTTACCCGCTAGGTCATTGATAATCGGACAATCAGGGCGTTCATTTCCCTTACAATTCATCACCAAAAACGTAAGCGTATCTTGCATTTTAGAAAGCTCCTGGATTTTCATTTCAATTTCTAAAAGATGTGCTTCAGCAATATTTTTAACATCCTTACTAGCTCGCTTTCGATCACTATAAAGGCTTAACAATTGCCGGCAATCATCCACTGAAAACCCTAGTTTTCTGGCACGGGCCAAGAATTTTAGTTTATGTACATCCTGTTCTGAAAAGTCACGATATCCATTCGCACGCCGCATCGGTACAACAAGACCAATATCTTCATAATAGCGAATGGTCTTTTCTGTGAGGTCAGTTTGTATCGCAGCATCACGAATTTTCATATCTGCTCCCCTCTCCATAGTAAAATCAGTTGAGTATCAGGGTCTATTAAACATCAATGGCAACAATTCTTAATTTCTTTTGATAAGAGCCAGTAGTTCACCGGCCAAGCCGCCAAAAATCCAGCCGGAATGGCAAGTCCAATACCAAGCCAAAAAACACCTGTGAAAATACTGCCCGATTGCATTCCACCAACCGAATAATCAACAACATTCATAACAAATTCCATGATGCCCATAGAGATCACTTCACCAAGCCATACGGCCCGAAACGCAGCCAACAATCCAAGTCCTTCACTTGCCTGCACCGAGTATATGGCCATGGCAAAACCGATAGCAAAGGCCAAAAACACGGCAAGAGCTATTGTGTAAAATGGAGTAAACCCAGCGCTAACTCCAATCATTAGCCCCAACACTTCACCAATGGTGCAACCGGTTAAACAATGCATTGTCGCCTTAGCAGAACTAATAAATCCAGGACGAGCCTTAAGAGAACTTTCTAAATCAGTTGATTGCTCACCAGTTGAACAACAACTATCACTATTTTGAACCATTTTATCCCCTTCTAGATTAAACTATACCATAATCCTTCCAGTTACAGGAAGGTCAAGGTTATAAAATCGAGAAAATCAAAAAAGAAAATTGTCTATAAAATCAATTATCTGTGACTAAATCTTCATTTAACAATTATTCTGTCATCAGACGGCCATTTTTATACGGTGATTAACAATCTGGTATGTTTTTTGATTGATAAACACCACAACAAATCACAAATTTAATTTATTCAGGGTACATTTTATGCGCGCGAATTTAGTTCAGTTTTCTTCTAACTTTATTAAAAGTAAAAAACTAAGCCACTCACTCACCTGCATCGCAGCTGCACTCATAACTTTAGCTCTACCCTTGAATGCAAGTGTCTCTGCGAAAAGTCCTATAATAAAAGAAAAAATTCTCACCCACATCGTAGGGAATTGGAAAACACCCAAAGGCGACATCATCGGCTTTTACAAATGCGGCAAACAACTTTGCGGCAAAATTGTAAGAACCACCTCTGGATTGAAAAAAGATAAATACAATTCAAACCCCAAATTAAGAAAACGCTCGGTAAATGGCCTCACCATTATGCGTAGCGTGAGAAAATCCGGTATCTTTAAATGGTATGGCTATGTCTACAATGTAAAAGACGGACAAACATATAAAGGCTCGCTTCAACTCACCTCTATAGACACAGCCAAATTAACTGGTTGCGGTTCAATGGGCATTTGCGAAAGCGTTGTATGGAAGAAAATGTCCGGAACAAATGTCGCCAGAAAATAATACGCCTATCCGATAAAAATTTACTCCATAAAAAAAGCCTCACGATAAATCTATCGCGAGGCTTTTTTATATTAATGTAGCTTAGCTACTAATCTTCGAATGGGTCTTGCACCAAA
This sequence comes from Methyloligella sp., assembly GCA_021604645.1. Taxonomy (GTDB): domain Bacteria; phylum Pseudomonadota; class Alphaproteobacteria; order Rhizobiales; family HXMU1428-3; genus HXMU1428-3. Next base: position 194,163 of record BQJJ01000002.1, read on the forward strand.
ATAGTGTCGTCGCGCTCAGGGCTTGTAGAAAGTAACGCAACCGGCGTCTCGATCAATTCTTCAACACGGCGCACATATTTAATCGCAGCCGCTGGTAAATCAGCCCAGCTACGTGCACCAGCAGTTGTCTCAGACCATCCCTCAAGCACTTCGTAAATTGGCTCAACTTGCGCCTGCATATTTTCACTTGCTGGCAAATGATCATAAACCTCATCACCAATCTTATAGCCTGTACAAATCTTCAACTCTTTAAAGCCATCAAGTACATCAAGCTTGGTAAGAGCAATACCAGTGATACCAGCCACTTTAAGGGTTTGCCGCACAAGGCAAGCATCAAACCAACCACAACGACGCTGACGACCGGTCACAGTGCCAAATTCATGCCCCCGTTCACCAAGCCGCGTTCCATCCTCACAGAATAGTTCTGTAGGAAACGGCCCCATACCAACGCGAGTTGTGTAAGCCTTTGTAATACCCAGAACATAATCAAGCCCAGTTGGGCCAATACCACAACCAGTAGCGGCTTGTGCCGCCACAGTGTTCGACGATGTCACATAAGGATAGGTACCATGATCAATATCAAGAAGCACACCTTGCGCTCCTTCAAACAAAATACGTTTGCCCTTGCGGCGCGCATCATCCAAAAGCTTCCAAACAGGCTCAATATAATCCGTAACTTTTGGAGCGATCTCTTTCAACTGATCAAGAATATCAGAAGAGACAAGTTCAGCTTCTCCCATACCACGGCGCAAAGCATTATGATGGGTCAGCAAACGATCCACTTTTGCAGGCAGCGCATCGAGATCAAGCAAATCCATCATGCGAATAGCGCGGCGGCCAACTTTATCCTCATAAGCTGGGCCAATACCGCGTTTAGTCGTACCAATCTTGCCCTTACCAGCAGCTTTTTCACGAAGCGCATCCAGGTCTTGATGAACAGGTAAAATCAAAGTGGCGTTCTCAGCAATACGTAATGTCTCTGCAGTTAAATCAACACCCTGCCCACGCAACGTCTCAATTTCAGAAACAAGTGCCCAAGGGTCAATCACCACACCATTACCAATAACAGCTAATTTCCCCTCACGTACAACGCCGGATGGTAGCAATGAAAGCTTATAGACCTTTCCATCAATCACAAGAGTATGGCCAGCATTATGCCCCCCTTGAAAGCGCGCAACAATATCTGCTCTCTCAGAAAGCCAGTCAACAATCTTGCCTTTGCCCTCATCACCCCATTGAGAGCCAACCACAACCACATTTGCCATTGGGGAAATCCTTAAATCTTTAAAATGAATATGAAATATAAAGTGACACCAGGGCCTAACCCCAAACGTAAATCACGGGCGAATATAACCACATAAACCAAAATGTGCGAGTGCAATTCCACAAAAAAAGTGCGAAAAATCGCACCATATACAAAGAAACTGTCTATTTATCAGTATTAATTGGTAAGACAGATAAAATTAGATGGGTTATGCCTATTCTAGACGGGTAAAATTAATAATGAAAACATGACAGAAACAGGAATATCACTAAGATACCCTCTGCACCTAAAATGCCTCTGCATCCCCAGAAACAGGCCCCACTATGATATTAAAATCACTAATTTCTCGTCTTTATAACAATGCATATATGCTTGTTTTGCTTGCTATTCTTTTTTGGGCAGGAAACTTTGTGATGGGGCGCGGCGTTGCAGATACAATCCCACCAATGATTTTAAGCTGCCTAAGATGGTTATTGGCGTCAGCTATATTGCTGCCCTTCGCTTGGCCTCATTTAAAAACAGATTGGCCTGAAATTCGTGGCCGTATTCCTTACTTTTTCCTTCTCGGCCTCTTAAGCGGCGCTGCTTTTAACGCCCTCACGTACCTGGGCCTTCATACAACAACGGCAACCAATGCGTTTGTGATCAACGCCGCTTTGCCGATTTTCATAATTTTATTGAATTATTTGATGCACGGTACATCTCTCTCTATCAAAAAAACCTTCTCAGTCATTATTTCACTTATCGGTGTTTTATTGATCATTTGCAAAGGTGACTTAAGCGCATTGATCAACCTCCGCTTCACCTTTGGAGATCTCATGGTAACATTAGCCATGATTTCCTGGGCCATCTACACAGCCCTACTACCTGGAAGACCAAAACTACATTCTCTGTCCTTTGCAGCAATGACCTTCATCACGGCCACAATCATTTTAATTCCGTTTACTTTTATTGAATTTTATCTCGGCTATAGAGCGGAGCTTAACTTAACCAGCCTAGGAGCCCTCCTTTATGTCGGTATCTTCCCAGGTCTTTTAGCTTATATATTTTACAATCGCGGCGTTGAGCTCATTGGCGGCAACACAACAGGCATCTTACTCTATCTAATGACACCAATCGGAGCGCTTTTATCCATTTTGTTTTTAGATGAAATTCCCCAAGCCTATCATTACATCGGCTTCGCCCTCATCCTCGCAGGCGTCATCATTTCATCTCAATCAAAGGCAAAACAAAAAGATACCACCAAGCAAGAAGCTTAAAGCCGTTGATTTGTGCTGGTTGCTAGTGGGCAACTGAAGGTGGGAAGAAGATACAACTGAAGCTCAAATAAAAAACTAGGAGCATCCTTTCTTCTAAAAAGGATGCTCCTAGTGGCATCTGAATAGATCTTAATAATGAGCAAAAATTACCGTAGCGTAATCGCCTTATCTTTCGGCCACACAACCTGATAACCAAACTCAATGACCTTTGCTTTTTGTGGAGCTAACGTCACATCCCAAGCCATCACACCACGTTTGTCATCAACATTCGTGCGCGTTGGTTTAGGACTTGCTGTCAAGAGCGATACCTGCAACGTCTCTTTTTCAGAATAAGGCATCTGATCAAGCACAGTCATTTTCATCGGTGTCTTATGACCACTCACAAGCGTCACTTTATATTTACGAACATCACTATTCGACGTTGTCAGCAATCCAGTTTTACCTTTAACCCGGTTTTGACGCACCCATTTCACATTCACTTTGCTATCAACACCAAAGCCAATATCTAGTTTCTGATCAGGCTCAACCAAAGCTAAACGTGATTGCCCAACATACACACCGTCTCTAAACAATGAGACAGGTCCGGGGATAAGCGCATTGCCTGTTTTATTCACAAAGGAAGCATGCAAGAAAGCTTTTTGCATCTTTTTAGGAACAGCAAAAAGTTGCACATCTGGTGTTAAAGACAAAGCATCTAAGAAAACTTTCTTACGAGTACCATCACGTTTAATCGTGGTTTTATTCGCCACATCAAACGTCATTTGAAATTGACCGCTATTCACTTTAGCCATACGAGGCTTCGCAGGGGCTTTCATATTCATGAGACCAGAAGAGCGTGACAAAGACTTTTTAGCTTTATATTGACGGCGATCAATTTTAGCAGCTTGATCCATCTCCTGCATTGCCATTGGCTGTGCTAAAGGTACAGGACGGCGCTTCTTCTTGTAATCAATCAACCAGGCAAAAAGGTCAGGCGCTTTCGTCCGCCCTGTCGGGTTGGTCGTCGACAATCTAAGTTTCACATTCGTCCAGTCTTCACTTGTTGTCTGGCGAATAACCGCACGGCGAACCAAATTCAGGTTAGCTTTGGTTTTACCATCGGCCGTTTTAAGACGCGCATCATATAAAGGAGCCCAACTTGCACCTCTGATTTGATAGTGCACAACAAACCGAGCCTTACTTGGTTTTTCAGCTTCAACATTCACAGTCAAATGTGTCCGGCGCTTGCGTTTATTCGGGCGCTCAGCAAGTTGAGCGCGAATGTTCTTAATGCGCTTATCCAAATCACGTAGCTGCACTTTGGCTTTAAGAGCCTTAGCTTGCGTTTCTAAGAATTTATCACCCATCAAATTATAAAGATTAGAATATTGCGTCACAACATCAGTGCCACCTTGATCATTACGCCCAATTGGACGAGATGGGAGAAGCGCCATTTCATTCAAGAGTTTCTTTTGCAGCTCAGCAGCCTGAATAATCGAGTTTGTTAATTCTTTCTCATCAAGTAGAGTTTGCAATTGTTGCATTAACAACTCTCTAGCTGAATTATCAGTTGCAGAATTCAAAGCTTCTGTAACCACACGCTGATCAACAGAACCAATTTCAATCGGTCCATCACCAGCTCCCTCAATGCGCAATGAACGTGCTTGCAAATCTGATGGTAAATCTTTGACTGATAGCTGATGCTTGCCAGCCGGCAAATCAACACTAATCACCCGCGTCACTTGCGCGCCATTTGGAAACACCATCACGGATGAAATCCGTGATTGACCATTAATTTCATCTGCTAATGCTGCGCTTACACCAAGTCCGGTCAAAGACGTGGAGAGCATAAAAGCTCCTAGTACTAATTTTTTCATCTATTTTCTCCCAGTGAGTAGATATGATGTCATATCTAAAAAGTCCAAACCCCAAATTTCATTTTTAAAGAAACTATCTTTTTCTATCCAAAGTTATGTCTCTTTAAGGTGATATGAATTAACACCTTTCTACATGAACCGAATATGAAAAACACCCCACATTACAAATTTGTAACATACGGTTTTTATTAACAAATATCCAATCAATCAGTCCCGCTCTTTAAATCCTCACTAACTCTGAACCAAAAAAAAGGCCCCCCTGTGACAACAGAGGGGCCTTTTATGAACAATGTTAAGCACGGTTGCTTGCGAGTAACCTGAAGCTCCAATAAGTAAATTCAATCATATCTAACGATATGAAGAAGGAGCTAAGCCCACTTCGGGCTGAGGGACATGGCGAAGCGCTTCGCGTAGCCCGGTGCACAAGATCAGTCCGAACGGAGCGCAGCGAGTACGGATAGGCTGATCGTAAAAAAAAGCACCGCCCTCTCGGAGGGCTAGCGGCTTCAGCAGCGCGGTTACTTGTGGGCAACCTGAAGCGCTACTAAAACGCAATAGCCCGTGAGAGAAAACTAGAAGCTCAAACGCTTCGCATCAACAACATGCTCTAGCTCGCGAACTGCATCAAGCGTTTCATCACTTACACGATTATCAATTCCGATAAGCGCAATCGCATTGCCACCTTCTTCTTCACGTCCAAGGTTAAAGTTCGCAATATTTGTGTTGGCTTTGCCAAGCACAGTACCAAGAGCACCAATGAAACCAGGCTTATCAGTATTTTCGATGTAGAGCATCTCGTTATCAAGGGCTGCTTCCATATTGATACCGCGCACTTGAATGATCCGTGGCTTGCCATCAGAGAAAACAGTACCAGCAACAGAGCGTTCTTGGCGCTCAGTTTTAACGGTCAAACGCATGTAGCAACCATAAGCACCTTCAGCACCGCGTTTTGTTTCTTCAATCACAATGCCGCGTTCTTGTGCATTTACAGTCGCGCTTACCATATTGATATCAGCTGATTGAGGACGCATGACACCACAAACAGCAGCGGCTGTAAGTGTCTTAGTGTTCATCTCTCCAATATCACCAACAAATTCAACACGAATCTCTTTAAGACCTGTCTCAATCAGTTGGCCAGCAAACAGACCAAGCTGTTCAGCAAGTTGTGCGTAAGGGCGCAAACGAGGAGCTTCTTCAGCAGAAACTGATGGGAAGTTAATCGCATTCGTAATCGCACCAGTTAGCAAATAATCAGACATTTGCTCAGCAACCTGTACAGCCACATTCACTTGAGCTTCATCAGTAGACGCGCCAAGGTGAGGTGTACAGATCATATTTGGAGCATTAAAGAGTACATTTTCTTTAGCTGGCTCAGATGCAAACACATCAAACGCAGCACCAGCAACTTTACCGCTATCTAGACCAGCGCGAAGAGCATCTTCATCAACCAAGCCACCACGAGCACAGTTCACAATGCGGACACCATCTTTCATTTTTTCAATCGCGTCAGCATCAATGATGTTTTTGGTTTTATCAGTCAGTGGCGTGTGTAAGGTAATAAAATCAGCACGCTTGAAAAGCTCATCAAGCTCAACCTTTTCAACACCAATTTCAATAGCACGCTCCGCAGTAAGGAAAGGATCAAAAGCAACCACTTTCATCTTAAGGCCAATACCACGTTCAGCTGCAATGGAGCCAATGTTACCACAACCAATAACACCAAGTGTTTTGCCAGTAACTTCAACACCCATAAATTTGGATTTTTCCCATTTACCAGCATGAGTAGATGCGTTTGCTTCAGGAATCTGACGAGCAAGAGCCATCATCATAGAAATAGCATGCTCTGCAGTAGTGATTGAGTTACCAAAAGGTGTGTTCATTACAATCACACCATTCGCTGTTGCCGCTTTAATATCAACATTGTCAACACCAATACCGGCACGGCCAATCACCTTAAGGTTTTTAGCTGCAGCTAAAATCTTCTCGTTTGGCTTTGTGGCAGAGCGAATAGCAAGCCCATCATAATCGCCAATAATTTCAAGCAGCTCTTCTTTGTCCAAGCCAACTTTAACATCAACATCGATACCGCGCTCTTCAAAAATCTTCAGTGCAAGCGGGCTTAATTTATCTGAAATAAGGACACGTGGTGCCATGATATTCTCCTTGGGGAGACCTCTCATATAGAGAGGTCTTTATCTAAGAATTGATTTATCTTTATTTGATTTATCTTTATTTGATTTATACGTTTGATTATTAAGTGAATTTGAGAAACGCTATTTAAGCAATCTCAGACTTTGCAGTTGCAAAAGCCCAATCAAGCCATGGCGTTAAAAGCTCAAGGTCACTAGCTTCAACGGTGGCACCAGCCCAAATACGAAGACCAGCAGGTGCATCGCGATAAGACCCAATGTCTAATGCAGCCCCAGCTTCATCAACAAGCTTGACTAAACGTTTTGCAAATGCGGTTTGAGCATCAGCATCCAAAGCTGCAACAACTGGATCAACAATTTTCAAACAAACAGATGTGTTTGAAGCAATGTCGTTTGATACGGCCAAATTAGCCACCCAATCAGTTTTTGCAATCCAGTCATTGAGAACTTGTGCATTCTTATCAGCGCGAGCTTTCAAAGCAGTAAGACCACCAATATCTTCAGCCCATTTCAGACCATCAACATAGTCTTCAACTGCAAGCATAGACGGTGTGTTAATCGTGGCGCCTTTAAAGATACCATCAATAAGTTTTCCACCCTTAGTAAGACGGAAAATCTTAGGCATTGGCCAAGCTGGTGTGTAGCTCTCAAGACGAGCAACCGCTCTTGGAGACAAGACCAACATGCCATGTTGCCCTTCGCCGCCCATAACTTTCTGCCAAGAGTAAGTCAGAACATCGACTTTGTCCCAGGCAATATCTTGAGCAAAAACAGCAGATGTCGCATCAACAAGTGTGAGGCCTGCGCGGTCAGCGGCAATCCAGTCACCATTTGGCACCCGAACACCAGATGTCGTTCCATTCCATGTGAAAACAACATCCTTATTAAAATCAACAGATGATAAATCAGGAAGTTCACCATACTCAGCGTCAAGAACCCGAACATCATCAAGTTTCAACTGCTTCGTAATATCAGTGACCCAACCTTTACCAAAGCTTTCCCAAGCCAAAACATCAACTGGACGCTCACCAAGCAGTGACCACATCGCAGCTTCAAAAGCACCTGTGTCAGAAGCTGGCATAATGCCAACCACATAATCCTCAGGGATACCTAAGATTTCTTTGGTTTTGTCGATAGCTAGTTTCAAACGTGCTTTACCAACACCAGAACGGTGCGAACGTCCAAGAACAGCATCTTTTAGATTGTCTAGAGAATAACCAGGGCGTTTAGCACAAGGTCCAGAAGAAAAGTGCGCGTTTAAAGGCAGCGCTGCCGGCTTATTTAGATCTGTCATGATCTATCCTCTCAGATAGTTGCCTCTCGGTGGGGAGAGGTGGCCCACGACAGGGATTAGTTTAGTTAGAACCCAATGTCAACAAAATTGTCGCACCAAACCATATTAGCTCATATGCAATGAACACATGACTTAAAAATCAATACCAAAGTCAAACATTCAACTAAATTTTTCGATGGAGGAGCATAGCTTAAAGCAAATAAGCTTCGGCCCATAAAATAGAGTTAGAAAAAACTCAATGGTAATCCCCGAAGAAGGAGTGACACCACTTCGGTGTCAGGACATGGTGAAGCGCCAGCGTAACCCGGTGCTTAGCACCGCCCCTCGGAGGGCCTGCTGCTTCGCAGCAGAATAGCCCGTGAGAGATATAAAGCATAAAAAAAGGCAAGCTAAAAAGCCTGCCTTTAAAAATTCTATCATTAAATCTTATTTATAAGATTCATAAGATGGTGTTGGTGTACAATCACGCAAGCAACCTAGTTGATAGCGAAGACCAACACGAATTTCATGTGCTTCAAGATCTTCTACTTCAAACTGACGACCAGGAATTTTGCTGTCATCAAATTTACCGTCACCCATATTCAAATAACGGTACCCAATATCAAGCTTCCAATTAGCACGAAGATCAATATCAACACCAGCCATCAAAGCCCATGCAAAATTTGTATCACTATCATCCGCATCAGGTCCATCCATTGACAAAGAAGCAAAACCAATACCAACACCTACGTAAGGTGTGATGCGGTGCCCCATATCTAGGTCATAGTAAAAGTTGGCTAAACCAACAAGAGAGCTTAACTCACCAGTAAATTCATTGTCTGGCGCTGTACCAGAGTCAAGTTGAGCGAACACATCTGCATCGCCTCTGTAGTCCAACGTGAAGTCCACACGAAAACCACGCATAAGGTTATAACCAATACCGCCACCAAACATAAATTTATCATCGATATCTTCTCTGATAAAAGCAGCTTTGTCTGTATCAGTCATATTAAAGTCATCATAAAACGACCCACCAATATCACCGCGTAAATACCAACCACGATTATTCTCAGACACGCCTTCATAAACGTCGTCTTTTAAACTTCCGCGATAATCATCACCCAAATCTGCAGCACCAGCAGTCGTTCCTGTTAGCACCAACATAAGGGCGCCGATGAAGCTTACCTTACATTTACTCATAATATTTCCCCTTTAGATTAATGCCAACACAACTGTGGCGACCCCCTGTACCAAAAACAAACAAGTACAGTTCTCTTGAGAGATAATCACGGAGAAACGTTAAAAGAGAATTAACGCAAACAGGAGAAACCCTTTGAATCTATTAACAAAACATTAAGCGGAGATAATGAAACGAGACAATTCACAACCAATTCTTATTTATTTAAAAAGTGATTCACTTTAGAAAAAGTTAGCAAAGTCAAACCAGTACTCGCACTTACTAACAATAAAATCTGAAGCCTAAACAGCTTTCAAAACCCCAACAATATCAGTAACAACATCTTCAACTAATCCTTTATCATCCCCCTCAGCCATCACCCGAATAAGTGGTTCTGTGCCAGAAGGACGGATAACAAGTCGACCCTTTTGCCCAAGACGCGATTCTCCCTCTTTAATAGCCTCAATAACAGAGACTTCTTCTAAAGGAGTGCCAGAGCTAAAACGAACATTTTGCAGGAGTTGGGGAATAGGCTCAAACTGAGAACAAACCTCACTGACAGGTTTGCCAGAAGAAACAACCACAGCTAAGATTTGCAACGCAGAAACAAGACCATCACCGGTTGTTGAAAAGTCAGTCAAAACAATATGCCCAGATTGTTCACCGCCAACATTAAACCCGTGTTGACGCATATGCTCGACCACATACCGATCACCAACAGGAGTGCGAATGAGTTTGAGTTTTTCGTTTTCCAAAAATCTCTCAAATCCAAGGTTAGACATAACGGTAGCCACGACACCACCAGCCTGCAATTTACCTTGATCATTCCATGATTTTGCAATGACAGCCATCAATTGATCACCATCAACCAATTGGCCTTTTTCATCAACGATCACCACACGGTCAGCATCACCATCAAGAGCAATACCAATGTCGGCGCGCATTTCCTTCACTTTTTCACAAAGCGCTTCAGGTGAAGTTGAACCACATCCTTCATTAATGTTTGTACCATTTGGATCAACCCCAATGGTAATGACCTCAGCCCCAAGTTCCCAGAGAGCTAAAGGTGCAACTTTATAAGCTGCACCATGGGCACAATCGATAACAATACGAAGATTTTCAAACCGCATATTACGAGGCAAGCTCCGCTTAGCAGCTTCAATGTACCGGTCCCGAGAACTTTCAATGCGTTTCGCACGGCCAATTTGACGAGGCTCAGCCAGTAAAGAAGAAATATCGCCCTCAATCATTTCAGTGATCTCAGCTTCCTGCGCATCACAAAGCTTATACCCGTCTGGCCCAAATATCTTAATGCCATTATCAGCAAAACTATTATGAGACGCTGAAATCATAACCCCAAGATCCGCCCGCATAGAGCGCGTAAGCATCGCAACACCAGGCGTTGGCACTGGCCCAAGTTGAAAAACATCCATACCAACAGATGTGAACCCGGAAATCAGGGCTGATTCAATCATATAGCCAGAAAGACGTGTATCCTTACCAATCACAACACGGTGCCTGTGGCTGCCATTGGTGAACATTTTACCAGCAGCCATACCAAGTTTTAAGGCAATTTCACTGGTCATAGGGTATTGGTTTGCCTGCCCACGAACACCATCAGTACCAAAAAGTTTCTTTGACATAAAAACCACAACCCCGTCATTCTATAAAATAATTTTAGATCTCTTATCCCAAGATCTATTTATGTAATGTGATAATCCACTTTAAAACGAAAATCACGGTAAAAACATGCAACAAACTCTTTGCTCAATCACATATTGCATATGAATTTTACAAAAAAACACTGTTTAAATTGAGTGGATTTGCCAACATCTTAAACGAAAACGATTAATTTTCAAAAACCGTCAGAAGATGTCCTAAAACTATGGTAAAATTAAACTTAACGATCTATTAGGCACCAAACCTTAAGAGCCTGAGCAGTCTCAGCCACATCATGAACTCTAAAAATCTGAACCCCCTGGCTCGCTCCGAGCATAACACTCGTTAGAGAACCTGGTAAACGCTCACTAGCATCTTCATTCTTAGATAGAGCTCCAATAAATGATTTTCGAGAACATCCAAGCAACAAAGGAACACCTAGCCCATGAAATAGGCTTAAACTCCTTAATAACTCACAATTATGAGAAACATTTTTCCCAAATCCAATTCCTGGGTCTAAAATAATATTCTCTGTACGAACACCGGCTTCAACTGCTCGCTGTAAACTGAGCGACAAATAATCATAAACATCCAAAACAGCATGATTGTAAGAAGGGTTCTCTTGCATCACCTCAGGTGTTCCCTGAGCATGCATTAAAATAACCGGCACATTCAAAGAGGCTGCCACCCCAAGTGAGTTCAGGTCAAATGTCAAAGCAGAAACATCATTGATGATATTAGCTCCAGCCCGAACCGCCGCCTCCATTACTTCTGATTTCCTGGTATCGATCGAAATAAGCGCTTTCGTTTTAGGTCGCAAAGCCTTAATAACTGGTATCACACGTTCAAGCTCATCTTCAACGGAAACAAGGTCGGCCCCAGGACGCGTACTTTCACCACCAACATCAATGATATCAGCACCCTCTTCGACCATCACTAAAGCACGTTCAACCGCCTGTGAGACTTGATCATGCTGGCCACCATCAAAAAAACTATCCGGCGTTACATTGAGCACTCCCATTATTCGAGGACGTTCAAGAGTAAGTGAGGCCAAAGGCAACCGGTCTGCTGAGACCATCTCTGCTATAATGGAATACTCCTCAGGCACATCCATAAGTGAATATAAATGCCTGTGAACTTCAGGTCCCATTCCTGGACCATGCCGTGTCAAACGTTCTACATGACCATAACCAACTCCGTTGACACCAGCAAGGGAAGCGATTTTCTCACTGCCCGTTAATCCGTCTTTTTCGTCATATTTAATTGGAAGTGGGCGCCAATAATCCATCATTCACCTCTGTAAGAAAATCTATATAGAAGAAAGTGAGTTCAACTCATCAATACTTATACTAAACCTTCAATGAAAAACAAAAAAACCCAAATCAACAAATGTCGACCTGGGTTTTTTAATTCATAGGGGTAGAACTCTAACACATTTAACCTTGCGGTTGCGGTTCCATATCACCTGAAGGTTCTTCGCCACCAGGTTTTGGTTTTGTCTTTCCTGCAATTGGAACAACAGAGTGAGAACCACCTGATTGATCATCTGGCTCATCTCGCTGTAAAGGTTTACCGTTAATCAAGTCATTCACTTCTTCACCGCTAAGCGTCTCATGCTCTAGAAGTCCTTGAGCTACGATCTCTAGATCATCACTTTTTTCTTCCAGGATCCGCCGTGCAGTTTTCTCGCCATCATCAATTAAGCTACGAACTTCTTCATCAACTAAACGAGCAGTTTCTTCAGAAATATTCACAGAGTTTGAAACCGAATGACCAAGGAAAACTTCTTCTTGATTACTATTGTACAGCACACGTCCGAGTTTTTCAGACATGCCCCATTCCATAACCATCTTACGAGCAAGTCCTGTTGCCATCTGAATATCACCAGTGGCACCATTTGTTACTTTGTCATCGCCAAAAATTTTAATCTCAGCTTCTCGGCCACCAAACAAAACAGCCAACCGCGAAACACAATATGAACGTGTATAAGAATGACGATCAGTCTCAGGTAGGTTCATTGTCACACCAAGAGCGCGTCCACGTGGAATAATTGTCACCTTATGAAGAGGGTCAAATTCAGGAACATGCAACCCAACAATCACGTGACCAGCTTCATGATAAGCCGTGTTTTTCTTTTCATGCTCAGTCATCACCATCGAGCGACGCTCTGCGCCCATCATGACTTTATCTTTCGCATCTTCAAATTCTTGTTGAGTGACCATCCGCATTGAACGACGCGCAGCAAGTAGAGCCGCTTCATTCACAAGGTTGGCTAAATCCGCACCGGAAAACCCAGGCGTGCCACGTGCTAAAACTTTCACATCAACATTTGGAGCCAATGGAACTTTTTCAGCGTGAACTTTCAAAATTTTCTCACGGCCAACAACATCAGGCAATGGCACAACGACCTGACGGTCAAACCGACCAGGACGCAAGAGCGCCGGGTCCAAAACATCCGGTCTGTTGGTTGCAGCTAAAAGAATAATACTTTCGTTCGCTTCAAATCCATCCATCTCAACAAGAAGTTGGTTCAAAGTTTGCTCGCGCTCATCATTGCCGCCGCCAAGACCAGCACCACGATGTCGGCCAACAGCATCAATCTCATCAATAAAAATGATACAAGGCGCATTGCGTTTTGCTTGCTCGAACATATCACGCACCCGGCTGGCACCAACACCAACAAACATCTCAACAAAGTCTGAACCAGAAATCGTAAAGAACGGCACATTCGCTTCACCAGCAATCGCGCGCGCTAGCAATGTCTTACCGGTCCCTGGAGGGCCAACAAGAAGTGCGCCATGCGGAATATGACCACCCAAACGTTGAAACTTTTGCGGGTCTCTTAAATATTCAACAATCTCAACCAAATCATCTTTGGCTTCATCAACACCGGCCACATCTTCAAAAGTCTTGCGGTCATGGTGTTCTGTTAAAAGCTTCGCTTTAGACTTACCAAAGCCCATGGCCTTACCGCCACCACCTTGCATTTGGCGCATAAAGAAAATCCAAACACCAATGAGCAATAAGACAGGTAAGAAGGTTGTCAAAAGAACATTTAAAAATGAGTTCGATTCATCTTCAGGCGGTTTCGCAGTAATCTTCACACCCTTAGAAGAAAGCGTACCAATCAAATTAGGGTCATTTGGAGCATAAGTCGCAAACGCACCACCATTACCAAACTGCCCGGTTACTTTCTGACCGGCAATCGTCAACTCTTTGACATTGCCCTGCTCAACTTGAGCTAAGAGTTCAGAATAACTAATTTGAGTTTGTTTAGGGTTATTTTGCGCCCCTTTAATCATATTAAATAACACAAGCAACAATAACAGAATGACAACCCAAACCGCGAAATTGCGAAAATGCGAATTCATAAAAATTTCCTATCTCAGAAGCAAAAAGCTATATGTCAAAGACACTACGTCAAAAACCATAAATCTTAGTCTTTTTGCCTCATTATATTAAGCATCATCACAAACATTGTCTTTGCGATGGTAATTAGTACAAATAAAAAAGTAAGTTGGTACAGATAAAACTGGCCCTTAACAAAAGGCGTTTATAAGCAAATTACGTAAATATTTTCGTAAAATCCCGCCCATTAAAGCTAGCTTTAAAAAAACCAGTATCTATTCCCCTTAACATAGGCACGCTAAGAAGATTTGCCAAGAGGAAGAAAAGAAAGAAAAAGTGTTTTTCTCAAGAACTTCAAGGCACTTTATAACAATTTCTCACAAGAATAAGGCTAATTTCTCATTTGATATGTGAAACACATGATTAAGCAAATGTGAAACAACAGAATTTAAGCATTAATTCAGCTTAAAATAACAATGTTTTCCAGTTCTTAAGCGGGAAAACAGCCCTTTCAAACGAAACACCATCTAAAAACTCATCCAAATCACCAAACAGCTCCACAAAAAGGCTCTCATCATAGATCTCCAGTTGCGGCACAGCCACCAATTTCCCCTCGCACCAACACCCGGCAATAGCCGGTAAAACGGTTTTTGAAGCATTCAAGCGAGATAATCCGGTTCCCAATTCACGATATTTATCTTTTATCTGCGCTATTTCAACATTAGAAAAACCACGAATAAGTAACTCACCTGAAAATTCCTCCGGAACTTTAATTCCAACCCGCTGATCCCAAATGACCTGCCTACTGTGAGAAATATCTCCATCAGATGAAAGAGTAGAACACTCACCAAACTGTTGCTCAACAATTTCAAAGTTCGTTCGCCCAACCTCTCGAGAAAATTGCAAATACCCATCTGACTTTCTCTCACACATCACGCCAGCAAGCACAAATTTCTCCTGCCCCATAGTTGTAATATGCGCCGCACCACCTTCCAAACTTGAAAGAGAGCGCCCCTCAATACCAAACGCCATCAGCAAACGACGTAAAATTCTCACCTGTATCTCATTTGGAAGAGAGAAGTAATCCTCCCCCTTCACAAACAACAGCCCAACTCGGTGTACCGTCACATTCGAGCGAACAAATTCTAAGGCCTGGTTTTCAAGTGCCAAACGCCCGCGCTGCAACCGGCGCACACTCTCACCGATCATCTCAGGCAAACGCACCTCTCTATCTAAAGAGAGACTATCGAGTGAAGTAAGAAGTTGGCGCACCTGAACACGCTCATAATCAACATTGCGATTACTCGGGTCTTCGATCCACCCAATACCTCGGGTCTCAAGCCAGACACGTAAAACGCTCCCTCGAACCTTTAAGAGAGGCCTAATGATCTGCATCCCAAAAAGCTCACGGGTGTCATGCATAGAAGAAAGCCCATCAATACCACTCCCTCTAAGAAGCCGCATCAAAAACGTTTCAGCCTGATCATCAAGTGTGTGAGCTGTTAGCAAATGAGAAATATCAAATTCTTTTAAATGCTGCGCCATAGCCTCATAACGCGCCTCTCTGGCCCGCGCCTGCAAGGAACTTCCTTGGTCCAACCCTTCAAGTTTAATCGGAACACCAGTAAACCCAAGCTTTTCAGCTGTTTGAATAACTTTTGCAACTTCCTCAGCCGCTTCAGCGCGCACCCCATGATCAACAGAGAAAACAACATCCTTCGCATCATTGAGCGGATATCTAGACCGCCAGTCCGCAAAAAGATGCAATAAAGCCATGCTATCCCCACCACCAGAAACGGCCAAGCCAATAGCACTTTTCCCTAATAGCTGAGAAAACAAATCATCAATTTTAGAATGAGTAAGCTCCATAAAAGGCAACCTACAATTAGAGGGACCACAAAAGCAAGAACACAGTCTAAAAGTATTAATTCTATATTTGGATTTTTCTATCCATCTGAACAGAACTCAAATAGAAATGTCTAAAATTAGTAACGGACACTGAAGTTATGGGCACTGAAGAAGACAACTCTCGTCTATTAGATGAAATTGAAAATCTGGAAATCGATAAAGAAACAGATTTAAAAAGAGCTATAGAGCTTTGTAATAATGATGAAGAGGAAGTACGAATGAGAGCTATTGAAGCACTCATACACAGAGATACACAATCAATCCGTTCCCAAATTCATGTAGCCTTGGATGATGCAGATGAACTAGTCCGAATATGCGCATTAGAATGGGTTGAGGAGCATGAAGCGTCTGAATTTAGAGAAGAATCCATCAAACTAACAAGAGATGAAGATGCTATTGTTCGTGCATATGCATTTGATGTCTTAGGTGTCATAGGTTCAAAATCTGACCTCATGTTCATCAAGAGCTTCATAAAAACAGCGACTGAAAGAGAGAAAACCTCAATCTACGCTGCCCTCCATAAACTCGGAGATCCCTTTGCGATTAATGAATATTACGAAATTTTAGTCCGAAAAAAAGATCACACGGCTCGTGTTGCAGCAGCCAATATGTTGGACGCACGCATGGAGAATATCGACTGGCAAGTCGCTTTATCTAAAATTGAAAAAGCATATGGTAAAAACGAACCAATCTCTGTTCAATCAGCATTTGATAACGCCCTTAAATGGATCAAAGAAGAAAAACTAAATTAACTACCGACAACGCGCTTTAGTCTGCTCTTGTCCCAACCGGCGTGCTATGTGTCCAGAGAGAGATTTATATTTATCACTCAATTGCGCATAAGTCTGGCATGCAGCCTCAGATTGCCCAAGCCGTTGAAGGGACATCCCTAATTTAAGCAGGTTATCCGGCGCTTTGGCACTCGTTTTATAAGTTTTATATCCCTTTAAAAACTCATGCGCCGCTTTTCTATAATCATTGCGAGCAAAATAAGTTTCACCCAACCAATATTGCGCATTTCCTGAAAGTTCATCTTGCGGGTAGTTTCTTAAAAATGAACGAAATGTCGCTTCAGCTGAAACATAATCACTTGCCATCAAATAATTATAACCAGCATCATAAAGCTTGCGAGATGGAACCCCATTCACCGCAACCCGGCTTTTGGGTACTTGTCCGTCAAGCGGTAGATCAGCACCCGGTACATGTCTGTCAGAAAGCATAGGCTGTTCAGATATCACTCTACCGTTTGATAATTGACCATTTGAGAGTTGTTTCTCTGATTGAGTATCAGCACCCCAGCCATCTGTTCTAAATTGTGGCTCACCAGTAACCCGATCAGCAGCGCCTTGATCTAACCTTTGGTCAAGGGGCAAGCGACGATCAAACCGTTGATTATTAAGAGGCTGATTTTGGCGCACACCTTTTTGAACCAAAGTCTGCAAAGCGCCAATCATTGATTTCATTTCAGTAATCTGCGCTTCAAGGCGATCAATCCGGCGTTGAGCCTCATTCAATTCATCATTTTGAGAAGATTTAGCCGTATTGCCTTTTGCATCCTGAGCAAGGGCCACAGAATGCCAATTAACACTCAAAAGCGCGCTAACATTCAAAAGAATGGAAACAAACAACACACCAGTTAAATGTCTCATATACCGTACCCCAAACAATTCTTAGCCCAAAACTTAATAATTTGCCGCGCCATTTAACTTGGTTTCAACACGGCGGTTTTGCGACCAACAACTAATATCATTGCAAATAGCAACTGGGCGCTCTTTACCATACGAAATAGTACGAAGGCGAGTTGGGTTAACACCATTTTGTATAAGGTAATTTTTAATCACATCAGCCCGGCGACCACCAAGAGCAATATTATACTCACGAGTGCCGCGCTCATCAGCATGCCCTTCAAGGGTCACTGAATAATTAGAATATTGCTGCAACCATTTAACCTGATTGCGCAAGATACCCAAAGCTTGCTCGGTGAGCTGCACACTATCTGTGGTGAAATGAACAGTCGTTCCAACATTCACAGCAAAATCCTGCGGTGTTCCTGGCTTCGTTGGAGTACCAGTTAAACTCTTGTTCGCATTGCTACACCCGGTCACAAAGATTGCCAGCATCAGAACACATGCAAACCGTAATAAGTCCAGTTTTAAAAAATGAGATATCATTTTCACCCTCAGTTTTCACCCTATTCTCAAGCTCCACCTTTTAAGTACAGCTCTAAAGGATAGATGTGGTCACTCTTAGCTATAAAAGCTTCAAGCCCTTTAAAATTTTCAATTCAAGCAAATAAAAACCATCATCAATCGTCTACAGTTCACCATTGAAAGTTTAGTAGTAGAAAACACTAAAGTTTACCATAGCCCAAACTGTGAAAACAAATCAGATGGCTCAACTATACATGTTTTTTTATGAACTGAAACTGATGAACATGAACTTTTAGCTTAGAATGATCATTAGAAGACAAAACGTCTACAAACGTCACAAACAAAAGCCTTCCCTGCAATAAGCTCAGCAAAATCAAAAAACTTGTAACATAACCAATGCCAACAAAACTCAAGATAAAAGCAAAATTATGAATTTTCTAAGTTTAAAGCTGCAAAAAACGCAGGCAATAATTAGCCAGGCCCTAAAAATAAGAAAGAGGCAAGGAAGAGAGAGATCAATAGAACTAATAAACCAGCAGAAAAAACACTTATGTAATTATCAGGACATAAAAAAACCGCGCTGCAAACCAATGAATGGTATGCAACACGGTCTTATTAACTGTTCTGAAAAATTAATTTCAGTCAAGTTGGTCGTTAAAATTAACGAACAGCTTGAGTAACAGGAGCAACATCGCCACCAAGTTTCATTGGCTCGTGACGTACTTCACGACGACAAGCGCCAAGAGTAGCTACTGTGCCAACGATAGTTGCAGCAACGATAAGACCTTTAAATTTATTCATGGTAATTCCCCCTTCAGGTAATGTTTTGGATCAAAGTGATCCGGTTTGAAACTATATCATCCTAGTTAGTCGACATGACACTTTTATGTGCCAACTAATGTAATCAATTAACGATTTTTTTGTTCCACAATATCCAAAGCAACATCAGCCCCAAGCTTCATTGGTTCATGACGAACTTCACGGCGACATGCAGAAACACTAGCAACTGCACCAATAAGAACGGCAGCGACTAATAGTCGTTTATACGATTGCATTATGTAAACTCCTTAAGAATTTTACGAGCAGTGCATACATCCGGATTACCGGCGTTACCCTACAAGATCAAGAACAGATGCGATACAGTCACATGTTTTCACATAAAATGATGCGAAAAAGACACGAAATACTGCATTTCAACCCCTTCAAGCATGTTAGAACCATGATTAATACACAGCCCCACCTAACAATCAAAGATTGAAAGTGATTCTATCTGTAAAGGCAAGAACAATAACAATTATTTGTTAACACGAGGTGACCAAGCCGGGTCGGATCCCCAAGAAGGTGTACGAACACGCCGCTCATTATATCCCGTTAAGTCCACAGAATAGATGCGAGCGCCCCCTTTTGCCCCCGGAGATTCCCTGAAAAACATCAAAACACGGCCATTTGGCGCCCAAGTTGGCCCCTCATTATGATAGCCTTCTGTCAAAATTCGCTCTCCAGAGCCATCTGGTTTCATAACACCAATCAGAAATCGCCCAGGAACTTGCTTGGTAAAAGCTATTAAATCCCCTCTGGGCGACCAAACAGGCGTAGAGTAACGCCCATCACCAAAACTGATTCTCTTCGCACCAGAGCCGTCTGAATTCATGACATAGAGCTGCTTCGAGCCTCCCCGATCAGATTCAAAGACAATTTTTTTGCCATCTGGTGAATAACTCGGCGCTGTATCAATAGAAGCGCTATTCGTCAGACGAACCGTTTGTTTCGAGCCAATGTCTAGGGTAAAAATGTTCGCATTCCCCCCTTGCTGCAAGCTCATAATGATTTTTTGTCCATTTGGAGAAAAACGCGGGGCAAAGGTCATATTGGGAAAATCGCCTACCACACGCTTCAATCCCGTCTTTAAATTAAGCAAATAGACCCGAGGAACACCGCTCTCATAGGACATAAAAGTTAGCTCATCAGCGCGGGGGCCAAAACGCGGCGTTAAGACCAAATGCTGTCCTTGAGTTAAATATCTAAGGTTATGCCCATCTTGATCCATGACAGCCAAGCGCTTAATGCGCCGCTTTTTACCGCCCGTTTCATCAATAAAAGCCACCCGCGTGTCAAAATAGCCTGTCTCACCAGTAAGACGCTTATAAATAGTATCAGCAATCACATGCCCAACACGGCGCCAATTCTCATTTTCAATGAAAAACTGTTCACCAGAAAGCTGCTTGCCAGAAAACACATCCCATAACCGATATTGCGCCTTGATCCGGCGGTCAGGTAAACGCTCAACTTTACCAACAACAACAGCCTGCGCTTTAATAACCCGCCAGTCAGAAAACTTGGGAACGCTCAAAACACTGGCATCTTTTTGAATAAAAGAGAGAGGATCCAACGGTTCAAATAACCCTGAGCCTGCCAGGTCAGCCTGAATAACCTGCACAACCTCTTGTGCAAAGCGTTGGTCTTCAAAGGTCTTGCCTTCAAATACTGAAATAGCAATCGGAATGGCCTGGACATTACCTTCGGTAATATCAATCTCAACCTGAGCATATGAGGGCGATGAAAAGCCCAGCAAGCACACAAAACTTGTGATCAAAGCCATAAAAGCTTTTTTCAAATTTGAAGAAAAAAGTTCCAAATTACATTGAAGTACAGAATTTTGAAGTGGGGTTTCCCATAATCTTGTTCTGTGAGCCATCTTGATTTTCACCTTTTGTATAAGATTTAATCTTCAAATTTAAAATATCTAAGTTTGAATATGAGCAAAACTCATTAACTCAGAACTCAAGCTTTAACAAATAACATTATCCACGCAGCATATCACGCGGGTTAAAGTTCAAAATCATATCCTGCCAAGTGTCATATTTCCTTGCAGGCAAATTATAGGGCTGACATTGCCACACAGCCCGCGCCGCACTATCAGCCGCAGCCCGATGGAAAGAAGAAGCCCCCCGGTTTAAAACCCGTGGTTGCCCCTTTAACGTACCATCCTTATTAAGTTTAATTCGCAATTTGACACTCAACTCTTCAGCACCCAATCCACCAACAGGTGGGTTCCAACATTGTGATACACGCCGACGAAACGCATCAATCTCATTGATGCTCATCTTCAAATGCTTCCCGCGCGGGTTGCCTTTAACCTTCTTAGCACCAGGTAAATCAGGTAGTTTAGAAGCCGTTGGTCCTGAATCAGGCACTTTATTCAAAAGAGCGGCAATTTTATCTTCGTTGAATTTCTTCTTTTTGCGCTTCTTTTTAACAATCTTGGCTTTTGGTTTTGGCTTAGGTTTTGTTTTTTTCTTTGGCTTGGGTTTAGGCTTTTTGGCTACCTTCTTCTTGACCGGCTTGACCTTCTTCTTCTGAGCTTCTGGCTTTTTAGGAGGTAGCGGTTCTTGTTTCTCAGCTGTCGGTTGAACGGCGCGCTTTGGAGCCGGCTTTTTCTTCTTCTTTTTTTCCTTTATCTCTTTCGCGATGGGCTTTTGATCTTTTTTCTTCGTTTCTTTTTTCTCAGGCGCTTTCTTCAAACCAGCCTTCAGCTTAGTCAATTCAGAAATATCAACAATTTCCATCGGAATAGATTTAACTTCGTTCGGCTTTAACGCCTTCGCAGTCGTCAGAGAAAAAAGCGCAAAAGCCAAAAGGGCGCTATGAAACACCATAGATATGATAAGCCCTAGCTTCACCCTTTTCTCCTTAATTTACGTGTTAAACCATAAAATGCGGCACGAATCATTCAGTAAAAACAATACACCTAACCAGAGCGCATTATGCACTATTGGCTGCTGGCATCAGTTACAATTGCCAACCTGGTAAACCCGGCATTAGAAATCTTTCCCATCACCTGCGAAATCATTCCATGTAAAGATTTTTGATCACCACGAATATATATCCGCTCATTATAGCCATTTTTAGCAATCGCTTTGAGTTTAGGAACCAGCTCCTCAAGAGTAATCTCTTTATCCTGAATATAAACTTTACCGGTCTTATCAACCGAGATCGTCAACGGTTCTTTTTCACCGCCCAATGATTTTGCTTCAGTTTTTGGCAATTCAAGTGGGATCCCAGCGCTGAGGAGTGGCGCTGTCACCATAAACACAATCAACAGAACCAACATAACATCAACAAATGGCGTCACATTAATCTCAGACATAACAGCAGCACCGCCTCGGCTCCGAGACCTGCGTCTACGTGGAATAGCTTTTCCGCCTCCTAATGATGCACCCATAATGGTTCCTTTAAAAAAGAGGTTCCTTCAACAATTAGTCTCAACTATTTTCGCATCTCAATTTGACGTGATAAAATAGCTCCAAATTCATCTGCAAAGCCTTCATAACGCTGCGAAAGTCGCGCAATATCAGATGAATATTTATTATAAAAAATCACCGCCGGAATGGCCGCTAGAAGGCCTAGTGCTGTTGCAAACAAAGCTTCAGCAATACCAGGTGCTACAACAGCAAGGCTCGTATTCTTAGAAGCAGCAATAGATGAGAAACTATTCATAATTCCCCAAACCGTACCAAATAGCCCAACAAATGGGGCTGTCGAGCCTACAGTTGCTAAAAACAATAACTTGCTCTCTAACTTCTCAATTTCTCTGTTAAGAGCAACATCCATAACTTTTTCAATACGCATCTGAACAGAGACCATCACCTTAGGTCCAGCCTTCAAACTTTCATTCCATTCTCGCATAGCCGCCAAAAAGATGCTCTCAACCCCCTTGGTCTCACGTCTAGAGACGTCCTCATACAACTCTTCAAATGGTTCTCCAGACCAAAAAACCTTTTCAAATTCATTGGAGCGTTTTTTAGCCGAGGAGATGGAAAACATTTTCTCAAAAACGATGCCCCATGCCCAAATTGAAGCAAAAGCCAAGCCAATCATGACAATTTTTACAACAATATCAGCTTGTAGAAAAAGAGAGACAAAAGAAAAATCACTGCTGTTAACGGTAACATTAGCGCTCATTAACGCGGCAGCACTCACCAACCCATCTGCACCAGCTAAAACACCCCTATTACTTGCAAAGACTGAAGTGGATAAAATTACAAAGTCCATAAATTTCCTCTGATCTATCCCTTTAAAAATTGAAGGGTGTTTATTATGAGGCCTAAATGAAAGTCATCTTTCACAAAAATTTGTGACAAAAGAAGGGCTCAAAAATGGTCCAAATTGTTAAAAAACAAGTTCACATCTAAATAATACAGGCTCGATACCCCTGTTTTATCTGATTTTTTACAAAAACTATCTCAAGCTTAATCAGAAACTTCATTTGGTGATAAATTATTCGCGCCTTCTCTTCAAGCTTTCAAAGAGAATTCAAGTTTAAGCTTCTCTTTTTAAGAACGCATCCTTAATAGCTTCGGTTAACCGAACAGGCCGCCCTCTTTCATTAATCAGTACAATCGTCACCATTGCCCGAAATAAAACAGTGTCATCTCGTCTGATTTCCTGAGCAATTTTTAAACTGGCAGTATTTTGCGTCGCAACTTTCGTGACAACCTCTAATACATCATCCATCATCGCCGGCTTTAAATAATCAATATCCATATGCCGAACCACAAAGAAGCAACGAGTGGCCCCATCAGCGCCATCAAACAACTCTTTCTGGTTCAGACCTATAAGGCGAACAAAATCCGTCCTCCCCCTCTCACACCAACGAATGTAACTTGCATGGTAAACAAGACCCGAAAAGTCCGTGTCCTCATAGTAAACCCTCAGCGGCAATATATGGCTGTCCCCTTGCAAACATCCGGCTAAATCCGGCCAGTTATTTAACTGGTTTTCATTTGTATTTGGGTCATTTGGTCCTTTGTCAGACATGCCAAATCCTCTTAAATCTAATAACTAAAGCTACCTATAGCGCAAAAAAAATCGCCTGATGAGATAAGGTTTCATCAAGCGACTTATAATCAAATGTTATATATTTGAACAGGGCTTCGAATTTAATAGAGTTTCATACAAACGCTACTTCAATGAACATTTTTGTTCCGTGTCTCAGCTGCAGTGGCCGCATGAACATAGTCCACTTCACCGTTTGCTGTCTCTGCTGCCACGCCCAGCGCAAGTGTTCTTGTTTCAATATCATCAACATTCAAACCATCAGATGCATTCTCAATTGCAGAAGCCACCTTTTTGGCCAAAGCATCCCACATGCCATTTTCAACACAAAAAGCCTCAGCTTTTGCAGAAGCTCCCTCGCCGAGCTGCCCAAGTAAAGCACCTAATATTAGCAATTCTCTATCCACGCGCATTTCATAAGCAGCAGCTGCAGCTACACCATATTCAAAAACCCGCATCCCTCTTGCCGCTGCATCACTTCCAACTGTCCCATCAATCAATGCAATCGCTTTAACCACAGGCTCTGAACGCGGAACAACAAAATGATCTCTGTCCAAATAATCGATTGTCTCTTTTCGCGCCAAAGGAGGAAGTGATGGAGCTAAACCACCATCAGCAGCTTCTTCATCAGGAGCACCCGCCGCAGTCTGCACCATCTCAGTCACAGCCTCAGTCATAGCACCTGATACACCGCCAACAGCACCAGCTGCGGCAATCGCCACACTTTCAGCTTCTTGAACAATTTCAGAATTTACAACTTCACTCACTTTAGCCGCTGCTGCCTCTGCAACATGGTCAACAGTCGAACTTACCGTTTCTTGAACGTGTTCAGCTGCCTCTGAAACAGTCTCAGTAACTGTCTCTTTCACTGTTTCAACTGTTGAAGAAGCTTGCTCTTTAGCAGTATTTAAAGCTTCTTGCCCACTAGCGATCGTATCATTAAGAATATTGCCACTGCTCTCTTGACCAGCAACTAAGTCTTCATGACCCCCTGCAGTGTCTTGAACGGTTTCTTTCGTAGCTGGCTTATCACCACCACCAAATATTTTTTTAATCACACCAAATAATGACGCCATTTCGTTTTCTCCCCAAAATACCGTTCTGAATTTTTCCACTCAACTAAACAACACGCATGCTTTAGTCGCTAATCCTGATCTATTGCAAAAAAGATCAGTCATTCAAATCAGACTTTTAAAATAGTCCTATATTCACGACAAAGGAATGAAACTTTAGCGCCAATACTGGTCAATTCTGAGGCTTTTTCAGCCTCATTTTCTACTTAAACAACCAAAAGACCTAAGAATATTGAACAGTTAAACCAAAGCGCAAACATCAAATTCCACGAAACTAGTCAGAAAATTTATCCACATCTGTTTCGTCAACCACGCCTGTTTCGTCAAAAAGAGACGACTGAACATCTTGCGGTGAGCTCTCAGGCCGTTTTAATCCTAAATGCTTATAAGCTTTTGCCATCACAACCCGGCCACGAGGTGTCCGCGCAATCAGCCCTTGCTGCAATAAATAAGGCTCAACAATTTCTTCCAAAGCATCTCGTGGCTCAGATAACGCTGCAGCAATCGTCTCAATCCCAACTGGCCCGCCCTCATAATTATGTATGATGCAGTTCAAGTATCTATGGTCAAGCTGATCAAGCCCAAGACTATCAACCTCAAGCTGAGAGAGCGCTTTATCTGCAATATCTTTCGTAATCTCACCGCCACCATAAACAGAAGCAAAATCACGAACACGGCGCAATAAACGCCCGGCAATCCGCGGTGTTCCACGAGACCGCATCGCAATTTCAAGTGCACCTTCAGGCGAAATATGCATCTCTAAAACCTTGGCTCCTCTGGTTACAATGCCACAAAGCTCCGCCGTTTCATAAAAGTTCAACCTGATCGGAATGCCAAACCGGTCACGCAAAGGCGTTGTAAGCAAGCCAGCCCTTGTCGTTGCACCAACAAGAGTGAATTTAGCAAGCTCAATCTGAACTGAACGTGCCGCCGGCCCCTCGCCAATAATTAAATCCAGCTTGAAATCTTCCATGGCCGGATAAAGCACTTCTTCAACAGCCGGGCTTAAACGATGGATCTCATCAATAAATAAAACATCCCGCTCTTCTAAATTGGTCAGAAGCGCAGCCAGATCACCAGCCTTTGCAATCACCGGCCCTGAGGTCGAGCGGAAATTCACACCAAGTTCACGGGCAACAATTTGCGCCAGAGTTGTTTTTCCTAAGCCCGGAGGTCCAGCAAAAAGAACATGATCAAGCGCATCTCCGCGCCCACGGGCCGCTTCAATAAACACCTTCATATTCTGGCGCGCCTGGTCCTGACCAACAAAATCATCCAGCACAAGCGGGCGAATAGAGCGCTCTTCTTCGTCAGTAAGCTTTGGCTTGCTGTCGATCATACGGTCATTCATTTCGCCAACTCCTTCAAGCCAAGGCGGATGAGTTCTTCAACAGAAGTCTCCTCTCCCGTTTCCTGGAAAGCGGCTGCAACGGCCATGCTCGCATCTGTTGGTTGATAGCCAAGATTAGTGAGTGCAGACACCGCATCCGCAGCTTTAGATGTTCCCCCTCCAGGCGCGACAATCTCAGCCGCTCCACCCAGGGTTTTCCCATCAATCACAGCTGGCATCGGCACTTTGTCTTTTAATTCAGAGACAATCCGCATCGCAACCTTCGGCCCAACACCAGGGGCGCGAGAAACAATGGCTTTATCTTGCAAAGCAATTGCATTGGATAAATCAGTGGTTGTTAAAGTGCCTAATATAGCCAAGGCAACTTTCGCCCCAACCCCTTGCACAGATTGTAACTTACGAAACCATTCCCGCTCAAAATCATTCGCAAAGCCAAAAAGCTTTATCTCTGTTTCTCTCACATGTGTTTCGATGGAAAGAACAGCTGCTTCGCCAGCACCAGGCAAGGTTTGTAAAGTGCGACCGGAACAATGCACATCATAACAAACACCGTTCACGTCAATAAGAACCCAGTCCTCACCAACTGAATCAATGATGCCTTTTAATTTACCAATCATACAAAGTCCCACCTTGATAATCTTTAAAGAGAGAATCACAATAATGAGCTTAAAATAGAGAAATCTGACGTGAGAATATAGTATTTCTTTTATATGGAAGAGAGAGAAGAAAAAGTATGGGCCACTAACTAGCCTTTAAAGCAGATCGAAGCCGGTCTTGCCCACGATTATGAGCATGGCATATAGCAATCGCCAAAGCGTCGGCTGCATCATCAGTTTCAGGTTTTGCCTTAGGGAGAAGATGGCGCAACATGGCATGGATCTGATCTTTATCAGCATGACCAGAGCCGGTCACAGTCTTTTTCACCATATTTGGCGCATATTCAGCAACTGGGCACCCATGAAGAGCCGGCACAAGCAAAGCAATGCCCCTTGCTTGGCCCAGTTTTAAAGTGGCAACAGCATCCTTATTGACAAATGTCTGCTCAACAGCAGCCTCTTGCGGCTCATGACACTCAATCACCTCATGAAGCCCTTTATAAAGTGAAGCAAGACGCTCCGCCAAGCTCTCTTTCGCATTTGATTTTAAAGTACCACCAGTGACATAAGAAAGACGAACACCATCAAAATCAATGATGCCCCACCCCATAAATCTCAAACCAGGGTCAATACCAATAATGCGCGTCGTCTTATTCACTGAAACCCCTTAAAAGAGTTAAGAGCATACAAATAAAAACAACGCGCTCTTTAAGTTAAAATTTCTGAGTTTGTAAAATCTCTAACCTATGTAAAGCAAAGAATATTACAAAGGAACTAGTTCCCGAGTTTTTCCATCAAGCTGTCAGAGACTTCAAAATTGGCGTAAATATTCTGCACATCATCCTGATCCTCAAGAGCATCTAACATCTTGAACATCTTCTCGCCCTTCTCATCATCAAGCTCAATATTGTTTTGAGGCTTCCAAATCAGTTTAGCTGATGAGGGTTCGCCAAATTTTTCTTCCATTGTCTTGGCAACTTCATGCAAAGAATCATTATCTACATATAACATATGAGCGTCATCATCACTCTCAACTTCATTGGCACCAGCCTCTAAAGCCGCTTCAAACATGTCATCTTCGCTTGCAACATCAAGTGGAAATTCAATAGCTCCCACATGATCAAACCCAAAAGAAACAGCACCTGTCTCACCAAGATTGCCACCACTTTTAGTAAAAATAGCCCGAACTTCACCAGCCGTTCTGTTGCGATTGTCAGTCAATGCCTCAACAATCACACCAACACCGCCAATGCCAAAACCTTCATAGCGAACTTCTTCATAGTTCTCGCCACCAGCGTCTAAAGATTTTTTCACAGCGCGGTCAATATTATCTTTAGGCATATTTTGCGCCTTGGCCGCTTGAATAGCCGTCCGCAAACGAGGGTTCATATCCGGATCTGGCGTCCCCATTTTAGCCGCAACCGTGATCTCTTTCGCTAATTTCGAGAAAATCTTTGAACGCTTCTTATCTTGAGCGCCCTTCCGGTGCATAATGTTTTTAAATTTAGAATGGCCCGCCATGGCAACCTCGTCATGCAAAATAATAAGTTAAACTGAACCTTAAGTTCCTGATCCCGCTTTATAAGCGAGCTATCAAACAAAATCTAGAGCGTTCCGAATAAAATTACCCATATGAAGAAGTTGTTTTCTAGAATCTACCTATTAAGCGCAACGCTCTTGGCTAACCAGAAATAATTAATACCTAGATGAAGAGGGAGTGACACCACTTCGGTGTCAGGACATGAAAGCTTGTCTGCCAGGCTAGAGCACTGCACCTCGTAGGCCCAAGCGCAAGGAATAGCCGTGAGAGAGAAAGACAAAACCTCATTAATCTTTTGTTAACCCTGAGGGCGGCATCATTAGAGGCGTAGAGAAAATGATTCTTCTCAAACATTCATATTCTCCGCAAACTGATCATCAAAGAAAGTTTTTCTTTCATCTTGATTTTTACCAATTGAACAAGAGAAGAAGTTTCAATTGCCAAAATCAATCATGAAAGACAAAATTTTAAAAGATGTCAGCTCTAATCCTGCAATAGGATTAGGAACTCCTGTCTTGCAAAAAGACAGATTCACAGCGCTAAAAGAAACTTCATTCCAGCCCGAATGAAACAAGTTGTCTTTTACATGTGAAAAAACTGAAGCGTACCTGTCGTGTTTTTATGAAATGAATGACCCCAGAATTTTTCATTTTATAAACTGACCTCTACTTAAGAACTGACCCAAAATAGCGGCTCGGATCGACTTAAAGGTCCTCCGAGCCGCAATTCTTGTGCTCTCAAAGCAAGCCCGGTTTTATCATCAATCTCAACACAAAACCCAGCCAATGTAACCTCACCCAGTTTTGGCGTGAACCGTCCCTTTGGAACTCGTGTAACAAAACGTTCAATCGGCTCTTCAGCCTCCATTCCAATCACACTGTCATAGCAACCACACATCCCTGCATCCGTTAGGTAAGCCGTACCACCGTTCAAAACACGGCCATCAGACGTCGGCGCATGCGTATGTGTGCCAACAACCATAGAGGCTCGTCCATCAACAAAATGGCCCATAGCTTGTTTTTCAGATGTTGCTTCCGCATGAAAATCAATAAGGATAGCGTCAACCATATCCCCAAGAGGAGACATTTCAATCTCTCGCTCTATCGAGGCAAACGGGCAATCCATCTCGGGCATAAACACTCGGCCAACAGCATGAACAACTAAAACATCTTGGCCCTTATGGGAGCGATAAACACTTGCCCCTCGTCCAGCGACACCTTTTGGAAAATTAATAGGCCTTAGCAATTGTGGATGGCGCTCAATAAAAACAAGAGCATCACGTTGATCCCAAATATGGTCCCCGCCCGTGACCACATCAGCCCCAGCATCAATAAACGACATTAAAATATCTTCAGTAACACCAAAACCACCGGCAGCATTATCTGCATTCACAATAACAAAATCGAGATCATAAGTCTCACGCAGTTGGGGTAATTGCTCTACAACGGCCCGCCGTCCATCTCGTCCAACAACATCACCCAAAAATAAAACGCGCATAAAATACCTACTGTCTAAAGTGCTCTCAAAACAATTAAGAATTGAAGATAAAGCAAACTATATTTCATTAAAATAAAATTCAAAATCAATGCTAATCGCCATTTAGCCCAAGCAGTTTGATGAAGAAGAATTTAAGACTGCTTTAAATACCGGGCCTTGCGATCCTCAGCCCAGACTTTGCAGCAACTCGGGCTGATCAGCCCATCTAAATATTGATCATGTATATCCTTGGGAAGGTCTTCAACGATTTGGGCCTCAAATGCCAAACCAATGGTCAACAAGTCTTTCCCCGAATACTTTTCTATAGTCCGGTCATAAAACCCGCCACCTTGACCAAGCCTGACGCCTTTTTGATCAACGCCGACAAGGGGAAGTAACATCACATCCGGATCTAAAGTACGTGCTGTTGACAGCGGCTGTAAAGTGCCAAGCGCTCCGCTAATCAACAAATCACCAGGGCTCCATTCCCTAAATTGTAACGGTGCATCTTTTTCAACCACTTCCGGCATACAAAGAACCGCCCCCCTTTTATAAAATTCTGTCAACAGTGGACGAGGGTCAATCTCACTCCCAATGGGGATGTATCCGGCTATAACAGTTTCAGATAAATCCAGATGAAGAACCGGGCGCTCAATGATAGGGGCAGCCATATCCACTAATTTCTGCGCCGCACAGTCTTCAGAGTTTTGATCATTTTGAAAGGCTTGTGAGCGTTTTCGATACAGCTTTTGCCGTAGATCTTTCTTAATATTCATTTTTATCTCATCAAACCTCAAACTTAGAGCATTCCGCACAAAAATGAATTTGGTTCTGGGAATAACGCGGTTGCTTATTGTGGATGCCTTGTGGGCATCTGAAGCACAGAAAAGGCAACTGAAGCCCATCAAAAAAGATGAACCAAGAAACAAGGCTCAAATCAAGAAAAAACAGCTTATTACATGAAAATTCAATCTCAAGAGATACTAAAGACTACAGGAAGATTGATGAAATGAAAAAAGTGAATAAAGAATATCACAAGAAATAAAGACCCGGTTGCTTATTGCCGATGCCTTATGGGCATCTTAAAGCTCAGAAAAGGCAACTGAAGCGCAACTAAGAAAGCCAAGTTGCTTTGTGCCGGTTGCAAGTGGGCAACTGAAGGCACACTAAAAAGAGCAACCTGAAGCGCTACTAAAAGAGTTGAGCCACATATGCCGTCGGATATAGCAATTCCCTGGATCCCTACATTGTAGGTGGGCGCCGATTAATTAAGGCCACGGCCAAAACCAGGGTCAGCTCCCTAGAGAAACTTATAGGCCCCGGAAGAACATCACCTAACGTACAAAGCAGCTCAGCTTTGAATTATAACATATGAACTTCAGTGAAAATGACAAGAACTAAACATAACAAGTAGAAAAAATGTTCTTATAAGGAAAAATACATTCGAAAAAAAAGTTTTATAAATAATAAAATCAACTGCAACCGTTAGAATAAAACAAAAATTCACTTATTTCTCAACATCACTCAACTCTTTTAAGATCAGCGCTTCAATCTTATCCAATCTATCCAAAAATAATTTTTGTTGACCTTCAAGTTCGGAAATACGAACCAAAGACGCCTTAAGCTCCTTTTTAAGGTCATCACGTTCATGCGTGATTTTTTCTAATTCAACAGTCAATAAACTAATATCCGACTCAAGCTGACCACTGGCCCCGCCTTCAGCGTCGGTCTCCAAAATACGAGTGGTGGGCGGATCAGATACATCACGATCACTCATAAATTTCTCCCACTAAACAAAAAATAATGTGCGCTCCCTTAAAGACCAAAATCAATCTCAGAGAACAAAAGCCATCTTAAATAAATTTAAAAAAATGCAATTTTCTAGCATGGTTTATTAAAAAAAATAAGATCACCTTTAATACACTCAAAAATTTAAATCAAAATTATAGCAAAAATAGGAATACTTGTCCGTACTATTATAATTTTTTCTTTGAATATCAACATATAACACTCAAAAGCCTTTTTACTGATTTTTCCATATTTAGCCAGCCCAATCGGAGGTGCTAGTAAATAAAGTTTAATCATCTGTGCCAAAAAAATTTTAACCCAGTAGACAAAATAATGAAGCAATAACAAAAAAGACAATTGCATTCAGAGCAAAGTTAGGCGAAAACACCCCCAGAACTAAAGTTCATGAATATGAAATATGGAGAAATTGAGTTCGTCAGCACTTTACCTCTTGATAATACGGTAAAATGACTGTGTCACTCAACGCGACGAAATGAACTATTGGCATATCGTCGCGAAAAGGGCACATAGACAACCAGTTGAATAAGAACGGGCACATCACAACAAGTCAATCATCCACATTAGACCGATAATATGGAATTGAAGCCCTAAAAAAGAAAATTTAGGAGAGGACTATGGCACTTAAGGTTGCAATTAATGGATTTGGACGTATCGGAAGAAACGTCTTGCGCGCAGCCGCTGAAGCCAACAGACAAGACATCGAGTTTGTTGCAATTAATGACCTAACCCCAATTGAAACAACTGCACACCTACTTCGTTATGACAGTGTTCATGGCCGTTATCCAGGTGATGTGACAATTTCTGGCGACACAATTGACATTGGCCAGGGCCCTATCAAAGTTCTAGCAGAACGTGACCCAGCTAAATTACCTTGGGGTGAGCTAGGCATTGACGTTGTTATGGAATGTACTGGTATTTTTAGTGCAAAAGAAAAAGCCATCACTCACATCACAGATGCTGGTGCTAAAAAAGTACTTGTCTCAGCTCCATCAGCAGGCGCAGACATCACAGTTGTTTACGGTGTCAACCATGACCAAATCACAGCAGACCATCAAGTTGTATCAAATGCGTCATGTACAACAAACTGCCTAGCCCCAATGGCAAAAGTTCTAAATGAACTTTGCGGCATTGAAACAGGCTTCATGACCACAATCCACGCTTACACAGCTGATCAGCGCATTCACGATCTACCTCATAGTGATATGTACCGCGCAAGAGCAGCCGCCATTTCAATGATCCCAACATCAACTGGTGCTGCTAAAGCTGTTGGCCTAGTTCTACCAGAACTAAATGGTAAACTAGACGGTGTTGCTGTTCGTGTTCCAACACCAAACGTATCAATGGTTGACCTAAAATTCTTACCTGGCCGCGAAACATCTGTTGAAGAAATCAATGCAGCGATTACAAAAGCTGCTGAAGGTGAAATGAAGGGCGTTCTAAACGCCGTAACTGAACCTCTAGTTTCAATCGACTTTAATCACAACCCGGCATCATCTTCTTTTGACCTATCACAAACAAAACTAATTGATGGCAAGTTGGCTCGTGTTATGTCGTGGTATGACAATGAATGGGGCTTCTCTAACCGTATGTTAGACACAGTCGCAACAATGGGTAAATTCATCTAAACCTGTTGCACATCAACAAAATTAAGCTTAAAGCCTCTTATAGTTTTCCTATAAGGGGCTTTTTGTTATTTAAAGCTGAGAGAAAAACAATCAATATTCCTTCACAAAGAAGGAGTGACGCCACACGGTTGCGAAGTGGGCAACTGAAGTAAGAAAATGGCGTCAGCACATGGCATAGCGCCAGCGAAGCCCGGCGCAAGCGCCGCCCCTCGGAGACCCAAGCGCCATTAGCGCTTGGAATAGCCGTGAGAGAAATAAGCGGATGCTAGTGGGCATCTGAAGCGCAGAAAAGAGATATAATATTATGAACACGACCAATGAAACTGAGCTAGAGCTCGCTCCCCCTCCTCAGATCTACCTAATCATGGATCTCTCTTTAACCAAGACACCCTTAGATGACATCAAAACAATAGCTAAAGAAATAAACACAACTGAATTCTCCCCCCTTTCCTCTCTTTTAATCAAGCAAAACGATCCAAACTCACACTGCTCAAAAGAATTTGTAAAGGGTATTCAAGCCGAAAACATCGCCGTCCTGATAGAAGACAATGTCCCTCTTGCTAAAACTATAAATGCAGATGGTATCCACTTGAGTGATGATGACGAGGACATTTTTAAAGCAGCCATAGAGACGTTAAGCGAAGACGTCATCATTGGTATAAAAGCAAAACAATCTCGCCACAAAGCTATGATATTTGCTGAAGAAGGATGTTCTTATGTTGCTATAAATCTGTTTGATCAAGATAATCACCAAAGAGAATTAGAAGAATTCGAACGTCCGCCAGAAATTAATTGGTGGGTCTCACTCTTCAGTACACCTTGTGTCGCATGGGATATCTCATCAACAGAACAAGCTGTTGAAGCCACCAAACAAGGAGCAGATTTTCTTGGGCTGGCTCCTGAATTTTGGCAACAAGGGGAAAACAGCGCGAAAATTATCGATGAATGCGTTAAAACAACGTCAGCAATTGAGCGTTATCTACCTGCTCTTTAATTTTGGGCAAAGTTTTATTACGCTCAAAAATTTTAGATTGATTACCCAATTAGGTGAAACATGCACAAACAACAACCTAAACCAGAAAAAGACAAAGGTCTGAACTTAACCAAAGCACTTTGTTTTGGCCTAAGTTTAACGGCTCTTTTCACACTCATTTCACCTAACCTGCCAGTCTTAAAGTCAAATGCAATAGCCGCTAAAAAATCAAACGAAGCTTCCAAGCTTACTTTTGGTGAACAAGCCTATGATGCCTTTGAAGAGGGAAAATACATCACGGCCTTAAAACTTGCCGAAAAAGCCGCTCAAAAAGGTGAGGCAAACGCCTACACTCTATTGGGCCGTATATATGCCGGCGGCTTAGGCGTTGCAAAAAATTCAAAAACAGCAGCCAAATGGTACGAGCTTGGCGCAAAAAAAGACGAAGTCCACTCTCTCGTTGCTCTAGGAAAACAATATGCAATTGGAGATGGCGTCAAAAAGAACAAACTTAAAGCCGCGAATTATTTTGAAAGAGCTGCCAAAAAGGGTGAAGCTCAAGCTCAATATAACCTTGCCCTTATCTACGCCAAAGGAGACGGTCGCAAACAAGATGTTTTCGCAGCCGCCGAATGGTTAAAAAAAGCAGCAGCTAATGAGCTTGTCGTCGCTCAATATGACCTTGGAACCCTCTATTCAATTGGGCGCGGAGTAAAAAAAGACCCGTTAAAAGCAGCCCAATGGACAAAAAAAGCTGCCAAGCAAGGCCATACAGCTGCAGAGCTAGAATATGCCATCATGCTATTTAAAGGGCGCGGTGTGAAAAAAGATCAAAAGAAAGCGTTCCAGTATTTCAAGTCAAGCGCCAGTAAAGGGAACCCTGTTGCCCAAAACAGGTTAGCACGCCTTTATGCCTATGGTGTCGCAACAGAGCCAAACCCCATACAAGCTGCCAAATGGCATATGATTGCAAGGAGTGCAGGCGTAGCAGACATGAAGATGGACTTATTCATTGCCAAATTACCAAAAGACATGAAAGCCAAAGCCCAGGCAGAACTGGATGCCATGCAAGGCACCAACGGACTATATTAATCTGTCTGATCTCAACCAAAATGCCGACACCGGCTGATATAAGCTGATTTTCGTGAATTTCGTTAAGATTGAATGAGCTTTCTTAAATTGAGAGCCATCACACAGCTTGACGCCTCTTATCTTTGCCCTTAAGCAAGGTGTCTAAATTGATTTCAAATGCTATTAATTGCCAATGCGCCGCTGTTCATAGGGTAAACATCAGTCTTACCCTTCAGAAAAGAGCTTCAGGCTGCAGAAGTTGAATTAAAAACAGTCATTCAAGTAATAACAAAAAAGATCACCAGATCAATCTTAGTGAACAGCGCACGCATCCTAAGAAAATACAAATAAGGGAAACAAACAGATGAAAATCAATGGCAATGAAATTCGCCCCGGAAATGTCGTACAACATAAAGGCGGTCTATGGGTTGCAGTGAAAACACAAGCTGTTAAACCCGGCAAAGGCGGCGCATTCAATCAGGTTGAATTGAAAAACCTCATTGAGGGAACAAAATTAAACGAGCGCTTTCGTGCTTCCGAGACCGTTGAAAGAGTACGCCTGGAGCAAGATGATTTTCAATTTCTCTATGCAGAAGGCGACATGATGGTTTTCATGAACATTGAAAACTATGAACAAATCGAGTTGGAAAAAGACTTTATCGGCGAACGCGCCGTATTTTTACAAGACGGTATGAAAGTTGTTCTTGAAAGCTATGAAGGCAAACAAATCGGTGTCTCATTGCCAGATCAGGTGACATTAGAAGTCACTGAAACAGAGCCAGTTGTCAAAGGGCAAACAGCAGCCAAATCAAACAAACCTTCAATCTTAGAAAATGGCTTGCGGATCATGGTGCCACCTTTCATCGCAGTTGGTGAAAAAATCGTCGTTGATACAAATGAACTCATTTACCTTCGTCGTGCTGAGCAATAAGAATAAAGCCAGATAAAAAACAGTCACTCCGTCACCTGATAACAGTGCAATCTAGAAAAACTGAAACCTAGATTGACGGAGTAAAACTTAGTCAAATTGACTTAAGAGATAAAACATCAAAGGAATATCATCGTGCCAGCTTCCGCATTAATGAACGTCATGGTCGGCGCCGCCCGCAAAGCAAGTCGTCGCCTCATTCGCGATTTCAATGAGGTCGAGCAACTTCAAGTCTCGGTGAAAGGTCCCTCTGACTTCGTATCTCAAGCGGATCTAGCTTGCGAACAAACCTTACATGAAGAACTCTCAAAAGCGCGGCAAGGCTATAGCTTCTTAATGGAAGAGCAAGGCCTCGTTGAAGGGCCTGATAAAACCCACAGATGGATCATTGACCCTCTTGATGGCACAACAAACTTTCTTCATGGCATTCCGTTATTCGCGATCTCTATTGCGCTCGAGCGTGACGGTGAAATCGTAGCAGGCATGGTCTACAACCCGGTTATGGACGAATATTTCACGGCAGAAAAAGGCAAAGGCGCCTTTTTAAATGATCGTCGCATCCGCATCGCCGGCCGCAAACAACTAGACAACAGCGTTGTCGTCACCGGCATCCCACACAGAGGAAAATCAGGTCACGTTCAATTCTTAAAAGAAGAACAAGCCGTAATGAAGGAAGTCGCTGGCGTGAGACGCACCGGCTCAGCCGCCCTTGATTTAGCCTGGGTCGCAGCTGGTCGCTTTGATGCTTACTGGGAACGCGGTATCCAAGCCTGGGATATGGCAGCAGGTGTCATTTTGGTGCGCGAAGCTGGCGGTTTCGTCACAGATTTAGATTGCGATACCAAAATGCTTGATAAAGGCCATGTTCTTGCCGCAAATTTACCTATCCATAAAGCCATGTTAAAAGTTCTGAAATCCACGGATTAAGCAAAAACGAATATCTAAGCTTAACCAAAACACATAAAAGCATGTCACTTCTATACATTAAAAAGTTGCATGCACTGGTTAAACGAATAATTTGATTCTATAGTATTTTGCGGTAATGTGGACGTTGATCGATCAGACAGGGAGCATGCATTTCTCTATCTAAAATAGAGTACGCGTGTAAAATTGAGTGGCAAAAGTAATGGTTACGGTATCTAAGCCTGGTGTTTATCTATGGCGAATGATTGTTTTTCTCACTTTAATCGGGTTTTTATCAGCAATCCTTTATAGCCAGATAAAAACAGCATTTATGTCTAATCCAGCCTTAAACGGCATGATTTTAGCTGTTCTCTTCATCGGCACACTTTATTCTTTCGGCCAGATTTTACGGCTTTATCCGGAAATTCGCTGGATTAATAATTTCCGCTTTGCTGACCCTGGCAATACAAAAGGCAGTAAGGCCCCAACTATGTTGGCAAGCATGGCGAACATGTTTCGCAATCAATCTGGTCCATTTACCCTTTCAACTAATGTAACCAGTGCTATCTTAGATTCAGTTGGCTCACGTCTTGATGAAGCAAGAGACACCTCACGTTATCTCGTTGGCCTGCTAATTTTCCTTGGCCTTTTGGGCACATTCTGGGGCCTCCTTGGCACAATTCAATCCGTCGGGGAAACCATCAGTTCACTAGACACCTCAGGCTCTGGCGGCGTCGCCGTATTTGAAGCTTTGAAACAAGGTCTTCAAGCCCCGCTACAAGGCATGGGCACAGCCTTTTCATCCTCACTCTTCGGTCTAGCAGGTTCACTTATTCTTGGTTTTTTAGATCTGCAATCCGGCCAATCGCAAAACCGCTTCTATCATGAAACAGAAGAATGGTTAGCCGGCATGACAACCGTTGAAACTGAAAACGGCAAAGCAACCACAGACAAAGTCGCAAACAACACAGAACTTGCTCACATGCTCACAGCCGTCGCCGAACGGCTAGACCGCAATACAGGCGGTATGGTCAGTCAAAATGGAATTAACGTGGCAGATAGTCTCGAACAGCTCATCAGTCAAATGAGAGCAGAGCAAAAAATTGTGCGACAATGGATGGATGAACAAGCCAACCAAAATGCTGAAATGCGCCACTTAATGGCTGAGATACTCAAAAACAGAGGACGCTAAGATGGCCTTTGGGCGCGCCCGCCGGCGTTATAGAGATGATGGGTCTTATTGGCCTGGCTTTGTTGACGCAATGGCCACATTGTTGCTCGTCATGACATTCCTCCTGTCAGTGCTCTCTGTCGCGCAATATTTTGTGACACAAGAAGCAACCGGCAAAGACAACGCCATTCAAACCTTAAATCGCCAAATCCTTGAACTAACCAATCTTCTTTCCCTTGAGAAAAATGATAAGAAAGACTTGGAAAGCAATCTCGCCCTTCTAAAAGCCACCCTTGCCGACAGCCAGGAAAAAAGCAACAAACTAGAAGCCCTCATTGGCCTTGGTGACAGCAAAGACAGAAGTGCAAAATTACAAATTGATGAGCTAAACAAACGCTTGAAAGGCGAAAAAGAGCTCTCAAAAGAAGCAACCACCCAAGTCGCCCTATTAAACCAACAATTAGCAGCGCTCCGCCGGCAAATCGCGGCGTTAAATGAAGCTCTGGAAGCCTCAGAAGCCAAAGACAAAGAACAAAAAGAACAATTGAAAGATTTAGGCGCACGGCTCAACGTAGCACTTGCTAAACGCGTACAAGAACTCAGCCAATATAGATCAGACTTTTTCGGGCGCTTACGCAAACTCTTAGGCAACCGCCCCGGCATTCGCGTTGTCGGAGACCGGTTCGTATTTCAATCTGAAGTCTTATTTACCTCTGGGTCAGACGAACTAAACCCTGCCGGCCAAATTGAAATGAGTAAACTCGCCTCAGCGGTTAATGAAATTCGCCAAAAGATCCCAGGCAACATCAAATGGGTTCTACGGATCGATGGTCACACAGACCGCCAGCCTATTAACACACCCCGCTTCCCTTCAAACTGGGAACTCTCTTCTTCAAGAGCAACCTCAGTGGTGCGCTATTTGATCAATGAAGGCGTTCCAGCCAATCGCCTGGTCGCCGCTGGGTTTGGTGAAAACCACCCACTAGACACCTCAAACTCTCCAGAAGCCTTCGCAAAAAACCGCCGCATTGAGTTAAAGCTTACAGAGAAATAGTTTCTGCTTAGCTCGAAAACGCAAAGGCCTGTAGGCAATATAAAAAGTGCATAATAAAGCTGAAGACCAAATCACAAAACTATAACGTCCACCGCCACATGATGGTACCACCAACTGAAGGGGGAAAGTTATCTGGCAAAGTATCAGGCCAGCCTGAAGGACGACATGCATTCAGGAGCTCCTGAACAGTCAGAGGATAATAGTTTTCTTTCTTATCACGCCATCTCTTTATATCACCAACGAATGGTAACAGTGAATAATATGACGGAGGAAAAAAGGGGCGATCGTCAACTGCAGGCATAGCCAAAGGATCAATTGCTACAATTTTTATTAGTAAAGAATAGAGCCACCATGGCCCCTCCTCCCAGAGGTCAAGATCATGGTACAATCTCGCCTGTCTCAATTCATCATTTGTTGGATAATTTTTCAAATATCGCTGGTTAGATTGGCTGCGAATGGCCTCGAAAACAGCCTCTTCTTCTTCTTTGCTTAGATAAGGGTGTGACATTTAGATTCTCTTATATTCACCAAAGCACACAAAACCTACTAATCAGCTTCCATCACGCTGCAATTGTGTCCGAGCAAGCTCAGCATAAATCCCGCCTTTCGAGAGAAGCTCATTATGAGTTCCCTCCTCAACAAACCGCCCTTGATCAAATACCAATATCCGATCTGCAGTGACAACCGTTGAAAGACGATGCGCTATAATCAAGCTCGTTCGCCCCTTTAAAACTTCTTCCAACGCTTGTTGTACTTTTTCTTCGCTGCCAGCATCAAGCGCGCTGGTTGCTTCATCAAGAAGTAAAATCGGTGCTTGGCGCAAAATAGCACGAGCCAAAGCAATGCGCTGACGCTGGCCACCAGAAAGCCCCTGGCCTCCTTCACCAATTCTAGTTTCATACCCCTCTGAAAAACCTTCAATAAATTCATGTGCTTGCGCAGCTTTCGCAGCCTTAATCACTTCATCACGCAAAGCTGTATCAGCAGTCTCTTTAGAAACATTCGAGCGAGCAAAAGCAATATTTTCCAAAATCGAAGCATCGAAGAGACTGGCTTCTTGCGGCACTAGCGCAAAACAGTCGCGCAGTTCATGTAAGTCCAGCTCATTCACAGGAACTCCATCGACGCGAATAGAACCCTTCGTCGGATCATAAAACCGCAATAACAATTGGAAAATTGTACTCTTGCCTGCACCAGACGCTCCAACAATAGCAATCCGCTCCCCAGGCTTTATGGAAAGATTAACATCAGTTAAAACCGTTTCATCACT
The DNA here is from genome assembly GCA_021604645.1 of Methyloligella sp. Classification (GTDB taxonomy): domain Bacteria; phylum Pseudomonadota; class Alphaproteobacteria; order Rhizobiales; family HXMU1428-3; genus HXMU1428-3. The sequence goes on from BQJJ01000002.1 coordinate 234,882, forward strand.
CCGCGCCGGATAAGAAAAGCCAACATCAACAAAATCAATTTTACCTTGAACTGCGCTCTCAAATTTCTTCAATTTAGCAGGCGTTTTTAATTCACTTTTGTGGTTCAAAAACTCAGACAAACGCTCAGCCGCTCCAGCTGCCTGCGCTATCTCACCCCAAACTTCCGTAAGCGCTCCTAATGAACCACCCGCAAAAACAGCATAAAGCATAAATTGAACAAGCGTGCCTCCACTCATATCACCAGAGATCACATCATGAGCGCCATACCACAAAATCAAAACAATGCTGACCATCACAAGAAAGATTGCAATCGCCGTTAGAAAGGCCCGCGCTTTCGTTCGCACCATCGCCTTAAGAACAGTCAGCTCATTGGTTTGCGTAAACCGATTTGTCACAACTTCTTCGGCGTTAAAAGCTTGTACTGTGCGAATATTAGAGAGCATCTCAGCACCAAACTTATTCAGTTCAGCCATAGTGTCTTGCGCGGTATTTGAAAGGCGGCGTACCATCCGCCCATAAAACATCAACGGCAAAACAATAATAGGAATGGCCAAAATCACCATCACCGACAATTGAGCACTGGTGATAACCATCATCACCAACCCACCAATAAGAACAACACCATTACGCAAAGCCTGACTAACACTTGCGCGAATGGCAGAATTGATAAGTGTCGTATCCGCTGCCAGACGAGACATAAGTTCACCAGAATGATTGGCATCAAAAAACTGCGCACTAAAACCAACCAATTTTTTAAACACATCAGCTTTAAGATCAGCAACAAGGCGCTCACCCAGCCAATAGACACAATAAAACCGAAGCGCAGAACCAAGAGCTAATAAAGAAACTATGAAAATGAGAAGTTGAAAATAAGCATCAATACCCGCCCCATCGGTTGTAGAAATACCATGATCAATCACTAACCGAGAGGCAAAGGGCAGTGCTAATGTTGCCAATGAGGCAACAAGCAAAGCAAAGATTGTCAATCCAAGCATGAAAGGATAACGCTTCAAATAGGGGAGCAAATGTCCAAGCGGGTGAACAGCCTTGAAGGAACGTTTCTTAGTTTGGCTTTCAGTTAACTCAACGGGCGCAACAGTCATCTAGATAATCTTAATTTCTTCTATAAATTTCAAAACGGAAACATTCACAATAATGATTATGTTCAGACAAGTCTATCCATACAACCCAAGTAAAAAGTTGAGATAGAGATTAATCCGTGAATGATGTCTAGCTTATATGTGAAATTTAATAGAATTGAAACGAAAAGATTAAGCTTCAATCATAATAGAAGCAACAGCAGAGTATAATGCTGTCCACGCATGCCTTACGTCTTCAGTAAAGTCAGAGCCCAAACCTTCTTCAAGCGTCCAAACAAGGGCATCTGCAACTGGCACAAAATGATCCTCAACAACACCATAAGTTTTGTGCTTACGGCCCATATCTTCCAAAATAGGTATCAGTTTATCTGGGTTATCAAGAGTATTAACCAAAACCTTAAGAGCCCCCATTAACTTTTTCTTTTGATCCGTCAAATCATCTGAAAAGAGTGAGCGAAGTTCTGGGGATGCATCAAATAGCCGCTGATAAAATAGATCTGCAGCCACATCAGAAATTTCTTCTACACGGGCAAAGCTTGTTTTAACCAATTGTTTTTGAGCATCAGACACCCCAAATAATTCTTTACCAGAACCGGCAGTGCTAATTTCAGCAGGCGCTTCATGAGTAGATAAATCAGGAAGAGCTGAAGGTGCATCATAAACATCACCATCTGAAGTCCCACTATTGGCTTCTTCCATAATTTTAGAAATATTTCCTTCTAAATTACCGGCATGAAGGTTAAGTGTCTTTAAAATCTCACCAATTTCTTCCGTAGCTTCTTTCGTCTGTTCCGCGAGGATTTTAACCTCACCAGCAACAACAGCAAAACCTTTGCCACTTTCCCCTGCCCGCGCCGCTTCAATCGTCGCATTCAAAGCCAATAGATTAGTCTGTCTTGTAACCGCATTAATTTGCGCAGCCACCCCTGAAACCCGGTCAATCTGCTCTTTAAGGCTAACAACCTCTTTTTCGCTATTTTCAATATTATTTTTAAGAGCAGCAGAATAGGTCATGACATATCCATTTTTAATGCATCTAAAAGACTAGAAGGCCTAAAACTAAAAAGTTCAAAGACAAGCAAATCAGTTAGAGAAATTTCATTTATTAAGATATGCGCAATGCAAGTAAATAAAAGCTTAATTTTCATCACAGCCCCCCTTTCTTTTTGCGTCTTTACAGCCTTTTCCAAACCTCTTCACGAAGCAAAGGCAAATACTCGTCTTCAAACCACAAATTTTTCTTCAACCAATGATTATTGCGCCACGATGGATGCGGCAAAGGAAGAAACAAACGTGAAGAATTTGATGAGAAAAAGGATTGATAGTTTTTGACAACTTCATACAAAGGCTGTCTTGCAAATTCAGACAAGCTTTCATGACCTTTTAAATGATAAGCAATCGCATATTTTCCGACCAAAAGGACTAAATCAAGTTTTGGTAATAGCGGAAACAAACCAGCATGCCAATGAGCAGAACATTCTCGTCTTGGCGGTAAATCCGCTCCTTTAGCCGTTTGCCCAGGAAAACAAAACCCCATAGGAACAATCGCCAATTTTTCATTATTATAAAAAGTTGCAGCATCAACCCCGAGCCAATCACGTAACCTGTCACCTGAGGCATCCGTAAAAGGCCTTCCCGAAAGGTGAACCTTCGTCCCCGGTGCCTGCCCACAAATCGCAATTCTTACAGTTTCTGAAACTTGTAAAACCGGCCGAGGCTCATGTGGCAGAGGCGTTTTAACAGGACGGTCAACACAAATACGACACGCCCTAATATCGCTGACATATTTTTCTAATTTTTTAGAAATACCCTAACCTCACAAATTCGAAGCAAAAGATCACATAAATCTGAATTGGCAGTTCAGAAATCTTGCTCCATTATAAATGAAATCGCGCTAACTGATATCCCAGTTTTGCTCTGTGACAAATCACACAGAACGAATGTTTAAATTTTCTTATTGTGTATTTGAAGTGCAATCCTGATAAATAAGGAGACAAAATCATGTCACCCCTCTTAAAAACACAAAGCCTATCTACACAGTCTAGAACAATGATTTTACTAAGTTTAATCATTTTTGCGTCATCTCTATTTCTACTAACAAAAGACGCATCAGCTGGGCGATATAAATTAACCTGCAAAGGTCCATATCAATTGGTACAAGGCAATTTAATCGCAACTCCCCCTTGCGAAAATGCCTACATAGCAAAAGTAGCCCAGTCTTATGGATATAAAGTTTCAGTGAAACAGGTCAGAAACAACGTCCATAAAAAAATGGAAATCTGCCAACATATCGGACATGACTCACGCATCAGTGAATATTGTGACCAATATAATGATGTTGGAAGACCAAGTTTTGGTCGATAAAACAGGAAACGATTAGAAATTGCCAACATATTTTATATGTCTGTCATTCTATAAGCACAATTTTTAAAGCATTATCCCTTGCGTCTTTACTGATTTACGGGATAATGCTTCACCATGAAGATAAAAAATGTAACAGCAAGGCTTCTAGCCCCTTTAAGACAACATTCAAAAAGAATGTTTTTTTACTTAGTCTTATTCTGTTCAAGCTTCATAGCCGGTTGCGGTGGCCTTGGTTACACGCCGCCTCCAGGTGCCAAATTAGGCGACGCCTTCCTCAGCCTAAAAATCACCACTGATAATAGAGGTCGCATGCCCCAAGGCGCAGATGTCGTCATCAGTATTGAAAATGCCTCTGCCGAAAACCCAAAGGATCAAGTGATCATCGGTGATGTTGTTAAGCTTTCACAGGGCGACACAGGTGTAAAAGTCAATTTTCCAATAGATCAAAATCGCTTGGAAGACTGCGGAAAAACCAAGAGCTGCTATATTTATGTTAAAATCGTAAAAAACGGCACAACATATTATAACACCACGACCCCAGCCCCCTACAAAGCTGGTCAAATCAAAGCAGAAATCACCATCTCCAAAGCCAGCTAGAGTGTTGCATTAAATTCATCAAAAAGCAGAATGCTCTAGGTCACAATCAGACCGAAATATATCGAAGATCGGTGAAATTGCGCGCAAAACAAAGACCAAACCCTATTTTCGAAGCAATGATTTCGGCAAAGTTCCCCGCTTTAACATACGCTTTCTCAATGCTAACCACCTCTTGCACGACGGAAGCCTCAAATTACACCGCACACGTATCTGAGGCCCGTTTTGAACAACATCACGGCGCGATTTTTTTAATAGCGTTTTATATTTCTCTTTAAGCTTCCCCACCCAGGATAAACTTGCCAATTGAGGGACGGCCTGACTGCCAAGCGGTAGCGGCTGTAAACATCCCTGTTTCACAAAGTTTGGATCATCAACAAATGCTTCTGATGCGTAAACCTGATACCCAGACTGACAGACCATAATTGAAGGAAGAGTACGCTTTTCATTGAACCCCTTATAGACCGGCTGCAGGATCTGCCAAAATTTATTAAATTTATGGTCTTTATGTTGCTGCCAATTTTGCTTAGTAAATCGAAACGGAAAAATATGTATCGGTATGAGCTTTTGCCCCTTACGAAGTGCAATAGATACCAAATCATAAAGAACTGACATGGGACCATTTTTCAAAGCATAACACCCAACTGAAGAACAACCACCATGAATGAGCAAAAAGGAGCCCGTCCGCTTCGCAAGACCATCAAAAATATTTGGAAATGCTAAATTGAGAGCACGCGGCCATTTTCTTGAATTCCAAAGAACGTCTGCAGCTGGCACATGATAAAACCCTTCTGGCGCTTGTTTATCTCCCTCAGCTATTTTAGGACCCAATTTCCCTGAAAATTTGCAAATATCAAAACTCTTATAAAGCTTATAAGTCGCCCCGGATTTCAACCAGACTTCAAGAACTTTTTCTTGCTTAAATAAACGCAGATACAAGCGGCTTGATCCTTTGAACCCAAACGCTTCTAACCTTTCTTGCTCTCTCATCTCACTTGCTCGTGGCAATTCTTCAGCGTGGACTCCAAATGAAACAAAAAAAGCAATGAATAAGCTAAAAAGAATTGTGACTTTTAAAGACCATCTATTCAAAAGAACCTCTTCACAAAGCTGTTATCAATTATCAGATAAAATGAGATGACAAACCCATATTAGACGCTCACACTAATCACAGATAAATTAAGTAAGATGATTAAATCTAAATAAAGACATTCTAGCTCATGATCATCTTATATGGATCAAGTTCATTAACGAACAGTCCTTGCAACAGTTAAAACAAGAGTAAAACCTATGAAAACCATCATCGCAATTATAAGTTCAGCTTTCATACTTATCACGTTAAACCTACCAGCACATGCCGGAAACAGATATTACCCAAATGAATCTGGTTTTATTTTATTTGATTTATTCGCCCAGGCACCAGACAGCAAATACAGAAAAGGCCGCCCTAAAGTGCGCGGGTTTAGAAAAAAAGTCGGCGGTTATTCATATAAATATTCCGATACTTTGGATGGATACGGAAGTCGCCCAGGAGACTTTAACCCAATTTTCGATGGCCGTGGACTTTTCAGTGAACGCCTTGGAACTGATGGGCCTTACATAGGTAATTAATAAAACAAACTGATTTCGAGAAGACACTTAGACTAAAGAATAAAATAGCCGACTGAAAATCCTTCAGTCGGCCCTCATCTTACCCAAAGGTACCACTACCTAAAACTACTTAGAAACCTAGTACCCATTAAGACGTATGACAAACACTTTTGATTGCACTTTAATCCATCACAATTGAGCAAAATTGATTGTGAGGATGTGAACCATCTTGATATGACTTTTCCATACATTCGGCCCAAAGTTAGTCCATTCACTGATTGGGATTAATTAAAGTGATCATGTGATAAACGATCAAATCAAAAGACCTATCTCAATCATAAATTCTTAAAAGCTGAGCTTTTCAGCACCATGAGGACTATTATGATAAAATCAACAATCGCACTATTTACAACCCTATTTACACTTTTCGTCTTTCTTTCCCCAGCGACAGCCGATACTGAATTTCCTGAAGAAAAAGCAACTAAGTCCCACTCTTCACTAATCGTTCCTGTGAACGAAACAAAAACTAAAAAATCCAAAAATCAAAAACAACATACAAATTCAGCTCAAAGAATAAGAGATGAAAAATATTTAGATTTAAGATGTGAAGATGAAGAAGTAAACTGTCAGCATCCTTATAATAATGGATCATTCAATCCAGATTATAATACATCGAATTAATTTTACAGTGGTCTCAGTCTATGCCTCACAGTCTTAACAGTGAAAACTGAGGCATAGACGTTACAACAAAAAACCAAACCGTTTATAAGTGGCGCAGAGCTTCAATTCTGTGCCACTTTTTATTTGACTCTAATTCCCCCTCCCATGAACATGAGAAACAAAATTTAACATAGTTAATAGAGGTAAGATTATGGGTCTTTATAGAAAGTTTTTAATTGCAGCAGCACTGCTTTTTGCAGTTTCTGCAACTCTCACCATTAATTCAGGCGATGCTGAAGCTAGATGTAAAAAATTTGGTTTCACAGTAAATGATTATGGCAAAAAAGGCCCAACTGAAGATGCCAAACGCTTGCTTGATAAGCACATTGCTGAATGGATGGCAAAAAACAATATTAAAAATTACCGCACAAAACCCAAAACTGTTTCATGCAAACTCTTCATAGATGTCATTCTTTTCGATGAATACACATGTAGAGCAGACACGCTAGCGTGTTGGTAAGAAAATTTTGAATGAATATAAATTCAAAGAGACATAACTAGTAAAAACAATATTCATAAAAGCCAGTTTTTGTAGTTGGAAAGATCCACTCACATAGACTGGCTTTTTTTGCAATAAATTATACTGCGGCTGCCCCAAGATACGGCCTAATAAACGTCCCCTCAATCCACCATTCTGGATATCTCATTTTTAAATATTTACCTGCCCTCTTTGCCTCATCTTCAGTCTCAAATAATCCAAAACAAGTGGCACCAGATCCTGAGAGCCGAGAAATCAAACACCGATCTAGCAAACTGATTTCAGCCAGAACATCACTAATTTTTGGCGCTATTTTCAAAGCCGGCTTGAGCAGATCATTAGGTGCAACTTGCATATAATCAATAACTTCACCTATGGAATGAAAATCAAAATTATAACGTCTAAGGAGAGCATTTTTAGAGAGTGACTTTTCGTTATATTCCTTTGCCTTCAGAGTTTCAAAAACCAAACCCGTTGGCACAGAAATCCGCGGGTTAACTAGCAAAAGACCAATAGATGGAAATGATTTAACAGGCTCTACAAGCTCCCCCACGCCATGCATAAACGCCGGCTCAGAGTTTACACAAACCGGTATATCTGCACCAAACCGCGAAGCAAACTTTAAAGAATCAAATTTAGAGGCATCAACATCTTGCTCTTTCATGAGCTGACAAAAAAGCCGTATCAAAGCCGCCGCATCTGCAGACCCACCACCAAGTCCAGCAGCAACAGGCAACAATTTCTCTAGACTGACAGAGACAATAGGTAGTGAGTGAGGGCTTGTAGAAGAAAACTCATCAATCAATTGCAGACCAACAGTTTCAACTAAATTTACACCTTCAATATTCTGAGCTTCTGGTCCTGTGACATTTAACTGCAAAGATCGTTCTTTCGAGGACGGCACGTCTAAAGCCTCAGTATCTATAGTCAGTTCATCACCAAGATCAGCAAAAACAACCAAACTCTCAAGCTGATGATAGCCATCATCCCGCTTCCCTAAAATGGAAAGAGAAAGATTAACCTTCGCCCAAGCGGTGTCTTGAAAACGGGCTCCATTAAAATTGGTCATAAATCTTACAGTGCTAAGAGTTTTGAAAAGTCAGCATTCAAAGAAAATCAGCCTAAATTCAAGGCTGACTTTCCTCATTTGATGGATTGTTTTTGTAGTGTCTTATTTTTCTTTAATAGACGCTTTAGCTTGACGTTTCACAGGTAGACCATCAACCATCTTCTTGTTGATCTGTTTAATCAGCTCATCAGTTGGCTCTAAACTAAGAACTTGTTTCCACTGAAAGCGCGCTTCATTTTTCCGGCCAACCCGCCAATATACGTCTCCCAAATGATCATTTATCACAGGGTCATCTGGGCGAAGCATGACAGCTTTTTCCAAAATAGTAACCGCCTGTTTATATTGGCCAAGTCTGTAATGAGCCCACCCTAAACTATCAACATAATACCCACTATTTGGCTTCAGCTTCACAGCCTTGCGAATAAGCTTCATCGCATTAGATAAGTTAAGGTTTTGATCTACCCAGCTATATCCAAGATAGTTTAAAACATCTGGACGGTTCGGGCTTAACTTCAAAGCAGATTTAAAATCTTTCTCAGCTTTTGGCCATTCTTTAGAACGTTCATAACTAATCCCGCGTCCATAATAATAAAACCAATCACTAGGGCGAGGTTTTTTCAAAAGCGCAATGGCCTTACTATAATTAGTAGCAGCTTCAGAATACTTCTTTTCATCCAAATAAAGTTTGCCCAGCGCATTAAACAAATCAATGTCACTTGAATATTTTTCACGTAACTCTTCAAGCACTTGAATAGCTGTAGCCGTTTGTTTCTTCGAGCTAAGTGACTGAGCCTTTAAAATTTGCGCATCAAGCCAAATAGGTTCTTGTTGCTCAATACCATTGAGATAAACAATAGAACGATCATACTTTTTCACACGGTAAAGCAAGCTTGCTAAAGAATAATCGGCTGCAGCAAATTGAGGACGCAACAACCTAGCCATCTGCAAGAAAATAAGCCCATCATCAACGCCGCCATTCTCGGCACGGCGATCACCAAGACTAAAGAAAATCTCCGCTAGCCCTTCTTGTGCGGTTTGCACATGAGAGGCCATAGGTATTTTTGCCTTAATTTTCTTTTCAATCAAAAGTAAATCAGGGTGCTGAAAACGAGCCCGAGAAAAATGCTTGCTTAAAACAGTCAAAGCGGCACGTCTCTGGTTATTCTTTGCTAAAAATTGCGCATAAGAACCAACAAGACGAACCATCTGATGATATTTACGATAGAGACGTGAATAAGCTTTTTGAGCATCTTTTACTTTACCATTCACATCCGCAATCAAAGCCCGGTGATATTGCTGATAATCACGAACCCAATCTGTGTCGGATTTTTGATTTAACAGTTTCATAGCTTGCGGGTATTTGCCTTGTTCAGACAAAATCCAGGCTTGCGAAATTTTCTCAATCAGGGCGCTTAGAGGCCCATCATTACTAGCCAAAAAATGAGCTTCAGCTGCACTGTAATTTTTTAGTCGAAATTCATCGACCCCCCGATAAAGCCGGGCAAAAGGATGAGCTGCGTCAATCTTAATGAGCTTCTTGCTTAAATCGGAAGCAAGCTTCCAATCACCACCCATAAGTTCAAGCAAAAAAGATTGCTCTAAAATTCTTTTATTATTTGGCTCATAATTAAGGGCCCGGCGCATATAAAGAGCAGCCTCACCCGTATCATGTTTTGAGCTAGCATAACGACCCGCTAAATAACTGCCAAGAAATGAGTTAGACTGCAAATTGGGCAGAGATTTCTCAGCCAAAACACCTCCGCTTAACAGGAGAGCTCCACTGATACTAAACACACATATGAGTGTGGCAACGGGTGAAAGAAATTTTTTCATATAAGTCGCTATCCATTAATGAAGTGCCATTCTCATAAAGATGGCCTGTTTTGCCTGTCTTCGCAAGTCACAATGCACCTTTATTAAGCTAACTATGTGGCAGCTTTAATGGCAAAGCTGTGGTCTTTTTATCAAGTCCAGATAAAAAAATGCCGCTAAGACGATAAAAACAGTCAAACAACTGCAACAAATCAACTTTAGCGGCATTTATTAAAAAGAACTGACAATCTTCAAATTATTGTCAAATTGGAGTTAATAAGTTCAAACGACCTACATATTTGGATAATTTGGTCCCCCACCACCTTCTGGTGTAACCCATGTAATGTTCTGTGCCGGATCCTTAATATCGCAAGTTTTACAGTGAACACAGTTTTGCGAATTAATCTGAAAACGAGGATCTTTCCCCTCTTCAGTAATCACCTCATAAACACCAGCCGGGCAATAGAGTTGTGCTGGCTCTGCATACTCAGGTAAATTTTGTTCAATCGGTATAGACGCATCCGCCAGCTGCAAATGAACAGGCTGCTCTTCACCATGATTGGTTGCCGAAAAACTCACATTTGTCAGACGGTCAAATGAAAGCACACCATCCGGTTTCGGGTAAGTGATTTTAGAATAATCAGCAGCCTTGCCAGTACTTTCAGCATCATTCTTCCCATGGCTCAAAGTGCCAAGAATGTTAAACTTAAAGATGGTCGCAAACCACATATCAAAACCACCAAGCGTCAAACCACCAAGCGGACCAAACTTGCCATTTAACGGCGCAACATTACGAACAGGTTTCAAATCTTTCCCAATAAGACCAGATCTGAGCTCAGCATCATAATCATGAAGTTCATCACCAGAGCGCTCAGCTCCAATAGCCTTGTGGGCTGTTTCTGCCGCCGCGATACCAGAAAGCATCGCATTATGATTGCCCTTAATCCGAGGCAAGTTCACCAAGCCCGCTGAACAACCAAGCAAAGCACCGCCAGGAAACACCGTTTTAGGAATAGATTGATAACCACCCTTAGTCACAACACGCGCACCATAAGACACACGTTTGCCTCCCTCTAAAACTTCAGCAATCTCTGGGTGATGTTTCCAGCGCTGGAATTCATTGTAAGGAGAAAGATGCGGGTTTTTATAATTAAGATCAACGATGTAACCAACATAAACCTGATTGTCTTCCAAATGATACATGAAAGAACCACCACCATTTTTCAAACCCAATGGCCAGCCCATCGTATGCGTGACTTCACCTAACCGATGGTTTTCAGGCTTTACTTCCCAAATCTCTTTAATGCCAAGACCAAATTTAGGCACATCGCAATTAGCATCAAGGTCATATTTAGCAATCACTTCTTTAGAAAGAGAACCACGCGCCCCTTCAGAAAGCATCACATACTTACCGTTCAAGATCATACCGGGTTCATAATTCGGACCAGGTTTGCCATCTTTTTCCCGGCCAAACTCACCAGCAACAACACCCGTGACCTCGCCCTTCTCACCATAGATTAATTCAGAGCACGCCATATTTGGAAAAACTTCAACGCCCATCGCTTCAGCTTGCTCAGCCATCCACCGACAAACATTGCCCATTGAAACAATGTAATTGCCATGATTATTCATCAACGGCGGCATCAAAAAGTTTGGAATGCGCAAAGAACCAGCAGGTCCAAACATCATAAACTTATCGCTGGTCACTTTTGTGTTTAAGGGAGCTCCCTTTTCCTTCCAGTCAGGAATAAGTTTATCCAAACCGATCGGATCTAAAACAGCACCAGAAAGAATGTGAGCCCCAACCTCAGAACCCTTTTCAAGCACGACAACATTTATATCTTCATCCAGTTGCTTTAAACGGATCGCAGCTGAAAGCCCCGCAGGCCCAGCGCCAACAATAACAACATCAAAATCCATTGCATCCCGTTCAGGAAGCTCAGATTGATCAACCATAAAAATCTCCTCTAACGCTGGCGGTGCTTTTTCCAACAATTCATTTTTTGCACCAGCAACAAGCTCATGTTAGATGTTTAATCTCTAAATGACGAGACGGGCAAGAGTACAAATGGAAAAAACCGCAGAAAAATCACTGAAACGGTCAGATTTCCAAGCTATTTTAGCTTGGTATGAAGATATGGGCGTGGTTTCTGCGAGCATTGAAACTCCAATTAATTGGTTTGAAGAGGGGAAAACAATTGACCAATCCCCCATTACTAATCTGTTAAAGTCACCCCAAAACACAAATAATAGCTCTGATATAAGCAAAAAAAACCATCAACAGGCAAAACAGCGGAACAATAACACTCATCAAGCAATAAGCGCTAGCGAGCGAGCAAATACAGCATCAAACATCCTCTCTGAAAGCAAATCACAGCATCAAACTCTCAATAGCCCTCAAAGAGCGGCTCCTTTATCTCTTCCTTCTTTAGAAAAAGCCAAAGAGCTGGCCAGTCAATGCACTTCACTTGAAAATTTAAGAGAAACATTGTCTGAATTTGACGGCTGCGGCTTAAAAAGAACAGCCAAAAACCTCGTCTTTTATAGAGGAGAAGCCAAAGCCGATCTCATGATTATAGGTGAAGCACCAGGGCGCGAAGAAGATATTGTCGGCAAACCCTTTGTAGGTGCCGCCGGTCAATTACTGGATCGTATGTTAAAATCCATCGAAATTGAGAGCAATTCAGCTCACATAACCAATCTGGTCTATTGGCGCCCCCCAGGAAACCGTGCGCCAACTTTAGAAGAAACCGCCATTTGCCGCCCGTTTTTAGATAAACAGATAGAATTAGTCGCTCCGAAACACATTCTGCTTTTGGGCGGGGAAGCTGCCAAACAAATTTATCAAACAACAACAGGCATCACAAAAATCAGAGGCAAATGGAAGAAAATCCCTAATAGCCCTCATAAAATGGACACTTTGGCAACGTTTCATCCAGCATATCTCTTACGCACCCCCATAGCCAAACGCCTTGTTTGGCAAGACTTGCAATTGCTAAAAGCTAAGTTAGAGACCACATAAAGACCGATGAATAAGGATTGATAATGGACGTAAGAATTGAAACTCTTGAAGCTTTTAATATCATTTATTCAGCTGGCTTAGGTCCCTACCCACAATCAGCTCCAAAAGCCTGGGATCAATTATTTTCCGGTTTAAAAAGTCTAAAAGACATCACCCCCAAACAAATCATCGGTTTTGGTATGGATGACCCATTCCTCACACCAGCCCCCTTAACAAGATATGTCGCAGGAACAACATATGATGGAGATTTCAAAGACACACCAGACCTCAATCTTCATAAAATGGAGATAAAATCAGGCAAGTACGCAATACACACCATGAAGGGCCCATATCATAATATGCCCGCTCAATTTGCCAAATTACGTAACGAATGGTTACCAACTTCAGAAGAAGAACTTGATTGTTCGCGGCCCTGGTTAGAAATATACCTCAACGACCCCTTTGAAGTGGCTGAAGAAGACTACTTAACAGACCTCCATCTTCCACTGAAATAAAAGTGGCGTACCATCTATGAACAAATGCAAAAATGATTGCTTTAAACCTTCAAACCTTATAAGATGCATATAAAATGCATCTATAAACATTAGGAGTGAAGCTCATGCAACTACTCAACCTATTTTTATCTATTTTCTTTGCACCAGGAAATTATGTATTGAAAAAAGCAGGCATCACCATTGAAGAAGATGGCGGCATACTACGCTCTTTCATCAATATGTGTGTTTGGGGGCTTCTAGCCATCATTGGAGTTGTGGTCTTCATCTAGCCAAAACCCCAGCTCCAATACCCACTATCCCCAAAAAAGCAACAGATCATTGGTGTTTCAGCGATTGTTATTTGACACATCTCAATCAATCACCCAATAAATGGCAATAGGATATATTTGTAACCTCAATAAATTAAAGAGAAAAGTCCATGGCCGGCATCGATGAAACACGTCCCTTCACACCAATAACCATTGCGGTTTTAACTGTTTCTGACACAAGAACTGAAAATGATGACAAGTCAGGCACCCTTCTCTCAAATATGCTTGTTGAGGCAGGCCACAATTTGGCTGAGAGCTCAATTGTAAAAGATGATATTCCCGCCATTCAAGCCCAAATCAACAAATGGGTTGATGACAAAACAATCGACGCAATCATCACCACCGGTGGCACAGGCTTTACGGGTAGAGACGTCACACCAGATGCAGTTAAACCATTGTTTGATAAAGAAATTGATGGATTCTCAGCCCTGTTTCATCAATTGTCATATGAAAAAATCGGCACATCCACCATCCAGTCACGCGCCTGTGGCGGCCTGATAAAAGACACTTTCGTTTTTTGTGTGCCAGGCTCACCAGGTGCCTGCAAAGATGCCTGGCACGGCATCCTAAAATATCAACTAGACAGCCGCCACCGCCCCTGCAACTTCGTAGAAATCATGCCCCGCCTCATGGAACACATATCTTAGGGCGTTTTCTAGTAATTGCTAGCAAACAACTTATAGAACAAACATTCTACACAAAGAAGGAGTGACGCCACTTCAGCGTCAGGACATGACGCCAAAGGCGTCCGGCGCAAGCGTCGCCCCTCGGAGGCAGACAGTGCGGATGCGTAGTAGGCATCTGAAGCACAACAAAAGAGCCCGTGAGAGAAACAAAAACCTACCAGTTTTGTTAACAAACTGGTAGGTCAAAAGCTTTAAACTATTCAAACAAGATATTCATTCTATTAATAATCTATATGGTTGTATTTATGCCTAAATTTAATGGAATGAAGAAGAGTTGCTTTTATTGATTGTTTCTCTTTATTCAAAACAAAATGGTTCTGCTACTGCATGCTCTTATCTCGCCTTAACATACCCACTCCCAAAAAGGCTTTCAGCACCTTTTGCGTGACTTTGCTGCTTTTTATATGCTTAACAGGAGATCAACTGCTTGGGCGCGGTGAAGGGGCAAGAACCCTCTCGATCTATAACATTCACACAAAGAAAACCCTCACTGTCGTTTATAAAAGGGATGGCAAATACATCCCTTCAGCAATGAAACGGATAAACCACATCATGGGAGATTGGCGCCGCAAAGAAAGCCGCGTCATGCATAAAGAACTCATAGACTTGATGTGGGAAATGCACAATCAACTGGGCTCACGCAAACCCATTCATCTCATCTCCGGCTATCGGTCATTAAAAACCAATAACAAATTACGCAAAACCCGCGGTGGACAAGCAAAAAAAAGCCGTCACATACTTGGCATGGCAGCCGATGTTCACTTTCCTGATGTCCCCGTTCGAGAATTAAGAGACTCAGCCCTAATTAGACAACGAGGCGGTGTTGGCTACTATCCAACATCCGGCCTACCCTTTGTCCATATGGATGTTGGCAGAGTGCGCCACTGGCCAAGAATTTCCCGCCCGCAACTCGCCGCTCTCTTTCCAAATGGCCGCAGCCGTCACGTACCAAGAGATGGCCGGCCGCTCACAAAAGCTGATGCAAGAAAATATGGAGCGGCCGCAAAGGTTGCTAAAATGCGCCGCATCCAATTGGCACGCAGGCAAAGAAGAGATGGCGTAGCAATAGCAGCGCTCACACCTCCAGCTCAAAAAACTACACCAAAGCTAACCCCAAAAGTTGAGCCAAAACTAGCTTCACTAAGCCGCGATGAATTAAATAGAAAGATTGCGTCGCTCAGACCATCGACGATAGAAGAGCCAAAGCGCGCAAAAATAAGACCTACTTTAAAGCCACAAGAAACAGGTGATCCAAAACGTCAGATCGCGGCCTACAAGCCTGATAATTCATTCAAAGAACCAGGCGCCAAACAAAATGAGAAAGGCGTGCCCGATTGGTGGCAGGGCCAAACCATTGCTAGCCTCTCACCCTTGCAGACCAAGTTAGAAGAAGAGCGCCAATTAGTTCAGCTCGCTTCGATAGATACCAACATGCCAGACAGTTGGCAGAGCTTCACGCCGCGAAAAAAACCTGAAATCATCGAGAAAAATAACGTTGCCTATTCCCCTGAGTTCGATGAAGAGCACCCGGAAGAGTTAAACTACCGCCCCTTTTCTCTCAGCCCGTTAATGACAGATCAGCCCGTAGCTGAAAACGAAGAACTTTTAAAACTAAGTCCACCTGATTATGCTCAAGCCAGCGTCTTATTAAGAGACAACCATGGCATAGCCTCATCCCGTTTTCGCCCCGGTCTTCAATTCGCTCACTTAGGACTTGCCAATCAGTTCATTGGCAATGCCATTACGGATCTCACACCACCACCACCAGTCAAATCAGAACGAGCCAAGCGTAAGGTTAAAAAAAGAAACGTTAAATATAAGAAGAAGCGCAAGAAATACCGCAAAAAGAAAGCCAAAAAGAAACAAGTAAAATCAAATTCATTTTTTGGTCTGTTTTAAAAGTAACAAAAATGATAAAATCATGAGAGCTTTGTAGTAAAATCATCTCAATATACAATGATTTCATCAGCCTCAAATATCAGAGGAAGACTTGATAAGAATTTCAGAGAAAGGCATTATAAATTAGACAAAAAATTCAGAATTTTCAGAGAAAAATCAGCAGCTTACCACAGCGATTTCTGAGAATTTTATGAGAAAAGCAACAACTCGGAGTGATGAAATGAAAGTCCAACTTAAACAAGCACTTTTAGCCACAGCCCTTTCAATTTTAACCATCTCTCCACTTCATGCCTATACCGTCTATGTCAGCAATGAAAAAGACGATACAATAACCGTCATCGACAGCAAAACCTTAAAAGTCATAGACACCATCAAAGTCGGCCAACGCCCACGCGGCATAATTCTATCTAAGGATGAAAAATACATTCTTGTTTGCTCCAGTGATGATGACACCGTTGAGGTTATTGATCGTAAAACTAAAAAGATCGTAAAAACGCTTCCCTCTGGACCAGATCCAGAACTTTTCATTCTCCACCCAACGGGTAACCCACTTTACATTTCTAATGAAGATGACAACATGGTTACCATTGTTGACATTGAAAAAAACAAAGTCTTGGGCGAAGTTCCTGTAGGCGTTGAACCTGAGGGTATGGGCATCAGTCCTGATGGTAAGACCATTGTGAACACATCAGAGACAACCAACATGGTTCATTTCATCGATTCAAAATCCCATGAAATCACACACAATGTTTTGGTTGAGCAACGCCCAAGAGTGGCCATTTATAATCACTCTGGTTCACAAGTCTGGGCATCATCTGAAATTGGTGGCACCGTCAATGTCATTGATAATGAAAAGCGCGAAATCATTAAAACAATCCGGTTCGAAATCCCTGGCGTAACACAAGACACAGTCCAGCCCGTTGGTATAAGATTATTAAAAGATGACTCAAAAGCCTTTGTTGCTCTCGGCCCCTCAAATCGTGTGGCGGTTATTGACACCAAAACCTTCAAAGTTGAAAAGTACTTGTTAGTCGGTCAACGCGTTTGGAACTTAGGCTTCACACCAGATGACAAATATCTCTACACTACAAACGGCATTAGTAATGATGTCTCTGTGATTGACATAAAAAAATTAAAAGTCATCAAATCAATCCCTGTTGGCCGCTATCCTTGGGGCGTTGCCATAGCAAAAGACTAATTGAATAACAAAAAAACATCTCCTAGTTGACCACATGTCTCAATTTTGAGAAGTGTGGTCAACAAATTGAAAAAAACCAGAATTAAAAATAATAAAATTTTTAAATAGGTTAGGTCACCAACATGAAGAAAAACAGTCAATTTCTTATAAAAAACAGATTTAGTCTTTCTCTATTTAGCCTAACAATTGCAGCCGGTCTTTTGAACTTCGCTGCCCCTATAAAAGAAGCACACGCCTACTCAGAAGATAAAAACTGGCCATGTATTCAGGGAAAAGTCATAAAACTCTCTGCTGGGCAAATGTGGCGTGGTAACCCCGTTAAAGAAACAGATTTCACGTGGCAACAAAACGAAGACGTAAAAAAACTGGTCAATAAAATCATCCCACGGCGGGTCCCGCTAAAAGAAACAGAAAAATTCATCGAAGAGTTCGCCAAACAACATCAAACAAATATTAAGCCGCAACTAGAGCAAAGCTTTTTAGCCCTATTATTCGAAACTAACAAAATTCGAAAAGAAATCATCGGCGGCATCGGCAAATTTTCAACACGCCAAAAGAGCTTATCCAAGCGCATTGTAGAAAATAGACGCAAGATCGCAGAATTTGAAAAAAAAGATGAAGCAGGCACCCTCACCAAGGAAGAAGACCAACAATTTGGCAAATTAGAACAACAACTCGAATGGGATATCCGCATCCATGAAGAACGCGAAAAATCCCTTGAGTATGTCTGCGAGTCTCCAGTTATTTTAGAGCAAAGATTATTCGCGCTCTCTCAACAACTAAAGAAGTTCTACAAATAAATTATAGCTTTAATGAACTAAAATTGACCTATAAAGCTATGAAATTACTTGGATACAAAATCATTCAAATCTTCCATAGAGATGTGATGGATATTGATCTTATTTCCATCTAGGTCTCGAAAATAACCTGCATAAAACCCTTTCATCTCATCGCGGTAACCAGCTGGTCCTTCATCAATAGCACCAAGCTCCATCGCTTTTTTATAAACTTTATCAACCTCTTCAGGAGAAGAAGCCGCAAGACCAATCATAACACCATTGCCAACCGTTGCGTGCTTGCCATCAAAAGGTTTTGTAATAGAAAAACCAGCTGAACCATCCTGCTTGCCCCAGGCAATATAGCTATCAAAATCCATCATACGCCCAATCCCTAAAAGCTTAAAAAGCTCATCATAAAATTTAGCTGATTTTTCAATGTCATTCGTACCAATTGTTATGTAGCCAATCATGCTAATTATTCCTTCTTTCATTGAATTAAATTATTATGGTGGAGAAAAAATGCTCTGTTAGTTCAATCGCTTTTGCTCAAATTTCATCCACTAATTTCTACTGAGGGGCATAAGTTAAATAGCTGTGAAACCTGTCACCATTAAGAACCTGCATCAGAAAAACAAAGTTTGTTTTTTTCTAAATCTCTCACATACGCAGAATAATAAGGCCCTCTCTGATTGGGTTCCCCCTCACAGGTTCCTCCCAAGTCAATTACCTTTTTATAAAATTTTTTAACATCTTGTGGAGAACCCACACTAAATCCAATCATTGTTCCATTACCATGGGTTGCTGGCTCCCCATTAAAGGGATATGCAACAGCAAAAGCAAAATCATCACATTGCCAAAAGGTCATTCTCTCATTTGATAAAACTCGTTTAAGGTCTGTGTTCTCGAAAAAAGAGTCATAGAATTTAATCGAAGCCTCCATGTTATTTGTGCCAACAACGCAATAGTTGATTTTCATAAGTTTTGCATCCCATATACTAAGCGGGGTTTTCATTCAGGTTAGATCATTAAAATCAACATATTTAAAAACATGACATTTTATGTCATATTTGTTTTATGAAACAAAAGAATACATCTACAAGATTACAGAGACTTGATGAGCTAACCGGCCTATTAAAATCTAACGATCACAATCTCATTGCAGATTTAGCCGAAAATCTCGGCGTCAGCCCACGCACAGTGATGCGCGACTTGGAACTCTTGCGTGAAAAAGGTTACCCAATAGAGACCAGCCTCGGGCGAGGCGGCGGTATAAGTTTACACAAACATTGGGGCCTGGGACGGCTTCATTTTAATTACAAAGAAATTATCGATTTACTCCTCAGCCTAGCCGTGATGGAAAAACTTCATTCGCCAATTTTCTTGAGCAATCTAAAATCTATCCGACATAAAATCGCGGCCTCTTTTCCAGAAGCACAGAGAAAGCAAGTCCAAGCCGTTCGAAAAAGAATCCTCTTAAGCGAAATAGCCTCGGAAACAAATTTTACCCCGTTGGGGCAAAACAATAATGCAACTGTTAAATCTTCAGCCAATTCTGTGTATGAAGCTTTTTTTGAAATGAAGGCAATAAGAATAAATTACAGCGACGTGAAGGGGAGCAAAACAGAGAGAACAATTGAACCACACTTCATCCTGCTCTGTTGGCCGGTTTGGTATATCTTAGCCTGGGATCATTTAAGAGATGATGCGCGTTGCTTTCGCCTGGATCGCATTGAAAAAGCAAAGTTAGAACAGCAAACATTTAAATTAAAAAGCAGCCAAACTTTAATCGGAAAATTAGAAAACTTCACCGTTCGTCTATAAAAATTCAAGAAAAATGGACAACCAATAGAAGTAAAAGATAATCAAAATATAAGAGAAAGTTATTTAACTTCAGCTCCAACCTTAATCAAAGCCCCACTTTCATCAATCAAAGGAATGCCATAGTCCGACAAAATCTTATTAATCTCATCTTGTTTACGGCGAATGATACGATTGAGTTGACGTTTCCAAACCTTCTCACCTCGTCTCACACCAAAGGTAATTCGGTAAGCCATTCGCCCACCCTTGGTCTCATTAATCAAGGGAACAACTGTCAAAGGCTTACTGGCTGATTTCGCAAAATACCCACCGATCGGTCCCCATAACAGACCAACATCCAAATCACCTTTGGCAATTTCATCTATCATTTGTTCAGCTGGAGAGAAATAACGCCGATCTACCATACGGTGATACGACTTTATATTATCAAGCAAATCATTGAGAGCTAAAATTGTAACAGGAGGTGTGCCAGCAATAACCCCAATTTTCTTGCCCTTTAAACGAGGATCATCGAGATTTTTAATTCCCTCAAAATCACCTTTACGGTGAATAAGAACATAACTGGTTTTATAATAAGGGTTACTATTCAAAACCAATTCGTGAGCAGAAACATAGCCAATTATAATATCACATTTTTTCTTGTCTAAGGTCTGACGAATAAAACCAACAGATTGAGGAAACCAGGTATACTTAACTTTTACACCTAGCTCACCAGCAATCAATTCCGCAATCTTATTTTCAAACCCATCTCGTTTTTTCGTAGAAAAAGGCTTATTGGCAGGATCAGCACAAACCCGAAGGCTGGTGCGATCCACCAAATCAGATGTCTGAGCAAAAGCTGTCATTGAAAAACCAAACAGTGAAAAACCAAATAGTACAGTCAATACAAGTCCAACTTGTCTCATAAACTTTAATCTCCAAAACAGTCAGATTCTTCTTCGCGAATCTCTTTAGACTTCGCTTCTTTTTTCAGGTTTCTATGAAAAACAGGCCCCATAGCACCATCAGCTCTTGCCTTTAGGTAAACATAAAAATCATCAATGAAACACATGACATTTTTATTCGTACCAAAACTAGGCATCACATTCGATGAACCGTCTGTTTGTTTAACGCTACGGCCATTGGTAACAACTTCTCTAAATTGATCATAGGTCATAGCTTTCAAACTCTCAGCCAAAGCTGGAGCAAAACTACTACCAAGTCCTAACGGCCCATGACAAACATGGCACTCTGCGTGATAGCGGCGGTTACCATTAAACGAAAGCCAATCCCATTGATCTTTATCATTTTTATTGTAAGTCGGCTCATCGTTTTTATCAAAATATTTCCCGTCTTCTTTATACTTACCATCAGCAAGCTTAGAAGCATCGGCATCAGTTGCTGCCAAATGAATGTCTCTCGAACCAACTTTAAAAATTTTTGTTGTACTTTGGCTAGCGTGAGAGACAACCTTGTCAAGTGAACCGGCTTGAACAGAACTGCTCAATGACATCACCAACAAAGAGACTAGCCCCACCCGAGTAAATAATACTCTCATCATTTTCTAATTCATCCTCCCAATGAAATTTACGTTTATTATACATTTTAATTATGATTAATTTTAGAAAAAAAGACCCAGCAACTTTATAAAGTTAGCTGCTGGGTCACACCTTGGTTTATGGAGTTAAACTCAGCGGCCTACGGTAAGGAGAATACCGTTAGTTGACCACCAAGGCGAGTATATTTGTGCAGAGCGGCATAACCACCCACAGCACCAAGACCAGCATTTGGATCTGTCAGACCAGCTGCAAGACCAATACCAGCCCAACCGCCAACACCTGACAAGATAGCAACATACTGTTTACCACCATGTGTATATGTCATCACGTTACCAATGATGCCTGAAGGAGTGCGGAACTTATAAAGTTCTTTACCAGTCTTCGCATCAACAGCTTTTAGATAACCTTCAAGTGTACCGTAGAATACAACGCCACCAGCAGTTGCTAGAGCACCTGACCAAACTGAGAATTGTTCTTTGTTTGACCAAACGATCTTACCTTTTGTCGCGTCCCATGCAATGAAGTTACCCATGTGGGTATCACCCTTAGGTGGGTACATAGCAAGCGTCGCACCAACATATGGCTGACCTGGTGTATATGTTACACGGAAAGGTTCATAGTCCATGCAAACGTGGTTAGTCGGCACATAGAACAATCCGGTTTTAGGCGAGAATGCAGCTGGCTGCTGGTCTTTTGTACCAAGAGCCGCAGGGCAAATACCCTTAGAGTTTACATCTTCACCATTTTGTTCAGTTGAGTACTTAGACACAACCTGTGGACGACCAGTCTTCATATCAACGTGTGTAGCCCAGTTAACAACAGGGTCATACTTTTCAGCAACCAGTAGCTCACCAGTTACACGATCCATTGTGTAACCAAAACCATTACGGTCAAAGTGGACAAGAATCTTGCGCATTTTGCCTTTAATTTTTTGGTTAGCCAGGATCATTTCATTGATACCATCATAATCCCACTCATCGTGTGGAGTCATTTGGTAGAACCATTTAGCCATACCTGTATCTGCATCACGAGCCATGATAGTCATTGACCAGCGATTATCACCAGGACGTTGCTTAGGGTTCCATGTAGATGGGTTACCTGAACCGTAGTAAACTAGGTTTGTTTCAGGGTCATATGACAACCAACCCCAAGTACAACCACCACCAATTTTCCATTGGTCACCTTTCCAGGTATTCGTACCACTGTCTTTACCAACAGGTTTACCTAAGTGTGTTGTTTTCGCAGGATCAACCAGGATATCACTATCTGGGCCCATTGAATAAGCACGCCATGCGCGCGAACCGTCTTTAAGGTTATAAGCAGTAACGTGACAGCGAACACCAAATTCACCACCAGAGATACCAACTAGAACCTTATCTTTAACAACCATTGGTGCAGATGTACCAGTTTCACCAATTTTTGGATTACCATTAGCAGTTTTCCAAAGTTGCTTACCTGTTTTTGCATCAAGCGCGACCATATTTGTGTCAGCTTGGTGAAGAATGATTTTACCATCACCATAGGCTACACCACGGTTAACCGTGTCACAGCACATCACTGGAATAACAGTTGGATCCTGTTTTGGCTCATAGCGCCAAACAATGGTTCCATCATTCAGGTTCAAGGCATAAACATTGTTTGGAAATGGTGTATGAACATACATCATATCTCCAATAACCAATGGATTACCTTCGTGACCACGAAGAACACCAGTAGAAAATGTCCAAGCCACCTTAAGTGTCCCAACATTTGCTGCAGTGATTTCGCTAAGTTTAGAATAACGCGTATTGGCATAGTCGCCTGTTGGCATCGCCCAATTGTTCGCGTCATTTGAGAGTGCCATAAGTTTGTCATTTGCCTGCGCCACTGGTGCAGCCGAAATGGTCATGGCAACCGCTATTGCAGAAAGCAATAATTTCCTCATATGCGTCCCTTCCCTATTAGTTTTAGTTTTTCCCTGAAAAAGCTTCAGGTTCAACTTTTCGAACACAGTTTTATTTGTAATTTTGAGGAAATAAAAAACAGAATGAATGTGAAGTATCTTACATTTTCTCAAGTCGTCTTTATAATTTATTTTCTTGAAAAAATTGTAAGGGTACAAAACACCGTATGTAATAATTTCCTCCCAATTACAGATACAAGCTTACGCCCTTAAAAAAAGTCTGCAACCCTCAGAGAATTCTTAAATTTGAATGAGGAAATAACGGCAACAAATAATCAATTCAATATTAACCACACAAAGCCAAGAATATTATTTAAGAACCAAAAATTTGAACTCTTTTATGAGAAAAACAAAGGCAAGAAACATCAAATCAAATAAATAGCCCCGCAAAAACAGGGCCAAATAAAATATTAAAAAACAACAAGTTAAAAAAATAAGCCTTGTCTTAAAAACAGCGAACCTCAGCTTCAGCCTGCGCACGTTTAAGAACATCAACTGCATTTTTATATTGTGCAGCAGTTTTGTAGAGAGCAGACTTTTCACCAGATAGTCGTCGCAAACTCAAAACAGTTTCAGCCTTCTCATAATCAGCATACGTCACAATTGATGAGATAATATCTATACTGCAAGAACATCGTTCAAGAGCTTGCCTGGTTTGACCATTTGAGGCCATACATCCAAACACATAATCAGCAATGACAACGGTTGGATAAGGGTTTTTTTCAGCAGCTTGTAAAGCTGTATTTGATAACGTGCTGAACAGAACAAATAGCCCTAGCACAACATAATGTAACATCTTTTTCATAAAACTCATAAACCTAAAAATTCTCCCCAAAAAGCAAATGAAGCATTTAAGAAAATGAAACAATTAATAACTCAGAAAATTTCTCAAAACCTAAAAAACAACCACCTTTAATATCTATACTATCATCAAACTAATCTGACTTAGCAACACCAGTTTGACGAACACTATCAAAAGTTAGAACTTCAACCAACAAAGGCTTTTTTACATCCTTAAGTGAGGTTACAAGTTCTGTTTCTTCAGCAAGCTGGATCATTCCTGCTTTCTTTATTTTCTGGCGAATATGGTCCGGAACACCACCAACATGTTGCGGAACAACAGACTTAATTTTACACAAGCCCCCAGGTATCCCTTTAGATAGCGTCAATTCATATTTAGTTAAAGCGTAATGAACCAGATGATGGCTACTTTCATCTCCCTTATAAGGTTCAAAGGAAATCACCTCAGCAGGATAGTCCACACCATTATACTTACAAACAGTCTTGCCAATTTTTTTGACTTTACCAATAGCATTAACAATGCGGTTTCTTAAATAATTGGCCGTGCCCTTGGCTTTAATTTTACGTGAAATATCCCAGGCATCTTTATTGAAATACAAGGTAAGAAGTGGATTGGAATCTACAAAACCAAAGGCGGGGTAAGGTCTACTATGCTTGCCTGAAAAGAAATTAAACGCGACAGATTTATTATTCTCACCTTCACCCTTAGAAACTATGAGCTCAATCGCATCTTTAAAATCATCTCCAAAAACACCTTTGCGTTCAAAATTATATTTAACAGTTTGGCCAAAATTCACATTATCCATGTGAGACAAGCCAAACACCAAAGTCTCTGCTTCATTATAATTGTTATTCTTATTATCTGATTTAGTATCTTTTTGTTCAGCAGCATTTGCACCATGAATAAACAGTGTTTGCAAACCAACTGCAAAGCTAAATAGAAAAATGAAAGACAGGGAAAAAGCAAAAAACAAATTTAAAGGACGCTGCCTAAAAGGACGCTGCCTAAAGGAACACTGCAAGAGAAAAGACATATATAAAGTATCTCCCAGGTTTATGAAATGTCGGAACAATATCTTTGATAACTATGTAACTAAATTTAACGTAACTCAAAAACCAAGCTACATTCAGCTAGATCATACCTCAAACTTCCATTTGAATATATTATAATCCGACGCTTGTTTGATAACCTCAAGCTATCAGCTTATTAGTCAAATGAACCAAATTTTGCTCACTTTATTCTTGATAGCAGAATATTAGCACGTAAACTGAGAGAAGGATAAGAGTTTAAGAATCTTAGTTTACAATTTCATAAAACAAATAGACCAGAGGCAAAACCAACTGGTCCAATCACACACACTTATAGTTCAGGGGAACAAACAAATATGGAAGTCAGAGCTGCAATCGCAACAAAAGCTGGAGCACCGCTAGAAGTCACGACCGTTAATTTGGAAGGACCTAAAGCAGGCGAAGTCCTGGTACAAATCAAAGCAACTGGCCTATGCCACACAGATGCATTCACTTTGTCTGGAGATGACCCAGAAGGGATTTTCCCCTCTATTCTTGGTCACGAAGGAGCAGGCATCGTCGTTGACACCGGGCCAGGTGTCACAAGTCTTAAAAAGGGAGATCATGTTATCCCTCTATACACTGCAGAATGCCGCACTTGTGAATACTGCCTAAACCCAAAAACCAATCTTTGCCAAAGAGTTCGCGCAACACAAGGGCGAGGCGTAATGCCGGATGGAACATCACGTTTCTCAATCGGCGGTGAACCCATTTATCACTATATGGGGTGCTCAACATTCTCTGAATACACAGTCCTTCCAGAAATTTCACTAGCGAAAATTCGTGAAGACGCCCCCTTCGACAGCGTTTGCTACATCGGATGCGGTGTCACAACAGGTGTTGGTGCCGCCATTTACACAGCTGATGTGGAAATTGGTTCTAGCTGCATCGTCTTCGGGCTTGGTGGTATTGGCCTCAATGTTGTCCAAGGCTGTCGTTTAGCTGGCGCAGACCGGATCATTGGCGTTGATATCAATGATTCTAAAAAAGCAATGGCCGAACGCTTCGGCATGACTGATTTTGTGAACCCAACCGAAGTCGAAGGTGACCTCGTAGCTCATCTTGTAAATATGACCAACAGAGGCGGCCTTGATGGCGGTGGCGCAGATTACACTTTTGACGCAACCGGCAATGTAGGTGTCATGCGCACAGCTCTCGAAGCCTGCCACAAAGGCTGGGGCGAAAGCATCATCATCGGTGTGGCACCGGCTGGAGCAGAAATTTCAACCCGTCCTTTCCAATTGGTTACAGGTAGAAATTGGCGCGGAACTGCCTTTGGTGGTGCTCGTGGCCGTACAGATGTACCAAAAATCGTTGATTGGTACATGGAAGGTAAAATTGAAATTGATCCAATGATCACTCATAAAATGCCACTTGAAGACATCAACAAAGGCTTCGATCTAATGCATCATGGCGAAAGCATCAGAGGTGTTGTGCAATATTAAAGAACATCAGGCCAGTTAAATCCGCGCCTGAGCATAGAGTTTAAATGGGAGGAAAAAGCCTCCTCCCATTTAAAATATTTCTTTAATAGAGTTTAAAAATCAAAACTCACTTCAAAGCTCAAAATTCATAAATTTTAAGATAGTTAAAAATCCTATCTCAAGGAAATGGATCATTTAAAATGTCATTAACAGAACTCTCAAGCGTCAAATCTTTCGGCGGACAACAAAAACGTTTTGAGCACCAATCACAATCATGCAATTGCACTATGACCTTCAGCATCTATCTACCAAAAGAAGCTGAAACAAACAAAGTCCCCCTCGTCTATTGGCTCTCTGGCCTTACTTGCACAGATGAAAATTTTGTAACCAAAGCCGGGGCACAAGCCTACGCAAGCAAACATGGGATAGCAATCGTCGCACCAGATACAAGCCCACGAGGAGAAGGTGTCGCAGATGACCCTGAAGAAGCTTATGATTTTGGGATAGCCGCTGGTTTTTATGTCAATGCAACCCAAGCTCCCTTTAGTACTCATTATCATATGTACGATTACATCACCAAAGAGCTGCCTACTTTGGTAAATGAAAACTTTAATGTTGATCCAAGCCGAGCCGGTATTTTCGGCCATTCAATGGGCGGTCACGGCGCCCTGACAATCGCATTAAACAATCCTGGAATGTACAAATCAGTCTCTGCATTCGCTCCAATTTCATCACCAATTAATTGTCCATGGGGTCAAAAAGCTTTGGGTGGTTACTTAGGTGACAACCAGGAAACCTGGAAAAAACATGATGCATGTCACATGATATCCATCGCGACCGAACGCTTACCTTTGTTAATTGACCAAGGAGATGCTGATCCATTTTTAACAGAACAACTAAAACCAGAACTGTTATCTAAAGCAGCTGAAGCACATGCACATCCAATTAATCTTCGTATGCAGCCAGGCTATGATCATAGTTACTTTTTCATTGCAACTTTCATGGAAGATCATATTTCTCATCATGCAAAAGCTATAAAAAGTTAATAATAATAAGAACTAATGATAATGAACGTAATTATTTGCGTTCATTATCAAATAAAAGCTGCTAATCTTATGATACAATAAAAAGAATAAGGGCAGATCGAAACACCAAACAATAGAGGGAGGTCTATTGTAGTATGGATGTCAAAGATTTACGTTTAATCATAGCTCTATCAAAATACGAACATTTTGCACGAGCAGCTGACGCTTGTAATATTTCCCAGCCAGCGTTCTCAACACGCATTAGAAAATTAGAGGATGAGCTTGGCGTTCCAATCGTTGAACGTGGCCACAGATTCGGTGGCTTTACTCACGAAGGAAAAATAGTCCTTACCTGGGCAAGGCGAGTTATCGCAAATTGTGATGGCCTCATTCAAGATATTGACACAGCCAGACACGTTCTCTCTGGAGACTTCACAATTGGGGTTGTACCAACAGCCCTTCCATACGTGTCAGTATTAATTAGTAGATTCTGTGAAAAACACCCCCTTGTCCAACCAACAATCATTTCTTTAACCAGCAATGATATCCAACGTGGTCTTGACGATTTTAGCCTCCACGCCGCAATCACCTATCTCGACAGCGAACCCCTAACCGGCGTTCAAGGGATCCACCTATATAATGAAAGTTACATGTTCGTTGCCTCCAAACAAATGGTCGGAGACAATTTAACCGACATTTCATGGACTGAAGCTGCCAAATATCCGCTTTGTCTGCTAACAAAAGACATGCAAAACAGGCGCATAATAAATGGGGTATTTGACACAATAAGTGTTGACCCAACTATCAAGGTCGAAACCAATTCATTCGCTGTGATTATGGGGCATATAGCAACAGGAAAATATGCCTCAATTCTCCCTCTCCTCTATCTTTCATCATATGGCATGCTCGACGAGCTAACATATGTCCACCTAGAAGAACCTGAAATATATCAAAGCGTTGGCCTTGTTATCGCTGATAGAGATCCGGTTTTGCCTATAACCAAAGAGTTTTTAAAATCCACGGAAGAGTTTTTAAAGAAACAATCCACTCCGTCAAAATCAACTCGATTGGATCATTGCATCACTTGATCAGATGCTTGAATTGGTTCTCCATAAAAAAAAACTTTACACTAAAAATAACAATCAAACCTCAACATAGTAAATGGGACTAATCCAAAACGATGAAGAGAAAATTGACGCGAGAGCTATGTCCATTTTCACAGAAAAAACCTACTGCTCAATAATGAAAAACAGAATTCAAATTATAAAAAATTAGCGTAGTTGCTTCTTGCGGATGCTAAGTGGGCATCTGAAGCAAAGAGAAGACAACTAAAGCGCAACCAAAAAGACCAATTAACCAATAGCTAGACCTCATTAAAGAAATTGACGATCAGTATGGAAACCACGAAAACAACAAATTCTAAACAAAGAAAAAAACCACGAAGGTTTCTAAAGGGCCGTCAAACAGAGCAAGACGCGTTAGCTAAAATAAAAGATCTGATTGGTACAAAAATCCAAAGAGATCACCTGATAGAATATCTTCATAAAATTCAAGATACATTCGGCGGTCTTTCAGCAGCACACCTGCGTGCCTTGGCTGAAATTATGAACATCCCCCAAATCGAAGTTTACGAAGTGGCGAGCTTTTATGCTCATTTTGACATAGTAAAAGAAGGCGAAGACTACCCAGCACCAATTACCATCCGGGTTTGTAACTCCATCACCTGCGCCATGAAAGGCAGCAAAGATTTATACGAGAATTTGAAATTAGAACATGACCCAAATGAAATCAGAATATTAGAAGCCCCTTGTCTTGGGCGCTGCGCACATGCGCCGGCATGCCATATTGGGAAAAATTCAATTGATGAAGCCACAACTGAAAAAGTGCAATCATTTGTCAAAGCTAAAAAAATTACACCCGAAATTACAAACTACAAATCATACAAAACCTACACCTCGGAAGGTGGCTATAAACAATTAGAAAAATTCCGAGAAGGCCTCTTAGAAACAGATGGCATTATCAACACCCTTCAAGATGCTGGTTTAGCTGGACTTGGCGGCGCAGGTTTTCCATCAGGCAAAAAATGGCAATTCGTTAGAAGCTATGAAGGCCCTCGCCTAATGACTGTAAACGGTGATGAGGGAGAGCCAGGCACATTCAAAGATCGTCATTGTATTGAAACCAATCCTCATCAATTTCTGGAAGGCATGCTGATCGCAGCCCACGCCGTCGAAGCTGAGCGCGTTTATATCTACATGAGAGATGAGTTTCCAACTTGCATCGAGATTCTAAAGAACGAAATCAAAGCACTTGAAAACAGAAGCATTATTAAAACCGGCTATGTCGACTTACGCCGAGGGGCAGGCGCTTACATATGCGGTGAAGAAAGTGCAATGATAGAATCAATCGAAGGCAAAAGAGGTTTGCCACGCCACCGCCCACCATACATCGCCGAGGTCGGCCTATTTAACCGCCCGACCCTCAACCACAATGTTGAGACTTTATTTTGGATTCCACAAATCCTCAAAGAAGGCCCTGAATGGTTTTCCAGTCAGGGCGTAAATGGCAGCAAAGGCCCACGCTCCTGGTCCGTCTCTGGCTGGGTTAAAAACCCGGGCGTCATTGTCGCCCCGGCTGGCATATCAGTGAACGACCTCATAGAAAAAGCTGGTGGCATGCAAGAAGGACATACCTTTAAAGCCTATTTACCTGGCGGTGCTTCAGGTGGAATTCTGCCAGCCAGACTAGGAGACCTTCCTCTAGATTTCGGCTCACTAGCTGAACAGGGATGTTTTGTCGGCAGTCACGCCATCGTTATTCTCTCAGAACAAGACAATATGAGAGATGTTGCCGTAAATCTCCTTGAGTTTTTTGAAGAAGAAAGCTGCGGACAATGTACGCCTTGCCGCGTTGGTTGCGAAAAAGCAGTTGAACTAATGAAAACTCCTAAATGGGATGTCGAGTTATTAGAAGAACTCTCAACACTCATGATTGACGCATCCATCTGCGGCTTAGGTCAAGCAGCCCCCAACCCAATCAAATCTATTATACGTTTTTTCCACGAGGACATCACATGAGCAACTCAAAAATTAAATTTGATCTCAATGGAAAAACAGTAGAAGCCAATGATGGTGAAACCATTTGGGAAGTCGCTAAAAGAGAAGGCATCGCCATCCCTCATCTTTGCCATAAGCCAAAACCAGGCTACAGACCAGATGGTAATTGCAGAGCCTGCATGGTTGAAATCGAAGGTGAAAGAGTGCTCGCTGCATCATGTATTCGCACCCCTTCAGAAAACATGAAAGTTACCACAACAACCGAGCGCGCTAAAAAAGCACGCGAGATGGTCATCGAACTTTTAGTGGCAGATCAACCCGAACAAAATTCATCTCCAGATCAAAGCTCACATTTCTGGGAAATGGCAAAGGCTCAAAATATAAGCCAAAGTCGTTTTCCCAAAAATGGTGATATCAAACCCGATATGTCCCATCCCGCAATGGCTGTCCAGTTAGATGCCTGCATACATTGCAACCTTTGCCAAAGGGCGTGCCGTGAAGTTCAGGTCAATGATGTGATCGGCCTTGGTAATCGCGGCAAAGAAAGCGAAGTGTTCTTTGACTTTAACGACCCTATGAATGACAGCACATGTGTTGCATGCGGTGAGTGTGTAGAAGCCTGCCCAACCGGCGCGCTAATGCCCAAAACCGCCATCGATATTACAACCGGCATTGGCACAAAAGAAACCTCTAAAGAAGTCGCATCTGTTTGCCCGTTTTGCGGTGTTGGTTGTCAGTTAAATTATAAAGTTGAAGATAACAAGATCATTCACGTTGAAGGTCGGGATGGCCCTGCGAATGAAAACCGCCTTTGTGTAAAGGGGCGCTTTGGTTTCGACTATATCCACTCTCCTGAGCGATTAACAACAGCCCTCATTCGCAAAGACGGGGCGCCAAAAGGCCTGAATGTAGACCCCGCAAATGTCCACACTCATTTTAGAAAAGCCACCATCGAAGAAGCTCTGGAATTTGCCGCAAACGGCATGGCAAAAGCTGCAAAAGATCACGGTGATGAAGCGGTTGCTGGTTTCGGCTCAGCAAAATGCTCAAACGAAGAAGCTTATCTATTTCAAAAGCTTATCCGAGAGCGTTTCCGTCATAACCATGTTGATCATTGCACTCGTCTTTGTCACGCCTCATCAGTAGCCGCTTTAATGGAAGGCATCGGCTCGGGAGCAGTTACAGCAACATTCAATGAAGCCCTAAACTCAGATCTTATCCTTCTGATAGGTTCAAACCCAACCGCAAACCATCCCGTTGCAGCAACCTACTTCAAACAAGCCGTTAAAAACGGAACGAAAATGATGATCATGGACCCAAGGGCCCAGCAACTCACTCATCATGCCGAGCATTTCTTACAATTTCGCCCAGGTTCAGATGTCCATCTGCTCAATGCCATGTTAAATGTGATTATCACAGAAGACCTTTACGACAAGCAATTTGTTCAAGGCAGAACAGATAACTTTGAAGCCGTGAAAGATCATGTCGCAACATTCACCCCGGAAGCTATGTCAGAACTTTGCGGGATCGAACCTGAAATGATTAGAACAGCTGCCAGAGCTTATGCCTCAGCTGAGCGGGCAATTATCTTTTGGGGAATGGGCGTATCACAGCATGTCCATGGTACAGATAATGTTAGATGTCTCATATCTCTCGCCATGCTCACTGGCCATATCGGCAGACCTGGCACTGGCCTCCACCCTTTACGAGGGCAAAACAACGTGCAAGGCGCATCAGACGCAGGCTTAATCCCAATGGTTCTCCCAGATTATCAACGCGTCGATGATGCTGAAGTGAGAGCAAAATATGAAGCCGCGTGGGGCTTTCCCATAAACCCAACCCCTGGTTTAACCGTCGTTGAGATCATTGAAGCCATTTATAATAGAAACATCAGATCGATGTACATTCACGGTGAAAACCCAGCCATGTCAGACCCTGACGTCGACCATGCGAGGGCGGCCCTTGCAAAATTGGATCATCTTGTAGTCCAAGACATATTTCTAACCGAGACAGCCATGTTTGCTGACGTCGTCTTACCGGCAACAGCCTGGCCAGAAAAAGATGGAACAGTTACAAACACCAACAGACAAGTTCAAATGGGACGAAAAGCTGTCAATGCCCCAGGGGAGGCCAAAGAAGACTGGCAGCTCATCCAATTAATAGCCAGGCATCTTGGCCTTGATTGGAACTATGCACATCCAAAAGAAATTTACACCGAAATGGCAGATCTAATGCCATCTCTTGAAAACATCACCTGGGATCGCCTGATGAGCCAAGATGCTGTCACCTACCCCTCTGACGGACCAAATCATCCTGGACACGCTGTTGTGTTTGCAGATCGTTTCCCGACAGAAACAGGACGAGCCAAACTCGTCCCAACAGCTTCATCTGATCCAAGTGAACAACCAGATGATCAATATCCGTTTATCCTCACCACTGGCCGCCAATTAGAACACTGGCACACAGGCGCAATGACAAGACGTTCACAAGTTCTAGACGCCATAGAGCCAAGTCCAACCGTGAGCATACACCCTGAAACCTTAAAATCACTAAAATTAAACCCCGGCGATATGGTGGAAGTTGAAACAAGACGTGGCAAGATCGAGTTAACAGCGCGCGCGGATAAAGGAATGCAAAGAGATATGATCTTCATTCCATTTGCTTATGTAGAAGCCGCTGCAAATATACTTACCAACCCACAACTTGACCCAATAGGAAAAATTCCTGAATTTAAATTTTGTGCAGCTAAAATTAGCAATCCAAACCTAAAAGCAAAACAAACCACAACAGACGCAAGCATTTCGGTGACAACCGCAGCAGAATAATAAAATAACTTTCTTCAAAAAAAGAGCGCCTTTATGAATTTAAAGGCGCTCTTTTTTGTTATTTTCAAATACTAAATTAAGTTAACTATTTTTGATACGCTTCTCTAAGCATAGAAAGAGGTTGATCAAAACGTAACTCACTCAGCTTATAATTCCGAGAAAGCCTAAAGAAAAACTCAGCATCCTTCGCTTCAGTTAAATCAGCATCATCAATAGGAAACGCTGCCGCGATATCAGCTTCAATCCCATAATCAAAATAAAGCCTCGCCCCAAAACCAGCTGAACTTAAAACAGCATCATCAACAAAATCATTACTGCGGTCCCAGACTGTGCCAACGTCAGCAAAGCCATAAAGTTGAACACCATTCAACAAACCAAAATCCAAATCGCGGCTATATCTAAGCTCAAGAGAAGCAGCTGCTCCCCCATCTCCGCTCACAACCCCGCTTTCATAAGCACGGCCAAAGCGCGAGCCACCAAAATAAAATTCCTGCGAAGATAAAAGAGAATGACTAGCAAGTTGAATTACACCAGAAAAATAAAGAGACCAATTATCATCAATCACTTGATTGCGAGAAACGTCAGCATAAAACTTCGTAAACTCTCCATCCCCATCATAGCGAGAAAGGTCAACGTCCCCCTCATTAGAAACATTCCCGACGTCCAAACCTTGTCTCAAATTCAAATATACAAAGTTCTCACCACCCCATTTATCATTTTTATTGAAGCGGAGATAAAAGCTCAGACCATGCAAAGTATCATCAACATAAGTCCCAAAGTCATTCTGCTCCTGATTATTCCGAGCCCAAATTCCAGCACCCAACCACAGGTTACTTTCTCTCGTACGAAGCAAGTTCCAATTTATATTAACACCGGCATCCAATGTCTTAAATTCAGTATTCGTTAGTTTGCGATTATCATTTGGCTTTGAAACACTGCCAGATAAAAACGCAGAAAGTGTCATACCATGAACATTAAGAGGTAGATCAATAGAAACAGCCCCAAAATTTAATTCGTCCATAGAATCCAAAATTGAAGAATAAGAGAATTGAATACTCTCACCAAAACCAAAAATAGAATTTAAAGCCAAATTTTGATAAGATTGATAAGGCCCTATCGAGTCACTTCCTCGATTGTCGATATCACTACCAGACCAAACTTGCCATGTCTTAATAAAAATGGTCAGCTCAAAAGCACCGCTCATACCACCCTGCTCAACAAGCGAAGTATCTTCCAAACTAACTCCAGGCGCATCACTAATAAGAAGCAAATAACGCTCCAAGTGCGCTTGAGTAAGAGGTTTTGGTTTCATTAAAGGAGTAGAAAATTTTCGAATACCAAATTGATCTGGATCCCCTCCTTCAAATTTTACATTTGAAATGTACCCTTCAACGATACGAATAACCAATCGGCCGCCAGCAACATCTTGAGGAGGAACAATCGCACGAGATAAACTATATCCGGCCTTGTGGTAATGAGAGGTCAAACAATCAGTTAAGTTTGCCAAATGTGTCTCATTCACTGTTTTGCGAATAAGTTCAGAATAACAATATGAAAGATCAGAAGTTTTAAAAACAGTCCCACCTTTAAGGGTTACTGAATTAATAAGTATTTCTAATTGTCCTTGATCAGACTGGGAATATTGTTGCTCTGGCTCTTCATCTGACGAAGCATCTAGTTCATCGACTGAAGGGGGTAAATAATTTGAAGAAGAAGAATTTTCCTCACTACTTTGATCAAATTTTTCTTGGGCCTGTTTTATAGCACCTTCAGATGTTTTATTCGATTGTGCCATAGCTGGAAAAGAAAAACAGCAAATAAGAACAACAAACAAAAGCCTTCCTAAACCAACGAAAGGCAGGTTTGAATAATTAACCCCTGAAAAAGCTTCTAAAAGAACAATTTTAAGTCGTACAACCACAATCAACACCATTTCACTAGTACTCGTGATTAAATAGTGAAGCTTTATGGTTAATGAACCGCTAAACCTTTTGATAAAATTGCAAAATCTCTAATAAAGCTAATTTAAAACATTTTGAGTATTGTCTTCAGTGAATATTAGAAAATAAGAAATGAGACAGTATTATGCGTAAGTTTTTCAGCCAAATCATCACTCTTCCATTTTTATTTATTTCTCTATCTCTAATGCTAGCTAACCAGGCAAATGCATCTGAATGGCATGTTCAAAAAATGAGTGGCGATGTTTGGGTTGAAACGAATAAACCAACAAAAATCGCTTTAACAAAAGATACTGTCTTACAAAATGGCGATAAAATAAAAACAGGCCCAAATGGTCGTGTCTTACTGAAGCGTAATAAAGAAACAATATTAGTTTCACCAAATTCATTGATTGGTCTTCCAGAAAAATCAGCTGAGAAGGGTAAAACCATCATCCTTCAACAAATGGGTGAAATCCTCTTAGATGTTGAAAAAAGAAATGTAAAACATTTCGAAGTCTCAACACCCTACCTCGCTGCTGTCGTAAAAGGCACTCAATTTCGCGTAACCGTCGATGAAAAAGGCTCAAGAGTAAATGTTCTTCGCGGCAAAGTAGAAGTCTCTGATTTTAAAACTGGTCAGTTCGTTTTGGTAAAACCAGGACAAACAGCACTTGTTCACACGTCACAAAAACAAGGTAATGCTTCAGGTCTAATCTTAAAAGGTGCCGGTGATAAAGCGGCAATCCAAAAAGGCAGCCCGAAAAAACAAAGAGTGGCACCACTCAAATCTAGACAATTTCAAGCGCTCAAAAATAAATCTCAAGTTACTAAATTAAAAAAGAAAAATGAAAAAGCGAGTTCGGCAAAGATTAAAACAGCCAAAAGTTTTAAAAATGCGAACAAAGCTTTGAAAATCAAATCACAAAAATTAAAACTCACCAATAAGTCTTTAAAAAAATCAAAAACAAAGAAATTATCAAAATCTCGATTTAAAAAAGCCCGTGTTAAAAAAATGAGAATTGGCAGAGCAATTGGTCAAGTTAAATTAGACGTTTTCAAATCAACAAACGGATTAAGCCGTTCTAATAAATTTGCGAACCTTTCTAACAAACGACAGAAGAAGAAAAAATCTAAAGCCACTTTTTGGAATAAAACCAACGGACAAAATAATAAGACCATTTCATCAAGCGTAACCCAGGGCAATTCTGTTGCGAGCAATAATGGCAACAACGGAAATGGCAATGGAAACAGCGGTAATAATGGCAACGGAAATGGTAATAGCGGCAATAACGGAAATGGCAACAACGGTAACGGCAACGGCAATGGCAACGGCAATGGCAATGGCAATGGCAATGGCAATGGCAATGGCAACAACGGAAATGGAAATGGCAATAACTAATAAACGCCATTACATTTAAAAACTAATCTTTGCATCAAAACGACAAACAAACAGAAAAAGCTAATACAATACCATGAAAAAACTAGTTCCACATATAGGTGTATTCTGTTTTGTTCTTGTATTCGCACTAACAGGCCTTAGTGAAGAAATTAGCCACAAGCTAACCGAGCTCCGCTTTAAACTGTTCCCGCACCAAGCCACAGGTAAAGTTGTGCTTGTCGCAATTGATGCAAAGTCAATCCAGGAAACAGCGAAGTGGCCTTGGCCAAGATCACTGCATGCAAAACTAATTGAAAAACTCACTGATGCTGGCGCAACAGATATTGCTTTTGACATCGACTTCAGCGCAAGAACCACTGCAAAAGAAGACAAAGCTCTTCTTAAAGCCTTAATCGCAGCCAAAGGCTCGATCATTTTACCGAGTTTCAAACAATCTCAAAAACAAAGTAACTTACACGAACATTCTCATGACCACGATCATACCACTGGTCACGAAACTCATACCATCTATACAAACCCACTTCCCATGTATCTGGATCATTCCTGGAGAGCCAGTGTCAATATTTTCTCAACGCGCAACGGCCTCGTTCATGATATCCCTTACGGCCACATGCAAGGCGAAGAATTCATACCGTCTCTATCTTCAATCCTTGCTGGCATCTATCAACAAGAAAACAAAGATTTTCATATCGATTACAGCATCCAGGCAAATACCATTCCAACGGTCTCTTATGTTGACGTACTCAATAACAAAGTTAGAAAAGAATTCTTTAAAGGCAAAAAAGTCATCATCGGTGCCACAGCAACGGAATTAGGTGATCATTTCATTGTTCCCTCACAAGGAATAATCTCAGGCCCCTCACTTCAAGTTTTAGCGACAGAAACCTTATTGCAAAATCGCCAGCTCGTGCACACGAGTTTTGAAACAACACTACTAACAACAATTATTTTTGCCGTCTTTATATTCTGGCTCACTTTAAAAGTGGACCTTGCAAACCGCCTTTATACGTTTGTCTTAGCAAGTGTATCAATTGAAATCATCGCACTGTACCTTCATCTAAACACAAGCTTGATGATCGACACTTCACTCATGCACCTTTGTGTGGCTGGCTATTTGGTCGTTGCTTTGTTGAAAGAAATTGATTTCAAAAACATGCTCACTCAACACTCACAACAAGAACTAGAAAATAAGAAAAAAATATTCGAGCAGGTTTTTAAAGATAGCTTCACAAGCACAATCATCACAGACAAAAAAGGCAAAGTTCATTTCATCAATGTAAAAGCTCTAAAGCTTTTAAACCTGGAAAATGAGAAAAATTTAACTGGTAAGCATTTCAGTGAAATTCTACCTTTAGATATTGTCAACTCAACTAATCAATTAGTAGAGCAACAAGTCAATGACACCACTCTTCACTTCTCAAGTCACACAGAAATTGAGACGCATGAAGATACAACCAAACATATTGAATACATCATCTCATTGTCCGTTTTAAAAGACATAAAAAACAACGAGCAAGAAAAGATTATCACATTTACTTTCCAGGATATCACAGCAAAACAACAAGCCGAGCTTGCTCAAAAAGAAGCAACCATCGCTGCGATAAATGCCAATAAAGCAAAAACAGAATTCCTAACAACCATGAGCCATGAGTTAAGAACACCACTTAATTCTATTCTTGGTTTTTCAGAAATCATTCAAAACCAATCGCTCGGTCCAGATCAAATGGACAAATATATCGATTTTGCAAGCGATATCCAAAACAGTGGGCGACAATTATTAAAAGTCGTCAATGACATTCTTGAAGTCACAAAAATGGAATCAGGCTCTATTCAACTCCATGAAGAAAAATGCGACCTGGTCGACATCATAGAAGACGCAATTGAAGAAACATCTTATCAATTCAAAGGCCAGTCTTTAAACATCACCTTTGAACATAATCAGCAAATTCCAGGACTATTGGCAGACGCTAACTTATGTAAGAAAACCTTTAGTGCCATCATATCCAATGCAATTAAATTCTCTCCAACGAATGAAGAAATTAAAATTGCTGTTTCTGAAAATTCCAAGGGAGAAGTCTGCATCTCAATCGCAGACAAGGGAGATGGCATCAGTAAAAATGAAATTGAAAATATTTTCAAACCCTTCTACCAGGTAGATAGTTCCAGAGGCCGTCATTATGAAGGAACAGGCCTTGGCCTCACAACAGCAAATGCCTACATCAATCTGCACAGAGGCAGTATTAAAGTGGATAGCGCTCTAAGCAAAGGCACGGTAATGCACATCATATTCCCTAAAAACCGTACAATCGAAAATCCCGATACAATCATAAATTTAAACAAACAAGATCAAAATTCAAATCAAGAAAAAACAGCAACACTAAAACAAATTATGCAAGCCTAAAAGAGATCCGTTAATTCACTAGAATTTGTAACCAATTGACAAGGGGAGCCCCTTGCGGTGCATTGCTGAAGATGCAATATTACAACGATCTAAATTTTATTTCATTTTTACTTTTGATTGTAACAAACACCTATGAGTGACCTCGATAAAAAAAATTGCTGCTCAAATTATCGTTCAGAATGCCCATTATCTTGTGTTCTAGAGCTATTGGGAGACAAATGGACACTCTTAATAATAAGGGATGTTTTAACAGGTAAACACCGCTACGGAGATTTTGAAAAATCACCCGAACAAATCCCAACAAACATCCTCGCTGAACGGCTAAAACGCCTTGTGAGGGAAGAAATAATGGAAAAAGTCTGTTATCAACAACGTCCCCCTAGATTTGCCTATAAATTAACCCCCAAAGGGGCAGACCTCATAGAAATTTTGAAGCACCTCACATTATGGGGTGTCAAATATGAAGTTGGAATGGGCAAACCTCCTGAAAAATTATGGAACCTAAATTCCAAAGACATACTCAAAAATCAAGAAACAACCATTTCAAAATTGCTAATAAATAAAGGTCAAACGAGTGACGCATAAATCTCTTCCCTGTTTAACTCCTGCCATCATACTCGTAGAACCACAATTAGGAGAAAACATCGGGACAGCAGCAAGAGCCATGGCAAATTTTGGCTTAAACGACTTGCGTATTGTAAACCCAAGGGATGGTTGGCCAAACGAGCAAGCCCAAAAAGCAAGCGCAAATGCCATCCATGTTGTTGATAAAGCTCAAATTTTTGACAATCTTGAAGACGCAATAGCAGACTTGCAATATATCTGTGCAACTACAGCGCGCCCAAGGGACATGGTAAAAGAGATCTTATCACCAGAATCAGTGGCAACAATTATGCACGAAAAGGTTGCACAAAAACAAACCACAGGTATTCTTTTTGGCCGGGAAAAATCCGGATTAACAAATACGGATATCTCATACGCAGATTCAATTGTGATCGCCCCCGTTGACCCCAATTGTGCCTCATTAAACCTGGCACAATGCGTCTTACTTATGGGATATGAATGGCGCAGACAATTAAATTTGCCCACTTTGGGGCGTAAAACACAATTTGACGGACCAGCAAAAGAAGGCACTTTCATAAAAGAAAACCGCCCTGCAACGAAAAAAGAATTAACAGGACTGGTAAATCACTTAAAAAAAGAGTTGGAAACAACAGGTTTCTTAAGAACTGTAGAAAAGACGCCACAAATGATGCGTAACATAAGAAATATGATTATAAGAATGCAACCGACGGATCAGGATGTCAGAACATTGAGGGGAATAATAGCATCGCTTGTTAAGGGTGCTGATAAAACTGGTTTATAAAACATCGAATTTTGTGTTAATTAGGTAAATGGTCGCAAAATGCCATAGTAATG
Source organism: Methyloligella sp. (assembly GCA_021604645.1). GTDB lineage: Bacteria > Pseudomonadota > Alphaproteobacteria > Rhizobiales > HXMU1428-3 > HXMU1428-3. Next base: position 275,652 of record BQJJ01000002.1, read on the forward strand.
CCCTTATTTTACTATTGCGATTGCCATCATACATGATAGCGTTGGGAACGCGTACTGGAGAGGCTTTTTAAAAATGATAATGCGTTGTTTAAAGCAATTAACGGCTGTGGTTTTGGGTATATTTCTACTCTCAAGCAGCGCAATTGCTCAAGAGGCAGGTAAAAAACCAGCAATTAAAGACAAAACTGTTAAAGTTCTGATGAAATTTGCCTTTAGTTTAATGCCTGAAGTTTATACAGGCCCAGATGGTAAAAAAATCGCCATTAATAAAAAGAAGCCTGATGAAGTCATGATCCCGGTTGACGATGCAAGACGCATTATTCTTGTGGCTGACCGCTCTGCAAAGGCTCAAAATTGCGATTTAAAGGTTATGCAAACCTTAAATCATAATGCCATGGTGAAATACGAACAAGTCTTCAAAAACTGGACAAAAAAGCAAAAGCTTTTCATCAACCAACTCCACCTTTTCACAGTGTTGTATATGACAGGCAATGTGAAATTTAATGAGAAGGAAAAATCCAAGGATGAATTGGCTGCTGAGAAAAAAGCGCCTAACCTTGAAAACAAATATAAATGTTCAGATGATGAGCGTAAAACCGTTGCTGCCTCAGTCGACGCCTATTTGGATAAAATGGCAAAAGCTATCAGAGAAGAGCTTATTCGGCGCAAAAAGCTCGGCTCAAATGAAAAAAAAAATGAAGAAGTAAAGAAAGCACAAAAATAATCACCAGCAAATTATTGCAATCTTTCTTTATTAACCTCGGATGCTTAAACCTAATGCAAGAGGAGCATCTGAGGCTGCCAGCTTAAGCTCAAGGCGGGTTACCATTCATAAAAGACATTGACACAGGTACCGTGTCAGACTATACATCACCAATTCAAAGGCGGATATTTAAAGAACTTCCTTTTAAGTGAAGATCTAATAGAAAATGACCGCCTTTTTTTCGTGTCTGCGACATCAGCTCCTCCAAAGGCTTTGATGTCTGTCAGTCTGAACAAGCCCCATTTATATACCTTTATAAATGTTAAGTCTTAGGTTCAGGCTAAGGAAGACGCGATCCATAATTTAAACATAGCAATTTGGAGCATTGAAAAATGTCAAAACGCATTAGCGCTAAATACAAAATCGATCGTCGCATGGGCGAAAACATCTGGGGCCGCCCAAAAAGCCCTGTAAACCGCCGCGATTACGGCCCTGGTGAACATGGCCAACGCCGCAAAGGTAAATTGTCAGATTTCGGCCTACAGCTTCGCGCAAAGCAAAAGCTAAAAGGTTACTATGGCAACATCGGTGAAAAACAATTCCGCGCCATCTACAAAGAAGCTGATCGTATCAAAGGTGATACAGGTGAAAACCTCATCGGCCTTCTAGAACAGCGCCTTGACGCCATCGTATACCGCGCCAAGTTCGTACCAACAGTATTTGCTGCACGTCAGTTCGTGAACCACGGCCACGTGAAAGTAAACGGCAAAAAAGTCAACATTCCAAGCTACCGCTGTAAAGTCGGTGACGTGATCGAAGTGAAAGAAAAATCAAAGCAACTACCTTTAGTGGTAGAAGCAACTCAAAGCTCAGAACGCGACACACCAGATTACTTGTCAGTTGACGAAGGCAAACTAGCAGCCACATTCAACCAAGTTCCAGCATTGTCAGATGTCCCATATCCGGTCATCATGGAACCAAACCTGGTTGTCGAATTTTACTCAAGATAATCTTGATCTACAGTTTGATATTCAAAAGGTCGCTATTCATTTAGCGGCCTTTTTATTTGTCTTGCTCCAATATATTTGTCAGACCAAAATCATAAATCCTACAAAACTCTTCTAACTTCGCCATCCAGGTCTCGGTCCAATATCCACATCTCCTTTTTCAGATTTTTCTATTACCCCTCACCCTTCCTTCTTCACCACCAACTTTCCCCTTAAAAAACCACGCATCTTAGGCTAATATACTCCCAACAAACCGCAGCTTAAGATGGAAGCCAAACATGCAAACACACAATCGTTTCAAAGCTCTGTTAATGATGCTTGTATGTTTTATCGCCTATATTGCTTATTATGGCATCCAATCTCCGACTTACTTGATCGATGACCAAAGTGAGAATAAACAGATTGCCCAGACAAAAAAACAGGCCATCAAAGTTGACCTCCAAAACCCAAAAAAATCTCTAGAAACACCAAAAACAAAATCTAAAGAAAAACAAAACACAAAAGAGAAAAAAGATGCCCTGGTCTCTCTTGTAAATCTGACAAAAAACAATCCCAAAGACCCAAGCGCTTGGAACAAGCTTGGTAAATACCAAAAACAAATCGGCAAACTAAATGACGCCATCAGCTCATTTGAAAAAGTAAAAACTCTCGGCAGGGCAAAAGGCAATGAAACACTCATTGCCAGCGCACTCACAAATTTAGGTCTTGTTTACAAAGACAAAAGCAACTTCACAAAAGCTGAGGAAAATCAAATTGCCGCGCTTCAACTTTATCAAAGCCTAAAAGACCAAAAAGGCATGGCTAATAATTTTAACAATCTTGGTCGCACCTATCACCTCATGGGCCAAACAGACAGAGCTATAGAAACCTTACTCAAATCCTTAGCCATCAATCTCGATCTGAAAGACGAGCAAGGCATGGCGCAAAACTTCGGTAACCTTGGTGAATCTTACCGAGCAAAAGGAAGCCTAGCCGAAGCTGAATATGCACAAGGCAAATCTTTAGAACTCAATAAAAAGCTCGGCAACACAAAGAACATTATTGCCAATCACATCAATCTCGGCATCATCTACGGCCAGAATGGAAATTACACAAAATCTGAAAATGCATTCTTTGAAGCACTTGCTGAAAACAAAAAACTGAACAACAAAAGAATTGAAGCCAAAATCTACTCAAACCTTGGCCTCCTTTATCAACTAAGAAAACAATATAAAAAAGCTGAAACCATCCAGTTGAAATCAATCAAACTCAACAAGCAACTCGGTAACAAACGCGGGCTCGCCATATCCACGTATAATCTAGCTCTGGTGAATTTAAAAACCAACCAATTGCAAAATGCCTGTAGCAATTTCAAAAAAGCCAAAACACTGTTTACACAAATCAACTTAAAAAAGCGATTGACCAAAACCAATCAATTTTTGAGCAACTTAAGCTGTGAACTACAAAACTAGGGTCTAAACCCAATTAGAAGTTGATCAACAAAGCATAAAAAAGTCATAACTTGACAGGGCACCCAATTCACGGCATCAGCTAACCTCAAATAGAGATCGCCGGAAAGAAAATTTACGAATGTCAGAAACAGCCGCACCAGAGCCAAAAGAAACCGAACAACAAGTAGATGAGAAACAAATCTCATCTGCAGCAAACACAGCCCACCCACTGTTTCAAAACACACCGAGCTCTGTTGAGTTCACAAAACTGCGCAAGCGATTAATCAAACAAATGCGCCAAGCCATCGATGATTTTGATATGCTTGGCTTAAACGCAAAACCAATAGAGGGCACAAAACCGAACCCTTCCAAAAAATGGCTCGTCTGTGTCTCTGGTGGCAAAGATAGCTACGGCCTCATTAGCTTGTTGCAAGATCTTAAATGGCGCGGTCTCTTGCCGGTTGAACTAATCGCCATGAACCTCGATCAAAAGCAACCCGGCTTCCCAAGTCACATCCTGCCAGAATTCTTCGAGCAATATGACATCCCCAATCACATCGAGACACAAGACACCTACACCATCGTCACAGACAAAGTGCCGGCAAATAAAACCTATTGCTCTCTCTGCTCACGTCTTCGCCGTGGCATCATATACACAGTCGCCAAAAAACTCGGCTGTGACACCGTCGTCCTTGGCCATCACAGAGAAGACATCTTAGAAACGTTTCTGTTAAACCTCTTTTTCGGTGCCAAGCTCTCTGCTATGCCACCAAAACTTCTCAATGAAGAAGGCACGCTCAATCTCATTCGCCCGCTTTCCTATGTTGCAGAAAACGATTTAAGCAAATTTTCAAACTACATGAACTTCCCTATTATCCCCTGCGACCTCTGCGGTAGCCAGGATGGGCTACAACGCCAGCAAATGAAAAAACTCTTGACATCTTGGGAAGAGCAAAGACCCGGCACAAAAGAAATGATGCTAAAATCATTGGGCAATATCCGCCCTTCACAACTTTTAGATCAAAAATTATTCGATTTTTCAGACCTAAGTCCAAAACTTCCAGAAAATTCTTAAAAAAGTAAATTAGGTCATTTCAGCGCATTAAATTGAATTTTACGCAGTTTTTAGCGTTTTTTACCTTCATTTCATGCAAAATATGACAAATGCCCCTTGCCCCGCAATAAACCTTCACGTATACCCATCGTGAATTCAAACATATCATCTACTTTCCAAATAAAAGAGGTAATTTATGAGCAAAATTAAAGTTGCAAATCCTGTTGTCGAGCTTGATGGCGACGAAATGACGCGGATTATATGGCAGTTCATCAAAGACAAGCTCATCCACCCTTACCTTGATATTGACCTACATTATTATGATCTGGGCGTTGAAGAACGTGACAGAACAGATGATCAAATCACGATCGATTCAGCTGAAGCGATTAAGAAATATGGCGTTGGCGTTAAATGCGCGACCATCACTCCAGATGAAGACCGCGTAGAAGAGTTTAAACTTAAACAAATGTGGCGTTCTCCAAACGGCACAATCCGTAATATCCTAGGCGGCGTTGTTTTCCGTGAGCCAATCATCTGCCAAAACGTACCGCGCCTTGTCCCAGGTTGGACAGACCCAATCGTTGTTGGCCGTCACGCATTTGGTGACCAATACCGTGCAACAGACTTCCTCGTGCCTGGCAAAGGCAAGCTGACTATGAAGTTTGAAGGAGAAGACGGACAAATCATCGAAAAAGAGATTTTCGAATTCCCAGATGCAGGCATTGCCATGGGCATGTACAATCTTGATGCCTCAATCCGCGATTTTGCCCGCGCTTGTATGAACTACGGCCTGAACCGCGAATGGCCAGTTTATCTCTCTACCAAGAACACAATCCTGAAAGCTTATGATGGCCGCTTTAAAGACCTGTTCCAAGAAGTTTATGAAAATGAATTTGAAGCAAAATTCAAAGCACTTGGTATCACTTACGAGCACCGCTTAATCGATGACATGGTTGCTTGTGCCATGAAATGGTCTGGTAAATATGTCTGGGCTTGTAAGAACTATGATGGTGATGTGCAATCAGACACAGTTGCCCAAGGCTTTGGTTCATTAGGTCTTATGACATCAGTCCTAATGACACCAGATGGAAAAACCGTTGAAGCTGAAGCGGCTCACGGCACAGTGACACGTCACTACCGCTTGCATCAAGAAGGCAAAGAAACTTCAACAAACTCAATCGCATCGATCTTCGCATGGACAAGAGGCCTCGCCCACCGCGCGAAGCTTGATGACAACGCTGAGCTTGCAAAATTTGCGAACACATTAGAAAAAGTTTGCGTAGATACAGTTGAATCTGGCCACATGACAAAAGACTTGGCTCTTCTTGTTGGACCAGATCAAAAATGGCTGTCTACCATTGGCTTCTTGGATCAAGTCGATCAGAACCTACAAAAAGCAATGGCTTAATTATTCTACTTAAAAGCCTAGAATTTAAAAAGGGAGCCTTTAAAAAGAAGGCTCCCTTTTTTATTTAATAACATTAAACATAAACTCTATTATTCCTTATCAATCTCCCACTCACCACTCATACGAGCAGTTGCCACTTCACGTATATGATGGTTCATATCTTTGTTCTTGCGTAGCAAATATTCAAAATCATCGCGGTCCAATTGAAGCAAGTGACAATTGGTCAGAGCTTTCGCTGTCACATTATAGCCGCCCGAAGAAAGCAACCCATCTTCGCCAAAAAAAGCACCAGACTCAATCACCACACTTTCCGCGCCATTAAAAAGTTCAACATTCCCAGAGACGATAAAATACATCCCTGTGGCTTCTCTTCCCTTTTCAAAAATCATAATATCTTTTGGAAAACGCTGCGAATGTAAAAGCCCCATAATCTCAGCCACCTGAGAGGCTTCCAACCGGTTAAAGAGCGGCACCCGTGCCACCATATTCCAGTTGATCACAAATTCACGCCGGTTAATTTCTTGCGCGAAGCCGGTTGATATAATCCCGATGGGCAAAGCAAACATGCCAAGCCCAAACACCATAAACAAACTGCTCCACAATTTGCCAAGCGTCGTCACCGGCACCGCATCACCATAACCAACGGTCGTCAACGTCGCCAAGGCCCACCACATCGCGGAAGGGATATCACCAAAAGTCTCTGGCTGAACATTCCCCTCAATATAATGCATACCCGTTGACGCAAAAAGTAACAGCGCGAGCATAATCATCAAAGACGCAAAAAGAGCCCGGCCCTCTTTATAAAACACCTTGGCAATCACCTGCATGGCAGGCGAATAGCGAATGATCTTTAAAAAACGGAAAAGCCTGAGAACACGAAGCAAGCGTAAATCTGCCCCAACGAGTGAGCCTAGATAAAAAGGAAGCACAGCAATAAGGTCAATAATTTGCAAAGGATGTAATGCAAATTTCAAACGGGCCTTCCAGGAAGGAAGCTCACGCAGCGGCGGGTGTTCAACACAAGCCCAGAGACGAAGGATATATTCGATCGTGAAAAAGATGATTGAGAAAGCTTCAAACCCATCAAGAAATGAACCATAGTCATCATAAATCGAGACAACAGAGCCAAGCAAAAACGCCGCTACGTTGAGTAAAATCATCACAACAATAACAACATCACAAACCACACTCGGCACATCATCAGATGTCCCAGTTTCCAAGATCTGATGAAGTCGATGCCGTGAAACTACTTTAGGAGTATCGATCATCAAATCTTCCAATCTGCAAATAGAATTTTGAATAGTATATGTAGGGTCGTTTTTATTATTTAATGGGTTTAGACCCTATATAGCCTTTTTTATTTGCTCAAGAGCATGATCAGCCTTGCCAGCATCAGGTCCACCCGCTTGCGCCATATCAGGCCGACCACCGCCGCCTTTGCCGCCTAAAGCTTCAGAGCCAATACGCACCAAATCAACAGCACTAAACTTGTCCGTCAAATCATCGGTGACACCAACAGAAATACCAGCTTTCCCCTCTGACTTACCAATAATCACAACAATCCCTGATTTAACCGTTTGCTTGCCTTGATCAACCAATGAGCGCAATTCCTTCGCTGGCAAATCATCAATCACCTTCCCCATAAAGGAAACACCCGAGATCTCTTCAATCGCCTCAGTCTCTCCACCAGAGCCGCCCATGGCCATCTGCTTCTTCAAATCAGAAACTTGGTTTTCTAATTTCCGTCGCTCAGCAACCAAACTCTCCAAACGATCTACCAATTGCACAGGCGGCACCTTTAAAGCAGCAGATGCATCCTTGACCATTTGATCTTGCCCGGCCAAAAACGCACGAGCAGCCTCTCCTGTCAGAGCCTCAAGCCGGCGCACACCAGAAGCAACAGCGCTTTCATTAACCACATGTACCAAACCAATATCACCTGTGCGGTTCACATGGGTACCACCACAAAGCTCAAGTGAATAAACCTTACCAGCCTTTTCACCATGCACTGCAGTTCCCATAGAAACAACGCGAACCTCTTCGCCATATTTCTCACCAAACAGCGCCATGGCTCCGGCCTCGATAGCATCATCAACAGCCATCAAACGGGTCTCTACTGGTGCGTTTTGCAAAACGATTTCATTGGCTAAATTTTCAACTCGCTTGATCTCTTCTTCATCCATCGGTTTGGTGTGAGAAAAATCAAAACGCAAACGACCATCATCAACCAACGATCCCTTCTGGGCCACATGGTCACCCAATGTTTCACGCAAAGCTTCATGTAGCAAATGCGTAGCAGAGTGGTTCGAGCGAATGGCCGTCCGGCGGGTTCCATCAACCGTGAGCACCGCTGATTGCCCAACCTTAATCGCACCCTTTTCCAGAGTGCCCATATGAACAAATAAATTGCCAAGCTTCTTTAGCGTATCAGAGACGACAAACTCAGAGCCATCAGCAAAAACAATATGCCCCTTATCACCAACCTGACCACCAGATTCAGCGTAAAAAGGAGTTTGGTTAAAAAGCAAACTCGCCTCTTCCCCTTTTTTCAAAGAGGTAACAACTTTACCGTCCTTAACGATTGCAACAAGGCCGCCCTCACCTTCTTCATGACTATACCCAAGAAATTCAGTAGCACCGAGCTCATCCTGCAAACCAAACCAAACACTGTCATCAGCTGTATCGCCGGAGCCTTTCCAGTTTTTCTTAGCTTCAGCTTTTTGCAAAGCCATCGCTTCATCAAAACCTTTTTTCTCAACTGTAATGCCGCGCGTCTTTAGAGCATCTTCCGTCAAATCTAGCGGAAAGCCATAAGTGTCATAAAGTTTAAACGCAACACCGCCCTCAAGCGCATCACCAGATTTAAGATCTGCACTTTCTTCATCCAAGAGTTTCAACCCGCGCTCAAGGGTCTTGCGAAACCGTTGTTCTTCCAAGTGAAGTGTCTCACTAATCAAACTTTCGCCGCGCACTAAATCAGGATACGCCTGCCCCATCTCACGAATGAGCGCAGGGAGCAATTTATACATCAACGGCTCTCTAGCACCCAGCAATTCAGCATGGCGCATCGCACGGCGCATAATCCGGCGCAACACATAACCGCGCCCTTCATTTGACGGCAGCACGCCATCAGCAATAAGAAAACTACTTGCTCGCAAATGATCTGCAATCACCCGGTGAGACGCTTTACGCTCCCCCTTGTCATCACATCCTAAAATATCAACCGATGCTGCTATCAGGTTCTTAAATAAATCCGTCTCATAATTATCATGCGTGCCTTGCAACACCGCCGCAATACGCTCTAGCCCCATCCCAGTGTCAATTGACGGGCGCGGCAAATCAAGGCGCTCTTTTTCCGTCTGTTCATATTGCATGAACACCAAGTTCCAAATTTCAATGAAACGATCGCCATCTTCATCAGGACTTCCAGGAGGGCCACCAGGAATATGGTCACCATGATCAAAGAAAATTTCAGAACACGGCCCGCAAGGTCCTGTGTCACCCATCGACCAGAAATTATCAGATGTTGAAATACGAATGATTTTCTCGTCGCTTAAGCCTGCGATTTTTTTCCAAAGCTCTGCCGCTTCTTCATCCTCAGAATAAACGGTAACAAGGAGCTTTTTCTTATCAAGTGCAAAGTCCTTGGTGATCAATTCCCAAGCATTGCTGATCGCTTCTTCCTTGAAATAATCTCCAAAAGAGAAATTACCAAGCATTTCAAAAAATGTATGATGCCGTGCCGTAAAGCCAACATTGTCCAGATCATTATGTTTACCACCTGCTCGAACACACTTCTGACTGGAGGTCGCGCGCTTATAGTCACGTTTTTCAACACCTGTGAAAACATTTTTAAACGGCACCATCCCCGCATTGGTAAACATCAATGTCGGATCATTCAGGGGCACCAAAGAACTTGAAGGGACAATTTCATGGCCTTTGCCTTCAAAGAACTTAAGGAACGTTTTTCTTATGTCGTTAACACCAGTCATTTTATTCACACCAGCCTACGGTAAATTAGCTTTAATTATTATTTTAGAACACTCCACCCAAAGGAGAAACACTCTAGAGCATTTCTCTTTTTGATGAATTCAATGAAATGCTCTTGCCTTTTATTTAAGTGAGTTGTTTGTCGTAAAACCGGGACCCACTTTTACGCAACACGCTCTAAAGCCTTTTATCAGGGCTTAAGAGAGAACTCTAGCTTTTCTAAACGAAAGTTCCGCAATTCTTCTTTTATCATCGATTAAAGTGAATTAAGAGCATAAATTCACATAAGAAATCAATAATCAAAATGTAAGAGATAGGAGACAAGGAATAATTAACAAACTTGCCAAAATCGATGAATTTTAAAGTGTTTTTTTTAGGTAATAACGTGACTTTTGATAAGAACCAATACAAAAGACAATAGAGCCTTACATAATATGATTTCTTAAAAAATATCTTACCGAAGAAGGAGTGACGCCTTTTTGGTCTTCATATTCCCCATAGGCAACCGATCAAAGGCGACAGGACATGGCAGCCCGAGCTGCCCGGCGTAAGCGCAGCCCTTTCGGAGGGCCTGACGCTCATCGCGTCAGAATAGCCCGTGAGATAAAAAAAGCCCAGCTTTCAGCCGGGCTTTAATTTCAGACTTAAAGTATATATAGTTAATAACACACTCAAATTCGAGCCATTAAAAACCCACATCTCTTATTCTTCAGGTTCCTTGTCTTCTTCTTCGTCTTTTTCAGGCTCACCTTCCAGGATTTGCTCAGCAATCAAACCTGCATTCGCGCGAATGGCTGTATCAATTTTTGCGTATGTTTCAGGATTTTCAAGGAGGAACTTTTTCGCATTTTCCCGGCCCTGACCAATTTTCTCCCCTTCATACGCATACCAGGCACCCGCCTTATCAACGATCCCAGCTTTAACGCCAAGGTCAACCAACTCACCGGTTTGCGAAATACCTTGCCCATACATAATATCAAACTCAACCTGACGAAACGGTGGGGCAACCTTATTTTTAACAACCTTCACACGTGTTTGGTTACCAACAACCTCATCTTGCGCTTTAATTTGCCCAATCCGGCGAATATCCAAACGAACAGAAGCGTAAAACTTCAAAGCATTACCGCCAGTTGTGGTCTCAGGTGAGCCAAACATAACACCAATCTTATGACGAATTTGGTTGATGAAAATCACCATTGTCTTGGATTTAGAAATAGAGCCCGTTAATTTACGAAGCGCCTGGCTCATTAATCGAGCTTGCAGACCTGGCAAACTATCACCCATCTCACCTTCAAGTTCAGCTCTTGGTGTAAGCGCGGCCACACTATCAACCACCAAAACATCAACTGCACCAGATCGAACAAGTGTATCGGTAATCTCTAAAGCTTGCTCACCAGTATCTGGTTGAGAAATAAGAAGATCATCAATATTCACCCCAAGTTTCTTGGCATAAACCGGATCAACAGCATGTTCAGCATCAACAAAAGCACATACACCGCCTTTTTTTTGAGCTTCAGCAACCACATGCAAAGCAAGGGTCGTTTTACCAGAACTCTCAGGTCCATAAACTTCAATGATCCGGCCGCGCGGCAATCCACCTATACCAAGGGCAATATCAAGCCCCAAAGAGCCAGTAGGAACAGCATCAACATCAACTTGAAAAGAGTCAGTTCCAAGCTTCATAATCGAGCCCTTACCAAAATTCTTCTCAATCTGTGATAGCGCGGACTGTAACGCCTTATCCTTATCCATCATATCCCCTTCAATAACCTGTAAAGCTGCATTTGCCATATCTAATACCCCTTATTCCATCAATAAGTAAAACATTCAATCTCCAATAAATGTACCACATTTGTTCTCATTTTGGCAATAGGGAGTAACATACTGTTATACATACAATTTCACACAAATGTTCCAAATATGTTCTCAAAAATGAATCAGAAATTTCATGTGGATAATTTTGTCAAATATGAACCAAACATCAGCAAGTGGCGACCAATTCATAAGAAGTGGCAACCGTCATTTCGCAATTTCAAAAAATTGGAGAAAAGAATGGTATCAAAACCAATCAAGACAATAGCTTTAAACTCTCTTGTGTTGATAACAGCACTATTAATAGGTGTCTCTGGAGCAAATGCACGAAGTTTAAAAGCTAATGTGAAGGACAAACCATGGCTTGGATGTTGTAAACATTGCAGCACCATTCAATGTTCTGGTTGTAGTGAAACAACACCACTTCAGGCAGGTGGCTGTAACTTCATTGCCAATTGTACAACCAAAGATGATGAAACCAAATGCAAACCAAGCTCATCATCTCTTAAAAAGCTACGTAAATTGAAAGCGAAGTAAGACACACAAAAACAAGAAAGGCCAACTGATAAATCAGTTGGCCTTCTCAATAATCTATAATTTAAAGCGCATACGAAATAAATTCAACGAACCTAACTAATTACCAATGCAAGCTAGCCTTACTAACTAGAGCGTTCCGCCTTAAAGTGAGTACCGGTTTTGGGAATAGTACGGTTGCTAGTGGGCAACTGAAGTGCACAAAAAAGGAACGCTAAAACAAGAATCTAGAGCACTCAAATGAATATACTTAAAGAGGAATGATCTAGCTCGCCTCAAGCACGTCTTTCACTGTGGCTGCCAATTGTTTTAATGAGAACGGTTTGGGCAAGAATGTAAAGGTTTCTCCTTCACCCAAATTCTTCTCAAACGCATCTTCAGCATAACCAGAAATAAAGATCACTTTCACATCTGGCAAACTATCTCGCAAATGAGTAAGCATAGTCGGCCCGTCCATCTCAGGCATCATCACATCAGAGATCACCAAATCAATACCCCCATCATGCGCAGCAACAACATCCAAAGCATCAGTCCCAGAGTTCGCCTCTAAAACATTATAGCCCCGCATAGAAAGTGCACGAACAGCAAAACTTCTCACCGCTTCTTCATCTTCAACAAGAAGGAGAGTTTCAGAACCAGTTAAATCTTTAGGTTTCTCTTCAATCTGAACCGGCACATCAACCGGAGCCTCAGCTTCATCTGGCACATGACGAGGGAGGTAAATTTTAAAAGTTGTTCCCTGTCCTTCAGCACTATCAACAAAAATATACCCATCCGTTTGCTTCACGATACCATAAACCATAGAGAGCCCAAGCCCAGTTCCCTTACCAATATCTTTGGTTGTGAAAAATGGTTCAAAGATTTTATCTATCGTTTCTTGTGGCATACCACAGCCGGTGTCTGTTACTTCTAGCAACACATACTCACCTGGCTTCAGACCGCGTTTTTCTTCTTTTAAAGAGCGGTGCTCAGCAATATTTTCAGTTCTGAGGGTCAAGGTACCACTACCAATACCAGCGTCACTTAGGCCATTAGCTGCCATACCCTCAAGCATGGCATCACGAGCATTCACGGCTAAATTGATAATCACCTGGTCAAACTGATGATGATCAGCTTTCACCTCCCAGAGATCACGCCCATGTTCAACCTTCAGTTCAATTTTCTCACCTAACAAACGAGAGAGCATAGCCGTCACATCTTTAATCACATCATGTAATGAGAGCACCTCAAGTCGCAAAGTCTGTTGGCGAGAAAACGCCAAGAGCTGACGCACCAACCGCGCAGCTCTATTCGCATTTTGCTTAATATGCATCATGTCTTTAAAAGAAGGGTCGGTTGGGCGATGGCTACCAATAAGTAAATCCGTATACCCAATAATCGCCGTCAAAACATTGTTAAAGTCATGCGCGATCCCGCCAGCCAATTGACCAACGGCCTGCATTTTCTGGCTTTGCGCAAATTGTTCCTCAAGCGCTCTTTGTTTAGATGTATCAATAGCATAGATGATGGCAACAGCTCCATCTTCCGCCATATCTCGTGCCGGGCTCAAATAAAGGCGACCACTACGCTCACCATTTAAATTAAACTTCACATCAACAGGAGAAATAACAGCACTACCATCCGCTGCTCCGTCTAGAGCGGTCTTCAGGGCTTCCTTCGCAGAAAGCTCAATCAATTCAAACAAGTTATCAGTTTGCTCAACTTCACTCCCAGACTGACCACCTTGCCCCCCCTGGCCTAAGAGCACTCTAAATGATCCATTGGCATTGGAAATATCACCAGATCCATTAATCGTGGCAATCCCGATCGGCGCTGTTTGATAAAATTGTTCTAACCGCATCTCAGTCATGCGTTGCGGTTCAAATAATTGCGGCGCATCTTCAGCACGAAGAGCCAAAACGCCATAGTGCGGTTCATCACTGCCAACAATTTCATGAGGTCGCCCATAAAGAATAGTGCTTAATGTTGAACCATCTTCACAGATCAAATCATAATATTGAACTGAACGTAATGACGCATGCGGAACCAAAGATTGTTGTAAGAGCTGCACACCTTCCATAGGCATGAGATCTGAGAGCAACCGCCCATCCATCATGCGGTCAGACCGACCAAGCCACGTGGAAAGCGTATGGTTCATATAGCTCAATTCCCCCTCAGAATTGAACGTGAAAAAACCAAGCGGCGCTGCATCAAATTGGCTAACAGCATTGGTCAGCTCTTTATATTCAAGATCTCTTTGTGCACGCTCTAAGGTTATATCCGTTAAGCGCCATACAACACCAGCAACATCCCCAGCACTACGACCATTTGAGGTCGGATCCTTAATACTCAGATCAGCACTTGATTTATCATTTTTTGAAAATTGCTTCTTTTTCGCAAAAATCGGACGTACCGAAATACGAACCCAGCGCATATTATTTTCTAAAGTCTTATCGCCATCATGAATGAAAACTTCTTCTTCCCAATCTCTCAATTGAGTAGCTGCCTGGCAAAGTCTATAAACAGGTTCAGCAATGGCCGGTTCACCGGAAAAAAAGGTTTCTACAGATGAGATAACCTTATCTCTAGGTTTGCGTAAAATATGGAAATAAGCATCATTCGCATAAAGCACATCACCTTTTTTATTGGTGATGAGCATACCATCAGTTAAATTATCAGCGTAAGCTGCGAAAATATTTGCATCTTCTGATGGTGAGTGTAGATCAAGAATACCGGCTGAATAAGCCAAAATAGCAAACACACCAATCGTGGCCAATAGCCCCAGAATTCCAACAAGAACAACGTTGAACTCTTGCAAAAAGAACGCAGCAAAAAGCACCACAGCCAACAGGCCAAGGCACGCAATCGTTCTAAATTTTCCAGGCCAAAACATCATGGCAAGCAATCGATCCTCTTCCACCAAATCAGGCTTGTGAGGCTCCAACGGTACATTCACTTCACTCATGGCTGAGAAAATAACTGATTCGCACTTCCCAACCGATTGATTTTAGTGAACTATCAACATAGAAATTCTCAATATATTCAAATCGTCATGGCAAATACTAAAACACATTTAAAGTGTTATTTCTTCTTTTGCCTCATAACAAAGCCAATAACCTCTGCCACGGCCTTATAATGCTCTGGCGGGATCTCTTGATCAATTTCCACAACACTATGTAAAGCCCGTGCCAAAGGTCTGTTTTCCACACGCGGGATTTCATGTTCTTCAGCAATTTCACGAATTTTAAGAGCCAAAGCGTCAACCCCTTTCGCCACACAAACAGGCGCAGGCATAGCTTTGTCATATTTTAAAGCAACCGCATAGTGAGTTGGGTTGGTGATGACCACAGAGGCCTCCGGCACAGCAGCCATCATCCGTTTACGACCACGCTCCATCCTGATCTGCCGGATTTTAGCTTTAACAATCGGATCACCTTCTTGTTGTTTATACTCATCTTTCACTTCCTGCATGGTCATCTTCAGTTTGTTCCACCATTGTTGGCGCTGATACGCATAATCAGCAATCGCCACCACAGAATAAAGCGCAACAACAGCACCGAGAATTTTTAAGCTTAAAACTTTCACATGCGGTAAGAGAGCCGCCAAATCCATAGAAACCATCACTTCAAGACTATCTTGAGAAGGCCACATCACCAAAACAATCAACAAAGTTACAATGGTCAATTTAACCAGGCTTTTTAAGAAGTTCACCAGGGATGTCATTGAAAACAGTCGCTTAAACCCTGCAAGCGGAGAAATTTTAGAAAGTTTAGGTGTCATGGTTTCCGTTTGAAACAACAAACCATGCTGCACCACATTGCCTGCCAAAGCTGCCACTATAAAAACAAGAAAGGGGAAAGCGATCGCTGCAAAAACAGCCCACATCACAGAGTTTAAGAAAAGGCCGCCGCCTCGCCCCTCCATGGTATAGGTATGGGCATTCTCTAAATATGATTTAAGCGTTTGAGCAAGGTCAGTGCTCATACCATTTGAAAAAATCAAGATAACCAATGTGGCAGCAGTTAGCATAAACCAGCTATTCACTTCCTGACTTTTTACAACATTGCCCTTTTCAAAAGCGTCTTTCAGCTTTTTCTCACTGGGGTCTTCAGTTTTTTCACTCTCATCCGGTTCATCAGGCATAATCTTTAAAGTCCCCTATCTCATCAAGTTCACGATAGACGCTTCATAATAACTCAAATACCAATTCATCATCGCACTTAAGAGCAATACAAACAGCAAAGTCCCAATATAAATATTGGCCGGCATAGCAATAAAGAACACTTGAATTTGCGGAATTAAACGCGACAAAATGCCAAGCCCTAAGAAGAAAACCAAACCAAAAACTATAAAGGGCGTTGATAACTGCACCCCAATTTTAAAAATGCTTGCGACAGTCAAAAGCGCTGCATCACTAAAAACCGCGATCTCAAACGGAGCCCCCGGTGGGAACATCATATAGCTATCATACATCGCCGCGATAATCAGATGATGCAAGTCCATAGCAAAAATCATCACAGTACTTAACATCATGAGAAAGCTAGAAAAAACAGAATCTGAGCGCCCCGTAGTCGGGTCAGCAGTCATCGCAAAAGACAAACCAGCCTGAAAGGCAATCACATTACCAGCAACTTGTATTCCAGTAGATAAAATCTTGATAATCGCCCCAAAAGAAAAGCCAATGACCATCTCTTTCATGCTCGCCCCAATAAGGCCCGTTAAAGAACTTGGTAAAGGAGGAATTTTGCCAACAACAACTGGGTAAAGCACAAGGGTGAGCATCACAGCAAAGGCCAGACGAGAGCGCATAGGAACACTAGCCTCACCAATGCCTGGCAGCATCATAACCAAAGGCCCAATGCGAGAAAAAATGAGAAACACCGCAAATGCAGTGGCAGGCAAATATTCAAGACTAAAGGTCATTTAGCAAAAGCCCTTCTTGTAACTTGTTAGCTTGAAACCCGCTAACTTGTCACCCACCAGCAATTTGGCTCATCACCCGTTCCATAAACGATCCAAGCGTTGCTGCCATGTAAGGCATTGCCACCAGCATTGTCACAAAAATCGCAACAATTTTAGGAACGAAAACCAAAGTCATTTCTTGAATTTGTGTAAGAGCTTGAAAGAGGGCAATAATCACACCAACCAAAAGACCAATTAACATAGGAGGACCAGAGACTTTCAAGAGAACAATAATCGCCTCACGTCCAATATCCATGACTTCAGCACCGGTCATGTGTCTAATCCTTCACAAATTCAAACACTATATCTCTTTTCCAAGAAAGAGTTAAATCAGGCCTCATTATAGAAGTGAGAAAAAGAAGAGCGATGATTCTTTATAGGTTTTACTCAGATTTTATCAAAGCAAAGAAGCCTCTTAAAAGTGGTTAGTCACTCTTTACAATAAGCCTAGGCTTAAATAGGCATATTCATAATATCGCGGTAAGCACCAATGACACGGTCCCGCGTTGTAACCAAAGTTTGAACAGCAACTTCAGTTTCCGCAATCGTTGTTACCAGATCAACGAGGTTACCTTGCCCGGAAGCCACATTAGTAGCAGCAACCTCAGATTTTTGTCCCGTCTCAGCAACAGAGGAAAGAGCGTTTTTAACCAAATCTGAAAATTCACCTGTATCTTCAATCGCACCAGATGTTTTGGCAGATTTAGCCAGGTCTTCACCAACCTTCATCGTATTTGCATATGCACTCGCGGCAAAATTAGCACTGACAGTCATTTTCAAATCTCCAATTAATAAAACCGCTCATATTCAACAAACTAAAGAAGGCAAAAAACTCAAACTCGCAGTATTTCCAATGTCTTAGAAAGCATCTTTCGGGCTGAAGTAATAACGTTCAAATTCGCTTCATAGGATCTCTGAGCTTCGCGCATATCCATCGCTTCAACCATGCCGTTAACATTTGGCGTTTTAATATACCCCTTATCATCAGCACCAGGATGCCCCGGTTCCAAGCGTTTTCCAAAATCGCTTGTGTCCATCTTCACACGACCATGCTTTACAAGTTCAGCACCAATTTCTTGATCATATACCTGCTGAAACGTTGAAACTTTTCGCCTATAAGGGTCACCGTTTTTCACATTTGAAATACTGTCAGCATTCGCAATATTTTCTGAGATAATGCGCATACGATGCGATTGAGCTCCAAGACCAGAAGCAGCAATTTTCAAACTTTTCATCAAATCCATAATTCACTAAGCTCCTGTTTTGGTCTGCAAACTCAATTTTTGGCCAGTGCAGCCAAGTTTAAAAAGCGGTCACGAATAGCAGGGGAATAACCTACCCGCGACCAATAGCCATTTTAATGATGCCTAACGAGCGCGAATAAACAGTCGTCGCAAGCTGATAGTCCATTTGGTTTTGTGCAACTTTTGCCATTTGATCTTCAAGCACCACCCCATTGCCACTCGGCGTAACTTCAAAATCAAGTTTGCTGTCACTCTCAAATTGCGTTGTAAAAGTCCCACCAACACTCATATGACGCTGATGAGTAACTTTCATTCCAGCTTGTGGGCGTTGATCTTCAGGTAAATGCTGCTCAAATGTCAGCGCTTTAAGGTCTTTCGGCTTGTAATTCGGCGTATCCGCATGAGCAACATTACTCGCCAAAACAGCCTGGCGTGTTTGATGCCATTTCATTTTGTCGCGTACAAAACTCATCAACGGTAAATCGTTAAGCATGAAAACCCTCAAATCACACAAATTCATCAAGGCAAACTTACCAGTAAAGCTTTCAGGCAAATCACCTCTTCTAGGCAAATTTTGCCCTGAGATAGTTAACAACCCGTTAAGAATCCACCATTCCTGGGGATGAATGACATTTAGAGGCAGTTAATGACACAAAAATCGGGTAATTATTGCCGAGAGTGTGGCCTGATTGTAGGGCTTAGCAAGGCAAAAGGCTAAAGACAATGATTGATCAGTTACTTTATTGGATAATCTCTTTGTTATTCGTCATAGCGCTGATTCTAGGCATGGCCCTTTTAATCAAAAAGTTCGCACTGCCAAACAGCCCAAACAATCCTCTCTTCAAAAAGAACAAATTACGGCGATTAGAGATCATCGACCAACTCCCTCTTGATCATAAATCAAGGCTTGTCCTCATTAGAAGAGATGAAACAGAACACCTCCTTATGCTCGGGCAATCAGGGGATTTAGTGATTGAAACAAACATACCCTCAAAACAAAAAACTGAGCCAGTCGAGCAGCAACGAAATGAGCTAATGGATGAGAAAAATGATGAATAGGAATTTTAAGTAAAAACTCTTGTGAATTGAAGAAAGTAATAAAGCAGCCACATAGCTTTCTGGCATACACTAATAAATCAAACTAACTCTCGTTCCGCGTCAAAAAAATAAATAACCTACACACTTTTTAGCTTACCTAAAGTGAGCAACATAAAAACGGCTACAAATAGTCAAACTCAGGCAACCAACATGATGACGCTAAAATCAACATACAAAAGTGACCACTCACCCTTGTTGGTAGATGAAACCCAAAACAACAAACGGTTCATCAAACTATGCGCTTATCTGGCTAGCTCAACCCTCGTCATCATACTAAGCTGCGTTTTAATTTCAATTTTTGCACCAACCGCATTTGCACAAGATATTTCCATCGGCCTTGGTGAAGGCACAGGCGTCACAGAGCGCGCTTTGCAAATCATTGCGCTTATCACCATCCTCAGCATTGCGCCCTCGATCCTGATCATGGTCACCTCATTTACACGGATCGTGATCGTGCTCTCACTCCTGCGCACTGCCATCGGCATTCAACAATCGCCACCAAACACCGTGATCATTTCACTTGCCATGTTCTTAACCGCTTTCATCATGGCACCCGTTTTTGAAAAAGCATATGAAGACGCGATCAAACCATTGATAGCAGAAGAAATAGAACTAAATGAAGCCTTCACAAAAGCCTCCGCTCCGTTTCATATATTCATGCGCCAACATGTGAGGGAAAAAGACCTAACCCTGTTTCAGGATTTATCAGGCAAAACAAGACCGGAAACACCAGAAGACATCAGCCTTCAGGTCCTAATACCAGCCTTCATGATTTCTGAACTCCGCCGTGCCTTTGAAATAGGCTTCTTGATCTTCGTACCCTTTGTGGTGATCGATATGGTCATCGCCTCAGTTCTGATGTCCATGGGTATGATGATGCTGCCACCAGTGATGATCTCCCTGCCCTTCAAACTCATCTTCTTCGTCCTAGTAGACGGTTGGCACATGGTAGCTGGGAGTTTGGTCAAGAGCTTCGGAGTGTAAGAACCTCAAAAGGATAAAAACGAAAAACACTCCACATACAAAATTCTAACAGCACTTCTTCAAACATCTAATTTTAAACAAAATAACCACCTATTTAATTACCATGCTAATCAAATAATCCGTATCAACCATATTCAAAAATTAGAAACATCCATGCTCCAAACATTCATAGACAAAATAAAATACAGCAATTCAATCGACTTGCTAATCCATCATCGTTATTTAGTGTCTCGCCGCGCTCCAAATCTTCATAAAAATTTTGTTGGGCTTGGAATGGTAGAACCAACTATTTACTTACAAAATTTAAAAGATGAAAACGGAAAAAATATTGGACTTGATGACATTGGCCCCTCTCTTGGTTATTCTGAAATTTCAATGTGGCAAGAAACAACAAAAGATAACAACCAAGATGAACGCGCTCCACTCTTAAATAACGAAGAGTATAAATTTTCAGCTTATAGTAATATAGAAAAACCATCATACGATGACTGGGGTAAAAATAGTGAACTAAGCAATGAATTAAATTTCAAAGAAAAACCAGATAATCTAAACAAGCTATGGTTGCCAGAAATTTTAAATTTATGGAATAGAGAAGGTTTTTTAATTTCAGAGAAACTATTAAATAGCTCCCAATCAATTGATGCGGCAATTGGTAAAGCCGTCTTAATTGATTGCTTTGGTGATAGGCATTTTGGTTATAAATACGTAAGCTTCAAACAAGCAATCCCAATGTCAAAAGCTGAAAAAATCATTGCTAATTCAAAAGAAGAAATTCCGTTTCTAGCCGTAGATTTCAGCAAACATAAAAAAAATTATGAATCTGATTTTCAGATTATCATCAATAAAAAAATTGATGAAAAATGGAAATCAGAACAAGTAAAATCAATTACTACATTTGACTTAAATGAAGTCTATTTAGAACCTTTAGTGGGAGCTCACATAGATTTAGATCAATGGCAATCTCAAGATTTCAAATACTACCACCAGAGTAGAATTCCTAAATTCAAATAAACAGTTTTTTATAGAGATCACATAGTTAATGCTGCGTCGGCGAAACTTCCGTCAGACTATCAAAAACTAACCGTACTTCATCAATCTTTGCCTCAAGCACTTCCGGCTCAGGATAATCTTCACCCAATGCAGGCCCCGCCAGCAAGACTTCGGCAACCATTTTCACCTTGTCAGCAAGGCTGGCATCTTTATCGACGAAAAACACATGCATGATTAAATGAGCCTGCTCGAGAGAAATGCTCGAGAGCTTGTCCAGTGCGACCACGGTTTTATATTCCCGCGCTTCCAAACGCTCATCACTGTTAAAAATCTCATGCATCAACTCATCCGTATCCGCATCCTGAAACTGATATCTCTCAGCCATCTCTAAACTTTCTAATAAAACTCAAAAAAACAAAGCCACAAACCTAACTATACGAAGAAGGAACTCAGCCCCCTCCAGGCTGAGGGACATGGCATAGCTCCAGTGCGGATGCTTTGTGGGCATCTGAAGCACAATAAAAAAGTAGCCCGCCCGGGGCAATCTCCGCCCCTCGGAGGGCCTGCCGCGTCAGCGGCAGAATAGCCCAGAGAAAAAACAAAGCATTTACTTACCGCAGGGCCGCCCCAAGGCTAAGTAAATTCCATATTGAAATTTGAGCAAAAGTACACTGAGCGAAGCGAAGGACTTTTGCTCAAAGCCTCACATTACTCCAAATCCCCAACTTCAACAGCGCCGCCACCATGAACGCGCTGCGCCAACGCCGCCTCAATAAAAGGGTCAAGCGCGCCATCTAACACAGCAGACGGGTTCGTGCTCTCAACACCGGTGCGTAAATCTTTCACCATCTGATAAGGCTGCAATACATAAGACCTGATTTGATGGCCCCACCCGATCGCGCCTTTTTGCGAGGCTTCAGCCTGCGCTTTATCTTCGCGCTCCTGCATCTCTTTTTCATAGAGCCGCGCGCGCAACATCTTCCAGGCTTCTGCTTTGTTTTTATGTTGAGATCGACCAGATTGACACTGCACCACAATGCCAGATGGTTGGTGTGTAATCCGAACGGCACTATCGGTAGTGTTCACATGCTGACCGCCAGCACCACTTGCCCGGTAGGTATCAATGCGGCAATCACTTTCGGCAATATCAATGTCAATATCATCATCAATCACCGGATAAACCCAACAGGACGAAAAGCTCGTATGGCGTTTTGCATTTGAGTCAAAAGGAGAAATTCTCACCAAACGGTGTACACCTGATTCCGTCTTGAGCCAGCCATAAGCATTCTCACCCTTCACCAAGATGGTCGCAGATTTAAGCCCAGCCTCATCACCTGCACTTGTCCCGGTAATTTCAACCTTATAGCCCTTCTCTTCTGCATAGCGCATATACATCCTGAAAAGCATCTCAGCCCAGTCCTGGCTCTCGGTGCCCCCAGCCCCCGCATGGATCTCAACATAACAATCATTAGCATCCACCTCGCCAGAGAGAAGCGTTTCAACTTCCCGGCGCTGCGCTACTTTGGCTAAAGCTGCAATCGCCTCTTCAGCTTCTTCAATGGTCTCAGCATCATCTTCTGCTTCCCCCATCTCAATCAGTTCAATGTTGTCGTCTAAATCTTGAGTAAGTTTATTAAACGCAGTTATCGCACTATCCAGCCTTTGACGCTCTTTCATCAAAACTTGTGCTTTTTTTGGATCATTCCAAAGATCAGGATCTTCAGATTTTGCGTTCAATTCATCTAAACGAGCTTGAGCCTGATCAGGGTCAAAGATGCCTCCGAAGGAGGGAAAGCGACTCTCTGATTTGATTGACTAATGTTTGTATTTCTGCGCGCATCGAAACTTGCCTTTAAAGTAGGTCCCTCGAACCGAGGTTTTAAATGATGGGTTTTAAAGAAACAGTCACATCTGTCAAGACATGAGAACACACTCAGCCTTCACAGGCAGTTCAGCCAGGAGGTCAAGAAAGAAACAAAAAATAGGATGATCCCTTAATACAACCCAGAATCAAGCGAACGATCAGTCTCTGGAATAAAGATGCTTGGATCATCATAAATCACAGATGAAGCATCCGGTGGGCCATTGCCAGGCTTAAACGCTTCCATGATCGTATTTTGTCCACCAGAAGACCGCAAGCCCGATTTAGAGTTAATCGGAATAAGCTTAATTCCAGCCGGAATACGAAACGGAATAGCTGGTTTGCCAGCCAAAGCAGAGATCATAAAATTTTTAAAAATCGGCGCCGCTAAGCCACCACCTGTAGCTTTTTTACCCATGGGCCGCGGTACATCTTGCCCAACAAAAACCCCAACCGCCAGGTCAGCTGAAAACCCAACAAACCACGCATCACGCGCATCATTGGTTGTGCCTGTTTTACCAGCAACAGGGATAGGCAAACCTTTCATCGCTTTGCGTGCCGTTCCTCGAAGAACAACACCTTCAAGCATAGATGTAACTTGATAAGCCGTGTGAGGGTCTATTATCTGTTCGCGCTGATCGACCAATTGAGGCTTTTTCGAAGGATCCCATTCAGATTGATCACACCCATCACATTTAGCAGCATCATGAGACCAAACCGTCTTGCCATAGCGATCCTGAATACGGTCAATAAGGGTCGCATTCACCTTCTTGCCACCATTCGCCAAAATACTATAGGCGGTTGTAAGACGTATCAATGTAGTTTCACCCGCACCAAGAGACATAGAAAGCACAGGCATCAAATTGTCATAAATCCCAAAGCGGCGGGCATATTCAGAAATAAGAGGCATACCCATATCTTGCGCCAGTCTCACCGTCATCAAGTTGCGAGATTTCTCAATACCAATCCGCAATGTCGAAGGTCCGTTAAACTTACCGCTATAGTTTTTCGGGCGCCAAATGCCCTGACCATTCCCCTGGTCAATCGCAACAGGCGTATCCAAAACCACACTCGATGGGGTATATCCGTTATCTAATGCGGCAGCATAAACAAATGGCTTAAACGCTGAACCAGGTTGACGCTTCGCCTGAGTAGCACGGTCAAATTCACTATCATCAAAACTAAAGCCACCAACAAGCGCTTTAACACGGCCTGTATGCGGCTCCATTACAACAATAGCACCTTCCACTTCAGGAATTTGCATCAGCTTCCATTGATTGTTACCTTCAACAGGTAGAACTGCATCTGTACTAGCCACAGCTTTTTTCAACAATTTAGCTTTAACCGGTGCCACATAGACAACATCCCCAAGTTTGAGAATACTCCCAGGAGATTTCAGCACCTTACCTAGTTTAGGGTCACCATATTTGGTTTCACCCAAATGTTTTCTGGCCCACTTCATATTATCTAGTGAGATCTCGCCAATTTCACGCGCACTATCAACCTGACCTGAAACCAACTGTTTAGGTTGCAAACCAATCACAGCCTTTTTTGCTTCTAGCTTTAGGACAATCCCCAAACGCCACGGATGCACATCTTGCAAAGCTTCAACTTTCGCCAGCTCAATGCCCCAATCCATTTCAGGTGTCAGAACAATCTCTGCAACAGCTCCTCTAAATCCATGTTTTTGATCATAAGAGACCAGACCATCAACAAGCGCTTTTTTAGCCTTTTTCTGCAAATCCGGATCAAGCGTGGTTCGAACAGAAAGTCCACCACCATAAATTCTTTTTTGCCCAAATTTTTCAATTAGTTTCCGTCTCACACCTTCAGCAAAAAACTCACCCGCCAGAATGTGCGCACCAAAGGGACGCGGGTTAACTTTAAACTCTGAGGCGATCGCCGCATCCGCTTCAGCCTTAGTGATATAGCCATTTTTAAGCATCTGCTTAATCACATACTTACGGCGAATAATCGCCCGCTTACGCTTCTTAAAAGGATGGTAATTGTTCGGTGCTTTCGGTAAAGACGCCAAATAAGCCGCTTCCTGAATTGATATTTCTTCAAGCGATTTACCAAAATAATTCAAAGCGGCCGCTGCAATACCATGTGAGCGCAAGCCAAAATAAATTTCATTTAAATAAAGCTCTAAAATTTGCCCCTTTGTGAAAGCACGTTCAATCCGCCGAGCCAACACAGCTTCTTTCACTTTCCGGTCAATTTTGCGTTCATTAGTCAAAAGGAAGTTCTTAGCTACCTGCTGAGTAATGGTTGATGCTCCAGATGGTCTCTTGTTACTGCCGGTTAATTTAATTTGGACAAATGCCAGTATCGCACCTGTTAACCGGCGATAATCAAGGCCCCCATGTTCAAAGAAATTTTTATCTTCCGCAGAAATAAACGCATGAATGATACGATCCGGTATCGCATTTATAGGAACATATATGCGTCGTTCATCAGCAAACTCAGCAATCAGATTACCATCATTCGCATGAATACGGCTCATCACCTTCGGCTCATACTTAGCCAAAACTTCATAATCAGGCAGGTCTTTTGTTACATCCCAAACATAATAAGCAACGGCAGCTGAGACGGCAAAAAAACCAATACAACCAGCCGTGAACATAAAGCCCAAGAACTTCAACCAAAACCGACCCTTCTTTTTAGGCGGTTTTTGTGAAGGAGGTGGCATGTTCCCCATAGGTGCATATGGCCCTCCCGCACTGCCGGCAGCAGAAAATCTGGGAGCCTGAGTTTGCCCACGATACGGTTGTGGTGGTGGGGGTTGTGTCATAGCAAAAGCGCCTTATGAAGAAAAAAATCTATCTTATTAATTTATATAAAAAAATGCGGTTAGAATCTGAGAGGCATAACACAATTTTTGCACCAATCTCAATAAAGAACATCATAAACCACAACCATTTGTAAATATGATTATATTAAAGCCAGAAATTGCATAAAATAGCTTCCTGTTCATAACCAACTAAGTTGTTCCTAGACAGTTCTGTTGTCTATAAACAGTACCGTTATTCGCAGAATGAATGAAATCCAAACTGACAACAAAACATGCCCAAAATATGATAAAAACAATGATTTACATGACAAATTCAATTTGATCATACTGAAAAAAAGCAATCAAAGAATATATGCTAGCTATGTATTAACAGTCCCTAACACCTAAAAAAGCTAAAGAAAACTGACAAATCACGATTTGCATGAATTGAATCTAGCACAAATTAAACCATGGAAAAAATTATTCAATAAGAACTAATTTTCCCATACTATCTATTGCTCTTTCATAAACTTATCAACCGCTTTACTCAGCGAACTTGCAAGAGAGGCCTGCCATTTTGGTGATCTGAGTAATTTTTCATCATCCACATTACTAATGTAACCTAGTTCAATAAGAACAGATGGCACAATCGCAGATCGTAGAACCCTAAAATTAGCTGATCTCATCATATTCTGGCGAAATTTGGTTTTCTTTCTCATATTTCTAAAAGCATAAGAAGCAAAATCTAAAGATTGGTTCTTGGTCTCTCTTTGGGTGAGATCGCGTAAGATTCCTTCAACTTCACTTTCAGGCGCAATATCAATACCAGCCAGAATATCCGATTTGTTCTCTTTATTCGCTAAGGCTTGAGCTTCAAGGTCAGACCCCTCTTTGGAAAGAGTATAAATGGTCGCCCCTCGCGTTCTCTTTGCTAACCGTCTCTTAATCGAGTCAGCATGGATAGAGATAAAAAGAGACGCATGATAATCTTCAGCAATTTGCACTCGTTCAGCAAGCGGCACAAAAATATCGACGGAACGTGTGAGCTTCACATCATAGGTACCAAGTTTGAGCAATTTCTTTTTCAATACTTTTGCAAAAGCCAGTACTACGTCTTTTTCACGTGTCCCCTTCTTACTTGACGCACCTGGATCAAGGCCACCATGCCCGGGGTCAATAACAATCCTTTTTTTACTCAATTTTTTAGGAGCACGCGCTAACTTTTCAATAGCACTACCAAGAGAAGCCTTTTTAGCCTTTCTGTTTTCACGAACTCGTTTTTCATAAAGAGCTTTGCGGCGGCGTTCAAAATTTACCCGGTCAGTTGGAACAATATCAACCACAAGTTTGGCCGATTTCCCGCCCTTAGCATCAAGGATAAAAGACTGTTCAACATGAACAGGCCCAACCACATCAATAACAATCCGGGATTTCCCCTTGGCAAACAAGCCATAACGGAACGCACTCACTAAGCCTTTACCTGTGCGCCCTAACCCTTGGGGTAATTTAAACCGGACATTGGGTAAATCAATGATGACGCGATAAGGATCTGCAAGTGTGAAAATTCGATAATCTGTTGGCTTTGATAAATCAGCGACAAACCGCGTTCGTGCACCATCGCCACCTAAGCGAGCATCATTTGCAATTGTTGAAGAGCCGTCCCCTTTAGCAAAAGCTACAGACACAGACACTGGCACAAAACCTAGAACAAACAACAAGGGAAGTAGAAGAAAAGCCTGAGATACCACACCCCAAACACCAGTTGAATGATGTTTAAGACGAAAAGTTTGAAAGATTTTTTGAGTGAATAAAAAGACCACACCTTACCCCTAAATTCATTTTCAACGATTTAGACCTGCAAACTTTAAAAATTTCCCTCAAAATTTATAAAGTTGGTGACTAAAGATAAATTTTAATAAGACAGATTAATAAAACTCTGCCAATAGGGCCTCACTCCCACGCTAAACATTCTAAATGAACAAATAAAGCGCTGTATCCCTTCAAAAATTTCACGTGAAGATAAATTCTAGTCCCTAAAAAAGCAAGGCTACATAACTAGAACGTAAGAATTACCCACATGATCTGATATCTGTTTCTAATCAACAAATGAGAAGAAATTCAGTCAAGGAAGCAAAAATTTTCAGCAAAACAAACTGAGTTTGGCTTTAAATGTCATCTTTTTTGCCTCATAAACCAATAAACTGTCCCCAAAAACCGATAAATTTAGGATTTAAACACTATATTGCCATAAATTTTAACTTTACAGAGGCATGTAAGGCTATGGAAAATATATTTTTTTTGTAGAAACCTCTCCAAAAAGGTAGTTTTACAAACATATATGTCATCCATATCGCTTTCAGACTTGCAGTCCTCTATAACTATGCATATCTTAATGTCTTAGCGCCTGAGTCTGAGAATTGTGAAATAGAAGCTTAATTGCAGGGTTTTACAATTTACAAAAAAGGCAAGCGCCCAAAATTGATTAAATAATTATTTCTCACAAAATGAGAGTTTTTATAATCAAGATCGAAAAACTGTAACAAAAGTCAACTTAAACAAACGAGTTAAAGTACAACAAATTTTAGCAAGAAGTGATAAAGCGCTCAAACTTCCTTTAACAATGGTGATCTTACAAAATTAATGCGTAACCTAACAAATGCGTTAAGTGTGATCATCTCTCAAATGTGAAAATGCAAAGAGCTATATAGCCAATCGCAGTAGTAACATATCGAAGAGCCTGAAGTGATTTTTTTGAGCCTATCAACTTACAAATGGCAACTTATTAAACAACACAATAATTAGAATTAATTTTAAATCTAAAACAGAACGAAAAGAGAAAAGCTTAAAACAGCTAAAACTTTAAAGATCTCAATTGATACAATTTAAGTACAAGAGATCTGTTCACAAAATTAATGGGTATGAACTGCACACGACTGTCTCGAATATCTAAATCTATATAACTCAATTTTTTCTAAATTTATGAGGATATATGGACCAGAAGATGAGCAAAGCTCAGCAATGGATTAGACTTCTATCAGCCAGCCGCAACAAACCCAAGCGTAGAAATAAACTTTAAACATCTCACCATGAGCAATCATGAAAAGATGTTTAAAAAAAAAACCAATTATCAATCAACAAAGTCTTTTGGACAAACTTGTAAACTTATGAACTTAGAGCTAACAGAAACATCAGCAAAACATCTTCCGATGTTAAAAGGACTAAAACCTTTTATCGTTGATGAGTCTGCTTGTGCTCATTTCACAGTCACAACTCCCAAAATGGGTGCCGTTCCAAAAACTTACAGAACATCTCAGGAGAGGTCCGCATGTAACCTTGCTTCACAAAAGCAAGACAGTAGCGCATACCCCCTGACTAGGAATAATATCAATGGCAAACAAAATGCTTATCGATGCCGCACACCCGGAAGAAACTCGGGTTGTGGTTTTACGGGGAGACCGTGTTGAGGAATTCGACTTTGAATCCGCACTTAGAAAACAACTAAGAGGTAATATATACCTCGCAAAAGTAACACGTGTTGAACCATCCCTCCAGGCCGCTTTTGTGGATTATGGAGGAAACCGTCACGGCTTTCTCGCCTTTAACGAAATTCACCCGGACTACTACCAGCTTCCAAAAGCTGATAGAGAAGCTCTGCTGGAAGTAGAAGCCGAAGAAGCACGTCAAGCTGCAAAAAGAGAAGCGGAAGCAGAAAATGCACGCCTTTCATCTGATGATGATAACGCTTCAGACGAAACAGACGTTTCAACTGACGATGAAGCAGATGATGAAACTTCAGAAAAGATTGTTACGCTTGATGCTGAATCAGGTGATGCAGAAATTTCAGATACGGCTGAAGATGACGCAGAAGATAGCTCTGATGATGAAGTTGAATCTGTTGGCTCCGAAGACGCTTTAGAAGAACTACCAGAACGCCAAGCTCTTCGCCGCAAACATTACAAAATTCAAGAAGTCATCAAACGTAGACAAATCATTCTTGTCCAGGTCGTAAAAGAAGAACGCGGCAACAAGGGTGCAGCTCTGACAACATACCTGTCATTGGCTGGACGTTACACTGTTCTCATGCCTAACACAGCTCGTGGCGGTGGTATTTCAAGAAAAATCGCTAATCCAACAGATAGAAAACGTCTGCGCAAAATCGTTGCTGAACTGGAAGTTCCAGAAGGCATGGGACTAATCGTACGTACAGCAGGCGCATCTCGCACAAAAGCAGAGCTAAAACGAGATTTTGAATATTTATTACGTCTCTGGGAAAATGTAAGAGATCATACCTTGCAATCTTCAGCACCAAATCTGGTCTATGAAGAAGGCAACCTCATCAAACGATCAATCCGTGACCTCTATTCCAAAGAAGTTGAAGAAGTGCTGGTCGCCGGTGAAGAAGAGTATCGCGAAGCAAAAGACTTCATGCGCATGCTCATGCCAAGTCACGCAAAGAATGTTCAGCCCTTTAAAGAGAGTGAACCTCTTTTCACCAAATATAAAATTGAATCACAATTAAACGCAATGTACAGCCCCTATGTGACCTTGCCATCAGGCGGCTATATTGTGATCAATCAAACGGAAGCGCTTGTCTCAATTGACGTGAACTCAGGACGCTCAACCAAAGAACATTCAATTGAAGAAACAGCCCTCAATACGAACCTTGAAGCAGCAACAGAAATTTCCCGACAACTCCGCTTGAGAGATCTCGCCGGCCTTGTTGTAATCGATTTCATTGATATGGAAGAGCGTCGCAATAACCGCGCCGTTGAACGCCGCATCAAAGAATGTTTACGCCATGATAGAGCCCGCATCCAGGTTGGCAGAATTAGCCATTTTGGTTTGTTGGAAATGTCACGCCAGCGTTTAAGAACAGGCGTCCTCGAAGGTTCAACCAGCCCGTGCCCACATTGTACTGGCACAGGCATGATCCGCTCTACGGAATCAATGGCTCTGACTATCCTTCGCGCCCTTGAAGATCGCCTTTTGACCCAGCGCCACTCGGTTGATCTTGCTTGCAACACAAATGTAGATGTCGCTCTTTATATTCTCAATAAAAAGAGAAACTACGTAAATGATATTGAGCGCCGCTATGGGGTAAATATTGCGATTAATGCCAGCTCCGATTTAGAAGGTGTGAGTTACACCATTGAGCAAATGCGCCGTGATAATAACTCCTCATCTGATACTTCCGTTGTTCAAATGGACTGGGCTCATAAATCAACAGACAATGAGCGCACACCAAATGAACGCGGTGGCAGAAATGAAACTTCAGCCAGAGATGATAGTTCAGAACAAGACGGCAAGTCACGCCGCCGCCGCCGCCGCCGCGGTGGTCAAGCCGCGCGCCGTGCCCGCACAAATGAAGATCAACATCAGAACGAGAATGAAAATTCAATTGAGGATCAAGCTGATGAATCTCAACTAAGTGAGAGTCAACCACAAACCACAAGTGAAGCTCATGACGCAGACACAGCTGGTGATGAAGATGCAAGACCTCGCCGTCCGCGTCGCCGCGGAAAACGTGGTGGTCGCCGTCGTGGCAACCGCGCTAACCGTGAAGCTGGTTCAGAAAATCAAACTGATGAAAATAACAACGCAGAAGATTCAAATTCACCAGACACTATAAATGGTGAAGAAAGAGCTACTACTTCTTCAGAAGATAATGCAATGAACGCGCGCTCAAGTGACAGAGCAACGAATGATAGCGATCAAGACCAAAGTGAAGATCAAAATCAAGACAGCTCTAGTCGCGAAACTTCAAGTCAAAGGCCAAGACGTACACAACGCCGGCCAAGACGACGCTCGAACAGAACAGACCGTTCTACTGAGGCAAAAACTGAAGAAACAAACTCTTCAGAAGCTGTTTCTACGGAAGCCACCTCTTCATCAAAAGAGAGCTCTGAAACTCCTGTAAAACAAGAGAGAGCTGAAACACAGATTTCAGAAACACGGACTTCAGAAAAAAAGTCTTCAGAAAAAATGTCCTCAGAGCCAAAACAAGCGCCGAAACAAGGCTATTGGTCAAAAGCACGCCAGCAAAAGTCTGATGAAGAAAAATCATCAGCTGACGCTCCAGCAGAAAAGAAAACCAGAGCACCAAGACGCAAACCTTCAAGTGCGCCGAAAACTAAAACTGCAAGTGAAGAAAAATCAGACGCAAAGATTGATCCAAAAAGCATTGTTGCTTCAAAACAAAAAGAAGAAGCAACAAGCTCAGCCCCTAAACGAGGCTGGTGGCAAAAATCAAATGGCTAATTGATTAGCCTTCAAGTTGCCTACCAGCAAGCACGCTTTAGTTGTGCTTCAGGTTGCCCACTAGCAACCGCACCTTAATTCTTTAAGGTCAAAAATTAAAAAAGCCCCTTCTTAAATATTTTTAAGAAGGGGCTTTTTATTTGTTTTATAACCAATCACTTATGCTTGTCAGCATCAAACAAATCAAAAACTTGCAGCCTGTAAACGCTTAACTGCCTCTATGACATCCGCCTCTGTGCCTGCATAAGAAAAGCGCATCATCCCTCCACCATCAACCCGATCAAAATCGAGCCCCGATGAAGCAGCAATGCCATGTTCACGTAATAAGAGTTTAGAAAACTCAAGACTATCACTCGTAAAATCACCCACATCAACATAAACATAAAACGCGCCATCAGGAGGAGCAAACCGACCAAAACCAGCTGCAATCAATCCATTTGTTAAAATCTCCCTGTTACGAGTATATTGTTTTTTAAGTCCCTCAAGTTCATCACTTGCATCAAAAGCCGCTGTTGCCGCAATTTGCGATAGACCAGGCGCTGAGATAAACAAATGTTGATTAAGTTTTTCCATCCGCCGCACAAGATCTTTGGGCACCACCATCCAGCCAATGCGCCACCCCGTCATTGAATAATATTTAGAAAAACTATTCAGAATTATAACCGGCTGATCACCCTGTTCTACAAAAGAAAGAGCCGTGTCAGCTTTGCTTTCATAAGTAAGACCATGATAAATCTCATCAGAGAAAAACCAAATACCCCGGCGCCCGGCCATATCAACCAAAGACTTTAAGCGGTCCTGTTCAAACACAACACCAGTTGGGTTAGTTGGGCTGGCAAGTAAAATGGCTTTGATGTCATGCTCTTCAATTGCCTGTGTCATGTCGTCTAACGAAGGCATCCAATCATTATGAAAGCCCACAGGCATCTCAACTGGAATAAGATCTAGTGCCTTTAAAATTTCTCGGTAACAAGGATAACCTGGCCGGGTAATCGCCACATGATCACCTGCGTCTAAAGTCGCCAGAAAAGACAAGATAAACCCAGCCGAAGAGCCTGTTGTTACAATAACTTGGTCAGCCTCAATAGAAACGTCATAATTTTCTTTATAATGCTGCGCAATACGCTCACGTAAAGACCGCTGACCAAGAGCCTCAGTATATCCAATTAACTCGTCATCAAGGGCTTCCTTCGCCCTCTCTCTCACCAAAAAAGGTGCCGGCGTACCAGGTTGCCCAACCTCCATATGACAAATAGAAGCACCAGAATCCTCTAAATCTCCAGCTTCCCGCATAACATCCATCGCAAGAAACGACTCTATTTTTCCCCGTTTAGATAAAGAAATCACTTAAAACAACCCTCTGAGACTCTATAAATTCCGCTAAATGAAGATCAAAAAACCACATGATCCACAAACTAGCCTTTATTTGCCTTCTTATTGTCATGAAAAGAAATAAAGCTATCACAGTTCAGAAAATGACCTAACTCTTTGTTCACAATAATTTTAAGCGATTCTCCCCCTACACTTAAGATAGAGTGAAAAAAGACTGAACAATCAAAAACCTACGCAACACGAATATATCTACGACTTAAAGTCTTGGAATAACAAACAAAAGCTCTATATATTTAAGATCGTATATATGTATAAATATGAGTGAAAAGTAGAACGATTTAATCCTGTACTGAAGTAATAATAAAGAACTGATGAATAACAACCATTTATGTTAATTAGGACTTTTGAAAAAGTGACACATAAAATGAACCAAACACGTGCCATTCAATCTCCAGCCAGGACGTCTCTATATAAAAATTTTAGAGCCAACAAAGTGCAGCTTTTTAGTACACTTCTTTTACTCACCTTTTTCGCACTGAGTTCATTAGTTCTTACAACCAGTCAAGCAAAAGCACGCGGCCTCATTCGCGACAGTGAAACTGAAAACCTAATTAGAGATTATGGCCTTCCCATTTTCAGAGCAGCAGGCCTCAGTTCACAAAACATAGCCATTCACATTATCAACGACAAAAACTTCAACGCCTTTGTAGTTGATGGTCGAAATATGTTCATCAACATGGGCGCTATCATGCAAGCCCAGACCCCAAATCAAATCATTGGCGTTATGGCACACGAAGCCGGCCACATCGCAGGTGGCCACCTTTCACGCCTCAGAGCCCATGCAGCCAAAGCACAAACATTAGACATCATGCTCAAAATCTTGGGCGGCGCTCTTCTCATTGCCGGCGGTGCTGGCGGAAACGCAGATCTTGGAAAAGTCGGCCAAGGCGTTTTCACAGGCAGTTCCCAACAAACATTTCGCTCAATCAACCAATATAGACAAACCGAAGAATACGCAGCAGACCAAGCTGCCTTTGTTTATTTAACCCGCACCAAACAATCCGCAAAAGGCATGCTGGAAACATTTGAATATTTCGCAAGTCAGGCAATTGGCAGCTTAAAGTATAGTGACCCCTATGTACGAAGCCATCCCTTACCTCGGCAACGGATCAACCAGCTACGCCAAAAAGCTGAGCGCAGTCCTTACTTCAATAAAAAAGATAGCCCAGCACTCATACAAAGACACAATATGGTAAGAGCAAAACTATTCGCCTTCACCACCAATCCTACCTTTGTGTTTAATCGCTATAATACAAAAAACCAGTCCTTGCCGGCTCGCTACGCAAGAGCCATTGCAACGTTTAAAAGCCGTGGTATCAAGGCCTTTTTGCCTAAAATTAATGCCCTGCTCAAACAGCAACCCAATAATCCTTATTTCCATGAGTTAAAAGGACAATTCCTTCTCGAATCTGGCAATGCAAAAGCTGCGATCCCCTCTTTAGAGAAGTCAATTAGTTTAGAGCCAAGAAACGCCATCATTCGCCTCATGCTGGCTCAGGCAATGTCACAAATCCCAGGCAAATCTTACACAAACAAAATCATAAGCCATCTTAGAAAAGCATTGGTCAGAGAAAAACGCTCACCAATCGGCTATCGCTTACTAGCAACGGCTTACGCAAAAAAGAACAAAATTGCCTACGCCGAACTCGCCTCAGCTCAAGCTTATTTTTATGAAGGAAAATTAGGTTTGGCCAAAAATCAGGCCAATCGCGCCAAAAGAAAATTAAAAAAAGGCAGCCCTCAGTGGATACAAGCAGATGACATCACGTCATTTCAACCAAGGCGATAAAAACAATTTTGATCAGCAGTCAAATAAATCAAAATGAAATGAACCTTTTCATACATAAAAACGACTGATTAAAAACAGATCAACTCAAAAAAACAAAATAAATCAAAAGAATAAAGAGAAACCGGAGACAAATATGAACTTTCTATCATTAAAAAAATTTAGTGCTGCTGCTATTTTGGCAGGGTTTGCACTAAGCAGCCAATTAACAATGCCAGCATTTGCTAAAACATTTGATGATGCAGACAAAACAGCCATCCAAGGTATCGTTAAAGACTACCTCTTAAAGAACCCGGAAATCATCCGCGAAGCCTTGATTGAACTGGAACGCCGCACAGCTGAAGCTGAAAAAAACAGACAAAAGAAACTCGTAGCTGAAAATCAAGCCCTATTAACTGACCCCAAATACGCACATATTGCCGGCAATGAAAAAGGTGACATAACAGTTGTCGAATTTTTTGATTATAACTGCCCATATTGCCGCCAATCTCTAAAAGACATTGAAAAACTTATGGACGCAGACAAAAACGTGCGTGTTATTTTTAAAGAATATCCAATCCTTGGAAAAGCTTCAACAACCGCCTCAATCGCAGCCTTAGCTTCTCGTAAGCAAGGCAAATATATGGAATTCCATACAGCTCTTCTATCTGCGAAGGGACGCATTAACGATGAGCAAATCACAAGCATAGCTAAAACAGTAGGCCTTGATGTTGAGAAACTAAAATCAGATATGAAATCAGCGGATGTTCTGGAAGCCCATAAAAAGAATATGGAAGTCGGACAAAAGCTAGGCATCAACGGAACTCCAACATTCATCTTCAATGATCAGGTCATTCCACAAGTGCTGCCATTTGAAGCCATGAAACAACTTATTGCGCGCATTAGAAAAGCCAGCTAATCAGCAAAACCATATAATTTCTATCAAAAGGGCCATATAATATGGCCCTTTTTTATCATTTAAGACATGTGTCGTTTGTAAACTTGAATAATCTCACTAGACCAACTAAAAGAGAAAAACTAAATTTTATATCGAACCAAAGATTAAGTAAGATGCGACGGTTGCTGGTGGGCAACTGAAGGAACACTATTATGTCAAAACCAATTTATGTCCTCAGTGGCCCAAATCTGAATATGCTGGGCCAAAGAGAACCAGAAATTTACGGGTCTCAAACTTTGGATGATATTCATAAATCCTTAAGTGAAAGGGGAGCAAAGCACGGCAAAGATGTGAAGTGCTTTCAATCCAATCATGAAGGGCAATTAGTCGATATTATTCAAGAAGCAGGCAATAAAGCATCTGGTTTAATTATTAATGCTGGCGCTCTAACTCACACATCTGTTGCAATAGCAGATGCGATAAGAGCCATTGACATTCCCGCAATAGAAGTCCACATGTCTAACGTTTACCAAAGAGAGGAATTTAGGCATCATTCCTATTTATCTCCCGTGGTAATTGGTCTAATTTGTGGGTTTGGATCGCAATCCTATGAATTGGCGCTTGATGTTCTCGTAACTGACGCGCAAAAATAGGTAAAATATTATACAAAAGCGCGAAATTTAGCTTTTAAAATTAATCATTAATCCGAGCAATTGGTATAGCACACCCTATAAAATGTGCTAAACATGGGGCTTGATGTAGGTGACACAGTAGACTATGGCAGAGAAGAAAAAATTGAGTCAAAAAGAAATTATCCGAGAATTGGCGGATCTGTTAGAAGAAACCGGCCTAAGTGAAATTGAAATTGAGCAAAAAGACTTGCGCGTTCGCGTCTGTAAAGCTCAAGCAACTGTTGCAGCAGTGGCACCCGTTCAACAACAAGTTGCAGCGCCTCCTGTTACCGCACCAATCGCAACACCACCAGCTGGCGGAAAATCATTGGACGGCGTACTGACATCTCCAATGGTTGGCACAGCTTACAGAGCACCAGAACCAGGCGCCGCCCTATTTGTTGATGTTGGCACCAAGGTAACTCAGGGACAAACCCTTCTCATTGTTGAAGCTATGAAAACCATGAACCAAATCCCAGCCCATAAAACCGGAACGGTCACTGAAATCATGGTAGAAGACGGATCGCCAGTTGAATTTGGCGAACCATTGATGGTTATTGAGTAAAGGCATCAGCGCAGC
Source organism: Methyloligella sp. (assembly GCA_021604645.1). GTDB lineage: Bacteria > Pseudomonadota > Alphaproteobacteria > Rhizobiales > HXMU1428-3 > HXMU1428-3. The sequence continues at coordinate 313,045 of BQJJ01000002.1, forward strand.
ATATGTTCGATAAAATATTAATAGCAAATCGCGGTGAGATTGCGCTTCGCATCCAAAGAGCCTGTAAAGAGCTTGGCATAGCAACCGTTGCCATTCACTCAACAGCAGATGAAGATGCCATGCATGTACGCCTCGCAGATGAAAGCGTCTGCATAGGCCCGCCAGCTGCAAACCTCAGCTATTTAAACATTCCTGAAATCATGGCCGCCTGTGAAGTCACTGGCGCCAATGCCGTTCATCCTGGTTATGGTTTTTTGTCTGAAAATGCCCGTTTTGCAGAGATCTTAGAAGATCATGACATCGCTTTCATCGGCCCAACGGCAGAACATATTCGCCTAATGGGCGATAAAATCACAGCCAAAGACACAGTCAAAAAACTGGGCATTCCAGTCGTGCCCGGCTCAGATGGCGCTGTTAACTCATTAAATGAAGCAAAGAAAATCGCTAAAGAAATCGGCTATCCGGTTCTCTTAAAAGCAGCCGCTGGTGGCGGTGGCCGCGGTATGAAAGTGGCTGAAACTGAAAAAGATCTCTCAGTTGCTCTATCAACCGCAAAAGCAGAGTCAAAAGCTGCCTTTGGCGACGACACCATGTATATGGAAAAGTACCTTGGCAAACCGCGCCACATTGAAGTTCAAGTGATCGGTGATGGCAAAGGCCATGCTGTTCATCTTGGTGAGCGCGATTGTTCACTGCAGCGCCGGCACCAAAAAGTCTGGGAAGAAGCCCCCTCACCAGCTCTGAACGAAGAAGAGCGCGAAAAAATCGGCAACATCGTTGCCAAAGCCATCGGCGACCTAGGGTACAGAGGCGCTGGCACAATTGAATTCTTGTATGAAAATGGCGAATTTTATTTCATTGAAATGAACACACGCCTCCAGGTTGAACACCCCGTGACAGAAATGATCACAGGGCTAGACTTGGTGATTGAACAAATTCGCGTTGCCTCTGGCGCACCATTAAGCTTCACGCAAGAAGATATCTCCTTGCGTGGCCACGCGATCGAATGTCGGATTAACGCTGAAAACGCCCGCACATTCATGCCAAGCCCGGGTAAAATCAACTATTTCCACCCTCCAGGTGGTTTAGGTGTTCGGGTTGATAGCGGCGTTTATCAAGGCTATTCCATCCCACCTTATTATGACAGCCTCATCGGCAAACTCATCGTTCATGGTAAAACCCGTAATGAATGCATGATGCGTTTGAGAAGAGCTTTAAGTGAATTCGTCATTGATGGCATCGATACAACAATTCCGCTGTTTGTTGACTTGCTCAATGAACCAGACATCGTCAACGGCGCCTATGACATCCACTGGCTAGAAAAATATCTAGAAAAACCAGTAAAATAAATCCAAACCACCAAACAGAACCTGTTTGGTGGTTTTTTGTTTCATGATTCTAAAAATCTAGAAAAATGATAAAGGTTTGGGCAAACAATCAGACGCAAAATCAACTCTTAAAGTTCTTCGTAGTGATGTACTTTGAGAAACTAACGACCGATGAAGCGTCAACATTTTAAGTACCAAAACATCACCCCGTTTAGCATTACAAATATGCGAATTATATTTTTCAGCCGTATCTTTTGCCTCTTCAGATGAAACAAATCCTTCTTTATGACTGCCAGCCGCAAATTCCATAGCACCATTTTGTTCATCAGTATCATCAAGATGTATTCGAACAAATAGCATAGGTGCCAATACACTTATCGGCGGTTCACAATGCCAAATACCCGCTTTCTTGGTCCAATTTTTATATCCACCAAAGTCATGCTTTTCTTTTACTGCAATCACACGGTCTTGATGCCAGGGAACTGTCCAATTTGTTTCCTTGGATTTATTAAAATGAACAACCCTGACTGGCTTTGTATTTGGCAATATCTTATCGAGAAGCGGTGCTATAGAACCACCACTAAAAAACGCCTCTTTCAAAAATGTTTGCATCTTTATACGAGCTCCAGCCTTAGCTCCCAGGTCATTCATATGATCCAATCTATTCAGATCACTCTCTGAAAACGCATCTCGAAACCAAACATACCCAAGATTATCAAATTCGCCTTTTAGTTCTATGAGCTTAACTCCCAGTTCCTCAAAAAATAGATTGAGCGATTTCAATATAATTCACTTTTAAACTGTAGTTTATTTCTTTCTAAATAAATTAAAAATCAGAATACCAACTCATACAACCTTTTAAAATCCACAAATCAGCGTTATCTTAAGTGTATGAAATCTGACAACACGAACATCCAAATCGACATCACTCCTGAGGTTCTTTTAAAAGCTTATTCCTGCGGAATTTTTCCCATGGCAGAAGCTGCAGACGATGACGAGCTTTTTTGGATAGAGCCCAAACATCGCGGCATTATTCCCTTTGAACATTTTCATGTGCCCAAAAGCCTGGCCAAGGTCATTCGCAAAGAAACCTTCGAAGTAAGAGTTGATACTGATTTTCGAGGCGTACTCGACGGGTGTGCCGCACCTCGGCCAGATAGACCAAGCACCTGGATCAATTCTAGAATTCGAGAGCTATACACAGACCTGTTTGAAATGGGGCATTGCCATACAATCGAGGTCTATAAGGATGACTTACTTGTAGGCGGTCTTTACGGAGTTGAGCTAAACGCGGCATTTTTCGGTGAAAGCATGTTCTCTTTTGAAAGCAATGCCAGCAAAGTCGCACTGGTTTACTTAGTGGCCCGTTTAAAGCACGCAGGTTTCACCTTACTGGACACACAATTCGTCACAGATCATTTAGAAAAATTTGGTGCGATTGAAGTAACAAGAGATCAATTTCAACGTCGTCTTGAGCGCACACGTGTCCGCCGGCGTTGTAACTTTTTAGGCTTAGATACAGCCACGCCACCAAGCGGCATTTTGCAACTGGTCAGCCAAACATCATAAACCGGATGCTCAACCGCATGTATGCCCGGGTTTTCAGCAAACACCCAACCAGAAAATAATTTTGCTTGGCTACCATCAAGTTTACGTTCTTTCACTTCGATGAAAGATGTCGTCGATGGAGCCTCAGTTGCAGGTGTTGTGTTACAAACCCGCGGTTTTATAGTCAGTGCCCCAAATTTTTGTTCACCATCAATTGGAATTTCCAAATGAGAAATACGCGCGGTAACTTTATTCAACGCAGCAAACACAGCAACTTTATTCTTGATCTGACGCGCTTCTGCCTCTTGAGCAATCAAAAAAGCGCTAAGGAAAGCAAATCCACCTAAAATCAAGACAATCACTTTAGACAATCTATTTATTTGCATTTTAACTTTCATACTTCATTCCAAATCAAAGTTAAGCCATCTGTTGAATTAAATAAGTGAAACATATTGACGGCCAATTTACGGCACTCATCAAATAAACCTTTGAAATCAAACTGTCTAGAGTATTCCTAACACCAATAGACGCAAACTTTTCCATTAAAAAATCCCTTAAAGCATTAAAGCTTAAGAGATTATTTTAAAGAAAGGATTTTTATTAAATCTGTAAGCTTAAAATCAGCTCTTATTAAACAAGGCAACTAAGCATTACCACTTTCTGGTTTCCAAGCTTCATACTCTTGAGAAACAGGTTGTCCCTGATCACGCTCTTCAGCATTTGGCCGATAGCGTAAATCCGTACCGGTATAGTTAGGACGATGATTAGCTTCATATGGTCGAGCTTGATAGTCGCTATCACTCGGCACAACATCTGTTTTATAGTGCATCCATCCATGCCAGCCTGAAGGTATGAGAGACGCTTCCGCTAACCGATCATAAACAACCCAGCGGCGCGGTTTGCCAAGCGGCCCAACACCGCGCACTTGCTCATAATATTTGTTGCCAACTTCATCTTCACCAACAAAACGACCATTTTTCCAAAGTGTAAATCTGTGCCCGATTGTATTACCAGTCCACCAGCCAAAAAGTTCAGAAAAAAGTCCCATAGAAAACCTCTTATATAGAGTAATGCCAATGAAATAAAAATTGTTAGATCAGCAAACTTTGTTAGATCGAAAGCCTGGTGGGTAAATCACAATAAAAAAACAACGATGTTTCCCCTGTGAAAATTCACTTAAGACTCGCCCTGCACTATGCCAACTCTTCCATTTAAAGTAAATCCCTCGCCCCCTGCTAAAACCAGTTAAAACTGCGATTAATTGCATCAGCACAGACAGAGCAATTTTCGAAGAAACAAATAAACTTGTGCATGAAGAGAAAATTCTTAATTCCAATAAAAATGAAAATAATGCGAGAAAACCAACAAACACCATATTTTGTAGTGTGACACATTCCTTCACACACTCTGAAGTAGAATCAGATAAGGTAATTTGTGACTAAATGAAAAAAATGTGGGCAAAAATCTCTTTTCCTATCCTAGGAAAAGTGAAATATTTTCTTGTTTTATCTGGGGATTAACACAAAAAAAAACACAAAATTTGCTAATCCAGCCTTTTTCCCAGACCTTTCACCAAGTTTTCCCCAATTTGCCCACAATTTATCTATATTGTGGGGGTGAAAAATAAAAACACACAACATCTTGACGAAAACGACCCGAGTCACTTAAGTTCAATCTCAAGTGAGGGGGCATTATAAAACTTAATCAAACACTGAGCTAAATCTGGTGTTGAAAGTTTTCAAAATGGCAAAATGCCAACTCCATAATAAGAAATTTTGATAACAAAAACTTAAAGTCAAAAATAAGCGTCATAACTTTAAGCGTCTTAACTTAAAGTCAAGTACGGCAGAACTGCCGATTTTAGTAAAAATGAACTTTTAAATAACGGGGAAAGCGAAAACCAATCATAAACCTGTTCAATCTTGAGTAACCAAACTTAATGAAAGAACGGAGTGATTTGGCGAGCTTTAATTTTCTCTGAAGGGGAAGTTGTGTGGAAATGAACCCTTCATATAGAGAACAAATAAAACAATATTTTTAACAATCAGAAATGCACGTACATCGAAATCATCTGTGGCCAGTTTAACTAAGTTAAGTAAAACGAATAAAGATGAGTGCATTTAAATGAAAAATTTGAGGGACCATTAGACATGCGGATTACTCGTCGTTTTACAAAAGACAATCAATCTCCATATGAATCAATAGAATTTCGCAGTGCAACCAGTGAAATCCGCAACCCGGATGGCTCAACCGTATTTCAACTAAAAGATTTCAAAGTTCCAGCTCATTGGTCAGCTGTTGCCTGTGATATCATCGCCCAAAAATATTTCAGAAAAGCTGGCATCCCAGCCCATCTAAAACCAGTTGAAGAAAACACTGTCCCTTCATGGTTATGGCGCCAAATTCCAGATGAAGACGCCCTAAGCAAGCTCCCTGAAGAAGAACGCTTCAGCGGTGAAACCGATGCAACACAAGTTTTCAATCGCTTAGCCGGCACATGGACATATTGGGGCTGGAAAGGCGGCTACTTCACAACCGAACAAGACGCCCAAAACTTCTATGATGAAATGCGCTACATGCTCGCTATGCAGATGGCAGCACCAAACAGCCCACAATGGTTTAACACCGGCCTTCACTGGGCTTATGGCATCGATGGTCCTGGACAAGGCCACTTCTATGTAGACTATAAAACTGGCAAATTAACCAGCTCTGCTTCAGCTTATGAGCACCCACAACCGCACGCTTGTTTCATCCAATCTGTAAAAGATGACCTCGTAAATGAAAACGGCATCATGGATTTATGGACCCGTGAAGCACGCCTCTTTAAATATGGCTCAGGAACAGGTTCAAACTTTTCAGACCTTCGCGGCGGTGACGAACCTCTCTCAGGCGGCGGCAAATCATCTGGCCTCATGAGCTTCTTGCGCATTGGTGACAGAGCTGCTGGCGCCATTAAATCTGGCGGTACAACAAGACGCGCTGCCAAAATGGTCGTGATTGATATTGATCACCCAGATATTGAAAAATTCATCAACTGGAAAGTAACTGAAGAGCAAAAAGTTGCAGCTTTAGTGACCGGATCAAAAATTTGCAGCAAACATTTAAAAGCGATCTTTAAAGCCTGTGTAAATTGCTCATCAGATGATGATAGCTGTTTTGAGCCAAAGAAAAACCCAGCTCTAAAACGCGAGATTAAAGCCGCACGCCAATTACAAGTGCCAGATAATTACATCCAGCGCGTCATTCAGTTCGCAAAACAAGGCTTTAAAGAGCTTGAGTTTGACACCTATGATACAGACTGGGATTCAGAAGCTTATTCAACCGTATCTGGTCAAAACTCAAACAACTCAGTGCGTGTAACAGATAATTTCCTAAAAGCTGTTGAAGCAGATAGAGACTGGGATCTAAAAGCACGCACAACAGGTGAAACCGTTAAAACCTTAAATGCGGGTGAACTCTGGGATAAAGTTGGCTTTGCGGCATGGAGCTGTGCAGATCCTGGCATTCAATTCCACACCACAATTAATGACTGGCACACATGCCCAAAATCAGGACCTATTCGCGCATCAAACCCATGTTCAGAATATATGTTCCTGGATGACACCGCCTGTAACCTGGCCTCACTAAATTTAATGCAATTCCTTACAGGTGAAGAAGGCAGCAAGAAGTTTGATATTGATGGCTTCGAGCATGCTGTTCGCCTCTGGACAATGGTTCTTGAAATTTCAGTGACTATGGCTCAGTTCCCGTCAAAAGAAATCGCAACATTGTCATATCGCTATAGAACACTAGGTCTTGGCTTTGCCAATATCGGTGGCCTGCTCATGGCCTCTGGTTTAGCATACGACTCAGAAGAAGGCCGTGCCTATTGCGGTGCAATCTCGGCTCTCATGACCGGCATGTCCTATGCAACGTCAGCTGAAATGGCCAAAGAACTTGGCGCTTTTGAAGGCTATGAAGATAATTCAAAAGACATGCTACGTGTAATGCGCAACCACAGAAGAGCTGCTTACGGCCATGCTGAAGGTTATAAAAACATCTCAGTCAACCCTGTGCCTCTCGATCATAAATCATGCCCGGATAATAAACTGGTTGATCATGCTTGTAGAGCCTGGGATAAAGCCCTTGAAGGCGGCCAGGAGCATGGATTTAGAAACGCCCAAGCAACCGTTGTAGCCCCAACTGGCACCATCGGCTTGGTGATGGATTGCGATACAACAGGCATCGAGCCAGATTTCGCTCTTGTGAAATTCAAAAAGCTAGCTGGTGGTGGCTATTTCAAAATCATCAACCGCACAGTTCCAAGCGCCCTAAAAGGACTTGGCTATACTGATGAACAGCTTGATGCCATCATTAACTATGCAGTTGGCTACGGCACATTGAAAGAAGCCCCTGGTGTCAATCATGAAAGCTTGAAAGAAAAAGGGTTCTCAGAAGACATTATCGAAACCATCGAAGCAAGCCTTGCGGCAACCTTTGATATTAAATTCGCATTTAACAAATGGTCATTGGGCGAAGAATTCTGCACCAAAACATTAAACATCCCAGCTGAAAAACTGGATGAGCCAGAATTTAACCTCCTCTCACACATCGGCTTTACTGCCAAGGAAATTGATGAAGCCAATGAATATTGCTGCGGTACAATGACACTTGAAGGTGCACCGCACCTAAAAGATGAGCACTTACCAATTTTCGATTGTGCAAACCCATGTGGTCGCAAGGGAAAGAGATTGCTCTCAGTTGAAAGTCACATCCGCATGATGGCAGCAAGTCAGCCCTTTATCTCAGGCGCGATTTCAAAAACCATCAACATGGCAAACACGGCAACAGTAGAAGATTGTAAAAAATCGTACATGCTATCATGGCGCCTGGCTCTAAAAGCCAATGCTCTATACCGCGATGGCTCAAAACTATCTCAACCTCTGAATGCACAAGTCCTCGGCATCGATGATGACGAAGATGAGATGGATGCAGAAATGCTAACAACATTGCCGCAAGCAGAAAAAGCAGCTGTTGCAGCAGAGAGAATTATCGAGCGCGTTGTAGAAAAAGTAAGCGATCAAATCGATCGTGAAAAACTACCTCATCGCCGCAAAGGCTATACACAAAAAGCCGTGGTCGGTGGCCACAAAGTATATCTAAGAACTGGTGAATATGAAGATGGTCGCTTAGGTGAAATTTTCATCGATATGCATAAAGAAGGTGCTGCCTTCCGTTCATTGATGAATAACTTCGCCATCGCTATCTCGTTAGGCCTTCAATATGGTGTACCACTGGAAGAGTTTGTTGAAGCCTTTACATTCACGCGCTTTGAACCAGCTGGATTTGTGCAAGGTAATGACTCAATTAAAAACGCAACGTCAATCCTTGACTACATCTTCCGCGAACTCGGTGTCTCTTATCTAGCTCGTCATGATCTAGCTCACGTTGACCCAAGTGAAATTGGCGCAGTCTCAACTGCAATGGGCCGCGGCGAAGATGAAGACGAAAAAGACACCAGCGCCGAGCGTTTCCTAAGTCGTGGTCTTTTAAGAGGTACATTCAACAAGGCAAAGGTCGTTGAGAAGAAGTCTACCGCCGAAAAACAACAATCAGGGCTTCAATCCAACACAGTCGCTGAATTGCAGCAAGTCGTTAATTCAGGCTTAAGTGCTGGTGAAACAACTCTCGTTGCAAACGGAGATCCAGTTGCCTCCACGCAAACCCTTGGTAGCAAAGCTGAGTTGATGGCTGAAGCCAGAGTAAAAGGCTATGAAGGTGAAAACTGCGCTGAATGCGGTAACTTCACGCTCGTTCGCAACGGCACCTGCCTAAAATGCGACACCTGCGGCTCAACAAGCGGTTGTTCATAAAACTAACAGCTTATACTAAAAACGCTAATCGCCACCCAAAACAAAATTCTGTTTTGGGTGGCGTTAATCTTTTATGGACATTTCAAACTCAGATAAATAGCGTCCAGCGCACAAGATCAGCCTGAACAGAGCGCTGCGAGTACAAATCAGCTGACCACAAAAAAGTACCGCACCTACATGAGAAACACATACCTTCTAATACGAAGAAGGAGTGACGCCACTTCGGCGTCAAGACATGGCAGCACAGTAGCCCGGCGCCTAGCGCCGCCGCCCCTCGGAGGGCCGCAGCTTCGCTGCGGAATAACCCGTGAGAGAGAAAACTGTGAATGCTTTTTCCATAGTTTCTCCACAGGCTTTTGATTCGCTCTAGAATCTGTGTAATATTCAGTAATACAAAGCGCGGCACCTTATTAGCCCTTCAAAATTAAGCACTCAAATGAGACTTGAGATTGGGATGTCTAATGATGAACTTTAAAATTTGAGCTATTAAATCTTAGCTACTAAATCAAAGGGCACAATAATGGCAATTGATGAACAATTGCAGTCACTTGTTTATTTCCTGACAGACCATCTTTTTGCAGCAATGGAAGCAGGCGAACGTATTCGCATGGCCACATTCACGCAACCAGAAAATCTTGGTGAACTTTCAGGTGATGATATCATGCAAGAGATTGAACAATTGCGCCTGTTTATTTCCGATCTATCAGATTGGGAAGAAGAAATGGTCTCAAAGCTCATTCAAGCCCGCAAATGGAGCAATCATTTACGAGAGCATGATGCTTTTTTCAAACCTTTAATTGACCTTTTTAATAGTGCAACACATCCACTATCAGACATAGCCGCTCAAATTAGTGATCATCATGACCGCCATTTTGAAGGGGGTGACCATCCTGATTGGTTCATAAATTCAAGAGAAATTCTCACAGAAAAATCAGCGCACGGGCAAATCTTAGCCTTAACAACAGGGCCGATGTATCTTGTAGGCGGTCATGTCCGTTTAGGCAATATCACAGAACTTTCTGAAAGTTACTTAAGTGCACTTGAGACTAGGTTCCCGCATCTCTGGCTCCCTGCTGAAGACGTATTAATGGACGCCGAAGCTGAAACAGAAAAAAACATCTCTTTTGAGTAACCACCGTTTTGGTAAACCACCAAAGAAATTTCCCGGTTGCTAGTGGGCAACTGAAGGGCAAAAATGTCTTAATCAAAACTAAGTGGCTTTAACTCAGTACTGTCACAATCTTCTTCAAAGTCTTTCTCTTCGCGCTTTAGTTCAGCAACAAATTCAAGACAAACCTGATCAAGCTGTTCTTCATCAACACCGCGCAAAACAATCACAGTCCCAACCTTGCCCAATTTAAAATAAGGGTAACTACCAAGACTTATCCCTTCATTTTCGTCATCAAGCTTACCAATTAACGGAGCAACAGTGCTTTCTGGATGCCTGATAATAAAGGTACGAGAAAGCAAGCGCCGGCCAGTTCGCAATTTTGGCGTCACATCATCAAGCATCACTTGCATAATTTTTGGCACACCTGCCATAACAATTACATTCTCAATCATAAAACCAGGGGCGCCTGAAACAGAATTTTTAATCAACTCACCGCCATCAGGAATACGCGCCATCAATCGTCGCCCCTCGCTTAACTCTTCGCCTGGGTAGCGCGCCTGCATAATCGCAATAGCTTGCCTATTCTCAAGCAACTCAACACCAACCGCTTTTGCAACACTCTGCGCCGTGATGTCATCATGTGTCGGGCCAATACCACCAGTTGTAAACACATAGTCATAAGAGCTACGCAAAACATTTAGCGCATCAACTATCCGGTCCTCTTTATCAGAGACAACTCGCACTTCTTCAAGGCGAATACCCACTGCCGTGCAATGGTTCGCTAAATAATTAATATTTTTATCACTTGTACGACCAGATAAAATCTCATCGCCAATCACTAGAAGTGCGGCTGTAACATCTTTCATAATTTATTCCACTAATCTTTAAGAGGTATTACACTGTTAGAAGCTGATATTTAATGTATGAATTCAACCTAGGTTACGTCAATATATTCCATTAATTATAGTGTGAACTTAACCCTAAAACTCTCAACGGAACACCCATGAAATTTCCAAATCCCTTAATCAAGGGAACTTTAATCAAACGCTATAAAAGGTTCTTAGCAGATGTAACCCTTGAAAATGGCGAAGAAGTTACAGCCCACTGCGCAAACCCTGGCGCAATGCTTGGTTTAAAAGAGCCCGGTTCAACCGTTTGGTTATCACCAGCCACAAACCCAAAACGAAAACTTAAATATTCATGGGAGCTGATAGAGACCAATGATTTTAATAAAAAAACACTGGTCGGTATCAATACAAGCCTACCAAACAAACTAGCTGAAGAGGCCATACAAGACGGCACAATTAAAGAACTACAGGGCTATGAAACCTTACGCCGTGAAGTAAAATATGGCCAAAACAGCCGCATCGATATCTTACTAGATAACTCAGAATGTGATGAGAAAAAATGCTATGTTGAAATCAAAAATGTTCACCTTCTGAGAGAAAAAGACTTATGTGAATTCCCAGATAGTGTGACAACACGAGGCGCAAAACATTTAAAAGAGCTTAGTGATATGGTAGCTGCTGGTCACCGCGCCGTCATGCTTTACCTGATCCAAAGAGAAGATTGTAACTCATTCAATCTCGCAGCTGATATAGATACGGCCTACAATGAAGCTTTCCAAAAAGCTATTGATGCAGGCGTTGAAGCCATTGCCTATAAATGCAAACTCACAACAACAGAGATTAATGTCACAAAGCCTGTCGTTTTTAGGGGCTAAACTCAATGAATAAAGGAGGTTAAATAGATGATCAATTTAGCCGCCTTTTGGCCGAAAGAGCGTGAATTCTACATAAAAAACATTAGCTATAGCTGTATTCCCTGTGATTTTTCTATGGATGTAGATAATTTTAGCTCCACAGGTGTCACAATGGGGCTAAATTTTTAAATTGGGTTTAGACCCTAGTTAATATTATCAATTATAGTATAAATGAACTCAATTAAGCGACGAAAATTGACTTCATAAGTCTCAATTAACATGCCAAAATGAGCAAAAATTAAATCATTGCCTCTCTAAAACGGAATACCTTAATGAACAGACATCGCCCTATCATCCCAATCCATAAACCTGCAGACTATGAGGGAATGCGCAAAGCTGGCCAACTAGCAGCTGCAGCATTGGACATGTTAGTTGAGGAAGCAAAACCTGGTATCACAACAGCTCACTTGGATAAGCTGGCTTTTGAGTTCGCAATGGATAACAACGCACTCCCCGCAACCCTTCATTATCGCGGTTATAAATATTCAATTTGCACATCAATCAATCATGTTGTCTGTCATGGCATGCCAAATAACAAACCTCTTAAAAAGGGAAGCATCCTAAACATTGATGTCACCCTGATTTTAGATGGCTGGCACGGAGACACAAGCCGAACAATTCCAATCGGAGATATTCCAACTAAAGCCGCCAGACTAATGGACATCACCTATAACGCTCTTTTTAAGGGCATTGAAGTTGTCCGCCCTGGCGCCACAACAGGCGATATCGGCCACGCCATTCAAGCTTATGGTGAAAGCGAGCGCTGCTCTATCGTAACAGATTTTTGCGGCCATGGACTTGGCCGACAGTTTCACACACCACCAAACATCTTGCATTACGGAAAACCAGGTGAAGGTGTAACCTTGGAAGAAGGGATGTTCTTCACCATTGAACCAATGCTTAATTTAGGACGACCAAACGTAAAAGTCCTTGCTGATGGTTGGACCGCTGTTACCAAAGACAAATCACTTTCAGCTCAATTTGAACATTCCATCGCTGTGACAAAAGACGGCTATGAAATTTTCACCCTTTCTCCAGGTGGTTGGCAACATCAGTTTAGAAAGTAAGTCATAAAGAGCTAATCATGGGGAAACAAAGTTAAATAATGGGTGAATTTGAAGACAGTCAAAGCGGGCCTCATTACAAGGGACACAGAACAAGACTGCGCCAGCGTTTCTTAAAAGCGGGCCCAGATGCTATGCCCGATTATGAATTATTAGAAATGATCCTGTTTCGCGCCATTCCAAGACGAGATACCAAACCACTAGCCAAAGAACTCTTACACAAGTTTGGAGATTTCGCTGAAGTTTTAAATGCCCCAGAGGCAAGACTAAAAGAAGTCAAAGGCGTCGGAGATGCTGTTGTCACAGAAATTAAACTGATCAAAGCTACATCGCTGCGCCTCATGCAAGCCAACCTCGAGAAAAAAGAAATCATCGGTTCTTGGTCTGCTATGGTCCGTTATGTATGCGCCGCAATGGCCCACGAACAACGAGAACAATTCCGTATCATTTTTCTTGATAAACGCAATCAGGTCATAGCTGATGAAATACAAGCTGAAGGCACTGTTGACCACACACCTGTTTATGTAAGAGAAGTTGTCCGCCGCGCCCTTGAAGTTGGCGCGACCGCTATCATCCTTGCTCACAATCACCCCTCTGGTGACCCAACGCCTTCAAGAGCTGATATATCAATGACCAAACAAATCATGGAAGCTCTTGATAAAATAGGAATTTTAGTCCACGACCACATCATCGTAGGACGAGATGGTCATGCAAGTTTAAAAGAACTACAACTTATTTAGTAAAACTAATTCCACAAAAAATTTTCATTTCTTTATTTCTTTAAATTTCGCACCTTTAAAACAACGAACCGGATTGCCCCGCTCTAACGTCTTATGTAGCTGAAAGATTTGTTTGTTTTCATTACTTTGCCTTTGAAGAGACTTGAGGAAAAACACATCACTCAACCTCTCAATCGCAAGTTTTTTATTACGGTGCTGTGAACGACCATCCCGGCAAACAGCAGAAATCCCAGAAGGTAAATGAGTGACACGCACAGCACTATCCGTCGTATTTTGATGTTGCCCTCCAGGACCGCCAGCTCGAAAACTATCAAACTTTAAATCTGAAGGTTTGATTTCAAGTGAAATGACATCCGCATCCTTGAGCAAAAAAACACCAACGAACCAGTTCTGCCGTCTATGGTTTGAGCGAAACGGACTAGGACAAACCCACTTAATGGTGCCTAACCACTGCTGAGAAAATTCAGCACTCCCCTCACCTAAAACAGTGATGAGAGCAGAAGAAGAAACCCCATCTTCTGAAGTTTCATCAAAAGCGGTCGAAACTGTCAAACCACTTTCCCTAGCTTCCGAAAGCATTTCTTTAATAACCAAAGAGACGGCACGCTTGCATTCAGCTGGCCCAGTACCGCTACTGACTAAAAGTTTTATATGTTCAGCTTTCATAGTCGCCCCCTTCTCTTTCTAGAAGGTTTCCAACTCTTTTTTATTGTTTTTTCAAGCTCTTTATTGGCTTTCTTAAATGTCAAAAGAGGTTTTAGAGACAATAGGGGCGTAACGAGTTGAGCATCAACCAAATCACTCAATACGGCTTCTGAGTTTTTATAAGCACTAGGAGCTTCCTCAACTAAAAGCTGCTTATCTTCACAAACAACATGACCACCAAACGACGTGCGCTGTAATTTATTAAGCTCAGATTTATTGCGCCCAACCCGTCCCTTCATTGATTTACGGTCATACTTTCGACCAGAGCCATGAGCTAATGAGAATAATGATTGCTCTTTCAAATCAAGATCATCTGTTGGTTTCACCAAATAACTCAACGCATCGCGCGATCCAGCGATCGGCACAACAGGTAAATCCGCCTTTGCCGCTCCTTTGCGATGAAGAAACTTTTCGCCATACCGCTCAACAAGATTATGAGGGCAATCAATATGTAGCTTACAATTGCCCTGCAAAGCATGCGCAGCACGCTCCGCAATAATCTGTCGGTTCAATGAAGCCCAGCGGACAGCACCATCATGTAAATTGAGATAGGTTTCCAGCTCATCACAGTCAGAAATCAACCCTTCAGAAAAAAACTCTTGCACCGTTTGAAAAACAGACATTCCAAATCCACGAGATCCAGAATGAACAAACAAAAGTGCCTGTCTTTTATCAATGTTTAACTGATCAAGAACACTCGTTTCAAAGACATTACCAATCGCTTGAACTTCACAAAAGTGATTACCCCCGCCAATAGTCCCTAAACTATGCAAAAACAAATCATGTTTTTTTGCTAATTCTAGTAAGCCATAACGGTTAAGTCGCGAAGATAGCTCCTCATCAAAAGGAGGTTGTATATCTCCTTCCTCAAAAAAAGCTCCCTCCAACTGCTTCAGTTTTTGCGCACACTTTTCTAGTTTTAACTTACGCACATCAATATCAAGCGCGAACAAGCTCATACCACAGCCGATATCATTTCCAATCAAATGCGGATAGACACGGTCAGCTAAAATTGAAACACCAACAGGACCATATTTCCCGGGATGCAAATCCGGAAATGCAGCAATCTGCTGAACACCTTTTTTACGAGTAAGGTCTGTTAATTGTTCAGTTGCTCCTTCCTCAATCCAGGAGAGAGCCGAATAAAAATTATATGATAACGCATCACAGCTACTCTCGCTTTCATCAAGAAAGTCAGAAGCGCGCACGCCATTATTAAGAGAAATGCCCATAAGGGATCACCTTTTAAAATCTATAATAGATGGAAGACAACAAAGCTCATCATCTACAAATTAAAAAAATTTGCATGAGGCTTTTAATATCTGGCACTACCGTAAAGACGGCTTAGCTCAGTTGTGCTGCCCGAGAGAGCAGGTGAAAATTATGGGACATAACCTTACTCCTTTTAAAAGGTGAGAAACGGTTTGGATAATCCAAACTGTGGGCGGCATAGATATACCCATCTCAAATAGAATTCAAGAAAAAAAGAAATATTTTTTATGAAAGAAAAAACAAGCTAAATTTAGCAACAGGCTTCATGGCTAAAAAAACAAACTGATGGTACTCACAAAATAAAGAAATTATACAATTATTTCAGTCTATTAAACCTTAGTGAACAGGACCAACAGGTGTCTCACTTTCGTCTGGTTCCTCAAGCGTTTCAAATTCACCATTCTCACCATATTTAGCTAAATCCTTACGATAAGCAAAAAAGCCAAAAGGTAAGAGAGCCAAATAACCAAAACAAATAAAACTCAAAGTGACCCAAGGATAGGTAAATAAAATCGCAGCAAACAAAACACCAACTACAGTGATCGGCATCGCATAACTCATCTGAATGCGATGTCCAAGCAACTTACCCGAAAATGTCGGCAAATGAGAGACCATCAACCCAGCCATCACAACCATGAAAAACGCTGTGATCTGAGGTAAACTCTTAAACAACTCAACACTACCTAAATCAAGATAAAGTGGGAGCATCACAAGCATGGCGCCTGCAGGCGCAGGAATACCTTCAAAATAACGAAGCTTCCATTTCGGTTGTGTTGTATCATTATTAGAAACATTAAAGCGCGCCAGGCGCAGAGCTGCAGAAATCGCAAAGGCAAGCGCTGCAATCCAACCAAGGCTTTTAAACTCAGTTAACCCCCAGGTAAAAAGCAAGAGAGCCGGCGCAACACCAAAGTTTACAAAATCAGCCAATGAATCAAGTTCAGCACCAAACTTCGATGAAGCTTTAAGCAAACGAGCAACCCGTCCATCCAAGCCATCAAGAAAAGCGGCAAGAACAATCAACCCAATGGCCAACTCAATACGACCATCCATTCCCATGCGAATAGATGTAAGGCCTGCCGCTAGCCCCATAAGGGTAATCACATTTGGAATAAGAGCGACGAGAGGTACACGCCGCTCAGACCGGCGTGAAAAAAAACGTCGCCGTGGTCTCGCAGTCTCCTTGACTGGAGGTGCATTCTCTTCATCGCTGCTATTCTTATCCAAAACCATATGAACCCTTGAATGTTTCCAACAAATAAATTTAGTGCGTCCGGGCTTCCCGTTCACCTTCATCAGAATTCAAATCAGCAAAAATAGTTTCTCCGCCAATTGCCTTTTGACCAACTGAAACCTGAGCCACTTTGCCTTTTGGTAAATATACATCAACCCGGCTACCAAAGCGAATAAGACCATAACGCTCACCAACGCCAATGCCTTCACCTTCTTTAACAAAGCAAAGAATGCGGCGCGCAATCAAGCCAGCTATTTGCACAACGCCAATCTTATTGCCTTGCCTGTCTTCAATAACAACACCATTGCGCTCATTATCTTCGCTCGCTTTATCAAGCACAGCGTTTACAAATAAACCTGGCGTATAAACAACCTCTTTAATATCACCAGCAACTGGTGAGCGCTGAATATGCACATCAAAGATAGAAAGAAATGTTGAAATCCGTATAACAGGATCTTCTCCCAATCCTAGTTCTTTAGGTGGCAAAACTTCATCAACACCTGTGATTTTACCATCAGCCGGCGCAACGATTAAACCTTCTCGTGTTTGTGTCACACGTTCAGGGTCACGAAAGAAATAATAAACCCACATAGTTATAATCGCAAAGATCCACCCCAAAGGCATCCATAGCCAAAACATTCCCAATGTAAGGAAGAAAGCAATAATAATAAATTTATGACCATCTCGATGAACAGGGACCAAAACGGTCTCTAAACTATCAATAAAACTATTATGATCTGACACGTAAAACCTCTTTATAAAAACGGAAGAGAACGAGTATTAAGCTACCCGTTCCTTCAATAAACAAACTTAATGATCTTCAATAACAGGCTCTGTTGATGCCTCTTTTAAACGATCTTCTGAACTCTCTCGTTGTTGCTGCCAAAGTCCGGCATAAACACCACCCTTGGCAACCAAATCCTCATGCCGACCACGCTCAACGATTACACCCTGATCAAGCACCAAAATCTCATCAGCATGAATAACCGTCGATAAACGGTGTGCAATCACCAACGTCGTGCGCTCACGACTAACTTGATCAAGCGCCCCTTGTATCTCTTTTTCTGTATAACTATCAAGAGCACTTGTCGCTTCGTCCAGCATTAAAATGGGCGGCGCCTTTAAAATAGTGCGCGCAATTGCAACCCTCTGTTTTTCACCACCCGAAAGTTTCAATCCACGCTCACCTACAAACGTATCATACCCTTCAGGTAGTTGCTTGATAAACCCATCAATTTGAGCCATCCGAGCGGCCTCAAAAACTTCATTAGAACTGGCATCAGGACGCCCATAGGCAATATTATAATAGAGTGTCTCATTAAATAAAACAGTATCTTGCGGCACCATTCCAATAGCCGCACGCAAACTTTTTTGAGTAACCTGACTAATATCCTGCCCGTCAATGCGTACCTGACCGCTCGTCACATTATAAAACCTAAACAGCGCTCGTGAAATAGTCGATTTTCCAGCACCAGAGGGTCCAACAATCGCAGTCATTTTACCAGCTGGCACTTTAAAAGTAACACCCTTTAAAATCGGTCGTTTAGGGTCGTAAGCAAAGTGTACATCTTCAAATTCAACTTCTCCAGCTTTGACCTCAAGTGGTTTCGCATTGGGTACATCTACAATTTCAGGAAATTTTTTCAGTAAAGTGAATAGGTTTTCCAAATCAACCAGAGCTTGACGAATTTCGCGATAAACCATACCCAAAAAATTAAGAGGAATTTGTAATTGAATGAGCAACGCATTGATCATCACAAAGTCACCCAGAGTGAATTCTTTAGATGCAACACCGTTCGCGGCCATCAACATAGCGATCGTCAACCCAATTGTAAAAATAGCCGCTTGACCAGCATTTAAAACACCCAATGAAACAAATGTGCGAACAGCGGCCTTTTCGTATCCTGCCATGACTTTATCATAGCGTTTCGTTTCCAGATCTTCATTGCCAAAATATTTAATCGTTTCATAATTCAGCAAGCTATCAACAGAACGAGACCCAGCCTCATTATCAGCATTGTTCATATCTCGGCGAATATTAATGCGCCAATCAGTCGCTTTTTTTGTGAAAAACACATAAGAAACAAGTGTCAGAAAAAGAACCCCAACAAATTCTAAGCCGAACATTGTCGCAAAAATTACGAACACCATAACAAGCTCAAGAACCGTTGGGAAAAAGTTTAAAACACCCATACGAATAATAAGCTCAATGGCCGTGCTAGCCCGAGCCACAACCCGGTTTAATTCTCCGGTACGACGTTCAAGATGAAAACGAAGCGATAGATTATGCAAATGCCTGAACACATCAACAGAGATCGATCGAACCGCATTCTGCCCGACTTTAATAAACAACCCATCACGTAATGCATTAAATACAATCATCATGATACGGCCCATGCCATATGAAATGATGAAAAATATAGGCACAAGGGTGAGAACTACAATTTCGTTTTTTCCAGAAATTGCATCAAGAGCATTAACAGCTTCCTTATAGGCAAAAGGAACAGAAACTGTAACGAGTTTGGCTGCAAACAAACAAAGAAATGCAACAATAACACGAAGCCTTAAATCCCACCGGCCTTCAGGCCAAGCAAAAGGTAACAAAGATCGAAACACTGAAATGGGATCAACAAGTTGTTTTTTCTGATCGGCATCACTGCTAGAATTTTTCATATATCGCATAAATTAAGCCAAACACCCGATCTAATAAATAATTAGTGCTGTTAAAAATAAGAATGCTCAGATTCTAAAATGAACCTGAGCATGAAAAGCTTTAATCCTACTATAAGCTGTTTAGCTGGATTTAACACGTAATTTTACATTTGGCTTGATAGAAGCCGGATTTTTAAGAATTTTAGGATTTAGCTTAATCAGCTCTTTATAACGCCGACCATTACCATAAACCTTAGAAGCAATCTTCCAAAGACTATCGCCCCGTTTCACAACATAATATGAAGGCGTAGCATCAGTCTTTTTCTCAATCGCTTTAGCTTTTTTAGATTTAACCTTTGGCAATGCTAAAGAAGCAACCTGTTTCTTTTTCACTTTAACGTCAGACTTAGAAGCAACCTCATTTGATCCAGCAGAAATCAAAAGCTTTTGACCCGGATAAATCAAATTCGCACTCTTCAATTTCTTGTTGAGTTTTAGAATTGTTTTATAAGCATTAGTGCTACCTAATTCACGCTTAGCAATCCGACCAAGGCTATCCCCTGGTTTCACTACGTAATATTTAGGACCGGCCTTTTTATCGCCTGAAGTCTTATCTTTGCTTAATTGCTCTTTTGAAACGGCTTTAATCTTACCCTTTTCAGAAGATTTATCAGAAGCTGATTTTTTCTCTTTTTTATCTTTCTTTTTAAGCGACGTCTTCACGTCAACTTTTTTATCAAGAACAGCAACCTTAACTTCTTTGCCTTTTTTAGCAGTAGCAAGTTTCTTCTCACCAATTTTTCGCACAGGCAAAGGTGTTCTAGCTGCAAGAGCTTTATTACGTTTCAAACGTCTGGCTTCAGTTTTCGTAAGCGTTTTACCGTCCTTGCCCGCTTGCTTGTCTTTCTTCAGCTTTGTACGAAGAGTAGCTAGCGCTTTGTCACCAAGCTCAATACCAATACCGTCTTTGTCATAACCTTTAGGAGCTTTGCCTTTTTTCGTTTGTTTAAAAGGCAAAGTCTTACGAGCCATTGCAATTCCGCTTTTACTCATTTGCTGAGCTTGCAAAATGTGAGGTCCTTGAGGAATATAAAGTTCTTTCGTGAAAATCCAGTTGCCAGAATTATCAGCAATCACATCGCCCAAATAACGCACACCAACATATAGAGACAATTTGGCTTCTGCCTGAGAACGCCCAGTAACAACAATTTGCCCCTGTCCTTTTTTGGCATTGATAAATTTATAATCAACATCCTCAACCATTAGATTCTTAATCGCTTCAAAGCGGACTTTATCAACACGAGAAACTAGTTCAGTTTCTTTTTGCTTATTGTCTTTACCAGCAACTTCCTTTTTAGGATCTGTAAGCAAATTAATAATGGTTTTCATTAAACCGCCGGTTTTAGAAGATTTGTCGTCCTTAGCGGTTTCAGCAACGATGAGCTTACCTGCATCATCATAAATTTTTGCACCTGAATAATCATCTAACTGAGAAGAAACATAAACTTTGTTTTCTTGTTTTTTGTTGTCAGCTTCTTTTTTAGACGCGACTTCCTTTTCTTTTTTCAGCTTCGGAGGAGCGACAACTGCAACTTTTGACTGAGCTTCATTTGGTGTCTTCTTTTTAAGTTCTTTTACGTCTTTCACCTTAGAAGCTGACTTTTTCACAGATGGTGTTTCAGCAACTTTAATTGAGTTAGCCGGATCATCACCACCAGGCGTCACCCCAGTTGGAACTTCCCATTTCTTAGGAGCAGCTATAGCCCCTTTAACGTTATCACCTAACGAAGTAACTTTTTCAGATAATTTATTGCCAGCTTTTACAGCCGCTTCCGCAACACTATCAAGACCGCGCTCAATTTTCTCAACAACGCTATATTCAGGAGTTACGCCGGTTGGCACAGTCCAAATCGGTTTCGA
Organism: Methyloligella sp.; assembly: GCA_021604645.1. Classification (GTDB taxonomy): domain Bacteria; phylum Pseudomonadota; class Alphaproteobacteria; order Rhizobiales; family HXMU1428-3; genus HXMU1428-3. The sequence continues at coordinate 334,233 of BQJJ01000002.1, forward strand.
CTTAGCAACGTCTTTATTCTCAACTTTAGATTTAACTTTTGTTGTTGCAGCTTTTTTTGTTACAGCCTCAGATTTCTTAGCTGGTGTCGCTTTTTTAACAGCACTCTTTTCATCTTGCTTGGCAGCTACTTTCTTAACAGCCTTTTTCTCAGCAAGTTTTAGCTCCGTTGGTTGATGCTTGTTAACGGCCACAACTACTCTGTCTTTCGAAAGACGTGAATTATCTTTGCCACCACGTGCAACATCATGATCAACGGCAGAAGAATTATCATCAGATGTCGTATTAAAACTTAGACGAGTTTCAATTTTACTTTCAATCCGATCTTCTTTCAAAAGCGCACGTTCATCGACAACATCGTTCATCACTTCTTTTTTAGTCGAAGCAATCGCAATACGTTCTTGCGCCATTTCAATCGGCGCTAACTTATCACGTGTTGTATCATCAGAAATTCGAGCGGTTTCCTTATCAGTAGAAATTCGCGTCTGATCTTTACCTGAGGCTAAATCTTTTTCTTCAATCTCAGCTTTTTTGTTATCAGCGTCTTTTAATTGTTCTTCTGGAACGAACGTATCAGTAGTTACTTTAGTAACAGTGCCGTCTTTACTAACAACACTCAGATGACTTGCAGCATCCAGCTTTGTCTTTTCGGTAACGCTTGTAACCTTGGAAACATCAGTAGCCTTAGAAACGCTAATAGTGTTAGAGACAATGGCTTTCTTCTCAGAAGTTATCTTATCATCAGCAACCTTTTTAACTTCTTTTGAAGAAGAAGGTTTCAAAATTTTAGCCTCTGCCAATTTAATGCGCTTGGAAAATTCTTCATTTGCCGCCCGGGCAAGCTCATCAGCTTTGTCTAAAGTCGAGTCGAGCTTGGCCTTAGCTGTTTGAGCATCCGTCTTTTTAACTTCAGCGACTGCCTTCTTTTTAACCGTTGCAACAGCAACAGTCTTCTTAGAGGTATCAGTTTTTTCTTGAGATTGATCCCGTGCTATTTTTTCTGCACTGCTCTTATCCGAACTAGTCTGCGCCAGTTGGCGAGCCATTGTATTCTTTTGCCAGGCATTAACCACAAACCCCGCCCACAAAAATGTTACAAAAATAGCCAAAACCGTCGATAATAACCGAACGACACTCATAACTAGTACCTTTCAAACTCAATACTGTGAAACATCTTACAAAAAAAGATAGTCACCCTCATTTTAAACAATTTATCAGGGCATTCCAACAACATAAAAACAACACTTGGAACATAAAAATATTCAAGAAAATCAAGCCGCTATATAAAAGTGTTGCATCTAGAAGACATATATTGGTGCGACACATATAGTTCAGCAACAGCTTAAAAGCAAGTTTTGGCCCTTTTTCCTTTGCGGAATTAGCCTTAACAAACAAATATATTTCATCAAACTGTAAGATGAAAAACACATAAAGCAGAAATTCAATCTAAAGGTCATTCTAAGCAAAATCATGACAAAAATGATACAAAAGTCCCAAGAAAACAATCAGAAAGACAATAATTCAATCAAATCAATCTGCGTATTTTGCGGATCTGGTGAGGGCTGCAATCCTGATTTCAAAAGCGCAAGTCAAACCCTCGGACACCTCTTTGCCCAAAATAATATAGAATTAATCTATGGCGGTGGTGACATGGGCCTAATGGGTACCATTGCTAACGCCGTTCAAGAAAAGGGGGGCAAAGTAACCGGCATCATCCCTGAATTTCTACTCAAGTATCAAAATGAAAACTTAAAAACAACAGGACTAATCGTCACAAAGGACATGCATACCAGAAAAGCTAAAATGTATGAACTGGCTGACGCATTCATAGCATTACCTGGCGGCATCGGAACTTTAGAAGAACTCGTTGAGACCATGACATGGGCTCAACTCGGCACACACCAAAAACCCATCGCACTTCTCAATACTGCAAATTTTTGGCAACCATTCCTATCTCTCATAGAGCATATGAAAAGTGAAAACTTTATCAGAGCGGGTCTTGAAGTAAATTTTCAAGTCATTGAGCAACCAGAACAGATTATCAAAGAACTATTGGTACGTAAAAATGCACTCTTAAAAGAGATGCTTTAAATCTCAGGAAATCACCGCACCGTCACGCAACAATTTATAATTGATCGAATCCACAAGCGCTTCAAATGATGCATCAACAATATTAGTTGAGACACCAACTGTATGCCAGCGCTTGCCTTCAGAATCCGCGCTTTCAATGAGAACTCGTGTGATGGCATCCGTACCACCAGTTAAGATCCGCACCTTATAATCAACCAACTGCAAATCAGTGATAAACGGCTGATAGGGTCCTAAGTCTTTTCGAAGTGCTTGGTCCAGCGCATGCACAGGGCCATTCCCCTCACCTACGTGAGCATGAGTTTCACCGTTCACTGTCACTTTCACCATAGCTTCAGAAACCGTAATGAGCTCACCGCTAGAATTATAGCGCCGCTCAACCATAACCCGAAAACTATCAACTGAGAAAAAGCGCGGCACTTCACCCAAATGCCGGCGAGCAAGAAGTTCAAAAGATGCATCTGCACCTTCATAGACATAACCAACACTAGAACGTGCCTTTACATCCTTAAGCAACGCATCCACACGATCGTCATCATGATCAACAAGAATATCCAAGCGCTCAAGTTCAGCTAAAATATTTGACTTCCCCGCTTGGCCTGAAACCAATAACTTGCGTGAATTACCAACAAGCTCAGGCTCTACATGCTCATAAGTCGAGGGGTCCTTCTTCACCGCTGAAACATGGATCCCCCCCTTATGAGCAAAAGCAGAACTACCCACATACGGTTGAGAATGATCAGGTGCACGGTTCAGCACTTCATCCAGCAATCGAGAAGCGTGTGTAATCGTGCGCAATTGCTGGGCTGTAATCCCTGTCTCATAACGATTAGCAAAATCAGGTTTCAACAAAAGCGTTGGGATAATAGATGTCAGGTTCGCATTGCCACAGCGCTCTCCCAATCCATTCAATGTTCCTTGCACTTGGCGAGCTCCGGCTTGAATGGCAGCCAAAGAATTGGCAACTGCATTGCCCGTATCATTATGAGCGTGAATGCCAATATGATCCCCAGGGATCTCATTGGTAATCGTGCCTACAATATCCAAAACCTCATGAGGCAAAGTGCCCCCATTCGTGTCGCATAAAACAATCCAGCGCGCGCCAGCTTCATAGGCTGTCTTCACACAAGCAAGGGCATATTCAGGATTTGATTTGTAGCCATCAAAAAAATGCTCGCAATCAATCAAAGCTTCCCGGCCACTGTCACTAACAGCCTTTACACTCTCCGTAATCGTCGTAAGGTTTTCTTCATTCGTCACGCCAAGAGCGACGCGCACATGATAATCCCATGATTTCGCGACCAGGCAAATCGCATCAACTTTCGCGTCAAGAATGGCATTGAAACCTGCATCATTAGAAATCGAGCGACCAACACGTTTGGTCATTCCAAAGGCTGTGTTTTTAGCTGATTTAAAATCACGAGCCGTTTCAAAGTAACCGCTATCAGTCGGATTCGCGCCAGGGTAACCACCCTCAATATAATCGAGCCCCAAACCATCCAAGGCTTCAGCGATTAAAATCTTATCTTCAAGAGAAAATTCAACACCCTGAGTTTGAGCACCATCCCGCAAGGTAGTATCAAACAAATAAATTCTCTCACGCGTTTCAGCCACAGCCAAATCCCTAACCCTCAATAACTATAACAGCCAAGAGCATTGCTCTTGCATTTTCTTTTAGCGGTCCTTTGTCCCAAAAACCGGATCCACTTTTTGGCGGAGCGCTATTGCCATATCCATAAGGAGCTAAAAGCCCCAATGCAAGTCCTTCCTGCGAAATGTATGGAAAACAGGTTAATACAGAGAAAATCTCGATATTTAGTATTGACTGAAAAAATCTCTTTACAGTTCTTAGAAAGAATTAGCTGAAACGATGGGATAGTTCGTTCAAAAAACAAACAACCTTAAACATGAGGAATGAGTGATGAACTCTTCAAGCAATAGAAAAAACTAGCTACACGATGAAGGAGCATTGCCTTCTTCAGGCAATGGGACATGGCAGCGCCAGCTGACCGGTGCCTAGTACCGCCTCTCGGAGTGCCCGCCGCTTCAGCGGCGGAATAGCACGTGAGAGAAAAAATGCGGTTGCTGGTGGGCAACCCTGAAGCACAAAAAAGCCTCTTCTCTCTTAGCTCTTCACTTCCCAGTCAGTAAAGCCATCCCCGTCCATAAGAACAATATTCTTAGAAACCAATTCATCACGTAGTCGATCAGCCTCGGCCCAGTCTTTATTCTCACGCGCCTCTAAACGTGCCGCGATCAAAGCTTCAATTTCTTTCTCATCAACATCAAGTTTGGGCGCACGAAGCTCAGCCCACTCCTCAACCGAATGAGATAATAATCCCATTAAGTTCGCAGAGGCTTTCAGGGCAGTTGGATTATCTTTTAATTGATGCAAAATTGAAATCGCTTTGGGTGTATTCAAATCATCAGCAAGGGCTGACAATAATCCGTCATCAAGAAGCTCAGATGAAATCTCATCCTCACTTGCTTCACCTTCAGGTAAAACACCATACCAACCATCAAGCGTTTTCTGTGCAGCTGATAAATTAGCTTCAGTCCAGTTAATCGGTTGACGATAATGGGTCATCAACATAGCTAAACGAGCAACTTCCCCAGGCCATTTTTCAAGAACTTCATTCACGGTGATGAAATTGCCAAGACTCTTCGACATCTTCTCACCTTCAACCTGCAAATAGCCATTGTGCATCCAAATGTTGGCCATCTTGTCAGTTTCATGAGCGCAGCAACTTTGTGCAATTTCATTTTCATGATGAGGAAATACCAAATCAATCCCGCCACCATGAATGTCAAACACTTCTCCAAGATGCGCCTTTGCCATAGCCGAACACTCAATATGCCAGCCAGGACGACCACGGCCATTTTTAGAAGCACCCTCACCCTGCCAAGGGCTATCCCACCCAGGCTCTTCATCAAGTGAAGGTTTCCAAAGCACAAAGTCCATCGGATCTTTTTTATAAGGCGCGACCTCAACACGGGCCCCCGCTTGCATTTCGTCAACAGAGCGGTTTGAAAGTTCACCATACCCCTTCATAGCCGGCACATGGAAAAGCACATGACCTGAAGCTTCATAGGCAAAGCCTTTTTCAATCAAAATCGTAATTAGAGCCTGCATTTCAGAAATATGTTCAGTAGCACGAGGCTGCACATCTGGTCTGTAGCAGTTCAGAGCCGTCATATCTTCTTGAAATTGCTTGTTGGTCCGCTCTGTTAATTCGCGAATATCAATACCTTCTTCAGCAGCTCGGGCATTAATCTTGTCATCAACATCCGTAATATTCCGAACATAAGTCACATGATCCTCCCCATAAACATGGCGAAGAAGACGGTTCAAAACATCAAAGACAATGACAGGACGGGCATTCCCAATGTGCGCATAATCATAAACAGTCGGACCACAAACATAGAGCCCAACAACAGGTTTACCATCATTAGATGATGTATGTAGGGGTTCTAAAACTTGTTTTTGTTTAGATAGCGTATTGTAAAGCGTTATGGTCACACCAGAACTCCGTTTTAAAAATATAATTAGATTGCGAATATAGAAATACCCAATAGAGAAATATCAAAATATTGAGAAGCCAAATAGCTCAAAAGCCAAACCTCACCTCAATGAGACGTTTGACTATATAACAAAGTTCAAAAGAAGTGGGAGAATAAAATGAAACTAATTAAAAAGCTTTCAAAGAGGCAATAAGCAGTGCTTTCGCATCCAATACCCGTTGCATTTCCCCTGTCGCACGGCCAATCATCAGTGAACCCTGCATAGATGATAAAACCCAACCAGAAAGCACTCTGGAGTCAGCTTCAGGGTTAACCAGAGAAGCCTCCTGTAATTTCTTCATTATTGATAAAATCCAAGCCAATTGATCAGCAAAAAAACCATCAACTTCTCCTTGGACCGCCTCAGGCAAAACAGGATATTCCCCTGCCAATGAACCACAAAGACAAATTTTGTGCGGTTCTTCTTCAAAGATCAAATAAGCATGAAAATAATCATCCAAAAGCCCCCAATAATCTGCGCCACGCGAAGCCTCAGATTGCTTGATCACATCTTGAACCTCAGCCCGATACCGATGAACAACAGCTTTGGCCAAATCGCCCTTTGAGGGGAAATAATAGTGAATACTCGCCTTACGAATACCCACTTCATCCGAAATATCCTGATAGCTGATGGCACTATAGCCCCGAGATTGCAATAATCCCATAGCGCTATCAAGTATGCGGTCCTGTGTTCCACTCATAGAAAAAATAAAGCCTTTAGTTCATTAAAAACAAGAGATAAGAAAATACCTCACCGCTTATTTATAATTGATAAGTCCAACATTCATTGATCAGGGTCAAGAGAAGAGCCCTATTTTTATAGATAGCCCTCATCTAAAATATAGTGAAAACACATGAAAAAACCTTAATTAGCCTGCATTTTTGCTGTAAAATAAATATATGCCAATTCAGTTAAACATGTCAGTAAAACATGGGCCAAACCAGTTAAGTTAATTCAAATTTCATTAATACAATCAAATATGAATTAATATTTGCTAATTTAGGTGAACAAAGCAAGTCTATCAAAGTTGAATATATGAACCATTTTAGTGGTTAAAAACACAAAAAAATCAATAATAAACCAACGATAGCACATTAAAGAAATAATATTCGGGATCATCAAATGGCAAGAGCGAGCTCTTCAGGAAAATCAACCCCCTTAAGAATTATAAAATTCTTTAGTCTAGCTGCCATTTTTATTTGCATATTCCTTTATTTACCTGCCCTTGCACAACAACGCAGCCCAGATCATCAAAGATATTGCCTAAAGCTAGAGGGACAACTCGCTAAAACCTACCAAAAAGATCAGGGCGTCGGTGTTAATCGAGCAAAGCTTAAATTAAACATTCGCAATGTCGAACGAACCTATCATCGCTTAAATTATGATGCTGACAGACGAAACTGCTATTCTCAATTCCTTTTCTCAAAAGAATTACGAAGAACCCCTCGCTGTATTCGCATTCATAAAAAAATCATAAGAGCAAAACGGCAATTAAGAACCCTAAACAGACAATTAGAAAACCTTCTTCACAGAGGCAGCAACAAACAAGAAATCAGATCGGATCTCATACGAGCGTTAGCGAGAAATAAATGCGGGCGCCAATATGAGAGAGAAGACAGAAAACGCAATTCCTTCAGCAACTGGTTCGATGATGGTTTCTTCGGTGGCAGCACAAGAGAGCCTGACTATAACCCACAAGATCGTTTCAGGTTCACCACCCACCGTACCCTTTGCGTCCGTTTGTGTGATGGCTACTATTTCCCAATGAGCTTTGCCACAACAACCAATCGCTTCAGCACAGATGAACTAACTTGCCAATCTAAATGTGCAGCACCTGCCAAACTATTCACTTACCCTAACCCTGGTGGCAACCCTCAGCAAATGTATTCAATCAATGGTGTCCCGTATGGAGACCTGAAAAATGCCTGGAAGTTTAAAAAGGAATTTGTAAGAGGCTGCTCTTGCAAAGCGGCAGAATACGACCCAGTCCTGTTAGAAGCAAAACCAGAAACTGCAAAAGAAGAAAACACACCCTCAGAAACGGACAAAACCTCAAAAGACGAGGCGCCTAAAAAAGAACAGGCAAAAAAATCAGAGGATCAATCCGCTTCCAAAAGCGAAAACCCATCAGTACTAAAAAAGACAGTGACACTGCAAAAAGCTGAAAAATAACAAGAAATAAGGCTGCATATTTAAATTTCACGCAGGGAAACAACCAGCTGAAATATAACAACCTAATGACATTCAAAGAAATTTTAAGGCGATGTGGATTACCACACTATTGTCAACATATCGTCACGGCCTCTCTTTATGTTGCTCATAGTTCATGAGTACTTGGAGGGCAATATCATGTTTAGTTTAGTAAAACGTCCGATAGAAATAGACGACCTCACTGAGGTCCGTTACCTACATAGTTCTGCATTTAGAATGTGCGGCGCAGAACATCATACAGAAGAAGAAATCAACGCATATTTATCAAGAATAAATTCAGTCGAATATATTAGAGAATGCACAAATTGTAACCTTGTCGGGTTGTGGCACAATCACATTCTCATCGGCACAGCAGGGTGGTGTCCATCAACGGATAATCGTTCAACAGCGCGAATGCGAAAAATCTATATCCATAGTTTCTATGTTGGCCTGGGGTTAGGCCGGATGATGGTAGAACACGCTGAAAACAGAGCAAGTGACGCAGGGTTTGACGAATATAGCGTAAGAACAAATTTAAGTGCTGCTGCATTCTTTGAAAGCATTGGCTATGCAACAAGTTCTCATGGAGCCCTAAACACACCCATCGGGCCAGATATTCCAATCACCTATATGCGGAAATCAAAAACAAAACAAATCCCATCAAACAATAACTTGCAGCAACAACCTATAAACCCTGCCGTTCCTGAAAATATCGCTATCTATCAACAACAAGATATTAAAGTGACGGGTTAAAAATAGTTTGAATAGTACAAGAAAACAAAAAAAGAGAGGTCAGTGACCTCTCTTTTTATTCATTTTACAATATTAGACAACTTCACCCTTCAAGCGTCCAGCTGCACGATCAGGCCCAATCAAAGGCAGCAAAGCTTTTAACTCAGGTCCATGCGGTTGCCCTGTCAAACTTAAACGTAACGGTTGAAACAAAGCTTTCCCTTTAGCGCCGGTTGCCTCTTTAACCGCTTTTGTAAACGTCCCCCAGCTAGTCTCATCATAAGGCCCTTCAGGCAAAACACTCAAAGCTTTAGCGCAAAATTCAGCGTCTTCAATAACCGGATCAATCGGCCCGTTTACAACCTTCCACCAAAGCTTAACATCTTCAAATTTTTCTATATTGCCCCGCACAGCATCCCAAAACGCTTCAGCACCCTCAATTCCCAATTCAGCAAGACGTGTTTGAACAACTGAAAATTCCGTCTCATGCAAAAGCTTAGCATTAATAAGCTCAAGCTCAGCCACATCAAACTTAGCTGGCGAACGGCTTAATTTTTCAAATGCAAATTCCTTGAAAATCGTCTCAGTTGTTTGGTGCGGTACAATTGGGTTTGATGAACCAATACTCGCCGCATGGCTCACAACAGCCATTGCTTCAATCCCGTCTTCACGGAATGAAGAAATCGATAGGCTTCCCAAACGTTTTGAAAGCCCTTCTCCCTCTTTACCAACCAACAAATTATGATGCGCAAACACAGGCGCTTGTGCACCCAGCGCTTCAAAAATCTGAATTTGTGCCCCCGTATTCGCCACATGGTCTTCACCGCGAATAACATGGCTCACCTTAAACTCAATATCATCAATCACACTCGGCAATGTGTAAAGATAGCTCCCATCTTCACGAATAAGAATGGGGTCAGAAAGCGACGATGCTTCAATGGATTGTTCACCGCGCACAAGGTCAGTCCAAACAACAGAACGATCTTCAAGCTTAAAGCGCCAATGCGGCTTGCGCCCCTCAGCTTCCAATTCAGCCCGTTCCTCGTCAGTCATGTCTAATGCAGCCCGGTCATAAACAGGCGGAAGCCCACGAGACATCTGCCGCTTACGTTTGCGGTCAAGTTCATCAGCTGTCTCATAACACGGATAAAGTCGGCCTTCTGCCTTTAAATTCTCAACAACCGCATCATATTTATCAAACCGTGTTGATTGCCGCGCTTCAAAATCCCACGTCAAACCTAGCCAGGTGAGATCAGCCTTAATGCCATCCACATACTCTTCTTTAGAGCGCTCCAAATCCGTATCATCAATCCGCAGCATAAACTGGCCGCCTTCTGCACGAGCATAAAGCCAGTTGATCAATGCAGGACGTAAATTACCAATATGGATTTTCCCCGTCGGGCTTGGCGCAAAGCGCGTAATCACAGTCATTTTAATCTCTATTCTTTCAAACTAAAGTAAGGTCAGAACCTTTTAAGTTATAGGGTCTACACCAATCAACTTGCCATTGCCTCAATAATAAAGAGCGCCCAATTCTATTGATCTCTATATTTATTAGTAATCGGGTATCGCCGCCCGCGCCCAAAATTCTTAGATGATATTTTAACACCCGGTGCCGCCTGCCGGCGTTTATATTCAGCCAAGTAAACCAAATGCTCAATGCGCTTCACTTCACTCAACTCATAGCCACCTTGCAAGGCAATCTGAGAAACTGGCAGCTCTTTCTCAATTAAACACTCCAGAATATCATCAAGTTCGTCATAGGGCGGCAAACTATCCTGATCCGTCTGATTTTCACGCAATTCAGCTGTAGGCGCCTTTGTAATGATATTTTCAGGAATAACAACACCACTTGGCCCCAAACATCCTTCTGGCAAGACCTCATTTCGCAGTGCTGAAAGTTTATAAACTTTTGTTTTATAGAGATCTTTTATCGGGTTAAAGCCACCATTCATATCCCCATACAAAGTCGCATAACCAACAGAAACTTCTGATTTATTGCCCGTAGTCACCAGCATGTCACCGGTTTTGTTAGAAAGCGCCATCAAAACAACACCGCGCAAGCGAGATTGAATGTTTTCTTCAGTCACCCCACCAATACCATCAGGCATCGCAGGTGAAATCACACCGCTAACAGCTTCAACAGCATCTGCAATTGGTAACGTTTCGTAAGCAACGCCCAAATTCTTCGCGCACTCAGCTGCATCATCAAAACTATCTTGCGCTGTATAATGATAGGGAAGCATCACACAATGCACGCGGTCAGCCCCAAGAGCATCAACAGCCATCGCCGCACATAGCGCACTATCAATGCCACCAGAGAGCCCCAGCACAACCCCTTTAAAGCCGTTCTTATTTACATAATCGCGCAAGCCAACCACACAAGCTGTATAAGCAGAAACATCACCTTCATCAATCGGATGAATATCTCCCTTGACCACGCGCCAACTCTCACCAGTACGCTCAAATTCTACCAAGCCAATATGCTCTTGAAACCTTGGAAACTGAGCTCCCAATGAACAATCCCCATTGAGAACCAAACTGTCTCCATCAAAGACAAGCTCATCCTGGCCACCAACCTGGTTCACGTAAATCAGAGGAAGCTTCGTCTCCGTAACCCGAGCAACCGCAATGTTCATTCGAATATCATGCTTATCAAGACGATAAGGCGAACCATGAAGTGAAACCAGAATTTCAGCCCCTGTTTCTTCTAGACATTCAGGAACTTCACTGGTCCAAATATCTTCACAGATAGGGACACCTAAACGCACCCCCTTAAAATTGATCGGCCCCGGCAAAGGCCCCGCCTCGAAAACGCGCTTTTCGTCAAACACACCATAATTCGGCAAATCAACTTTATAGCGAGTGGTAGAAATCTCACCATCTTCAAGCAAAAGCACCGCGTTATAAAGAGAGCTACTCTCTCCCTTTTCTTCCAGCCATGGTGCGCCAACTAAAATTGCAGGTCCCTCAGAAGTCACTTTCGCAAGGTCTAACGCGGCTTGTTTCACAGCCTCTTGAAAAGAAGGTCTAAGCACTAAATCTTCAGGTGGATAGCCTGTGATGAAAAGCTCAGGCAAAACCAACATATCTGCCCCAAGCTCTTTGGCTTTGGCATGCGCATCTCTTGCAAGGGCCACATTCCCCGGCAAATCACCCATAACAGGGTTTACTTGCCCCAATGCAAATTTTAAACGGTCAGTCATTTTTGCCCCGTCTCAATATTCTTTATCCGGTATCTTAAATAGGTGTTATCTAAAAAAGTTTATATAGCAAACTCTTAATCCAGACAAAAAAAAACCGCGCACTCAAAAGGAATGAAATTCTCTAAATTCGTGCGCGGTTTTATTATTTTAATTTAAGCTGTTTTTGCTTCAGAAACACGGTTACCGTGACGGTCTTTCTTCATGCGTTCTGCAATAAGGAAAGCAAGCTCCAAAGCCTGATCAGCATTAAGACGTGGATCACAATGAGTATGATAACGTGCTGATAAATCAGCTTCTTTCACTGTTTTCGCCCCGCCAATACATTCGGTTACATTCTTGCCAGTCATTTCAACATGAACGCCGCCCGCATGCACCCGCTCAGCTTGGCAAATATCAAAGAAGCTTTCAACTTCACTTAACACCAAATCAAACGGGCGTGTTTTATATCCAGTAGACGCTTTAATCGTATTGCCATGCATCGGATCACAAGACCAAACAACCTTGCGGCCTTCTTCTTGCACCTTACGCACCAAGCGCGGCAAATGCTCTTGCACATCATCAGCACCAAAGCGGCAAATCAATGTCAAACGACCTGCTTCATCTTCAGGGTTCAACGTGTCAATCAAACGCATCAAATCATCATCAGAAATAGAAGGACCACATTTCAAACCAATTGGGTTTTTAATGCCGCGCATAAACTCAACATGAGCATGGTCAACCTGGCGAGTTCTATCTCCTATCCAGATAAAGTGACCAGACGTGGCATATGTCTCACCTGACGTTGAATCAACCCGAGCAAAAGCTTCCTCATAACCAAGCAACAAAGCTTCATGGCTAGTAAAAAAGTTAGTCGCTGTAAGTTGGCGTGTATTGTCAGAATTAATCCCGCACGCCTTCATGAAATCCAGTGTCTCAGTAATCCGAGTTGCAATTTCACCAAATCGTTCAGCTGCAGGGCTATTTTCCAAAAAGCCTAAAGTCCATCTGTGCACATGTTCAAGGTTCGCATAACCACCCTGCGCAAATGCACGCAAAAGATTTAGCGTTGCTGCAGACTGGCGATAAGCTTTCAGCTGACGGCGCGGATCAGGAATACGATCCTCCTCAGTGAAGTCGATACCATTAATAATGTCACCGCGATAAGACGGCAGTTCAACACCATCTTTAGATTCCATCGGCGCTGAGCGAGGTTTCGCAAATTGTCCGGCAATTCTACCAACTTTCACAACAGGCACAGAACCAGCATAAGTTAAAACCACAGCCATTTGCAGCATAACTCTAAAAAAGTCGCGAATATTGTCTCCATGGTGCTCACTAAAGCTTTCAGCGCAATCTCCACCTTGCAGCAAAAAGCCTTCACCTGCAGCAACACGTCCTAAACGTGCCTTAAGGTCACGAGCTTCACCTGCAAAAACCAAAGGAGGAAATGAACCAAGAGTTTGCTCAACTTCTTTAAGCTCATCCATATTTGGATAATCAGGCACTTGCACAATAGGCTTAGACCGCCAGCTATTTGGGCTCCATTTTTGGCCCCGGTTCTGGCTTGAAGACTCTGCCATAACAATAAACACTCCCTATCAAAAAGGTAAAAAAGTAATAGTCAAAATAAAGTCAAAAGACATATAACATATCCACTATGAGCAAAGATCTATAAAGAAACAGCCATAGGAATACGATTTGATAATTTTAAGGGAAACCCCTCATTAAAGAAAGGGGTTATAGGCCATTTGGCAGCAATTTACCAATCCAAAATAAGAAAAAAGCCTTTTTTTGAGATGAGGCCCTAAGCCTATAAAGCAGCCATCATCCCACCATCAACCGTAATCCCAGATCCGGTCATATATGAGGCATCATCAGAAGCTAAAAATAAAGCAGCTTTCGCAATCTCTTCTGGTTCCCCAAAACGCCCCATTGGCGTACGCGCTAAAATTTGCTCTTTCACAAACGGGTTGCGCACAAAACGGCTCGTCAAATTCGTTGCAACAAACCCAGGGCAAAGATAATTCACTCTGATGGCATAAGGCGCATACTCAACAGCAAGCCCGCGAGAAAGCGACGCCATCGCCGCTTTAGTCGCCGAATAAGCACTCATCTGCCGCGTTGAACGCGTCCCCATAACAGATGCCAGATTAACAATCGCTGCATTCTCTGAAGCACGAAGCAAATCCAGGCCATCACGTGCAAAACGAGCACCACCGACCAGGTTAACCTGTAAAACCAGGTTCCATTCCTCATCAGTCATATGGCGCAAATCAGTGCGCACATTCATGCCAGCATTATTAACGATAATATCCAGCTTACCTGAATGATCCGTAATTTGTTGAATGGCATCCTTAACAGAAGGTCCATCAGTTACATCTGCAATAACTTCAAGAGCTTGACCACCTGAATTTTTAATTTGCCCTGCAACATCTTGAGCTTTTTCAGGGTCTATATCAATCACATAGACAAAGGCACCTTCAGAGGCAAACTCGCGGGCAATCGACGCCCCAATGCCAGATCCAGCACCAGTAACCAACGCATAACGATCATTAAAACGGTTCATAATCACTCTCATATATAGATAAATTTTCAGGCTGTTTTACGCCCAAAGGACTAAATAGGCCAGCTTTTTTCAAAGCCAGCCTACAAGTACATCTTAAAGATGGAATAGATTTTCACTCGTTTGGTTAATAAAACCCAAGTAAGAGATAAAAATCAAAGACCTTAAGGCCGAGAATATGACTTCTCTTTCATAGTCACCAACTCTTCAGCAGCAGATGGGTGCAAAGCAACCGTCGCATCAAAATCAGCCTTCGTCGCACCCATTTTCAAGGCAATACCCAGCGCTTGCGTCATTTCACCAGAGTCTGGCCCTAAAATGTGCACACCAAGCACCTTCTGACTGGCCTGATCGACAATAATTTTCATCAAGGTCCGCTCAACCCGGCTGGAAATCGTATTCCGCATTGGATTAAATTGACTTTTATAAACATCAATCGCTCCAACCTGCTCAAGCGCTTGTTCCTCAGTTAAACCAACAGTACCAACTTCTGGCTGTGAAAACACAGCCGTCGGAATTTGACTATGGTCAACTTTGGTTGGGTTATCATTGAAAACCGTCTCAACAAAAGCAGCACCTTCTCGAATGGCAATCGGAGTTAAGTTAACCCGATCCGTCACATCACCTACTGCATAGATAGAAGGGCAAGAGCTTTGAGAAAATTCATCAACTTCAATTTTACCATTGCGCCCTAATGTTACACCAGCCGTTTCAAGTCCAAGCCCTTCAGTTAACGGCACACGCCCTGTTGCAAACATAACTAGACCGGTCTCAAGTGAAGACCCATCTTCAAAATGAAGACGCAAACCATCATTCGTTTTTTCAATTTTTTTAGGTGAAGCATTTAAGCGCACATCAACACCGCGCGTCTCCATCGCTTCTGTCAATCCAGCCCGTACATCTTCATCAAAGCCGCGTAGCACCGAAGGTCCTCGATAAGCAAGAGTTGTCTTAGAGCCAAGCCCATTAAATATAGAAGCAAACTCAACAGCAATATACCCACCGCCAATCACAGTTACATGTGATGGCAAAGCCTCTAAATCAAAGGCTTCATTAGAAGTGATACCAAACTCAGCTCCTTCAATTTCAGGTTTAAAAGGAGTGCCACCAACAGCAATAAGAATGGTTTTGGCAGTGATAGTGCGCCCTTCATTCACAAGCTTGACTTCATTGGGTCCAGTGACAACAGCTCTGTCTTCAAAGGCTGTGACACCAGCTTTGCCTAAGTTTGTCAGGTAAATCTGGCTAAGTCGGCTAATCTCAGCGTCTTTAGCAGCTCGCAGCTTCGTCCAATCAAAACCTGAAGGTTCCACATCCCAGCCAAAGCCTCGTGCATCTTCAAATTCTCCGTGAAACCGAGAGGCATAAACAAACAGCTTCTTCGGCACACAGCCACGGATGACACAAGTCCCGCCATAGCGATATTCTTCAGCAACAGCCACCTTGGCACCGCCTTGCGAAGCCAATCGTGCAGCGCGAACACCGCCAGAACCACCGCCAATTACAAATAAATCATAGTCAAAGGATTGCTCAGTCGTCATCTAGTATCTTTCCTTTTAAGCACCTCTTACACATCTTATTAAACAATCTCATCTTCATCTTCAAACGGTGCTTCATAAACGGTCACACCATCAGCACCGCCAACAATCGCTCGTTCAGCTATGCCAAGAAACAAACCAGATTCAATAACACCAGGAATTAATGAGAGACAATCAGCCAATTCTTCCGGGTCAGGAATAACATCAAAATGACAATCAAGAATATAATGACCACCATCCGTTTTAAAGAACTCACCTTCAGGTGTCTCTCTAACTTGCAAGTCTTGCTTAAGGTCAAGTTCGGCACAAAGAACAGAAATCATTTCAAAGGTCGAACGCAGCCCAAAACCATCAACTTCAACCGGCAATGGAAAGGCACCAAGTTGATCAACAACTTTACTTTCATCGGCGATAATAATTAATCGCTCAGAAGCCATCGCGACAATTTTTTCACGTAAATGAGCACCGCCACCACCTTTAATAAGGCGCAGCTCCTGATCAAGCTCATCAGCTCCATCAACAGTCACATCAAGAAACGGCTCTTCATCGAGCGTTGCCAATTGAATGCCTAAATTCGCTGCCTGTATTTCACTCGCTCTGGACGTTGGAACACAGACCACATCAAGTCCGTCTTTCACCCGTTCACCAAGCAAATCAATAAAAATAGCAGCGGTTGAACCAGTACCCAAGCCCACCTTCATACCATCTTCAATAAGTTCAAGCGCCGCTTTTGCAGCATTTAATTTATAATCGTCAGAAGCCATACCACATCTCCAAATAAAAGCTCGGCCACACAATACTCCACCAGAAAGTGCATTTACGCTGCACAATGTCACTTGTTCGCACGCATTGCCAGTAATAATTTAAGCCGTAACTAAAGAATTACAACCAAAACGAAAGTCCTGATATAAAGGGTTAATCACAAAAGAAATTTTAAGGCCTGAGATTAGCCATAAGCCCTGTAATGATGACCAATACCAACGCCAACACGCCGTATCAAATCATAACTTTCAACCATAGGGTCAATCAAACGGTCATTTAACTCCTCAAAATCAGAACCTTCATCAACCATATAACTCGCCTCTTCAGCAATGTCATAGTCAGCCTGTTCAGGTTTCGCTCGAGGATAAGCTTCTCTAAGCGGCGTCAATGCATCATCAATACGCAGAGATAAAACCATTCTCATAATATCCTTGTGCGTCAAATCATTGCGCGCTGCCAAAATTGGCAACCGCCCTCCGAGTAAATAAATATGCATGATCAAAGCAATTCGAAGCGCATGGAGCATATCGCTCTCAATCACTTCATCTCGCTCATGACCATCCGCTTGCCCCTGCCACTCATCAAGTCCCAGCTCCTTAAACAAATCATGTAAATAAATATCATCCTCACGCAAGTAAGTCGCCAAATGCATAAAGCGATCATGGCGCTCATCACCGCGCAACAGTCCAGCCAATAATAAGCATGGCACCTTTAATGGCGTTTCCATGTTTTCAATCGGCCGCGTCACCCAAAAGGCATCATTAAAAATAGAGGCATAAGCCACCAGAGTTTTTACACTGGAAAGCTGCCGCGCTCTGGCTATCATACCAATAAGACTGCGCGCTCTGGCTGAATTTTGATAGATATTTGCAAATTGTTCTTTGTCATAGAGCAAGGCCGAGCCAAATCCACTAATAACATTCGCCAAAAAGCCAAATTGCTGAAGCACACCATTATGAGGAATAGCCCGCATTTTAGCAGCTGCAACGCGATTATCTTGCCGACCATCAAACTGACGCTTCGTTTTACGAGACCCGGTCTTAAACAAAAGATTAGTCTCCAAAGCCCCAAGGCTAGATTGATAGTTTTTATTCTCAAACAATTTCGTTTGATATGTTTTCACATGCTCAAACAGATCCTCGTTGAAATCAGGGTTGTCATAAAGCACATCAGAAAACTCTCCGCCTTCAATATGATGCGACCGAACAAATTCTAAAAGAGTTGCCTTAGCTAAGGTCTCTGAACCAAAAAACACATACCCATCACCGCCCTGAAAACTGATTTCATGATGCAATCGCAACTCTTTTTCATTATAGGCATTGCGCACATACGGAGTAAGCACATAATCAAACCTATCTTTAAGAGAAGAAGGATGAGCCCCCCGCCCCATAGATTCGCCGTGAGTGTTAAAAATCAAAACTTCTATGTGCCCTAAATTGGCATTATTTAAAATGGACGCAATCCGCCGTTGCAATTTCTCAATAGCTAATGTCGCCGGAATCTGCCCCATAAAGCGTCCTGCATCAGAAAACCCTGTTTGTATCGAAATCCGCCCACGTTTTAAAACATAGTCTCGATAAGATTTTAGTTTCAATAACGCCTTGATGATCTCAGCGCCGCGCTCCATAGCACGCTCTGTTTCAAAGAGAGGAGATATATCAACTCGTTCCTCAATGCCAAAAAGTTTTGCGAAATAAAGTGCCGATAAAACCGTGAGAGAATGCTCACACTCAGCAATCAAAAGTCTAATCGGTGCATCACCATCAATATATTTCAAAATCTGAGAAATAACGATAAATTGCCGAACAGCCGTTGATCGCTCTAACGCAAGACATTTAAAATTAACGGTTTCAGTGTCATCATTTAAAATCATCCCATCTAATTTAGAAAGACTAACCAAACTCGACACATCAACAGAACCACCCCCAAGTGGCTTTCGAATTGCATTGTGTAATTGCATCGCATTAATACGAATATGAATATGAGACGTCGTTAAACCCGAACTCATTAGCTCTGTTTTTAACTCCGTTAACACAAACAATGATGCATCAGTTGAACACGCCCCAATAGCGCTGCAAACAGAATCAAGAAGAGGCTTTAAAGAAGATCGAAGCGGTCTGTCTTTTTTAGAAATTCCTACTGTTTTACTCACGCCACTAAAAATTCCAGATGTTAGCGTAGAGCCATCTTCACCCACATCACCTGTCAAAAAATTAGCAGCTTTACTAATATCAGCAGGCGTCGGCTCATCAACTGAAAATAAAATCAAAGAGCCGTCTAACGCATCAATTTCACTGCGGATCATTTTGTATGCCGCTTGCAAAAAGGAGGCTGACTGCTTTTCATCTTCTTGAAGTTTATAAAGGCTTGTCTCAATTGAAGTGGAATGCTGCTGTAGTTGATCGCGCTTTTCTTTCAAACGGAAACAAAGACTATCATACCAGCGAATGTCTGTTCGACCATCAAGGTCATAACCAACCCAGCTATTTAGGTTAACCACACAAGGAAGCAACTCAGTCCATTGCTCTGGATAAAGTCTCTTGGCTTCCTCTAAGATAATCTTGTGAAATTCACGCCGCGCAAGACCTGCATTTTTTAACGCCACTTGAGCCTGGTTTTGCTCTGACATTAAATCCAAATCAACATCAGGTCGATGCTCTAATTTATTCAACCTCTCTTTGAAATCAGCCTCAAGGGCCAATTCTGGTTTCTCAATCAACTCGATCAAAAACTCTCTCATAGCTTGTGGCATTGAAAAAGTCGGATGGGCAGTAAATACAACACCTTTGCGAGGACGCTCAAATTCAGCTTTAAACTCATCGAATGAAATAAGCTTACCATCCACATGAGCCACTTCATGAACATAGCCGCGAAAACGGATCAAATCACTTCCCGCATCATCAATATTTTTCTCACCAATATAAGAACGCATATTCTGCGCGCGGCTCATTAACGCTCTGTCGGATAAAATCTTAATCATCGATGAGAAGTCATCAAGAGAAAGGCGCCCCGCTTCAAGTTCTCTCGAAAGCTCAAACGCCAGCTGTTTCACCGGGTTAAATTGCGGTTCATTCGCAATCCGCTTCCAATACTTATCAAGCCTCCCCCCAAGGTCCGTTAAGAGGTCTTTATATTGCCCCTCTAAATCAGAGTGCCCATTTTCAAACTTAGCTGACTGTGGAGGAGCCATTCCTTCATCTCCATTTGAAGTCTTTGAATGAGATCCTGTAATATTCAGTCCAGTGTTCACTTCTCGCGCTCCGTTCTTTAGCATTCTCTACTGAATGCATTCCTTAAAACAAGACGAATTTCTCTTGAAAAAAAAGCAACCTTGCTCTATCCCACAATCATCCAAACCTATGAGAGATACAATGTCGCATATTGCCGCTTGAAGGCTCAAACCTCTAAATAACTGATAATCTGAGCTTATAAACAAAGCTTCTGAAGAGCCCCAACAAGATAATAGCTATTACATAGAGAACCCTAATGACCTCAACAAAACTGACAATTTGCTTTGACCTGGATGGCACCTTGGTAAACTCAGCCCCAGACCTGTTTTCAGCTCTTGATCATGCGCTTCAGTCAAAAGGTTACGACAAAAGCTCACAATCAGAGATCCGCCCCATAATTGGCCAGGGCGCAAAAGCAATGATCAAACGCGCATTAAATCTTAAAAACATACAAGTCAACGATACAGAAATAGACGAACTCTGGCATATTCTAATAGACCATTACACCATCCACAACGCAGATCAGACACATCCATTCGAAGGAACAGTTAAAGCTCTAGAAAAACTGCAAAGTGAAGGACATATTCTGGCAGTTTGCACAAACAAAACGATAGATCTAACTCTTCCACTGCTTGAAAAGCTTGATTTAACAAAACACTTTCAAGCCATAACGGGTGCCAACAGTTTTCCTTTTAAAAAACCAGATGCACGTCATCTTTTTGAAACAATCAAACAAGCTGGTGGCAATGCAGAAGCTGCCGTAATGATTGGTGACAGTAAAACAGACATCCAAACAGCTACAAATGCAAGTATACCCTCAATTGGTGTCACATGGGGATATACAGACATACCAATGCCAGAACTAAACCCAACCCATCTCATCAATCATTTCGATGAACTCACGGGTGTGATCGAAAAAATTGCCAGCTAGTGCATATCGCTATTATTTAGGTCTATAAATCTCTTACTACACGAAAAAGTAGTGGCACCACTTCGGCATCAGGACATGGCAACAGTGCTGTTGCTTGTGGGCAATCTGAAGCACAGATAAAAGTTGCCCGGCGCACAAGATCAGCCCGAACGGAGCCTAACGAGTACGGATAAGCTGATCGCATAAAAAGCGCCGCCCCTAAGAAGGCAGACAGTGCGGATGCATAGTGGGCATCTGAAGCACAACTAAAGAGTGCGGATGCGTAGTGGGCATCTGAAGCACAACTAAAGAGTGCGGATGCGTAGTGGGCATCTGAAGCACAACAAAAAAGCCGTGAGAGATAACAGACCACACTAACGCAATCGCGAATGATCAACCAAAGCATAACTCAAAATTTTGTAAGCCAATTTAGCTGCTAAAAAATCACAAGCATGCAATCCAGGGCGCGGAGCTAACTCAACCACATCCCCGCCAACAATCGTACCCACATCAGCGGCTGCTCTTAAAATATCTAACGCCTGATACCAATCCAAACCGCCCGGCTCCGGCGTACCTGTCGCCGGCATAAGGCTGCTATCAAAACAATCCAGATCAAATGTCACATAAATATTCTTGTCCTTTAAAGGTTCAACAATATCTTCAATCCGCGTGTTTTTAGCTTCACTTGCCCAATGCAGAGTAATTCTGTCTCTGTTGGCCTCAAGAAATGGGATTTCCTCCTGTGAGATATTTCGCAAACCAACCCCAACTAACGAAACTGATTTATAATCCAACACCCGACGCATAGCGGCCGCGTGAGAAAAATGTTGCCCCTCATACCCATCGCGCAAATCAGCATGGGCATCAAATTGCAACACAACCAAATCATCGTAAACGTCTACAAACGGACGAATTGCACCAGCCGTTAAACTATGTTCACCACCAATGACGAGAGGAAACTTCCCCTCATTCATGACTTCACGAACCATTAAAGCAATTTGCTTCAACGCCGCTTCTAAAGATCCTGCAATCGGCTGAGGTTGCAGGGTTGCAACTTCATAATCTGAAATAATTTCAGCCCAGTATTCTTCATCAAAAAGCTCAACCTCTTTACTTGCAGCCAAAATAGCTTCTGGCCCCAAAGCTGTCCCGCCTTGAAAAGAAACCGATTGCTCTAATCCAAAAGGAATAACAACAGCTTTCGCCAAATGAGGTTTATTAGAACCAGGACGAACAGGATCAAGAAAAGCCAAATCCGCCGGCATATATTTAAATTGCCGCATCGATACCCTCCAAAAAACGATATTAAGATATGAATTTAATTATATTATTGCTCTCTGTAGCGGGAACAAAGTTTGAAGCCATCACATCATCTTCAAGAAAAATCTCTTCATAACATCCAAATCCATTAAATCCAGAAGCCATCACACCACCATAGGCCCCTGTTTTATGAATTTCGAGATAATCACCTTCTTGAACATTTGCCGGTAAGAAAAACGGCCCCTTCATATGATCCGCAGCATCGCATGTTGGTCCCCAGAGTTGAAAACCCGTTAACTCACTCGTCACACTTCTTTTCTTGTCATGCCCACTAGTGTCATGCGCAATCAAACGCACAGGAAAAACCCAGTCACAATTGGCAGCATCATATAAAACGCCATAGCCACCATCATTAATAAAAAGCTCATTGTCCCGGCGCGCATCTACCCGAACAATCAAGCTCTCTGCCTCAGCAACAAGTGCCCGGCCAGGTTCAGCAAAAACCTCTCCGCCTTGCACCATCGGCAAAGCCTCTAAAGATTGTTCGATGTTCAACATATAAGATGAAAGATCAGCAGGGTCCCCCTCTTTATAAAAAATAGGAAAACCTCCCCCCACATTTAGCAATTCCGCCATCACTCCAGCTCGGCGAACCAAATCACCAGCATAACGAATAGCCTCACCATAACGCTCAGCATGCATGGCCTGGCTACCCACATGAAACGTCACCCCAAGCCGCTCGGCTTTTTGCCGAACTAGTTGCAATAATTCAATAGCTTGCAAGCCCTCAGCGCCGTACTTCTTACCTAAAGGCAATACAGAACCACTATCATCACAGTGCAAGCGAACAAAAATAGTTAAATCCTTAGCCTGCTCGGTGACAGTAAGAATTTTTTCAAGTTCATCAACATGATCAATAGAAAAACAGCGCACCCCATAATCATAATAAGCTGAGCGAATGTGAGCTCGCGACTTCACCGGGTTCATATAAAAAAGATTTGCGCCCTGCACTCCATGATAAATCAGATCAACTTCCGTAAGGCTCGCCACGTCAAAATTTCGCACACCATTTTGGGCAATGAGTTGAATAACATCAGGCGTCATATTTGCTTTAACAGCATAAATCAGTTGGCCAGAAAAATGAGATTGAAACCACGACACCGCGCGCTCGATTGCAGAGCTACGAAAACAACGAACCGGGTCAATAGGACGACGTTGCTTTAAATATTGTTCCGCTGAAAAATAAGTGGGACGCATCAGCTAGACACTTTCTTCAAAACATGGACACAAACATCACCGTTCTGCACCTGTTCAAGCAATTCAAGACCGTCTTGCTCAGCCAAACACTGAAAATCAGCAACTGCGCCGGGGTCTGTTGTGGTCACTTCAAGCACCATTCCGCTCTCAACTGAGCGCAAAGCTTTTTGAGTTTTCAAAACCGGCAAAGGGCATAATAGCCCACTCATGTCTAATTTGGTTGTATCCATAAAACCATCTCTTAAAAGAAGAGGATATTGCTCTCAAAGCTGAAAAAAAATCAAGAAAATTCTTCAGTACAATTTTAAAAACAACCAGGCCATTCTAGCTGAAAAAAAATGATCTAAAAAACAGAAAGAAAAAACCCTCATTGATTTTTCAATCAACAAGGGTTTCTTCAAACTGATTACTTATAAAATGACGAATTATTTCGTGGCGCAAGCTTTATGCCCTGTAACCAGGTCACCATAAGCAGCTTTAAAGGCACCGGGGCCAGCTTTTGCAGCAGCTGCACCTTTAACACTTGCTTTTTTCAACAGGGCCGCGCAATCAATTAAATTTTTAGCCGCCTTAGAAGCCTCATTCGTTTGAAAGTCTACAACAGCTTTTTGAATGTTCTTCATTTCTTTAAGCGCTTTGGCTGGGTTATAGGGAACTTTCCCACTTGCCATCTGGCCAGAAATCTTCATAGATTTGTTAACCTGCTCTAGAAAAGCGCTTTGCGCTCCAGCAGCTTGTGCTGTTGCAACTCCACCAAATAGTGCCATAACAGCAAAAATTACGGTTAGCTTCTTCATCACGCTCTCCTTTATGCACTTTGCACCATTGTAATAAATATTCATCAGTAAACTACCAACTCTCAATTCTTCAAAATGCTTATAGCACCTTTTAAAACCAACAACATCAAAGACTTTAATCAAAGCTGCCAAAAACAATCTAAAAGTTGCATTTATAAAAGTTACGACTGTTTAGCAAAAAAATACAGTGATTATATCAGTTCAACGTCCAACGTTTTTTGGTCCATACCATAAATATAAGCATCAAATTTAATCTCGCAACGTTATAACAACAATAGAAGCCCCTCGCTGAACCAAACCTGAACGACTTATTCAGCTAAACCATTAAAATACACAGGTAGAAATTAACTCAAACTACAACTTTTGATTGTATTTATGAATAAGCTGAACTCCCTCTTTCATCTGAACCCAACGACATCTGAACAGAGGCATCAGTGAAGTTTATGCATCTGCATAGATATAAGACGGTAAGTGCTCCACACACTTGCCGTCTTAATGCTTTTTTACTCACATTTTATTTTCTTCAGATCATTAACTGAATTGAAACCATCCCTAGTCATACTACCTATGGTAGCAAATAAAATTAAGAGCAACCTAATAATGACACAAAATAAAGAGCGTTATTTTATAGCCTACGCACCCTCTCCCAAATCTGAGATCTGGGCGTTAGGCTCCGCATGGCTAGCGTTTAATGCTGCTACAAATAAAATACCGGAAAAGTCATTTACTTTAGGCCTTCCCCCTGAAATTCATCAAAAAACCGTACTTCCTGCACGAAAAACAGGGTTTAACGCCATTTTAGTAGCTCCCTTTAATCTAAGAGTTGGAGTTTCTCAAGAAAACCTCTGTGAAAAACTCACAAACTTTAGTGAATCACTCAGCCCCTTTCGCACATGCCTAATGAAGGTAAAAGCGACAGGAAATAAAATTGGGATCGAACCACTCAGTCTAGACAATAACATCCAGGATTTGGCAAACATAACCGTGAGACATTTTAATCATTTTAGAGATATCCCCCCCGAGAAACCCATCAATCCCAAACTAAAAGAAGTCCTCACAGAGAGACAAATAGATAATTTAACCAAATGGGGTTACCCCTATTATTTCGAAGATTTCAAATTCATCATGCCCTTAACCGGCGCGGTCCCCTTACCAATGATTGAATTATTGACTAAAAACCTTCAAAACATCTTTTCAAAACAATTAAGCCAGGGCTTAAACATAGACAGCCTAACTCTTTTTAAGCAGGAAAATCACTCCAAACCGGCTAGAATGATTAGACGCTTTCCGCTTCTAAAAGACGAAGTTGAAAAGAGCATACAGAAAATAGTTTCAATATAATATTTAAGCCGCCAAAGTCCTTCGAATGAGTTTAAGAGGTATTCTTGCCCCTTTTTGAGCGGCCCTTCTCCCCTCCCCTCAGTGCAAAACTAGCAAGGGAGATACAGCTCACCTTTCCTAAACACTCTTATATTTGAGCAACACTTCTAACAGAAGCATAATCTCCTCCCATTGATTTTCTCAAATTTTCACCTTAGATGTACCCCATAATAAACTTGCAAAAGCAGTTACATTTAAAGCTAGAAGCTCTCCATTCAAAAGATTGCCCTTAGATCATGACAACTAATACAAATTTCAAAGCAGATGCACATAATAACATTCAGCACATTTTCATAAAAGATTTAGAGCTGATGGCCGTAATCGGTGTGTATGATCATGAAAAAAACAACCGCCAACGCGTTGTTGCGAACATAGATATAACTGTGCAGGAAAATCCCAATGCAGCAGATGAAATTAATGAAGTTGTTTGCTATCATAAGGTGGTGAAAAAAATTCAATCAATCTGTAAAGATGGCCATGTCCATTTATTGGAAACATTAGCAGAGACCATTGCTGAGAGCTGTTTGGAAGACAATCGAATTTTAGCCATTCGTGTCAAATTAGAAAAACCAGAAGCCCTGCGAGAAGCAGCAAGCGTTGGAGTTGAAATAGAACGACTACAAACTTCTTAGGCTCAGGAACTCATTCAATAGAGAACCCATAAATTGGCGGAACAAAGCAAAATTGAAAGCACTGATAACGATGAGCCCAAAAGCGGGACGCAAGTTATCAAAGCTTATCTAAAAAACCTAAGCACATCCTCCGGTGTCTATCGTATGTTAGATAAAAACGGCACCATTCTCTATGTCGGCAAAGCCAATAACCTTAAAAATCGCGTCACCAGCTACACCAGATTAAAAGGACAATCCAATCGCATCGCAAGAATGATCCGTGCCACAACAGAAATGGAATTCATTCTAACAGACACTGAATCAGAAGCTCTCCTGCTCGAAGCAACCCTGATTAAAAAAATGAAACCAAGATATAATGTCTTGCTTCGCGATGACAAATCCTTCCCCTCAATTCTCATCCGCACAGATCATGAAGCTCCTCAACTCGTGAAACATCGGGGTGCCAGAAAACAAAAAGGCGAATATTTCGGCCCCTTTGCTTCCGCTGGCTCCGTGAACCGCACACTCAACACACTCCAACAACTCTTTCTCTTAAGAGATTGCACAGACAGCCAATATGAAAGCCGCACCCGTCCTTGCCTTCAATATCAAATCAAACGTTGCTCAGCCCCCTGTACAGGAAAAATATCAACTGAAGAGTACAAATCACTTGTAAGCGACGCCAAAGATTTCTTGCGCGGCAAAAGCAGTCACATTCAAAAAAACTTGCAAGTAAAAATGCAGAACGCCAGTAAAGCCCTAAAATTTGAAGAAGCTGCCTTTTTCAGAGATCGCATTAGCGCTCTCACACAAGTCCAAAGCCATCAGTCCATTCTACCCACCGGTTTTGAGGAAGGGGATGTGTTTGCCATCCACACAGAAGGTGGCAGTGCTTGTATTCAAGTCTTTTTCATTCGTACGGGACAAAACTGGGGCAACCATGCCTATTATCCAAGAATAGACAAAAGCCACTCAACATCTGAAATTTTAGAAAGTTTCATCGCTCAGTTTTATGATAACAAACCAGTTCCAAAATTAATCCTGACCTCAGAAACAATAGAAAATGAAACTCTCTTAAGCGAAGCCCTCTCAACCAAAGCCGAGCGGAATATAAAAGTCATCTCACCCAAGCGGGGCTCAAAAGCCGAGTTAATGAGCCATGCCCATAAAAACGCAAAAGAAGCATTAGCCAGAAAACTCGCTGAAGGCTCCGCTCAAAGTAGACACCTCGAAGCTCTGAAAAACTTATTCACCCTTGAAGAGCGGCCAAGACGAATTGAAGTCTATGACAACAGTCACATTCAAGGCTCAAGTCCAATCGGCGCCATGATTGTCTCTGGCCCCGAAGGCTTGATCAAAAATCAATATAGAAAATTCAATTTCAAACCAGAAGAAATCAGCGGCGGTGATGATTTTGAGATGATGCGCATCATGCTCCGCAGACGGTTAAAAGCACTTGTAAAAGATCATGGCACAAAGAAATATAACAACGAAGACAAAACAGACACTTCCAAAGACCAAACAGCCCCGCCAGATGAAATTCCACACTGGCCAGATATTCTCTTAATCGATGGCGGCAAAGGGCAACTTTCTGCCGTAATGGAAATCATCAAAGAATTAGACTTGAATGATATTAAGATCGTTGCCATTTCAAAAGGGCCGGATAGAAATGCAGGGCGTGAACAATTTCATATCAAGGATCAACCTTCATTCACAATGGAATTGAAAGACCCAACCCTTTATTATTTGCAAAGACTACGTGATGAAGCCCACCGATTTGCCATCGGCACACATAGAACAAGACGAAAAAAACAAATGGGAACAAACCCACTTGATGAAATCCCAGGTATTGGCCCTGGCCGGAAAAAGGCCCTACTCTCTCATTTTGGCTCAGCAAAAGCTGTTAGTCGAGCTGGGCTAAAAGATTTAAAAGCCGTTGACGGCATAAGTGCACAAATGGCTGAAACAATTTACGATCATTTTCATGAATAATTAAGATAAATTCCATGCATAAATGAAGACAAAACCACTGTATAAGAGCATTTTAAGTCACGAAATTAACCCTGTACCAAAGGGACGCACTATCAAACCATTGACTG
Source organism: Methyloligella sp. (assembly GCA_021604645.1). Lineage (GTDB taxonomy): Bacteria > Pseudomonadota > Alphaproteobacteria > Rhizobiales > HXMU1428-3 > HXMU1428-3. Next base: position 362,395 of record BQJJ01000002.1, read on the forward strand.
ATCAGGCCCCGCATGGTTTTTAAGGATTATGGAACACTCATTGCAAAACAATAAAGACAAAAGAAACAAAAGGGTTTGGAATTTACCAAACATCCTAACCTACGGCCGGATTGTTGCAGTCCCGGCCTTTGTTGCCTGTTTTTACTTCACGGGAGATGTCCCAAGAGCCATCGCTCTTGGCCTGTTTATCGCTGCCAGCGTAACTGATTTTCTAGATGGTTACTTAGCCAGAGCCTGGTCACAACAATCAAAGCTTGGCCAAATGCTAGACCCGATTGCAGATAAGTTATTAGTCGGCGCGGCTCTCATCATGCTTGTCTATGACAGAACAATCTACGATCTATCCGTCGTTGCAGCTGTCATCATCCTAAGTCGAGAAATTCTGGTATCCGGTTTAAGAGAGTTTCTAGGTCAATTATCAGTCAGCGTTCCTGTCACACAAATTGCAAAATTCAAAACAGCCGCTCAACTATGTGCATTAGGTTTCTTAATCATGGCACCACTTGTTGGCAATATGTTCGGCCAGGATGGCTCAATCATTTTAGTCTTGGGAGATAGCTTACTATGGTGCGCCGCCATTTTAACAATCTATACAGGCTTTGATTATTTACGTGTTGGTATAAAATACCTCATTGAAGAAGACATGAAAGATTAAACGACGGTTGCTTGTGGGCAACTTGAAGGAGCATCTAAAAAGAGACGGTTGCTATTTACGGATGCTTTGTGCCGGTTGCTAGTGGGCAACTGAAGGCACATTAAAAAGAGCATCTGAAAACACACTAAAGAAAGCAACCTGAAGGAGTATCTAAATAGAATGAAAATTTTATATTTTGCGTGGGTCCGAGAAAAAATTGGGAAATCACAAGAAGACCTTGATGTTCCAAATTCTGTAAACACCGTCGCTGATTTAATTACATGGCTAGAGTCCAAAGGACCTGAATATCAAGCTGCCTTTGAAAATAAAGAAACCATTAACTCAGCCATTAATCAAACGCACGTTGACCATCAAACACCGCTTAACAACGCCAGTGAAATTGCCTTTTTCCCACCTGTAACAGGCGGCTAAAGGAGCATAAAAAATGACCATCCGCATCCAAACAGAAGATTTCGATATAACAAAAGAAATCAACGCGCTAAAAGAAGATCGCAGCAAACAGGGCAAACAAGATGTCGGTGCCATTGTCACGTTCACAGGTACAGTCAGAGACATGGCCAAAAAAGATAAGGCCAGCAAAACGCCGATCAGCTCAATGAGCCTCGAGCACTACCCAGGCATGACGGAAAAAGAACTCAGCGATATCTCTGAGGAAGCCAATAAAAGATGGCCACTCTTAGGTACAACCATCATTCACCGTATCGGAGATCTAAGCCCGGGTGATAATATAGTTCTCGTCATCACCCTCTCTTCTCATAGACACGCCGCATTCGAAGCAGCTGATTTCCTTATGGACTTCCTAAAAAGCAAAGCCCCTTTCTGGAAAAAAGAACAACCTCTCGAAGGTGACGCCAATTGGGTCGACGCCCGCGACAGCGACAAGCAGGCACTTTCTCGTTGGGAAAAACAAAACTAAGCTTGCTGAGTAAGAAATGATAATATTGCAAATTTTGCAGTTACAATCATCAGCATTCAACCTTAAACTTCATATTGTCCTGTTTTTATCAATCCATAAACACTGCTAGCATAAAAAAATACCCAGATAAAACGTGACATATGAAAGGAAAGACATATGAAACGACGCGATTTCCTCATCACCGCAGGCGCTTCATTCTTTGCTGGCGGCGTATCGAGCCTGGGCCTAAGCGCTATTGGCGCCCCAATATCCTCAACAACCAATCTAAAACTCCAACACACAAATTTTTTGTTCAGAGAGCAACCAACTAATAAGCTGGTCAGTCTTTCACAAAATGCTCCACCACCTGTCATATACGGCCTTCAAGACCAACCAATGAAACTAAACGTGATCAATGGTCTAGATGAATATACCGCTATGCATTGGCATGGCCTTCGAATACCCAATAAGATGGATGGCGTCCCTTACCTCACTCAACTCCCCATCGCAGGCGGTGAAACATTCAATTACGAATTCACCCCGCCAGATGCAGGCACATATTGGTATCATCCCCACTGCATGACAATGACACAAATGGTAAGCGGGCTCACAGGCGTCATGGTCATAAAGGAAAAAATCGAGTGTGGATTTAATAGCGAAGAAATCATCAACTTAAGAGATTTCCGGCTGAATAATTCGGATCAACTAAAACAGCCCTACACATTAAGAGGCGCTGCCCGCGCCGGTACATTCGGCAATGTAATGACAGCCAATTGGCTCAAATCCCCTGTCTACAATCACCAAGCCGGCAGCCTGGTTCGCTTACGCTTAGCCAACACAGACACAACCCGCATTTACTCACTTTACTTAACAAGCACTGAAGGGCAAATCATAGCCTGGGATGGGCACCCCACTGAGCATCAAATCTTGATGCCAACTGAAAAACAACCTCTACTCTTAGGGCCAGGACAAAGAGTAGACATCGCTTGTAAAATGCCTCCTCTTGAAGGGCAAACAATAAACATCATCGCAAAAGTCAGAGCCAACAAAAAGCTCATGGCAAGCTTGCTCTCAATTGGCCAAGATCAAAAACGAAGTTTAAAAGAGCTCAAACCTCTACCTAAAAACCCTGTCACCGAACCTGACCTAAAAAACGCAAAAACCCACGAAATTATTTTTGGCTGGTCACCAGAGGGAACAGAGCCAAACAATGGTTTTTGCGGGTCATTAGGAAAAACATTCTGGTCTATTAATCGCACCCCCTGGCCCGGTGACAACAGTGAAAACACCAGCCCCGTAGCCACACTAAAACTTGGCAACAGTTACCTCTTAAGATTGCGCAATTCATCACCCAATCTACACCCCATCCACCTTCATGGGCTAGTCTTCAAACCACTCCGTTCAAACAAACGAAAAGTCCTGCCCAACTGGACGGACACCTTCTTGCTTTTAAAAAATGAAGTGGTCGACATCGCCCTCGTTGCAGACAACCCCGGTGACTGGGCCTTCCACTGCCACGTCATCGAACACCAGAAAACAGGGTTATCAGGGTATATACGGGTTGTCTAAAAGCGTGAGAGCTCTCATTTTCGCGATCAATCTTCACACCACCGTGAAAAGCATTCACGAAAATCACGATTTTCCACAACGACTATCAAACAACTTCACCTGCGCGTGAGGTGCTCTTTTATTCTCATAAACGATAGATCATATTCAGCATCAACAAATGATTATGCATCAAATGAATATTGGAGATTTATTATGAAAAACTTTTACCCACTATCAGTCGTTTTCTTACTCGCAGTCACTTTAATCAGCAGCGCTCTTGCAGCTACATCTCAAGACAGAGTAAGTGATGATCTATCCCATTATAGTTCCGTCCAACAATCCATTTTACTATAATAGTGAGTGATCTATTCCTTGACAAAAGCTACCTTACATAATAGTTATCATGATAACTATTTAAGGGAAATACATATGCCAAAGTCTTTATTCATCTTTGCAGAAATAAAACCAAAATCAGAACATTTTGAAGAAGCAAAAAAAGCCATCGTCAGCATTCTCACCCAAACACGTGCAGAAGAGGGATGTCGTTCATTTAATTTATTCAATTCACCAGATCAAAGCACGCTCTATTTATTTGAAGAATGGGATGATCAAACCGCCCTCGATAAGCATTATACACAACCTTACACCGCTGAAGTTTTCAAAGCTTATGAAGATTGGTTAGCCGAGCCACCACGCATACTGCCATTAGATAGTGTGAGATAACATCATGTTCTTTCTCAAGGAACTACCCACGGATTCTATGGTTGAAGAGTATGTCTCAAAAACAGGTGTAGGTAACAGTGGAACAATAAGCGAAGCCTTATCCATGATGCGTGAAGCCAGCCAACTAATTCGCCTTGTAGACGCTTACTTCAGCTCTCATAATCTTTCACAATTGAAATTCCTCATTCTTGTCGTGATAGATCGTGAACCAGATATTGAAAGTCTACGTCAAAGTGAAATCAATCGACGCCTAGATGTTTCCAAACCAGTACTAAACAGATCTGTAAGCTCATTACTAGAAACAGGATTGCTAAAACGAATAGAAGATAAAGAAGATTATCGAGCACACAAGTTGGCACTAACAGAAAAAGGAAAAAGCACACTCAAAATGATTATGCCTGAATATTTCAAAGTTATTTCCAAGTTTATGAATAAACAGATATGAAAAAATTTTTAACCATTTTTTTTACTTGGCTATCAGTCTACTTAATAGTCACAGGGGCATTACTCAGCTTTAGATGGTCTGGAATAGAGGTTTTCTTACCACTTCAAACCTTAATTCTAACAGCCATTCTAGTACCAACAATGATATTCATTCTAGGACCATTTGCAGAGAGAATTGCGGAGTACTTATCAGAAAAACGTCATATCAAATAGTCACAACTTATATTGAATGTGTTCTTTTCAATTATTAACTACGCACCAGGTCCATATAATCATCAAGTAAATTCTTGCTGATCTCACCTGGTGTAAAGCGATAATCACCAATCTCGGAAACTGGCGTCACTTCAGCAGCAGAGCCTGTGATAAAACATTCAGAAAAATCAGCCATTTCTTCAGGTTTAATCTGTCGTTCGATCACTTCAATGCCTCGTTTCCGAGCTAAGTCCATTACCGTACGCCGGGTAATGCCATCCAGAAACACATCAGCTGTTGGCGTATGCAACACACCGTCTTTGATAAAGAACACATTCGCACCCGTGGCCTCAGCAACAAGTCCGCGCCAGTCAAGCATCAATGCATCAGCATAACCTTCTTTTTCGGCTCTGTGTTTCTCAACAGTACAAATCATATAAAGACCAGCAGCCTTCGCCCGAGAAGGCGCCGTACGTGGGTCCGGGCGGCAGTAATCAGCCATCCGCAAACGAATGCCCTTCATCCGCTCCGCCGGGTCAAAATATGAGCCCCACTCCCAGGCTGCAATGGCCAAGTTAATCTTATTTTTTTGCGCAGCAACGCCCATCTGCTCAGAACCACGCCAAGCAATTGGGCGCATATACCCTTCAGTAAGATTTTGGATCTTCATAACCTTCTTACAGGCAGCATCGATTTCAGCAACCGAGTAAGGAATTTCAAAATCAAGAATTTCAGCAGATTTCCGTAAACGTTCACTATGCTCAGTGAGTTTAAAAATTTTACCACTATATATGCGCTGTCCTTCAAAGACAGAACTGCCATAATGCAAACCATGACTAAGCACATGAATTTTAGCGTCAGCCCATGGGACCATCTCTCCATTAAACCAAATGTGACCTTCCAATTGATCAAACGCTAAATCTGCCATCTGTCAGTTCCTTAAATTTTAAGAGACGCTCAAATTATCTAAAATTTGAAGTCTTTTATGAAATTAAATTTCAATGAAAGCAAAAACAATTACACGAAACACTTGCAAGATTTATCAATATGAGCAAAATATGTCAACATCACTGACATAAATTCAAATTGATAAATTAGAAATGCTACTGAAGATGCCTTCAAAACACACAACAATAAGTGATCAAGCTAGAGAAAAGAGCAATGATGAAACAGCTGAACCTAATCATACTATCAGCTTAAGAGAAGAAAATATGCTCACTTTAATCGAGCTATTCTTCTTTGCTTATCGCGACTTTACAGAAGAAGGCGACGAAATTCTGGACACCTTTGGCTTTGGCCGTGCTCATCACCGGGTTATCCACTTCGTTCATCATTATCCAGGTCAGCGCGTCGCAGACCTGTTAGGCATTTTAAAAATTACCAAACAAAGTCTGGCTCGCGTTTTAAAGCAATTGGTCGAACAAGATTTTATTTGCCAAAAAGAAGGAAGCAAAGACCGAAGAGAAAGATTGCTCTACACCACAGAAAAAGGTAACAAACTCGCCGAACAATTAGCAGACCCACAAATTGAACGCTTTGAAAAAACCATGGGTAATTTTTCAAAAACCGAACAACAAACAATTGAAAAATTTCTGTTTACCCTCATTCGTAAACACAATCGACAAGATGTAATTTCCCTAATGGCACAAAATGGCCATTTTCCAGCAGGAAAACCTTAAACTGTAAAAACATAAAAGAGCTGACAACAGATTAAATTACGTCCAATATCTCAACCATCTAAGCCAATATTTTAATATGAAAGTCTCGAATATTAAATGAAAGAGAGTGAGTAAGCCAAATGCATAGCTTAACAGAAGACACCCCTCACATTCTTCTCGTTGATGATGACGAACGCATCAGAGAGCTTCTATGTCGATATCTACGCAAAGAAAATATGCGGGTAACCACTGCTCATGATGCAGCCGCAGCCCGGCATAATCTCGAAGGCTTACATTTTGACCTTCTTATTCTTGATGTCATGATGCCTGGCGAATCTGGTCTCGAATTAGCACGTGACCTTAAATCAAAAATAGAAGTTCCTATTATTATGCTCACAGCAAAGGCTGAGGCAGAAAACCGCATTGAAGGTTTGGAAATAGGCGTCGATGATTATATGCCCAAACCATTTGAACCTCGCGAGCTCATGTTGCGCATTCAAAATATATTGAAACGACGCGCACAAAAGGTAACGCAAAAAGAAATACACATGGGGCAATATACCTTTCACATTGAAAGAGGTGAGTTACAAAGAGACAATACCTCGATCAAACTAACAGAACGCGAAAGAGATTTAATGCGGCTTTTTGCCAACAGAGCTGGCACACCAATCCCCCGTCACGAATTGGCAAGTGAAGAAGCCGGCGGCAATGAACGTGCAGTTGATGTACAAATTAACCGCCTTCGGCGTAAGATAGAAACAGACCCAGCTAATCCGGTTTATTTACAAACTGTCCGTGGTAAAGGCTACATTCTACATACCGACTAAACAAAACCGTTTTAAACAAGCCCACTCGAGAGGTTAAATTTGTGGCAATAAAAGATGAGCATGATGAAAATCTCCAAGATGAGATCAAACAAGAAAACGACCTAAGCTCACTCATGAGCCAAAGCTGGTTCGTGCAAAAATGCAAAGCACTCATCACTAAAATTAAAGCCAGCAAATTAAACAGATGGAGCCTCTCTCCCTGGCTTCCAAAAGGCCTGTACGCCCGTACCATTCTCATTATCGCTATGCCTCTGATACTCTTACAAACAATTCTTCTATTTGTCTTTATGGAGCGTCACTGGGATAACATCACCCGCAGGCTTTCAGCAGCCACAGCAAGAGACGTCGCCGCGATTATCGAAATCTACAATCGCTATCCGCAGGATAAAGACCATCAAAAATTAATCGATATCGCTAGAAATAAAATGAGCCTCTCTTTTCAGGTGCTCCCTAAAAGTAAACTCCCCAAAAAAACCGCACGCCCCTTTTATTCCATTTTAGATAGACGCCTCACCAAAGAATTAAGACACCGTATTAATCGCCCGATTTGGGTGGACACTGTAGGGCAATCAAAATTCGTAGAAATCAGAGTGGCACTTGAAAAATCAACTCTAAAATTCCTTGCCTATAGAAACCATACTTACGCATCAAATTCTCATATCTTCGTTCTATGGATGATCGGCTCTTCAACGGTTCTCTTAGGCATTGCTCTTCTTTTCCTGCGCAATCAAATCAGACCAATTTTAAAACTATCCGAAGCCGCAGAAAGCTTTGGTAAAGGTCGCCCCTTACCTGAAAACTTTAGCCCAAGAGGCGCTAAAGAAGTTCGCCAGGCCTCACTCGCATTTATAGAAATGAGAGATCGTATTAATCGCCACGTCGAGCAAAGAACAACCATTCTAGCTGGCGTTAGTCATGACCTGCGAACCATACTGACCAGAATGAAATTACAACTGGCCTTTTTGGATGATGAAGAAGAAATCCAAGCTTTGCAAAAAGATGTCGACGAGATGCAATCCATGCTCGAAGATTACATGGCATTTGCAAAAGGAGACAGTTCAGAAGAAACCAAGCTCACCGATGTCGGCGAAATCTTAACCGAGATACACACCCACGCAAAATTATCAAAAGAAGATATCAATCTACGCGTCTTGCCTAAATCCATCATGCTCCCCTTGCGTCGCAACAGTTTTAAAAGAGCCATCAACAACCTCGTCACCAACGCGATGCGCTATGCAGATACAGTAAATATAAACGCCTCGAAGGGACGCAAATGGCTGATCATCACGATCGATGATAATGGGCCAGGTATCCCAAAGGAAAAACGAGAAGAAGTATTTAACGCCTTTTTACGCTTGGACGATTCAAGAAATCAAAATGAAGGCAATACAGGTCTCGGCCTCTCAATAGCAAGAGACATCATTAGAAGTCACGGCGGGGATATCAGACTAGAAGAAAGCGCCCTCGGTGGTCTGCGAGCAAAAGTGCGCGTCCCAATTTAGAAACAAAAGCTTATAAATTAACAAGTACGTTTAGTGTTAATTTAAGTATGAACTAGTAAAAAATTGGATAAAACAATAAGTCAAAGGGCATGCTAAAAAACCTTAAGATTTATCTTACCGAAGAAGGTAGTGCTCTTCTTAGAGCACGCACATGACGCCTCTGGCGTCCGGCACCTAGTGCCGCCCCTCGGAGGCTCAAACGCGATAGCGTTTGAAATAGCCGTGAGAGAAAACAAGCCCGCCCTAGCCACTCAGCTCTTTCGAACGTTTCGCAGCCGCTTCAATTGCGGCATCAATCAGAGGAGCAAGTCCCTCATCATTCATCAACACCTCAAGCGCAGCAGCAGTAGTCCCACCTTTAGAGGTCACATTCTCACGCAATTGAGAGGGGGGTATATCAAATAAACCCATCATAGACCCAGCGCCATCAATGGTCGCTTTTGAAAGTGTCATAGCCAACTCTGGTGACAAACCTTGACGTTCTCCAGCTTTCGCCAAACATTCAGCCAACCAAAAAATGTAAGCTGGACCAGAACCTGAGACAGCCGTCACAGCATCCATTTGGCTCTCATTATCAAGCCAGGCAACAGTCCCCGTACCTGAGACAAGGTCATTAATTTGAGATCGTTGTTTCGGTGTTACAAATTCATTCGCAATCAAAGCTGTCATGCCGTTCTGCACCATGACAGGTGTATTCGGCATGGCGCGCACAATAGCGGTTCCCTCAGGCAAATGTTTTGCTATGTCGCTGAGGGTTCTTCCTGCAGCAATAGAATAAACCAAAGTCTCTGATGAAATGCGTGAAGCTAAATCTTTTAGCACCTCATCCATAATTTGCGGCTTTACACCAACCATCACTAACTGAGGAGGTGTCGGCAATTCCTGGCGCGCCTTGGGAACAACATCATATTTTGCCAAGAGATCTAAAACATCATCAGGAGAGCCTGGGTCTTCAACATAAAGTGTTTCAGGATCTAACCCTTCAAGGCTTTCTTTCGGTTCAAGCCAAGCGCTTAAAATAGCGCCTGCCATCTTCCCGGCACCAACAACAAGGACTGGTGAGAAAGAAGCTGAAAAAGGTGAAGAATTATCTGTCAAACCATCATCCAAAATCGACATCATATATTATGCATGACCTTTTGTGGCAAACATGGTTGATGCCAAAGCTTCAGGCGCAGACTTGCCAGCCCAAACCACATATTGAAACGCCTGATAATAGCTCTCACTAGCTTCCAATCCAGATGCAATCAAAGCCTCACATTGCTCAACCGTCAATTCAGCTTTATTCAACATTAATCCATGACGGAAAAGAAGAAGTCCATCTTGCGGCCAAATATCAAAATGACCAAGCCAAAGCTGCTCATTAACAAGCGCGATTAAGCGATACACTTCAGCAATACGCGCCTCAGGGACACGCATTTCAAAAGCGCAGGCTAAATGCAAAGCTTCTAAATCATCTCTCCAGTTCAACGAAACATGATAATCAACCCATGACCCTTCAACATTAAGCGTCAGCTCATCATCAGTTGTGCGCTCAAAAGGCCAATCATGAATAGCGGCTAACTTCTCAACCATATCTACCGGGTTATTTGTGCGATCAAAACTTGGTTCAATTGAAGCCATAAAATTTCCTTTAATTGCCGGCAAAGAGAGGGGCTTTATATTACGCCTCTTATTTTTACCATTTCATATGGAAATCATCTCTTATGAACAATCCCAAATGAAACGGAGCAAACTTAAACCAGCGGTTCTGAGTGCTTAACTCGCTTCTGGGATTTAGCTAATCAATCCTTCCCCTGAGTCGCAAGGGCGAGAGTACTCTGTCCACGTTAAATACACTGAAATTACACAGACAGAATGCGGCATGACCATGTCATTGATTTTCTTACTGTTAATAAGCCTCTGTTTCCACAGGCAGAGCAGTTGACAAAAACAGCAAATCACCAATTTGAAATCTGATTTAACAGACTGAGGTAAAATACTACAAATCAAAGAAAAAACTGAACACCGTCTGATTCTACCTAAAAAAGTCCGCGAATATCAGCCGCAAAATACATAATTAAAATACCAGCAATGAAATAAACAACATCACCAAGCAAACCGTACTTAAATCGATAAGATAATGGCGGATAAAAGGCATGTTCTAAGCTTTTATGAATGCGAATGGATTTATAGGTCGTATAGGAGAAACTACAGATCATTTGAATGATCTTTAAACCTAAAAACAACACGACAAACATCACAACATTACTAACCAAATCCATCGGAAACCCTCATACTAAACGCATTAAACGACTTTTAAAGCCTTCTTCCTTTTAAAAGAGGCATATCTCTCAAATAAGGCCAAACCCAAAAAAGCTTAAATTTACGCAATTGCAAAGCAATTTCTCACTTGTATATTAACGCCCTACCTGCTACCTCGCTGAAATGACAAAAATAGACCCAATACACATCATAGGCGGTGGCCTCGCAGGCTCTGAAGCCGCCTGGCAAGCTGCAAACGCTGGCGTTCCCGTAATTCTCCATGAAATGCGCCCGAACGTCAAAACAGACGCGCACCAAGGTGAAGGCCTGGCTGAACTAGTATGTTCAAACTCCTTCCGCTCTGATGATGCTGAAAACAACGCCGTTGGCCTTCTACATGAAGAAATGCGCCAACTAAATTCCATCATCATGGCCAGCGGAGATAAACACAAACTCCCAGCTGGTGGCGCGCTTGCCGTCGACAGAGATCATTTCTCAGATGAAGTCACCAAAGCTCTAGAAACGCATGATCTCATCACCATTGAGCGCAGCGAAGTGGCAACCATCCCCCCAGCGGAATGGGATAATGTCATCATCGCAACAGGCCCCCTCACATCTGAGAACCTTAGCAAAGCCATAATGGAGTTAAGCGGCGCAGATAGCCTGGCCTTCTTTGATGCCATCGCCCCCATCATCCATAAAGATACCATCAACTTTGATAAAGTCTGGATGCAATCGCGCTATGATAAAGTCGGCCCTGGCGGCACTGGAGCTGACTACATCAACTGCGCAATGGATGAGCAAGAATATAACATCTTCATAGACGCACTTTTAGAAGGCGAAAAAACAGACTTCAAAGAATGGGAAACAAACACCCCCTACTTTGATGGCTGCCTTCCTATTGAAGTCATGGCTGAACGGGGAAGAGAAACTTTGCGCCACGGCCCAATGAAACCAGTTGGCCTCACCAACCCACACAAAGAAGAAAAATCTTACGCCATTGTTCAACTTCGCCAGGATAATGCCCTTGGCACATTGTGGAACATGGTTGGTTTCCAAACCAAATTAAAATATGGCGAACAAGCAAAAATTTTCAGCACTATACCTGGGCTGGAAAACGCCGTTTTTGCCCGTCTTGGCGGCCTGCATAGAAACACATTTCTAAACAGCCCCGAGGTGCTTGATAATCAGCTCCGTTTAAAGACAGACAAACGTCTCCGCTTCGCCGGTCAAATCACCGGCGTTGAAGGCTATGTAGAAAGCGCAGCAACCGGCCTTATCGCTGGCAGACTAGCCGCCGCTGAAAGGCTCGGAATAGACTTAACACCCCCATCAATCGAAACCGCCCATGGCGCATTAATTAATCACATCACAGGCGGTCACCTTAGTTCAGACTTCTCTGGCGGCTTAAAAAGCTTCCAACCCATGAACATTAATTTTGGTCTAATCCCACCGGTAACAGAAATTCCCAAAACAGATGAAAATGGCAAGCGCTTGCGCGGCAAAGAAAAATCCCGCGCCAAAAAACGCATCATGGCAAAACGCGCCCTTTCAAACCTCATTGAATGGGGAGAGAAAAATCCGCTTGTTAGCGAATAAAATCATCCTATTAAAAAAAGACTACATAAAAAAAGGGAGACCTCATGAACAGAGGTCTCCCTTTTTTTTCAATAAGAACAAATCTTCACTGAGCTAGCACAGTTGCAGCTTTCTCAACATGAAGAGAAAACTTTATATACGTCATAGCTTTATATTCAGATGTCTCTTTATCTTCCGAATAATTAAAATTCATAACATAAAGCCTGAGCTTCTCAGCACTGTTTGGCAAACCATCTACGACAAAACTTTTAAGGTTTTTACGTTTCTTTTTCTTCAAATTTTCATTCACCTGGCCTGATGCCATCTTATATATTTCTTGAAGTGAAAATCTCCCAATGGCCTCAGTAACATCTCCCTGCCCTTTTAAAACAATCAGTTCCTGTTCCTTAATCTGAAAAGATAACCGAACATCACGCCCGTCTAATTGAACCATCTGGTCACGGTGATAATTCAGGGCAGAGCGAGATTTAGAAAGGGTGATTGGTCCAAACACCATCCCCTTAGATGGAATAGCTAATGAATAAGGTCCCGACGCATAGAAACTACGGCTATTTAACTTCGCGCCAACAGCTACGTTTTTTCTAAAGCCAAGCTTCTCATCAATCTTCGCTATAATCGGGTTATTCCAAGAAGATTTTCGTCTCTCAAAATAGTTCAGATGAGCACCCTTGGCTGGTCTCTCTTCCTCACTCAATAGAACACGCAAATAATCAGCACGTTGCTCTTTTCTAAAAAAGCGAAGAAGGTTACGAATTTTCCTTTTTGCCTTGCGCGCCTCGTCAGTTGAAGTATTAAAAGCTTTTTTAATCACCCCATCTTCAAGCACGTCCGCCTTTTGCAATACAGAGACAAGTTTCTGCTTTTGCGAATAAATCGAAACCGTCTCAGCCCCCCAGGGGCCAAAACTTGAAACACCCAAAATCACAGTCGCTAAAAACAAAATAACTCTAAGGTCAAATTCGCGCCCTTTAATCTGGATGTATAAACCATAAAGAATAAGAGCCAGAGACCAGAAGAAAAATGCAAAAAGAAAATACCGCTTCGGCGTCATGCCATATTCAGCAACCCGAATAGAATGAGCAACAAACAACAACGCCATAGGAATGATTAAAAACAAAAACCAATATTTATGGAAAAATCGAACCAAAGCACCGCCAACATTGCGCGTTGGAAATGCCATCAAATAAGTGCCAATCCCTAAGATGATAACAGCTAAGCCATACCAGCCAATTTGGCCTTTTGGAAAAACACCAGAAAGACCAACCTTCACAGCAAGCCCGTGAAACAACAAAACAAACATGAAGAAAAAAGGAACAAAGACATATTTTACAAACAATCCTGTGACCTTAGACATCAATTCGGTTGGTTCTGTTTCCTCAACTTCAGCCTCATATTCTTGCGGTAACATAGAGAGCCAAAATACAGGCGTGATAAAGAACGAACAAATCTGAAACGTATATTTATACAAGTCACCATCGACCCGCGTATTAAATAAAGCACCGTAAACTGCAAATAATAATGAAAAAAGCCCGGCAATAATCATCCCCCCAATGATCGCAATCACCAGGGTGAACCAAAACTCATGGTTAAAAAGCCAATAGGCACGATTGTTTTTGGGAGAGAAAAAATAAACAACAGAACTAGCACCGAGCAGTGTAGCAACAGCTAACATCATATGGCGCAAGCCCACAAAGTCAGCAAAATAAAACAAGCCAACGATGACACTCCCTATGATGAGAGAAACCACAAACCCATACCAGCTGGCCTCATTGCGTTGCTCAGTTACAAAAACAGCACCAACAAACACAAAAAAGAGGCTCATCAAACCAAAGTAAAAGTTAGGTGTTAAGTTTAATGCCTTATCAAAAGCCACCATTAAAATGGTAAGAAGACCAGCAGTGAGGACACCAAGAGGAAAACGCTTAAAAACCAAAAACACATTTGGCAAAATCGAGCCTGCAAATGAAGACACACCAGACATAAAAAACTCCCTCAACCAGCCGTAAAGATAATCAGACCATTCCTTCAAATGGCCACTTTATCCTATCGAGCTTCACTTTATTCCTTCAAGTCTCAGCTTATCCACTTCGTAAAAAGCTTCAATCATTTACTGACCATATTTCTTCAGCACGACTGACGCAGCTTTAGTTAATGCATCAGCAATAACCGCCTGCCCCTCTGCAGTTGGATGAAAAGCCCCCGAATATGTCCCAGCAACCAACACCTGCAATGGCCGTAACTTCTTGAATTTCCTCATAATAGCCCCAGATAAATGCAGATGGCCAGTTAAATATGCATCATTCGGGGTACGAAACCACCGCTCACGAGATGCATAAGGCACATAATCAGCCGGGTTATAATGCGTCCATTGCCCATTCTCCCAAAAAGGTAGCTCTAGCTTTTCAGCAATTTGGTCTTTCCGGTCTTCTGCTTGTGCGCAAATTCCGTGGCTGGTAAACGCTTCACGATGCTCCTCAACAAAAGTCCATTTATAACGTTTTGCCTCACGTCGCATCTCCCTATTCAAACTTTCGGCAAAACTTTCAGCTTCACTTGCTCTCTTGTTTGAAAGTGAAAACAGAGGAGAAACATCCATACCCAAAGCTCCATCATCACAAACCCGTTTTCCCTTATCCCGAAACGTCATGTTCGGATAAGCGGTAAGTAAAACACGGTCAGGCTGTCCCCAAGAAATCAGCAATACATTATGAAGTGCCCTTCTCAAAGCCTTATAGCGCAGCTTCAATTCTTTAATGCGCCCTTTCGCCTGATTATGATTAAGAATGGCCCCCATCCAGCCACCTACCGTTTTCAACTGTATGGTATCTCTCACCACAACATTGGCAACCAAACTGGAAAAATTCACGTCATTCCCTCCAATCGACACCATCAACAAATCAATCCGCCGCGCATTTTTTCGCGCACATCGTTTCACAGGCAAATCATGCAAAATCTCGAGTTTACCATCCACTCCAAATGCACGAGCATATTGCTTATTCTCCGCTCTACGCCACCCGCACTGCGCTTCAGCAACCGCACTGATCTGAGAGAGTTTTGGCGGCGTCTCCGACCACTCATTTCCTTTAAACCTCAAAAACAGACCATGCGTAATCTGTGCCCCCGCACAAGCAAACCCAGCAAATGTCACCGCTCGTTTCGGGTTTTTAAGCGCAAGCTGCAAACTCGCCCGCATCTGATGAGAATATAAAGACCGATGGCAAGATTGCCCCTGCCACCGGGCTTTGTATTTCATAAAGTTACGATCAGCTAATTCCCGCCATTTGCCAACACGCGTTGGGTAAGCCTTTTTCGGAAACTGTTTTTTAGATTTTTCCTGATAAATTACTGATCTGGACCTGGAAAAACGAACCGGCACATCGGGGTTTCCCTCACCAGAGGCAAAACTATCACCAATACCCACAATAAAAATATCTTTGACTTTGATTTTTTCTTTTAAGAAAGTCCCGTCAGAAGCCTTCACATCAATAGTTGCCCCTGTTGGATAAGGAACATCAAACTCAGCTCGTTGATCACAAGGCGCTTTCACCGTTTTGATGCGCTTTCTCTTCCCCTTAAAATACGTCATAGACCAACGACAGGAAAGTTCAGCACGTCCTTTACTTTCGGCCGTCTCATCTACTTCGGCCTGACCTTCTCTTTGAAATTCTAACCAAATTCTATGAGATTTAGGGTGAAGATAATTTTTATTCTTGCCCGCACATTTCTGATAGCTTGCCTTTTTCGAAGACCAACATGTTTTATCATAAACAGTTTTCGCCCACCCCATTGGGTTTTCAGCAGCCAACCGCCGTTCAATGCTTAAAATGGGCGTCTCAAGTTCTTCAGGTGTTAGTTGGTCATACACGGCTCGGTGTATGCCTGTATGCTCTGGCCTATGAAACAAACGAAATGGATTTAACAATTCCCATTTAATCTGAGCCCGTTGCTCTAGGGCTTGCGCTTTAGTCAAAGTGCCCCCGTTAAGAAACACACAACAAAAGCAAACAATTGCAACGGGAAAAGTTCGAGACAGAAAAGACATACCACATCCTTGAATTGACATTTCTATTCTATTTTTTATTTCCTAATTATGACAAGCAAAAGGTCAATCTTAATAGAGCAAACAAATCACTAAAGCGTCTCTCCTAAACGTGCGCAAGCCTACCGCTTAAAGTACATCGTCAAAAAGATCTTCAAAGGGTTTAAAGTTGTAATTCCGGCTTCCCCCCTCTGGCGCTCCCTCAAAGCAGAAGCCGACAAAGACGGAACCAATAACCAACGGGCGAACAAAGCTCTATGCTTGGATGGCACTTTTTTCATATGCGCCTTAATATCCCAGCTTCCGATCATCAAACCATCAACAAGGTCATCCATAACTTTCGTTTTAGACAATGCTTTAGCACCAGCTCCTTTGTTTAACTCGGAACTAACCTTCTCAATAAGAAAGTCCTCATGAAACAAATCATGTTGGCTCATTATATCTTGCGGTAACGGCATGATGTCTCGGTGCAAAAGACCATTTAACTCAGCCAACATAGTCGCAAGCCCAAAGGCCTTGCCTGCTTCAGAACAAATAAAATCTTGATTATCAAATTGACCATCAGTCAAAATCAAACCTGCCCTTAAAAAACTGCCATAACGTTGATCTAATATAGTATGTAATTCACTCTTCGTTTTAACCGGTTCTTTTTGAATCTCAAAACCAAAGCTATCAACAAGTCCGATGAGTTCTTTAAACAACTCATCACCTGATTTTTTAAAATAAGGCGCCAAGCCATCAGCTACAGGATGCCCAACACTCTCACCTCGCTGGAGCTTTAACAATTGATCCCGCCACCATTGAAGACGAATTTCTCCAAGTAACGGCTCATTCACCTTTATCGATATTTGCTCAACATCCATGAAAAAACCAAAGAGCCAGCTTAAGGCCACACGTTGCTCCAAGGGAGAAAAACGAACGCTCAAATAACCAGCATAATCATGATGCTTTAAACGCAAAATAATCGCTTCTAACTCGTCTTGATTTTCACCTTGAGGAAACACTCTTAAACAACCTTTTTATTTTGAACGGCAATTTATTTGAAACTTTCTTAGCTTGCCTTCAAATTACCTCTTATGCGCTTCAGCTGCTCACCAGCAACCGCTCTTTTTAGTGGCGCTTCAGTTGCCCACCAGCAACCGCTCTAATCAACAGCAATAAAAGCCGCAGCAACCTTGCGCCCCTCAGCAATTAAAACATTATACGTCCGAGCCGCTGCACCAGTGTCCATCACTTCAAGCCATAATCCTTTTCCCGGACCTTCTTCATGTCCTGGTTTAGTTGCAGCATTTTGGAATGCTTCTTTTAATTCTTTGGAAGGGAAACGCTGTTTATCGCCAGTGCCAAAAATTAAAAATTCATGGGCCTCAGCCTCTTCAAACACCTGTTGAAAATGCTCAGGTTGAACCTCATCAAATTCAGTGACATCCCACCCATAAATTCCACTTTGCAAAATCAACAAAGATCCCTTGTGGCTCATTTCACCGAAACGAAACCCCCCATTGCCATAAGCTTCTAACTCAAGAGCTTCAGGGTAATATGCATCATGTTTCATTTCACAACTTTCATAAGTTAGCTCGCACAAAAATTCTCTTCAAACAATCCACCTTGTTCTAATAAAGAAACAACGATTGATTGACGCAGGCCATATTGCTTTTTTTCTTTTATATCAATATTTAAAGCAAAAAACATAACCCTTTGCTGAGCTTTTGCCCAACCAATCCACCAACCAATATGTGGTTTATCTTTTCGAAAAGCCAATCCAGTTTTTCCCTTTATTTCAAAACACTTATGTTGTGTAACAGGCAAAATGTCGCGAACAAAGGCCTGCCCTTTAAGAGAGGCATCTAAGCTCCCTTTATAGAGCTTTTCAAGAAAATCAACCTGCTCAATAGCTGAAACACGCAATTCTCCAGATAACCAGAATTTATCTATGCCTCCATCAATTTTCCCATTGCCATAAGACAAACGATTAAGCCAATATTTCATTCTTTGAGAACCAATTGATTTAGCAATTCTTTTATAAACCGGAACAGCTGAAACTTTGATCGCCTCATGATATGTTAAATCTCTCTCCCAAGCCTTCAACCATTGTGGTTTTCCATCCCATTTAAATAAATGGTCAGCTTTCTGCACAGTGCCGGTTTCATAAGCAATCAAACTATGAATAACCTTAAAAGTTGAGGCAGGTATCTTGCGTTTTTGAGCTCTTTTAAAATCATAAAAATGACGCTGCTCACGGCCAAGCTCCTTGAAAACAACCGTTCCTTGCACGCCTGCTTTTTCAAAAAATTTCTCCCATTCAGAATGAGAAACACTCTCATGCGAATGAGCAAAAGCCAGAGAGCCACGAAGTAAAACCAAAAGAACAACCAATAGTCCAAAGAGAAATCTCATACTAAAAAACCCGTTAGAAAAAAAGAAAGGAGCCAGAAATACTGTACAAAACAAAAAGTCAAAGAGATGACCGGAACACCGTATCCCAATAACTAACAGACACAAAAAAGGCGCTGTAAACAGCGCCTTTTAAAATAACATTCATAAGCTCTATTAAACTGTGCCAGAAGGTTCTTTAAATTTAGCACCTCCAAGGCCACTCCAGTCACGTTTCACACCAACAAGCAATAGTACCGGTGACGCAATGAAGATAGATGAATAGGTACCAACCAACACACCCCAGATCATCGCAAAAACA
This sequence comes from Methyloligella sp., assembly GCA_021604645.1. Lineage (GTDB taxonomy): Bacteria > Pseudomonadota > Alphaproteobacteria > Rhizobiales > HXMU1428-3 > HXMU1428-3. The sequence continues at coordinate 381,416 of BQJJ01000002.1, forward strand.
AATCCGCGGATCACTTCACCACCGAAAACGAACAATGAAACAAGAGCAATCAATGTTGTAACAGATGTTAAAATCGTCCGAGACAGCGTTTCATTAATTGAAACGTCGAGTAACTCGTTTAGTGGCATCTTTTTAAATTTACGCAAATTCTCACGTACACGGTCATAAACAACCACCGTATCGTTGAGAGAATAACCAACAATCGTCAGCAAAGCCGCGATGATGGAAAGCGTAAATTCAAGTTGCAACAGTGAGAAAATACCAATGGTCAGCACAATATCATGCACAAGCGCTACAACAGCACCTAGTGAGAATTGCCACTCAAACCGAAGCCAAATATAAATCAAGACAACAATAATCGCAGTGATCACCGCAATGATACCAGCTTGGGTCAACTCACCAGAAACCGTAGGGCCAATAACCTCAGTGTTACGAAATTCATAAGCATCACCCAATGTCACTTTGATTTTATCAAGTGCTTTTTGGTTGGCTTCTTCATCACCAGATTGCAATTCAATCCGCACCAAAACATCACGCGGGTCATTAAATTGCTGCACCTGCACATCACCAAAGCCAAGAGCGCCAACTTTTCCGCGTACATCAGCGATGTCTGCTGGCCCAGCTTTATGACGAACTTCAATCGAAGTACCACCAATAAAATCGATACCGTAGTTCAATCCCTTTGTTGAAAACAAAGCAATCGACGCAATCATTGCAATTCCTGAAAGAATGAAAGCAATGTTTCGCATAGAAATAAACGGAATTTTTGTACCACGAGGGACAAAATTTATACCTTTAAACGCCATAGAATGATCCCCCTATATTGGCATATCAATAGTTTTAGAACTCTGTAAGCGCAGCCACCATGCAACCAACCATCTGGTTAAGACAAATGCGGTAAACACAGATGTAATAATACCAATAGACAAGGTCACAGCAAAACCACTTACCGGTCCAGAGCCAAGCCAAAAGAGAATGATCGCCGCCAAAAAGGTCGTGATATTCGCATCCAAAATGGTTGAAAGAGCTCTGGAATACCCAGACTCAATCGCACTAATCGCCGTTTTACCAGCCCTTAATTCTTCTCGGATCCGCTCAAAAATAAGCACATTCGCGTCAACCGCCATACCCATAGTAAGAACGATACCGGCGATACCTGGCAAAGTTAAAGTCGCCTGCAGTAGCGAAAGCGCTCCGATAATCATTGAAATATTAATGAGAAGAGCAATGTTCGCATAAAGGCCAAATGTGCCATAGGCCAGCAATATAAAGGCTACAACACCAACAAGACCAATAATTGCCGCCAGCTTACCAGCCGCAATAGAGTCAGCACCAAGGCTCGCATCAACAGTGCGCTCCTCTAGAATAGTCAGTGGCGCTTCCAATGAACCAGAGCGTAATAAAATCGCAAGGTCATCAGCAGTAGAGACTGTGAAGTTACCTGAAATCTGCCCTGAACCACCTGTAATCGCTTCTTGAATGGTTGGAGCCGAAATCACTTCACCATCAAGAACAATCGCAAATGGACGCCCAACATTGGCCGCTGTCACATCACCAAAGCGCACCGCACCTCGTGAATTCAAACGGAATGAAACAACAGGCCGGCTTGTTTGCGGACTGATCTCTTGCCGCGCATTCGCCAAATCAGCACCTGTGATTAAAGGCTCATCTTCTAAAATGTAATGTGAAGAATATTGATCTTTTGACGGGTAAATTGTAGTCCCAGGCTCAGTTAAACCATCAGCAGCTTCTTCAGCATTTGCGGGGCGTACTACCAAGTGAAACGAAAGCACCGCTGCTTGTTTCACAACAGCTTTCAATTTATCAGGATCATCAAACCCTGGAACTTGAAGTAAAATCCGGTCTTCGCCCTGGCGTTGAATAGAAGGCTCAGTCGTGCCCAAGGCATCAACCCGGCGCCGAACAACTTCAATCGCAGAATCAATAGAAGATGATATTTTAGCAGTAATTGCTGGCTCAGAAGGCTTCACAACAATGCGCCCATCAGCCGTCTTCTCAACGTCAACATTATTACCAGGCGTTGTGCCAAAAGATGTGGATGGCAGTGGTTGAATAAGCGTCCGGGCCGCTTGATAAGCTTTTTCCAGATCAGCTGGATCAGAAGGCTTAAACTCAACTCTGTCTTTTTTCGCGCTTAAATCACGATAACGGATAGCTCCAGTGCGAGCACTTCCTTCACGCTTGCCGCGCAAAGCCGTCCTCACATTGCCGCGCAATATCTTGATTTGCTTCTCAATAAGGAGATCTTTATCCATTTGCAGCAGCAAATGAGAACCACCACGCAAATCCAAACCAAGGTTCAGTCTTAAATTCTGAACAAATTGCGGGTACTTAGCCAAATCTTTTTCAGGGATTAGGTTGGGGGCCGCACAAAACACACCCAAAAGGGCAAAGCCCCAAACTATAAATGTTTTCCATCTAGAAAAATGCAGCATGGAAAATGCCTTTCACACCAAAAAGCACAGGAGATAACTTGAAGAACAAAAAGTACCTCCCGTGCAAAATCTATCATTATTTTTCGTTAACAGGTTCCGTTTTCACGCGAAGTTTTGCAACAGACCCACGCGCAACTCGAACTTTAACCCCATCAGCAATTTCAACTTGAAATTCATCATCACCAACCACTTTGGTAATTTTGCCGATCAAGCCACCATTAGTCACGATGTTGTCGCCGCGCCGTAAATTATCAATCATCTCGCGGTGTTTCTTCATCTGAGTTTGCTGCGGTCTGATAATAAGGAAATACCAAATTGCGATTAGCGGTAAAAACAGCATAACCGTCCCTAAAATATCACCGGCACCACCGCCACTTGTGGCTGACTGTGCGAATGCAGGAGTTATCAGCATAAAATTCTATTCCCTTTATAAATCTTCGATGAACGTTTAACACAACCGAAAGCCTGAATTGAGAGCCTCTGGTCAGCAAAAACTGAATATAACCTCTTGAGCTTCCATTGCAAGAGAAGCATGAACTTCTATACTGCGAAATCAATGAAAAATCTCGAAAATTAACCCATATGATGAATACCGAACCAATAAATTTAGGAATTAACCCATAAGTTAAGCAAAACGGCCTAGAAGATGAGCAACACCATATGACAAAACCCGACAATATCGCGAAAGACCTTGCCCGAATAGCAGACGCATTAGAACGTTTGAGCCCAAAACCAGCCCAAATCCCTCACTTTTCACATACAAATGGTGAAGCAAAAGGCTATTTATGGGAAGGCGACAGCAAGTCGTTCACTCCCATTAAGCAAATTAACTATATCGAGCTTAATCTACTCATCGGCATTGATGATCAAAAACAAAAGCTGCTCAACAACACAAGAGCTTTCGCAAAAAAGCGACCCGCCAATAACGCCCTCCTTTGGGGCGCAAGAGGAATGGGCAAAAGCTCACTGATCAAATCAATTCATAATGAAGTCTCAAAGGAAATATCAAAAGAAAAATCAGAACACCCGCTCATCCTCATTGAAATCTTGCGAGAAGATATCACCACACTCAATGAATGTTTGAGAATTTTAAAAAACCAGGACGCTCAATTTATTCTTTTTTGTGATGACCTCTCATTTGAGCAAAACGATGCCTCCTACAAATCTTTAAAAGCCATGCTCGAAGGCGGCATTTCAGGCAAGCCCTCAAATGTGATTTTTTACGCCACTTCAAATCAACGCCATCTCCTAGCCCGCGATCAAAGCGAATATAATCAAAAAGATTACATCCACAACAATGACCTCTCAAATGAGAAAATCTCTCTCTCAGACCGCTTTGGCCTATGGCTTGGCTTTTACAATTGTGACAAAGCTCACTATGACGAAATCGTCAAAACCTACGCGAAAGATCTTGATATAAAATTAGATACAGACGAGCTGATAAAAAGAGCCCACCTCTGGACGATCGAACGCGGCAGCCGCTCTGGCCGTGTCGCCCGTCAATTCATCGAACATTTATTGGGTGAGTTGGGGGCAAGTTAAATAAACAATTTCAGCTGACGACCCAAAGTTGGTGATCCCAAAACATTCTTTTCACTCTATTATATTTAGATCAATAGAAATCTGTTTGGCTTTCTTGGTTAGAAAACAAACTATCTATTAGCGATAATTCAGCATGTATTTAAAAAGCCCACTCAATATTCTGATACATAGTTTGCGATTAAACCTAATGAAGTTTATTCAAAAAAGCTGAATACCTGCGGACATAAATAAATGCATCACAGGATTTATAACAAGAAATCATGGGGGAGACATTATGCCTAAATCAATAGCCATTGGATTCACATCAGGAGCAATTGGTGGATTAGCAAACGTGCTATTTCTAACCATAATGACATTTATAGGAATACAATCTTTTATTGATCCAGGAAATATACCAGCGTTCAAAGCATTCCTTTATAAACAAATGGTATGGGGAGGATTCTGGGGCATCATCATGGCTATGATTTATATGCCGAAAAATTGGTTACTTCGAGGTATCATTTTTGGTTTAATTACAGCTGCTGTTGTTTTCTTTTACATATTGCCAACGAAAGGCTTGGGCATAGCCGGCCTGGAAAAAGGGATCCATATTCTCCTCTTGGTCCTTGGAGCTGATCTAACATGGGGGATTGTAACAAGCTTTTTTGTTAGCCATTTCAATTCAAAATAACGAACCAATCAGTCGCGTTTCGCCCGAAGCAAACTAGCCTTCGGGCGAAACCTTGAGCCATTCGCCTCAAAGCAAGCAATCAGAGCTCGAAGGCGGCATCTAAAGTTTGTCCTACTTCTTCGCCTTCAATTTCTTCAAACAATCAGCTCCATCTTGAGGAAGCATCATATCAAGGCACTTCTGACGCTTGCTTTTTCTGGCACTATGAGAGCGAGAAACAGTTTCAAACTTTTCAACAGAATGAAGATTATTGGACTGAGATTTTATTTTAGCTCCCGCCAGCACAGGAACCGGAAGAGCAATTACTAAAACCATTAGTGCAAAAAATTTCTTATACATCGTGAATTCCTTTTACTTAAAGTTACCTCCATTAGTCGCAAGGGCACAGTGTCTGGTTCACTATTTTAAGAAATTATGGAGGAAGAGCTATGAAATTTCACAAGCTAAAAGAGCCCTATGAAAAAATTCACGTAAGAAATCTTAGATGAAGATGCATTGTTTTTATGAGCTGAAATAGTTTCTACTACGCTGAAGCCAGAGTAATCCTAGATAGAATCCGCTTCTTCTTGAGAAGCGCTCGCAACTACCTTGCGGTACATATGCCAACTGGCATGACCTATAACCGGTAGAATAACGGGTAAGGTGATAAACACACTAATCACAGAGACTAACATACAAAGAGCGATGATAATGGCCCAAACAAACATCGCAAACGGATTGAGCATAACTGCCTTCACACTCGTCGTCATCGCAGTAACAAAGTCGATCTCACGATCTAATAATAAAGGGAATGAAATAACACCAACAGAAAAGACAATAGCAGCCATTATGGCTCCAACAAAATTGCCAAGTAAAAGAAAATACAGTCCCTTAGTTGTCGCCAGCGAACCTAAAAAGTTTTCAATCTGAAGCTCTCTTAAGCCAAAGAAAAGCAGATACACAATAAAAGCGTAATTAACCCAGATGAAGAAAGCAAAACCCGTCACAAGCGCCATCCACCCCATATCACGGTCTTGCTGTCGCCAAACAGTCCCAAGAATAGCTCTCCATGAAAGTGGCTGATTTTTCTCAAGCCGGCGACTGACTTCATAAACCCCAGTGGCTACAAAAGGAGCAATAAAAGCAAACCCAAGTGCTGCTGGGTAAGCAAAATAAGGCATAGACACAACAAAAAGCAGCCAAAGAAGAAGCCAACCACTCAGCGCATAAACCCCACCAAAAAACAGGCCATATATAGGAGCCGCTCTAAAATCACGCAACCCAAGCATAAGGCACTCAAAACCAGTGCTGATATTAATTCGGCGAAGATCAGGAATGTCCATAATCCGCGGCGTAACGTTTTTCTGCTCTTTAGTATTGTTTTCTATCATTCTAGAATTATTACTTAGCTACCACAACGAGGCAAGTAAAAATTTCAATAAAAAATCAGAAATCTTCTAACATCAGATCAAACCATAAGAAAAAATTTCTTACTAACACAATAGCTTTCGCAACAAGACTGCACGCTAATAAAACTTCTGCAAGGCTCAAAGAGGGATAGAAAAAAGCGTGAAGTTCAAATCAATTCTAACTTTTAGCACACAGTTAAACGACATAAGTAAAGTTAGTTTTCTTTCAATTTTTTACGTAAATATCTGACAAAAGTTTTCACCCTTCTAGGAACCTGCATTCTATATTGATGCATAGCAAAAATCGGCGTCTGATTGACGGTACAAAGCTGAACTAGCTGATCCCTTTTATCAAATGTATTGACGGCTAGTTCGGGTAACATAGCAATCCCACAACTATCACCCACAATGGCCATAACATCATTTATATTGTTGCAACGGATAGTTGGTTGCACCGTTATCGTTTTATTGGGTTCTATTGTGTATTTAACTGAACTACCTTGCCACTCATTAGCGATATGTGTCCATTGAACAAGATCTAAAAAATCAGAGGGTATACCACCTTTAAAATCAACATAGGTTTTACTTGCATAAAGATGTTCATGCAGCATACCAACTCGTGAAATATAAGCTGATTGCGGGCCGTGAGAACCAATACGAACAGCAATATCTATTCGTCGTTCAACAAGGTTTACAGGGGCATCATCTGTAATTAGCCTGATAGATAAATCGGGCAATTCATTTCTTAAATCCGTCAAAGTAGGAATAATAATCGACCTACAAAGTGCATGAGGAGTTGTAATCGTCAAAGTTTCCTGAAAATTGTTATTCTCTTTTAAAAACTCCACACGCGTGTTCTCGTGAAGTTGTTTTAAGGCTTTGCAATGAGATAAAAGACGTGAACCAGCCTCAGTTAATGAGAGAGAACGTGTGCTACGAAATAATAGTTTTTCTCTCATGTCGTCTTCAAGTCGTTTGACTGCTTGGCTAACTGCTGACTTTGTCAAACCAGTTGATTTTGCAGCAGCTGTGAAACTTCGCATTTCAACAACATCTAAGAAGATGAGCATATCGTGAGGATTAGGTTTCATTGTACAATTTTACTAAACAAAATTTCCAAACAATAAGTCTTATCATTTCTTCTAGTATCTGCCAAATTGTTATCAGAAGAAATATAAGGAATTTATTATGCTGAAAAAAATAAAAGAAGCCGCCATTGCTGGTAGTGAAAAGTGGAAAGCAAGTTTTAACTCAGGAGATGGAGAAGCTTGTGCAAAGTGCTATGAAGAAGGCGCAATAATGGTAGCTACACCTTTTGGTGAATTTATTGGAAAAGAAAAAATCGCTGCTTTTTGGGTTGACCTAATATCGCAAGGTTTTACAGATGTTGTATATATTGACCGTAAAATCGAAATTGTTGATGAAAAATCAGCAATTATTTCAACGGATTGGAAAATGAACAAAGCTAAGGGTATTATCACAAAAGAGCTGTGGGTCTTACAAGAAAACGGTACAGCACTTCTTCGCGAAGATCATTTTGAAGCTCAAGGGTAATTCTACATGTCTCAACGAACAGGTCTAGCTGGCGTCGCATTAAATGTCGTTTCGCCAGAAAAACTGGCAGACTTTTATGTTCAATATCTTGGTATGACAGTAACAAGGACTAATACAGAATTGCGACTGCATTACGATAAAAACCAAGCATATATAGCATTTAGACAATCCCCATCACTATCAAATTATGAACATGCCCCTAATGACACCTACTGGAAAATAAGCATTACATTGCCAGACATTGATATGGCTTACTCACAATTAAAACAACGAGAAGTTAAAATCAGTAAGCCTAAACAATTTGAAAATATTGGTTACCTTTGTCACCTGACTGATCCTCAAGGATTTCAAATTGAGTTATTGCAACACACATTTGAAAATGAAGAAAAATCCATGCTTGCTCATGAGCAACACAAGCTTGGTGGAGGAGCACGAATTGGACTAATCACACTCAGAACTAACGATATATACCCTGAATTAGACCATTATATCGGTACATTAGGCATGAGGTTACTATCTATTCAACCATTAGAAAAATATGATTTTGATCTTTATTTCTTCGGTTTTAGTAAAGAGACACCTCCAAATCCGGTGCCTACATCTGTACAAAACAGGCCTTGGTTATGGCAAAGACCTTATACAATATTAGAAATACAACACCGATATGAAAAAGGTGTATCGATAAAAAAAACAAACAGTAATTCTACGGGATTTACTAAATTGATATTTAAATAAAGTCGATTAAAAAATGGCCCGTTTTGGTGTTTGGCAATCCACTCAATGTATGACTGTTCACACCAAAAACCAGCTCATTCATTCGATGAAAAAATCATCTCATAGCCAAATATTTCATCGGGTTGACAGGCTTTGAACCTTTGCGTAATTCAAAGTGCAATTGCGGTTGATTAACAGTGCCTGACTTACCTGACTTTGCGATTACTTGCCCACGAGAAATTTTGTCACCGCGCTTAACAAGTAATTTGCTGTTATGCGCATAAGCACTGACCCAGTTATTTTTATGACGCACTAAAATCAAGTTTCCATAACCTTTAAGCTCATTGCCAGCATAAGCAACAACACCGCTTTCAGCAGCCTTCACTTTTGTGCCAACAGGAACAGAAAGATTCACACCATCATTGATCGTTCCGCTTTTCTGACGTCCAAATTTAGAAACAATTCGTCCACCGACTGGCCACATAAACCGATGCGGTCCTGAAAGTCGTTTCGAAACACCAGCATCAACTGATTTAATCTTATTTTTGGCAATCGGTTTCTTTCGAACAGGAACTGGGGCTTTTGATGATTTCTGTTCAAGCTTTAAAAGCCCGGCTTTACGGTCAATCGAAGCAACCCGTACAGGTTGTTTATTAGATCTCTTCTGAGTGTGCTTACCGGGAATAACCAACTCCTGGCCAAGCTTCACCTGACCAACGTCATCAAGCCCATTAGCATCAGCTAAATCTTGCGGAGAAACACCAGAGCGCCGTGCAATACTATAAACCGTATCACCGCTTTTCACTCGGTACGTGTCACCAGGTTTAAGCGAAGCAACAACAGTTCTTTTCTCTGCTAACTTTTGAGAAACTTCATCGACATTTCGTTGGCTTACACCAGGAATTCGCAACCGTTGCCCAAGTTTAATACCAGAGCCATCAATATTATTTTCACTACGAATGTCATTCGCATTTACGTTGTAGCGCTTTGAAATATTATAAAGCGTATCCCCCTGCACAACTCTATGCTCAACAAATTTCTGAGAAGTTGGTCGGCGGCGAGGTTGCTGGTAATCGCTCTCTTTGCGTGCATTTTGCGGCACATAACGATAAGTGGTTACTTTGCGAGTTGGCTGATCACGAGTTTCATCGCGCCGTGTTGATTGCTGAATATCAGGCAACTGCTCTCGTTGAACAGAATTTTGATCATATGCGTTTTTATTTTGGAAACGGTTATCATAATCGCGTCGATTATCAAGCGTACTCTTCGTGTCATAAACATCGCGGTCAGAGTAATCTTTATAGATCTTCTTAGGCTGATAACCATCCCGCGAATTATTAAAACGGTTTTGACCGTATTTATTCTCAGCATATTGCTTTTGGGAATATTGCTGACGATAATCTTTATAATCATTACGCCCATAATCATTTGAGCGAGCATTATTATATTGGTTCTGGCCAGAACTATAACGATCAGCAGATTTTTGATAATCAGACTGTTTGAAATCTCGGTTATATTGAGATTGACGGTAATCTGGCTGCGCATAAGATCTATCAGCAGATTGATCACGCTGAGCTCGGTTTCCATTTATCGGGGTGTCTTCAGAAATTCCGCTCTGTTTCATCCCCAAACTTGGGGCATCAAACCGGGTCATATTGGAACTACATGCTGGTAACACCACACACATAGCCACAATCACTGTTAAACGCGTTACTATACTCACAACAGGCCTCTATCACGCATACTAAACAAAAGTGGAACTGCCCACTTCTAACATAGTTAAATTTAAGCCCGCAAAAGATTAACAAAACCTTAATAGTTACAATTTGAGCTATTAACCTCAATAGTTATAGTTAAGATTTCATTAACGCGGCGGCCTTAAAAACCTAGAAAGATGCATCATATAGCAATTGAAACCAATTGAAGTTCAATCAGCCTGCCCACCAACAAGCCTTTTAAGAGCGTTCATAAACCCACTAAAACTTGCACAATTACCCCATTTCATCTGTCCATCCCAAAGGACATGATAAAATAGCATCAAATCATAAGTTTACTCATGAATGTGATTTAAAAGCGGCAGACTGAAAAGAAAACGGGTTATAACCTATAAGCCTCAGACATCATTGAACTTTTGCGCAAGCGCATGACAACTTTCATGATGAGTTAGATTAAGATGCAGAGGCGTGATTGAAATATAATCATTATAAACCGCCCAAAGGTCTGTTCCTTTTGCTGGTTTTGAAAGTTTTCTCTCAAAATCAAACCAGAAATAGTCACGTCCACGCGGATCTTGCCGCGTATCAATGCGCAACAAGCCTTGATCTCTCTTGCCCTGAACTGTAATCAGTTTCCCTTTTACATCTTCAGGTGCACAATCAGGAAAGTTAATATTCAACGGAATATCAGCGCTTATCCCCCCCTCTACAAGGGTAGAAATTAACGAAGCTGCCTGGGTTTTAGGGGTTTCCCAATTCACTGATTGAGGAGATTTAATCCCTGTTGCTAAACTAACTGCAATGGAAGGAATACCAAGCAAAGAGCCTTCAAATGCACCTGCAATCGTCCCCGAATATGTCACATCATCAGCTATATTTTGCCCATGATTAATACCCGACAAAACAAGGTCAGGCGGCGTACTTCCTAAAAACTTGCGCACCCCCATAATCACACAATCAGTCGGTGTACCTTGAATAGAAAAGGTTTTTTCATCATGCTGAGAATGACGCAGAGGCTCATGCAAAGTCAACGAATGAGACACACCACTATTATCAAGGGCCGGCGCCACAACCCAAACATCATCTGAAAGCTCTCGGGCAATGCCTTCTAAAACTTTAATTCCTGTAGCATCAATCCCATCATCATTTGTTACAAGAATTCGCATAAAGAAAAGCACTCCGCTTTAGGGTTGTTTATTTTCAAATTTATAAAACCGTCATCTCAATAGGCCAGTTCATTATTTAGCAAGTAAGTTAATTAGTTTTAATGACGTCTATTCCACCCATATAAGGTTTTAAAACCTCAGGAACAACCACACTGCCATCAGCTTGTTGATAATTTTCTAATACAGCAACCATAGTCCGACCAACAGCAAGACCAGAACCATTGAGCGTATGAACAAAACGGCCGCCTTTTTCACCTTCAACACGATAGCGCGCATTCATGCGACGCGCTTGAAAATCACCACAAACAGAACAGCTTGAAATTTCGCGGTACATATCTTGGCCCGGCAACCAAACTTCAAGGTCATAAGTGCGCCGCGCTCCAAAGCCCATATCACCAGTACAAAGCTTCATAACGCGGTACGAAAGCCCAAGACGTTTTAACACTTCTTCGGCACAGCCAGTCATGCGCTCCAACTCTTCGCCAGAGTTTTCAGGCTTCGTCACTGAAACCATCTCAACTTTCATAAACTGATGCTGGCGGATCATCCCCCGTGTATCCCGCCCAGCAGACCCAGCTTCAGATCGAAAACAAGGCGTAAACGCAGTAAAGCGGCGCGGCAAATAATCTTCATCAATGATGCTATCAGCTACAATGTTCGTTAGCGGCACTTCAGCCGTTGGTATTAGATAATGATCACCCGTTGTTTTAAAGAGATCTTCTTCAAACTTCGGCAATTGACCTGTCCCGTAAAGCGCATTGGCTTTCACCAAAGTTGGCGGGGAAACTTCCGTATACCCATGCTCACCTGTTTGTAAATCAAGCATAAATTGCGCAAGCGCTCGCTCTAACCGGGCAAGAGCACCAGATAAAACAACAAACCGGCTACCAGACATTTTCGCAGCCGTTTCAAAGTCCATCAAGCCCAGCGCTTCACCAATGTCAAAATGCTCTTTGGGTTCAAAATCAAAAGAAGGTTTTTCACCAACTGTACGAACAAGTTCATTTTCATCTTCATCATTGCCAACCGGCACATCTTCATGCGGCAAATTAGGAATGGAAGATAAAAGCGCATTTAATCGATCATTGATCTCGCGCTCAGTTTCTTCACCATTTTGAATAAACTCTTTAATCTTTGCAACTTCGGCAATAGCCGCAGTTGCAGCCGCCTCATCACCAGTGGCTTTTGCTTTGCCTATTTCTTTTGATGCAGCATTTCTTTTAGCCTGCGCATCTTGCAAGGCCTTTAAATGATCACGGCGCTCGCCATCAATCTTCAAAATGTCTGCTGAAAGAGGCGCAGCTCCACGCTTTGCTAGCCCTGCATCAAAGGCTTCACTATTCTCACGGATCCACTTTAGATCAAACATAAACCACCCCTATAAAAACGGCGCAGTGCGCCTTTAAACTTCAATGAACCTTTAAACATCATTGAAAAGAATTAAGAAAAAACTGTTTTTCTCATAACCCCAAATAGAGTTATGTAAACAAACCACTAACTATCACAAGGAAACAAATTAGAAAAGTTGAGAAAAGTGCAAAGAGTACCACTTCTTCAAAGGCATCTGCGCGAAAATAGGTGTTAAGTTCATTTAGATGCATATCGCATACTATTGAATTCATAAGAAAAGCTTCTGAAACAGCTCAACGAAGAAGGGAGTGCTCTACTTCAGAGCACGGACATGGCACCAGTGCGGATGCGTAGTGGGCATCCGAAGCACAACTAAAAAGCCCGTGAGAGAAAATAAAGCTACTCTAATCACGTGCCGCTTCTTTTTCATCACGCTTTTTTTCAACCAACATCACCATCCATATGGAAAACTCATAAAGCAGATAGGTTGGTAACGCCAAACCAAGCTGGCTCATTGGGTCTGGAGGCGTTAACAATGCAGCCGCTGCAAACACAGCCACAACTGCATAGCGCCGCTTGGCCTTTAACCAATCAGAAGTTACCAACCCAGCCTTCCCAAGCAAGGTTAGAACAACAGGCAGTTGAAAACAAAGGCCAAAGGCCATAATCAACGCCATAATAAAGGAGAAATATTCACTCACCTTTGCCACAAGCTTAATCTGAACACCAGTATCCCCAGCTTGCTGCGTTGATAGGAAAAAACCAAGTGCTAACGGCATCACAATATAATAAACAATCGATGCCCCAATGATAAATAAAACAGGCGTTGCAATCAAATAAGGCACAAACGCGTGACGCTCATTTGCATAAAGGCCAGGCGCAATAAATCTATAAATTTGAAAAGCAATAAGAGGAAATGAGATTACAAAGGCACCAAACAAAGACATCTTCAACTGCGTAAAGAAAAATTCATGAGGAGCTGTAAATTGCATATCAATAATTTGATCAGGCCCAACCGCACGCTCATAGGGACCCAGTAAAAAGTTATAAATCGTAGAAGCAAAATAAAAACAGAACACAAAAGCAATCGCCATCGCCACAAGAGACCACAAAAGCCGTGTTCTAAGCTCAACCAAATGAGCAATCAGAGGAGCTTTGCTGTCCTCAACACTATCAACACTCATGAAACTTGTTTCTCCTGAGCCATTTCTTGATCAATGCCTTGACCTTCGCTCACACTCTCAGTTGCCACCTCAGAACCTTTAGACGCACCATCATCTATCGCCCCAATGGCATCGGCCTCACCTTTGCTGGCTTCCATTTCTTCTGCAGTGCGAATGGGGTTCTCTGTCCTTTGTTTCTCATCTTCGAGAATTTGTTCGTTCCATTTATCAAGGTCAAAATCATCAACGGTTTCATCACCAACCATGTCACCCATAATTTTATTAGGGTCTAAGTCTTCCTGGATGCCTTTGACACTAGCTTTTAGCTCACCAAGTTCACCTTCATCCATTGCATCTTCAAATTGGCGTTGAAAAGAACTAGCCGTATGTTTGGCCTTGCGGATCATTTGCCCAATGCGCTTCATCATACCAGGCAGCTCTTTTGGGCCAACCACAATCAGCGCAACAAGTCCAACGACAAGTAATTCACTCCAGCCAATGTCAAACATGGAAAGTTACTCCATTTGCTATCAGCACAAAGCTGAGCGTTTTTTGCGATTTATCTAACATTGTCAGTCAATCTAAATGAATAAAGATTGATCAACCATGAGCAATAAATATCTCGCTCCAAATGAAAAATTTAAATCTTCAGATATTGATAAGTTAAAAGAAGAGCCGTTTTCTAATCACTGTAGATCCTTTTACCCAAATGGGAGAATGATCTGGATAGATTAAAGCGTGGTCCACTCCCCAATTTTGCGCAAAACCACACTTCAGTCTTTTAAAACACTCAACTCTAATATCTAGAAATTAAACATCATTCGTTTCAGCGAGAAATTTTAAGATAAATCAGCTTTTTCTTTATTTAATGAGCCAGATTTGTCCGCATCACCACCTTGTTCAATAGAATGAACATTTGATGCAGTATCTTCGGTCTCATCTTTCAGACCTTTTTTAAAGCTTGTAATGCCTTTAGCAACATCACCCATCAAATCTGAAATTTTACCGCGGCCAAATAAAAGCACTACAAGTAGTAAAACTATTAAAATTTGCCAAATACCAGGGTAACCCATACTTATTTTCTCCTAACGCCAAAAGCGCATTTTCTCGTTCTTTATACCAATATTACAAAAACAACCCATATGCGCAACCACTGCATCTTATATAAGGTTAAACTAAGCAAAGAAAAAGGTCTTAATCGTCTTTTGCCAACACCAAAGGCATATCCGTATCAACAAAAACATACACTTCATCGCCAACATTAGGCGCCGCATTCTCTCTCAAACGTATTTGTAGAGGAAAATCAAGACCATTCACAACAATTTCAAGTAAAGCCGAACCACCTAAGAATTTTCGGTCAATAACCCGCCCAAGAACCCCCGGCCCCTCCTTTGAGACGCTCAAACCTAGAAAACGGGCCCCAAAAACAGCCTCTGTCCCATCTTCTAAACCAGTTGCTGGAAAGCGACCAAAAACGGTCTCAACTTCACCATTTTTAACAAGACAAGGAATTTCATTCATTTCAGCACAAATTCTGGCAACAAAGAGAGAATTAGGGTGATTATAGATCTCTTCACTCGTCCCAACTTGTACAATCTTGCCCTCACGCATAACCGCAATCCTATCACCCATCCGCATGGCCTCTTCAGCCTGGTGAGTGACAATAACCGAGGTGGCTCTCATCTCACGTAAAATTGCAAGTGTCTCTTCACGAATACGATCTCTCAAACGAGGGTCCAGGCCTGAAAAAGGCTCATCCATAAAGATAATACTCGGTCTGGGAGCAATTGCTCTGGCTAAGGCAACTCGTTGCTGTTGCCCACCAGAGAGAATATGAGGAAAATCTTCTGCATATTGAGCAAGCCCAACACGGTCCAGCGTCGCAAGTGCCACCCGTGTCGCATCCTTAGCCTCGAAATTTTTAAGACCAAACATGACATTTTGAAGAATGGTTAAATGCGGAAACAGAGCAAAGTCCTGAAACATCAGACCAACACCGCGTTTTTCTGGCGGTGTAAAAACATCAGGCCCAACTACTTCTTGGTGATTAAACAAAACCCGGCCACTATCTGGCCGCTCAATCCCAGCAGCAATCCGTAACAGAGTGGTTTTACCACAACCAGAAGGCCCCAATAAACAAACAGTTTCAGCTGGCTCAATATCCAGACTGACCCCGCGAAGAGCCCCTTTACCATCAAAAGACCGCGCCAGATTATCAAAAGTTAATCGCGCCGCTATGGTTGCAGCTGCTGTTCCGCGCCGTCCCCAACCTGGTGATGCTATACTCAAAAATTAATCTTTCCTTCAAGTACCGGCAAAGAAGTAAGTTCAACGCCAAAAATTTCGTAACCAACCACTTATGGCAAAAGATACAGCATCTGTACAGATCCAACTCTAGAAACTGGTTACCATTCTTCTGAATTTTGGCATCCAAAACGCTCTGATCAGCCTATTTCACAACAAACTATTATATTAAGACTACAGTCCAGGTCGCTCCGAATAAAACTTTTTGCTAAACTAATGGCGAAATAAAAGCAGCGGACCTGGTTAAGGAAGCAAACAAATGCCCAATTCTTATTTAAACAGAAGACATTTCATCCATGCTCTAGCAGCCGGCACCTTTACCGCTACCCTACCCCACTCCCTTTTCGCAAAACCTCACCCCTCTATTTTAAAGAAAATCATTCCCTCATCTGGCGAAGAAATACCTGCCTTAGGCATCGGCTCCTGGATCAACTTTAATGTTGGCAGAGATCCAGCATTACGGCAAAGCCGGACAAAAGTTTTAAAGGCTTTTTTTGAAGGAGGCGGCGCCATGGTCGATTCGTCCCCTATGTATGGCTCCTCAGAAGAAGTCATCGGCCATATGCTCAAAGAACTCGGATACCCAAAAAAACTGTTCGGGGCCACCAAAGTCTGGACTAACTTTGAAGACCAAGGCCTTTCACAAATCAAACAATCCATGAAATTATGGGGTGTTAAAAAGTTTGAGCTATTGCAGGTTCATAATTTAGTCGCCTGGCAAGCCCATTTAAAACTGCTTCAATCACTCAAAAAAGAAGGCCTCGTTCGTTATATCGGCATCACAACAAGTCACGGTCGAAGGCATGATGATTTTCTCGAAATAATGAAATCCGAACCTCTCGATTTTGTTCAACTCACTTATAATATTGAGAACCGAGCAGCAGAAAAAAAATTACTCCCCTTCGCTAAAGACAAAGGCATCGCCGTTATAGCCAATCGCCCCTTTTCTAGAGGACACCTGATAGATCGCTACGGCTCCCATCCTCTCCCAGGTTTTGCCAAAGAAATACACTGTACCAACTGGCCTCAATTTCTTTTAAAATTCATAATTAGTCATCCAGCTCTAACGGTCGCCATTCCGGCAACAAGCCAGGTTGAACATGTAAAAGAAAATCTATCCGCTGGTTTCGGGCCTATGCCAGATATGAAAATGAGAGCAGAAATGGCAGCTTACTGCGCATCATTATAATCGGAAGCAGAAAACACCTGTCACAAAACTAAGGGATGATATGACCATCACAAGTTACCGACTAGATGATCTTTTGTTATTTTCTCCTGAAGTGTATTTTAGCTCCATAGCTTTTTACAATCAGAGCATTTGGCCGTTACCACTTCTAGCCATTGCTATATCTTTATTGTTTTTCTGGCTAACGCTGAAACTTGATCCCAAAAAATCAATCGTAGCCGTGTTTATTTTAGCCCTTGGCTGGGCTTGGTGCGGCGCTATCTATCATTTTAAATTTTATCAGCAGATTAATTGGATGGCTTATTATTATGGATGGGTATTTATCGGGCAATCCGTTTTGATGATGGGATGGTTATTAAAAACATGGTTGATAATACCTAAGCAAGAAAGCGCTTCCCATTCAGAAACGCAAATAGTTCAAAATTCAAAATGGCAACAAACCGTTGGAAAAACCTTAATCGGGCTCAGCGTTTTCGCTCTTCCCTTGGTTGGATTAATCGATGGTCCAAACATCAAAGCAAGTTTACTCTTAGGCCTCTCACCAGCTCCAACCCTGCTTGCAACATTTGGCTTAAAGTTAATTTCAGAAAAAACACCATGGTGGCTACTAATCATCCCAGTTAGCTTTTCAATCGTCGGCCTGCTAACCTCTCACACGATAGGATCAGTACAGGTTATAGCTTATCTTTTATGCCTCATAAGCGCATTTATGGTCATAGGAAACTGGATTACAACCAAAAGAGCAAAACCTTAAACACAATATCACGGATGGCTTAAAAACCACCACCATCGCCTTCATTATCTACCTTGTGATCCACGTCTTCATCTATATCTTCATCTAATGGCACTTCATCATCCATCAAAGTCTCTAACCTTTGCGATGAAGGCACCTCAAAATTAGCCGGCAAAGTACCATCTAACAACCCAGCTCCCTTTAATTCCCTCAAGCCAGGCAAATCATCAACCGCACCTAGTCCAAATTGATCAAGGAATAAATCTGTCGTCCCATAAGTAATAGGCCGCCCTGGAGCGCGCCTGCGACCACGCATTTTAATCCAACCGGTCTCAAGCAAAACATCAAGGGTTCCACTAGAGGTCTGAACGCCGCGAACATCCTCAATCTCAGCTCTTGTCACTGGCTGATGATAAGCAATGATTGCCAAAGTCTCCTGAGCCACCTTAGTGAGCTTCTTTTTCACCACTTTATATTTGGTCAAAAATGGAGCTAAATCCGTCGCCGTTCGAAATGCCCATTTGCCATCTAGAGAAACAAGCTGAATGCCTCGGTTAGAATAGTCGGATTTTAATTGTTCAAGCAAAGCCGAAACATCCACCCCCTCATCCAACTCTTCACTTAAAGCTTGTACGCTTAAAGGGTCTGGCGAAACAAAAATCAAAGCTTCTAAAATGCGCAAATCATCAAGACGCTCATGATCCAAAGCTTGCTCATCACTCATCGGCACTCTCCTCAACATTCGGCGTTGATTTAACATAAAGCGGTTGAAACGGACCAGATTGCTTAATCTCAATCACGCCATCACGCGCCATTTCCAAAGTCGCACCAAACGTACTGGCAACAGTTGTTTTCATCGGGGCCTCAGCCCCCATAAACGAAGCTATAAGTTCATTAATAGGTGCCCACTCAATCGACATACCCAGCAATGAACTCAAACGGTTCCTAGCCTTTTTAATCGACCACACTTGTCGTCTTTTTACTTTATATCCTTGAACAACTTGGCGTTGTTGTTGAGCTGAATAAGCCTTTAACAAATCAAAGAGCTCAGCTTTATATTCAATTTTGGAGACCGTGTTTCTACCAAGCGGCACCCCAACAGCAAAAAATTCTTGCCCCAGTTGCGGTCTGGCCATCAACTCATGCCCTTTGGCTCTCATAGCTTCCAAACGTTTCAAACGAAAAGCCAATTGCGCCGCTAGCTGATCACCGCTTGGACTTTCCTCTTCTTCTTCCTCACTCGGCAAGATCAATTTAGATTTCAAAAACACCAACCAAGCCGCCATCACCAAATAATCAGCAGCGATTTCTAATCTGTGTTTTTTCAAATCATTGATATACTCAATATATTGAGTGGCAAGGTCTGCAATTGAAATCTGAGAAATATCGAGTTTTTTTTCACGAGCTAACGCAAGCAATAAATCTAACGGCCCCTCAAACCCATCCAGCTCAACAAGCAAACGGTCTTCAGCCCCTAGTTCATCAGCACACAACTCATCAGACTGAGAAGAAGCGTCCTGTTCCCATTGATCATTTCGAGATTGTGGCAAATTAGGGGGCAAATAAAACTCCAATTTTAATTTAAGGGCTGGCATAGATAACACAAAAGTGAGTTATCTATGCCAGCCACATTTTTAAATAGGGTCTAGACCCTAAGAACAAGCACACCAATCTTCTGCTAAAAATTCAAGAGCAAGTGTTTCATCCACATCTTCAGCGGAAGAAACCATACCAAATGAAGCTTCAAAACGTTCCAAACTACGCCCCTCTAAGGTCGCGCTATTTTCAGCAACCTGTTCCATTTCATCAAATTTACCATTGCAATGCAAAGCCCCATCACACCCAGCAGTAAGTACGGCTTTTGTCCGCTCCCCTATCGTGCCATCTAAAGCCTCCATAGAAACATCATCACACATCAAAAAGCCATCAAAGCCAATTTCGCCGCGGATGATATCTTCAATAGAGCTTGCGGACGTACTCACAGGCAAAGCATTATCGATTGCTGAGTAAACAACATGGGCCGTCATCGCTACGGGCAACCGATTGAGCTGCCTAAAGGGTTCAAAGTCAACCGAGCTTAACACCTCATGTGAAGCATCAATCTGAGGTAACGACAAATGACTATCGGCATCAGCACGCCCATGTCCGGGGATGTGTTTCATAACTGGCAATGAGCCAGCTGCCAAATGCCCCTCCGCCTGTAGACGGCCTAATTTAACAATTAATTCAACTTCTAACCCAAAGCTACGATCGCCAATGATATCATGAGCATCGACTTGCGCTGCATCAAGGCAAGGCGCACAATTCATGGTGATCCCAAGGTCTAGTAAACGCTTGCCCATAAGTTTGCCAATTTCAAAAACAGCCAATTCTGCCTTGGTTGGATCTTTCTTATAAAGCTCAGTATAACGCCGCGCCGCCGGAAGGTTTGGAAACAAAGGAGGTCGCAACCTTTGAACACGCCCCCCTTCCTGGTCAATCAGCACCCAAAACTCTTCTGCACCAACTGCGTTTTTAACATCACCAATCAGGCGCTTTATCTGGTCTTCACTTTCTATATTCCTGGCAAATAAAATAAGACCAAGCGGACGGCTTTTGCTAAAAAAATCTTTCTCATGCTCAAGCAAAGAAAGCCCTTCAACTCCAGAAATAAACGCAGCTCTATTCATAAAAACGTTCCCTCAAAATCAAACCAGCCTTAACAAGTTCCACATCTCATAAAACCAGTCTTAATAACTATTCTCAAAAACACCCTATAAAAAAAGCCCCTTCAAAAGATGAGGGGGCTTTTAAAACTTATAGAGAATAAAAAATCAAGTGCCACGAAATAAGCGCCAATTTAATAAAAGCGACCTAACGAGAAGCAACCAGACAATTTTTCATACCCTTGCTTTTCAATTTCGCACAAACATTAGCAGCATCTTCTCTGGATTGCATAGGACCAACACGCAGTCTAAACCAAATCCCACGGCTACCTAAATCTGCTCTTTGAATAAGAGGACGATACCCACCAAGAACAGAGCCATATTTAGATTGCAACCCTGAAAATGCAGCTAGCGCATCTGTCTGCGTGCGCCGTGCTGAAATTTGCACAACATAATTTCCATCATTCGAAGCCACTCTATTAACCGGCGGGGCTTTAGCCTGAGCTCGTGCAATCTGAATAGATTTTTCTTGGACTTTTTTCGCACCATTCGCTTTTAAAGTACGAACTGTACGAGCGGGTTGTCCAGTATCAGCAGTCACGCCTGGAATATCTTTCACATCCTGTCCGGCTAATTTCGCACGATTAGCACCGCTATCAAGAATTTGATTGCCATTTCTATCAATACGGTAAGTACGAACACGTCTCGGACCACCATTACTATCCGTTTCTCTTAGCTGTTGCCCTTGATTTGCAGCGTCTTTAACTTCGCCGCGCAAGCTCTCAACAACTTCAGGTTCACGTGTCGCCACAATGCCTGCTTCAGTTTTTGCACCAGGATCTCCAAGGCGCGCAAAAATCTTTTTATTTTGATGAGCGAACTCACGTCCACCCGGATTATCCGGTTTAGACTTGATGCCCGAATCTTCTGACGTGATAACAGGTGCATTATCTGATGAACCATCACCAGAATATTTATATGCAAAAGCAACACCGCCACCAATAATAACTGACCCAAGGATCATTGTGCCAACCAAAAACGATTTACGACCAGATGATTGAGCATCAGCCTCATAACTCGCATCAGTTTGGTTCGCAGCCATAACTGCAGGGTCAACACCTTGCTGACCATAGGCCCCGCCACCAATCATGCCTGGTTGGGCATTATTTTGAAGTGGCTGCAAGCCCTGGTTATTATATTGAGAACCATAATCAGCTCCCGCATTCGGATCCTGATACTGCTGTTGAGCACCTCCAAAAGCATCCGGAGCAGGTAAACCCGCAACAGCGCCTTGCTGATAATCACCATAAGCAGCATTCGGGTCTTGATATTGCTGAGCATAAGCAGCCTGATCAGGATTATATTCACTAAAGCCAGCATTAGGGTCCTGATATTGTTGCACATAGCCTTGTTGATCTTGAGCTACACCATATGAATGGCCTGCTTGTCCAAGAGCATCACTTGAAGGATCGTAAGGAAGGGTCGCATTTTGATGCGCCGCCATATACGGATCTGTTTCTTCTACATAACCTTGGTTTTGCTGAGTGTAATCTGTTTGTAATCCAGCATTTGATTGATCTAATTGACCATATTGCCCCTGAGTTCCATTAAGGTGGGAGCCATTTTGATAAGGGTCTTGATACTGCTGCAAACTCTGGTCCTGAGTACCATAAGCAGCCTGATCTTGCCCATATTGCTGTTGTCCATACTGAGCTTGATTATAATCAGTTTGAGAATATTGTCCCTGCTGAAAACCAGCTTGCTGCCCTTGAAGATGATCCTGAGGCGTTTGCTGCTGATATGGATCTTGTTGTTGATATGCGTCTGGCTGTTGATAAGCATCTTGTTGCTGATAGTAAGTTTGATCAGCTGCTTGCCCCTCACCAGTATAGCCGAAGTTACCCTGAGGGTGACCTTGCTGTTGGTCCATTTGTTGACCATATCCAGACTGAATAGGAAGACCTGTATTAGGGTCTATCCCATAATTTTGCTGGGGTGCTTCACCATCTTGTTGAGAGGAAAACATTTCACCTCTGTATGCGGTCAGCTTATCCGACATATTGTATATTCCTTAACCCGCTCAGTTTAAGCCCGAATCACAACGTACATCTAGTTTACCGCATCTCTTGCGGCGCCGAAACGCCTAGAATCGATAGTCCAGATTTTAGTATAGCACCAATTGCAGAAATAAGTGCAATTCTATTTATTGTAAGTTCCCAGTCATCTTCTTGAATAATCCTTAAATGTGGCGCAACTTTGCCTCTGGCCCAAAAGCTATGCAATTCGCTCGCCAATTCATAAAGGTAAAACGCAATTCTATGCGGCTCATGGGCACTTGCTGCACTAGCAATCACTCTTGGATATTGAGCCAATCGACGCATTAAACCTAATTCACCTTCATCTACTAAATTATTCAAAGACGCAGTTTTCAATTTTTCAGAAGCAGGATCTATGCCAGGCATAACTTCCTGAGCCTGACGAAAGATCGAATGCACCCGCGCATGCCCATATTGCACGTAAAATACGGGATTATCCTTAGATTGCTCTGTAACTTTCGCAAAATCAAAATCAAGAGACGCATCATTCTTGCGCATCAACATCATAAAACGTACCGGATCGACACCCACTTCATTTACAACGTCCCGTAATGTAACAAAGGTGCCAGCCCGTTTTGACATTTTAACTTCAGTGCCATCGCGCAAAAGCTTAACCAATTGGCAAATCCGTACATCCAGCTCCGCATCCCCGGCTGAAATCGCCTTCAATGCCGCCTTTAAACGTTTGATGTAGCCACCATGATCAGCGCCAAGCACATCAATTTGATGCGAAAACCCGCGATCATATTTATCTTTATGATAAGCGATATCAGCGGCAAAATACGTATAACTACCATCAGATTTCTCTAAAGCACGATCAACATCGTCACCAAAATCCGTGGCTCTAAATAAGGTTTGCTCGCGATCTTCCCAATCTTCAGGCAATTTTCCTTTAGGAGGATCAAGCCGTCCACGATAAATATGCCCTTGTTCGCGCAAAAATTCAATCGCTGCTTTAATCTTCGCACCCTGATCTTCATGCAAAGTCTTTTCAGAAAAGAAAACATCATGATGAATGTTTAATGCAGCCAAATCTTCACGGATAAGCCCCATCATACCTTCAATAGCTTCTTGCTTAACAAGAGGGAGCCATTCATCTTCTTCCATGGAAAGAAGCGCATCACCGTATATTTCCTTTAATGTCTCACCAAGAGGGACTAAATAATCACCAGGATATAACCCTTCAGGAATCTCACCAATTTCTTCGCCCAGCGCTTCTCGGTAGCGGAGCAAGGCGGAACGTGCCAAAACATCAACCTGAGCACCAGCATCATTAATGTAATATTCACGGCTTACATCAAAGCCAGCAAATTCAAGCAAGCGTGCTAAAGCATCACCAAAAACAGCCCCCCTGCAATGACCAACATGCATAGGGCCGGTTGGGTTGGCTGAAACATATTCAATATTAAGTTTCTGAGAGACACCATTTTCATCTTTACCAATGTCACTTTGGCCAAATCCAACAGGATCAGCCAAAATATCTCTAATCACCTGAGGCCAATAGCTATCTTCAAGACGTAAATTAATAAATCCAGGCCCGGCAACCTCAGCAGATTTGACAATATCAATTTCAGCAAGCTTAAGAGAAATCTGTTCTGCGAGCGCTCTTGGGTTCATCTTGGCAGGCTTAGCCAACACCATCGCAGCATTGGTCGACAAATCTCCGTGAGCTGCATCACGCGGAGGCTCAACATTAACTGCGTTAAAGTTCACGTCCACAAGCACGCTCTGAGGCAAGACATCGCCTTTTATCAGGTCATCAATGACCGACTGCACATGATCTTTAAACAATACAAAGAGATCCATAACCCCTCCTACTGGGCTAACTCAAATGGGCTAACTCATACGTGCTCACCCAAAATAGGTTTACAAAAAACCTGGGCACTTAATAATTTTACACTACTAAAGCACAAACAACATAAATTTTTTAATACGAAGACGACTGATAAAAAGGACGGAGCGTCACGATCTATCAAATTGATCATATTCATTCTATCTGATTGAAAAGCATTAGGAAATATAAACTTCCCAATCAATCCAGGCCTATCGCAGCACAATTCAGGTCTATCTTAAATCTGGTGTTACATCAAACAAACGTCTGTGTTCCTGAAGAGCATACCGATCTGTCATCCCGGCAACAAAATCACAAATATGAATGGCGCGGTCTTGCAGATCATTCGTTTGCAACAGAGCTTGCCAATCAGAAGGCAATGATTCGGCACTAGATGAATAGGCCTGAAATAAATCAACCACAATATCTTCAGCGTGTCCCATCACCTGCATGACCCACTTATCACGGTAAACGGTGGCAAAAAGAAACTCTCTAAGCTCTTTTAGAGCTAAAAATAGTGAGGAAGAAAACTGTATATAACTTCGTTTCGCATGGCGAACATCATCTCTATTACCCAATTTAGCTTCAAAAATCAATTTTTGAGCTTCAGAGGTGATATCAGCAACCATTGCAGTGATTAATCTGCGGTTCAATTCATAGATCAACCGCCCCTTATCCAAGCTTTCAAATTGAGGACTAAAATCTTCTTTTATCTCCTCAAGAAGCTGAGCCGTAAGAGGAACCTCCTTCAAATCTTCCAAGTCTATCAATCCAGCCCGCAATCCATCATCAATATCATGATTACAATAAGCAATATCATCTGCAATGGCAGCCACCTGCGCTTCCAACAAAGCAAATTGATCAAGCCTTAAATCACGAATTTTGTTGATCTCTAAAATGTAAGAATGAACAGCTTGAAGTTTAGCGCCGCCTCTGGCTAAGTCTCCAACAAGAGGGCCATTATGTTTAACAATCCCCTCCAAACATTCATAACTTAAATTCAAACCATCAAATTGCGGGTATTTATGCTCTAGTGAAGTCACATGTTTTAAACTCTGCGCATTGTGATCAAACCCACCAAATTCTGCCATCACACGGTTCAGAGCCCGCTCGCCCGCATGACCAAACGGAGAATGACCAAGGTCATGAGCTAACGCGATCGCTTCCGTTAAATCTTCATCCAAATGCAGCATCCGCGCGATTGAACGCGCGATTTGCGCCACTTCAAGTGTGTGTGTTAAACGGGTCCGATAATGGTCCCCTTCATGGTAAATAAAAACCTGCGTCTTATGAGTAAGGCGGCGAAAAGCTGTCGAGTGAATTATACGGTCTCTGTCTCTTTGAAAAGGAGACCGCATCGGACAATCACCTTCGTCAAAAAATCGCCCCTCACTTGGCCCCTGATTGGCCGCAAAAGGCATATATTCAGATTTAAGCTGCCAAGCTTGTAACTCCTGCGAGCCTTCTTCATGGCACTCACCTTTTGCCGTCATTTCAACATATCCCGCTTCAATTCGATCTCTTGACATTCAAAAGAACAGATCTATCTTATGTTTAAAGAAAAATTATAACTCACTTAAGAAATATAGCTCGCTCTTTAGCGTCTTTAAAGACAGGGCAGCTACGAAAAATGTGATAAACTAAGCTAAGTTACTACATAATTAAAGTTTCACACGAAAGCTGAGGCTTAAAGACAAGACCAAAAGCTGCATATTGCAAACGTTACAAGAACTTAGTAGACCCAAAAAATTTAGAGAGCATCATGACAACCGATACTATTGAACACTCAGTCATCCTTACAAAGAATGCTGCAACTCGTATCAACAAGATTATCAAAGATGAGCCAGCTGGTACGATGCTCCGCGTCAGCGTTGAGGGCGGTGGCTGCTCAGGCTTTTCCTACAAATTCGATCTGGTTCAAGAAAAAAACAATGATGACCTTGTCTTGGAGCGCGATGGCGCAACAGTCCTCATTGATGAACTCTCATTAAATTTCCTGGGTGGTTCTGAAATAGATTATGTTGACGCCCTAATCGGTGCTTCATTTCAAATAAACAACCCCAATGCAACAGCTAGCTGCGGTTGCGGCACGAGTTTTTCTATCTAATTATTCTGGCAAAAGTTTCTCGCCTTTTCTAATGTTTAAGAGAAACTATCAGGGGTAAAGAAAGCAATGTATCAATCTTTACCCGAACGCCTCTCGATAGAGCTCACAAATTACTGCACCAAAGGGTGCCCCTTCTGCTATAACGCCAGTACAAAAGAAGGCGCAACAACCTGGACCAATAAAGAGCTCATTCCCTTCATTCTTGATTGTGCCTCAAACGGATCAAAAGCCGTCTCATTGGGCGGCGGCGAACCACTAGAATATGACGGTTTGTTTGAATTGCTCGCACAACTAAAGGGAAAGATTTTTCGCTCGTTCACTACCAACGGTTTAAAACTAACCCCACAAACCATTGAAAAACTACAAGACGTCAAACCAGACAAAATCCACATTTCTATTCACTTCCCCGAAAAGCTAAAAGAAGTCACCCGTGTTAAAAACCAAGTTTTGGAACTTGAGAAATCAGGACTTATAGCTGGCGTAAATATGCTCGTTGAAAAACACAAACTAAAAGAAGTGCAAGACGCGGTCAAAGCCCTTTCAGAAGCTAACATCGATTTAAGCAAGATCATCTTCCTCCCCCTAAAACAAACAAAAAATGAAACTGACCTAACAACAGCACCTGACATATTAAAAATCACCGAAGGCAAAAACTTCCAATCTATGAGCTGTTTAAAGGCATGCGGAAAATCTCCTCGGTTCTGCGCCATTGGTTGGGATAAGCACGTCTCCTGGTGCTCTTACACAAGCGCAAGAAACCCTCTAAAATCACTTGACGCAAAAGGCCTGCACCAGGCGCTCGAAAATCTGGATCTCATCTATTGCGGATCAAAATCCAGAATATTAAAATCTGATCAATTGCTAAGTGGCACACCTGTCCCTGCATTTGACCAAGCGACTGAACTGGAGAGATAAATTGACAAAGCAAACTGAAGACTTTCCAGCAGCCCACAGCATGGACACAAGCTGGTTCGGCGTCGATGAAAATGGAGAAATTGCCATTTTTGAAACAGGTGAAAATGGGTGCCTCCCCACTTCAGCAACCTTTTCGGCGGAAGAACCAAACTGGAATGATTTCTTCCAACTCTTCCCTACAGACGAAGACGGATTTTATCTGATCCCCTTAGACGGCACAGAGTTAGCTAATTTATGTACATTGGAAAATTTCAAAGAGACATTCAAAGCTGTTGAACAAAGAAAAGTTTTCACTGATTATTTTATTCTGCTCTTAGCCTCAGATAGTTCTGCCAAGCTTTTTTCACCAAAAACAAAAGAAGCACAAGATGAATGGGAATATGAAAAGCCCTTTAAACTAGAAGGAGATCCACCACTTCTTTTTGTTCCCTATTCTGATTTGAGCATTCAAAAAATCGAACAAGGAATTCAGAACAACGATATTCTTGGCATTGCCCCATTAAAGAGAAACCCATCTAGAATTGAAAAAGCGGCGGACGCACAGGGCCTTTCAGTAGAAAACTATTTAAAGAGCTTTTCCAAACACTCTTTAAGCTATGTGAAACAAGAACTTAAAAAAGAAAACATTGAATGGTTTCGTGAATTCCTAGGTCTTCATTTTTATGGCCCGGATGATGAAACCGGTTTTTATGAAGCTGATATGCGCCCAAACAATCCGCTTAAAATTTCAGACCTTTCAGAAGAGCACAAAAAGAAGCTTGATCCTCTTCAATTTAAAAATATAAAATTTGCAGAAACTGCAGCACTACAACCAGCGGCTCTAGTAGATGTTGATCAATGGGGAATGGGAAAAGCATGGATCGATATTCACGGAAAATATCATGAAACTCTAAAGTTCAATAAAAGCGGCCAACTTCTTAAAGAAGATAAAACACCTTACACAGAAGAAGAAATGAAAAATCTAGCTATACGGCCTTTAGGCAAACAGCCAATTAATCCTGATACAATAGAGTGGCCAGAAGTTGATGAAGAAATCTCATATCAACAACCGCCGTTAAGAGAAAACTTTATAACAAAACTACTCAAACGGTTCTTTTAAAACCGAGCACAA
This sequence comes from Methyloligella sp., assembly GCA_021604645.1. Classification (GTDB taxonomy): domain Bacteria; phylum Pseudomonadota; class Alphaproteobacteria; order Rhizobiales; family HXMU1428-3; genus HXMU1428-3. Next base: position 410,062 of record BQJJ01000002.1, read on the forward strand.
AAAGGGAGCATAATGCTCCCTTTCAAAATAAATATCTCACTCGCAATGAAGTCGAAACGTCGCTTTTGCAGGAACACCTTTGGGTGTAATCAATCCAACATAATCAACAAAACAGTCTGAATACCCTTCTAAGGATTTACTAGCTACTTTATGCTTTAATAAATTAATCCGCTTTCCAGGCCGCACAATCTCGGAATCACCATTAATCGTAATCAGAATTTTCTTCTCATCTGCATTTCTCTTGTGCCCATAAAGTTCACGAAATGTCAGTAAAATCTTCCGCTCAGTCATATCCATAGATTTACCAACTTGCACTTGAAATACACCGCCCTCGACCCGGTGCAACAAAGCTTCAGCAACCTTATGTAACATCGCATTTTTCACAGGCACCAACTTAGCCGGCTCTTGCTTTGCGACCGTTACGGCACTCGCTGTTGTTGTGACAACTCCAAATACAAGCAAACTCAAAATAAAAACGCGAAATTTTAAAAACATTTCAACAACCCTTTTCCCAAAAATTAATCTAACTAACGCGGCGCACGAAGAGTGCCTTTGTATTTGTAACTATGATTTTTGCCTTTACTCACAGCTTCAATGTTTACCCCAAACAAGGGCGCACCCGGCCAATTAAATTGGCAAAGGTCCTTGATGGAGCAAACAACATTTTTCTCACCATTAACTGAAAAAACAATCGCTCTTTTACGAATGGTTTTGATAATCGCTTTATGCTTCTTATCCTTCGAACAGATGAATTGCCCTGGAATAATCGGAACTGCCCGATCGAGGGTTGAGCCAACAGAAATACAGCCGCCCTTTTTAATTCCTTTATTTTTAGGAATTGATTTCGCAATTGCAGCCTGTTTCTTCTCAACTAAAGGGTTCTTATCATCAACAGCCTTGTTTTTAGGAGAAGCCTTTTCCCTCACAGTCTTAAAAGCAGCCACACCTGGCGTAAAATAAAAATCCCCCCGTAGCGACGTACTCTCCCAGGGGATCTGCGCTTTACCAGATTGTTTCGTCCATTCCCAAACCAAATTTCGCGCACCCTTAAAGGTTTGCTCAATGGCAAGGCCTGGCTTTTTAATCATTTGCGCAAGAGCCAAAGTATAAGGACTATTCACCCCATCCCCATCAGCCGCCACATCACCAGGCGCCGTTGCAAAAGCGATTAAAGTCCCACTTGGCGCATCAACAGTAGCAAGCCCCCGATTAGCAGAGCGCCACCCCCGTGCAAAAGGGTTATTCCGACACGCATCCAAAATAACAACATTAAGCCGCCCATCAGAACCACTCACTGAATTCAGTGTGCGTAGAAACTCACTAAGTGCAATCCCATGCAATGAAAGCTCATCTTTGCGTGCAGGCGACGCATCAATCGGCAATAAATAATTCTGCCCATCCACCTGCATCCCATGGCCCGCATAGTAAAAAACACCAATTGTATTTGAGTTTGTTAATTGCCGACTATAATCCAGCATCGCCTTACGCATCTGAAAGCGATCTGCATCGACAACTCTCGTTACCTGAAACCCAGCGCCTCTTAAAGTCTTCGTCATAAGGTTTGCATCATTAACCGGATTATCAAGTTTGGATCCGCTTTGATAATCTCCATTGCCAATTACAAGTGCAATTCTTGTCTCCGCCAAAACCGAATGAGACGAAAAAAGAAACACCCCTAAAAAAAACATTAGAAAACGAGAAATACCCATAGAACAACACAGCCAGATAAAAAAATCTAAAACAATTAAACACTGATAAATTTATACCAGCACTATAAAACCTAAATTAAAGCGAGAATAAGAAAGGTCAAATTAACATTGCTTAATATCCTCGTTCACCAACTCGCCGATGCGTAAACAAGCCCTGCGGCACACCTACATACCAATCATTATTTCGCCAATGAGGTGAGTTCATTTCAATCTCTAAATTGCGAAAGCCGTTTACGCGCCGCGTTGTGGGTGCGGTTTTTGCGTAATCAATGACCTTTTTGAGAAAAAAATCGCGGCTCATCATAATCGATTGGTTTGTCCATTTTAGAAAACGCGTATCAATTTTATAAACTGGCCCTAAGTCAGATGCCTCATTCGTCTTTAAAACTTGTTTTGGAAATTTAATGTGCGGATGATCCTCAACATAAGGCGCAATACCTCTCAACGCCCGTGCTTTTCCCGGCCGAATAAAACGCCTCATGGACGAGGAAAAGGAGTTCCCATACATGCGCTTATATTTATCAACCGTATTAAAAAGTTCTCCTGGCTCTCTAAGGCTTCTCAAGCGAACAACCTGGACATCACCACTTTCAAGCAAACGTTGAGACGCCTCAATTTGAGCTTTCGCTTCCTCAAAATTTTCAATCAACGGACAATCATTCTCAACCAGAATAATATAGTCCGTCTCCATAGACTGAGCCAGCGCTTCAAAGCCACCTAAAATCCCTAAATTCTCATCAGCACCTGAGGAAGAAAGACCAAATTCAGTAGCCAAAGCATGATCTTCAGAAGATTGCTCAGAAAAAAACACATGAGTTTGATCAAAAAGAGAAAGAAGATTTTGATCCTTATAGCTTTTTAAAGCATTTTCTAAGGACAAACGATCTCGCCAACTTAATATCCCTAAGCCTAAACTAGAATGGCCCAAACTCGCCATAAACTGTCCCCTCAAACAAATCTATCTTAAGAAAACAACCTATCCTGACACGAAAAGATGTCAATCCACTAACAGCAAATTCATTCCCAATATTGACAGCCCCCTTAGCACTCTCTACCAAATAGATAGCTTAGTTTTCAGTGATATATAAAAGCACAAAGTTAACTACCCGAAGAAGGAGTGACGCCACTTCGGCGTCAGGACATGACGCCAGAGGCGTCCGGTGCCTAGCACCGTCCCCTCGGAGGGCCTGTCACTTCAGTGACAGAATAGCCCGTGAGAGATAATAGCGACGGTTGCTTGTGGCAACCTAAAGCACAAAATTAATTGCCCGAAGAAGGAGCTCAGCCCTTTTCGGGCTGAGGGACATGGCGAAGCGAGAGCGTAGCCCGGCGCCTAGCGCCGCACCTCGTAGGCCCAAGCGCCATAAGCGCTTGGAATAGCCGTGAGAAAGAAAGATAAGCAGTTCATGAAAATCGCAACCTGGAACATCAATGGTATTAAAGCCAGATTACCTAATTTGGAAAAATGGTTACGCGACGCCAACCCCGACATTGCCTGCCTGCAAGAAATTAAATCCGTTTCAGAAAACTTCCCATCAGAGGTTTTTGAAGCAATGGGTTATAACGTTGCCGTTCATGGTCAAAAGAGTTTCAATGGCGTTGCCATTCTCTCAAAGCTCCCATTTGATGAAGTGATAAAAGGTTTGCCCGGCAATGAAGCTGATGAACAGGCAAGATATCTAGAAGCTGTCATCTCAACTGAAACTGGCGCCATTCGCGTGGCCTCAATTTACCTCCCAAATGGCAACCCCATAGATACCCCCAAATACCCCTATAAACTAGAGTGGATGGAGTATCTAAAAAAACACGCGAGCAATTTATTGAAATATGAAGAGCCACTTGTTTTAGCTGGTGACTATAACATCATCCCAACTGAAAAAGATGTTTATGACGCCTCCAAATGGTTAGACGACGCGCTTTACCTGCCTCAATCAAAAGCAGCCTATCATGCCATTCTCAACCTTGGCTTAACCAGCGCGTTTGAAGCAACCATCAACAAGGCACATAAATATACATTCTGGGATTATCAAGCCGGCGCCTGGAATAAAGACAACGGCATCCGCATTGACCATCTGCTCTTATCACCACAAGCAACAGACAAACTCAATCATTGCGAAATAGACCGTTACACCAGAGGGTGGGAAAAACCATCAGACCATGTCCCTATCTGGATTGAATTAGATGTATAAATAAAAAACCCCGCCAATTTTTAATTGGTGGGGTTTTTTATTTATTTAATAATTGAAACAAATTACCGCCCAGTATACTACCGTCCAGCATACTACCGCCCAGTGGCACCGCCATAATCATACATCTGAAAACCAAATCCCATAGATGGCCCACCATCCATAAAGTTTTCTGGCCCACTAACCATCGCATCAGGCATTTGATTTTTATGGCTCTTGTTCTCAAGCTGGTCTTGGTCCAAATCTTTGGGCGGCTCAGCTAAAATGATCCCATCAAGAATATCTTTTTCTTCATTTCGCATCGGCTCTTCGCGCCACAAAACATTATATTTCGTCCGCAAACGTCCAATGTAAAATTCAGCACGATTATGAACATCTTCAGTCGTGTCATAACGAACCGCACGGTAAAGTCTCTCAACTTGGTTTTTCACAGTTCCTGTTGAATTCCGGCGTGCAAATTCTATCCACGCTAGTGCTAGACTTTTCTTCCTCGAGACCAAATCACCTTGCCAATATAATGCCCCAAGATAAGCTTGAGCTTTCGGATTGTTTTTCATGGCAGCTCGGGTCAACCATCGTTGACCAAGTTTCACATTCCGCATCTTACCGCTTTCAATCAAAAAGCGACCCAGTTGATATTGTCCTTCAATGTCACCAAAATGAGCAGCTTTTTCAAATAAAATACGCGCCATAAGCGGATCAGCTTTTATATCAAGCTCAGCAACGCCATTCTCCATATAGCGGGCAAGCTGTACAAAAGCTTGTGCTATATAAGGCGCTTTACGGGTATGATCAAATTCACCACTTCTAGAAAACTCTGTCGCAATCTCACGATAATATTCATAAGCACGGCGGTGATTGATACCAACGCCCTTACCAGTCCTATAAATATGAGCAAGTAGATAGCGCGCTAAAAACGAATTATTCTCAGCAGCTAATTCCAAACCGGAAATGGCCTTTTTAACGCGCTGCGCACGATAATCTCTCAAAGCCTGCCGTAATGGGCTAGACATCTTTGCTTTTGGTAATTTTTTCTTCTCAAGAGGTGAGGCAGATAAAGCTCGATCTTTCCTCTCTCCAGGCAGCGGAGCAGGCTCAACAAGGTGAGGCTTATCAATATCTTGAGGAAGAGGTTCAATGATAATTGTTTTCTCTTCAATCAAAGTTGTTCCATCATCACGAATGATTTCATTCTGATAAAACTGTTTTCCCTCAAGTGAATGACGCTCTTCTGCTGAAACAATAGAAGCCCCGCCAAAACATAAAAAAGAAACAACCAGCACTTGCACAAAAGACAAGGTTTTGCGAACCCCACTAAAATTAGAAGTGGGCGCAAAATAACTTTGTTCTTTAAAAAAAACAAATTTTAAAAGAACAAAGTCAACCAGTTGCTTCACTTTTAGTGAGGCCAACTTACGTTTCACTTTTGATGAAACCAACTTATATGTCTGCGTAACAAACAACTTCAGCTTTACCTCCAGGGTGCGTCACCGCCCCTTTACGCGCAGGACCAACCTGCTGTGCAAATTTCCATAATGTGCCAGACTGATAATCAGTCGTGCGTGGCTGCCATTTTTCACGGCGCGCCTTCAATTCATCTTCAGATAAGTCAACATCTAAAGTGCCATCTACGGCATCAATAGTGATCATATCTCCATTTTCTAACAATCCAATCGGACCGCCTTCAGCTGCTTCTGGTCCAACATGGCCAATACAAAAACCGCGCGTCCCGCCAGAAAAGCGTCCGTCAGTAATCAGCGCGACTTTCTCGCCCATACCCTGTCCATAAAGAGCAGCTGTGGTTGAAAGCATTTCACGCATACCAGGGCCTCCTTTCGGCCCCTCATAGCGAATAACAATCACGTCACCTTCTTCATATTCTTTGTTCGATACAGCAGCAAAAGCTTCTTCTTCACTATCAAAACAACGAGCTGGACCAGTAAATTTAAGCATGTCCATGCCAGCTACTTTCACAATGCCACCATCTGGTGCCAAATTCCCCTTCAAACCAACAACGCCGCCCGTTGGTGTAATCGGATTGCTCACTGGGTACATAACCTTTTGAGTTTCATCAAAAGTGACACCTTCCAAATTCTCAGCAATGGTTTTACCGGTCACCGTGATACAATCACCATGAATAAACCCACCATCATACAAAGTTTTCATAAGCATCGGAACGCCGCCAGCATCATACATGTCTTTTGCAACATATTTTCCACCTGGCTTTAGATCAGCAATATAAGGCGTTTTTTTGAAGATTTCTGCCACATCAAATAAATCAAATTCAATTCCAGCTTCATGAGCAATCGCAGGCAAATGCAAAGCACCATTGGTAGAGCCACCAGTAGCCGCTACAACCGTCGCCGCATTCTCTAATGATTTAAGCGTCACGATGTCACGAGGGCGAATACCTAGTTGAATAAGCTCCATCACTTGCCGGCCTGAAGCCTCAGCATATTGATCCCGGCTTTCATAAGGCGCTGGTGCACCAGAAGAACTTGGTAACGCAAGCCCCATAGCTTCAGAGACACACGCCATTGTATTCGCTGTAAACTGGCCACCACAAGAACCAGCGCTTGGACAAGCCACACATTCAAGGTCATGAAGGTCTTTTGAACTCATCTTACCAGATGAGTGCTGACCAACACCTTCAAACACATCAACCACAGTCACGTCTTTGCCCTTAAACCGACCAGGCAAAATAGAGCCACCATACATAAAGACACTCGGTACATTGAGACGTACCATAGACATCATCATACCTGGCAAAGATTTATCACAGCCAGCAAGGCCAACCAAACCATCGTAACAATGGCCGCGCATGGTTAGTTCAATAGAGTCAGCAATGACTTCACGAGAGACCAAAGAAGACTTCATTCCCTGGTGCCCCATGGCAATGCCATCTGTCACAGTAATGGTACAAAACTCACGAGGCGTACCCTTAGCCTCTTGAACCCCAGCCTTAGCTGCTTGAGCTTGCCGCATCAGAGAAATATTACAAGGCGCTGCTTCATTCCAGCAAGATGCAACTCCCACAAATGGACGATGAATCTCTTCTTCAGTTAACCCCATCGCATAATAATATGAACGGTGAGGCGCCCGATCAGGACCTTCAGTTACATGACGACTGGGTAATTTAGATTTATCAAATGGTTTCGCGTCCATAAACTCTCTCAAATTCTTCTAAAGTGGTGAAATTAACTTGTTATCCATTGGCATTTTATGCCAACTAATAGATGACATTTTTGTGCTCATTTAAAAATGGCATATTAGCGCCAATTAGCTGAATTCATAGCGTAAAAAGTACCCTCAAGCAAAGACCTTCAAAGTCCCACCTAAAAGTAAGCGATTAAACAACGAACTATGTGCTAAAAGCTACCAAAAATCCCGCCAAGTTTAAGCTGAATATGCCAAATCTCAGCTAAATATAATGTGCCATCTCAGTATAGGGAATAATCCCCAATAACAAATCCAAAACTTTTCTTCCACTACACATAAAATATGGAACCCTATTGTGGCACAAACGCGGCAATTCGGCCTCAAGTAGTGACAAAATAGCCACAAAAGAGAAATCACAGTGAAACAAGGCTGACATACAAAAAATATAAGAAAAACCATAAGCATTGAGGCAAAATGAACTTTTTTACCATTCAAAGAGACATATACACAGGCCGGAAGCAAAGTATAAAATTGAGTTTTTCAAATAACAAAAATTATTGATTGCAAATTATGCAGTTCAATTCTTCGCAAATTTCACTTATATTTCGCTGTCTCGGCATAACAGCCACAAAACGGGAGAACACAAATGAATGATCAACCAAACAGCCACCTAGGCCAACCACTCGATATAGATTGGGCCGGCAAGGGCACAAATTATATAGGCCTTGGCTTTAAGGTCTTTTTTCTAAAAATCATCACCCTATTCATTTATCATTTTTGGGGAAAAACCGAGGTCCGTAAAAAATTATGGAACCATGTGCGCCTGAATAATGAACCTCTCGAATATACCGGCACAGGTATGGAGCTGTTTTTAGGCTTTTTAATCACCATGCTAATCGTTTTCGTCCCCGCTATCCTCGCAATCATGGGCTTAGCTTTTATATTCGGTCCAGAAAGCAAGGAATACATCATCGGCGTACTCTGCCTCTATGTCGTGTTTCTATACCTCATCGGTGTCGCCATCTACAGCGCCCATAAATACCGCCTCTCCCGCACACAATGGCGTGGCATTCGGGGTTCACTTAATGGCTCTAAATGGAAATATGGCTGGGCAATGTTCTGGACAACAATAGTTGTGATTTTCTCATTAGGACTGGCAGCTCCATGGCAGAGCATAAAATTACAAAAAATCATAACTGATGACACCCACTTTGGTGAAACACCAATGAACTTCTCTGGCAAAACCAGCGATATCTTTAAATTCTACATCATCCCATGGATCGCCTTCCTTGCAGGACTAGGTGTTCTTTACATCTTAATCGAACCCTTGTTCACACAAATAATGGCACTCCAATTAAGCGGAGCACCTGTAGACCCATCAAAAATATTCATCATCCAATTAAAAATGATTGGATATTACATAGGTTTCATTCTTGTGATGTCAGTCATCTATGCTTGGTATCAATCAAAGTTCTACAACTACGTCGCAGAGAAAACTCAATTCTCTAACGGGTCATTTGACTTAAAAACAACAGGTCCTGGCATCATGTGGCTTGTAATCAGCAACTTCTTTATTGTTGCTTTATCACTTGGCATCTTAGCACCAGTCGCAACCGCCCGCTTCTTTGGCTATATCGTCGGAAATCTTTCCTTTAACGGAAATGTTGACCTAGCAGCAATCGAGCAAAGCCAACAGCCCTTGAGCAAAACAGGCGAAGGCCTAGCTGAAGGTTTTGATGTCAGCACTTTCTAAAATTAAATTAACATGACAAAAATCATGGCCTGGATTAATTATAATTCAGGCCATATTTATATTCGTAAATAAATTCTAGCCTACTTGAGTGATTTAAAATTTAATCTATCAAAAAGCTCAGAGTGAAAGAATATAAGCCTCAATACGGTTGCAAGTAGATAACTGAAGTGCCAAGAAGAAAAGTAGCTATACGAAGTAGGAGCTCAGCCCATTTCGGGCTGGGGGACATGGCGTAACGCAAGTGAAGCCCGGCGCTTAGCGCCGCACCTCGTAGGCTCAAACGCGATAGCGTTTGAAATAGCCGTGAGAGAAAAAAGAGCATCAAGAATGAGCATACGTCAAAAATGGAACGGCCGCTGGAATGATGGCAAAACTGCCAATTCTCATGAAGTTCAAATTGAACTCCACGAAGACAGCCTAAGGTTCGATATAAAAAATCCGACCTCTTCACAAGAGACCATGCCCGAATTTTGGCAATATGATAAAATTCATAGCCCGACACCAATTAAACCAAGCTCAGACCACGTTCTCCTCACCTACGAAAAAAGAGAAGGACAAAGGCTATTTATTGATCACCCCGATTTTGCTAAGCGCATCCTAGATTTCGCTCCAAATGTCACATCGGGCAAACACACCTGGCACTTACTAAAATGGCCACTCGGCATGGCAGGAGCCATGGTGCTCTTTTGGGCACTCACCTTTTTCAATATTATTAGTCCAGCCAAATACATCGCAAACCTACTACCAGATAACACCAGAGTGTCCCTTGGCAAAGGCGTGGTCAAAACCGTTCAAAGAAAAAATAAAGTTTGCAGCACCCCTGAAGGGACAAAAGCTTTCAATAAACTCATTACAAGATTAAACCAAGGTCTAGATACAAAACAAAACTTTGATATCAAAATCGTTGATCTAAGTTATGAAAACGCATTCGCCGCTCCTGGTGACCAAATTATCATGTCTGGAAAGTTGATCCGCAACGCAAATTCAGCAGATGAGGTCGCCGGTGTCTTAGCTCATGAGATGGGGCATGCCGTTAAACTTCACCCGGAAACAAACATAGTCAGAGCGCTAGGTATCATGGCTGCACTCCAACTGTTCACAGCCGGCGAATCTGGCGCCTTCGGAGAACTGGCCTTTTTCCTCGTACAATCTGGCTATAGCCGCCAGGCAGAAACCGAGGCAGACCAGTTTGCAGCTCAAGTTTTAAGTCAATCAAACATAGACACCCGTCCCCTAGCTGGCTTTTTTGAACGGATCATCAAACAAAGAAAAGTAAAACTTGAACAAGGTAAGAAAAATTCCGAAAAGAAAGAGAAAAACTCGAAACCAGCTAAGGTCGACACTACTGATAAAGCAGATGGCAGGTCTCTCATGGAATGGATCAGTTCTCACCCCGCCACAAATAAACGGATAGAATTTTTCAATAAATCTAAAATTTCAACAACCCCTGAAATCCTCAACCAAACAGAATGGCAAGCCCTTCAAAAAATCTGTGGCCCAGAAAAAGAAAAGCCTAAAAAAAAGTAGAAAGATAAAGCCCTTATCAAATGACACCATTAAATGTCCTCTTCATATGCAGCCAAAATCAATGGCGCAGCCCTACAGCTGAAAAAGTCTGGCATAAAACTGAGGGAATTTCAGTTCGTTCTGCCGGAACAAGCCGCAGAGCAAGAAAACGGTTATTAGTAAAAGATATCCAATGGGCTGACTTGATTTTAGTAATGGAAGAAAAACACAAGTCAAGAATGAGAGCAGATTTTCGTGATGAGATTCAATATAAAGAAATCCATATTTTAGACATCCCTGATGAGTATCAATATATGGATCCAGAACTAATTGAAATTATCAAAGAAAAAACGGAACCCCTTATTTTCAACTCACAACCTGAAAACTAGCCTCCCAATTTTTCATTTATGAGAACATTTTTCCTCAAAGCAGATCAGAAACTAGACGAAAACAAAAATTAATAAAATGTGGTAAAAAAATAGAAGAATAATAAAGCTACATGGAAAAGTTAAATTGGAGCTTTATTATTCTATTTCACATTAGCAATGTGCATTAATTCTTGCACTTACCCTTCCATTAAATGCTGGCCATGCGGATTATCAATTACCATAAGCCAATTCCCATCAGCTTGTTTGCGTAGCACCGCAACAGAAAGGCCTGTTTGCTTGATCTCAGTTCCATCTGGTGCCGTCCCTGTCATGGTCCAAGGCGCAAAATGCACAGCTATATCGCCCTGCACCACAGCCTGATGCCCGCCATATGTAAAAGTCGGTGAGATCTGGAAAAACCCATTAAACTTTTCTTCAAATTCGCTTTTAACTTTTGTCTCGACACCAGGTTCAAACAAGACTGTCGCATTAGGCTCATAAGCAGCTAACACACCTGCCATATCCTTGGCATGAAAAGCCATTGTCATTTTCTCAACAGTCTCAATGACATCTCTTGAAGCATCACTCATCAATTTTCTCCTATTAAATTGAAACCAAAAATTTGGCTTCATTCCATGTTTAAAATTGCTCATCTTCGAGCACACCTTTCGCCTCACTTGAGCTCACTCAAGACAAAGCAAAATCCTCTCCGAAAAACCAATTTTAGGAAATTTCGGATAAATCAATTCAAGTTATTAAGTGGTCTATTTATTAAGTAGACTAAGTCGGCCAACTCACGATTTCATAAATACGGGCCGCCAAATCGACCGGAGATTTATAATAAGCCGTCGCCGATTGTGACTTTAAAATTTTCAAATCACCTTCGACAGTCTTCACCTCTGAAAGCACATACTCATAAGAAGGGGCACCCTCAATCGAATAAACAAGTGATTGCTTGCTCACACGCCCAAGCTCAACCGCTTTCGGCAAGCGCCGCGAACAACTACATTTTGCTTGTGAAGACACAACACCACAATAGGCACTAGAAAAAGAAAGAACCTGTTTTCGAGCACGCGCCAAACGTTGCCTGAAATTATCTTTAGAAATTTCCAGAATTTCACTGGCCTCTAAATGATCCAGCTCTAATACATCACCAAGTACATAAGCAACACGGTGAGGTAAATCGAGACAAAGCAACATTGCCATCGTGCAAGAAATGCGAAGTTCATTTAGCAAAACAACATCATCGGCTAAAGGCGCCTGATCCACCAAAAGACCATCTTCAAGATCTGCACCAAAAACGTCAAATGCAAGCCCTTTTTCCCGTGCCAAACTCTTCTTGGCATTGAGCAAATAGTTCGTCGCAACCCGGTAAACCCAAGTTAAAAATTTGCTCTCGCCTTTAAAAGTAGAAAGTTTTGTAACCACTAGAATGAGAATTTCTTGCGCCGCCTCAAGCGCATCATCAGGGTCAACTAACATCCGCATCGCCAGGTGATGAACAGGGTCTTGCACTGCTCGCACCAGATCCTCAAGAGCAAGCTCATTGCCATCTTGAGCCTCTTTTACCAAATCTTTCAGTTCATCCATCATGAATTACCTCATTCACCTTCATTTCGTTATATAAGGTTAGACAATCCAGCTAGCCCATGTGTGACAGGTTTTCTCAATTATTTTAATATCTACACAAAAAACATGTTCGCGTAGTGGTTAAAAAATATAATGAATGAATTTAGCGGCTCTCAAGAAGCACTCGAACAACCAAAGCAAGACCAAGGCTTGGTAAAACTTTAACCATCGGTCCAAGCGGGTCTAACCAAAGAGCTGGCACAATCAAACTCGAAGCAAGCAGATAAAACAAACTCACCCCAATCATACCCCAACAAGCAAGTTTCGCATATTTGCGGATCAAAATAGCTCCCGCAAGAACCAAATCAATCACAGCCCAAAACGCAACACTCATCAAAGCAAACTCTCTTGGCCAACCAACATCAACAAGCACTTGTCCTGCACTTTCAATGCTGTAAAAACCAATCACCCCAGAAAGAAACCAAAATAATGAGAGCACCCCAATCAAAAGAGGCATCAACAATGCCATCCGTGCAAACAACCGATCTTCCACATGAACTGACATACTCTTAAAAGTATCATCTAAAGAACGAAGGTGAGTTCCCATTAAATCTTTCCACGGCTGAGCATCACCGACAACACCATCCCTCATAACCTGCATCGCCGAACTACGAAGAGGAGACCGCCATCCTAACCGCCCGAGGAAATTGGCAATTGAACTCGTAATCCCGACAAACCAATCTGGAAAATGAATGAATGAGCGAGCAGGCTGAAACCCAAGCCATTGCCGATGAGCTGATATCAACTCCTTCAAACTATGGGCCCGCTCTTCAACCAAGTCACACTCCGTACCACTCGGCACATCACCATTGACGAATGCCAAAACGACAAGCGCAAGATCTTCAACAAATACAGTTTGAACTTGCCCATCAGCATAGGCAATGGGCTGAAAAAGAGGAACGCTAGCCAACATACGTAACAAGACCGTCCCACCATAAGCTGAAGGAGCAATCACTAATCCCGGCCGAAAGATACAATACTGAACACCACTACCTCTAAGCTTTTCATCCCCTTCAGCCTTCGTTCGCAAAAAAGGCGTGCTAGCAGCTGGAGAAGCACCTACTGAAGAAATTTGAACCACATGAATATCAAGCACCTTACAAGCACCAACCAAAGCGCCAATCGCTTGCGAATGAACAACCATTAGGTCATCTCGGTAACTCTCTTGCAAGGCGCCTGCACAATTGACCACAACATCAAACCCATCCAGAAATTCAAGCCACGCTTGGGCTTCACAAAGGTCAGAAAAATCTCGAATGATCCAAGAAATATCTGGCAACACAGAATTCGCTGTCGCTCTATCGCGGCCCAAACCAGTAACAGAGTGACCACCTTTGATAAGTTGACGGCAAACTTCACTACCAATTAAACCATAAGCCCCAAGCACCAAAACTTTACGCTCTGACTTTCTCTCATCACTATTCTGAACCATATCCCCCCACCTAAAGAACCTTATCAAACAACCCAAAACAAAAAAGGGACAGCCATTCTGGCCGTCCCTTTACTATCTCATAGGAGATGAAATTTGAAAATAAAGTCTTTCAAATCACCCAAGCTCTTTCATTCGCTCAAGCGCTGCTTCTAACTGATCCTTCGTCTCTGTCTCTTCTTCCAAGCGTCGCTTTTGCTCGACAATCACATTTTCCGGCGCTTTAGAGAGAAACTGCTCATTTGAAAGCTTGCCAGAGAGCTTCTTAATCTCACCGCTCACTTTTCCAAGCTCTTTGTTCAAGCGGGCAACCTCAGCCTCCACATCAATCACACCTTTCAAAGATAGAGCCGCAATTGCCTCCCCCATCACCACCTGAACAGACCCTTCAGGAACTTCAGCACCAAAGCTAATATCCTCAAGCCGCGCCATATGTTTAATGGTGTTTTCATGTCTGTTTGTCCACTCAGCGGTTTGATCATTAGCAGAAACCATAACAAGCGGCATCTTCGCACCAGCCGGCACATTCATTTCAGAACGAGCTGAGCGAATATCAGAAATGAGCTTAATCAACCAGCTTATTTCCTGACTAGCGGCCTCATCAACCAAACCATCATAAGTCGGCCACTCCGCATTAATAAGCATCGTATCACGCGAACGGCCATGTTCACCAAGGCGCTGCCAAAGCTCTTCCGTCATAAATGGCATGAAAGGGTGCAACAGTTTCATCATCTCATCCATAACCCAAGCGGTTACTGCCCGTGTTTCCTCAATCTCAGCTTCAGTACCTGAGGAGAAAATCGGCTTAGAGAGCTCAACATACCAATCACAATAAGTGTTCCAGATAAATTGATAAATACTCGAAGCCGCGTCATTAAAACGATAATTCTCAATTGCTGTCGTAATTTCTTTAGACGCCAATTCAACCTCACCAACAATCCAGCGATTAATGGTCAAATCAAGAGACTTCACATCAACAGGGCGTTCACCAACACACTCATTCATCTCAGCAAAACGCGCCGCATTCCAAAGCTTGGTTGCAAAATTTCGATACCCCTCAACGCGCGGAATAGACATCGCCACATCACGGCCCGGCGCCGCCATTGCTGCCATAGTAAAGCGCAACGCATCAGCACCATACTCATCAATCAAGCCAAGCGGGTCCACAACATTTCCCTTCGACTTGGACATCTTCTTGCCCTTCTCATCGCGAACAAGAGCGTGAATATAAACCGTGTCAAACGGAACTTCATCCATAAAATGAATGCCCATCATCATCATCCGCGCCACCCAGAAGAAGATGATGTCAAACGCAGTTGACAACGTCGCTGTTGGATAATAACGCGCAAGCTCAGGTGTTTTCTCCGGCCAACCTAATGTAGAGAACGGCCATAGCGCAGATGAAAACCATGTATCGAGCACATCTTCATCACGGGTCAATTCTTTAACTTCACCATAGTGCTTATCAGCCAATGCTTGCGCTTCTGCTTCAGATTGCGCAACAAACACTTCCCCATCAGGGCCATACCACGCTGGAATCTGATGCCCCCACCATAATTGGCGAGAAATACACCATGGCTGAATATTATTCATCCACTCATAGTAAGTCTTGTCCCAATTTGCCGGCACAAATTTCGTCTTGCCAGACTTAACGGCCTCAATAGCAGGCTTCGCCAAAACTTCAGCATTCACATACCACTGGTCAGTCAGCCAAGGCTCAATCACAACCTCAGACCGGTCACCATACGGCACAGTCAGTTCATGATCATCAATCTTTTCCAAAAGGCCGAGCGCTTCCATCTCTGCGACAACTTTTTTACGCGCCGCAAACCGCTCCATGCCCTGATACTCTTCCGGCACGTTCTCATTGAGATGCGCTGTCTGATCAAAAATGTTGATCATCTCAAGGTTCTGACGGCGACCAACTTCAAAGTCATTAAAATCATGCGCCGGCGTCATCTTCACTGCACCAGAACCTTGCTCAGGATCAGGATATTCATCCGCCACAATCGGAATAAGCCGGTCAGCAATTGGTAAACGAACTTGCTTGCCAACTAAATCTTTATAGCGCTCATCATCAGGGTGAACAGCAACGCCTGTATCACCAAGCATCGTCTCTGGCCGCGTTGTCGCCACCACGATAAACTGATCAGTCCCTTCAATCGGATATTTAAAGTGCCACATATGGCCATTAGTTTCGCGCGCCTCAACTTCAAGATCAGAAATCGCGGTGAGCAATTTCGGGTCCCAGTTCACCAGGCGCTTGTCTTTATAAATCAGCCCCTGGTTATACAGGTCCACAAACACTTTTAGAACGGCTTTCGACAAGCCTTCATCCATGGTGAAACGCTCACGAGACCAATCACAAGAGGAACCAAGCCGGCGGAGCTGATTAACAATCGTGCCACCAGATTCTTCTTTCCATTCCCACACTTTCTCGAGAAATTTCTCACGCCCCAAATCACGGCGACCAGGCAAACCTTTTTCAGCTAATTGGCGCTCTACGACCATCTGCGTGGCGATGCCCGCGTGGTCCGTGCCCGCTTGCCATAAAACATTCTTACCCCGCATCCGCTCAAAGCGAATAAGAACATCTTGCAAAGAATTATTCAGCGCATGGCCCATATGCAAAGAGCCCGTGACATTGGGCGGCGGAATGACAATACAAAAATTGTCTTCTGCGTCCGTCTTGTTCTCATCAGCACCAGCGGCAAACGCACCGCTGTCTTCCCAAGATGAATAAATCCGCTCTTCAATGTCTTGCGGTTGATATTTTTTTTCAAGCATTTGTCTAACTGAAATCCCGTTTTTAGGCTCTAGAGCCCATAAATACGATTATGAAATGATATAATTTATCGGTGGTACGCCGGACATGCCCTGATGTCAACCTCTCACGGTCTTCAACGCCTCATCAAAGCTCATTCCATCCTCTAGTCGCTTGATTAAACGCAAAATCCCCACCTTGCCAACTTTATCAGAAAGCTCCTTCACTAATTGTTGAGAGCCACCATAAGTCGCCCGCCAACCATGTCGCTTCATTATATCACCCCACTGCCACCAGCCAGGGTTACTTTTAAGGTCAGCAAGCACTTTATCTGGATAAAAAGCCTCATACCGTTGATCTATCGAAATCAGTACGGCCAGCCCCTCATCAAACCAAGCAGGAACACTACCAAAATATGTTCTCCACTCCCCAACACGCGCCTTTAAATTGGTGTGCATCAGCTCATGGCTCAAAATGACAGAATTAATTCCCTTTTCATTAACTCGTATCACCCGTTTGCCATATGCAACACCGCGAGACCCTCTTTTGCCAAACACATCATCACAAGTCTCAAAGGGACAAAGAACAATCTTTGGTCGCGGCGCCAAAGAGCCATAAAACTCAATAACAATCTGCTCTGCCGCTTTAATCTCTTTAAGCGCATTTTCACGCAGTTTCGGGGATGAAGTAGGCGGCGCAAAAATCTGAGGCGCGATTTCCTCAAACCCAAAATAAGAAGGTTGCATCATCCGAAGCGGGTTTGGCACAAAAAAAACCGCGAAGCACCCCGCTAATACAAGCGAGAACAAAAAACATCCCAAATATTTGAAAATCTTCATAATCAGCATCCAAGTAATATGAAACACTGAATTAATATAGTGCGCAGAAAGCAACAAAAAAGGCCGCTTAAAAAAGCAGCCTCATTAAATATCGTAATCTTATTATCACGGCCCTAAAGCCAGCCTCAAAGACTTACCACTTATTCGGGTCAATCTTGCCGGTTTCTTCGTCAACCACGCCTTTTAAAAGCTCTGGCAAGTTGCGCTCAAGCCAATCACGAAGCAATGGTTTCAGGAGTTGTTTCACAATCTCTTCCAGATTGTTCTTCATTTCAACTGGCAACTGATCACCCATAGCACCAGGTAGTGGCGCATCACCTTGCCCATGTACGGCTGGAAGCACTGGTCTAAAACCAGACGGGACAGGAAGCATATCACTCCCACCTTGCAGCCCACCCATTTGCGGCATGCCCATATGACCTTGCTGTGCCATCTGCCCCTGAGTTTGGTCCATTTGAACTTGGCCCATTTGAGCTTGAGGTACCATCTGACCTTGAGCAACCATTTGGCCCTGCTGCATAGGATGGGGCACAGGAGATTGTCCCATTTGCCCCATTGGAGCCTGTCCCTTGTGTGCTTGTCCCATAGGAACTTGTCCCATTTGCCCCATAGGAGCTTGACCAGGATGCGGCACTTGTCCTTGCAGACCACCAGTAACTTGAGCCGGCATTTGCCCCGGTTGAACACCGCGCATTTGCGCTTGCTGTTGCATTTGTTGCTGCATCTGCTGTTGTCCGGCTTGTCCTTCAGAAGAGTTCTGGGCAGAAAGCTGCTGTGTTGAGAGGTTTAAACTGGCGTCCGCTTGGCTCAGCGCTTGCCCCATGGCAATGTCATTCTCTAAACGAGGGTCATGACCACCCATCAATTCAGTGCGAGGGGGCTCACCACCCATTTGCGGTTGTTGTCCCTGTTGTTCGCTTTGTTGGCCAATACCCGCATTCATCGCTGGGTTTAAACCAGGCGCCTCAGCATCAGCAGGAAATCCAGGGTGCGGCACACCAGATTGAGGTGGAGACTTACCTTCAAGACCACCATTAAATTGCGGCTCTCCTTGATCAAGCGGCACAACAGGCTGTTCAGCAGCTGCAGCACCATCCATACCCTCAGGCATTCCACCAGCAGGGTCCCCTAAACTTGGATCGCCCAAAGGCGGTTGACCTTGCAGTTCATTCTGCATTTGAGCTTGAGCAGGTGCTTGATCCATTCCGACTTCAGTAGAGCCCAGATCATTTAATCCAGCATCACCTAAGCCACGGCTCATCTGATCAGCCGAAGCATCAGGCGCCAAACTGTCTGGAACTTGAGACGCAGGAAGACCAATATCACCGCTCATATTAGCTAAGCCGGCACCACCGTCCATACCGCTAAAGATATCATCAAGCTTAGAAGCCGCATCTTGCGCTGATTGTCCACCAACTTGCCCCTGAGGAGACATTGGCTCTTGAAAAGAAACTGGCTCTTGAGAAGGAACTGAATTTTGAGCAGGCGGCTCTTGTCCTTGCAATAAAGGGTTGATTGCCCCTTGATTTGGATCTGCAATAGGATTTTGAGCTGGAGTCGGGTCCGGTGTTTGCCCAACATTAGCTGGATCTAAACCAGCCTGTTCTAAGCCAGCTTGTGGCTGTGGAGCAGAAACAACTTGTGTGAGATCCATAATGCCATCATCAAGGGCATTATTCGGAGCAGCTGGTGCATCAGCACCCACTCCCACACCTTGTGGCGTCATGCCTGGCGCAGAGTCCAAGTTAGAACCCACTTGAGAGTTGGCCTCACCACTGCTCTCCCCCTCAATCATACTCTTAATGGACGCCAAAAGGTCATCCATTGATACATTGGGAGCTTGGCCGCTACTGCTCATCCTATGTTACCTCAAAAAATCTTTCTTGTTCAGACATGCTAATCGTGAACACATAGTTCTTTAACTATATGACACAAGCCCTCAAGCAAATCGAACAAATTGATTCAATTACACACAATTCATTACATCTACATATAACTGGTTATATATATAACCTGATATCAATTCATGAAACTGTTATTTTAAAGAAGAACGACGGTCAAACACACCTTCAGTTAAAAAGATACCGCGTCTATCCAGTTCAGGATCGTTTATATCCCCTCCGCGCCACTTCCTATCAACACGAGAGAAGTTCTCCACAGGATCGTAAATAACTGTTGATACAGGCAACGTCGCAACTGAAAGCCGCCCCATTGCCACCAGTAAATTATATTCAGCGACTACAACATCACGTTGAGATGTCACTAAATTCACTTGGCTATCCAGAAAATCCTGCTCAGCATCCAAAACGTCAAGAACAGTCCGCTGACCAACTTTTTCCTCTTCTCTCACCCCGGAAAGAGCCGTTCTGTTTGCGCGAACAGCCACTTGATTGGCTTCAATTTGCGCTCTTGCGGCTTCAAGCTGACCGTACGCTGAAATCACAGATGAACGAACCTGAACCCGTGCCTGAGTTAACTCAGCACGGCGCTGCAATACAACTTGCTTCGCTTGCCGAATGCGCGAATAAACAGCACCACCTTGATAAAGCGGCACTCGTGCTCTTGCTGTAATCGACCCTACATTGCGCTCATCCGTAAACGGAGAACTGTCAAAATTCTGAGAATATTGCGCTTCAAGGGTAACCTCAGGCAACCGCTCGCCTTCAATCACTCGAACATTTTGCAGAGCAGCTTTTTCTAAAAACACAGCAGACTCAATCAAAGGGTTCTCTGCCAGGCCCCAATCAATCGCTTCAGATTGAGAACGCGGTAAATATTTACGAATTGTACCAGGTCGCCCCAAACGCCCAGGTCTATGACCAACAATCCGCTGATATTCTGCACGGGCCGTCTTTAAATTCGCACGCGCTAAATTAACAGCCGAAACAGCTGCGCTACGCCGTGCTCTTGCTTGCGCGACGTCAGTTGTCGTCACTTCCCCCACAGAGAAACGATCCTGTGTCGCCTTCAATTGGCGCGTTAATACGGAAAGGTTGTTTTGACGAAGACGCAAAACCGCAACTTCGCGAACCACGTTCATAAAACTGGCGACCGCATCAAGAAGCACTGTTTGCTCAACATTTCTTAAATTCGCTCGTCCCGCCAAAACGTTAGATTTCGCCTGACGGATACCATTCACCGTACGCCCGCCTCTAAAAAGAGGTTGAGACAAAGTCACAGAATATCCATAAGGAGAGACACGGCCATCCGTAAGAGAACGAGGCCGAGTTGTCGTATCTTGAGTTCCAACTTGCCCATCAACAAACACATTTGGACGGTAGCCAGCTCTTGCTTGCGCAACCCCCTCGTCGGTTGCCCGAAGACGCGCACGTTCAGCCCTCAATGTCGGATTATATTCATAAGCTGAACCAAGCGCTTTATTCAGCGTTTCAGCTTTCAACACCCCCGAAGGACCCAGCGCCAAAAGAGAAACAGCCAGCACCCCAGTCATAACAAAAGAAACCTGCTTCAAAGGCCCCAGCACAAAGGCCGAAGAAATCAGCCTATTGAAAGGTTTATGCAAAAAAACAATCATCGAAAAAATAGCTTTCACATCAAAAGCGTGAGGCTCAGCAAGAAAACCCCACCTAATTCATTTCTTTAAAAGAAACAACAAACCCGCCTTTGCTCATTATTTCCCCTCTGTAAAGAAATCAAAGAAAACCAATCAAAAACCGCTCAAAGCACAATTGACGAAGCTCAAAAATTTTTGAAACTTAAAATATTGTGCACAACGAAAATTTAGATTTGCCTTACAGACAACAAACGCAAACGAATCACTTTCGATATTAACTATATTTACGCCAAAAGATCACTAATCCAATCACCATTTTTTCAAATCAAAACCAAACAGTATCTATTTTACAACAAACGAATCACTTCCCTAACAAAGCATTACGTTTCAGACATTTAATGAACGTTGCTCAAAACAAAAGGCCCCCAAAAGAGAGCCTTAAAGTCCATTTTCAACAGGAAATTCACACAAATCTCGCAGGCATCTAAATGCCACACAAAGGATATTTAACACCCGAAAATCGGTATTTAATGGAGCTTTCTTAGTATTACAGCGAAAACTCTGGAACCAATGAAAAATCAGAAAGAACAGGCGCCGATAGATCTCTAAGACTAACTGAAGAAACTACGCCGCCCGTGCGAACAAAGCGCTCAGCCCGCCCATATCCATTCTCAATAACAACAGTCACTAAGCGCCCACCATCTTTTAATTGGTCTGTCAAAGCGGTTGGCACTTGCTCAACAGCTCCATTGACTAAAATTACATCATATGGCCCTTGGTTTGCTTGCCCTTGAGCTAAACCACCCTCAACAACAGCAACATTCACAATTTCAAGGTCACTAAGAATATCTGTTGCTTTTTTCACCATTTCAGGCACCGCTTCAACAGCCACAACAGATTCAGCTAAATGCGCGAGCACTGCAGATGAATAACCAGTGAGACAACCAACATCCAAAATATAATCCGTTGGCTCAATATCAGCGACTTCTAAGAGCGAACCTAAAGCCATCGGCGTCAACATAGAGCGTGGGCCCCGGCTCTCATCTCTGCTAACCAACTGGATCTCACGATCGGCATAAGATGTGCTCTGCTGGACGTCCGGAACAAATAGCTCACGTGGTACCTGGTCCATCGCTTCCAAAATCCGCAAACTTGTAATGTCATTGGGACGTAGCTGACAATCAACCATATTACGTCTTAAATCAGAAAAATTTGTCATTTTGTCCTCACTTCAAGTATGAACCGGATTTTAGAATCAGTAGCTATCCCTTAAATTAAATCATATCAGGTTGCAAATGAAGGTGTCATTTAACCGCGTAAAAAATTATTTTCTGAAATTCTTGCAAAAAAGCGCGTAAACCCTATTGACAAATCCCCCCTCAAAAGGATTATGTGAGCTCTTGACTTTAGGTGACCATCAATTCAATTGGTAACCACCACACCATAATAAAGTCGATTTATTCAGTTATTTACCGGATAAAGATATGAACTGGCTATCAAAGGCCTATCATGTCAATTAAGTGCAGTTTTTCAATATTGAAAACTACACTAATTTCCCTTTCTGCACACGACGGTTGCCTAGTAGGCAACTGAAGGAGCAGTAAGGATTGCGCGGTTGCATAATAGGCATCTGAAGCACACTAAGACAGTGCGGATGCATAGTGGGCATCTGAAGCGCACTAAAAATGAGGCCACATGGCGGAGTGGTGACGCAGCGGATTGCAAATCCGTGTACTCCGGTTCGATTCCGGATGTGGCCTCCAATTTTTTCATAAATTCCAAGAAAATTCTCCCCAACACACAAAAACGCCAAACCCTGTTTCGAAATTAATCTCACAAGATTTGACGTTTGGCGTAATTCAGATGTCTGGCTACATTTAGGAAGTGAGGTTGGGGCAACCAGACAACTCTTCGGGTAGTAGTCCTTCAGTTACGAATTTGATGAATACTCAGCACTGTGACCGTCGTCTAAAACATCAACCAGATCACCATCAAGCTCGAAAATGATAAAGGAGGGGACGATTATCTTTTTCATCAAGTGAACTCCGTTTCATAACAAAAGAATAGCTTTATTATTTGCCATTTTTGTTTGATTCAAATTTGCGGCGAGGTAACTTTTTTGTAACCTAAAAAATGACAAACAAAAACGCCAAACCTGGCCTGGAAATCAATCCTACTAGGTCTGACGTTTTCGATCGGAGAGCAGTCAAAGCTTAAGACGAGGGACTTTAGGGGGGATTAAGAAAAACCTGTCTGCTCTCCAAAAAACTCTGTGCTTACGGAAGCTCAGGGTAAGTAATGCCATGAGCATTATCAAAAGTTTCAGGGTACTGAATGCCAAAAGTATTTTCAGTCTCTCCAGTCACAGGAATACCAAATGTAGAGTTGTCACCAGCAAACGCT
>BQJJ01000003.1 GCA_021604645.1 Methyloligella sp.
CTTGACGAAGCTTGGATTAGTTTCTACAAGCTTTTGTTCCAGCATTTAAAATTCATACCATTGTGGCGGGGTAGCTCAGCTGGTTAGAGCAGCGGAATCATAATCCGCGTGTCGGGGGTTCAAGTCCCTCTCCCGCTACCACCACACTCGTGTGGTTTTGTAGGGTGTTTTTCTGATATTCCCTTTGTTTTTCCTATATATAGTTTTTCTAAAACGTCTTGTTTCATTTAAAAGATAAAATAATCTGCTTTTAATACTGATTGTATTAGGAGAGGTGCATGGTTGTTTCTGTTCAGTCTTTGACTGGAGATGATATTTGTTTCGTGCTTGATGATCTTGCGCAGTTGCGGATGGAGGTTTTTCGGGAGTGGCCTTATTTGTATGATGGGTCTCTTGATTATGAGCAAAACTATTTGAGCAAATTTTCTGAAGCTGCTGGTGCGGTTTGTGTTGTTGCATTCGATGGTGACAGAGTTATTGGGGCTTCAACAGGGTTGCCGTTGGGCGAGGAACATGACGAATTTATTTCTCCGTTTATCAAAGCTGGATATGATGTTTCTCAGATTTTTTATTGTGGGGAGAGTGTTTTGCTTCAAGAGTATCGCGGGCAGGGGATTGGTCATGAGTTTTTTGATCTTCGCGAAGCGCAAGCTAAAATCCTAGGTGGTTTTACTCACTCAACATTTTGCCGGGTCCTTCGGCCAGAGAGCCATCCTTTGAAACCGGAAAATTATTTTGAGCTTGATGGTTTTTGGGAAAAACGTGGCTATAAACCAGTGACTGGATTGGTGGCTCATTATGAGTGGCGTGAACTTAACCAGCCTGAAGAAACAAAGCATCAGTTGCAATTCTGGATGAAAGACATTTCATGAAACATTCTTCTTCTATAAAAATTGCTTCCGCTCAATATGCTTTTGATAGGATGGATAGTTTAGACGAATGGGAAGATAAGATTAGGCGCTTGGTTCAGAGCGGGGTTGAAACCGGGGCTGAGCTTTTGGTGTTTCCTGAATATGCTGCGATTGAGATGGCGGGGTGTTTTGGGCCTGAGATTTATGGCGATTTGCAAAAAACGCTTGAGTGTGTGGCGGGCTTAACTGAGCGCCGGGTTCAGTTCTATGCGAGTTTAGCAGCGGAACATGATGTGCATATTTTGGCTGGATCTGGGCCAATGAAAAGCTCAAAGGGGCGCTTTGTGAATGCGGCTTATTTGGTTGCGCCTAATGGTTTGGTTGGTTGCCAAGAAAAAAATATCATGACGCCATTTGAAAAAGAATGGGGTGTGCAGGCTGGTTTGCAGCTCAAGGTGTTTGATACAGGGATTGGCAGGATTGGCGTTCTGATTTGTTATGATTGTGAATTTCCGCTGCTTGCTCGAGCGATTGCGGAGGCAGGAGCTGAAATATTGCTTGTGCCGAGTTGTACAGAGCGGGTTTCTGGTTTTAATCGTGTGCGTATTGGTGTGCAGGCACGGGCGCTTGAGAGCGGTATTGTTGTTGTGCAAAGTGCGACTGTGGGCGAGGCGCTTTGGTCACCATCTATTGATTATAACTATGGGGCTGCTGGGATATATGTGCCGCCTGAGATTGGCGTCAGCGATGATGGTGTGCTTGCTCAAGGGGTTGTTAATGAAGTTGGATGGGTGAACGGTTCAATTGATTTAATGGCTTTGAGAGAATTGCGAGATAAGGGTGAGATGCGCAATTTTCATGATTGGTCATTACAAGCTGGGGCCGGTGGGCTTGAGTTGAATGTTGAATTGGTTTGTCTGAAATAAATTTTCATCACTCGATGAGGTTACTCTGTGTTTGAATTCAAAGATATGTTCCCTTTTTTTGGGGGATGCTTTTTTTAGATACTCTCACTTTTTTCGCAAATTTATCAAACCGAAGCACACTTTTATGCGACATGCTAAATACCAACAATGGGTTGGAGGATTCTTCCCAGGAGGCTTTTGAATTTTGTTGGTGCTTCTGTTGCGGCGAGGCAGATGCAATCTTCGTCTGAGATGACTTTTGGTTGATGTTCGACATCATCATCCAGGTCAGCAATGTCACCTTTGGCGAAGGTGCCGAATTTGTCTTTATATGCGCCTTGTAAGATGAGGGTTAGCTCGTGGCCATTGTGACCATGTTCGGGCATTTGTTTGCCTTTAGCAATGCGCAGTAATCTGAGAGACGAATTTGCATTTTCTGAAAGTTTTATTGGATGATGTGAGACGCCAGGCGCTAATCGTTTCCATTTTATCTCATCAATGTTGGTTGTGAGATAACTTTGAAGAGCTAGGGGTAACTCTGACCATTCCGGGTTTAATGCGGCTTGGTTTGTTTCGTTCGATTGTGAAGCTGAGCTCTGTGCATGTGTGTTTTCAGCTTGTGGCTCTACTGAAATTTTTTCTAACAATCTTCCAAAGGAGCCTTGTGAAAGGGGGGCTTCTTCAGATTGTTCGAGATGGCTTCCGCCGATGAGTTCAGCTGTTTTGACAGCTTCTCTACATGTTGAACAAATTTGTAGATGGCAAGAGATAATCACTGCAAAGGCTTCGTCAAGCGTGCCGGCTGCGTATGATAGTATCGTTGTTTCATCTGGATGGTGATTGATGTTCACAGTGCTTCCTCTACAGATTTTCTAATTTTTTCATAGGCCAATCGCATTCTTGATTTGACTGTACCCAAAGGGATACCAAGTTTTTTTGAAATTTCGGTTTGTGATAACTCTTTGACAAAAGACATCTCGATTATTTCTTTTTGCTCGATCGGTAAGGTATTTGAAATGTCTGTTACCATTTTATCTCGTTCATTTGAAATCAGGATCTCTTCGGATCCCATTGCGTCATCTGTTAGTTCTATGTCCTCTATATCGAGGTAATGTTTTGTTCCCTGTTTGCGGTAGCCGTCTATTCTTTTGTTTCTTGCGATGGTGAAAATCCAGGCGCTGACGCTGCCACGGTATTTTGAAAACTTGTCTGCTTTGTTCCAGACTGTGAGCATGGTTTCTTGCATCAGGTCTTCGGCAGTGTTTGCGTCTGATGATTGTTTCATCAAAACGGCTTTCACTCTAGGTGCGAAGTAGATAAACAACTGCTCAAAAGCTTTCTTATCGCGGTTTAACGCAATGAGTTCTAAAAGTTTATGATGATCAGTTGTTTCGTTTTTCGTCACATCAACTCTTCTTGTCGGAACAGATTTGTATTGGACGTACATTGCACGATGCTCTCAAGATAAATTTTAGCTGAATGGTTTTAAATAGCAATCCGGATCTGGTATTTTGCCATTTAGCTTTTTAGTGTCAGAAAGTTGGCAGAGATGTTTGGGATAAGAGGGCTGCCAACTTTCTTCAGGTATCAACGTATCGAAGGATTAACTGGAGGGTAATAATACCTTATCGATAACATGGATGACACCGTTACTAGCTGAAATATCTGCCGACACGACATTGGCTTTATCGATCGTTACACCGGCTGATGATTTCTTAACTGATAACATTTTATCACCGCCTGCCTTGATGGTTTTGACATGGATGGTGCGACCTGGCAGTTGGTTAGACATTAGTTTGCGCGGGAGTACATGATATTTTAGTACCGCGAGGAGTTGGGCTTTGTTCTCTGGTTTTAATAAGTTTTCAACAGTGCCATCTGGTAGGGCTGCGAAAGCTTCGTCTGTTGGAGCAAAGACTGTGAGGTTCTGACCGTCTGACAATGCACCAGCCAGGCCAGCGGCTTTTGCTGCTGTTAATAGTGTGTTGAAAGTTCCAGCTTTTTGCGCTGTTTCGACAATGTTTGCTGCGTTAGCTGTTGTGGTAAACCCAAGGCTTGTTGCGAATGCCATGGCTATGATCATTTTCTTCATTTCTCTATCTCCCTTGTAACTTGGTAACTTAAGCTTAGTAACTGGTGGCCGTTTATCGCCTGATTAACACTTAGGTAAACGCAGCTCGGGTGGAGATGGATCACTATTGCTAAATTAATTTATTGAACTGAATGCATTAGAGTTAACTCTTCTTTTGGTAAATGATTGCTTTTCTTTTCCTTTTTATGGTAGCTGAGGGCAGTCTATAGGGAGAGATTATGGCTCATTTATTTACCCCAACTGCCTCTGATGCACCACGTGAATATGTTGCTAATTTGGATATTGTGCGTTTTTTGGCTTCTCTTTGGGTTGTTATGACGCATTATGGCTTTATTGGGCCTTCTTGGGGGAAGACGGGGTATCAGCCACCTGAGGGGATTTTTGCTCTCTTTTTAAAGATGGGCTATTTGGGCGTGCCGATCTTTTTTGTTCTCTCTGGTTTTGTGATTGCGCATGTAAGCTCTAACATTCATTTCTTCAAGTTTGCTTTAAACCGGGTTTTGCGCTTAATGCCTGGATTTTGGATTTGTCTAAGTCTTAGCTTTATTCTCCTTACTTTTTTAGGAACGCCTGATCCGCTTTCTGTTCAGCAATTTATTGCGAATTTTACGCTTGCGCCGCAGGTGTTTGGTTTTGAATTTGTGGATGGGGTTTACTGGACTTTGTTTTATGAATTTATCTTTTATGGCTTTGCTACAGTTTTGATTGCCCTTGGGGTTTTTCACAAACGGATGTTGTTGATTTGTGCCATTTGGTTAGGGATTAGTTTTGCCAATAATTTATTCATTGAGCATGTGATTTTTGAGCGTGTGTTTATCTCTTATTTTGCTGGAGCCTTCGTTGGTGGGATGGTGCTTTGGCATGGATGGAAAAAGGGCTGGGCGTTTTATCATATTGCTTTGTTGCTTGCGAGTGCGTTTTCGTTAGCTCTTGGCGTGCAAAAATTAGATACACAGGATTTCCTACCGAACTTTCAGGGAACGATGGGATATTTGCCTGCTTTGGGTTATGCGGTCTTTACCATTGGGGTGGTATATTTGGCATTGCTTGCTCCACAAATTAAACGTTTTAGTGGAGTTGCTCTTTTGCTTGGTGGAATTTCGTATCCACTTTATTTGTTTCACCAGGAAGTTGGCTATGCCTTGATGAGAAACTTTGTCGTGGCTGATCATGTGTTCTTATCAGTTGTTATTATTTTGACATTGGTGGTTCTGTTTTGTGGTTTGTTGCATTTGTTTTTAGAAAAACCAGCACGGAAGTTTTTTACGAAACTTGTTGATGGCGTGCGAGAGAAATATTCTTTTTCCTTTATTTAGATGTTTCTATTTCAGGCTGACTTTGTTTGGTTGATGGGGGAGCGTGGAAAGTTGATTGATGATTTGTCTCTCTTAAAATCATTTCCTCTTTCCACGCTTTATTATTTACAGTGCGTCGGTATATTCTCCTCGCGCTGGGTAATTGTTTTTAACGGCAAAATCTATTGCGCCGATTAATTCTGAGAAATGCGGCCGCGAAAATGGCATGGTTTGTACCGCGCTATAATACAGTGTTTGATCTGGATTGATGATGAAAAGCCCTGGTTCTGAAAAGAGATTTGGCTCTTCAATGCCGATGGAAGTTTTTCCTCTTGAGCGGGAAATATACAATCCCCAATCGCGTGCTTTTTGTAATTCAAGGTCGTAACCGAAGCGAAGGTTTTGGTTGCCAATTTTTTCTGACATGGCTTCTGCTCGCTCTTTGCCATCAGAGCTGACTGCGATCGTGGTGACGCCGCGTTCGGCGAAGGCGGGTGTTTCTTTATCCAATTCTTTTAGATAGTTTGCGCAAATTGGGCAGTGAAGACCACGATAAAAACAGAGGACTAACCCTCTCTCGCTTTGCTCTTTTGATAGATCAAATGTTTCGCCTGTTAGGGTTGGGAGTGTCAGTTCAGGTGTTTTCTCTCTTGGAATGAGCATGTATGCCTCCTGTTTTATATTAGATTTTTTCATTTTATAAATTAGTTGCTAATGATTGCTATCAGAATTAATGTAATGCTAATTCCTTTAATTCCGACTGAAAGTCTGGTTATGGCGCATCTTGATCGTTTGTCGAGTTTGATCTCTCATTTTGATATTCATGCTTGTCCGCATGTGGCACTTGAAGAAAGTAACTTCTTTCTACTTGGTGAGGTGTCTTCTGATGGGGAGGCTGGTCTGGACGATATTGGAAGTTCTAATCAGGCCGTTAGGTTGGTTCTGTTTTTAAAAAAGAGCGAAAAAGGCGTTTCCTATATTTCTGAACTTGGAGAGAGTAAGGCGCGGATTTTAGTTCATGGAGGAATGGATATTGGGGGGAATGAGAACCCCCTTTTTTATGCCTTGCCGGATTTTATAGATGTGGATTTACAAAAGCATCAGAGCATAAACGGGGTTGCGAACTTAATTGCGCAGGAGATGGGGCGTGAGCGATGTGGTGGCCGGTTTGCGCTTGACCGTCTAAGTGAATTACTGGTTGTGCATTTGCTGCGCTATACGATTGAGCATGAGGGAGCTGAGGCTGGTTTGTTTGCTGGATTGGCTCACCCGAAACTTAGCCCAGTTTTGGTTGCGATGCATGATAACCCGGGGAAGCAATGGCAAGTTGAGGATTTTAGTTTGTTGGCTGGAATGTCTCGCTCACATTTTATTGCTGAGTTTCAAACCGTGGTTGGGCAAACACCAATTGCTTATTTAAAACAATGGCGCATGGTGCTTGCTCGGAATTCTCTTTTGAAGGGTGAGCGGGTGAATTCTGTTGCTCGTAAATTTGGTTATCGGTCTGCTGATGCGTTTTGTCGTGCATTTATGCAAATTTATGGAATGGCCCCCTCAAAGGTGAAGGGGCCTTTTGTCTGTTAGTTTTTTTTCCAGGGTATTAATTAAAAAGGTTTTGAGGGCCTTTGGGGACGATACCTGTTGGGTTTAATGCTTTGATTGAATAATAACCTTGTTTGATGTGATCAATGTTCACTGTGTTTTTGATGGCTGGAATATCATATAATCGTTTTGTGTAAGCTAATAGATTTGGGAAATCCCAAATGTGCTTTAGGTTTGCTTTGAATAAACCATAGTAAGCCAAATCAAAACGGATGAGTGTCATGAAAAGGTGGATGTCGCTTAGAGTGAGTTTATTGCCGAAGAGATAAGGTGACTTGGTATCTAGGCGGGCTTCTAGTTTTTCTAGTGATTGAAATAAAGTCTCACAAGCTTCTTCGTAAGCGATTTGAGTTGTTGCAAACCCTGTTTTATAGACACCGTTATTGATGCGGGGATAGAGCCATTCATTTAATTCATCAATCTCTTCTTTGAGGTGGTCTGGGTATAAATTGATTTTGGCTTTCTCATTGTTTTCTTCTTCAAGTAATTGATTGAACCCACTGTTGAGACTTTTAATGATTTCTGATGATTCATTATTGACGATGGTTTGGCTCTGCTTGTCCCAAAGGACAGGGACGGTTGCTCTTCCGGTATATTGAGGGTCTGCTTTTGAATAGATCTCATGCATGTAGGTGGCGTTTAAAATTTGATTTGAACCGGAGGCTCCTGGATAAGTCCCAAATTTCCAGCCCTCAGTTGTTAGTTGAGGTTCTACGACACTTATCGAAATTATGTCTTCTAATCCTTTTAAGGACCGTAGTGCGAGGGCTCTGCAGGCCCAGGGGCAGATATAGGCAACGAATAAATGATAGCGGTTTTTTTCGGTTTTGAATTTTGGAGACCCAATTGTTTCTCTAAAGGAAGAGGGTTTTCTAACGAACCCTCCTTTTTTATCCACTCCCTGAACAGGGTGAAATTCTTTGGTCCATTTGCCATCAACTAACATTTTTCGTTGCCTTTCTATGATACTTAATTTGCTAAAATAGCTTCTGTTTCGATATCAATTTTTACGTTATCTTCGATAGCCGGGAGCCCAAATTTGATGCCAAATTCTGAGCGTTTGATTGTTGTGGTTGCAGAGAAGCCTGCAGTTTTTTGTTTCGTGGCCGGGCTTGGTCCAATTTTATTTAATTTGGCATCTAGGATGACTGCTTTGGTTATACCGTTCAGGGTTAAGGCGCCGTGTATGTTTGCTTGATCGACTGACTTCATGACTATTTTTGTCGATTTAAATTTTGCGATTTTGTATTTTTTTACATTGAAGAAATCTGGGCTGGAGAGGTGGCCATCAAATTTATTATCACCTGTATTAATCGTTGCTAGATTAATGGTGACTTCAATTTTAGATTTGGAGAGATCTTTTTCATCGAGGATTAGTATCCCTTCTGTGTTTGTGAATTTTCCTGAAGGAAATGAGAAACCAAAATGGCCCGCTTTCCAAATGATGTTGGTGTGTCTTGGGTCTAACTTATATTTATCTGCTGCTTGTGCGAGGTTTGTTGTAGCGCCTACGATTATTATCGCTGTTATGAGACTTAGAAATTGTTTCACTTTTAGCGTCCTTTTTTGAAATGATTGATTATTGCCTTTATTGTTTATGAATTAATTTGCAGTGTAAATTTGTTATTTTGCAGTTTTTGTGTGCATAATTGCACATGCTTGTTTGCCGTTATTTCTAGAGGTTTTGGAATGAACTGGGATGATTATCGTGTGTTTTTAGCTTTGGCTGAAGCTGGCTCTTTGTTGAAGGCAGGACAGGAATTGCAAGTTTCTCATACGACTGTGCTCCGGCGTTTAAATGCTCTGGAGGAGCGATTGGAAGTTCGTTTGTTTGAGCGTCATAAAACAGGTTATGTTTTAACAGCAAGCGGTGAGAAAATTTTGAACTCAGTGCTGCACCTCAAAGATGAGATAGACTTGGTCGAGCGCCAAGTTGTGGGCCAAGATGTTCGTTTGAGTGGTGAAATAAAAATTTCAACGACTGATACGATTGGGTTTTTCTGGCTTCCTCCCTTTATAAAAAAGTTTAAAAAGCTCTATCCTGACATTATTTTGAATGTTGAGGTTGATAATCGGCATCGAAATTTATCGAAACGAGAGGCTGATATTGTACTTCCTTCGATGAACCGACAACCTGATTATATGGTTGGCCGTGAGCTAGCTCCCATACATATTCGGCTCTATGCGCATCGCTCTTATTTGTCTGATAAAGAGGAAAAAAAGATCAAATCGGATGAGAGTTTTAAGAATTTTGATTTTATTCTTTTAAATGAGAACTTGTCCCAACTCCCCATGAATCAATATATTTTGAGCCGTATGGACGCTAGGTCTGTTGTTGCAACGGCAAGCAGCTTTAGTGGGCTTTACCATCTTTGTCTTGAAGGCTTAGGTGTTGCTGCTCTTCCGTTTTATGTCGGCGATAAAGCACCAGAGCTCCAAGTGGTTGGTGAAATACCTTTTTCTGTTCACTCAAATTCCATATGGATTTTAACCCATCCTGATCTTATTCGATCAGCGCGAATTTTGGCATTTATGGAATTTATGAGGGAACAGAAAAAACTCAGCCTCTAATATGGTTTCATTTGTTTTGCTGATTTTACCAGGCCATTTTCAATTGCGTATTTCGTGAGTCCTGCTGTTGATGAGATGTTTAGCTTTCGTTTTATGTTTCTGCGGTGGGTTTCTACAGTACGTACGCTTATATCAAGATGGCGAGCGATATGTTTGTTGCTATTGCCTTCTGTCAACAAGAGGAGAATGGTTTGCTCTCTTGTTGTTAAGGGGCCGCTTGTTGAGTCATCTTCATGGGCCATTAGAATTTCTGAAATGCCGGAACTAAAATATGTTCCGCCGCGATAGACAGCTTCAATTGCAGTGACGATTTCTTTAGAGGAGACATCTTTTAACACATACCCTCTGGCACCATTTCTAAGCGCGCTACTGATATATTCGCGGTTATCATGCATGCTTAAAATGAGAACTTTGATCTCTTTGTTATTTTCTTGGAAAATTTCGGTTGCGTCTAAGCCGTTAAGCTCTGGCATGTTGATGTCCATGAGGACAATATCTGGTGAGAGAGTTCTAGCTTTTTCTAGAGCTTCTTTGCCGGTTTTTGCTTGTGCGACGACTTCTATGTGAGGGTATAGATCCAGACATGATTGGATGCCATCCATCACAAGAGGGTGATCATCTGCAATTAGAACGCGAATTTTTAAATTATCTTCCATCTTAAATTCTTTTCCCCAATTAGACCGTTCTTTGTTTTGTGTTTAAGTCTTATTTGTTTGCGCTTCAGTTGCCCACTCGCAACCGCGCTTTTTGTTTGCGCTTCAGTTCCACTTTTCTGTGCTTTAGATGCCCACTAAGCATCCGCAATGCAACTGCGCTTTATTATGCGCTTAAGCTTGTTTCAGAATCTTTTTGTAATAGTTTTTTCGGCATTTTGGCTCTGATTGTTGTTCCTCTGTTTGAGGATAATATTTTTAATTCACCATTGTGGTGCTCTATCCGTTCTTGCATGTTGCGAAGGCCTATCCCCGTTAGAGGATTGCTTTTTGTTGTTGCGTAATTATTTTCAAAGCCATTGCCGTCATCTGTAATTGAAAGAGTTACGACGCCTTTTGGTGCAGAGAGTTTGATTTTGACATGTTTGGCTTGGGCATGTCTTTCTATGTTTGTGAGTGCTTCTTGTGCGACACGATAGAGGGTGGTTTTTACTTCTTTGGGAAGCAGGTTGTTAAATGCGACTGTGTTTATTGTGAGTTTCATGCCGTTGCGTTCAGCGAATTCTTCCGCCAAACTTTTTAAAGCTGGAGAGAGGCCGAGATCGTCTAGTGATCTTGGACGTAAATCTCTTGATATGCGCCTTACTTCTTTGATGGCTGTGTGCAGAGCATCATTGCTTTTCTCTAGTGAACTTTGCACAGTTGGGTCTTTATTGAGAAGTTTTGTGAGAGATAGCTCTTGTGCAAATTTCACTGAGACTAAGATTTGACTGATGCTGTCATGAAGCTCTCTTGCAACTCGACCTCGTTCTTCTTCTTGTGTTTCAACGATGCGTTGGGTTAGTTGTTTTAACTTTTCATCTGCCAATCTGCGTTCATGTAGATTGATCAGGACGCCGGTTATAAAAACCAGGACCAGAGACACCAAGGTGATGATGAGGATGATCACTGTTGTTTGGCTAATTCTTTGCGAGACTTCATCTTCAATGGCTTTGACTTGCTGATTGACATTGTCAATGTAAAGCCCTGTTCCGAGCATCCACTTCCATTTGTCTAGTGGAATTGCGTAACTGATTTTTTCGGCAACATCTCCTGTTGAAGGTTTTTCCCAATAATAATTGTAATAGCCACCGCCTTGTTTTGCTTTAAGGATTAGATTTTGGATGACTTTGTTACCTTTGCTATCAGTGAGGTGCCACCAATTGTTCCCAACACGATGGGGTTGTTTGGGATGAACAATATTTAATCCGTTGTAGTCATAGACAAAGAAATAGCCGTCAGTTCCGTAGGTTAGGTCATCTAGAATGTTTCTAACCTGTGATTGTGCGAAGGCGTCATTTGTATCTGCGGTTTCGTAAATATGGCGAATGGATGTTTGGGCTAAGCGTAGGTAATTGAGGAGTTCTGATTTTTTTGCGTCGAGCATATTTTTTCTAAAGAATGTAACTTCTTCTTTAGAGAGAGTCTGAGCTTGATAAGAGACCAGAAGTGTAATAGCTGAGACGGCCAAAATCAGTGGAACCGTTGCTAATAAAAGAATTTTTTGTCTTAAATTCATAATGTTACTTGACGACTTCTCTTAATCGTTAAAGACTATCTGGGTGCTGAACAACATATCATTCCCCACCCCTTATATCTCTAGGTATTAATCGGTATCTGAACTACCTAGTTAATGTTACTCGTGCAAATTATAGTTATTTTTCTACCTGATGATACGAATTATGTTCTATCATATGTATTGATAATACTAGGACCTCAGTCTTTAGTATAGTTTTTTTGATAAGATTCTATTTTAAGGATTAAGAAAAAATTTTGATAAGATGAAAAAATAATTCGCAGTTAAATTTAATATCTGGGGAGATAAAATATGAAACGTCGTGACTTTATTAAAAAGGCAGGCACTGGTCTCGCAGCTGGTGCTGTTGGCCTTAGTGCAGCTGGAACTCTA
Organism: Methyloligella sp.; assembly: GCA_021604645.1. Taxonomy (GTDB): domain Bacteria; phylum Pseudomonadota; class Alphaproteobacteria; order Rhizobiales; family HXMU1428-3; genus HXMU1428-3. The sequence goes on from BQJJ01000003.1 coordinate 11,918, forward strand.
TCAACACCTGCCCTGGCAAAGGGAAAGCGTAAATGGATTTGTGTTTCTGCATTTGGTAAAGCAGGTTTGCTTGGCCAAGCCCTTGCAGAATTCGCAAAATATGTAGATACGGCTTCTGATGGTCGTTTGAAAATTAAAGTTTATCATGCAGGTGAACTTGTGAAACCATTTGAAGCTATGGATGCTGTTCAAGCTGGTACAGCTCAAATGGGCTATGGTGCTTCTTATTATTGGGCAGGTAAATCTGAATCGATTTCTTTTGTTTCTGCGATGCCTTACGGCCTTACTGCACAAGAGCAAAATGCTTGGTGCTATTATGGTGGCGGTATCGAAATGGCTGACAAGACTGCTTATAATCCGCTTGGTTTAAAATTCCTTCCGCTTGGTAATACTGGCAACCAAATGGGTGGTTGGTATAAAAAAGATATCAACACTGTTGCAGACCTTAAGGGTTTGAAATTCCGTATGCCTGGACTTGGCGGCGAAATTTTGAAAACTTTTGGCGTGAATGTTGTTTTGCTTCCTGGTTCTGAAGTGCTACCAGCTCTAACATCTGGTGCGATTGACGGAACAGAGTGGATTGGCCCAGCACCTGACTTGGGTAAAGGTCTTTATAAGATTGTAAATAACTATTATTATCCTGGTTGGCATGAGCCAGCGACAATTTTGGACAGTTTCTTTGACTTGAAAGAATGGGAAGCATTAGAACCAGATCTTAAAGAGATTGTTACGCGCGGTGCTGCTGCAACTAACCTATGGATTCTTTCTAAATTCCAGGCGATTAATAATACAGCGCTTCAAAAATTGACAAAAGAGCACAAAGTGAACTTGCGTCAATATAGTGATGAGCTTGTGAATGCCATTGGTGAACGGGCAACGACAGTATTGCCTGAAGTTGCTGGACGTTCTGCTGATGCGAAAGCATTATTTAATCACATCATTAAATTCCGCGGCACGATGACTGATTGGTCAGCTTATTCTGAGGGTGCTTTCTTGAAAGCGCGTTTGGCTGCTAAATTTAAACCTATTTAATTTCCTTCAGCTCTATGTGAACACTTATGTGACCTTTGAAGCTGAAAATTTTATTTTAAGCAGAGGGAGTTCCCTCTGCTTCTTTTACCACTAATAATATTATAAGAGTGGTGAAAGCAGCTTCCATTTTTTCTTTCATATTTGAGTTGTTGGATATTTATGAATTTATGGGAATGCTATGTTTTTACTCAAAAAACTTGCTGACATAATCGACCAGATCAATAGTTTTGTTGGTAAAGCTGTTTCCTGGTTGGTTGTGATTATGGTGTTGAACGTTTTTCTTGTCGTTGTTCTGCGCTATGTGTTTTCTATTGGCTGGGTCTGGATGCAGGAATTGTATGTTTGGACACACGCAACCATTTTTATGCTTGGTGCCGGTTATACCCTTCTTCATGAAGGGCAGGTGCGAATTGATTTAATTTATCGAACGGCAAGTGCTCGCTATAAGGCGCTTGTGAATATTTTTGGTAGTCTGTTTTTTGCGCTTCCTTTGATGTTTCTTCTTTTTTCTCGAAGTGTACCAATGGTTGAGCGCTCTTTTCAAAGTTTGGAAAAATCAGCTGAAGCTGGCGGTTTACCTGCCCTTTATGTTTTGAAAGCTGTGATCCCTCTGTTCTGTATTTTATTTGGATTGCAATTTATTTCTTTGATTATTCGTAGTTTAGAGGCGCTCTTTAACCCTTCAAACACTTCACCTTCTTCTCAAGAACAACAAGAACAAAGTAGTTAAGGACCCGTCATGACACCAGAATATCTTGCTCTTATTATGTTTCTCGTCACGATTGTGGCGTTGTTGCTTGGGTTCCCTGTTGCTTTAACGCTTGGTGGCTCGGCTTTGTTATTTGCTTTTATCGGTGAATATCTTGATTTATTTAATATTGGTTTGCTTTCAGTCTACCCCTTGAGAATTTTAGGAGTGATGAAGGCAGAAACACTTGTGGCTGTTCCTCTCTTTATTTTTATGGGGGTGATGCTTGATCGCTCGAATTTGGCTGGTGATCTGCTTGACGCTATGGGCCGAATGTTTGGTAAAATGAAGGGCGGCCTTGGTGCGTCCGTATTAATTGTTGGGACCTTGCTTGCTGCGTCTACCGGTATTGTTGGTGCGACTGTTGTGACAATGGGCTTGATGAGTTATCCGGTGATGATGCGGGCTGGGTATGACCCGAAGCTTGCTGCTGGTCTTATTTGTTCCTCTGGTACGCTTGGTCAAATTATCCCGCCTTCAATTGTATTGGTGTTGTTGGCTGATATTCTTCAAGGTGCTAATGAGCAGGCTTCTGAGATGAAAGGTGTTTTGGTTCCGGAACCTGTGACAGCGATCGACTTGTTTGCTGGCGCGCTTTTCCCTGGGTTAATGCTTGTTAGTCTTTATATGGCTTGGTTGGTTTATCAGGCTTTGACGAACCCAAGTAGTTGTCCTTCTATGCAGGCTGAGGATGGAAGTGACAAGGTTAAGCTATCTGAAATTATTCGCGTTATTATTCCGCCGCTTCTTTTAATCGTTGTTGTGCTTGGTTCTATCTTAACAGGAATTGCGACGCCGACTGAAAGTGCAGCTGTTGGTGCTGTTGGTGCAACTTTTCTAGCTATACAGGCCGGGAAATTTGATCTCACTGTCTTAAAGGGTGTTAGCCGTGAGACGACGAAAATTAGCTCGATGGTCTTTATCATTCTTGTTGGTGCGTCCATGTTCTCGCTTGTGTTTAGAGGCCTTGGCGGTGATGAAGTTGTTGAGGAGTTTTTGCATAATCTTCCGGGTGGTGCGTTTACCGCAATGTTACTGGTGATGGTTGTCATTTTTCTTCTTGGATTTTTTCTTGATTATATTGAAATTATCTTTGTGGTTGTGCCGATTGTTGCACCGACGCTCATTGCACTTGGGTATAGCCCTTTATGGCTTGGCATCATGATTGGTGTGAATTTGCAAACAAGCTTTTTAACACCCCCATTTGGCTTTGCGCTTTTCTACTTGCGGGGAGTTGCTCCTGATGAAGTTAAAACGTCGACTATTTACGCTGGTGTCGTGCCGTTTATTTTCTTGCAAGTGTTGGCCCTTGCCATCTTTTGGACGTTTCCTGAGATTGTCACTTGGTTGCCGAGTGTTCTTTTTGACTAGGAGCTAGTCCCTTGTTTAGGTGAGAGGCTTTGGAGTATCTAGCTTTTCATCAAATTCATCGACTGATGGAGCAAAGCTTATATTTTAAGTTTTGCTCCATTATTTTTTATAATGAGTGTTTTTTGTAGCTTGAGTTTTTCTGATAGCTTTTTTAATTGCCCTGGAGGGCTTGCGAAGAGGGCCGTTGATGCTGCGTCTGCTTTGGTTGCTGTTTCTGCTAGTACGTAGATTTCTCGCCATGCTGGTTGGTTAGAACCTGTACGCGGGTCTAACATATGATGAAGGCCTGTTAGGCCTTTAAATTGATAGCCATTATGACTTGAAGCTGCGAGCGCGTTATTTTTTAGGTTCCAAATCTCAGGGGTTGTTTCATTGGTATTTGTTTTTCCTAACTGGATGTTCCATCCATGCTCGTTGTTCTGCTGAGGGTGTTTTGATCCAGAACCAACATATTCTCCAAAATTAACAAGTGTATTTTTAAACCCATTTGCTTTGAGAATTTCAACAGCTTTATCGGTTATGTAACCTTGGGCGATGCCATTGAGAGTGATGGCCATCTGTGGAACTTTAAAAGCGATATGATTGTTGGCAATTTCAATGTTTTTCCAATTGATTAAATTTATTGCTTCTTTAACTGAGGGCTGGGGAATACTGTCTTCTGAACGGTTTACATTGTTCAAATTTTTATATGCCATGAATAATGGCTGAATGGTTGGGTCAAAGGCGCCGTCTGATAGCTTGGAATATTTAACTGCTTCAGTGATGAGTTCTTTAAATTCTTTTGGGGGGGATTTGTAGATGCCGTTTATATTGAGTTGATTGATAAGTGAATTTTTCTGATAAAGGCTGAAATAACTTTCTAACCTTTTTATTTCCATAAGCATTTTTGTGATTGTTGTTTTTGCATGAGCTGTATTTTCTGTGGTCAATAGGATAGAGGCATCGCTTCCAAGGACTATGCCTTGCCAACTGACTTGTTTAAGCCTGTTTTCCGTTGTTTGGCCGTTTGCTTTTGTTTGCGCTGCATACAGAGCTGACGGAGCTAGCAGTACTGAGCCGATGATTTGTAAGGACCGACGCCTGGTTATATGTGATTGGTTTTTCTTTGTTTGGTTTTGGTGATCTTTTGTAAACTGGTTCATGAACTTTCTCCATTAACTTTTGACGTGTTTTTGCTTTCTAGAATTAATGGAACGCATGTTTTCTTATCATCATGAATTGAAACGCAATCCAAACATTGGAAACATTCACTGTAGTCTATTTTACCAGATGGTTTGATTGATTGGTAATTGCACCGCACATTACAAAGCTGGCAGGGTGATCCACATTCTTTGCGGCGCGGTATCCAATTAACAGTTCTTAGTATACCGCCTAATGAGAGGAATGCGCCGAGAGGGCAGGCATAGCGGCAAAAAGCTTTGAAGATGAACATGGACAAAACAAGCCAGAAAGCTGCATAGAGCATGAAAGGCCAAGTGCGCCAGAAGTAAAGGGTGATGGCTGTTTTAAAGGGCTCTACTTCTGCGATGATTTCAGCGTAACTTGGTGCGAAAAAAGAAGTAAATATTATCGCGAACAGAATGACGTATTTAATATATTTTAGTTGGTCATCTAGTTTTTGTTTTATTCTTATGGGCTTCACCTTCAGGAATTGCCCCAGCTTTGAGCTGAATTCCTGCAGGACGCCATAAGGGCAAAGCCAGCCACAAAATGTACCGCGTCCCCAAACAAAAAAACTAAAAATAACAGCAATCCAAAGTACCGTAGAGAGAGGATCATAAAGGAGGAACGAAAAGCCTGGTGATGCTTTGAATGTTTTGATTAAAGCAATAACAGTGACGATTGAGAGTTGGGCCTGGCCGTACCAGCCAATGAAGAGAAGCGTAAAGGCTAATATAACTGGACGGAGGATTTTTAGGTTTTTAGGAATTGCGAGCCAGCTTTGCCGCCAGAAAAGCAATGCATAGAGGCCAATTAGGAATGAAAGTAAGACTACCAGGTTTGTGCTTTGTGCTCGCCAAGATGCAGCCCAGGGACTTTCCGTTTCTGAACGGATGTCAGCTTCAGGGAAATCAAAGAAACGTTTCGGCAGATTATAGGTTACGATTAAGTCTTTCTCGATGACTTTTGGTTGGAAGAACCCTTTTTTGCGCTCTACGCCCAAATGTAATTGCCAGGGGGAGGCAGGATCAAAACCAAAGCGGCGATCAAGTGCGAAAATATAAGCTTGGCTTTCAGGGGTGAGCCGAAGCGCTTTAGTGAGGCCGTTTTCTGCGTTTAATTTAACATCTATGTAGGTGTCTCGCATGTTTATGGCGAGGTCGTTTTGTTTGATGGTTATTTTTTCAGGTACTGAGGCTGGTGTAAAATCTTCTTTTAAAAGCTGATGTCTGCCATTGGCGATGATTAGTACCGGGACTTTTGTTTTGCCTAGATGTTTGAAGGTTTCTTTAAAGGTCTCTTTTGAAAGTAAGTTTTTTGCGATTGTTGGAACACTTAAATCTGCCAGAATGACTTCGCTGAAAAGCTCCTCAGGGGTGCTAGCAGCTATCTCGTCCGCATCGGAGACCTCTGTCTTTTCAAATATTTTTTGAACGTCTTTGTTTGAGAATTTATGTATTTTAACAAGGTTTTGGTTCAATAAATCTTTGATGGTTTTCTTTTCAAAATAGTTTGCTTTAGCAATGGCGGCTGGTTTTGTATTTAAGCCTTTTAGTTTTTTTCGAGCAATTTGCAACGAGGCAGCGAGAATTGTTTCGTTCATGATGCGCACTGAGGCTGTCGCCATGGCAACACCATCAATCTGGTTCTTGGCTCGCTCAGCTTTTTGGGTACTTAGTTGAACTTTGATGTTTTGGGCAACCGAGAGACCTGGGTATTGATTGATGAATTTATCAAGAGGCAGACTGCCATGGCCGTTGACGAATACGGGCTCATTGTGCTCAAGGACTTTTACATCAATAAAATTCCCCTCAAAATCCATTTGAACTAGCAAATTTATTGGCGCTCCGGAAAAGCCTGGAATTTTTATGAGGTCTATGGTTTGAAAAACGTAACCGGTTTGTTTATCTGCTGAATTTAATAAAGCATATAACGGTAAGCTGGGGTCTTTTTCACCGAGTGAAAAGGGCGGGATGATTAGCTTTTTTAATTGATCTTCTGAAAATTTTGCAAAACTCGGGTTTATATAAAACAGTGAGATGATCAATAGTGAAATTAAACTAAAAAGAAAATTTGATTTCCTTTTTCTCTGCATATTTCTCCCCATTTGAAACTTTTTTGTTTCGTTTGTTTTTTTACTAAACTTAACATGGGGATGAAGAGATGGGCTTTTTATAATTGTAAGAATTTTGTGAGAAGCTGGTTGTTTGTTGGCATAAAGGTGAAAGTTTTTATCAGATTTGTAAATTAATTTAACAACCCGATCCCTATAGGGGATCGGGCTTTAATTAAATGGTGGCTGGTTCATCTTTGCTTAATGCTCCAGGTTTACTCAAGCTAACGGCTGTCAGAACGGCAGCAGCGTTTGCCCAGTAGTACCAAGCGTCAAGGCCTGAGAAATTAAAGATAAACGGCACAAAAACAAAAGTTACACCTACAAGGAAATCTACAAGGACATGAGCCCAATATGGAATGATCCGAATGAGCCCCAGTTTGTGATCTGTGAATAGGGTTAGAATGAAAGCTGCGATGCCGGTTACGATACTTACCCAGATTGCTAAATTGTTTGTGCTACCAAGGCCTAATATAAAAGGCATTGCCATTAAACTTATTGCTACTGGATAGTCGAGATAGGCATGAATTGTTTTTGTAATGAAACGGATAGACATGTGATCTTTTCCTTTCTTTTTTAAGATTTGTATTGCCCCTTTGCTGCGACTTTTACGAAATGAATCGCTTTTATGTTGAAACAGCAAAGGGGAAGTCGACATGTGTCTGGCTTAAATTAAGTGGGGGTGTTTAAGCCTTGACTTGTGAACTTACTTGTTCTTTAGGTCGGGCCAGTTTGCTTCGGCTTTTTTCACTGCACCATCAACGTCTTTGTTAAACGCGCTTGCGATTTTTTTATCGAGGTTGAGGTAAAGTTTGCCTTTGTGGATTTTGAAGAAACGTGGGTCACCATCGAATTTTGCATTAACGGAAACGCCGTAAGCACAAAAGCCGCCGTATGCAGGTGCGTATTTTGCCGGGTTTGATTTAAAGGTTTGTAAGTTCTCTTTTGAAGAAAAACGGTAGGTCGCTTTTTTATAAACGGTTGCATACCCAGCTTCACCTTGAACAGGTTTGTTTTGCTTAAAGTAAGCAACAGGGTCATAGCCATGAATTGCAAGGCCTGGGGCTGGTTTGCCATCAACTAAAACACCGCCAGGTGCAACGTTTACTTCTTTGCCAGCAAGGGCTGGGTTTGAAATTGCTGAAACTAGCCCGGCGATAGTGACGATAGATAGTAATAATTTTCTCAACATGTGTAACTCCTTTTGATTGAGATTTTGCTCAATTGGTAATCAAGAGAGATGAGACAACACATATCGTTTTGGGATGAATGGGCAATAGCATGAGCTATCTTAGGGTTTTTGAGATAAGTTACTGGGACGATCTGCAAGAAATTTAGTTTTTCTGATCGTGGCTAGATTTCTTTTTGGCGAAATTCTGAGGGGGGTGTTCCGAATTTTTGAGCAAAGGCTCTTGTGAATGCCGAGGCAGATTGGTAGCCAACCTGGTTGGCTATATCTTGGATATTAGCATTGGGCTGTGAGAGAAGTGGCAAGGCTTGTTGGAGCCGCCAGTTGGTTAAATACCCCATTGGACCATCTCCTAGTAAGTTTGAGAAACGTTCTGCAAAGCGACTGCGAGACATGCCGACTTCTGACGCAAGGGTTTCTACTGTCCAGGCATGATTGGTTTGTTGGTGAATGAGTTCTAGGGAATGAGAGATGTTTTTATCTGTCATTGCTTCGAGGATGCGCGATAGCTCAGGGTTTTTGTTGATACTGGCGCGCACAGCTTCGATAAAGAAAACTTCAGATAGGCGAGAGATGGCGGCCGATGCACCGAGGCTATGTGCAAAGACCCGGCGCACAACGAGGCGTAAGGTTTCATCCAGGATGGGGTTTTCAGCACGATCTGCTGGGGTCATGGTGATAAATTCTGGTAAGGAACGCAATAAAGGGTGATCTGCACCTTTGGTGAAACCGAAATGTCCGCAGACCATTTGTGTGGCCGCACTAGGGTTCCGTTCTCCTAGAACAAATGTGCCGTTTCCGTCATAGCCGGATTTTTCTATGATTGTTTCTAAGGGGGCTGGGATACGACCTTTTTGATCTGAGAGGACATGTTGTTGTCCTCGAGGAATGAGAATCAGGTCTCCAGGGCCAATTTCTGTTGTGGTGCCTGATGCCAGCTCGATATGGCATCTGCCTTGAACAACAAGGTGAAAGCGAGCGGCTTGTTCGTATTTTGGAACAGTTATGGCCCAGGGCGGAGAATAATCCGTTCTGAAGTAGAGAGTGGCACGTAATCGAATGGTTTCGAAAATGTCACTTAAAATATCGGCCATACATATCGTCCCTTTAAATAGGACGATATGTATACTCTATTTTAGCTGATCTTTACAAATTATTGTGCATTTTCTGCGAGCAAATTTTTGTGATGTCTGGGGTGAAGCTTACTAAAAAACCGAAAAAAGGTGAGTTTATATATAGCTGTTAACGGAAACGTCCCAATTTTTGTAACACTTCAATTTTATAGCCGTCCGGGTCTTCTATGAAGAAGAATTTAGCAAGAGCTTTTTGCTCATGATTGAAATTGACAATATCTTTTGGAGATAATCCAAGAGAAGATAGTCTTTGATGTTCGCTCTCTAAATCATCAACAACAAACGCTAAGTGACCATATCCGGTGCCATGCTCATAAGGAGTTGTTTGGGATTTGTTAATTGTGAGCTCTAACTCAAAGCTTTGTTCTTCATTGCTCATATAGATAAGGGTGAAGTCATCAAAATCTAGTCTCTCTGCAATGGTTAAATTAAATGCAGATTGATAGAAATTAACGGAAGTCTCTTCGCTCAGAACTCTGATCATTGTGTGGATCATTTTTGCTGGCATTGGCTTACCTTTCTAATGTTCTCCTCGGTTGGAATTGAAAGCATATTGGTTTTTTGTTTTTTTGCTACGGATATCTTTATGATCCGGACTTTTAGATTATGATACAAAATGGGATTGGTTTTGAGATTTATAATGAATGTTTCATTTTGGGAGGATCATTGAGAGACAAAAAGCCAGAATTTGGAGAATGTTTAATTGAAAGCCAAAGAGAACTATCTTTAAGTCGTTGATTTTTATTGTTAAAATTTAATTTTTTGGTTTTCTCTTCTATTGGCATTTGGCTTGCTATATAGTTTAACAAAATCTGAACACTTCTTAGAGTTCTTTATATATTGCCTCTGAACACGACAATATTTGAATTAGAAATGTCTGAACAACTTATCTGAGTTTTTGTATATCTGAACACATACATAACTGAACATATGTAAGTCTGAACGATGAACCGCTGCTTTCACCCCTGATGAAAGTGGCGGTTTTTGTTTTAGAAGATTATTTTATGGAAGTTGTAGAGGATAATTGTCCATAAATGATGTGCCAGGATAGGGTGGCGCTGTGAGTTTCTTCTAACTTTTTCATAGCCAGTTTTAATTGCGGCGAAGAGAGTGGGGTATAGCCTGGTTTTGGGCTGTGGGCGCCTGTCAATTTTAGGCCTTTTAAGAAGTCTTTTGCACTGCCGTAAGACACCGGAATTGTTTCATTTTCTATTATTCCTGGCAAGCCGGGTGGTATTCTTAAGCCATTTTCAAAATTAAGTGCGTTTAAAGTCTCCCTCCATTCTTTAAAACAATTTGGTCCGATGGTGGAATAATGAAACGTTCCCGTTTGGGTAAGGGCTGATTGAATTGATTTGAGCGAATTCAACATATCATTGAACCAATGAATGGCCATACTTGATATGATTAGATCATATTTTTCTTGATCGTTAGGGCTCATACCCTTTTCAGGGTTTAGTATTTTAAAAGTGAACTGAGCTTTTTGTTTTGGAAACTGCTTGCAGAGTTTTTGTTCTGCCGTACCTAACATGGCTTTAGAGATGTCTGTGAATGTGTAGTTTGCGTCAGGGTATTTTTTTACAATTTCAGTTGAAAGCAAGCCGGTGCCGCAGCCAATTTCCAAAATATTTTCTGGGGCACTTTTGTTAATTTGGTTGTTAAGGGTTAGTGCGACCTGGTTTTGAATTTCAGCGTAATTATCATAGGTTTTAGCTGACTTTCCAAAACGGCGCTTGATACCGATTTCGTCGTTCAAAAGGTATGTCTTTCTTAGCTTTTAATGCTTGCTCTCAGTTATCTATTCTAGTTCGTATTGTTTTAAGCTGTAGGCATATACCAACTCTCAGCACTTTAAGTAAAGGGGGGAGAGCTTGGAAAAAGCGTTTTTTCTTTCATTTCAGATTTATAGGTCAGATTAACAGGCTAGCTTTGAGTTTACTTTACTCTTTCCCTTGTTTGGGGTTTAATGGTTTATTAACCATGTTTTTGGTGTGCTTTCATATGCATAAAGGGGTTGTATGGGTATGTTTTTGCGTTTCTCGTCTCGAGTTTTGCTTAGTTTTAAGTGTTTGTTTCTTTGTTCCATTCTTATTGTTACTCATCCTTTTTTGATGTCTAGCTCTTTAAAGGCTGCCAGTCTTAGCTTTTCTTATGATGAAGTGAATGAACTTGTAGGTGATGCTCTACAAGGTTTAGAGATCCGTTTGAATAATTTAGGACGGTTTAATGGGCGCAATCATCATCGCAAGAATAGTTCTTATGTTCGTTTTAAGGGTAAGTCTATTTCATCGTTTAGTGTTGAGCCTTACAATGTTTATAAATTGTTTGGTCGGACACATAGCTATTATGTCACTGATATCAAATCCTCGGTTATTGATGTAACCGCTCAAGATAGAAGTTTTTATCTCTCGTTAGATTTTGAGCTTGATGGTGCTGAACTTGAAGGGCGCTGTGTAACCAAGGTTGCTCGTAAGAAATATAAAGAGTGCAACAGCTTTTTGCCAAATGTGAATTTTACACAAGCAAAAGTTTTAGCCAGGTTGCGCCCTATAGCTCATAAGGGGAGTATGTCATTTTACATTAGCAGTGCCAAAATTGTTGGTGACATAAATATAGAATATTGTAACAGCTGGTTTTTAGGTTTCTTCTGCACAGAGTTTGTTCAAATCCCTGATAAAACAGAAAAACTTAAAAAGCAGATTGCCAGCAAATTAAAGGTCTTTGTTAATTCTCAACGGATGAGAGATCAAATTGCGAATAATATACGTGAGAAAGTACTAGGTAATTTGGCGACAGTGAGTTCAATTAAATTAACTGACGATGAAATCATCGTAAAAGGGCGATTGAAACGACGCCGTTAACTCTAGAGTTTTTTATTTCTAGAGTTCTTTCGCCTTTAGATAAGATAAGCACTTGAATTACAAAAGTTGTTTTTAATATCAGATGGTCCACTTTTTTATATTTTAACAAAATAAAAACCCTGTCCAAAATTTTGGACAGGGTTTTTTAATTCTTATACGACGATTTCCTAGTGGACTAGAAAATTATTCGCCGGCCATTTCTGACATGTGGTGATGATTGTTTTGGCCTGGTACTTCCAGTTTTGGAGCTGAACCAATTGGATCATCTGCGCGGCGAGATTTACCCTCAAAGAATGCGCCTTGCTCAATTGCAAGTGATTGATGAGTTACATCGCCGTTAACTTGTGAGCTGGCTTGTAGTGTTACACGAACACCGTGGATTGAACCTGTTACCTGGCCGCGTACCACAACATCTTCAGCTACAACAACACCATTAATTTCAGCTTTTTCACCGATGATTAAAGATGAGCAATGTAGATCGCCCTGGATTGAACCATCAACCTGGACTTCACCTTTTGAAATCACGTTACCGGTGATTGTAAGGTCTGCTCCGATAATTGAAGGAACCATCTTATTTGAACCCTTTAGCATTGTTTTAGTACCTAAAGGATTTTGCGGCATGGCGCCTGCTGGTGGCAAGGCGGGTTGTTGTCCCATTATGGGTTTCGGGGCAGGCACATTCATCCCATCATTCTCCGGTCTTTTTGTGAACATTGGCTTATGACCTCCAAACGCTCATGTTCTTACCCTATATTTTATAACTGTTTGACGTATTAACGAAAAAGAATCATATCGGTAATTCGTAGTAGCTTTTTATGGCGACTTTACAGTTAGCAATATCAAACGCAAATTATTGGGCATGCGTTGGTTATCAACCAATATGTAATAGGATCGTTATAAAATCCACATAATAATGGTTGTTGTGATGAGTTTTCAAAGTTTCTTTCGATTTTTAAGTTAATTTAACTCTAAGAATCTTTCAGACTTTCAAAATTCACCCTCTAAAGAGACACATTCTCCCAAAAATTCAAACATCTTCAACCGCTTGAGTTCGTCTGTCTTTATAGTTGTTTGAACTATGACATTTAAACTCAAATTATTGGGTTTAGTCCAACGTTTGCTTTAGTCACTCTATGTCCCATCTTATGCATGTTTGTATGTTGAGCGTCAAGAATGTCTAGAGACGAGGGTGGGATTTTTGATATTTCTAAGGTCATTTTAGACAGCATGTTTGATTTTTAGGGTGTTTTTTTTGATCCGTTTTTTTCTATGTTACTATAGCCGGTTGATTTTATTATTTCCCCTCTTCTCTTAACTTGTTGTTTTTATATAGTTTATTTGTCCAGCTCCTCTAAGACTTCATTGATATGTTTTGCGACCTTTACTTTTCTCCAAATGGCCTGAACAGTGCCAGTCCTATCCACAAGAAATGTTGATCGTTCAACTCCCATGAAGGTGCGGCCGTACATTTTTTTCTCTTTCCATACACCGTATGATTCTATTGCCTGTTTTTCTTCATCGGCTAAGAGGATTAGGTTGAGATTGTGTTTTTTAATGAATTTTTCATGTGAGGCCGTGCTATCGGGAGAAATTCCAATTATGACTGTATCTCTTTTTGAAAATTCATCTTCATGCTCTGTAAAAGCTATGGCTTGCTTGGTGCAGCCAGGTGTTAAATCTTTGGGATAGAAATAGACGATAACATTTTTGCCCTTAAACTCTTCAAGTTTAATTGTTTCGTTGTTTGCATTTTTTAAAGTAAAATTTGGGGCTTTGCTTCCGATATCCAACACTTGAATTATCCTATTTTATGTAAATGACCTTTATTAAACTGACCTTAAAGGTCATGGTTTGGTCTTGATTGTTTGTTAGCATTTCTAGCTTATTGGGTGCACTGCAATTTGTTTAGCAGTTTTAAGTATTTTTCACGATGAAATTTAAACAGTGTTTCAGCTGAGTTTGTCTCGGTTTTGTTTGTTTTTATCGATGATTATCACGAGTATTTTAATTTTGAACTGAGTTATTTATTTTCTTTTTTATAACTCATTTCATGGATTTAGTGCTTCTTTGCTTGTGGGGAATAGATTCCTTTAGTTTGTAAATTTAATGTCTTGTTTGGATGTAAAATTACTATAAAGTTTTTTTTAATTTTGACGCTATCTATATTGGGGTTTTATGACCTAATGAAGTTTGGCATGATTAGAGTTATTAGATATTTATGAACGATGAAAATCATAATAATCCTCCCTCTTGGGTTCGCAAACCTCATTCTCAAGTTGGGCAGTCTCAAGTGGGTCATTCTCAAACTGAAGATGGGCAGAACGGTGGAGCTGTTGATCAACAGACACCTCATTCCCAAGAAAATTTTCCTTTAAATCATGACATGCAGTACGGCATGCAAGTTGGAAATCCTGATGCTGGGAGTTCTCTTGATTTCTCGAATAAGGAAGGTTTCTCCAATGAAGATGGTTTTCAAAATGGTGAAAACTCTTCTTTTACGCAAGACCAGTTTCAGCATGAAGCTTTAAGTGGTGAGCGGACCAATCAATTCCATAATGCGGATCAATCGGCTCAAAAGTCGTTGTTTCTCAGAGCTGGTGCGGCTATTCATCGTTGGGTTTCGATGGTGGGGCATTGTGCTCTGATTTGCGGGGATGCTTGTGCTGATAAATTATCAAAAAAACCGCAAACAGGATTTCGGCGAACTTCTATTTTTGCTCTAGGTTTTTTCTTTGTAACAGCAGTTTTGGTTTCAGCCTCATATTATGCGCTGGGTTATCGCTCATTACCGGTTAATTTTTTAAAATCGACAATCGAGGCGTCTTTATCTTCAGCGTTTACGGGTGGGACCGTTCGTATTGATAATGCTTTGTTGCAAAGAGATGTGCAGAATGGTGGCTTCTTTATTCGTCTCGTGAATTTGGACTTACGGGATGTGTCAGGTAGTAAGATTGCAGCAACACCTGAGATTGGTGTTGGCTTGAAGTTTTTTCCTTTGCTCATAGGGCAAGTTGAGCCGAGTAGTATTAATATTCTTTCTCCTGAAATTCATTTTGTTAGAAATGATCAACGTGAATGGACGTTTTGGCGCGGGAAAGGTGCTTTGGAGAAACAGGATGCTGCTGGCTCTGATTTGAGGAATAACCTCAATAGCTCTAACGCAAAAGAAGTTTCGGGCTCGCCTAATAATGATGGAATGCCGGTTGATTTTGCGCGCATAGGTGATTTGGCAAAAGAGGGCCTTGAAAAAGCGCATAAACAACTGAGGTTGACGCTGCCTCTTTCTCATATTGGTGTTCGAAATGCTTCTGTTGTGTTGCATGAGGGGAAAAGTGATAAAGGTGATGTTTGGACTGTTCCTACTTTTTCACTGCAATATGACCCGACCGGCGATAAAAAAATTATTGGTAATGGTGTTATTGAACATGTGACTTCACCTGGTGCTGCGCTTTGGGTTTCTTTCACCCATACTGAGGGTGAAAACTATGTTGATTTGAAAACTCGATTGCAAAATGTAGTTCCTTCTGAACTTTCATCTCTTGTTCCTGTATTAGATAGTTTGCGTGCTGTTCAAATCGGTGTTTCTGGCGATATGACGGCACGTATTGATCTAAATGATGGGCTAACATCTGGTAATCTAAAAGTTGCTTTGTCAGATGGCTATATTGGGGTTTTGGGAGATGATGGTCCTCGCTTTGCTATCACTCGAGGGGCGTTTGTTTTTGATATGGAGCCGGGAGCAAAGCACATTGTTTTGCGGCAGGGAGAATTGTTTTATCCTAATGGCAACATTTCTCTTAAAGGGGATGTTTGGCGTGACAATCAGAAAAATGAATCTCCGGATTGGCGTTTTCAACTTTACTCAACCTCAGGACAGATTGTTTCTGATTTTTCTGATGTAAATGGTAGCCCTATTGATGAATTTAATTTTTCAGGTCGTTTGTTTGGGTCTCGTGCTCCGGTTGTGATTGATGAATTTCGCGCCAAAATTGGTTCAGGACAAATTATTTTAGCTCATGATGGATCTTTAGGGTATCCGGCGGTGCTTCGTGGGCGGGTCAGGAACGTAACCACTAATTTGCTTAAATCTATTTGGCCTGAGGGGTTTAACCAGGAGAGCCGAGATTGGGTTTTTAAAAATGTTAAGGCGGGGCTGATTACGAATGCTTCCCTAGCATTGCAAGCTCCTGACTTTGGTCAACGTGATCCCCTTGCTGGTGAGGCAAAATCTGATCTTGCTTTACCGGCCATGGATTTAGAGGCTAAAGACTTGGCTTTTACTGTTTTTGATGATCCAATGACAATTAAGACCAAGCGAGCTAGTTTACAAATTCAAGGGAAACGCCTTGTTGCTCGGATGAAGCGGGGGAGCTCTTCTTTAGGAAAAGGGCGGGTGATTGAATTTAATGATGGCAAATTAACTATTCCGGATTATGAGCCAACAGGACCTGACGGTGTTATCGAATTTAAGTTGAAGACAAACACTAAGTTTATGGATCAGTTTTTAAAACGAGAGCCCTTTTCTCAAAAGCGTACTCTTAGTGATCATGCAGAATATTTAAAAGGCGAGTTAACCGGAGCGTTAAAGGTTTACTTACCTCTTGCGGAAGATGTTGACCCGAAAGATGTTGTTGTTAATGGGGAGATGAAGCTGAGTTCTTTTAAGGCTCAGTTTGGAAAATTTAAGCTTAGTAATGGTGGCGTGAAATTTAACCTA
The DNA here is from genome assembly GCA_021604645.1 of Methyloligella sp. Classification (GTDB taxonomy): domain Bacteria; phylum Pseudomonadota; class Alphaproteobacteria; order Rhizobiales; family HXMU1428-3; genus HXMU1428-3. The sequence continues at coordinate 28,243 of BQJJ01000003.1, forward strand.
GGCCGGAACTATATTGAGGCCAATGGTAATGTGTTGATTAATGGCGTTGCTTCTAAATTAAAATGGGACCGCAAATTTCAAGGTAATGATAAAGAACCAGACCAATTAAAAATTACTGGAACTTATGATGATGCTGATCGAAACCAACTAGGCCTTCCCGTGAATTCTTTTATTGCTGGTTCTGTTCCTGTTGAGATCCTTATTAAAGAAAAAACACATGAAGATTTTGATATTCATGTTTTGGCGGATTTAGGTAAAGCTACTCTTCGAGCGAAACATTTGGGGTGGCAAAAAGATGCCGGGGTTCCGGCGACTTTAAATCTTGATGTTGTCACGAATAAATCTGGTGCGACGTCCCTTCAAAATGTGAAACTTGATGGGCGAGATTTAACTGTTCGTGGCCAAATTGAAATGAATAAGGCGCATCAAGTTACATCGTTTTCTTTTCCTAATATCTCCTACAAAGTTCTATCAAATATTCATGTTGATGGAGTTTTGGATAAGAGGAAGATTTGGAAAATCTCTGCTGGTGGTAAAACGTTTGATGGGCGTGGTCTATTAAAATCTATCTTACGCACTGGTAAAGTGGGTAATGGTGGGAAAAGCAATGAACTTTCTAAGGGGATCGATTTAAAGGCTAAATTTGGTACGGTTTTAGGGTGGAAGCAATCGAAGCTTAGTGGTTTTAAAATTGATATGAGCCGCCGCGGTGATCTAATGACAGATTTTGTTATTAAAGGAACGCTTTTAAATGGTGGCAGCTTAACAGGTAATTTGGTTAGTCAGAAAAAAGCTGATCCGGTTATTCGATTGCGTAGTAGTGATACGGGGGAGGCGCTTCGGTTTGTTGGCTTCTATCCGAATATGCTAGGTGGACAAGGGCAGCTTAAAGTTCGTTACAATGTTGGCAAGCGCCAATTAGCTGCGCAAACAGGTGAGCTGATTATTTCTCGGTTTTCAATTGCATCTGACCCGGTTGTTAAGGAAGTTTTGTCCAATATATCTAAGGGTAAAAGTGGGCAAACCGTTAATGGTCAGGATTTAGTTAAGTTTACGCGGTTGGTTGCGCCGTTTTCTATCGGTCAGGGGCAATTCATTCTCCATGATAGCCAGGTTAAAGGTGAGCTGTTAGGTGCTACGATGCGGGGGAGTATTGACTTTGATAAGGAGCGTTTGCGTTTAGGGGGGACTTATATTCCGCTTTATGGATTGAATGCTGCTGTTGGGGTGGTTCCTGTGCTCGGTGATATTCTTGTTGGTCGCCGCGGTGAAGGAATGCTTGGTATTACTTTTGGTATTTATGGCAGTACAAAAAATCCACAAGTGTTGGTCAATCCAATGTCTCTTGTAGCGCCAGGTGTGTTTCGGCAAATTTTTGAATTTGAGCAAGGCAAACAGAACATAAAAGTTCGACCGAATAAAAAAACAGGGAATAGAACCAAGCTTGATTCAAGTGCGTCGCGCGTGATCAGGCGCAAAAAAAAGGGAGAGAATTTGAATAAACTCTCTCCGGAAACAAGTGCTTCTTCTGTTACACGGCGTGGTGAGAAGAACTGACTTTAATTTTTAGATGCTTGTTTGTTTTATAGAATGCTACTGATTTTTCTTTTATCGATTTTGAGCTCTTTGCTTGTTTATCTTTATAATTCTTTCTGCAATTTCAATCATCGTATCCCCTTTAATATCTGTCTTTTCATAAAGAGGGTTATAGGGAGTATGGCTTCTGTTTAGGTAAGCTGCTTTCATACCAGCTGTTAGTGCGCCGTGGGTATCCCAATCATGACAAGCAATGAGACGTAAATTTTCTATTGGTTCAGCTAATTTTACAGCTGCAAAGCGATAGACTTTTTCATGTGGTTTGAAGCTGCCTGTGCTTTCAACAGAGATGATTTCATCGAAGTGGTCTTCTAGGCCAGCATTTTTGATTTGGTTTTTAATCAATGTTGATGATGAATTGCTAAAGGCGACTGTTTTATAACCGTTTTCTTTTAGAAGTTTTAGAGCAGGGATGATGTCATCATGAGCTTTAAGATTTGCAATTTTTTCTAAAGCTTCGGTGACGAATTCTTCATTTTCTTCTTTGACCAAATTTCCACGAATTTCGCGGCGTTCAACAGCTGGCTGTTTGTTTTGAGTTTGAACTAATTTGGTCAAGGTTATTTTTGCAAGTTTAGCAAAGGTTGTTTCAACATCGGTTAGAGCGGCAATTGTTGAACTGTGTAGTAGGGCCATGAACCAATGTTCGACTGTGATTGCTCCTTTAAACTGTGAGTTAAAAAGAGTGCGCAATCCATCAAGATCCAGAACAGTTTCATTAATATCGAATAGAATGGTTTTAATTGGACTACCCTTTCTTAGTGCTCCTTCAGTTGCCCACCAGGCAACCGTCACTGTTACATACAGAAATCGTATTATTGTAGCACCTGCTTTTTAGGCATTTAGGTTGCTTATTTTTACTTAAGATGCCCAGAAAGCATCCGCCCTCACCCTAATCGGAAAGAGTTAGCAAAATGTGTCGTTTTTTACCGAAAGAGAGTTTTGCACTTTTCTCTTCATTGAAATCACTTTGTGTGATTTTAAACTTATCATCACTGACTTTTTCATCATTTAATTTAATCGCATTGCCTTTGATGTGCCGTCTGGCTTCACCGTTTGAGCTGGCGAGGCCTGCTTTGGTTATGGCATTTAAAATAGGAAGGCCAGCTTCAACTTCTTCTTTTGTTAGTTTTATTTGGGGTAAGTCTTCGCTTAATTGGCCCTTTTCAAAAGTGGTTTTAGCTGTTTCAGCAGCTTTTTGTGCTTCTTCTTGGCCATGGAGTAATTTGGTTGCTTCGAAAGCTAATATTTTTTTTGCTTCGTTAATTTCTGCACCTTCTAAACTTTCTAACTTTTCAATTTCTTCAAGTGGAAGAATTGTAAAAAGTTTTAAAAACCTACCAACATCTGCGTCTTCAGTATTGCGCCAATATTGCCAGTAATCATAAGGTGAGAGCATGTCGGCATTTAACCAAACGGCTCCATCTGCTGTTTTGCCCATTTTTGCACCACTTGAGGTGGTGAGTAGAGGGGCTGTGAGGCCAAATAGTTCAGCACCGTGAAGTCTTCTACCTAGATCAATGCCATTGACGATGTTTCCCCATTGATCTGAGCCGCCCATTTGTAGTGTGCAGTTTTCTTCTTTGTAAAGTTCAGCAAAATCATAGGCTTGGAAAATCATGTAATTAAATTCAAGGAATGAAAGGGGTTGTTCGCGCTCCAAGCGAAGTTTCACACTATCAAAACTGAGCATACGATTAATGGAAAAATGACGTCCGACATCTCTTAGAAAATTGACATAATTTATGTCCATCAACCAGTCTGCATTGTCGGTCATGATGGCATCATTTTTAGCCTCTCCAAAGGTGAGGAATTGGTCAAAGACCTTACGGATGCCTGATTTGTTTTCTTCAATGGTGTCTAGGGTGAGGAGTTGACGTGCTGCGTCTTTACCTGATGGATCGCCAATTTGCGTGGTGCCCCCCCCCATTAACACAACAGGTTTTGAGCCGGTTTGTTGAAGCCAGTAGAGCATCATGATGGGGAGTAGGCTGCCGACATGCAGGCTTTTGGCTGTACAATCGAAGCCGATATAAGCTGTTATTGGGCCCTCGGATAGTTTTTTATCGAGTGCAGTTTCGTCTGAGCACTGGTGTATAAAGCCGCGGCTTGATAGAATGTTTAAAAAGTCTGATTGGTATTTTGGCATGAGGCTAACGGCTTACCATTTTTGTTTGAGTTTTATTAATGTCGATAGAATTGGGCGAAATCTTTGCAAGTTGATCCTTGTAAGTTGCCCCTTGTAAATTTGTTTATAAGTTGCTTGGGAAATTATCACACCTTTGTCAATGGTGTAAGCATGAAATTTGGAGTGGTAAGACATGAATTTAGTTCCAAAAGTTGCAATTGGTTTGATGAGTGGGACATCTTGTGATGGTGTTGATGCTGCTTTAATTGAAACTGATGGTGAGCGCATCTTTTCGCGTGGGGATAATTGTTTTGTTCCTTACGAGGTTTCTGAGCAAGACACTCTGAAAAGTGCCATGAGGCAGATAGCATCAACAAGGGGTATGGAGCAGCGTTTAGACATTGCTTCTTCAGTTGAAGTTTTAATCGGTGAAAAGCACCACTTGGCGGTTGAGGCGTTGCTACAAAAGGCGGGTAAGAGAAAAGAAGACATTGATATAGTTGGTTTTCATGGGCAAACATTGTTTCATGAGCCAGATGCAGGGTTTACGCTGCAAGCTGGCGATGGTGATAAACTTTCCAGAGAGCTTGAGATCCCGGTTGTTTATGATTTTCGTTCAAAAGATATGAAATATGGTGGTGAGGGTGCACCGATGGTGCCCGTTTATCATCATGCTTTGGTTCATTCTTTGGTTGCTGAGAATAAATTAAGCTTACCTGTGGCTGTTGTAAATATAGGCGGTGTTGCGAATGTTACTTATGTTGGCTCAAATGTAGATTCTACTACAGACGATCAGAGACATTCTCTGGGCATGTTAGCATTTGATACTGGGCCTGGTAATGCCTTGATAAATGACTGGGTTAAGACGAGAACAGGCGCAATAATGGATGAAGGCGGCTGCTATGCTGCTTCTGGTGTTGTTGATGAAGGGGGTGTCAGGGCTTTTTTAAATGAGCCATATTTTAAGACTATGCCTCCTAAGTCTCTTGATAGGGATCAATTTAAAGTTTCCGATATGGGGCATTTATCTTTAGAAGATGGGGCTGCGACATTAACTGAGATAACCGCTCAAACAATTGCTCTGTCACGTGGGTTTATGGATCCTTTACCTAAACATTGGATTGTTGTAGGTGGCGGCGCTCACAATAAAGAGTTGATGCGCCGTTTATCTGATGCGGTGGGCCAAAGTTTGACTGTTGCGGAAAGTTTGGGTTGGCAAAGTGATGCTTTGGAAGCTGAAGCTTTTGGTTTTTTGGCTGTGCGTCATTTAGCTAATCTTCCCTTTAGTTTCCCTCGTACAACAGGGGTTTCAAAGCCAGTTTCTGGTGGTGTTCTTGCAGGGGAATTTGCTTAAATTTAAGCTCAATTTTATTCAATGATAGAATAAGATTTTTTTCAAATCTAAGTCACTAAGAATGTAATACTTTTTGTCGTTCTCTATTTTATTTAAAAGAGTTTCAAGCATTTTTTTTGTGATTTTAGGTTTTTTCTGCGCTGTGCTTAGAGCTTCCAATTCTCTGAAGAGATCGGCATATAGATTTTGAATGAAGGTTGGCAATTCTTCTTGAGAGATTTCATTGTTTTTAACAAACGCCTCCACAATTTTTGCCGTAATTTGCAAGATTGAATTTTCAAAATCTGATTTCATTTAGTGACCCTTTTATAAATCGTTAGATTTTTAAGGACTGTAAAGTTGTCTGTTTTACTGGTCGTAAGCATCAGGAAGGCATGTTTTAATAATACAGACTAAATATTGAGTGTTAAATCATGTCTATTTCTTATAACAATGTGATTTGAGCTGTGTGATTTAATGGATTTTTTGATTTTTATTGTTGTTTTATGTTTATAACCAGGAGTTTACGCCAACTTCTTGATAAAACAAAACAACACCCTACCTCTGCGCAATTTGTCCTTGCACAGTACAATATTTATTTTTAATAATCAATGATAAAATTTAAAAATAAAATTTGACGGGTGATTTTTAAAGATTTCGGACTATTTTTTCAACTACGCCATATATTTTGACGTTTATGCCATCGACAAAGATGACTTTGTTGGAGATTGCGGGGTCGTTGGTGGCTGTAATACAGGCTGTTACAGAGCCGGATGGCACGTAAAGGCGGAATATTGTTTTTGCTGTGAAATTTTCTTCATCTCTAAGTGATAGGCAGACAATATCATTTTCTTTTGGCAGTCTGTTGTGGTCGATGAAGACGATATCTCCATGTTTTATATGAAGATTTTCCAAGCCATTTCCTTCAATGACGTGGAAATTTTCACTTCCGGGTGTATCGCTTTCAGAGTTGCCGATGAATTGTTTTAGTCGTTCATATTCTTCCTCACCAACGTCTGAAGGGCTTAGGGGGTGGCTACCTTCTTCATTGAAGCCTGTTTCTGGCGCCTGACCATCATAACCATAGCCCGTTAAATCATGGGCTTCAGCTAATGCTTTCATTATGCGATTACTTGGTGGAGTGATGTTGTCTGGTGTTTTTAAGAATTTTGTTAATGTAGCAGGGGCAACGCCAGCTTTTTCTGCGAATGGTGATGCTTTTAGCCCTGTTTCAAGAAGGGCGTGTTTTAGCCATTGTAATTTTTCCTGGCGATCATCCACTTTATTTTTCTTCCCTGCTTATTGTTAGTTTTAACTTGGTTCGGGGAGTTTTTACTGCATGTAGGCTATAGTTTTGTACTACTGCTTGATGTGATGCGCAACCATCATGGGGGCGGTTTTTTATAGCCTTTGTTTTAACTAAGGCCGTTTTTATAATTAAAACAGCCTTAGTTCTTTATAATTAACTAGCGTTATTTTTGTCTAATCGTCTTTTTCAATGAGCATTTTTGGAGTTACGCCTAATCTAAGGTCTAGATAATTATCAATGCTTTCCATTAAATTATCCATTTTACCTTCAAAGAAGTGATTAGCATCTTCCAAAACATCGTGAGTGATTACGATGCCTTTTTGAGTTTTGAGGCGGCTGACCAGATCTGTCACAGATTGGGCCGGGGCCACTCTATCTGCTGCGCCATTTACAATGAGGCCAGAAGAAGGGCATGGTGCCAGGAAGCTGAAATCATAAAGATTAGCTGGTGGTGCTACTGAAATAAAACCGTCAATTTCAGGTCGTCTCATAAGTAGTTGCATTGAAATCCATGCGCCGAAAGAGGCGCCTGCAATCCAGCAAGTGCGTGCATCTGGATTTTGTGTTTGCAGCCAATCCAGGCAGCTTGCAGCATCTGACAATTCGCCCGGCCCATTATCGAAGACACCTTGACTGCGGCCAACTGAGCGAAAGTTGAAACGTAGTACGGAAAAACCGCGCTCCACATATGTGTAATAAAGATTGTAAACAATTTGATTGTTCATTGTTCCGCCAAATTGCGGATGAGGGTGTAAAAGGATGGCGATGGGTGAATCGCTGGCTTTATTATGGTGATAGCGGGCTTCAAGGCGCCCCGCAGGGCCATTTATAATAACTTCAGGCATATCTTAGCTTGATTTCGTCCTGTTTGATACTTCGTACCATCTGTTACTAGCAAGTTCGTGCGATAAAGCCAAAGAAAATATTATGGGGCATAAAAAAATATGCCTAAATCTCTTAATAGAATACTTGACTTCCAGGGTCGGGAATTATATTTCTAGTTTAGAATGATTTCAAATTAGGCTGTTTTGAGTTTTTTTTCCAGCTTTTTTTCAATTTGCTCCCCTTAAACTTTTTATGAGGGGGGGAACCCAAGAACAGGATTGAAGTGCTTATATGCAATTAAGTTCTAAAGGTCGCTATGCTGTTATGGCTATGGCTGATTTGGCTGATGAAGTCGCGCGGCTTGATCCGAGCCAATCATTAAGACCTCGGGCTATTGCGCAGGTCTCTGAACGACAAGCTATTTCTCAAGCATTTTTAGAACAGATTTTTATGAAATTACGCCGCGCTGGTTTGGTGACGAGTAGTCGTGGCCCTGGTGGTGGTTACATGTTAGCGCGTGATGCAGCTGAAATTTCCATTTTAGAAATTATGGAAGCTGTGGAAGAGCCTGTTCAGATGACACGTTGTTCCCTAACTGATGTGGGCGGCTGTGTTGCAGGACAGCGTTGTTTAACCCATGGGCTATGGCAAGATTTGGGATTGCACATCAAAGATTTTTTAAAGAAAACCAGTTTAGCTGATGTGGTTTTGTCTGCCTCTGAGTTTGTTGAAACTATAAAAATATTTGAAGCTACGGCTGAAGATGAGATGCCTTCATTAAGTAAAACTCCTTTAAAAGAGGAGCAGTTGTGATGGGGCGAGTGTATCTGGATTATAATGCCTCTGCTCCTTTGCTTGAGCCAGCTAAAAAAGCGATGATTGAAGCTTTTGATGTTTTTGGTAATGGGTCGAGTGTTCACAATCAAGGCCGTGAGGTGCATGGACGTATTGAGGCGGCACGTGAGGCACTTGCCAATATGGTGGGGGCTCGTGCCCAAGATGTTATTTTTACTTCTGGTGGAACTGAAGCGAATAATCTGGCGTTAACGCCGAGTTTGTTTCCTAAAGATATGCAGCCGCAAGCTCGGCTTTATGTATCTGGTATTGAGCATCCTTCTGTATTGAACGGAATGAGGTTTGAAAAAGATAAGATTACTGTTATCCCGGTGACGCGTGATGGTGTGGTTGATGTTGAGTGGCTACGTTCTGAATTGCTTAGCACTGAAGAAGCTGTCGATGAGACTAATAAAAATGAACCTAACAAAAAACAAATAAAGCCTCTTTTGGTTTCTGTTATGGCGGCAAATAATGAAACCGGCATCGTTCAGCCGATTGCCGAGATTGCTGAGATTGTTCATGAAGCTGGTGGATTGCTTCATTCTGATTGTGTTCAGGTGCTTGGCAAGATGCCTTTGTTGCTTCCTATGACGAATGCCGATTTGATTTCTGTTTCGGCACATAAAATTGGCGGTCCGCAAGGGGTTGGAGCACTTATCTTGAAAGATGCTTCTGTTGTTTTAAGGGACCCTCTTGTTACTGGTGGTGGCCAAGAACTAAAGCGACGTGGTGGCACTGAGAATATGGCCGGCATTGTTGGTTTTGGAGCTGCTGCTGTTGCGGTAAGTGAAAGTTTTGCTGCAGACCAGGCGCGGATTAGAGATTTACGCGATCAATTAGAGACTGGATTGCAGGAAATTTCCCCGGATGCAGTTATTTTTGGAAAAGATGTCTCTCGTTTGGGGAATGTTTGTTGTTTTGCTGTGCCTGGATTTTCAGCAGAAACACAAGTTATTCAATTGGATTTGATGAATGTGTCTGTGAGCTCAGGTTCGGCTTGTTCTTCAGGCAAGGTTGATCATTCGCATGTTTTAAAAGCGATGGCTGTTAAAGAAAATATTAGTTTTGCAGCGCTTCGAATTTCTCTTGGTTGGGGAAGCAGCGTTGATGATGTGGAGCGTTTTTTAGAGGCATGGGAGGGTATTTATACTCGTGCCAAGAAGAGAGGGCATGCCGCATAGCAGACTAAAGTTTTTTTGAATTTTGATTTTAAATATAATTATAAGACGGCCTATTGGAGGCGATAATGGCAGCAGTAAAAGAAACAATCGATCACGTTAAAGAGCTCGATTTAGACAAGTATAAATATGGCTTCACCACTGATATTGAAACAGTGAAAGCGCCAAAGGGTTTGAATGAAGATATTGTCAAATTCATTTCAGCCAAAAAAGATGAACCCGAGTGGATGCTTGAATGGCGCTTGGATGCTTATGAGCGCTGGTTGACTATGAAAGAGCCAGAATGGGCGAAGGTTGAGTATGAAAAACCTGATTTTCAGGACCTTTATTATTACGCGGCACCAAAGTCTACTGAAGGGCCGAAAAGCCTTGATGAGGTTGATCCAGAATTATTAGCGACCTATGAAAAACTTGGTATTCCTTTGAAAGAGCAGGCTGTGCTTGCTGGTGTTGAGGGTGCGAAAGTTGCGATGGACGTGGTGTTTGACAGTGTTTCTGTTGTGACCACATTTAAGGAAGAACTGGCGAAAGCTGGTGTGATTTTTTGCTCGATTTCTGAAGCGATTAAAGAGCACCCTGAATTGGTGAAGAAGTATCTTGGTACTGTTGTGCCGAAGTCTGATAATTTTTATGCCACTTTGAACTCCGCTGTTTTTTCTGATGGTAGCTTTGTTTACATTCCACCAGGGGTGCGTTGCCCTATGGAATTGTCAACTTACTTCCGGATTAATGAAGAGAACACTGGCCAATTTGAGCGCACGCTTATCATTGCTGATAAGGGTTCTTATGTAAGCTATCTTGAAGGTTGTACAGCGCCGATGCGCGATGAGAACCAGCTACACGCAGCTGTTGTTGAATTGATTGCTTTGGATGACGCTGAGATAAAATACTCGACCGTTCAGAACTGGTACCCTGGTGATAAAGACGGCAAGGGCGGGGTTTATAACTTTGTGACCAAGCGCGGTGATTGCCGTGGGGATAATTCTAAAATTTCCTGGACACAAGTTGAAACGGGCTCTGCGATCACCTGGAAATATCCAAGCTGTATTTTGCGCGGCGATAATTCTCAAGGTGAGTTTTATTCAATTGCGATCTCTAATGGGATGCAGCAAGTCGATAGTGGCACGAAGATGATCCATTTGGGCAAGAACACATCCAGCCGGATTATCTCGAAGGGTATTTCTGCGGGTAAGTCTTCCAACACATACCGTGGATTGGTTTCGGCGCACAAGAAAGCCTCAGGGGCGCGAAACTTTACGCAGTGCGATAGTTTGCTAATTGGTGATCAATGTTCGGCTCACACTGTGCCTTACATTGAAGCGAAAAACTCTTCGGCAACTTTTGAACATGAAGCGACAACGTCTAAAATTTCTGATGATCAGATGTTTTATGCGCAAGCTCGCGGGCTTAACGAAGAAGAAGCGGTGGCACTTATCGTGAACGGATTTGCACGAGAAGTAATTCAAAAATTACCGATGGAATTCATGGCTGAAACACAGAGATTGATTGGCATTAGCTTAGAAGGTTCTGTTGGTTAGAGCTGATTAGCGTTCCATAGAAGATAAGTTATTAGTCCAGCTTAGCTGGAGAAACAGATAAATAGACGGACATAGATTTATGTTAGAGATTAAAAATTTACATGTAGAAGTTGAAGGTCAACCGATTTTGAACGGCATTGACTTGGTTATTCCTGATGGTGAAGTTCATGCGATTATGGGGCCAAATGGGTCTGGTAAATCGACACTATCTTATGTGATTGCTGGTAAGGATGAGTATGACATCACTGATGGTGATATTCTTTATAATGGTGAAAGCATTTTAGAGATGGACCCGGCTGAGCGTGTTGCTGCTGGTTTGTTCCTTGCGTTTCAATACCCGATTGAAATTCCTGGTGTTGCAACCATGACATTTTTGCGCACAGCGATTAATGCAGTTCGTAAAGAGCGGGAGCAAGATGAACTTTCAATTCCTGACATGATGAAACTTATTCAAGCTAAAGCAAAAGATTTGGGTGTTAAGCCCGATATGCTAAAGCGTGGGCTTAATGTTGGCTTTTCTGGTGGCGAAAAGAAGCGCATGGAAATTTTGCAAATGGCGTTGCTTGATCCTGGCATGTGTATCTTGGATGAAACAGATAGTGGTTTGGATATTGATGCTCTTCGTATCGTATCTGAAGGTGTGAATGCGCTTCGCTCAGAAACACGTTCTATGCTTGTGATTACTCACTACCAGCGTCTGTTGAACTATATCGTGCCTGATAAGGTACATGTGATGTCTGATGGCAAGATTGCTCGCACTGGCGGTAAAGAATTGGCTCTTGAACTTGAAGATGCTGGTTATGCTGAATATGACGAAGAATTGGCTTAATTAGCGTTTTACCTGGAGAGTGTTAAATGGAACTTGTTAGAACAGAGGCTGAAAATGGCCTGATCTCTTTAAGCCAAGATGCCCCGCTGGATGGCCCGTCTTGGTTGAAAGATTTACAAGATAAGGCGCGCGCTGAATTTCAAGCGCTGGGCTTGCCGAACCGGCGTGTTGAAGAGTGGAAATATACAGACTTGAAAGCTGCGATGAAAGTGGCGTTTCAACCCGTTGATCAAGGTGACATTACGCAAGCTCAGGTCAATGAGCTGCTTGGATCTGATTTGGCTGAGCTTTCAACGCAGGCCCTTGTGTTTGTTGATGGGCAACTTAATGAAGGTCTCTCTGACCTTTCAGTTGGTGAGGGTGTGGAGATGCTCTCATTAAAAGCTGCATTGGCGGATGATGTAAGTTGGGTCAAACCAATTGGAACTGTCCAACAAAATGAACGTGATGCTGTGCAGGCTTTGAACCTTGTGCTTATGCAAGGTGGTGCTGCCATTAAAATTGCTGAACGCCAAGAAGTGAGCAAACCAATTCATTTGATTTTTGTCTCTACAGCTTCAAGTGAGAGCTCGGTTGCTTCGCGGTTGTTTTTTGATATTGGCGCGGGTGCCAATGTTGAGATTATTGAAAGTCATCTTTCTCTTCAGAACCAGGCGTCGCAAACTAACTTGGTGACAGAAGTTTTGGTAGGTGACTGGGCAAAAGTGCGCCACGTTAAATTTAACAATGACAATAAAGAGAGTGTTCATCTCTCGAATGTGATTGGTAAGCTTGGAAAAGAATCTGACTATGGTTTGTTTCAAGCCACTTTAGATGGCGGGCTGACACGTAACCAAGTTGAAATTCGTTATGATGGTGATGAGGCGAAAGCTGACATTTCTGGTGTAGCTTTGCTTAGTGGCAAGTCTCATGCAGACATGACTTTGGTTATGGATCATGCAGCTTTGGCTTGTGAGAGCCGTGAGCTTTTCAAAACTGTGCTTGATGATGAAGGCCGGGCTGTATTCCAAGGGAAGGTTGTTGTTCAACCGGGCGCTCAGAAAACTGATGGTGAAATGATGAGCAAGGCGCTCTTACTATCTGAGTCAGCTGAATTTGATTCAAAGCCTGAGCTTGAAATTTATGCGGATGACGTGCTTTGTGGTCACGGTGCTACAACGGGCCAAATTGATGATGAGTTGTTGTTCTATCTAAAGGCAAGAGGCATTGCAGATGCTGAAGCCAGAGCTTTACTTATTCAGGCCTTTGTTGGTGAAGCACTTGAGCTGATTGAAAATGATACGCTTCGTGATTATGTGATTGACCAAACGTTAGCGTGGTATGAAAAAGCATAAAATAAACCGAGGCAGTGCTTGAGCTCTTAGCATTTGCTCTGCCTTGGTTCGTTGGGCTTGCTTGCACTCACGAGAGTGAATTTGCTCTCTTTTATAATCGAGAGTAATTTTTTTTGAACGTCTTAATAGTAAGGTGAACTGATTTGTTGGATACAGCTAAAAAGGCATTTGATGTTGAAGCTATTAGACAAGATTTCCCGATTTTGTCGAGAGAGGTTTATGGCAAACCTTTGGTCTATTTGGACAATGGTGCGTCTGCTCAGAAACCAACATCAGTTTTAAAAGCGATTGAGCAAGCTTATGCAGCTGAGTATGCCAATGTTCATCGCGGTCTTCATTATTTAAGTAATACAGCTACTGAACATTTTGAAGAGGCGCGCCGTAAGGTACAGACCTTTATAAATGCTGGTTCTGAAAATGAAATTATCTTCACGAAGAATGCTACAGAGGCCATAAATTTGGTCGCTAATTCTCTTGGGTTAGATGAAATAGGCGAGGGTGATGAAATTGTTCTCTCTATTATGGAGCATCATTCTAACATCGTTCCCTGGCATTTTTTGCGTGAGCGCAAGGGAGCCGTTATAAAGTGGGCACCTGTTGATGATCAGGGTAATTTCCTTCTTGATGAGTTAGAGGCATTATTGACGCCGAAGACAAAACTCATTGCCATTACTCAAATGTCGAATGTTCTTGGCACGGTTGTACCGATTAAAGAAATTACCAAACTTGCACATGAGCGGGGCATTAAAGTTTTGGTTGATGGTAGTCAAGGGGTTGTTCACATGCCCGTTGACGTTGTCGATTTAGATGCTGATTTCTATGTGTTTACCGGACATAAGCTTTATGGGCCTTCTGGCATTGGTGTTTTGTATGGTAAGATGGAATTGTTGGAGAAAATGTCTCCTTATATGGGGGGCGGAGAAATGATTGACACAGTCTCGACTGAGACGGTCACTTATGGTCATCTCCCTCATCGCTTTGAAGCCGGCACGCCGCCGATTGTCCAGGCGATTGGTTTAGGGGCTTCGATTGATTACATTCAATCAATTGGCCGCGATGCGATTAAGGCCCATGAAGATGAGTTAACTGCTTATGCTACTGGTGAACTTGAGAAATTAGATTTTTTACGTGTGATTGGTACTGCTGATAATAAAGGCGGAATTTTTTCTTTTGAGTTAAATGGTGTGCATGCGCATGATGTGAGTACACTTATTGATCGCTCTGGCATTGCTGTTCGGGCTGGGACCCATTGTGCGGAACCGTTGCTTGCACGTTTTGAAGTAACGTCTACATGCCGTGCATCATTAGCGCTTTATAATAATAGAGCTGACATTGATGCGCTTGTTGCTGGACTTAAGAAGTGTGCTGAATTTTTTGGATAATGACTAAATTGCTTTGCAGGATTGTTCCTGAATGAGATGCGATTTTTTAAGGATGTTTTGATGATGAGTGATGAAACTTCTAATCATGAATTGGATGAGATGAAGGTGGCCAATAAGGCTTTGAATTCGTCTGAGTCTAGTGTTGCAGTCGGTGGAGAGCAGGCGACAAGTGGGCACATGGCTGAGGTTGAAGCGGCTGCCTCAAAGGATGAGTTTCCACCTATTCCAGAAGATGAGATTAAGCGACTTACAAATGATATTATAGCTGCGATTAAGACGGTTTACGATCCAGAGATCCCGGTTGATATTTATGAGTTAGGTCTTATCTATAAGGTAGATATTGAAAATGATCGTTCTGTTCATGTAGATATGACGCTGACAACACCCGGTTGCCCGGTTGCGGGTGAGATGCCTGAATGGGTTGTTAATGCTGTTGTTGGTGTTGAAGGTGTTAAAAAGGCCAAGGTTGAGCTTACGTTTGATCCTCCTTGGGATATGAGCATGATGTCTGAAGAAGCCCGTTTTGCTTTGAACATGTTTTAAGGGTTCGCCCTTTTTGTTTATAATACTTTTATCATTTTAACCTGGTGTTTATGAAAAGTTTTGGCCACACTGAATTATTTTATGAAGAAGGAAGTGCTCTACTTTAGAGTACGTACATGGCAGCTTAGCTGCCCGGCGCAAGCGCCGCACCGTCGGAGGAGCCCACCGCTTTAGCGGTGGTATAGCCCGTGAGACAAATAAAGGAATAAAAGATGAGCCGTCCGCTTCCAAAAGTTATGACAGTGACACAAGCTGCCGCGACACGTGTTCAAGAGATTATTGAAAATTCTGATAAACCAATTGCTGGCTTGAAGATTGGTGTGAAAAATGGTGGCTGCGCTGGCATGGAGTATACGCTAGATTATGCTGAGAGCATTACAGATGGTTCTGATGTGATTGAAGATCGCGGGATTAAAATTGTGATTGATCCCAAAGCCATTCTTTTTCTTCTTGGAACTGAGATGGATTATGAGGTGAGCAAGCTTTCTTCTGGGTTTGTATTTAATAACCCCAATCAAACAAGCGCATGTGGATGCGGGGAATCTGTTGCCATCACTCCTGTGACAGAGGAAATGGCTGAGAAATTTGTGGCGTCTGTTAAGGCTGGGAATTAAATTTTATAAGGATGCTCAAGTTTTTAAGCTTGGTTATTGCGCGGCTGCGACTGGAGCTGCTTCGCTTAATTCAGTTTGTACGTTGTTTCTGCCAGCATCTTTGGCTGCATAAAGACATTTATCCGCGCGCGCGATAATGCTTTCAATTGTGTCTGTATTTGTAAACTGCGCTATGCCGAGAGACATTGTAACTCGGCCGAGTTTTTTACCAGTTGATTTTTTAATCAGTTCTTTATTCATCACAGCTTTGCGAATTTGTTCTGCGACTGTAACTGCGTTATCCAAATTGGTTTGAGGTAGGATGATGGCAAACTCTTCACCGCCATAACGAGCAGCTAGATCTTTACCCTTTACATTGGTTTTTAGAATATTGGCTACTAACCTTAGAACCTGGTCTCCAGTTTGGTGGCCGTGATTATCATTGAAGGCTTTGAAATGATCTATATCTCCAAGAACCAAACATAACGGTTCGCCAGTATCCATAGATGATGTAATTTCTTTTTGTAGTGTGATATCAAATTTCTTACGATTGGCGATCGCTGTTAGAGCATCTGTCATAGATTCTGCTTTGATCGTTTCAATGTCCTTATTAAGGTTCATGATTTGATTTTTTGAGTTTGCAAGATTGCTCTCAAGCTCTTTTGTATTTTGTGCCATTTCAAAGGTAGCTGCTGCCATTGATGAGATCATCATGCGCAGGGAACCTTCGTCTTTAATATCTTTCAGTTCGCTTGTGAAGATTTCTAAACTTTCACTATAGCTTTCTGTGTTTTGGAGTGAGCTGCCAACCATCTCCATAACTTCGTTTAATTCTACAGCTACTTGTGAGCTGATTTCTTCCATCCGGTCATCAACTTCAGAGGCATTGAAATGTGTTGTATATAGCTCGTCGAGTTGGTCTTGCTTGATACGGGGCTGTTCAGAAAGAAGAGTTTTTATTTGATTATTTAATTCAGGTTTTAGACCGCTTGCGTAATTATACCAAAGCTCGTATCCATCGGGAGCGGCTGACGTTTGGTTATACTTGATGTAACCAAGAGCCTTCTCGCCAATGGCGACGCTTCTGTCTTGTGAATTGTTCTTGTCTTGATTGTCGGTCACAGGGCTTACCTAAATTTCACATTAAACGTGCTAACGTAGTTTTATTCTTCTGACCATTATTGTTTTTGTACGGTTAAAATAGTCTAAAAGATTATGGGTACAGGCATTAATATTCAATTAATTTCCATGTTTAGCAGATTCTATGGTTAGTGCACTACATACCAGAAGTTGAATACTTGTGAGTACAAACGCATTTCTTTCTTAATATACTGATTTGTATATCTATTTAATTTTCCACTCTGTTAACTTTTGTTTTTTGAAACAGATCTTAGCATGAATGCCGGTACGTGATCTCCCATACCCAGAATGGGTTCATTTGTCTTCTTTTTAGGTGGTGGGGGAGTTGTGTTTTTAGCTTCGCCAGTTTTGTTGTGTTGTTTTGGTGTATTACTTTTTCTTGCAGGTGTTTTTTTGCGATTATTAGTGCTTTTTTGCTTGTCTTGATCCGTGTTTGTGTTTTCACGGTCATTTGCATTGCTTGCTAAATCTTGCTTGTTTTTTTCTTCTGCTGAATTGTCTGTATTTTTATTCTTTGAATTTCTATTTGATTGTCTATTGGCAGTTTGGTTTCTGCCTTTATTGCCTCGATTTCCTCGGCCGCGAGATTTAAAATCCTGGTCTGTTGGTTCTTCACCAATCCAGACTGGGGTATCTTTAGAAAGCTCTAAGATAGCATCGAGGTATTTTTTATCGCTTGGAGTGATAAATGATGCTGCATAGCCTTTGCGACCTGCGCGTCCAGTTCTGCCAATGCGATGGATATAATCTTCTGCGTGAATTGGGATGTCGAAGTTGAAAACGTGGCCAACATTTGGAATATCCAAGCCTCTTGCGGCTACATCACTGGCTACTAGAAATGTTATTTCACCGGCTCTGAATTTTTCTAAAGTGATCATCCGTTGGCGTTGATCCATGTCGCCATGTAAAGCGCCCACACTGTAATTGTGTTTTGACATGGATTTATAGAGAATTTCTACATCACGCTTGCGATTACAGAAGATAATGGCGTTTTCGATTTCATGCTCGTTGATGGCTTTGCGGAATTCTTCTCTTTTTGCTTTTTCATCAACATTGAGAAATTGAAAGCGTTGTGTAATCGTGCTGGCTGTACTGCTTTGGCGCTCGATTTCAACTTTAACGGGAGATTTTAGAAATTCTTGCGTGAATTTTTGAATTTCGGGTGGCATAGTTGCTGAAAAGAACATTGTTTGTCTTTTGGGCGGTAGTAAGCCACATATTTTTTTGATGTCGTCAATGAAGCCCATATCAAGCATACGATCGGCTTCGTCAATTACGAGAATTTCAACGCCGGTCAGAAGAATCTTACCGCGGCTAAAATGGTCCATTAGGCGCCCTGGTGTTGCAATCAACACATCTGCGCCTCTATCAAGCTTTTTAAATTGTTCTTCAAAAGAGACGCCGCCAATGAGCAGCGCAATGGTTAGTTTATGGTTTTTGCCGAGTTGTTCAAAACTTTCAGCTACTTGTGCAGCGAGTTCGCGGGTTGGGGCCAGAATTAAGGATCTTGGCATCCGTGCTCTTGCGCGGCCTCGCTCTAGTTTTGTCAGCATGGGAATGGTGAAAGAGGCTGTTTTGCCTGTGCCTGTTTGTGCTATGCCCAGCACATCTTTCCCCTCAATAGCAGGTGGAATGGCTGCTTTTTGAATTGGGGTTGGGCTATCGTAACCAGCGCTTTCAACGGCTGATAATATATTTTCGCTTAAGTTCAGCTCTTTAAATGTCATATGACAATTGATCCTGACCTATTTTGGCCCGGTCTCTTTCATTCAGTGCGCTATTTTAAATCTTTTTAATTCGATTATTTGCAATCGAAGATTATAGCGCGTTGCTCTTTATCTTTTGGCTTAAATTGATGCAGCTAACTTTATTTTCAAAACCAAATGTTTCAATGCAAAGTCTGTGCTCAGAAAACCGTTTTTTTACAAATTTGTCTGTCTTTAACAGGTTTAAACCCGATTTAACAGTCTTTGAACAGAAAATAGCTCTTTATTCATTGCTTTTTAGCCATGGCTTACTTCTGCTGTAGATATTTTGACGGTTTGTATGGCTTTTTTTCAGGTAAATGACAAATTAATTTCGCTTAAATTGGTGGCAAATTGCAAAAATTGCCTGAAATTTTGATAAATTAGAGTGTTTGTGAGGGAGTTCAGCTTTCTAAATGGCAGTCATTTTCTGTTTCCTTTAAAGGTCAGGATGAGAGAAACTTTGAGTGATTTTCTATTAAATGCCATAAATTTACGTTAGTTGCAGAATGGCCGCTCGCACAATTTAATCTAATTGTCGTAAAATAAAATGATTCGCATGGAAGACGCAGGTCTGTTAATGCAGCCATGAGAGATTGAGCTGTCTTTAGTGGTTGTCTTCCATTTCCATTCTCAAACCTTCCATTAAATTGTCACTTTTAGACAAATGATCGAGGTCCGAGAGATAAATGATTGAGGGGCACCCAGATGGCGCGGGATTTGTTTTCAAGGCTTGGCTCTGTATTAAAAGGGTCTGCTGTTAAAGGCGCTGTTGCTAAATCAGATGATAAGTCAGCTGGTAAATCTGTGGAACCTTCAGTTAAGACGCAGGAGCAACCTGTTGTATCGGGGGGTGAAGAGCAACCTGATTTATTGGATGGAGCTGGAAAAAGTGCGCCGCAAAAGAGTGGGCAAAATAATAGTGAGCCTTTAAAGAATTTAGATTTGAAGAAAGTAGAGTTAGTGACTGCTAAAACTGAAAAGAATACACAAAAAAAGAAAGCTTCACCTAAAGCTGCTTCAAAAAAAGATAAAGCTGCAGCAGCTAATCGGGGTGAGGCTGATTATACCGCAGCTGATATTGAAGTTCTTGAAGGGCTTGAACCAGTGCGTCGTCGCCCTGGTATGTATATCGGTGGTACGGATGAAAAAGCTCTGCATCATTTGTTTGCTGAGATCATTGATAACTCTATGGACGAAGCTGTTGCTGGCCATGCGAACTGGATCGAAGTTCGCCTTGAAGCTGATGGCGCTCTGATTGTTTCTGATAATGGCCGGGGTATTCCTGTTGATCCGCATCCTAAGTTTAAAGATAAGTCCGCGTTAGAAGTGATTATGACGACCCTTCACGCTGGTGGTAAGTTTGACAGTAAGGTTTATGCGACTTCTGGTGGTTTGCACGGTGTTGGTGTTTCTGTTGTAAACGCGCTTTCTGAGATTTTGGAAGTGGAAGTGGCTCGTGGGCAGCAACTTTATAAACAGACCTTTTCGCGTGGTATTGCTCAAGGTGGTATCGAAAAACTTGGGGCTATTAAAAATCGACGTGGCACCAAAGTGCGTTTCATTCCAGATGAAGAAATTTTTGGTAAAGGGGCTAAATTCAAGCCGGCAATTCTCTTTAAGATGGCGCGCTCGAAAGCTTATTTGTTTGGCGGTGTTGAGATCCGCTGGCATTGTGCGCCTGAATTGCTTGGCGAAAAAGATGCAACCCCACCGGAAGCAACATTTCACTTTCCTGGCGGTTTGAAAGATTTTCTCTCTGTTCGGGTTGAAGGGGCGACGCTTGTTGCGAGCACACTTTTTGCTGGAAAAATTGAAACCAAAGAAGGGCATGGCTCACTTGAGTGGGCGCTTTGCTGGATTGCGAACCGGGACGGGTTCTTAAATTCTTATTGTAATACGGTGCCAACTCAAGAAGGTGGTACGCATGAAAACGGCTTGCGGGCAGCGCTTACAAAAGGGCTTCGTGCTCATGGTGAGCGGGTCGGCAATAAGAAGGCCGCTCAAATTACGGCTGATGACGTGCTTGTTAGTATGGGGGCGATGCTTTCTGTTTTTATTCGCGAACCTGAATTTCAAGGACAGACGAAAGATAAGCTCGCAACTGTTGAAGCCGCTCGAATTGTTGAAAATGCAATTAGGGATGAGTTTGATCATTGGCTGAGCACTCATACGGCTGAAAGTGCGAAATTGCTCGAGTGGGTTATTGACCGGGCTGAAGAGAGATTGCGCCGGAAGCGGGAAAAAGAGATTAACCGGAAAACGGCTACTCGCAAATTACGGTTGCCGGGTAAGCTTGCTGATTGTTCTGCTAATTCACGTGAAGATACTGAAATCTTTATTGTGGAGGGCGACAGTGCGGGTGGTTCTGCGAAGCAGGCACGCGATAGAAAGTTACAAGCTGTGCTTCCTTTGCGCGGTAAAATATTGAATGTTGCGAATGCAAGTTCTGCAAAATTAGCGCAAAACCAATTGCTCTCAGACCTTGTTCAAGCGCTGGGTTGTGGCATGGGGCGCAGCTTTGTGCTTGATGATTTGCGTTATGATAAAGTTATCATTATGACGGATGCGGACGTTGATGGAGCGCACATTGCGTCTTTGCTGATTACGTTCTTCTATCGGCAAATGCCTGAGCTGGTGCGCACTGGCCATCTCTATTTGGCGATGCCGCCGCTATATAAGATTGCTCAAGGAGCGAAGACGCTTTATGCGCGCGATGATGAACATAAAGATGAATTGCTTGATAAAGAATTTTCTAGCCGCGGTAAGATTGAGATATCTCGATTTAAAGGTCTTGGTGAAATGATGGCTGCTCAGTTGAAAGAAACCACGATGAACCGGCAGAGCCGGATTTTGTTGAAGGTGGAAATCACTGAGGATGAAGAGATTACGTTGCAAAGTGTTGAGAAATTGATGGGTTCTAAACCTGAAGCTCGCTTTGAGTTTATTTCTGAAAATGCTGAATATGCAACTGACTTGGATATTTGATTTGGATATCTGATTTTTATTCAATCATTACTTTTTAAAAAATAAAAAAGACGCTCTTGATGAGCGTCTTTTTTTTGCGATTTTTCTTAAACTTACTTTACTTAAATCCAGCGTCTAACTTTGTTTTTGTAAGCTAGGTAGTCTTGACCAAATGCGTCTTCTGCAGCTTTTTCTTCATATGGTATGTACCAGAAATTAGCACACAAGAAGAAGATTGCGGGGCCTATAAAAGTACTAATGGCATTGAATAAGAAAGTTGCTCCAATCAGAATAAGCATAAAACCAAGATAAATTGGATTGCGGCTTATTTTGAAAAGGCCGGATGTTACGAGCTTATTTGGATTGTGAAAGGTGTGGATGTTTGTTTGAACTTTCTTGAAATTATAGGCTGTGATGAGGATGAAGCTCAGCCCTAACATTATGAGTGGGTGACCCAAATGGGAAGTGCGATTAGCTGAGAAGATCTCGTCAATTGGAAATGAATAATTTAGCGCTGACATAAGAAGGAGGCAAAGGGCGACTAGTACGGGAGGGATGAGCCATTTCATGACATTGGTCCTGTTTGATTTTTCAGAGACAGTTGAATTTATTGATACGGTTTGATGCTTGCTTACCTGTCGGTTTGTGTTTGGTTTTCTTTTATTTTTCTGTGACGATTTTTCCTGAAAAATATTGCTTTGCCGGTTTTGATTTTGGATTTGCTATCATTTCTTTAGCAGGACCTTGTTCACTGACTTGGCCGGCCGTTAGAAATAAAACTTCTTCAGCTAACCGTTTGGCTTGGCCAATGTCATGGGTGACCAATATGATCTTAGTTCCTTGCTTGTTGGCGGCTTTAATCAAATCTTCGATGACTATTGTTGCATTCGGGTCGAGGCTGGCGGTTGGTTCATCTAAAAAAAGAATTGATGGTTTGGTCATGAGGGCGCGTGCCATGGCCAGTTTTTGTTGCTCGCCTCCGGAGAGTAAACGAGCGGGATTATTGGCGTGTTTTGATAGGCCAGCTCTTGTTAAAGCTTCTTCGATTAGTTCTGATTGTTGAGCTTTGCCTGTTATTTTTTTGACATGCAAATTATAGCGCAGGTTTTCAATGACAGAGCGGCGCAGTAGCACTGGTTTTTGAAAAACCATAGCTTGCGAATTTTGGATGAGTTCTTGATTGGTTTCATTATTCCAGCTGATTGTTCCTGATGTTTTTTCAATGAGGTTATGCAGCAATCTGAGAGTTAAGCTTTTGCCAGCTCCATTGGGGCCCATCAGTGCTGTTATGCCATCAGCTTCAAGTTGAAAGTTTAAATTGTTAATGAGCTTTTTTCCATTTGCCTCATACGCCAGCTTTTCCACTTTAAGCGGGAAAAGGTTTTGTGAGACCCGAGGGGGCTTTTGTTTTGTTTTAAGCATAGGCTTGACGCTCCGCAGTCAGATTGATGGCGTAAACCAACCCATTGACGATGAAGGACAGGATAATCAGTATGATGCCAAGTCCGAGGGCCAAGCTTAAATTTCCTTTTGATGTCTCTAACGCGATGGCTGTGGTCATGATCCGTGTGAGGTGATTGATGTTGCCACCGACTATCATCACAGCTCCAACTTCAGCTAAGGCGCGGCCAAACCCTGCCAGGACGACTGTTATGAGTTGGTATCGCCCGTCCCACAATAGTGTCTTGGCCATAGCTAATTTGCTAACACCCAAAGATTTTAATTGTTCATAATATTCATTGTGCATGACTTCCAGTGTTTGGCGTGTCAGTGCGGCAATGATTGGTGTGATCAAGATAGACTGAGCGATGATCATTGCTGTTGGGGTGTAAAGAAGGCCAAGAATACCAAGGGGGCCTGAATTTGAAAGGAAGATATAAACAATAAGCCCGACCACCACAGGGGGTAACCCCATGAGAGCGCTTAATGTGATGAGACAGAGTGTGCGTCCTTTAAATTTATAAACTGCTAGAAGAGCGCCTATTGAAAGGCCGATGACGCAGGAAATGAAGATAGCGATTAAATTAACTTTAAGAGATAGAAGTATGATCTCTACCAAGTTCTTATCTGCAGATATTATGAGTTGAAAGGCATTTGTGAAAGCTTCTGAGATATCTGTCATATTGCCTGTCTTAATTTCCGGGATATTTGCTGGATGGCTTTAAGGTGTATTTGGGGCCATGAGCGTAAATTGACGACCTATCTATGCGCAGTTTGGCATATAGGGCTTTTTCAATAAAGAGGAATTCAAGAGATTAATTAATTTAGAGCTCTGTCAATCTGAAGGGATTGTTTAATTTATTGGGTTAGGCAAAAAAAAACCAGGTCATTGCTGACCTGGTATATAGGGTGCTTCTAAAGTAAGAAGCTGAATAGAAGGTATTCTGGGGAGTGAAGAAACCTTCAAGATCAACACAGTGAGAACTGTTTGTTAATCTCTATGCTTAGTAATATGCCCTTTTTCTCTGAGGAGTGCAAGTGAAAATGCTGCAGAGCAGCTATGCACATTTTGCATGGCTATTTTTGCCTCATAAGCCTCTTAATAAGGCATTTTTGAGGCTTTGGTGGGTTTTGGTGTCTTCTGCGGCGCGGCATTCTGACGCTTGGAGGGAAGGTTTTTTATGAGGATTTCCTGAAAATGCCGCTTTGCAGCATTTGTTTTTGTTAACTTTTTTTATCATGATAGCATTTGTGTTATTTTTGTACTTTAATAATCACGTATTCGTTTTTGACTTTTTTGTTCATTTTAATGGAGAGTTATATGTCTATAGGTTCGGGGATTAAGTCTGGTGTGCTTGCACTTTCATTGCTTGTGGCATCATTTGGGATTGCTCAAGCTGGTTGTGTTTCTAAATCTGCACAAGCAACTTCTTATTCAAAAGCTTCTGCTAAATGGTTTGCTATGGAAACTATGGTGCAAGCTGTTAGTTGGGGCTTGTGGCCAGGCTGGGTAGCTACAGGTGTTGTTGATGGCTATAGCGTGAAAAATGAAAAATATAAGTGTACATCAGGTTCTGATGGTGTGACATGCATTAGCTGGGCTAAGTTTTGCAAAAAATAAAAACATAAAACCTGAAAAGACTATTCTAGCGAAGTCTTTTTATTTGATATAAAAGGCGTTTTCAGAGTTACCCTCTGGGGCGCCTTTTTTATTTTGCAGCTTTTCTATTGTGCGCTTGTTTCATTTGATGGTTTTTCTTGGCTTTCATCTTTTTTTTGTGGCTCTTCATCTTTTTTAGGAGCTGGATCTTGTGCTTTGGCCTTTTTCTGCTCTGTTTTTATTGGTTTGGCCGTTTTGTTTTTGTAGTAAACAGTTGGCTTGCCACTTTCCATAGCGCGGAAAGATTGGATGAATGTTGCGGTCATATCAAAGCTTAAGGTTGGTTGTTGCTTTGGTTTGAAAAGATTTTCTGAGGTGTCTGTGTTGATTTTCAGTTTAAAATTCAGATGTGACTTTACACCGCCTGTTGTTTTGAAAAAGGCGCCAGTGCGATCTGCGTAAAACATAATAACTTCTGATTTGCTTGAGCGACCTGACATTGTGAGCGGTGTGAAGATGCGGCTTGTATCTTTCGGGTTGTTTCCGAAATATAAATTTTCAAAGCTTTTGCTCTCGTTTGTTTCTGTGTTTGTTACGATTAGATCTATTGAGAGTATAGTGCCGCGCTTTGCGCCATCATTTGAAATTGTTAATGGGATTGCCAGGGCGTCTCTAAAGTCTTTGCGGTACATATGAACCAGAGCTGGTGCGTAAATTTTTAATTTTGCTTCTTTCAGGACCGTTTCGTAAAAGCTGTAGCCAGAAAAGATTAATGCGATGGCTGAAACCAGGGTTGTCACAATATTTCCGAAATTACTGAAAAAAGGTTTCTTCTTTTGCATATTGTTGCCTGACTTATCTCTGGGAGAGTTTTGCTGGTTTGTTTGGTTCGTTGCTTCAGAAGTTTCAAGTGGCACGCCATCGATTTTGGCATGATCGGCCCATTCCATGACGCTATGGAGTAAGTCGTCTAATTTTTCAGTTGGGATATGACCTTTGGGACTACTCATGACTTGTGAACACCTGTCTTGCTTTGACTTTGACTAAAGAGTTTTGAGGTGAATTCTGGCTAGTTTATTGAAATGATTTAGAAACTCAACTCGACTATTACTTATAAAACCGCTTTAAATTACATGTCAAAGGATTGTGGCAAAGGTTAGGGAACTTCTTTAAGGGTGTGATTTTCTGAGCTCATATTTGTCAGATTTTCTATTAATACCTTCAATTTTTGTTTGGATTTTAAGTTTTGGGCTTGTGCTGTTAAAAGATACTGGCAATATTCCTGCTCTTTGGTTATATTGGCCAGAATATTGAACTTTGGAGACTTTTGAAATGGCTGTGATTTGTCATAGCAACATTTCAGGCGCATCATGTTCTTCTGTTTCATGTGCAGCCTTTTTAAAGGAAAAATCTGTGATGATTTTTTCTAAGGGCTTTCTATTCTCTAAAGCTTTTTTGAGTTTGGTTGTTTTCGCAACAATTACAACTGTTATGCTTTTAGCATCTGAAGGTCTTCTTTTAGGCCTGCTGCTCATTCTTGGTCTCTCTCTTATTAACCTTCTCCTGATTAGCCCCGAGGCTGAACAGACATCATAAGCTGTTGCCTTCGGGGAGATGAATTAAGTTTAATCACGAACAGTCGTGATTTTGAGAAATCCATTTTGAATGAGTGTTGTAAAATCAAGTTATAAAGAGACCTTCGTATTTTCAGTGATATAATTTTCTGAGAAAATATATTTGTGTCGCAATGCTTATTCTTCAAGATTATTTAGGACAAGAATAATGACTGATACTAACCAAAAAACACGTAGAAATTCACAAGACAAAATTGTGATTTTTGATACGACATTGCGCGATGGTGAGCAAAGCCCCGGGGCGTCCATGACTTTGAGTGAAAAGCTTCAAGTTGCTGAAGTGCTTGATGAAATGGGTGTTGATGTGATTGAGGCTGGTTTTCCAATTGCTTCGAATGGTGATTTTGAAGCGGTTATGGAAATTGCTAAAATAGTGAAAAACTCTGTTGTTTGCGGATTGTCTCGCGCATCGAATAAGGACATTGATCGCGCGGGCGAAGCTTTGGCTCCAGCAAAACAGTCTCGCATTCATACGTTTATTTCAACCAGTCCACTTCATATGAAATATAAGTTGCAGATGGAGCCTGAAGCTGTGCTTGAGGCGGTGACGCAATCTGTGACAAGGGCGCGGAAATACACTGACAATGTTGAATGGTCTGCTGAAGATGCGACGCGGACGGATCATGATTTTTTATGTAGTTGTGTTGAAGCGGCCATCAAGGCAGGCGCTACTACGATTAATATTCCGGATACAGTTGGTTATACTGTGCCAGAGGAATATTATGAATTGATCAAAATGTTGATTGATAAAGTGCCTGGCGCTGACGACGTGATTTTGTCGACCCATTGTCATAATGATTTGGGTTTGGCTGTTGCTAATTCTTTGGCTGGTGTTCGTGCTGGTGCGCGTCAAATTGAATGTACAATTAATGGTATGGGTGAGCGGGCAGGTAATGCCGCTTTGGAAGAAGTGGTGATGGGAATGGACACACGCTCTGACGTGTTGCCTTTCTGGACAAATGTTGATCCGGTTCATATTACCAAAGCTTCTCGCTTGGTCTCTGCTGTATCCGGGTTTCCAGTGCAATATAACAAAGCGATTGTTGGGCAAAATGCGTTTGCTCATGAGTCTGGTATTCACCAGGATGGGATGCTTAAGAATAACCAGACCTATGAAATTATGACACCTGAATCTGTTGGGTTGCGTGCTTCTTCTTTGGTGATGGGCAAGCACTCTGGGCGCCATGCCTTTAAAGAGAAGTTGAAAGACTTAGGCTATGAACTTGGTGATAATGCGTTTCAAGAAGCATTTCAACGGTTTAAGGATTTGGCAGATAAGAAAAAGCAAGTTTTTGATGAAGATTTGATCGCGCTTGTTGATGATGAGGTTTCAAGTGAAAACGCGCCTATTAAACTTGTTTCTTTAACTGTTTATGCTGGAACTGGCGGACCGCAGAAAGCAACTGTTACGCTTGATGTTGAAGGCGAAGAGACAACACGCGAATCTGGTGGTGATGGTCCGGTTGATGCGATTTTTAACGCCATTCGTGATATTGTTCCGCATGAAGCGCGGTTGCCGCTTTATCAGGTTATGGCTGTGACAGAGGGAACTGATGCGCAAGCGGATGTGATGGTTCGCCTTGAGCAAGATGGGTTTACAGCCACTGGTCGCAGTGCTGATACGGACACGATGGTGGCATCTGCCAAAGCATATATTGGTGCTTTAAATGGCATGATTGCACGGCAGGAAAAAGCTGTTGGCTCAAATTTAAGTGCGATCTAGCAACCGCGCTGTTTTCTAAATTAATATAAAACTAGTTTTAATGAACAGGCGCTCTCAAAGTGGGAGTGCCTGTTTTTATTTTGATATGAATGTTTGGCATACTGGGGTTAGCACAGGTCTTTTTGTTTGGTTCATAAATGACTTTAGGTCAAAGGTGACTAAATGATTGGTGTACAGTTTGAAAAAAAACTGGAATAGGTTGATGTTAGGCAATATTATGAGGCCGTGCGTCTTATTCTCGTGCAATAAGCGTTTATCTGTTATTTTGGGGCTGGATCTAGCTGGGAGTGCTGTTTTATGGATCGTTTGGTTGGCAATTTTTTGATAATTTTTGCTGTGGCTATGTTGTTTACGCTTGTGGTTCCAGTACTTAATTCTCCAGCAAATGCTGATGAAAAGCAATGCCTTACAGAAGCGTTTTCAGCTACTGGTAAAGCCTCTTCCATTGGTGAGCTTGCTAGAGCGAATGCCTTTTTTACCTGGAAAGCGTCAGTGAAAGAAAAACATGGTGCTGACTATATGGCTTGGTCAGCGGCGACTGAACGTAAGCTCGTGTGTATTGACTTAATGAGCGGAGAAAACAAAGGAAAATGGGAGTGCACCAGAACTGCCAGACCCTGTAAATCTGTTAAACCAGTTGTTGCTACAAAAGGCACATGTAAGGAAGAACTGACGACTGGTTGGGGGGCGCGGCGCGGGTCAGCTGCAAAGGCGCGGATTGAAGCTCAATCAGGTTGGAAATTACTTGTTGAAGGGTCGTATGGCGCTGAGTGGTCTGACTGGAGTTTGGCCAAGGAGACCGCCATTAAATGCGTGAGAAAGACCAAATATCAATTTCAATGTGTTGCATCGGCTAAAGCCTGCCACTCTTAAGTTTTAGTTTCTTTTTTAGTGCTTCTCTTTTTAACGTTCCTTCAGTTTGCTTAGCAGCGACCAACGTAAAATTTGGCAATGAAGTGTGCTGATTTGTACACTTTACTCACCTTTGTGCTTTTGTTTATTCTTTTAGTTCAAGATTTATTTGTATTATTCATAATGCCTGTTTGAGTTGTTTTGGAGGGGACGACTTGATTATTTGGGTTTTGTGAAGCATGTGGCTGGTCTGCTGTTGTTTTATTTTTCTATTAAAACCAATGTTTTAAAGATATTTTATACGAATAAATCCCTTCCGTTAACTATCAACTCATTTGTAATACTGATGCCCGAATATTGGGTGTGAGTGTGTTATAATTTTATTTTATCGAATAAATTGATTTGATGGTCTCATTCTAACTTTAAGGAGGCGGTGCACTATGGGTTTAGGGATGAAGGTTAATTATCCTGTTCGCGTGGCTGTTGTGGACAAAAACCCGTTGGTTGTGCGTGGTTTGCGCTCTTTGTTTGATGAGGATGGACGTTTTGATGTTGTTGCTTCTGCCCATGATGGTGCGCGGTTGCTTGACGGTTTGGAAGTTCTTTCAGTTGATATAGTGATTACTGGTTGGATTATGCCTTATTGTAATGGCCGCGAATTATTAGAAGCTTTATCAAAACGAACAGGTAGCCCGAAGGTTGTCGTTTATACCGGTGATATTGGGGATGTTGTGCCGCGGGAGGCTATGGAGCTTGGGGCTTATGCTTATTTTTCTAAAGCTGAGCCTCCTGAGCGCTTGCTTTATGTTTTAGATAGTGTTGCGCGTGGCTCTATGGTGTTTCCTTTTATGGGTAAACAGCATGATCAAAGTCTTTTGAATTCCTTGACGAATAGAGAAAGCTTAATGCTTGAGAAATTAAGTCTTGGCATGACCAACCAGGAATTGGCTGATGTGATGGCCATTTCTCAAAATACGGTGAAATTTCACCTTCGGAATGTTTATTCAAAATTAAATGTTCGCAATCGTTCTGAAGCGGTTGCTCTTTACTACAATGAAGGGGCCTCTGACCTGGTAAATAGCCCCGTTTCTGGTCTTGTGTAGTTTTTTCCCATCTATTTTCTATAATTTTCAATTTTTATTAAATGAAATGAATGATTTGATCTTTCTTGATTAAGTCATTGATTTTATTGATTCTTGTTGTGCTTAATCTCTCATCAAAAAAGTGAGCAGTTGCTTTGTTTTTTTGCGAAAAATGTTAAAAAAGTGCTAAAACCTACCCTTATGGGTAGGTCGTCCCTACCTGGAGGCATGTTTTGCACTTTGGTCAAAGATTATAGCTTTAATCCAAAGAGGGCGTTTAAGCCTTTGCAAAGAAAATTAAAAAGA
The DNA here is from genome assembly GCA_021604645.1 of Methyloligella sp. GTDB lineage: Bacteria > Pseudomonadota > Alphaproteobacteria > Rhizobiales > HXMU1428-3 > HXMU1428-3. The sequence continues at coordinate 58,157 of BQJJ01000003.1, forward strand.
ATTTTCACCTTTTCGTCTGTGATTATTCTTTTTTGGAAGAGCTCGGGGAACTACCATGATGACAAGCGCCGGACGCGCCAGACCAGAACTAATTTTCGGTCTGAGGAAAGTTACTGAAGATGCTGCACGAGCTGCTTTTGACTGGATAGGGCGCGGCGATAAAGAGCGCGGTGATGGTGCGGCAGTCGATGCTATGCGTACCGCTTTACAGCAAATTGAACTTGAAGGTTTGGTTGTTATTGGTGAAGGGGAAAAAGATGAAGCCCCTCAACTTTATAATGGTGAGATCGTTGGCCAACCTGGTGCTGATTTTAAAGCTGATATTGCTGTTGATCCTGTTGAGGGGACAAGTTATCTGGCTAAAGGTTTGACCAATGCCTTAGCGGTAATTGCGATTGCCCCTCGCGGTAGCATGATGGACCCGGGCCCAGCTTTTTACATGGAAAAATTTGCAGCTCCAGCCGAAGCCAAGGGTGAGATTGATCCTAATTGGTCTGTCGAAGAGAAGATTAAAGTTTTGGCCAAGTGCTTAAAAAAAGATGTGTCTGACATCACTGTTTATGTGCTTGAGAAACCTCGTCATCGTCAAATGATCCAAGAAATCCATGATTCAGGAGCACGTGCATTGCTTTACCCGGCTGGTGATGTTGCTGGTGCGTTATTGGCGGCAATCCCGGAAAGCGGTGTTGATTGTTTGATGGGTACAGGTGGCACGCCTGAAGGAATTATGTCGGCTGTTGCGATTAGAGCTTTGGGCGGTGAGTTTATGGGACGGATTGACCCGCAACTTCAAACGGAAGCTATTGCTGTGAGAGAAGCTCAGCTGGATACCTCTAAATGGTACAAAATTGAAGAGCTGGTTTCTTCCGATGATTTATTTTTTTGCGCAACTGGTATCACGACAGGCTTGATGCTGGACGGTGTTGAAAGATTTAATGGTGGGTTCCGTATGCAGACCTTGATGGTCACTGGCGAGACAAATGAGCGTCAGGTTTTGACGACCTATACACCGAATTAGTTTTGAGGTCTTTATGACCTTTCTGGATAGGCGTTAAAACTCTATCTTTTTGTTTTAAATAATAAAATTAACTGGAAGCGCAGATTTTTTTCTTGCGAGCTTCCCTGAAACTGGGGACTGAAATCATGCCAAAGATATTGGATCGTCCGATTATATTAGGAGTTGTGGGAGATAGTGCCACGGGTAAGACAACTCTTTCTGCTGGTGTTGCTAAAATTTTGGGCGAAGACCGTTGTACGGTTATTTGTACAGATGATTATCATGCATTTGATCGTGTTGAGCGGGCGAAAAATGGCGTTTCAGCCTTGGACCCTAAGGGTAACTATATTGATATTCTTGGGCAACATTTGCGTGCTCTTCGCCGCGGCGAGCCAATTTTAAAGCCGATTTATAATCATGATGGCGGAACGCTCGATCGTCCTGAATATGTGAAACCTCGTGATTATATCATTATGGAAGGTTTGCTTGGTTATACAACGCGTGAAATGCGTGATTGCTATGATGTGAAGATTTATCTCGACCCTGAAGAAGATCTGCGTGTGAAATGGAAAGTTAATCGCGATACGACCAAGCGTGGATATACGGAAGAGCAAGTGCTTGCTTCTTTGGACAAGCGCAAAGCTGATAGCCCAGCCTTTATTCGTCCACAACGGACTTTTGCAGATATTGTTATTCGTTTTCAGACGCCAGAAAAGGGCGGTGATGATGCGCATTTAGATGTGCGCCATATCTTGCGCCCTACATTGCCTCATCCGGACTTTTCACCGCTTTTTGAAAGCGCAAATAATAATGGATTGATGCTTGAACTGGCACGCGATGTTGATGGTAAACCGGTTGATGTGCTTGAGATAGATGGCGCCATTTCAGACGAACATGCCACAAAAATACAGAATTTATTATGGGATTTAATCCCGGAAGCTAGTCATTTGCGAGACCAATTGGGACAAGTTGATGGCTCTTCATCAGTAAGTAACCCCCTTGCTTTGACACAGCTTCTGGTAGCTTTCCATATGGTGAAAGCAGCACTTGGTGTGCATGCAATTTAAGTCGAGCACTCCAAAACAGCTCCTTTTGGCTAAATAGTTGAGGTTAAGAGGGATTTTGGGGGGTGCATGAGGCCTCAGGGCATAGTATAGGATGCAAATTATTATCGTCAGAGACGTTTATGTAGATCTGGTCATATAAATCAGACCTGAATTAGTTTTGATACTAGATCGTTTGACGGTGGAATTGAGTTTTTATAAGGAGGCCTTCTCATGGGAGAAGCGGTTGAAATGAATAAAGAGCTAGATATGGCACTGAAAGCCAAAATGGCCAACGCAATCCGCGCTTTATCTATGGATGCAGTACAGAAAGCCAAATCGGGTCACCCTGGCGCGCCAATGGGCTTAGCTGATGTTGCGACGGTTTTATTTGCAGATCATATGAAATTTGATGCTGCCAACCCTGATTGGCATGACCGTGACAGGTTTATCATGTCTGCTGGTCATGGATCTATGTTGGTTTATTCTTTGCTCTATCTGGCAGGATATCCTGGCATTGATATTGAGACGATTAAAAATTTCCGCCAAATTGGTAGCCCTGCTGCTGGTCACCCTGAATATGGGCACTTGCCTGGTATTGAAACAACAACGGGCCCGCTTGGCCAAGGCATCACCACAGCTGTTGGTATGGCGCTTGCCGAGCGTCTTCAAAATGAGAAATATGGTGATTACATTATTGATCACTATACTTATGTGATTGCTGGTGACGGGTGCCTGATGGAAGGCATTTCGCAAGAAGCTATTTCAATGGCTGGGCATCTTGGTCTTTCTAAACTGATCGTGCTTTGGGATGATAATAACATCTCGATTGATGGCACCTTAGATATGGCTTGCTCTGATGATCAGAGAAAAAGGTTTGAAGCGTCTGGCTGGAATAGCATTGCAGTTGATGGCCATGATATGGCAGCTGTTTCAGCTGCGATTACTGAAGCTAAAACAAGTGACAAACCAACTCTAATCGCCTGTAAGACAATTATCGGTTTTGGTTCACCTAACAAACAAGGGACATCTGCAACTCACGGGGCTCCACTTGGAGATGATGAAATTGCGGAAACTCGCAAAAAACTTGGTTGGGATCACCCTCCGTTTGAAGTTCCTCAAGATGTTTTAGACGCTTGGCGCGGTGTTGGCCGTAAAGGTGCTGATAAGCGTAATGCCTGGCTTTCAGCTTACACAGGTTTAACACCAGCTGGTCAAGCTGAACTTGTAACACCAATGAGTGACGCTGTTAAGAAAAGCCTATCACATGCGGTTGTGACTGCGAAGAAGAAGTTTGTTGAAGGCGGTGCTGCTCTTGCAACCCGTGTTTCTTCAAAGCAAGTTCTTGATGATATTTTACCGGTTATCCCTGGCATGATTGGCGGCTCAGCTGATTTGACTGGATCTAACGGTACAAAGACTGATCAATATAAGCCTGTTAACCGCGGGCAATTTGATGGCAATTATATACACTATGGTGTTCGCGAACATGGCATGGGCGCTGTGATGAATGGTCTCTCCTTGCATGGTGGATTCTTACCTTACTCGGGTACGTTTCTTGTTTTCTCTGACTATGCACGGGGAGCCATTCGACTTTCTGCCCTTATGGAACAGCCTGTTGGTTATGTTATGACGCATGACTCTATTGGTCTTGGTGAAGATGGTCCAACGCACCAACCTGTTGAGCACCTAGCGTCGCTCAGAGCAATGCCGAACATTAATGTGTTTCGCCCGGCTGATAGTGTTGAGTGTGCTGAATGTTGGGAAGCGTTTGTGCTGCAAGATAAAACTCCTGCCATTATGTCGTTAACGCGTCAAAACTTACCGCTTTTGCGTGATGATGCGACTGATGAGAATAAATCTGCCAAGGGTGGTTATGTTTTGAAAGAAGCTTCTGGCGAGCGTGATGTGACTTTGATTGGCACAGGCTCTGAAGTTTCTATCGCTATGGACGCTGCTAAAATTCTTGAAGCTGATGGCTTGAAGGTTGCCGTTGTTTCCTTGCCTTGTTGGGAATTGTTTGAAGCTCAATCTTCTGATTATCAATGGAAGGTTCTTGGTGATGCGCCGCGTGTTGGTGTTGAAGCTGCCGTTGAGCAAGGTTGGAGTAAATGGCTCGGATCTAATGGTCAATTTATTGGTATGAACGGCTTTGGTGCTTCTGGTCCCTGGAATGAGTTGTATGAACATTTTGGAATTACAGCTGAAAAAGTTGCTGATGCGGCACGCCGCGTAACTGGCAATGCGTAAGGGGGGAGATTAGATTTATGACTGAAATGGCATTAGATAAATTAAAAACAATCGATGATGCAGATGTTGTTGGAAAACGTGTTTTGGTTCGGGCTGATTTAAATGTACCGATGCAGGCAGGTGTCATTTCTGACGCGACACGAATTGAGCGCTTTTTACCGACTGTGCGTGAATTAACAAAACGCGGTGCTCGCGTTGTTATCATGACGCACTTTGGGCGCCCTGGTGGTCAAGTGGACCCCTCCCTATCACTTGCCCCAGTTGCTGAGAAAGTTGCAGAGCTTCTTCCTGGTACTAAGGTGAGTTTTGCTCCTGATTGTATTGGCGAAAAGGCTGAAGCAGTTGTTGCTTCTCTTTCAAACGGTGATGTTGCTGTGTTGGAAAACTTGCGGTTCCATAAAGGTGAGACTGATAATGATCCAGCTTTCATCGCGGAATTGGTTGCGTTAGGTGATTTGTATGTGAGTGATGCGTTTTCAACGTCTCACAGAGCGCATGCCTCGACTGAAGGTATTGCTCGGCATTTGCCTAGCTTTGCTGGCCCGTTGATGATGCTTGAAGTAAATGCGCTTAAAACTGCGCTTGAAGCTCCAAAACGGCCTGTGGCAGCTGTTGTTGGCGGTGCGAAAGTTTCGACCAAAATTCAATTGCTGACGAACCTTGTTAACAAAGTTGATATGGTGATTGTTGGCGGCGGTATGGCAAATACATTCTTGTTTGCTCAAGGTGTTCAGGTTGGGAAGTCACTTTGTGAACCTGACTATATTGATACGGTAGAGGAAATTCTAGGCCGTGCTGCTGAGAGTGGATGCAAGATTGTTTTGCCGACAGATGTTGTTGTTTCAGCTGAATTTGCTGAAGGGGCTCCAAGCGATGTGGTTGATGTTCATTCTGTACCTGAAGATAAGATGATTTTGGATGCAGGTCCTCAGTCGGTTGCAGGATTGGTTGAGAAACTTTCTTCTTGCAAAACACTTGTTTGGAATGGCCCACTTGGTGCCTTTGAAATTTCGCCATTTGGTGAAGGAACGTTTGCTTTGGCACGAGCAGCTGCTCAAGCAACAATTGAAGGTCAGTTAACAACAATTGCTGGTGGTGGTGACACAGTTGCTGCGTTAAATTCAGCAAATGTAACTGATGACTTTACTTATGTCTCTACAGCTGGAGGAGCATTCCTCGAGTGGTTGGAAGGTCGGGCTTTGCCAGGAGTGGTTGCTCTGACGAGAGACTAATAAACTAGACTAAAACTTAAAATAACTAAGCGCCCATATAGGCGATAATTTTAAACGATAGAAAAAAAGAGACTATGTTTTTTAGGTGAAATGCTGGGTTTTTGAGAGCTGATGATTGCTGATTTTAACTGAGAGCTGTATTCAAACCAAAGTGTTTTAAAACACGATTAGAAACATCATGATCTTAACATTTAAGATTAGAGCCACATTAAAGAAATAAAAGATTTAGGAGTTAAATTGAAATGGCTAGAATTACATTAAGACAATTACTTGATTATGCCGCCGAGCAAGACTTTGGCGTGCCTGCTTTTAACATTAATAACATGGAGCAGGGTCAAGCAATTATGGATGCTGCCCAAAAATGTAATGCGCCTGTGATTATTCAAGCCAGTCGTGGTGCACGTGGTTACGCGCATGACATTATGCTTGCGAATATGATTGACGCTCTGGATAAGATTTATCCTGATGTACCTTTATGTATGCACCAAGACCACGGCAATAATGCTGCGACTTGTTTGTCTGCTATTCAGCATGGATTTACATCTGTGATGATGGACGGCTCTTTACAAGAAGATGCGTGTACTCCAGCTGATTATGATTATAACGCTGGAATTACAAAGACAGTTTCTGACCTTGCGCACATGGTTGGTGCGTCTGTTGAAGGTGAGCTTGGGTGTCTTGGTTCGTTAGAGACAGGTAAAGGCGAAGCTGAAGATGGTCACGGGTTTGAAGGTGAACTTGATAAAGACCAACTCTTAACAGACCCTGAAGAGGCTGTTCAATTTGTGACCGAGACAAAAGTTGATGCGCTTGCTGTTGCGATTGGTACGTCTCACGGTGCTTACAAATTTACACGTCCGCCTACAGGCGACATTCTTTCAATTGATACAATTGCTGAAATTCACAAGCGCTTGCCGAACACTCACATTGTGATGCATGGCTCATCGTCTGTTCCGCAAGACTTGCAAGATATCATCAATGAGTTTGGTGGTGAGATGCCGCAAACTTATGGTGTGCCAGTCGAAGAAATCGTGAAGGGTATCAAATATGGTGTTCGTAAAGTGAACATTGATACTGATCTTCGTATGGCTGCAACTGGTGCAATGCGCAAAGTTGCAATGACTAAGAAAACAGAATTTGACCCTCGTAAATTTCTATTGCCAGCTCGTGAAGCTATGCAAAAAGTTTGTGAGGATCGCTTTGAGGCATTTGGTACCTCCGGCCATGCCTCTAAAATTAAAGCAATCCCTATGGCTGATATGGCAAAACGCTACAGCTCGGGTGAGCTTGATCCGGTAACAGCATCTTAAATGATGGTTTGGTCTAGTGACCTTAGTGTTGCTAGACCCCCTTTAAGGGATCCGCCATTTAAAAAGGTGCCAAAACAAGAGATCTTAATGTCACGTTTGTCTTAGGCCTTATTTGGGAGTGAGACAGACTTAAAAACTGAAAGGAAAAGACATGGATAAAGGTGCAAAGACTGTAACCGGTAAGGACCGTTACAAGTCAGGCGTAATGGAATACCGTAAAATGGGGTATTGGGAACCAGATTATGAACCCAAAGATACCGACATTATTGCGATGTTTCGTATTAGCCCGCAAGATGGTGTGGATCCTATTGAAGCTGCGGCAGCCGTTGCTGGCGAAAGTTCAACGGCGACATGGACAGTTGTTTGGACGGACCGCTTAACGGCCTCAGAAAAATACCGCGCGAAAGCATATCGTGTTGACCCTGTTCCAAATTCAGATGATCAATATTTTGCATATATTGCTTATGATCTCGATTTGTTTGAGCCAGGCTCAATTGCAAACTTGACCGCATCAATCATCGGTAACGTATTTGGCTTTAAGCCACTGAAAGCGCTTCGCCTCGAAGACATGCGGTTTCCAGTGGCTTATATCAAAACATTCCAAGGACCATCGACTGGCATCGTGGTTGAACGGGAGCGTCTTGATAAGTTTGGTCGACCTTTATTGGGTGCGACAGTAAAACCAAAGCTTGGCTTATCTGGCCGTAACTATGGTCGTGTTGTTTACGAAGCACTTAAAGGTGGTTTGGACTTTACCAAAGATGACGAAAATATCAACTCTCAACCATTTATGCACTGGCGTGACCGTTTCCTTTACTGCATGGAGGCTGTGAATAAGGCTGAAGCTGCAACTGGTGAGATTAAAGGTACGTATCTTAATGTAACCGCTGGTACTATGGAAGAAATGTATAAGCGGGCTGAATTTGCTAAGGAACTTGGCTCCTGCATTATCATGATCGACCTTGTTATTGGTTATACTGCTATTCAGTCTATGTCCAATTGGTGTCGTCAAAATGATATGATCCTTCACTTGCACCGCGCTGGTCATGGTACTTATACCCGCCAGAAAACACATGGTATTTCTTTCCGTGTGATCGCGAAATGGATGCGCCTTGCCGGTGTTGACCATCTTCATGGTGGTACTGTTGTTGGTAAACTTGAAGGTGACCCTGCAATGACACGCGGTTGGTATGACTATATGCGTGAAGAATATTGCCCAATGAATTTAGAAAATGGCGTGTTCTTCGATCAAGACTGGGCATCTATGAATAAAGTTCTTCCTGTTGCTTCTGGTGGTATTCACGCTGGTCAAATGCATCAGTTGATCCAGCACCTTGGTGAAGATGTTGTTCTTCAGTTTGGTGGCGGTACAATTGGTCACCCTGATGGCATTGCTGCTGGTGCGGTTGCTAACCGTGTTGCTCTTGAAGTTATGGTTCAAGCGCGGAACGAAGGACGTGACTACGTTAATGAAGGTCCTGAAATTCTTAATGCTGCAGCGAAATGGTGTTCACCACTGAAATCAGCATTGAATACATGGAAAGACGTGACATTTGATTATGCATCAACTGACACATCTGACTTTGCACCAACTGCAACACCAAGTAACTAATTTATTGAGAGGAGACTAGACTATGCCAATGTCTAACCCCGGTAATCGGGTTACTCAGGGACAATTTTCATTCCTGCCTGACCTGACTGATGAGCAAATTACCGCTCAAATTAAATATGCCCTTAAAAATGACTGGGCTGTAAATATTGAATATACCGATGACCCACATCCCCGTAATACATATTGGGAAATGTACGGTATGCCAATGTTTGACCTGAAAGACCCAGCTGGGATCTTGATGGAAATTAACGAGTGCCGGAAAACATTCCCGGATATGTACATTCGTGTAACAGCGTTTGATAACACTCATGGTTGGGAAGCACCTCGCATGTCATACATTGTGAACCGTCCTTCTACTGAGCCTGGCTTTAATTTAGTTCGCACAGATCGTGTGGGCCGGAATCAAGGTTACTCAATTGTGTCTTACGCAAGTAACAAGCCTGAAGGCGAACGCCCATAAGGCACGCCTTTTAAATATAAGAACCGGTGGCAGGTTAGTCCCTGCCACCGCCTCCCCAGGTTTCTAAGTTAGAAGGCCTCTAGTTATTTATGAATGTGATGAAGATATGAGTGATACTGAGACAACTGAAGACGAACAAGAATTTGAAAAATTACCTGATGATGCAGCTGTAGATCTACAAGCTGAATTTGAGAAATCTCAGGTACAGGAAGTTTTAGATAAGCTTGATAAAGAGCTGGTTGGACTTGTGCCTGTTAAAACGCGCATTAAAGAGATTGCAGCGCTTTTGTTAGTTGACCGTCTACGCCGACGTTTTAGTCTGACATCTGAAACACCAACACTACACATGAACTTTACCGGCAACCCTGGTACTGGCAAGACCACAGTGGCTTTGCGGATGGCTGAGATTTTACACCGTCTTGGTTATGTGCGTGAGGGGCACCTTGTTTCTGTGACGCGTGATGATTTGGTTGGTCAATATATTGGTCACACGGCTCCTAAGACGAAGGCTGTTATTAAAAAGGCCATGGGCGGCGTTCTCTTTATTGATGAGGCTTATTATCTTTATAAGCCTGAGAATGAACGCGATTATGGCGGCGAATCTATTGAGATCTTATTGCAAGTGATGGAAAATCACCGTGATGATTTGGTGGTTATTCTAGCTGGCTACAAAGATAAGATGGATAGGTTTTTTGAAAGTAATCCAGGTATGCGCTCACGGATTGCACACCATCTCGATTTTCCTGATTATTCTGCAGATGAACTTGAACAAATCGCTGATTTAATGCTCAAAGAGCAAAGCTATCAACTTAGTGATTGCGCTAGGCAAGCTTTGAGTGAATATATTCCCATTCGTATGGAACTTTCGCATTTTGCGAATGCGCGTTCTATTCGAAATGCTCTTGACCGTGCGCGGTTGAGGCAAGCGAACCGTTTGTTTGCTTCTCGGGATAAAGCTTTGAAAAAAGAAGACTTAATCACTCTTAGAGAAGAAGACTTCCGCGCTAGCCGAGTTTTTCTTGATGGCAAGTTAGACGGCGACCCTGCGGATGGCATCATGAATGAGATGTCTTTTGAAGAAAAATAAATATTAACAAAGAGAATATTGCTTATGTCACACAATGAGATCCTGATTGCCCCGTCTATTCTTTCTGCTGATTTTGCTCGCCTTGGTGAAGAGGTGAAAGCGATTGATGAGGCGGGGTGTGATTGGGTTCATGTTGATGTGATGGATGGTCATTTTGTGCCGAACTTAACTTTTGGTCCTTGTATTGTGGAGGCTATTCGCCCCTATACAAAAAAGGTGATGGATGTGCATTTGATGATTGCGCCGGCGGACCCTTATTTGGAAGCGTTTGTTAAAGCTGGTTCTGATATTGTGACGGTTCATGCTGAAGCGGGGCCGCATCTTGATCGCTCTTTGCAATTTATTCGCTCATTAGGTGCGAAAGCCGGTGTTTCACTGAACCCATCAACACCTGAAAGCGTGATTGAATATGTGCTTGATAAGGTTGACCTTATTTTGGTGATGACTGTGAACCCAGGATTTGGTGGGCAAAGCTTTATTGAGAGCCAATGTCAGAAAATTCGTAATATTCGCAAAATGATTGGTGACCGGCCAATTCACCTTGAAGTTGATGGGGGGGTGAACCCGTCTACTGTTGCTATGGTTGCGGAAGCTGGAGCGAATGCTTTGGTTGCTGGTTCTGGTGTGTTTAAAGGCGGTAAATATAAAGAAAATATTGAAGCCATTCGCGCTGGAGCGCTTGCAGCTCGGTAAATTTACACAAAGCCCTTCAAGGGCGTTCTGTATTTAGCATTTGCACTTTCATTTTAGCTTTGTGGGAAATTACGATTAATGAGTGAAAAAACATCACAAAAAGAATGGCCGAAGGCTGTTATTATGGATCTTGATGGCACTTTAATTGATAGCGCGCCTGACATAGCACGGGCCCTGAATTGTGCTTTTGAAGATGAAGGTTTGTCCCCTTTTACACTTGATGAAGTGCGTTTCATGATCGGTGGTGGTGTTCCCAAATTGGTTGAACGTGCGTTTGACGCGCGGAACATGACACATGATGAAAAAGAGCAAGCCATTATTGATGGTGTTTTGAAGCATTATACTGAAGCGCCGGTTGATAACACTGTGATTTATGAAGGCGTTGAGCATGTGCTTAGTACATTACGGGCACGAGGCCTTAAAGTTGGGCTCTGCACGAACAAGCCGCAAGACATCACTGAAGTGGCACTTGGTCAGTTAAATATGACTGCATATTTTGATGCGATCGTTGGTGGTACTGCAGATACAAAACGCAAACCAGACCCTGAGACGCTTAAGATGTGCGCTGATCAATTAGGGGTTGATGTGGATGACTGCTTACTTGTCGGAGATAGCGGCGCTGATCGTGGTGCTGCTGAAGCACTGGAAATGACGGTTTTCTTAGTTGAATATGGTTATTGCAAAACGCCGGTTTCTGAACTGAAGCCTGATGGTGTATTGGATAAGATGTCTGATTTACTCAAGATTTTATTTCCACTAGAGAGTTTCTCTTCTTGATAAATTTATTGGAACTCTCTTGTTGTTTTTTGGCGTTCCTTACTTAGTGAATACTTCAGTTGCCCACGAGCAACCGTACTTTCCCAAAACCGGGAACCACTTTTAGGCGGAACGCACTATATGAAGTTGTGAGAGGATAACTCTATGTTGGAAGCTTTGCTTTTTGACGTTGACGGTACGTTGGCGGAAACAGAAGAAGTGCACCGAACCGCGTTTAACGAGGCATTTGTGCAGGCGGGGTTGGATTGGCATTGGGACCAAGCACTTTATCATGAATTGTTGAGTGTGACCGGTGGTAAAGAGCGCATTCTTTTCCATGTACAACGTGCCGGATTAGAGACCACTTTTTTCACGCAGAATTATATTGCTAAGCTTCATGCTCAAAAAACTGAGAATTATGTAGCCATGATGGATGAGGGGCGAATTGAACTTCGTCCTGGAATTAAAACTCTGATTGAAGATGCAAGACAAGCGGGCATTCGGCTTGCCATAACGACAACGACCAGTCATGTGAATGTTGAACGGTTATTAAAAGCGACAATTGGGCCGCATGCTCTTGAGTGGTTTGAGGTCTATGCGACGGGTGATCGTGTGCCGCGTAAGAAACCGGATCCTGCGATTTATCAATTGGCTTTGGATGAGTTGAACTTGCCTGCGTCTTCATGCTTGGCGATTGAAGATGCTGCTCAAGGATTGGCTTCTTCACTCGGGGCTGGTGTTGCGACCATTATCACTGAGAGCTCATATTCTGCTGGTCAGAATTTTGATGGGGCTTTGAAAATTTACGCAGAGACTGATGAACGGCCAACATTGGCTGATTTGCAAGGTTTGTTTGAAACGGTTTAAAGCGGGATTTTTGCTTTTAATAATTGTTCTCAAGCAGACTTTCAGAAGTCTTGTTTAACGTTAAATCATTAAATTTCTTAGGTTTTATTTTTTCTTTATTGAAAATTCAGGCATTTTACACTCACTTTTGATCACGTTCGGGAGAGAGTGTCTTATTCTGCTTGATCGTCTTTTTTTGTCGTGCTTTTCTAATATATATGCAGCTTTGCGAATTTATGAGTGTTTCTATTAATAACTCTATGGATTTTATGCTGCCCTTTCAGATGTAGAGATGTTAAATAAACCTATCTCTATTAATGCGCTTCAGATGCCCACTTTTTTGAAGCGCCTTCAGGTTGCCTACTAGCAACCGGCGCGGCATCCGCGCAGCCCAAAGCCGAATTTATTTTTGGGTGAAACACATTAGGTATTGTATGACGAACTCTATTGCGCAAAAATTTAATTTGCTTGCTCAATTTTTAAGAGCGCCTTTTTGTATGTCTTTGCGGCTATGTATGATTTTATTGATAACCCCTGTATTGGTGACTTCAATTTGGGCATTGGATTTGAACGCCGCAGAAAAGGCGACTAAAAAAAGCGAAAAAAAGACCTCTAAATTAGTTGAATATGAAATTTTCAATCTCATCCAATCAAAGTCTATTCCTAAGCCTTTGGCTGGAAAAAAAGGGAATTGGAAGCGAGGGGAGGCTTTAATCCTTGATATTGCCAAGGGAAATTGTCTTCAATGTCATAGAATTGATCAATTTCATGAAAAGGCTAAGAAAAATCCAGATGTTTATGGCAATATGGGGGAAATTGGACCGTCACTTGATGGTGTGGCTTCGCGCTATCAGGATAGCCAGTTAAGGCTGATATTGGTGAATGCGAAGCTTGTTTTTCCTGAAACTATTATGCCTGCTTATTATCGGATTGATGGATTGACCCGAGTGGATGATGAATATTTAGATAAACCGATTATGAGTGCTCAGGATATTGAAGATATTTTGAGTTTTTTGATGAAATTAAAATAGGGCCGTTAAGTTGAATTTTTGTTCTCAACATTGCCGTACATGCTTTGCTGGAATTCGCATTTGTGATTTCTCGGTTTTTCGCCGTTTACTGAGTGTTTTTAGTTTTATGATGGTTGTCTGGTTCATGACCGTTTTCATGTGGTCTATGGTGGCTTTTGCTGGAAATGGACGGGATAAATCTATAGTTCCGCGCGATAAAACGAACCCGTTATCTAATCTTTGGTCTGGATATTATTATGCGAAGAAAGACATACAGGGCTTACAAGAGAATAGACAAGAAAACCCCGGATTTAAATATATTACTGAGGGTGCTCAATTGTGGGAACAAAAGGTTGGTCTGCGCAATAAGTCCTGCGCGAAATGTCATGGGAAGCCTAGCGTTTCTATGGGAGAGGCGGGGGCCCGCTATCCGCAATATTATGCCCCCTTTAAGCGTCTTATTAATCTGGAGCAGCGGATTAATCTTTGCCGGAAAAATTACCAAGGGGCTAAAAGTTTTGAATATGAAAGCCGTGAGCTGTTATCTTTAACGACATTTGTCCGCTCTCAGGCGAGGAATAGACCTGTGCGTGTGAAGGTTGATGGATTTGCTAAAGATTTTTTTGAAAGAGGTAAGGCGTTTTACTATCAACGGCGCGGACAGCTTGATATGTCATGTGCGAATTGTCATGAAAATAATTATGGCAAACAATTGCGTTCGACGCTTTTGAGCCAGGGGCAGGCAAATGGTTTTCCGAGTTACCGTGTTGCCTGGCAAAAGGTTGGTTCTCTGCATCGTCGTTTTCAAGGATGTAATAAACTTGTGCGGGCTAAACCCTATGCGTTGGGGGCTGAGTATTATGTGAATTTGGAGCTCTATCTGAACTGGCGTGGTGCCGGACTTGAAGTTGAAACGCCAGCTGTACGTGATTAGGGGCTAAACTACAGGCCTAAGAGTACCAAAGGCCACTTATTAAATTGGTATCAGTAGAACAGAGCATCTTGGCCCAGAGATGTATGGACGAAAAGTTGGGTTGTGGATTTTTTAAATTGGGTTTAGACCCTCTTCTAATATTAGAAGGTCTTTTGTGAGAGACATTTCTTAGGAGCATTTAATGGCTGATGTTATTTTATATTTCTCTATTGGTTTGGCGGGGTTAATTAGTTTTCTCTCGCCTTGTGTTTTGCCATTAGTGCCACCTTATCTTTGTTATTTGGGGGGGGTGACCTTTGATGAGCTTTCTAATTCTGAAGAGAGTATCAGTCCGGCTATGCATGGACGGATTATTTTATCTTCAGTGTTTTTTGTACTTGGGTTTACGACGATTTTTGTAGCACTCGGCGCTGGGGCCTCAGCTTTTGGGCAATTGTTACATGGCCATAAAATTCTCCTGACGCAAGTTGCTGGCGGTGTTATCGTATTGTTTGGCTTGCATTTTTTAGGAATTTTGAAAATTGGGTTTTTATATAGAGATACCCGGTTTCAAACGAATTCTACGAGTGTGAGTGTTATTGGCGCTTATGTTATGGGATTGGCGTTTGCTTTTGGCTGGACGCCGTGTATTGGGCCTATTTTATCACCTGTTATGTCTGTTGCGGCTGATAGTGGTCAAGTTGGTCGCGGTGTTTCCATGTTGCTTGCTTACTCCATTGGGCTTGGGGTTCCTTTCATGTTGGCGGCGATTGCGGTTAGACCGTTTTTGAGATTTTTAAAGAAGTTTCAACGCCATCTTGGAACCATTGAAAAGATTATGGGGCTCATGCTCATTTTTGTTGGTTTCCTCTTTATCAATTCTACTCTTGATTGGTGGGGAAGCTGGATTTCATTAAATGGCCTTTCAACCTGGTTGCTTGAGAATTTTGAAAGTTTGCAATCTATTGAGAAATTATTGGTTCCAGATGATTTGCCTGAGCAAATTATGAAGCAATAGGCTTGACGTTGATATGATACATGCTGATGCTCCTTATGTTGCTTTAACCATTGCTGGATCTGATAGTTCTGGCGGGGCTGGTATACAGGCTGATTTGAAAAGTTTTGCTGCTTTTGGGGTTCATGGGGCATCAGTTGTCACTGCAGTGACAGCGCAGAACACAACTTCTGTCAATGATATCCATACATTGCCATTGTCTTCGATTGAGGCTCAGCTTGATGCTGTTTTTAGTGATATGCCTGTGCGGGCGATCAAGATTGGGATGATTGGTTCAGCGACGATTGCGTCATTGGTTGCGCGTTTTATCAAACAGGCTAATGTTGAGTTGGTTGTGGTTGATACGCCGTTGATGTCTGGTACTGGGGCGGCGCTTGGCGATGAGTTGGTGCGGTCTGCAATCGTTGAACATTTATTTCCTTTAGCTCATATCATTACGCCTAATTTGCATGAGGCGGCTTTATTACTGGATGAAGCACCTCTTTCTTTTGAAGATTTTTACTCAGCCGATGTAACGAAGCGCATTTTATTTGAAAAAGTTATTGCTGGATTTGAGGCGCAGGCACAGAAATTACTCGCTCTTGGGCCGCGTTCTGTCTTGTTAAAGGGCGGTCATTTTTATGATTTAGTTTCAAATGCTGAGAGTGATGTGCCTCAAATTACTGAAAGAAAGGCGATTGATGTGTTTTATGAAGGCGCAGCTTTAGAAGACATTGTTTTAGAAGGCATTGTTTCAGAAGACGGTGTTTCAGAAGATACTGGTTCTAAAGTGTTTGTGTCAGATTGGGTTGATGTGGTGCACCATCATGGGACTGGGTGTGCGCTTGCTTCGGCGATTGCTGCTAATCTAATTTATGGTAAAGATGCTGGAAAATCGGATAAATGGGCCGTTGAGAGTGCCAGGAATTGGCTGCAAGAGTGTTTGAAAGTCTCTCATGCAATGTCAGTTGGAAAAGGTGCCGGACCGTTAAATATTGCCAATTTACGTAAAATTGATCTATAAGTGAGCCAGATTACGCAGAATTAACTTTACAGATGATGCTGCGTAAACCATAAATCGCGCAAATTGATACAAAGTGGTATTTTACCGTTATTACATAAAAAGTTTTAGCGGAGATAAAATTTTTGGCCTGATTCCTGCTTTTTAAACGAAATCTAAAAGATTTAGTGGGATGAACGGCGGATTGCTTTTCTAACACTTTAAGAATTGTTTTTTGAATTGATAAGAGTTCAATTTATGAACACAGTTCAATTGTTTAGTGTTTTGAAAGTTTAAGGCTCATCAATTTTGAGCATATTTGTTTTGATATTGTGGAAGCTGTTTTCCTTTTCTTTTTACTAGATGCTTTGTCAGCATCTCAAGATAATAAAAAGAGCGATATTGAGGCCATTAAGTATAAAGAGTATTGAGTGTACGCATGAAGTCACTTGGATTTGGGTTTGAAAAAATAGGTTTATTACCACTACGATCACCATATATTGCCCTGGTCGTATTGGCGATATTTTCAGCATTTTGTGCAACTGGTATTTTAAAGTTGGAAACAGATGATGCTTTGAGTGACTTGTTTCGCTCAAAATCAGCTGTTTTTGCTGATTATAAGGTTATGAGTGATTTGTTCCCCTCTAGTGAGCGGGATGTGCTTGTTATGATTGAGGGCAACGACCTTTTGAGCCCTAAAGGTCTTGAATCAATTCGTAATGTTCATCAGGAACTTGAGTTTGTTGACAGTGTTGATGGCGCTCTTTCAATGTTTTCGATGCGCGGACCACCTAACAAGGATGGATATGCACCGCCAATTATTCCGCATGATATTCCAAAAGATGGAGAAGGGTTTTCTGTTGTAAAGCAGGTTATCCAGGAGCATCCACTTGTTTACGGTAAGATGATGTCTAAGCCAGATAAGTCTGGTACTCAGATTGCTCTTGTTGTTCTTTCGATAAAAAATGAGATCCGCTCCAGTAAGGACATGTCTGCGGCTATGACAGATGTGCGCCAAACTGCTGAGCAGGCTTTGGAAGATTATCCTGGCTTTAGCATTGAAGTGGCTGGTATTCCTGTTATGAGGCAGGAAATTAAAGCTGCGATTAAGCGGGACCGACTTATTTTTAATACCATTGGCTTCATTGTCGGCTTTGCAATTAGTTTGGCGTTTTTCCGCCGTCCAACACTTGTTTTCATTGCGTCTGTTTGTCCGGCTCTTTCGGTTTTATGGTCACTTGGCCTGCTTGGACATATGGGTTTTCAATTGAATACCTTTATTAATGTTATCCCTCCGCTTGTGATGGTGATTGCGCTCTCGGATGCGATGCATATGGTTTATTCCATCCGGCGAAATATTACTAAGGGGCTTGATCGTTTTCAGGCAACAAAAGAAGCTGTTTTGAATGTTGGGCCTGCTTGTGTGCTGACCTCTTTGACTACGTCTCTTGCAATGGCATCGCTTGCATTAACCGATAGTGGGCTTATTCGTCAATTTGGTTTGGCTGCGGCGCTTGCTACATTAATGGCTTTTGCTGCTGTTATTTTGGTTGTGCCAACACTGACTTGTTTGCTTCTGAAAGATGAAGATAAGTTCAGGGCTGAAGAAGAAAAACACAATAAAGCTCTAAAATGGATGGAAGCGTTTTCTGGCAAGATTTCTCATTTTGTAAAACCTCGCCATTTGGGTATGACCATCATTGGTATTTCAATGGCTGTGTTGTTTACGATCATGCATAGTCAATTGCAGGCGCAATATCGCCTTTCGGACCAAGTGCCTGCTGGTAAACAATCGGTTGAGACGTCTAGCCGGATTGATCAATTTTTGGAAGGGGCTACACCTTTGCATATTTTGATTGAGTGGCCGGCTGATAAATCTCTTCGCGAAGATGTTGAAGTTTTAAATGCGATTGAAGAAGCTCATCGAATTATGGAAGAGCAAGCTGGTGTTGCCAATGTTTGGTCAGTTGCCGCGCTTCGGCGATGGCTTCGGGAAAATCAGGGTGAGAAAAGTGCGGAGCCAAAATTTGTTGGCGAGTATTTAGATAAAATGCCTGTGCATTTGCTCAATCGTTTTGTGAACGAGAAACGCAATTCTGCGATTATTACCGGCCGTGTTCCTGATATTGATGCAAAAGACACTTTGCCGATTTTGAAGGGCATTGAGGATGAGTTGCATAAGAAGCTGCCTCCGGGACATAAAATGAATATTCGTGTCACAGGACTTTCGTCTGTGTCTGCTATTCAAAGTTCGACTATGATTAATCAGCTTAATCGTGGATTGGCTGCTGCTGTTATCATGGTGATTTTCTTAATTGGATTTGCTTTCCGCTCAAGAGAAGTCGCGCTTTTATCGATTGTACCTAATCTATTACCGATTGCTGCGGCTGGTGCCATGTTGTTTGTAAATGACCTAGGCCTTGAATATGCAAGTGTGATTGGTTTGACAGTTGCGTTTGGTTTGGCTGTGGATGATAGCATTCACTTCCTTAACCGATTACATTTAGAGCGCCAACGTACTGATAGTCAGGAAACAGCCGTTTACAATACTTTGGTGCATATTGGACCTGTATTGATGCTGACGACTATGGTTCTAGTTTGTGGACTTGCGGTGACAATTTTAAGTGAATTGCCCTCTATGAGGCAATTTGGTAGTTTAGCTATGACTACGTTGATTGCAGCTGTATTGGCAGATTTGTTTATTTTACCTGCTATCATTCTTTCAACTTGTAAAGAAAAGCTTGCAAAACCAAAAAGCTAATAATAAAAAATATGTATAAGATTTAAGGATTTAGTTGTATGAAATTTGTACGAAGTGCTGTGAATTTGAAAAAATGCTCCCCTTCAGCATTTGGAGTTGTTTCAGCGTTTTTGCTCGTTCTTGCGTTTACGTTTGCAGGTACTGCAACAGCAAGCGCGAAAAACCCTTTTAAAAAGGTAGCTGGTAGCTGGAGAAGTGCCGGCGCTGTTGCGACCATTTCAGGTAACCGTGAAAGAGTGAAATGCCGGGCTCGTTACAAGGTGCCAGGCAAAAAAGTATCTCTTGCTTTAAAATGCTCAGGGCCTGGTTATTTTATTAACGTCCGAGTGAATGCACGGGTGAACGGGGGCAGTGTTTCTGGTTCATGGAGTGAAAGTAAATATGCTAAAAGCGGTTCTTTAAACGGTAGTGCCTCTAAATTTAAATCAAACCTCTCATTTTGGGGTGGTGGTGTTAGTGGTAGCATGAGTATCTCTCTGAAGAGTTCTCGCCGTCATAGAATGGTTATTCATGCAGCAGGAAACAAGATTGTTATTCCTCTGAGACGATAAATTTTACTGTTTTAATGTCACATAGCTGTTGTTTTTTGTGACATAGAGGCAACATTGTGTTTTCAATTATAAGGGCTGCTTTTTTGAGCGGCCCTTTTTCGTATCTGAATGAATTTGAGTTTTTAAGTGATTAACCAACTGTAATCTTTAAAGTATTGCAGGTTTTATGGCTTATACATTGGCCGGTTTTTCTGTTCTCTATAAAATTTGTTTTTATTCATTCTAAGGTTGTACCGTGAAAATACCCTTCCACCTGATTGCGCAATTAAACACTCTTGGTTAGAGTTTACTCGTTCAAGTTTCATAAAATTGTCATATTAGCGTCAGTGTTGTGTAAGTTTAGTCGAGTTTGAGTTGGAGGGTTATGTATGGTTTTCCTTCGTAATGAGTTTTTTAAAAGCTTTTGGTCAACAAAGGCTGTTTCGTATATTTATTCATGTTCTTTTTGTCTCCTTCTTTCCAGTATTCTCACCACAAATTTTTATCCGTCTGTTGCCAAGGCTGGTGGTTTTGCTATCAGGGAGCAATCGACTTTAGGGCTTGGTGCTGCGTTTGCTGGTATCGCTGCTGGAGATGAATTGAGTTCTATTTATTGGAATTCGGCCGCTGTTGCTTCAGCAGGTAAAGGGCTCACGACCGAGTCTCATTATGCGGTTATTGTTCCAAGCGTTACAATTGATCCGGATGAGGGATTGTTTGGTGGGTTGTTATCAACCAATGCGACAGATATTGGCAAAACAGCTCTCGTGCCGGCAAGCTATGGATCATGGCGCATCAATGACAAGTTGGTTCTCGGTTATGGTTTTAATGCTCCTTTTGGATTGAGTACGGAACCTGACGACCGTGGTTATGCTGGTCAATTTGATGCCAGAAAAGCTGCTTTAAAAACTCTCAACTTTAATCCTGTTCTTGGGTATCAAATATCACCGACTTTGAATATTGGTGTTGGTTTTCAGGTGATGTATTCGGAATTGAAAATAAAGCAGGCGACTACACTTGGTTTTCTCCCTCCTTCTGCTACCAATCCTTCATCGAATTTAAAAGGTGATGATTGGAGTTACGGATTTACGGCTGGCTTTTTATGGAAGCCGGTTAAAGGAACGAGCCTTGGGGTTGGCTATCGCTCTCGAATGGAGACTACTCTTGAAGGTGATCTCAATGTTGATGGTTTCCCGACTTTAAGTCGTGGGATTAAAGCTGAAGGTTTTGATTTGCCTGATATGGTTACGGTTAGTTTTCGCCAGGACCTGTCAGATAATTTGAGATTGCTTGGTACGTTTGAGTGGAGCAATTGGAGTGTCCTTCAGGTTGTGACTGTGACTGATAGCACAACTGGTGCTTTTGTTTCATCATTTAGCCCTAAATGGGATGATGGGTACTTTTTCTCAGCTGGTTTGGAATATGATTATAATAGCAAATTGACTTTGCGGACCGGTGTTGCTTATGAGCAATCTCCGATACAAGAAGCTTCTCAAAGATTGCTTTCTATTCCTGATACTGACCGTGTTTGGTTGAGTGCTGGTGCTACTTATAAATGGTCAGAACAAACTTCTTTTGACATTGCTTATACGCACATTTTCGGTGATGACTCTCCGATAAGTAGCGAATCTAGTTTTACTGGTGAGGTGGAAGCAGATGTTGATATTATTGGTGTTAGCATGAAGACGAAATGGGGGGCGGATGGTCCTTTTGGTTTATTAAAAGGATTGTCCAGATAAATTTCTTCTTATTTTGATTGCTAACCCAAGAAAACCAGCCTGAATGGGGACTCAGGCTGGTTTTTTTGTTTTTTTTTCTTAAAATTTAGAAAGTGCTCGCTAGAGCATGTCACTTTATATTAAATATAAAGACATGCTCTATCTCTTTGTTTAAGCGTGTCATTTTTACTAAAATCGAATCCGCTTTTAGGTGACAAGCTCTAGATATTTTATGTATATTTTTACTCAAAATTACATTTTGTCGCATATTTGGGTTCAGAATCGTGAATGAGATGGTTAGAAGTGTGAAAAATAATGATCGGCAATGATTTATTGTCACATTAGGAGCGTAATACATATTTTTGTCATAGAACTGAAATTTGAATTTGAGCCACTTTATCGTGCGTTTTTTTAAGGGAGTTATCCAGCATGGCTGACTTTGAAAGAAAATATAGAACCCTTTTCATCTCGGACCTTCATCTAGGATTAGGTGCGTGTCAGGCTGATTTGTTTCTGGATTTTTTTAAAACGGTTGAAGCGGATAAGATTTATTTGGTTGGAGATATTATTGATTTCTGGCGCATTCGGCGCCGGCCTCAATGGTATCAATCGCATAATGATGTGATTCAAAAGCTCTTGCGACGGGTAAGAAAAGGGACAGAAATGATCTATGTTCCTGGTAACCATGATGAAATTCTCCGTGCCTATTGTAAAATGGAGATCGGCGGTATCAAATTAAAACGTAATGATGTGCATGAGACTGCAGATGGCCGGAAAATTCTTGTTATCCATGGTGACGAGTTTGATATTGTAGTGAAGCATGCGCGGTGGTTGGCACTTCTTGGAGATTGGGCTTATAATTTTGCTCTTTGGGCCAATACTCATTTCAATTGGGTGAGGCGCCGGGCTGGACTTGAGTATTGGTCGCTTTCAGCCTATTTGAAGCAACGGGTTAAAAAGGCCGTCAATTTTATTGGTGAATTTGAAAATGCGCTTATAACAGAGGCCGAGAACCGTGAGGTTGATGGGGTCATCTGTGGTCATATCCACCAAGTTGCCATGAAGCAAATCGGTGATGTGCTTTATCTAAATACAGGGGACTGGGTTGAAAGTTGTACAGCTATTGGTGAAACGATGGATGGTAAATTTGAAATTATCCGTTGGGTCAATGGGAATGCAATTATTGAACCTGAAGATCAAAAATTGATAGTAGATCGCCCTATGAACATTGAAGATGCAGCTTGAATGCGAATTTTAATTGCTACAGATGCTTGGGTTCCGCAAGTTAATGGTGTGGTTCGGACTTACCAACGTATAGAAGAAGAGCTGAGAAAATTTGGCCATGATGTCTATTTCATCACGCCTTCCGATTTTTACACTATTCCTTGTCCGACTTACCCTGAGATAAGATTGTCTTTTGTTCGCCGTAAACATATAACCAGATTAATTGAAGAATTTGAGCCTGATACTGTTCATATTGCAACTGAGGGACCGATTGGTTGGTCTACAAGACGTTATTGCCTCAAACATAAACGTCCCTTTACAACTGCATATCACACACGATTTCCTGAATATGTCACTGAACGGGTTCCACTGCCACTTTCGCTTATTTATAAATTGGTACGCAGTTTTCATAATGCGGGTGATGGCATCATGGTGGCGACCAAAAGCTTGCAAAAAGAGTTAGAGCTGAGAGGTTTTAATCCACTTTGCTCATGGACACGAGGGGTGAATACTGAAATGTTTCGACCTCGTGACTGTCGTTTGTTTGGTGATAAAAAAGTTGCGCTATATGTTGGGCGGGTTGCACCAGAGAAGAACCTTGAAGCTTTTTTAAAACTAGATTTAGGTCTGACCAAAGTGGTTGTAGGGGATGGGCCATATTTAAAATACCTTCAAAAGACCTATAAAGATGTTACCTTTACTGGTGCTAAGGAAGGCGAAGAGTTAGCTGAATGTTATAGCTCTGGGGATGTTTTTGTTTTTCCAAGTAAGACTGATACATTTGGTATTGTGTTACTTGAGGCAATGGCTAGCGGAGTTCCTGTGGCAGCTTATCCTGTAACAGGACCAATTGATGTTGTTGAAAATGGTGTCACAGGTTGTCTGGATGAAAATCTTGAAGACGCACTATTAGGAGCATTAAAATTAGACCGTGATATATGTCGCACTAAGGCTCTTGAATTCAGCTGGCAGAGATGTGCTGAAGTGTTTCTTGAAAATTTAAAACCGTTTGGTGAAGTGTCTTCATCTGCGGATTTATCTGAACGAGCATCTGGATGATATTTTCACTATGCTCATTGATTGCTATTTGACTTGATGACTAGGGCAAGTAGTGCTTACCGGAAAACAAGAATATTGGGTAAGTACGTCTGTATCATTGCAAGAGCGTAGAGTTCTTACTTTGTTAGGCTTGTGTTGTACAGATTTTTTACCTTATTCGTTTAACAGAATTTGTTCTTGCATTTCAGTTAGATTTTCGATGTCAGCTTCTTCAAGGTTGTTGATTTGATCTTGCGATGTGATTGGATTTTCTGTTGCTTCAGCTAGATTTGTTTCGGACAAATCTATTTCAAGTTCACCGGTCTCTGGTGCAGATATTTCTGATCCGATTTCCGGGCTATCTAGATCGGTGATCTCGATGTCTCCAAAATCCATTTCACTCAGGTCCATCTCGGTTGGAGGTGTTTCACCTGAGATAGTATCGTCCGTGGTAGTTTCTATGGAACCTTGTGTTAGTTCAATATCTGAATCTATAGCCGCCATTGGATCTAATGATGGGGCAACTTCTGCAATTTCACTGATGGCTGTAGAAGCTAAGTCTGTTTCAAATTCGGCAACATCTATATCATCCAGGTCATGGCTTTCTTGAAGAAGAGGGTTTGTTTCCTCCAAAGATGGCTCTACTGGGGATTGAGGTTCTATATTTGCGTCTGTAGTTAGATCTAAAGGCACTTCATCAGAAGCTTGCATTTCATCAGATTGAACATCATCAAGTGAAGCTAAATTTTCTTCTGGTGCGTCGTCTAAAGGGTTTGTGACTGGTGTTACAAGTTCTGTTGCTAGCATCTCTTCTGGTTCGGTGGCCAGCATGCTGTCTTCTTCTGGAGTTAATTCATTAATTTCAAGAGTGCTTGTATCTAATTCTTGAGAAGCATCAAGATCTACTGGTTGATCGTTTACCTCTAGTGCAAACTCATCAACTGTTTCTTGCTCAATTTCAGATGGTGGTTCACCTAAGTCCATTGGAGGCTCGCCAGTCTCAACTGACATGTCTTCAGTTGAGAGTTCAGGTGCTTCAGCTTCTGAGCCCATCGCTGGTTCAGCATCAGCTTCAACATCAATGGCATCAAAACTCATCGCATCGACATCTTCACTGTCCATGATTTCAGAATTAGGAACTGCGTCTGTTTGTTCGCCGATTGCGTCAAATGACATTTCGTCGACCATATTTTGATCTGATGTGCCACTTGCTTCGGAACTTTCATGTGTGTCTGTGAGCATTGTGTCAATGCTACCTTGTTCTAGACCATCTCCTTTAAGAGCAGGGCCATTTAACAAGTGGCTGTCTGGGCGAGTATCTGTATTTTCCTGAATGGGGCCTTTACTATTTTCGCCCGTTTCACCTTGCAAATCCCAAATATCAATCATCGCATTGACACGGTTTTCAATGTAGCAAAGTGCTTGCACAACTTTCGTGGTGCGTTGGCCAGTTATATCTTGAAAAGAACAGGCTGTATAAATGTCTGTTGTTTTTTCATCAATTTTGTCACAGGGCGCATCTTCTGCGCCAGTTTCACGCAAAGACCAGGCTGCTTCCTGAATTTCTTCTGCGGCTTCCAGAATTGTGTTTGTTGCACTTTCTGTTGATTCAACAATGGCGCTGAGTTCTTCAGTTGCTGTGATGATCTGATTGTTTTGCTCATCATTCGGTTTGATAGAGGCGATCTCTTCACGGGTTTTCGCAATCGCCTTTGACATCTCAATGATGCTCATGCGGATTGGATCTATCTCCTGGCTTGCTGCCGGCGCTTCTTGTTTTTCGCTCAACGTGTTTTCAATGCGTTGAATGGCTGATAATAGTTTTTGCGTGTCTTCGGGGCGATTTCGCTGTATGTATTCTTCAAGAAACCAGCGGCCGCGTGGATTTTGCAACAATGCGCCTTCAATGAGATTGTAATCTTCCTCACTGCTGACATTCGTTTCAGTTACTTCATTTTCATTTGTCGAATTTGAGCTTACTTGGGTCATGTGCGCATATCATTGTTTGTTTGGTTGCTGTTACTTTAAGTGATTCGCAATTTGTTTTATTCGTCTAAATTTTGACTTTACACCTATATCATTCACTGAAATCTCTAATAAATCGTTGAGCTCATGAAAAACACTGACTCTCAGACAACTGATAGGGCCTTTCAACTTAAGCTTTCTCTGTTTTACGTCATGCTATTTTTAAGTGTGGGGTGTTATTTGCCCTATTTTTCGATTTGGCTGAAAAATCAGGGGCTGAATGGGGATCAGAGCGCTTTGATTTTGGCTGCTCCTATGATAATTCGCATCGTTTTTACTCCGATCGTGAGTATTTGGGCTGATTATGAAGGAAATTATCGTAAAATTTTGATCATTTTGGCGCTTGGTTCTTTGCTTTCTCTTTGTGTCATGAGCCAAATTAGTGGATTTTGGGCCATTTTTATTGTCGCTTCACTAAATGCTGTATTTGGGAGTTCACTTATTCCGCTTACTGAGACTTTGGCTGTTATTGGGGTGAAAGTTAATCAATTACGCTATGGGCGCGCGCGTTCCTGGGGATCAGCTGCGTTTATAGCCGGGAGTTTGCTCACTGGGATTTTGGTTGATTTCTATGGCCCTGAAGTTGTTTTACCTTTTTTGATTTGTACAGCAATAGGTATTGTTTGTGCCGCGTTATATTTGCCGCCACCACAAGGGAAGGGGCGGCTTAGGGATGCTGTTTCTGGTGGTAAAATATCTTGGAGCGGGATATTTGGTTTGCTTCGCCATCCTGTGTTTTGGGTGTTTTTGCTTGGTGCTGGCCTGGGGCAAGCTTGTCATGCTTTTTACTATGGGTTTTCATCACGGCTTTGGCAGGATTTTGGTTATTCGGGCTGGTTGATTGGGGTGCTTTGGACGATCGGTGTGGTGTCTGAAATTTTGCTCTTTTTGTATCTTGGTGATTGGCTGCGCCGTTTTAATCCGGTGTTATTGATTGTTGCGGGTGCTTTTGCGGCTTTTGTCCGTTGGATGATGATGGGGATTGAGCCTGATTTATGGTTGGTGATTGTTTTGCAAATTTTGCATGCATTTTCATTTGGCTTGGCTCATTTGGGCGCGATGTATTTTATTGGGCTTGCCGTGCCTGATCGTTTGTCTGCAACAGCGCAAGGTGTTTATGCGACTATGAGTATGGGGGTGTTTATGGGGATCGCTGTTTTGATTTCTGGACCGCTTTATGATTCTATTGGGTCATCGGGGTATTTTGTTATGGCAGGTTTTGCGGCTTTTAGTGTTCTTGTGGCTTTATGTTTGTTGTCGATGTGGGATAAAGCTTACATTGTCGAGGATTGAATGAGGCGGTTTTGCAACTCTTTGTCTTTATTGGGTTTTATTTGTTTTTATCCCCATAAAATTCTGTCTGGTGGAGTGAGAATGCCATTGTGTTCTTTAAGACCGTTGTCTCTATCATTTAACAATAATAGAGGGCCATCTAGATCGACCCAATCAGCGCCTTTGGTGAGTACAAAGGCTGGAGCCATGGCGAGGGAGGTGCCTACCATGCAGCCCACCATAATTTTGAGATTGGCATTGCGAGCGGCCATGAGTGTTGCTAGTCCATGGGTGAGGCCACCGGTTTTATCTGTTTTGATGTTTATCGCCTGATATTTTTTTGCGACATCTTCTATGTCATCAATGGTGTGGAAGCTTTCATCGGCGCACAAGGGGACTGGGGATGTGATGTTGTAAAGAATGTTATCGAGGTTGGTTGGCAAGGGTTGCTCGACAAGTTCGATTTTGCATTCATAGGCGATATCAAGAAGCGGAAAGAGAGTTTGTGCTGTCCAGCCTTCATTGGCATCAATAACCAAGCGGTGCTGGGGCAGTGCTTTTCTTACAGCGCGCATGGTTGCTGCGTCTTTTTCATATCCGCCGCCAAGTTTTAATTTAAGAAGTGGATGGTACTGTGCTTTGAGGGCGTTTTCCGCCATCTTTTCAGGGGCGTCGAGAGAAATTGTAAAACAGGATAATACGGGGGTTAGTTCGCCCATATTTAACATAACTGATGGTGGCTGGTTATAATATTTGGCTTCAAGATCCCATAACGCGGCATCAATTGCGTTTCTAGCGGCACCAGCTGGCATGGCATTGAGTAATTGCATGCGGGTGATGCCTTCTTCAACTTGTTTGCTGACATCCTTGATTTGTTTCATTACGGATTTGCAGGTTTCTCCGTAGCGTCCATAGGGGACGGCTTCACCGCAGCCTTTTAAATCACCCTGTGTAATTTCGACATAAATAACTTCCGCATGGAGTTTCGCTCCGCGATAGATGCGAAAACTCCCATTAATTTGCCATTTTTGGCGGGTAACCGTTAGATTGCAACGCGGCATTATTATATTTGACCGTTTATTTCTTATTAAAATTCGTGCTGAAATGATGTTTTACAACTCTTAGCTGTATTTTTCATTATCATCTAGATTAGAGTTAATTTATGATTATTGAGTAAAGCCATAACTGGGTGGAAAATATGTCTTTAAATCTTAAGTTTTGATTTTTGTTTCAGCCTCTGTGTTTGTTTCGGCTTTTGTGAATGTGCTCTTTATAAATATTAATGCAAGTATTGTGCAAAATTTAAGGTCATGATTATTGATTTGTCATGTTTTAGGTTTTTACCTTAACTGAGATAAATATTAAAAATATGGCTTAAATTATCTGACTTAATTATTGGAAGTTTCGTTTATGGCGTCTTATGACCAAACTGACGATCGGCAAAGTGGTGTTTCGCTCTTTGGCTCAAAAGGGGGTAGTTCCTCCAGGCCAGCTCTTGAATGGGCTCAAGGCGATGATGGTTATCTTTTGCGCATTTTTGGTGATTGGCAAGTGCGTCATGTGCGCGGTATTGCAAAAGAAATAAAGAAGCTAAAATGCGGTACACCCGGTACAGGGCCCAAGGGCCTTACAGTCGATATGGCTGGTCTTTCTGGTTTGGACACAGCTGGAGCGATGCTTATTCTTGATATGAATGAGCTTTTGAAGTCCAAAGGTTTTATACCTGAAATTGTTAATGCACGTGAAGCAGATCAAATTTTGTTTGAACTTATTTCTCGTCATCCGCGTGAAAGAGGTGACACCGAAGTCAAAAGCAGCATGGTACTTGATCTTGTGCGTGATCTTGGTGAAACCGTTCTCTCGATCGGGCGTGATATTATTGAAATTACTGCCATGATAGGGCAGGTGACACTTTCTCTTCTTGGTTTGATCATTCGTCCTTGGCGCCTTCGTTTTACTTCGCTTGTCCATCATATGGAACATGCGGGCCTGAAGGCAGTTTCGATTATTTCTCTGATTTGTTTTTTAATTGGCGCTGTGATTATGCAGCAGAGTGTTGAGCAATTACGGGCCTATTCGGCTGAATATTTCTCTATTGATATGCTTGGGATTTTGGCACTTCGTGAAGTTGGTGTTTTGCTCACATCTATCATGATTGCTGGGCGGTCGGGGGCGGCTTTTACTGCTGAAATTGGCTCAATGAAAATGCGTGAAGAAGTTGATGCTATGCGGGCGCTTGGTATTGACCCTGTTGAAACGTTAATCGTGCCACGAGTTTTGGCGCTTGTGATTGCGCTACCGCTTCTTACTTTTATCGGGAATATAATGTGTTTGGCGGGCGGTGCGTTCATTGCCTATCAAGTTATGAATATTGATCTGCAATCGTTTGTTGAGCGGTTAAATGATGGCGTTGATATTCGTCATTTCTATGTGGGTTTGATTAAAACACCATTTGTTGCCTTAATTATAGGCATTGTAGGCACTTTAGAAGGCATGAGAGTTCAAGGTAGTGCTGAGTCACTCGGCACGCATGTGCGGGCTTCTGTGGTTAAATCTATTTTCCTTGTAATTATACTGGATGCAGCGTTTGCTATGGCTCTGACTGCGATGGGAATTTAATATGGTTGCTTTAGAAATGCCCCGTTCGAACCCGATTATTGAGGTGCGCCATTTGCACAAGCAATTTGGAGCCCAGGTTGTTTTTGAGGATCTGAACCTTGATGTTTATGAGGGGGAAGTTCTTGGGATTGTTGGGCAATCAGGTGGTGGTAAGTCTGTTTTGCTGCGTTGTTTAAATGGTTTAGAGCGGTATTCGGCAGGCAGGATTAGTTTTTTTGGGCAAGACACTGCGGAGATGAGCGGTAAGGATTTGCGCCATGTTGAGGCGCGATCTGGTCTGTTGTTTCAAGATGGTGCCTTATTCTCAGCGCTTACTGTATTGCAAAATATTCAAGTGCCGATGCGTGAGCATATATCCCTGCCTAAAAATATTATGGATGAACTTGCCTATTTGAAATTATCCCTTGTTGGTTTGCCAGCGAATGCAGCACATAAATATCCGTCTGAACTATCTGGGGGGATGCGCAAACGGGCTGGCCTCGCGCGCGCTTTGGCATTGGACCCTAAGATTGTGTTTCTTGATGAGCCGACAGCGGGGCTTGATCCGATTGGTGCAAATGAATTTGATATGCTTATTCGTGATCTGCAGCGAACTTTGGGCTTAACCGTATTCATGGTAACACATGATTTGGATAGTATTTTTGCTATTTGCGATCGGGTTGCTGTATTGGCCGATCGCAAAATTGTACGACATGGGTCGCCTGCTGAATTGACGAAAGATCCGGGGCATCCGTGGATTAAATCTTATTTTTGTGGTGAACGTGGGCGCAAAGCTCAAAGCACTGCGAAGGATACTGCAACTTAGAGCTAATTCTATTTATGGCTTTGAAGTGCCATATTTATTAAGTCTGATGCTATTATAAAGCTGTGAAAGCTTGAAATTGAAGGATTGAGAAAATGGAAACACGCGCAAATCATTTATTGATCGGTGGTTTTGTTATTGCTCTGGTGATTGCAGTGATTAACTTTACCTTCTGGATGCAGAAGGGCGGGGTTGAAAATCAAACGCGTGATTATTCTATCTATTTTAATGGGGCGGTGACTGGACTTAGCCGGGCCAGCCAAGTGTTATTTAATGGTATTCGCATTGGACGTGTTCATTCAATAAATATTGATGAAAAAGATGCACGCCGGGTGTTGGTTATAGTGCGTTTGCAAAGAGGCATTCCTATTCGCAAAAATTCACAGGCACAGTTGGTTTCTCAGGCACTTACTGGTGTGGCTGCTGTGCAAATTACACCAGGGACGGCTGATGAGCCATTATTGGTGGCACTTGCGAAACAAGGAGAGCGTCCTGTCATCACTGCATCTCCGGTTGTTTCTGGTTCACTGACTGATGCGGTGCCTGAGATTATGGGGAATGCTAACCTACTATTAAAACGTTTGAATACTATGATTGCTGATAATGAAGCCTCAATTAGAGCAACGGTGAAGAATGTTGAACTATTTTCAGAGACTTTGGCAACTAAAAGGGAAGATGTTGCTTCAATTATCTCTGATGTGAAGGCTTTATCTAGTTCCTTAAAAGCAACAGCTCAAAAAATTGATAAAACCGTAGATCAGGTCTCTGGCATTTTTGGTGGTGAGGGGTCTTCTGTTTTGGATGATGCAAAAGCGGCTGCTCAATCTATCAAATCTATGGCGGAGAATTTAGAAAAATCGCTAGGAAATGGCCCTCAGGAGGTTATGACGGCTGCGAAACGCAGTTTGAGAGAGTTTGAGCTGTTTGCCCGTGATGGCCGAAAAGCGGCGCAAAGTCTTGATCGTGTGCTTGAAAAGATGGATAGTAACCCACAAAGCTTCATTTTTGGTGGTGGGAATGTGCCTAAATACAATCCTAGCAATTAAGCCTTAAATCCATTATGTTTGGGGTGTTTTTATATAAAAAATTAACCGTCACTCGTTAGATTCGATTTGATGGCTGGTTTAAGTAATTAAGTACGGTCAGATATGGGGGCCGAAGTATTTGTATGTTTGGTAGTCGATTACAAAAACTTATAAAAGCATTCGGGGTTAGCCGTCTCTTTTTTGCGCTTCAGTTGCCCACAAGCAACCGCGCTTTCTTGTTGCGCTTCAGATTGCCCACAAGCAACCGCGCTGTTTTAGAGACCATTCTACCTTTTCGGAGCGATCGCTCTGGCTTTATGGCTATTTTAGCCCTTTTAACAACTCTTTCGATATTGGGGGGCTGCTCACTTTCTGGTGCCGTTAAAGGCGCCTTATCTGATGGCACACCTTCTCAAACATTTGATCTTGTTCTTGACCGTGATCTTATTAAAAGATCCAGCCGCTTATCAACCCAAATTGTTGTGCAATTACCGGCAGCTGTTAAAGCTCTTGCAGGTGATAATATTCTTGTCAAACCGTCTCCAACTCAAGTGACATATTATGGTGATGCGGTTTGGAGTGATAGATTACCGAAATTACTGCAAGCTCGTATGGTCGAAGCTCTTCAAGTCTCCGGTCGGTTTAGAGCTGTTAGCGATGGTAGTGATCGTATTAGCGGTGATGTAACCTTGTCGACAACAATTGAAGCGTTTCAAGTTGATGTTGAAGGGGAACGGGCGACGGCTAATATTATGATTTTTGCTAAGCTTATTCATGTTGCAAGCGGAAAAGTGTATGCAAGCCGTAGCTTTAAGGTTTCTCTGCCCTCTAAAACTCGTGTGGTTGGAGATGGTGTTGACGCTTTAAATGACGGTATGAACCAAGCTTTACAATCATTAACGCGCTGGGTTGTTCGTCGTGGGCGATTGCGCATGGGCTCTTAAACGAAATACATTGGTTTTTAATTTTTCAATTTAATTTTCTTCATGCAACTACGCTCTGC
Organism: Methyloligella sp.; assembly: GCA_021604645.1. GTDB lineage: Bacteria > Pseudomonadota > Alphaproteobacteria > Rhizobiales > HXMU1428-3 > HXMU1428-3. Next base: position 90,377 of record BQJJ01000003.1, read on the forward strand.
CACACTTTCAGACCTTAAGGAACTCTCTGAGCTTTGTTATCGCTCTAAGGCATCTTGGGGATATGATGAGGCATTTATGCTGTCTTGTGAGCAAGAGTTGACTTTTCAGCCTCAAGATTTGGAACAAAGCTTGATCTCCATTGCAATTGATCAGGGGAAGTTTGTCGGTGTGGCTCAAATAGCTGCAATATTGCCCCTTAACGATCAGGCTCCTGTTAGAGGAATTGAATTGCTTAAATTATTCATCGACCCTGCTATGTTTCAAAAAGGCGTGGGACGGGCTTTGTTTCAATGGGCTGTATCCAGTTCGCAACTTTTGAATGCAGAAAGCCTATTTATTATAGCTGACCCATATGCGAGTGATTTTTATGAAAAAATGGGTGCAAATCATGTGGGGCATATTTTATCTGAAACAATGGCTGACCGTTGGTTGCCGTTCTTTATGTATCCTTTGAAAAAGCCTTTGTGAAAATAAATTGCATTTTGCAGCAAATGAGCCTTGTACTATAGCGTTTACGGGGCTATAAGCGCCTCAATCTAGTAAAATTTATAAGGGGTCGTTATGGCTGTTGAGAGAACACTTTCTATTGTTAAACCTGATGCAACTGCACGCAATATCACTGGCAAGGTGATTGCAAAATTAGAAGACGCTGGTTTGCGTGTTGTGGCGCAAAAGCGCGTTCGCTGGACTGAGGCACAAGCTCAGAAGTTTTATGAAGTGCATAAAGAGCGTCCGTTCTATGGTGAACTTGTTTCTTTCATGACATCAGGGCCGATTGTTGTTCAGGTTCTTGAAGGTGAAGATGCGATTGCTAAGAACCGCGAAGTTATGGGTGCAACAAACCCAGAAGAAGCCGCTCCTGGTACCATTCGTAAGGAATTTGCTGAAAATATTGAACGTAATACTGCGCACGGTTCAGACAGTGCTGAAAATGCAGCGATTGAAATTGCGTTAAACTTTACAGACGAAGAAATTGTTGGGTAGCTAGCTACTTTTTGAAAGAAATAAATAAAAGAGCTGCGCATATTTCATGTGCAGCTCTTTTTTTATCGAATTTTTTTCAGTTTACGGATGCTTTTTTTCTTAACTCTTGGATTTTTTTATTTTCTATTGGCTATGCTCTTTGAATTTTTCAAAGCATTAACACCTGATTGTTGCCAGGATTTTAGGGTGATCGTTTGGAAGCCAAGCTTTTCATAATGAATGGCATAGTGGCCTTCTCCCATATGTATAACATGATGTTTGAACTTGCTGGTTTGCGCCAGGTCGTGGGCTAGAAACCCTACATAGATGGTTGGCTCTGATTTATATTGAAAGCTGTAAACGTTCAATCCGTTTTCTAACGTCGCTATTTGTTTGATGTTGCGTTTTATTTGTTCTTCGGATTTCTTAATCTGTTTTATTTTCTCACTTATCTCAAAATTATCATTTTTGGCCTGACTGTTTGTGTCAAAGAAACCTAAGAGGCTTAACGCCATTAAGATCATTGTGATGATGAATATTGATTTGAAAATTTGTCCTAATATGACCATGGCACTCATAAGAGATGGACTGCTTTGCATTTTAGATACTCACACTATTACATAGGGTTTTAGATTAAATGAGTTTGGTAATTTTATTAAACAGAGGCTATTTGAAAGTTTAATGATTTGAAGGTTCTATGTCGTCATTTCAAAAGTTATTTGGGAAAAATAGTTTTTTTGAGGAAATAAAAAGACAAAAAACCATGCAATGTGAAATTGCATGGTTTTTTTAAGATTTCTTATTTTAAAGACGCGGTTTTTAAGATATATGCGCTTATGATTTTCGTTCTGTAATTCGGAACGGTAGGCCACCTTTTGGTGTGAGTGTCACCGTTGCGTTTAGCTGGATCGGGTCGCCGATATATTCAGGCTGGAACCGCTTCAACAAGGTTGGAAGGGCTAAGCAAATTTCTAGGAATGAGAATTGTCCGCCAATACAAGAGCGTTTGCCAGCACCAAATGGAAGGTAGCTATATTTTACGCGTCTTTTCATCCGGTCTGGTGAAAAGCGATCCGGGTCAAATTCTTCAGGGTTGTTCCAATATTTTGAGCTGTGGTGAGCGGCATAGGTACACATGACCATTTTGTCGCCAGCTTTAATTTCATGACCTTCAATGACGTCATCTTCTTGAGCTACACGGATGAGCGCCCAAATTGGTGGGAACATACGTAATGTTTCCTGAGCAACGTTCTTTGTGTAGGTGAGTTTTTGAATGTCTTCGATTGTCGGCTCTCTGCCGCCATAGACTTCTTCAGCTTCAGCCAGAATTTTTTCTCTTACATCTTCATGTTGAGATGCGATGTAGAATGTCCAGGCTAGTGTTAGAGCTGTTGTTTCAGTTCCGGCCCATAGATATTGTTTTAGCTCATCAATGACTTGGTTTTCATCAAAATCAGGGATGTTTTCATCATTTTTTGCGTTCATTAACATGGCCATGAGGGTATGTTCTCTGGTTGTTAAAGGATCTTCTCCTAAGACCATTTCAGGAACTGATAACCAAGTTTCAACCGCTTTGGCTGGGTCAACTTCAGAGATGTCTTTTAGCTCACCTGACTGGCGGCCTAAGCGAATTGATTTATGACTAGAAACATCTGTGTAAGTTTTCACAGCTTTAAAGACGAAGTGTGGGTTAAATGGCATTTTACGATCGAAGAGCGCGCGGCAAACCATGTCTGCTGCCAGTGTCCAGGTTTCTTCAACCATTTCTACTGTTTCACCTGATTTGGCTAATTCAGAGAAGCGATCGCATTTAGCGTTAATGGCTTCAACGAGAAATGGGAAATAATTATCAAATGCTTTCGGGTGAAACGCTGGTTGTTGTGGTGTGCGGATATTTTGCCAGAGATTACCGTCAACGGTGATCATTGAATCGCCAAAGATAGGGCGGATGCCATCAAAATATTTGGTGTAATTATCAGCGTTTGTTACAAGGACACGGCGGAAATGTTCCACATCACTCATGAACCAAAGTTTTTGGTCCTTGAGGTTAATTGGAATAACGCCCCCATATTTTTCACACATGTGCATGACCACTTGCATGGGGTTGGCCCCCTTTAGGAGTGGTGTCAATTTAAACCAAATGCTTTGTTCTTCGCCTAGGTCGTGTGACTTTTCTTTTTGCACGTCAGCTACGGACATGGGTACCTCTTTACGCTTTTTACAGTTCATTTATCGAGCATATATCATTTTGCCCCTTTAAAGGTGACAAAAACGTGCTCAATTTGGGCTTTCCAGGTGTGATAGAAAAAAATGGGTTTCAATGAGTGAACAGTTTCTTTTAATAGAAATGTTTGTCATTTACCTTGCAATATAAACATCACAATTTTAAGTAGACACCGTGTGAAAGCCTTAATTATTTGGGCATTTCGTTAGAGCATTGCATCAATGGACTAACATTTTTTCATCAAAATTTATTATCTCAAGGACCTAACATTACTCTTAAGGATCTGTCTAGAGTAAAGCCTTATACATAGTTACTGAAAGAGGTCTTGATATAGCTCAAACCACTAAGGTTTTTATAAGATTTATGGTTAATCGACCAGTTTTTTTGGGCATATATCTTATTTATATGCCTTTCTAAATTGCTAAAATCCTTTGATTTAGGGTGTTTCAGCTTGATTTTTTTCAAGTGGAGGGGAGAATAAAGGCTCTTGCTCACTTTGATTTGAAGTTTCTACCAGACGTTCTCCAGCTATTTTCACTTCGCCTGAGGCTACTTTTCTCAAAGCTTCCGGGTAAATTTGGTGTTCGGCCTTTAAAACTCTATCTCCCAGGGTTTCAGGGGTGTCGCCCTGGAGAACTGGGACGGCAGCTTGGGCGACAATTGGGCCTTCATCCATTTCAAAACGGACAAAATGAACTGTACAGCCTGCGATTTTAACATCTGTGTCTAGTGCGCGTTCATGGGTATTGAGCCCTTTAAAAGCTGGCAAGAGTGATGGGTGAATGTTGAGTTGTTTGTTGCGCCATTTTTCAACGAACTCTTTGCCCAATAACCTTTTAAATCCGGCATTACATAGCAATTCAATATTTGCTTTGGCCAAAGCTTCATTCAAAGCTTTGTCAAACTCATCGCGTGTTTCAAATGACTTGTGATCTATTATTTGAACAGGGATGTTGTTTTCTTTAGCAAATTCAATGCCTTTTGCCTTTGGTCGATTTGAGATTACCAGGGCGATTTCGGCTGGATAGTCTGGCGCTTTGGCTGCCTCGATGAGGGCTTGCATGTTTGAGCCTCTACCAGAAATCAAAACGCCTACTTGCGTTTTTTTTGCTTTAGACATGCTGGCACTCTTTTTTTCCAGATATTCTCGTTATTTCAGGCATTCTCATGATTTCAGTCATTTAAGAGAACACCAACTCATTAATTGTACTAAATGGCTCGCTGATATCTGATGAATTTTTAATGTCTCCGATGAGAGTTGCAGTTTCACCGTTCTCATTTAAGAGGTTTGTGATTTCTGCGGCTTTTTCTGCTTTTACAATCAAAACCATGCCAACGCCGCAATTAAAGGTGCGGATCATTTCAGTTTCGCTAACGTTTCCTGCTTGTTTTAGCCAGCCAAACACAGGTGGTGGTGTGATTTTTGATAGATCAATTTCTGCACTTAAGTCTTTTGAGAGGATGCGTGGGATGTTTTCAATGAGGCCACCGCCTGTAATATGAGCCAGGGCATGGATGTGGCCGATTTCTTTCAGGGCTTTTAGAATTGGTTTTACATAAATTCTTGTTGGTGTGAGAAGGGCTTCACCAATGGTTTGCTCGTTTGCAAAAGGAGCTGGATCATTCCAATTCAGGCCAACATGATCGACTATTTTTCGAACAAGTGAGAAACCGTTTGAATGCACGCCATTAGAGGCAAGGGCAATTATTTTATCACCTGCATTTAGATTTGGATTTGGTAAAAGTTCGTTGCGCTCAACTGCGCCCACGGAAAAGCCTGCGAGGTCATATTCACCTTCTGCGTACATGCCGGGCATTTCAGCTGTTTCACCGCCAATGAGCGCGCATCCAGCTTGATTGCACCCTTCAGCGATGCCTTTGATGACATTTTCAGCGACACCATTTTCTAATTTTCCGCAAGCGAAATAATCAAGAAAAAAGAGTGGTTCCGCGCCTTGGACGATGAGATCATTTACGCACATGGCAGTCAGGTCAATGCCGACAGTATCATGAATGCCTGTTTCTATCGCGAGTTTTAACTTGGTGCCTACACCATCATTTGCGGCTACGAGCAAAGGGTCTTTTAGACCAGTTGCTTTTAGGTCAAACAAACCGCCAAAGCCGCCAATATTACCAACCACGCCTGAGCGGTGGGTGGATTTAATCAAAGGTTTGATTGCATCGACGAGCTTGTTACCAGCATCAATATCAACACCAGCATCAGCGTAGGTTAGGCCGTCCTGGTTTTGTGTTTCTGAAGGCTGTGATGATTTGGGTGTGTCTGACATGCGCTGCTTGGCTTTCTTTAATCCTGGTGCTTACTATGATCCAGTTTTATCTCGAATGTATGAGAAATCGGGGCTAAAGCTTGTGGCATGGTCTTAGCGTTATTTTATAGAGCTAATCAAGCCTTCTTATTGGGACTTTGCCCTAAAAGTTATGAGATTTTGAATAAATACGCCTGAGTTTGGCCAGTTTTATTAAAGAATGGTCTTTTTTCATGAAGAAAGTGAGCTCTTTTGGGGAAGAGTGGGTACGTTCGCCGATTTTTTGTGGGGTGTAACACAAAAAAATGCCAAAAAGGAACATTAGTGTCTATTTAAGGTTATGATTGAGTTTTTTGGACTAACGCTGAATAAATTTGCGACTGGGTTATTGAACTCAGTTTTCTAGAATAGGCGGGATAGAATTTTATGCGGCTTACATTTGGGCATATATTTGAAATGAAGTTTAGAGACAGTTTTTTTGTCTTGATTGCTGGTTTAGTGCTATCCGGTTTGGTTTTGATTGATACTGTACAGGCGCAAGCTAATAAAGCTTCTGATAACCCTGTTTACACCGTTTCAAATTTTGAGGTTTGGGCTGAGGCGAAAGATGCTGTTGAGGCAAAGCGCGCAGCGCTTGCTGATGGGCGCTCTGTTGCCCTTTCTCTTCTGCTTAAGCGCCTGACGCTTTATAATTCATACGATAAGTTACCTAAAGTTGATGATAAGATCTTATCCAAGATTATCACGTCTCTTTCTGTGCAGAATGAGAGAAACTCAGCAACTGAATATTTAGCGACTATGGATTTTAAATTTTCAGCTAAAGGTGTGAAGGCTTTATTGAGGCAAAATAACCTTCCTTTCTGGGATCGACAGGGAGACCAGTTGACACTTGTTCCTGTAGTAGATGCTGGTTTGCTTGAAGTGCCAGCAGGGAAATCAAAACCGATTATGAGCCAGGATGAATGGGTTTCCAGTTGGAATACACTTGATTTATCTCATGCGCTTGTTCCTATAAAAATTGGTGAACGGCTGGCTGTTATTGATGATGCTGTTTTAAGTGCGCTTATTCGCGGAGACAAAGCAGCTAAAGAAGGTTTGAGAAAAGCTTATCAAGGCAAGCCTGTTGTGATTGCTTTGCTTTCGGCTTCGCAAGCGAAGAATAAGTTGAGACTTAGCCTTGTTGGTTTTGATGGGATTGGTGATGTTGCTTATAAGAGTGATTATTTGATGCCGGAAGGAAGTGCGATTGGAGCTGCTGATATTGCGGCTGAGGTTGCACTTGGTCTTTTTGAGCAACGGTTAAAGATCTTGCGCGTCAATCCGCAAGTTGTTCGCCGTCGCCAGCCGGTTGAAGTATTGCCCTGGCAGACAAAAACTCAAGAAGATGCGCCCGTTGCAGGGTGGCAGGGAGATGTTGGTGGGGCGCGTATTTTGATGCATGTGAAGTTTAGTGGTTTGCGCCATTGGCAATCTATTCGCAAGCGCCTTGTTGAAATTGACGGGCTTGAAGACCTGAATATTGAGAAATTATCTGCTCGGGGGGCTGATGTGAGTTGTCTTTATCCAGGTGGTGCTGAGGCTTTTGCCAGGCAAGTTACCAGTGTTGGAATGAACTTGCAGCCAAATGGTGATAAATGGATTTTATTGGCTAATTAATAGGTGCCCTATTGTTATTAGCTAAGTTTCTCTGACTTTTAGATGAGCCACTATTCTCTTTAGTTTTTACTAGTTTTCCCACAATCTCCCCATGTCATTTTTGGTTTTTTGAAAAAGTGGTTCATAATAAGGGCATAAAGCTATATTCAAAGTGCAACGGCATGCGTTTTTGCATGTGTTAAACAAAGTAGGGTGGGCATGACTGTTCGGGAAAAAGCATTTTTATTTTGGGGTGTTGTTGGCATTTTATTGATAGCAGGGTTGATTTGGCTAAGGCCAATATTGCTTCCCTTTGTTGCAGGTGCTGCCATTGCTTATTTTTTAAATCCAATTGCAGACAGGCTTTCTAATTTAGGTATGTCTCGCTTTCTTGCGACGTTGCTTATTCTTTTTGTTTTTTCCCTTGTCATTATTTTGTTTCTCATCACCGTACTTCCGTTTTTAGTTCGTGAAGCAAGGGATTTAGCGATTGCTTTGCCGGGGCATATGGAAAGCTTAAGGGGTGTTATAGGGCACTACTCGCAAACGTTCTTTGGCAAAGAATTAGATTCGATTGAATTTGGCTTTGAAGAAGCTGTTCGTCAGTTTGCTGATAGTTCTTCCTTGAAGCTTGGGGCATTTCTCAAGCATTTGTGGGATGGCAGCTTGGCATTGGTGAACATGGTTTCACTCTTTGTTATCACACCTGTTGTTGCTTTCTATCTTTTGCTTGACTGGAATATGTTGATTAAGCGGGTTGACCGGACTTTGCCGCGTGACCACCTTGAGACTTTGCGCGGGTTGGCGCGTAAAGTTGATCGGACATTAAATGGTTTTATGCGCGGGCAAGTTACGGTTTGTTTTATTTTGGCTTGCATCTATTCAATTGGTTTGATGCTGGTGGGGTTAAAGCATGGGTTCTTAATTGGCGTGATTGCTGGTGTTCTAAGTTTTATGCCTTATATCGGTTCTGCCATAGGTTTGGTTCTTTCTGTTGGGTTTGCTCTGGGGCAATTTTGGCCTGACTGGATTTCAATTTTAATGGTCTTTGGTGTGTTTTTAACAGGCCAGTTAATTGAAGGTAATTTTCTACAGCCAAAAATTGTAGGGGATCAGGTAAACTTGCATCCGGTTTGGCTGATCTTTGCCTTATTTGTATTTGGTTATTTGATGGGCTTTGTTGGTATGCTTGTGGCTGTGCCTCTTGCTGCGATTATAGGTGTTCTGGTTCGGTTTGGTTTAGAGCGCTATATGGATAGCGAGCTTTATCACGGTAAAAAGTAACTTAATGTAGTAAGTAATTTTATTTAGTGGGTAGATGTTTCGTATATGACGAAAAAAAATGAGGTAGATTTGCAGGCTGCTCATGGTTCTGCATTATCATCGCCGCAATTAACTTTGGACTTTCAACATCGACCAGCCCTTGGACTTGAAGATTTCTTTGTCTCGAATTCCAATCGAGCCGCAATAGAGTTAATCGATCAATGGCCGAATTGGCCTGGGCCTTGTATGTTTTTGCAGGGGCCTGTTGGGTCTGGGAAAAGCCATTTAGCGCATGTGTGGCAAATGGCGTCTGGTGCAAAGTTTTTAAAAGCTGTAGATTTTACAAGTGATGACTTAACAAGTGCTAACCAAACTTCGAGCGATGATCAATTGCCTTCAATGGTTGTTGAAGATTTGGATGAAGGTATCAGGGACGAGCATGCTCTTTTTCATTTAATTAATTTAGCTAAAGAAAAAGAGTTTCATTTATTGTTTACGTCTGTTTCTGGGCCGGGACAAATACATATTGAACTGCCGGATTTAAGATCTCGTATTCGTGCGCTTGCTGTTGTTAGCATTAATGCACCGGATGATATGCTCTTGCGATTTATGCTTTTGAAGCAATTTGAAGATCGTCAGCTTGAAGTGACGCCTCAATTAATTGAGTATATTCTTCCTCGCATGGAACGCTCCTTTGAGGGAGTTGGTCTTGCGGTTGAAATGATTGATAAAGCCGCTCTTGCTACCGGGCGCAAATTAACCCGTCAATTTGTCGGGGAAATTTTACGGGCTAACAGCTGATTTTTTTATTTACTTTATTCTTCATCAAGAGTTAGCAAAGATTTCTTGTTTTGATATCATTTGGACTGTCATATTTAGTATGAGGTATTCTGCTATAAATTATTGAAGTTAGAGTTTACCCTTATTTCTTTGAATTTTTGGGGGATTTTAACTCTTAAGCCGTACTTTTAACTTCAATTTTAGATTATGAGCGCATTGAATGGAACAAGCTGTCAATAATAACCTAACTGGTCCTGACCGGTTTTTTAATCGTGAGCTCTCATGGTTGGAGTTTAATAAGCGTGTTTTGGAGGAAGCTGGGAACATGTCTCACCCAGCTTTTGAGCGCTTAAGGTTTTTATCGATTTCTGCATCCAACCTGGATGAATTCTATATGGTGCGGGTTGCAGGCTTGCGCGGTCAGGTTTTGGCGGGTGTTGATACGCCTAGTCAAGATGGTTTAACACCAAAAGAACAACTGGATCAGATTAGTGAAGCTGTTGCTGAGTTGAGTGAAGATCAGCAATTGATTTGGACGAGCTTATCAAAAGATCTAGCTCAGGAAAAAATCCATGTGATTATGGGTGATGAACTGACTTCTGCTGAAGCACTTTGGCTTGATGATTATTTTATGTCTCAGGTTTTTCCTATTTTAACGCCCATTGCTGTTGATCCAGCGCACCCGTTTCCTTTCATTCCCAATCTTGGTCTTTCTATTGCGCTGAGCTTGAAACAAAGAAATGATACGTCGATGCGCGCGCTTGTGCCATTGCCTCCCCAATCGGAACGATTTGTCAGATTGCCAACGCCAAAGGGACGGGCAAAGGTCAAGGCTATTCGGTTTATTCGTTTGGAGACGGTTGTCTCTCACTTTGCTTCGCGTTTATTTCCTGGAATGGAAGTTTTGGCTCAGGGTGCGTTTCGCTTGCTGCGTGACAGTGATATAGAGATTGAAGAAGAAGCTGAAGACTTGGTGCGCTTGTTTGAGACTGCCTTGAAACGTCGCCGCCGCGGCTCGGTTATTCGCTTAGAGGTTGATGCCTCTATGCAAGAAGATTTGCGCCAATTTGTCGTGAAACAATTGGAAGTTCAGGACAATGAAGTTTTTGTTCAAGAGGGTTTGCTTGGACTGAATGATACGTCTGATTTGATTATTGATGAACGGCGTGACCTTGTATTCCCTTCATTCACGAAAAGGTTTCCTGAGCGGATTGTACGCCAACATAGTGGTGATTGTTTTTCAGCCATTAAAGAAAAGGATTTTGTTGTTCATCATCCTTATGAATCTTTTGATGTTGTTTTGCAATTTTTGAAACAGGCGGCATATGACCCTGATGTTGTATCTCTCAAATGGACACTTTATAGAACCAGTAAAAACTCGCCGATTATTCATGCGCTGAAAGAAGCGGCTGAAGCTGGCAAGTCAGTGACCGCGGTTGTGGAACTGAAGGCGCGGTTTGACGAAGCGGCTAATATTCGCTGGGCGAGGGACCTTGAAAGCGCTGGGGTACATGTTGTTTATGGCTTCTTTGAGTTGAAAACCCATGCCAAACTTTGCCAGATTATTCGCCGAGAAAATGGCGAGTTGAAAACCTACTGTCATTTGGGAACTGGTAATTATCACCCCCAGACGGCTAAGGTTTATACAGACCTTTCTTATTTTACGACAGACCCTGCCATAGCGCGGGATGTGACACGGATTTTTAATTTTATCACCGGCTATGCTGAACCAGCTGAATTAGAGCGGATGGCAGCCTCACCTTTTGGGCTACGTGATAGAATTATTCAGCACATTGACGAAGAGATTGCATATGCTGAAGCTGGTAGGCCCGCTGCTATTTGGATGAAAATGAACTCACTTGTTGATGAAAAAGTTATCGATAAGCTTTATGAAGCCAGTTCCAAGGGGGTTTCCGTTGATTTGGTTGTGCGGGGGATTTGTTGCCTGCGTCCTGGTGTTCCGGGACTTTCTGAGAATATTCGTGTTAAGTCTATTGTTGGGCGGTTTTTAGAGCATGCTAGGATTTACTGTTTCGGCGCCGGTAAAGGGTTACCATCTCCTGAGGCTATTGTTTATATCAGTTCGGCTGATATGATGCAGAGGAATTTAGACCGCCGTGTTGAATCTATTATCCCAATTAAGCCGGGAACTGTGCATGATCAGATTTTAAGCCAGATAATGGTTGCAAATTTAAAAGACAATCAGCAAAGTTGGATGGTTAAGAGTGATGGATCATCAGTACGCGTTGATGTTCCTAGGGGAGAAGAGCCATTCAGTGCGCAGGAGTATTTTATGAATAATCCTTCCTTGTCTGGTCGAGGCAAAGCCTTGAAAAAGAATTTTCCGCCGCAAATAATAGAATTAATGAATGGCGATACCGACGTTGAAACTGAAGAACAATAAAAATGGTGGTGTTTTACCAAATACAAAGCCGGTAGCTGTGATTGATATCGGGTCTAATTCAGTTAGGCTTGTTGTTTTTGAAGGGGTTACTTTAACTCCTATTCCTCTTTTCAATGAAAAATGCCTTTGTGGTCTTGGCCGTGAAGTGGCTTCAAGTGGCAAACTTGGAGAAGACGCTGTTGAGCGCGCGTTAATGGCACTAAGGCGCTTTAAATCAGTCGTAGACCATATAGGGGCTGGCGAGTTTCGAGTTATTGCAACAGCAGCGGCTCGTGAGGCTAGTAATGGGCCTAAATTTATTAAAGATGCTGAGGCTATTTGTGGGCGCCCGATAGAAGTAATCTCTGGCGTGGTTGAGGCTGAGCTTGCTGCTGCTGGCGTTCTTGCCGGCGATCATAAAGCTGATGGTTTGGCTGGTGATATGGGCGGCGGTAGCCTTGAGTTGATTGATATCAGTAATAAATCTCTTTCAAAGGGGGAAACTCTTCCTCTTGGTGGTTTGCGCTTAATTGATATTGCTAATAATGATTTGAAAGACGCACGTAAGTTTATTGATGAAACTTTGGACCAGATTTCCTGGCTAAATAAGGGGAAGGGGCGTTCTTTTTATCTTGTTGGTGGGACGTGGCGGGCCTTTATAAAATTGCATATGGAGGCGCATTCTTATCCTTTAAAGGTTCTACATGGGTATAAAATCAACCCTGAGAGTGCTCTTGAATTTGCTTCGCATTTGATGAAAAAATCTGATCTGAAAGACATTCAAGGGATTAATAAAATTTCCAAGCAGCGCCGTCATGTTTTACCGTTTGGCGCACTGGTATTAGAGCGACTTATCAAGAAAATTGAACCTTCTGAGATTATTACCTCTAATTATGGGGTTCGTGAGGGGCTGCTTTATAGCATGCTGAGTGAACAAGACCGGTTGGAAGACCCTCTTTTGTCTGCGTGTGAAAATCTTGCTTATTTACGATCTCGCTCTCCTGCGCATGCTTTTGAGTTGGGTGAGTGGACGAATTCTATTTTTGAAACTGATGACTTGAAAGAAACGGCGGAGGATATGCGGCTTCGCAAAGCTGCATGTCTGGTTTCTGATATTGGATGGCGTATGCATCCTTCTTTCCGGGCTGAGCGCACGATGGGGGCGATTGCCTATAGTGTTTATTCTGGAATAGATCATCCTGGGCGTGCTTTTTTGGCACTGTCTAACTTCTTTCGTCATAATGGTCCAAATTCGAATGGTTTTGATACAAACTATTCCAAATTGCTTGATAAGGATATGCTTTACCGTGCTCGGATTGTCGGCGGGGCTATTCGTGCTGCACATATGATTTCAGCTGGTGTGCCTGGTATTATCCCTAAAACACCCATATTTTATGATGAGGGGCGTTTGGTAATTGAATTGCCGCACCCTTATGATGCCTTGGATGGAGAGCGTCTTGAGAAGCGTCTGCGCTCGCTTGGTAAGCTACTAAACATTGAAACTGAGCTTCGTGTGAACTCTGATAGCCGTTTCTTTAGTTTTATGAATTTCTAATTCCTGCCTCTTTTTTAGCTTAAAAAAATTTCTTTAGAGCTTTGTTTTCATTAACCAATTAACCCTGAGGGTGGGGTTGTTTTTGGTTAGTGGGGCCGTTTGTGCTACTTTGGCATGGCACTTGCCTATTTTAGGTTAAGTCCAAGTTAATTTCAGTATTTTTAGTGTGGAGTGGTTTGCCTTGAGCGAGCTTTATCAAATTTTGCGAATAGACGTGACAGCAAGTAGCCAAGAGGTGCGCCGTGCGTATCATAAACTTGCTTTGCTCTATCATCCTGATCGTAATTTGGGAGATAAAGTTGCTGAAGCAAAATTTAAAGATGTTGTTGCCGCTTTTGAGATCCTTGGGGATCCGAAGATGCGCGCGTCTTATGATATGGGGCGGATTGATTATCGCGGGAAACCGATGCCACGCCGCTCCTATGAAGGCTCTAAAGAGAAGAAAGAAAGCCCTGTTAAAGAAACAACTGGGCGTGAATACACACAAAAAGAGCAGGGAACGTCTAGTGAGGCTGCAAAGGCTTACTTTGATGAAGACAGCGTTTCAGCGAATAGCAGGGGAAGTGGTAGTTCTCAGCGGCGTGAGAAACAATATCGTCTTAGCATAGATTTTGTTGAGGCCTGTGTTGGGACAACGAAACATGTGCGCTTGCCGAATAAAACAGAGTTTAAAATTAATATCCCTGCCGGGGTGAAGTCTGATCAGAGACTGCGCGTGAAAAGCCCTGGTGAAAACGGGGAGCCTTTTGTTGTAAAGGTTCGGGTTGAGCCGCATTCTCTTTTTGTACGGGAAGGAGAGGACATTTATTTAGATGTACCAATTACGCCGTATGAATGTTTCTTTGGGATTGAACTAGATGTACCGACCATTTATGGACCTGCGAAAGTGACGATACCGAGTGATGCGCGTGATGGTGATGAGATTGTTATGAAGCATATGGGCTTACGCCGCGGTTTTGAGGGGCATGGCAACCAGATTGTTTGCGTACGCGTAGTGTTGCCGAATGTTTGGTCGGATGAGGCAAAATCTGCGATGTCTGACTGGCGCAAGCATGCGCCATATAACCCGCGCGGGAAAATTATGCGGTTGCTTGCGGGGTAGGTGAGTTGTTTTCCTCGGAGTTTTTGTAGGGGTTGAAATGCCTTCATGGTTTTGAGTTCAGCAACCGCTTTATATCTCTCACGGCTATTCCATGAGCTGAAGCTCATGGGCCTCCGAGGGGCAGCGCTCGCGCCGGACGCCTATGGCGTCATGTCCCTCAGCCCGAAGTGGGCTGAGCTCCTTCTTCGGTATTTGAGATGGAGATTGTTTTCTCTCAGGGCACTTATTCATTGAAGTGACAGGCCTTTTGAGATGCGGTGCTAGGCACCGGGCTTCGCTGTGACTACGCCAGATCCTGCCGCCGAAGTGGCGTAACTCCTTCTTCGTAACGCCTGTTCTTTTTTACCAAAAAGCGAAAATATCACTTTAGGTGTTTGATATGTGAGTATTCCGTTTAAGGATGTTCGATGGTTTGGACTTTTTGATCTTTCACGGTTAAGAGCAGTTCTCCGCGCTTAATTCGTAGCGCTGGTAAGCCAAATAGTTCATAGCGCCAGCCGTTAAGGGCGGGGATGTCTGCTTCGTCAGAGAGAGCTAGTTTTTCGAGATCATTTGTCGACGCGATCATTTTGGGCGCAACGCCGTTGTTTGCAGCGATGGCTTTTAAGAGTACGCGTAGAAGCTCACAAATGGCCATGGCTTGGGCATCTAACGGTGTTCCTTTTTTCAAAGGTGGGATGCTATCTAGGTCTTTTGCTTTGCCGCGTTCAATGGCGCTTATGACCTGCTTGCCTTTGTCTGATCTGGCGAAACCTTCAGATACGGCGCGTAATTGACCTAAATCTTTTGTATTTTTAGGGGCCTGATTGGCGATATCAAACAAGGCGTCATCTTTTAGCACGCGGCCACGTGGGATATTCGCGCTTTGGGCTAGCTTTTCGCGCCATGCTGCCAGTTCCATTAATATGCCAAGGGCTTTTCTTGATTTGACGCGCATTTTCATGCGTTTCCAGGCATCTACCGGTTGGATATCGTAGGTCTCTTTACTGGTGAGGAGTTTCATTTCTTCATCTAGCCAGGAGCTCCTGTTGCTTTTTTCCAGATCGTTTTTCAGGCGTTTGTAAATATCTCGCAAATGAGTAACATCACCGATGGCATAGTTGAGTTGTTTTTCACTCAATGGGCGTTTGGCCCAATCTGTAAAGCGGGATGATTTATCAAGCTCTGTCTTGGTAATTTTTTGAACCAACATCGAATAACTAATCTGCTCTCCAAAGCCGCACACCATAGCTGCAACCTGTGTGTCAAACAAAGGCGTTGGGACTTTGCCGGATAAATTAAAGAAGATTTCTATATCTTGGCGGGCAGCATGAAAAACTTTGACGACTGACGTGTCTGCCATGAGCTCATAAAGAGCGGACATGTCCAGATCTTTGCTTAAAGGATCGATAATGGCTTCTTCCGTATCTGAGGCGATTTGGATGAGGCATAAATCTGGCCAATAGGTGCTTTCGCGCATAAATTCAGTGTCAACGGTCACATAGTCACTGTTATGTAATTTTGAACAAAGGGTGGTTAGGTCATTCGTTGAGGTTATAATCTGCATCTTGCGCTTTGATTTCTTTTGATTTTTGGTCTAGGCCGTAAACTCATAAATTAACTGCTTTTGGCGCCTCACAAGCCGTGTTTGGCTAGGAAAACAGCGTAATACGGGGGCATTCCCCCGTATAAGTTGTTTGACGACGCCAAAGGTGGCTTGTGAGAGCGTCCTAAAGGATAAGGCCCATTTGTTCGTATCTAGCGTCGCAAAGCTTTGAAAATAAGCCATATTTCCTGCAGGTTTGCTCCTAATATACAACCAAATGGGCTCTTACCAAAAATAGTTAATTTATGAGTTTACGGCCTAACAATTTTATTCTTTAACAATTTTCTTCTTTATCAATAGCGCAAGCAACTTGACAAACAAAGCCCCTCATGCGTTTTTCCCGCATAATCAAGTTTTATTTGTGCGAAAGCATGGGTTTTAAGTGTGGTTTTGTCTGTATTTTGTGCAGCGAAGCTATATAAGAGGCTAAAGCTTTAAAAACTAACCTTTGGGTGAGAGAATATAATGAATTCGACAGTCGATACATCTGCTAGCGAGCAATTACATGCGTTTAGAAGCCACACTTGTGGTGCTTTACGGGATAATAATGTAGGGGAAACCGTGCGCTTGTCTGGATGGGTTCACCGTGTACGTGATCATGGTGGCGTGTTGTTTATTGATTTGCGTGACCATTATGGGGTGACACAATGTGTTTGTGACCCTGATAGCCCGGTTTTTTCAGAAATTGAAAAGGTACGTTCTGAGTGGGTTATTCGCATTGATGGGGTTGTCAAAGCGCGTGATGAGGAAAGCCGTAATGATGCGCTGCCTACTGGTGCAGTTGAAATTTATATTCGCGATATGGAAGTTCATGGCGCGGCGAATGAATTGCCTCTGCCTGTTTTTGGTGAACCGGAATATCCTGAAGATATTCGCTTAAAATATCGCTTTTTAGATTTGCGCCGTGAGACTTTGCATAACAACATTATGAAGCGGGCTGAGATTATTTCTTCAATGCGTCGCCGCATGATTGAGGAAGGGTTCTTTGAATTTCAAACACCAATCCTAACAGCTTCAAGCCCGGAAGGGGCGCGGGATTTTTTGGTGCCGAGCCGTATGCACCCTGGACAGTTTTATGCATTGCCGCAAGCGCCACAACAATTCAAACAATTGATTATGATGGCTGGCTTTGATCGCTATTTTCAAATAGCACCATGTTTCCGTGATGAAGATGCACGTGCTGACAGAAGTCCAGGTGAATTTTATCAGCTTGATATTGAGATGAGTTTTGTGACACAGGAAGATGTGTTCCAAGCGGTTGAGCCTGTGCTTCGTGATTTGTTCGTGGAATTTGCTGATGGGCAAGCTGTGACTGAGAGCTTCCCGCGGATTCCATATAAAACCTCAATGGAGAAATACGGCAATGACAAGCCGGATCTCCGTAACCCGATTGAGATGGAAAATGTAACCGAGCATTTTGCCGGGTCTGGCTTTAAAATCTTTGCGGGCATGATTGAGAAAGATGAAGAGGTTCGCGTTTGGGCGATCCCGGCACCAACTGGTGGATCGCGTGCTTTTTGTGATCGGATGAACAGTTGGGCGCAAGACCAAGGTCAGCCTGGTCTTGGTTATATCTTCTTTAAAGATGGTGCTGGTTCTGGCCCTGTTGCCAAGAATATTGGCGCCGAGCGCACGCAGGCAATTGCTGATCAATTGAACTTAAAAGATGGTGATGCTGTTTTCTTTGTTTGTGGTAAGCCAAAGTCGTTTCTTGATTTTGCTGGTCAGGCGCGTGTTCGTGTTGGCGATGAGCTAGGCTTGTCGGAAACTGAAGGCTTTAAGTTCTGCTGGATTGTTGATTTTCCAATGTTTGAATGGAATGAAGATGAGAAGCGCGTTGATTTCTCTCACAATCCGTTCTCTATGCCGCAGGGCGGCCTTGAGGCGCTTGAGACACAAGATCCTTTGACTATTAATGCTTATCAATATGACATTGTTTGTAATGGCGTGGAGCTATCTTCAGGCGCTATTCGGAACCATAAGCCTGAGATTATGGAAAAGGCTTTTGATATCGCTGGTTATGATCGCCAAGTTCTTGAAGATAAATTTGGTGGCATGTTGCGGGCCCTTCAATATGGTGCCCCGCCGCACGGTGGTATTGCGCCTGGTGTTGACCGAATTGTGATGCTCCTTTGCGGTGAGCCGAACATTCGTGAAGTGACGATGTTCCCGATGAACCAACAAGCGCAAGATTTGTTGATGTCGGCGCCATCAGACGTATCTGCTGCGCAGCTTCGTGAATTGCATATTAGGTTGAACTTGCCCAAAGATGAGTAAGTTGCGGGTGATTTAATCAGGCCATTTGTGGCTATATATGGCTTCTAGTGCTCAGAACAGATTGAACCCTTCCTCTTAATTATAAGGGGGAGGGTTTTTTGTTATTTGACAATTGTTTTGTTCGGTCATCTAAATGCAAAGAATAAAGTGAAAAAAGCTATTTTCATTTTCTCTTTTTTAGCGCCTCTCGTTCTGTTTTGGAGTTATTGTGTTTGAAATTTTGCTCATAATTGCTCCTGTCTTTATTATCATCTTAGCGGGATATGTTTCCTGTTCTCTTCGTTATATTGGGCCTGAGACTTCTGATGTTATCAATGCACTGAGTATTAAGTTTACTTTGCCTGTTTTGTTGTTTCAGGCGATGTACCATCTTGATTTTAGTCGGGCGCTTAATGGGCCGATGTTGTTGGGCTTTTATAGCGGGGCGATTGCAAGTTTTGTTGTTGCTGGGCTTTTAGGTCGCCTTCTCTGGAAACGTCGTCCTGGTGAAGCTGTTGCTGTTGGCTTTTGTGCGTTTTTTACCAATGGGGTGTTATTAGGTTTGCCGATCACTGAACGTGCCTTTGGGACTGAGGCGTTGAATTTGGCGTATGGGATAATTTCTATTCACACGCCGATTGTTTATTCTATTGGCATGATCTCGATGGAGCTTGCGCGGCGAGATGGTGCGCCGCTTGGGGTAACTATAAAAAAGACCCTGACCTCGATTTTTTCTAATCCGTTAATGATTGGTTTGTTGCTTGGGATTTTCAGTAACCAGGTTGGGCTTCCTATTCCGCAACCTTTGATGGTGGCGATTGATATGATCGCTGAAGGGGCGCTGCCAATTGCGATTTTTGGGGTGGGGGTTGCGCTGACGCGTTATACGATTAAAGCTGAGATTTTTGAAAGCTTAGTCATCTCTGGAATAGCTTTGATATTTTATCCAGCGCTTGTATTTGGCATTACGCATTATGTTTTTGCTTTGCCAAAACTTTATGTGCAGGCGGCGGTGACAGTTGCTGCGATGCCAGCTGGATTTAATATTTATATTTTTGCCAGTCTTTATAACCGGGCTATGGGGCTGGCCGCATCGGTTTTATTATTAAGCACGTTGCTTTCAGTGATTAGTATTTCACTTTGGTTGCAATTATTGCAGAACTTATAGAATGAATTGTTGGTTTATCAACCATATGAAATGAGCGGATTGTCCAATGACAAGTAAGCTTAAAACAACAGAGATCCAATTTGGGGGACGCAAAAGATAGTTCATGACAAACCTCCATATCGTTGAACTAGAGCATTCCTCTTTTTGATGAATTCAATGAAATGCTCGATTGTCTTGTTTTAGTGTTCCTTCTTAGTTGTGCTTTGGGTTGCTAATTCTTGTGCTTCAAATGCCCACTAGGCATCCGCAATAGCAACCGTGCTTTTTGGTGGCGCTTTAGGTTGCTCACCAGCAACCGCACTATTTCCAAAACCGAATTTACTTTTGGGCGGAACACTTAAGAGTTCTTTGCGGGTGTTTGTCTTCATTATACGAAAGAAGGGCTAATAGAGGTTTTCTATTAGCCCTTTCATTTGATTAAAATTTTAATGAATTATTTTAGCTCGTCTTTACTGGACTTTGATTTCTTAGTGTTTAGTCGAAATAACGTTCAACACGAAAATAGCCTGGACCAAAAGGGTTTCTTTGGTATTCCCAAAAGTCGAGATATTCTTTTTGCACTGTCCAGCGGCAATTCTTTGCGCAATTGAGCCACTGACCTGATGGGAGGCGCACTTCTCTGTCTCCGTAATGATTTCTTCGTACAGGTGCGATGATATATTTGTTTGGGCTGAAACGGCTCTCAATACGGATGGTGTTATCGTAGTGGCGTTTATATCTTTTTGCCTCAACATCTGTTGTGCTGATGCCAATGAATGAGAGAGCTAAAAGCGCGGAGATGCTTGCCATTAGCATGAAAGATAAAGCTTTTTTTGTTATTTCTGTTTTTGAATTCAACAAATTAGCAAGCATATTTATAGCTCCGTTTTAAAATTCATGCCCGTGATATGGCTAATAAAAATATGATTATTAGTTTATAGCTGATTTTTAGAATTAAATCTTCTTCTTGTTGATGATAAGGCGTGTTGCACACCATGAAAAGTCACAGTTGGTTGAATAAATGCATTTAAAACAGTGAAATATACCGTTTAATCGTTTTGCTATGGATTAGTGGTGAAAAAATTGTCATTTTTCTTAAATCTGGGCTTGCACCTTTAGCCTGTTGAGGGTACACAGTTTTCTTTCCATCCTTTAATCTTTTTCAAGATTAGTCAGGCCTTTAATGCGGGCGTGGTGGAATTGGTAGACACAAGGGACTTAAAATCCCTCGATTGGAAACGATCGTGCCGGTTCAAGTCCGGCCGCCCGCACCATTTTTATTTGCGCTTTGCCGCCCGCCAACCCAAAGCGCGGTTTTCGGTTCGAGATTGCTCCTCTCACCGGTACTACAGGCTAGCCTGATTTATAGGTTTGATTTTTTTCTTTTCTGAACATTTTTAGAGCGTTTCTTACATACGGGCGTATAGTTTTTGTGCTTGGCCAAAGAAAAAATTTTAGAGCTCTAAGTATCTCAAGAAAATTTGAAATTTCCCAAGCTTTCTATAGCAGAAATTAGCTTTTCAGGATCTAGAGGTTTTACTAGATAGGCATCTGCGCCGATGGATAAAGAATCTGTCATGTCATTGATATTATCTGACGTGCATAACATGATGACGGGTACATCTTTATAGGGTGATTTTGTTTTTAATAATGTAAGCACATCAAGGCCATTAACAATTGGCATATTGATATCTAATAAAATGATTAGATTGTTGTTTGTTTTATTGTTTTCTGTGAGTTCTGCTAGTTTTACAAATAGATTAAAACCACTTGTTTCAGAAAAGAAATTATGAGAGACATTTGCCCTTTTTAGTCGGCGCTGAGTAATGTAAATGTCATCCTTATCATCATCTATCATTAGGATGTTTAATGTCGTTTTTTTGCCAAACATAAGAGTATCTTCCGTTAGTGAACTCAAACAGTACATGATTGAGTATTGACGGGCATCATAAAAAAATCGTTAAGTTTTAGTAACTCTTTGTTTAAGAATGCTTTAATTTGAGGTTTGCAGTCGGCATTGACAAAATTTTTCTTAAAAATGGTATGAAGCTTATTTTAAGTTCAAGTGTTTTGGGTATTGTTTTTTCAAAAAAAGCCATTGTTCAATTTGCCCCTCACGCCCTTCTTCTTCAGTGATCATTTCCCATTGTTTGGCTGTAAATGATAAGGCTTCTTGGGGGGATATTTCTTTTTCAGCAGCGGAGGTTATATTTTCTCTTAAGGTTTGGATATATTTGCCTTGGCCTTTTAGATAAAAATCGGGAATGGCGGTTTTCATGGCTTGTTTGTGAGCGACTAGAAATTCCTTGCTATATGATTGTTCAATTTTGGGGTCTGTGTAGTGGCCTTCTCTAAAGGGATCAAAAAAGCCAGTTTGGTTTTGTACGGCGATTTTTGAAGGCATGGCGATTGTGGCGTAAAGAGAAAAAAGGTAAGCAATTTCTTTATGTACGGAAAGCTTTGATGTCACATAGTTCCACCCCCAATTGAAATAAGATATTTGAGGTGTTGGGGCAAATAACATGCGGCCTTTCATTTTTGAGGTTTTACTATTTAAATATTTCTGCGTTCCTCCCCAACCAATGTTTACTGCACAATGCCCCTTGGCGTATTCGCGCCAATTTTCAAAGATGCCGTTGGTTAGGGCTGAGGGATGTTGAAATTGGGTTGCTCTTAGCAGATCTTCTAGCGCCTCAACACCTGCCTGATTGTTGATGTTTGGGGTCATGTCATCCTGTACAGGAAAGTAATTTTTTGCATGAAATCTAATCCACCATTCCCAGACCATATAACCTGGAGTGCGAAATAAGCAGCCACCGAACTTTTCTTCATCTGGTCTGTGAAAGAATTCCATCAGTTGATCGAGTTCTTTCCAAGTTTGAGGGAGAGTTAACTCGTGCCCATGTTTATCCGCAAATCTTTTTTGTTCATCGGGGTTTTCCATACAATCTTTATGGAAAAACGTTAGATAAGCATCGCCATCAGTTTGATAGCCATAAAAGGCGCGCTTATAGCGATCTCCCAGGCTATATAAAGATGGCTTGTAATCTATATGTTTTTCATATTTTTCAGCATAAGAGCTTTGATCGGCCAAAGCCCCGGCTTCAGCTAGATCGGGTATTCCAAAGGTTGCTGGCAGGGCTATATCAAAGCTTGACTTTTGTCCTGCGGTATCAATGAATATTTTGGTATTAATATCATCGACAGTTGTTTTGATGAAAGAGATTTTCACGCCAGTAAGCTTTGTGAAAAGGGTTGCTACTGGTTTGATGTTGCCTATGGATCCTTGAGGGTAGAGTAGTTTCAGTTGAATGTTTTTGCCAGCTTTAAGATTTTTTACAGCTTCAATTATTGTATCTTCATTATCTTGATTTTTAACTGTTATTGCAGCAAATGAATTTGCTGTAAATGATTGGCTCGAGGCAAAGGCTGTTGCGCATAAGGATTGTTTTACAAAGTTCCTTCTTGTGTATTGCATCAAGCCCTCCGTTTAAAAATAGCAAAAAACTACTTAATATGAGCTGTAGATTAAAAATATTAACAAGGTCTATAAGTTTCTGAGTAGCTTTTTTAGTAAATCGCTGTAATCTTACGTTCTTGAAACTTAAAGTAACATGGTGATAAATTTTTTGAGTTAAACCCACAAACCAATTGGTGATGAGTAGGCAAGGATTGTTAATGTCTAAACCATACTGGGGAACTAAATGAGATATACGCTGAAGGATAGTCCTCAAATTATATCATCAGTATTGAAAAAACTTAAAAACTTATTTTCAAGACTTACTTCTCAACTTGCATTTTTGTCTACGAGAATTGTTGTTCAAATATTACTGAGTTTTTTTTTAATCGGGCTGTTTTCAATTGTTGGTCTTTCCCTTTCAATAAACTCTCTTAATCAGATTGGAAGTGCCCAGCAGAAAATTGAAACTGTAACTGTACCCTTTCTCTCTAAAGCACAGGACTTATCACAGCAGGTTCGTTCTTATGTTGTTTTAGTTGAGCGTTTACAAAATTCAAAAAATAGCAATCGCGCTTTGAAGCAAGAGATATCCTCACAAGAAATTAAACTAGAGACGACCTTAAATTCTCTTCGAAGAAATGGTTTGGCGGAACTTGGTAAAACTGCCAAACTGAATCATCTCTTTGAGACGATTTTTGCCAATTCTCGCGTTCTTGAGCAGTTGAAATTTACTACTGTTCCACGTTATCAGTTTTTATTTGAGCAGAAGAAACAGGTAACCGAAAAAACAGTGCGCTTAGGTTTGATCGCCCTAAAGCGCTTTCGGATAAACGCCCTTCAAAACCCTATTGACCCAAAATTGATTATAATTAGAAATCAGTTTTTGGAATTGCAGGCTATTGTTGGACAGCTTAATGGGGAAATGGCTGAAGGTTCTATTTTGCGCTTTCAGCAATCTTATATATCGCGGGTCAGAACAATTTCAAAGGAAATTGTTAGTGTTGTTGATGCGCCTCTCAGGCAATCACTGGCCCAATCGGCTGATGTGCTTCTTTCTCAAATTATTCCAAATAAAGGTGTTTTTCATTACTTAATTAAACTCTTTGAGCAATCGCAAAAGTTAAAGGAAATAGCTTCGCAAAACAGAGTGCATCAGAATGACCTAAACGAAAATATCCTATCGTTTTTGAGTGATGTACGTCTTGGCACGCAAAGTGAATTTGCAGGGATTGAAAAGGATCTCAGTAAAAATATTTTAACTTTGTATTTCATCACGGGTTTGATCTTTTTAACTTCTATCTTATTTGTGGCATTTTTTGTTTATCCCAAAATAGTTGTGCGTCTTCGCCGCCTTTCTGATGATACTCAAAAAATTGTTGCCGGGGATTATGAAACAAAAATCGATATATCGGGGAATAATGAAATTTCTCAAATGTCTGGAGCTCTTGAAGAATTTAAGTTAGGGCTTATTGCAAAAGAAGCCGCTGAAAAAGAGATGCATGACACTAAAAAATTTCAGGATTTGATCATGGAACATATTCCTGATTTGATTTTTGTAAAAGATAGTGAATTTCGCATTGTGCAAGCCAATCCGGCTTTTCTAGACCTCTACCCAGAAGAGATGCGCGATGATGTTATTGGCGCAACGACGCTTGAAAAATATGATACAAAAGAGGCTGAAGAATTTCTTAAATATGATCGTCAAGCTTTAGAAGAGGGGAGCTCCGAGACAGAAGAAAAAGTACAGTTCCCTAATGGAGATACCAAGACTGTATACACAAAGAAAGTCCGTTTTGAAGATAGTCAAGGGGCATCATTTGTATTGGGAGTTTCTCGGGATATTACTGAGATCAATCAAGCACAAACGTCTTTGAAAGAAAGTGAAGAGAGGCTTAAAGGGGTGGTTGCCGATTTGGAAAGGGCAAATGTTGATTTAAAAAGATTTACTTTTGTGGCTTCTCATGACCTGCAAGAGCCGCTTAGAAAGTTGCAACAGTTTTCTATTTTTCTTGAGGAGGATTGTTCTGAAGAACTAAGCGAAGATGCTCATTATTTTCTGAGTGTCATCAAGGCGTCAAGTCGTGGAATGAGTCAGTTAATAAAAGACCTTCTAAGTTATTCACGTAATAGCAGTAGTCAATTGAACCTTGTCGAGGTTGACCTTTCTGAGTTGGTGGAACGTATTTTATCTGAATTTGAGGTTTTGATATCTGAAACTAATGCAGAGATTGAGGTGGGGAAGTTGCCGCTTGTAACGGGTGATCCAACTGCTCTTGGGCATTTGCTTCGTAATTTAATTAGTAATGCAGTTAAATACCGACATCCTGAGAGAGATCCTAGAATAGAGATAAGTAGTTGTAGATCTGAAGGTGGCGATATTTTAAATCTAATAGTGAAAGACAATGGTATCGGACTTGATATGAAATATGCTGATCGAATTTTTGAGCCTTTCCAACGGTTGCATAATGAAGCTGATTATCCTGGTTCTGGAATTGGGCTGGCTATTTGCAAAACGATTTGTCAACGGCATGGCTGGGATATTCACGTTAAAGGTGAGGCTGGGAGTGGCACGGAATTTAAAATTAGTATTCATTCATCTAAAAACTAAAGCAATTTGGAAAGATAAAACGTATTGAGGGTTGGCAGCGGGTGTCAAAATGGTTTTTACCATCTACTGAAAATAGGAAGTAAGTGTTTTCTGAATGGCTAAGAACGCAGAATTCTTCTTAACATGAATTGTTAGAATTTGATACTTTAGTACTAACAAAGTATCTCTGTAAGGCTTTGTTTACCCTAATGGATTTGTATGCGGATTAATATTTTCTGATTATAAAAATAATTTAATTCGTGGAAAATCTTATGCAAAACACTTCGTCTATTTTGTCTAGTATGAAGAGAGGTTCTCTCTCTTTTAAAATCTACTTAATTGTTTTTTTAGCTATGCTTGGTGTTTGTGGGCTATTGGTTGTTTCTTTGAACAACAGTCATACAAACCTATTAAATACAAAAAAGGCTGAGTTGAAGCATCTTGTTTCAACAGCAAAAAGTATTGCAGTTTCTTTTCAAAAACGAGAACTCTCCGGAGAGTTTACTTCGGGTGAAGCGCAAAAAAGAGCGAAGTTTGCTATCTCGCAATTGCGGTATCAGGGCTCGAACTATTTTTGGATTACTGATCGTTTTCCTAAGATGATTATGCATCCGATTAAACCTCAGTTGGATGGTAAAGACCTTACCGGCATTCAAGATCCAAATGGGGTTCCTTTGTTTGTAGCTTTTGTGAATGCCACACGAGAAACCGGTTCAGGTTATGTTGATTATATGTGGCCGAAACCGGGCGCTGAAGCTCCGCAAGGGAAAATTGCTTTTGTCAGCAACTTTGAACCTTGGGGATGGATTATTGGAACCGGGTCTTATGTGGATGATATTCAAGCGGTGTTTTGGCATGATGCTAGATCATTACTCATAGTTGCTTTCATCATTTTTATCTCTGTCTTAGGGCTCTCTCTCTTATTGGCTCGGTCAATTGTTCGGCCTATGAAGCATATGACGTCTTCGATGCAGAAGCTTTCTGAGGGACATATGGATATTGATATTTCTTATGATGATCGTAAAGATGAAATTGGGCAAATGAGCCAGGCACTGAAAGTGTTTCATGTTAATGCGTCTGAGCGGATTAGACTATCTAGGGAACAAGAAGAGCAAAAGAAACTTGCTCAAGAAGAGCAGCGATCTGCTTTGATGAAAATGGCGGACCAATTTGATAAAGAGGTGCGTTCAATTGTTTTGAGTGTGAGTAATTCATCTCATAATTTAAAAGCTATGACTGAAGATGTGTCTGAAGGCTCTCAAGAAAATGTTGATTGTGCTGGTGCGATTGCTGTGGCCATGGATACTACCAGTCAAAATGTTGAAACTGTCGCGCGTGCTTCACAAGAAATGTCGGCTTCGATTTCAGAGATTTCGGGGCAAATGGTTCAGTCGAATGAAGTGTCAACCGTTGCTGTTTCTGAAGTGAAAAAAGCAAATGAAGTTATTGAGGGACTTTCAACGGCCTCTCAAGCTATTGGCAATATTGTTAAACTTATTCAAGATATTGCTGAGCAAACAAATTTACTTGCTTTGAATGCAACTATTGAGGCCGCTAGAGCTGGTGATGCGGGTAAAGGTTTTGCTGTTGTTGCTTCTGAGGTTAAGGAACTTGCTACGCAGACAGGGCGTGCTACAGAAGATATTTCCGGTCAAGTTGATCATATTCAATCCTCAATTTCTGAGGCTGTTGTAGCGATTGATCAGGTGGATGAGACCATTGGAAAACTAAATACGATATCAGGTTCAATTGCGGCGGCTGTTGAAGAGCAAGGTTATGCTTCGGGTGAAATTAGTAGCAATATTGTGGAAGCAGCTGATCTTACTAAGGAAGTGCATAAAAATACGTCGGACCTAAATTCAATTGCTCTAAAAAATGGTCAATCAGCTTCGGGAATGATTGGTGCTGTTTCTCAATTAGATACAGAAATTACGAATTTGCAGAATCACGTTGATGGTTTTATCAGCTCTATTCGAGTGCAGAATGGTTGAGTGCTTTTATCATTCTGTAAATTTATAAATTTAAAATGCGAATAAATAAAAAGGGCCTTTGGCCCTTTTTTTGTTTTTCAACATCCGCTACATCGTTGTTTTTTATCTGCTTAGACTGTAACGACGATTTTTCCAATTTGCTCATTTGATTCAAGATGGTCATGAGCTTGTTTGATTTGTTCTAAAGGGAATGTGCGGTCTATCACTGGTTTTAATTTTCCAGATTCAAGGCCTTCAAATATGAACTTTTTCGCTGTGTTTAATCTGTCGCGGTCTGGGTCTTGAGTGATTTCAAAAAGTGTATATCCTTGGATTTTTAGACCTTTCCCTAAAGCTGTGAAAAGAGGGTAGGGGGTTGGCCGTTCATCTAAGGCGCCATATTCAATGATGAGGCCTTGTTGTTTTGTTGCGAGGGCAAGCTCTTCTAACATAGGACCACCGATAGGATCAAAGACGAGATTAACACCTTGGTCATTGGTTAGTGAAAGAGCTTTTTCAGATAAGGTTTCATTCTCGGTTTGGATGACATGATCAGCGCCGGCATCAGTTAAGCTTTGCACTTTGCTAGCGCCTCTTGTGGTGGCGATTACTTTTGCGCCAACTGATTTTGCAATTTGTATGGCAGCGATTCCAACGGAACTACTGGCTGCTGTGATCATTACTGTTTGGTCCGCAGTTAGTTTGCCGATGTCAATGAGTGCTCCATAGGCTGTGATATATTGCATCCAAATCGCAGTACCTTCAACGGGTGACAGTTTGGTGGGATATTTGGATACAGCGCTTGCATTTAGAGTTACACTTTCACCGTAGACACCATACTCACTCATTGAGAGGGCTGGGATGGTGCTGACACGATCTCCAATTTGCAAGTCTGTAATGTTTGAGCCGATGCTCTCAATTGTACCTGACGCTTCATAGCCTATACGGGATGGAAATGTGGGGGCTACTAGATATGCGCCACTTCTAAACATAATTTCTGCACGGTTTAAACCAAAAGCTTCAACTTTTATTCGTACTTCATCTGGGGCTGGTTCTGTTATGGGAAGAGATTCTATTTTTAAGACAGAGCTAGAGCCTGTCTCATGAAACCTAACAATTTGGGCGGTGTTTTCAGTCATTTTGATTTCCTAAGGCTTGTGTGTTGTTGTGATTTATGAAGCGCTTAATTTTTAGTATTATTGGTGATTTTCTATGAGTTTGCCTCAAATGTTGGGGGGAAAGATACTGGCCTTTGGGTTAACCTTTATTTTGATAAGGAAATGATTTTAAGGGTAGGCTGGGTTTGCAAAATTCTCTTGCAAACCCAGAGATTTTTTTAGTTTTCTGATGATTTTTCCCAGACGGTCATTTCTGACAAGGTATGTTGGTGCTTTCTTGCCGTTTCACGTATGGTGAAAGGGATGTCCTTTGGTTCTTTGATGAGCTTGAACTCAGGAGATAGCTGATCTGTTAGGCCTTCAAGCGTTGTGTAGTTTTCTCCCGTGTCAGCTTTGTACCCACCAATCCAATTTTCTTTAGGTGTGAACTCCTCTAACCATGTGTAAGGAGATGTGAGGACAAGCAAGCCGCCAGGGCGAATGCGTGATTTTATCAGATTTAAAAATTTGGCTGGGTCATACAATCTATCGATTAAGTTACCGGCAAAGACAAGATCGTAATCATTGAATTTTTCGACTAGGTTACAGGCATCACCTTGCATGAAGTAGATTTTGTTTTTCACTGCTTCATACTCATCGAAGTTTTCAAGCTTAACTTCTTTATAGGAGACAAGGTCACCTTGGTCCTGGATGACATAGCGCTGGGCGCCGTTGTTTTGAAGGTTGGTTGGCGGTTCAATGAGACGGACAGAGAAGTCAACAGCGTCGACATGATCATAGAGTTTGGCGAGCTCAAAAGAAGAACGGCCTGTTGCACAGCCAAGGTCGAGAGCGCGCTCTGTTTTATAGTTTGAGTTTTGCTCAATTACGGACTTTACTTCGTCGATGCAGGCAACAGGAAAGTTTGGAACATCAAAATATGTGTCGCCATAATGGAACTCGATATATTGCGAGACCATACTATCTGTTTCATAGATGTTCATTGTTGGTTGGCATAGTTCTTCACCTTCGATGTATCTTAGACCAGCGTGCTGGAAAAAGTGACGGCGGAAGGCATAACGGCTGTCTTTAATAGCGTAATTTCCCGTGGAGGCCCAGCAGCCGCCTTTAAGGAGATTATGCTTGCCATCAAAAGTTGGAGTTGAGAAATCATCATATGCGGGATGAACTTTGAAGCCATCAAACCCATCAATTGGTGTTTCACTCCATTGCCAGGCATTGCCAATGATGTCGAAAAATCCGCTTTGATGTTCGTGCTTGTTAACAGGGCAGGATGACATAAAGCCTTCAAGGTTGATGTTACCGGGGGCTTCTTCCCATGTGGTGAGGTCTGATTGCTCGAGTTCGCGCAGTTTGTACCATTCGGCTTCTGTTGGCATTCTTATATATTTGCCGGTTTGTTCTGATTTCCAATTACAAAAGGCTTTTGCTTCAAGGTAATTAATGTCTGCTGGCCAATCCCAAGGCATTGGGATGACTTCTAACATTGTGCGATATTGATAGGTGTCATTTTCTTTAAGCCAATAAACTGGGTGCTCAGCTTTTTTATACTCAACCCAGCCCCAGCCTTCTTCATCCCAATAGGCTTTGTTTTGATAACCACCTGCTTCAACGAAGTGCATGAATTCTTGATTGGAGACGAGATATTTGGAGGCGTTGAAGGAGTTTATAGTGTGCTGCTCTATACCATATTCATTATCCCAGCCATAAAGAGCGTTGCATTGACCTTTGCCCAAAGTGATTTTTCCGCCCTCTACTGGCAAGAGTTCATTTGTGGGTGCTGTGCCTGTTTCTTTGCAGATTTTGCCCCAATAGTCATGGGGGTTGACTAGTTTTAGGGGGAGTTCACGAATGAGGACTGAGGTGGTCTCGAGATGAATGCGCTCATGTTCAATGCCCATCATAATGATCCACATTGGACTGTCCCAGGTGATGGGGAGGGTGAAGTCTACGGTTTTGATAAAGCGATCAACTATGTCTCTTGTCTTGTCACGGTGGTTTTTTACTTCCTTAGGGGTTGGCCAATCGTAATTGGCTTCGTTTAAATCATCCCATGACATTTCATCTACGCCAACGGCGAGCATGGATTCTATTTTGGGGTCTGCACGCTCTGATATAAAGCCTGCGACATTAAGTTTGTTGATGAAGAAAACGGATGTGTGGCCATAATAGAATATCAGCGGGTGGCGAAGGGTATTAGCTTTTGCGTAGTAAGCTTCGTCACCATTTAGGCATTCGAAGATACTTTCATAAAGACTGAAACTCGTGTGGAAATAATCTAGGATTTCTTGTCGTTTGGCTTCGACGTCTCCTGTGTCCAACGTGACAGTTTTGAGATTGATTGGTTTGTTGTTTGGCTCATTACTGGGTGAGGTGGACGCTTCTCTAAGCATTTGAGACATCTCCGCTGATTTTGTTTTTAGAAAATTAAATTTAATATAAGTTTATAAAACGGTATGACCACATTCATTGGATCACAATAATGTTATAAGTTTTTGCCCGCTTTACTAGATCTAGTCTATGGCTTCACTATAACAAGTGCCTTTTATTTTTCCAGTGATGTTTTTCTAGTGGTCTTTGTTGTTTTTTCTGAATTAATTGGGGATGTAAGATTGGGTGTCTTTCACACAGCTTAAGGCAAACATGGAGCGCGTTTCTCTGATGCTATCTATTTTATAGAGTTTTTCCATGAGGAATTTCTGATATTCTTCTGTTCCGTTGACTGCGATTTTTAAAAAATAATCATATTTACCTGATGTTAGAAATGCCTCGAGAACTTCTGGCATTTTTTTTATTTCCTCTGCGAAGTTTTCAATTGCGCCCTCTATTTGTTTATCCAGGGTGATTTCCAGCAGGATGATTTCTGCAGCGCCAAGTTTGCGGTTATCTAAAACAGTGGTGTAGCCCTTGATAATTCCGTCTTTTTCCAATCTTTTGACCCGTTGCCAACAGGGGCTTGCTGAGAGACCGGCTATTTCAGCTAGTTGATTGCTGGTTAGCCTTGCGTCTTTGACAAGGGCTTTTAGAAGTTTTTTGTCAATTTGATCTAAGGGTTTGGCCATTGTTTTTCTCTGATATTTATTGATAGCTAACAGAATAATTAATTGATTTTTTGTAAATATGCAAAATATTTGTTCACATTATGTTAAATATGCTGGATAAAAAAGATGCTTATTTTTCTCTTTTTGGTTTAAAATTTCTATTAATGGCGCATTGGCCTTTTGATCAAATTTAGCTTCAATTTGTGCGCCTGGACAAAAGAAATTAAGCGGAGGAAAATTATGGCTGAACAGGTATCTTCTTACCCTGAAATTGCCCCACTCAAACTTCATGTGCCAGAGCCGGGGTGCCGGCCTGGAGATACGCCTGATTTTTCCGAATTTGAAATTCCTCGTGCTGGTGCTGTTCCCAAACCAGAACTCGATGCTTCTGCCGATGATATGCTTGATTTGGCGTTTTCGATTATTCGCGTTTTGAACAAAGAGGGGGAGGCAGTTGGCCCGTGGGTTGACGATTTGTCGCCTGATGATTTGAAGCAGGGGCTTCGTCATATGATGCTGCTTCGTGCCTATGATACGCGAATGATGACAGCGCAGAGACAAGGTAAGACAAGTTTTTATATGCAGCACCGCGGTGAAGAAGCTGTTTCTTGCGCGTTTCAGGTGGCATTGAAAAAAGGGGATATGAATTTTCCAACGTACCGCCAAGCAGGGTTGTTGATTGCTGGTGGCTATCCGATGGAAAAAATGATGAACCAGATTTATTCCAACGAGGCTGACCCACTGCATGGGCGCCAGATGCCGGTTTTATTCTCTGCTAAGGACTATGGATTTTTTTCAATTTCAGGAAATTTAGGAACGCAATATATTCAGGCGGTTGGCTGGGCAATGGCTTCTGCCATTCGTCATGATAGCAAGATTGCTGCGGCCTGGGTTGGTGATGGGGCAACTGCTGAAGGTGATATTCATTCGGCGATGGTTTTTGCGTCGACCTACAAGGCGCCGATTGTGATGAATATTGTCAATAATCAATGGGCGATTTCGACGTTCCAAGGGATTGCGCGAGGAGGAGCCGGAACTTTTGCTTCGCGAGGCCACGGGTTTGGTATTCCTTCTGTTCGGGTTGATGGCAATGATTACTTGGCAGTTTATGCAGTTGCAAAATGGGCTGCGCTTCGTGCACGTAGTGGTTTTGGACCAACAATTATTGAATATGTGACGTATCGTGCAGGAGGGCATTCTAGCTCTGATGATCCTTCAGCTTATAGAGGAAGTGCTGAGGGGGCAGCATGGCCACTTGGTGATCCGATTGAGCGTTTGAAGCAACATCTGATTACATTGGGTGCCTGGACAGAAGAACGACACGTACAGGCTGAAGCTGAAGTGATGGATGAAGTGAAGTTCATCCAAAAACAGGCGGAGGCCATTGGTACCCTGACCTCTGGTCATTTGCCGTCTGGGCGAGATATGTTTGAGGGGGTTTATGAGATCATGCCGCCGCATCTGGTGCGTCAGCGTAGAGAGGCAGGGTATTGATCATGGTACAAATGACGATGATATCTGCTATTCAAAATGCTCATGATCTGGCCATGGAAAAAGATGATCGGGTCGTCGTCTATGGCGAAGATGTTGGTTTTTTTGGGGGTGTGTTTCGCTGTACTGCAGGCTTGCAGGAAAAATATGGAAAAAATCGCTGCTTTGATGCGCCGATTAGTGAGAATGGGATTGTGGGCAGTGCCATTGGTATGGCGGCTTATGGCTTGAGGCCTGTGATTGAAATTCAATTTGCTGATTATATGTACCCGGCTTATGACCAGATTGTTAGTGAAGCGGCGCGCATACGTCATCGGTCCAATGGTGATTTTACTTGCCCTATGGTGATCAGGATGCCTTGTGGTGGTGGTATTTTTGGGGGGCAAACCCATAGCCAAAGTCCTGAAGCTTTATTAACTCATGTTGCTGGTTTGAAGACGGTGATGCCGTCTAACCCTGTTGATGCGAAGGGATTGCTCTTGGCGGCTATTGAGGATCCTGACCCGGTTATTTTTTTAGAACCTAAGAGACTTTATAATGGACCGTTTGATGGTCATCATGAAAAGCCTATTGTTTCTTGGAGTAAGCATGAACTTGGAGCGGTTGAGGAAGATTATTATGTAACACCGCTTGGTAAAGCTGCTATTCGGCGCTCAGGTGAGGCCGTTACTATTCTTAGTTATGGGACGATGGTCTATGTGGCAGAGGCTGCAGTAGAAGAAACCGGTGTCGACGCGGAAATTATTGATTTGCGAACGCTTGTCCCACTTGATTTAGAGACGATTGAAACTTCTATAAAGAAAACAGGGCGCTGTGTGATTGTGCATGAGGCGACGAAAACATCTGGCTTTGGGGCCGAGTTAGCGGCGCTTGTGCAAGAAGAGTTGTTTTATCATTTAGAAGCGCCTGTTGCACGTGTTACGGGGTGGGACACGCCCTATCCGCATGCGCAGGAGTGGGATTATTTCCCAAGCCCGCAAAGGTTGGGCCGAAAAATCATCGAGACTTTGGAGAACTAAAAACATGAGTTTGCATACGATAAAATTACCTGATGTGGGCGAGGGAATTGCGGAAGCTGAGCTTGTTGAATGGTCCGTTGCTGTCGGAGATGAAGTGAGCGAAGATGATGTGCTTGCTATTGTTATGACTGACAAGGCGGCGATTGAAGTTTCGTCAAGTGTTTCAGGCAAAGTGATGTCTCTTGGCGGTGAGGTTGGTGAAGTGATGGCAATCGGATCTCTTCTCGTTGAGATTGAAATTGTAGCAGGTGAGGGTGTTGGGCCTGATGACGACGACCTTCAAAAAGAAGAGCTTAAACCTGATGCTGTTGATGTAAACTTCAGTAAAGAAAAACTTACTGAAGAGGAAGCTGCTGTTATTCCTACTGTTGTTAAGGAGGAGAGTGCTCAAGAGCTTCTTGAAAGGTATGATGAGAATGTTAAAACGCTGAATGTTACTTCTACTCCCCATGATAAGGTATTAGCGTCTCCTGCTGTTCGGGCGAGGGCGAAACGACTTGATATTGATTTGGGAGGTGTGCCCGGATTTGGGCCTTTGGGGCGTATTCGGCACGAAGACCTGGATGATTATTTACTTGGTAATAAAGATTTTAAAATTAAACCTCAAATGCCTAGTCGACAATCGGAGGGGGATGTTACAGAAGTTAAAGTGATTGGTATGCGACGGAAAATTGCGGAACAGATGGCGCTTTCAAAGTCACGAATACCTCACATCACTTTGGTGGAAGAAATAGATGTGACAGCCTTGGAAGAGTTTCGCGCTGCTTTGAATGAGAAGTATTCATCGGTAAGGCCGAAACTAACTGTGCTTCCATTTTTGATGAAAGCTATGGTTGAGGCTCTGCACGAACAACCACAGTTTAATGCTCACTATGACGATGAACATGGAGTTATTCGGCAGAACTCGCTTGTTTCAATCGGTATCGCAGCGCAAACGGACAATGGTCTTACGGTGCCTGTTGTAAGTGATGTTGCCAGTCGGTCTTTATGGAATTGCGCTGAAGAGATTGTGCGACTTTCAACTCTTGCTCGTGATGGTAAGATTGGTGTGCAAGATTTGGGAGGGGGGACAATTACTCTTTCTTCTCTTGGCTCGCTTGGAGGGATTGTTTCAACGCCGATTATTAATCACCCTGAAGTTGCTATTGTTGGCGTTAATAAAATTGCGATGCGACCAATTTGGGATGGAGAGGTGTTTAAACCTCGTAAAGTTATGAATTTATCTTCCGGGTTTGATCATCGGATTATTGATGGATTTGATGCTGCTGTTTTTGTTCAAAAACTTAAGACGTGCCTAGAAGCGCCTTACTCCCTTGTTGATTAGGAATGTGGTTTAAGCGTTCATGAATGTATCTATTCTGCTTGAAACTTTTTCATAATCTGAATAGCCAGTTGCAATGAGAGAGGCGCTATCACCTTTTATAAATAAGAGAGTTGGGAAGCCCTGAATGCCGATTTGCTGCACGGTTCCGAATTCATGAAAGATTTTTTGTTTGGCTGTATCTGAGGAGAACTCTTTCATGAAGGTCTTCGTTTCAATGCCGAAGTTTGTTGCTTGAGTTTTGATCACATCATCTGTGGTGATGATGTTACCTTCTGCGTAGTATGCTTTCTGTAAGTGATTAAAGAAATGCAGAGCTTTTGAGCTGCCCTCTAATTCTCTTAAGGTGGCAACGGCGCGGCAGGCTGGTTCTGTGTTATAAATCCAGCCGAGTTGATCAAGGATGGTATGATCGAACTTTTGGCTTGTTCGTTTGTTGACTTCTGTCCAATGGTGCAGGAGAAAGTCTTTCATTTTCTCATCAACCTTGACTTCGTTAGTTGGTCTGAGACCACCAAGAAGAATTTCAAACTCTAATTTGTCTTCATAATTTTCTAGAAGTTCAGTGATGACATTTGCAAAGCCCCAGCACCATGAGCACATTGGGTCTCCGACATAGAGTAATTTGGGATTTGTCATGTTTGAACTTTCATTAGTGATTATTGCTTTTTGTCTCATAACATTATCAGAGGTTTTAGCTTTTTAAAATGTCTGTTCACAAAGACGTTAAATCATTTATAAACTGAGAAGGTTTTTTGTTTTGATTTAGGTGAACTAAAAATAAACAAATACTGCTTTTAAACAGATGTTAGGGGTGTCAGTTTCTTCTGACTGACTTCGTTATATATTTTTTATTCTCGATTTAACTTCATTATAGGATTGATTTAATGGTTTCTTTCTTTGGTCTTGGGGGGCAGCCGAAACTGCGTCCATTTAAAGTGACAGACATGATGCAGGTGCTTGATATTATCGAGCAGCATGATGAGGATGATGCCGAAGAAGCCTATCAAAACCTCCAAGAAAGTCATGAGGGGATGTTTGTTCTCTCAAAGGGCGGCAAAATTATTGGGGTGACCGGTGCTGATGCCGATGATCATGTGGAGGGGATTTGCTGGCTTTCCTGGACATATGTGCATGAGGATTATCAGGGGCAAGGATTTGGCCGGATGATGTTTGAACAGTTACGTGGCATGCTCGAGGGGGGCGGTGTGCGGAGATTGTTTATTTCGACCAGTGATTATATGGAAGATGGAGTTGATTTATACGCCAAAGCAAAAGCCTTTTATCAGGCCATGGGGGCTCAGTTGGAGCTTAAAATCAATGATTATCATGATAGAAATGAAGCGCGGTTTATTTATGGGCTTGATGTTCCAGTTTTAGATTTTGAAAATACACCTGAGGCTCCAACTGATGTTGGTGAGGCAGGGAGCATTTATTTTACAGGGTTAGACCCTTTGCCTGAAAGTAATGGTGGCTTTGGAATGAATTGGGTTGAAGAGATTGAAGGGGAGAGCCAGGGTGATAAAGTTCCGTTTGAAACCTTAAAAACAGCTGCGAAGCAACAAGGGGCTAGATTTCTTGTAGCTGCACCACCTTCTGTGTTTGAAAAAAGTGTTGAGCAAGGTTTGAAAGAGAGCGGTTTTCAAAAGGTTGGCAAATTAAAAGACTATTATGAAAAGTCGATTGATCAAGTTTATTGGGTTTGTTTTTTATAGTTTTTTGAATTTGAGGAGTAAGAACTTATCTCATTACCGCAAGCGAGTAATATAGTATTCCTGTAATATTAAATTATTGATTTTAACAAAATTTTGTCGAAATTCAGTGATTATTAGCTTTTTTATTAGTTTAAGCTCGAGTATAAGCTTAAGTAAATTTGCCTTTTAGATAGGCAAGATGATTTTACCATTCGGGGGAAATAATATGCGTTCTTTGGTTACGCTAGTTGCCGTTTTGTCTTTGGTTGTTAATTTAGCTGCTTGTGGGTCCAGTACTCCAGGGCCTGATTTGAACCAGGTTTTAAAGCGGACTGTTGCTGCGATGTCGGCATTAGAAAAGAAGCTTAAAGCTGATAATATCACTAAAATTGAACCGCAACATATGACTTTGCTTACATCGTTTATGCAGCATGTCATGAACCTTCAGCCTGCTTTTTATAAATCTAAAATTGCGATGAATTTGGAAAAAGATGCATCTTACACTGGCTATAGTGACACAAACGCTAATGGCAAAGTTGATGAGGGTGAGAAGAAGATTTTCAAGGTTGAGATTGATCAGGCTAACAACCGTATTTTGGCGACTGATACATCTGGGACGACGACATCTAGTAGTTTTTCTGGGACAGGCCTTTTAGCTGGGTTGTTGATCGGTAGTTTACTTAACAGACAACGTGCAGCAGGCGTTAATCCGAATTCATTTAACAATCGGAAAGTGACGCCAGCTTCCAAATATTCTAGCTCGCGCTCCAAAGCACGCTCAGGCGGTGTTTTTGGTGGTAAGTAGGGGCAATTCCCTATTTAATGAATGATGATTTTATAGCCCTCTTTTATTAAAAAAGGGGGCTATATTTTTAAGTGCAATTGGTTAAAAAATAAAAGAGACAAAAATGGACGCGGATAAATTTGAGAATGATGATGATGGTTTGTATCGGGATTTGCCGCCTGCAAAAGCGTTTATCCTTTTGCTGTCTATTTCCATTGTTGCACTTTGCGGCATTGTTTATGAACTGATTATTGGAACTGTCTCCAGCTATCTTTTAGGCAATAGTGTTTATCAATTTTCATTGACCATTGGCTTCTTTATGTTTGCCATGGGAGTTGGGTCTTATTTAAGTAAATTTATTAGATCCAATTTAATTGAGAATTTTATCTATGTCGAAATTGTTTTGGCACTAGTCGGCGGTGTTTGCTCTCTCTCTCTTTTTATGACCTTTCCGTTTGCTCCTTTTCTTTATAAATTTGTGATGTTCTTTTTCATCTTTACGATCGGAATTTTGGTAGGGTTGGAAATTCCACTTTTAACGCGGGTGCTCTCTCAAGTTAGTGGGACGCGGCGTTCAATTGCGAATGTGATGTCGCTTGATTATATTGGGGCGCTGATTGGTTCAGTTGCGTTTCCATTAATGTTGCTACCAAGTCTGGGACTTATTCGTGCGTCTTTTGCAATTGGGCTTATCAATGTTTTTGTAGCGCTTTTGAATATTATCTACCTGAAGGCCTACTTGAGAAATTTTAAAAAGTTTTTGCTACTTGCTGGTTCTATTTTTGTCATTCTGCTTATTTTTGTTTTGCTGGGCTCACGCATAACTTCTTTTGCTCAGCAACATCTTTATTTTGATGAAGTGATTTGGCGCAAGCAAACTCCCTATCAAAATCTAGTCGTTACACGTGATTGGCAAAAAAAGGATCTACGTCTTTTTATTGATGGACATATTCAGTTTTCGGGTGCTGATGAGCATCGCTATCATGAAGCTCTTGTACATCCTGTTATGAGTTATAAGGGGCCTGCGAAATCAGTTCTTGTTATGGGGGGAGGTGACGGACTGGCTGTTCGTGAGCTTTTAAAATACCCTTCTATTGAGCATATTGATTTGGTTGATATTGACCCTGCCATGACAAAGCTTGGTCAATCCTTTGCCCCTTTAAAACAATTAAATAAAGATAGCCTGGCTGATAAGCGTGTTGCCATTCATAATGTTGATGGCTTTGTTTTTATTAAAAAAGCGGGACGTCTTTATGACCGGATTATACTTGATTTTCCTGACCCGCATAATGAGGCCATTTCAAAGCTTTATTCAGTTGAGTTTTACACAATGGTGAAACGGCGTATGGCTGAAGGAGGCGTGCTTGTTTCTCAATCTTCGTCTCCGTTTTTTGCACGTAAGACTTTTTGGGCTATTGGCGATACTTTAAATGCCGTTTTTCCTGAGACGCTGAGCTATCACATCGCTATTCCGGCTTTTGGCATTTGGGGCTTTCATATGGCTGAAAAGAATGCGCCTGCTTCACCTGGCTCTATTGTATCTGATACGAGATATTTAACTGATGACGTCTTTCGTGCTGCGCAGGTTTTTGGAAAAGATATTTCCTCGCCTCGTCTGAACAAAGTGAATTCAATTTTTGAACCGGTTCTTTATCAACTCTATCTTGAAGATTTAAATGGTAAGCTGGCCGTAGACCCTCCAAAATTATAAAACGTGGTTTGTTTTGAACGGCCTTTACTTCTTTATAGATTTTAATATCATTCACTAGAGCATTCCTCTTTTGGGTGATTTTAATTGAATGCTTAGTGTTTTATTATGGCGTCTGTTTTTTCTAAAACCGTAATCTACTTTGTGTAGTGGATCGCTCTAATAGTTCCAACTTTGATAGCAGGCCGATATTTTTTGCTTTTAAATATTAACAGGCTTCATAATTTTAACTTGTCGTTAGCATGTGCAATGTATATACATTGAATATCCAAAGCATAGCTGGCGCGGATCGGATGTTTTTATGTCAGAGAAAAAAGTGCGAAAGAAAAAAAATCCTAAAGATAGCCAGTTGGTTATTCGGATTAATCGTGCTGACAGGGATCAATTCGTTGAGTTGTGTGAGGATTTGGAAAGCAGTGCCGCAAGAGAAATTCGTAAATTTATGAAGCGCTTTGTTGCGGATCATAAGAAGAAATCGAAATAATTTCTTGAGCCTGTTTTTCTATTAATTTGTATTAAATCTTTAAATTAATGGAGTTAGATCCGATGGCATCTAAAAAAGTAAAATCTATCAAAAAAGACATTAAAGCAGTTAAGAAGAAAATTGTTAAGCAAGAGTCAAAGCTGAAAAAAGCTAAAAAAGCTCTTAAAAAAGCTGCTTAATTGTTGTTTTTAAAAAGCCAGCATTCTGACGAGGATGCTGGCTTTTTGTTATTTCTGATCCCTTAAGGTAACACCTGCGGGTTATCCCCTCTTAATTCCTTGTGTTTTTATAGCGTTAGTTGACAGCATCCCATAATCAGTTTTCAATTACGGCCAACTCTGGGAGGTTGGTGAGATGAGAATTAATATGTCTATGAGCGTAGTTCGCTTTGTTGCTGTGTTAACTGGTGGCTTGTTTTTAACAGGTCTTGCTTCATGCTCTTCAAACAACCTTGCAGATCAATTGGTCACTGGCTCGATTAGTCAACTGCCAAAGGGCTATGATTGCCCGATTAATTCTAATGATTTATATCCAGTTGGGGCTGTTTATCGGCGAGACCAAAATGGTGTTTTTTACAGTGTGAAAGACTTAAGTGGTCACACGATTGTAAAAGATCATTTACGTAAGAATATTAAAATTTCTGATTATGAAATTTCTGATACGCAAAAAACTAATGCTCAGGCATCGGCTGCTTTACTAAAAAAAGCTATTCCTAATTTAAGCCTTTCTGGATCGGCTAAGAAGAAGAAGACCTTATCAGTTAATGTTACTGTTAAAGATATTCGGGCTGATGATATTGATGATGAAGTTGAGGGTAATGTT
The DNA here is from genome assembly GCA_021604645.1 of Methyloligella sp. GTDB lineage: Bacteria > Pseudomonadota > Alphaproteobacteria > Rhizobiales > HXMU1428-3 > HXMU1428-3. The sequence continues at coordinate 131,037 of BQJJ01000003.1, forward strand.
GTTAAGTGGATTAAGACCAATGTTGGGGTTAAGCCAGGCAATCGTTATTTTCTTGTTCGGCAAGCTGTGAAAGCAAGTGCTGTTTCTTATGTTATCAAAAAGCAAGATTTGGCAGAGTTAGGTGCTAAGGGTGATTTGAGCGAAATCGCGAAAGCGTCTGCCAATGTGACTATTCGTGATAATGACGGTAGTTTGAAATTGTCTCAAACTTTTGAGCCGCGCATCACTGTTTGCACGAAGTCTGCTGATATCACAGCACTTATGCCGAAATAAAATAGCTATAAAATAGATCTCTTTTTTAGTGTGCCTTCAGGTCGGCATTTCTTTGCATTAGATGCCTACTCTTATAGAGCTCCTTTAGATTGCCCACTAGCAACCGTCGCGGCATTTGCATCTTTGTGCTTCAGATGTCTACTTTTGATTTGCCTTCAGTTTTCCCACTAGAAACCGGCACTAAGCATCCGCACTTTTTTCTGTGCTTCAGATGCCCACTAAGCATCCGCATGTAATTTTTTGAGGCCGGCTGTAAGATCTGCTTTGAGGTCGTCCATGTTTTCATTACCGACATGGAAGCGCAGGGCCTGGCCTTGATAATTCCAAGATGTTGCCGTTCGATATGATTTAGGATCGAAAGGAAGTGCGAGACTTTCAAACCCACCCCATGACCATCCCATAGCAAATAGTTCTAACTCGTTCAGCATGGTTTCAACTTTTGCTGGATCTACTGGTTTTAGGATGGCTGTGAAGAGGCCTGTGCTGCCTTTGAAATCTCTATTGAAAAGATCATGATCTGGATGAGAGGGTAGGGCCGGGTGTAAGACACATTCAAATTCTGGTTGTGCTTCTAACCAACTGGCGAGCTCGATGGCGGCTTTTTGGTGATGCTCTAACCTAACGCCAAGAGACCGTAATCCTCTAAGGGCAAGTTGAACATCATCTGGCCCGGCGCAGAGACCTAGTGAGTAAGCCATTTGACGAATTTTTTCTGCTGCGTCCCCTTTTGAGCTAACTGTACCGATCATAGCGTCGGCGTGACCGATGAAATATTTGGTGCCCGAATGTATGGAAACATCTACGCCCATTGTTAGTGGTTGTAGATAAAGAGGGGTTGCCCAGGTGTTGTCTATTATTGTTTTGATATTTGTCTTTTTGGCTTTCTCGCAAATGGCTGGAATATCCTGGATTTCGAAGGATTGAGAGCCTGGACTTTCAAGGAAAATGATTTTGGTATTGTCTTGAATGAGCGTTTCAATCTCTGATCCGATGCGTGGGTCGTAATATGTCACGTTGATGCCCAAAGCTTTTAGGGTGGTGTTGCAAAAATTCCTCGTGGGTTGATAGACGCTATCTGTCACCAAGAGGTGATCACCTGTTTTTAAGAGAGCTAAAAGGGCGGTTGTGATGGCAGATAGACCTGATGGGGTTAGGATTGTATCCTCGGCCTGCTCTAACTCGTTTAAGGCGCTTTCCAGAGTTTCGTATGTTGGGCTCCCCTTGCGGCCATACCAATAGCCATAACCTCCTTCTACGAGCGACTTGACTGTAGGGAATAGAACGGTTGAGCCTTTATAAAGGGGGGGATTTACAAACCCTTTTGAGTCTTCTGTGTCTCTACCTAAGTGAACCAATTTGGTTTTTGCGTCATGGTTTTTGTTATTTGAATTTGTGCTCATTGGGGTGCTCGGATTTAGACTGTTGAAGGATGAGTTTTGTAATTGTTTGTTTGCACTATACTTAAATGATCTCATACCGCCTATTAAATTTTATGTATTTTTAATAGGGAATTATCTGCAAATAAAAATCCCCCTCTCATATAGGTGAGAGGGGGATTGATTGTATTTGTTAATTCTTGCTTAGTTGTGTAAGCAGGAGGGGGCATAGAGAGACTAAGCTGCTTCTTCTAACCATTTTATATTTTCAACCGGCTCTTTAAATTTAACACCATATCCATTGTCGTCTTTACGGACAACTTTTGCGATAATTGAGCGACCGTCTGAGAGAATGAATGAGAATTCATCTCCAATGTCCATTGAATGAGTTCCTGTAATGTAAGCACCTGTTTCACTTGCGTTTTCAATTACGAAACTAAATCTTGCGCCTTTCATGTCAACCATCGAAACCTTATTGATTTTTTCTCGCAAACTGTTTCTACGGTCTTTCACATCCTTGCTTACATCCTTGAGGAAGTTATCAACCGCAGTTGATAGGTTTTGTGTGACTTTTCCGAGGGCAGTAGCGACTTCCTGGACTTGATTGGCTTGTGTGGTTGTATCTTCGACAGATTGATTGACCCGCTCAACATTATTGGCGACTTCATTTGTTTGTTCTGATGCGGCTTGAATGGAACTTGCGATGGATGACGTTGCAGCTTGTTGCTCTTCAACGGCAGAGGCGATTGTCACGGTTACATCATTGATTTCCTGAACCTGGGTCAGGATATTACTAATGGCGCTTACGGTGCCATGTGATGAATTTTGAACCGCTGAGATATGTGATGCGATTTCATCTGTTGCTTGTGCTGTTTGCTCTGAAAGCTGTTTAACTTCAGCGGCAACCACTGCGAACCCTTTGCCAGCGTCTCCTGCTCTGGCTGCTTCAATGGTTGCGTTGAGGGCTAACAAATTGGTTTGTTCAGCGATTTCTCTAATCAGACCGACAACGTCACCAATTTTATCAGCAGCTTCTGAAAGTGATCTTACATCTTCATTTGTTGTTTCGGTTGTCTCAGATGTTTTCTTGACGATGTCATCTGCTTTTTGAACTTGCATGGCAATTTCTTGCATGGAGGCTGAGAGCTCTGAGGTGGCTCCTGCGACTGTTTCTACATTTTCAGAGGCTATGTTTGAAGATGATTTCATTGCGTCTGAACTGCTTGCTGCTGATTGAGCTGCGCTATGTAATGTGTCAGCTGAATTTTGCATTGAGTTTGTTTGTTCTTCAAGAGAAGCTCTTATGCCATTTTCTAGTTTTTCGAAATTATCTAGAATTGTAGCGATGTAAGCTTGTTTTTGATCTTCTCTTTCATTTTCAAGAATGGCTTCTCTCTCTAGCCGTGCTCGTTCTATTGCATTGGTTTTAAAGACAGCAAGGGCTTTTGCCATATCACCTAAATTATCAGTTCTGCTTTCCATTGGTATGCGAATGCTTGTGTTTGCACGGGCGAGCTCTTTCATAGCTTCAGTGAGTTTGTTAAACTGATTACTGATGGTTTGAGAGATTACATAAGCAAGAACTATTGAGATGGAAATTAGCCCGATTAGGGCGATTGCATAAGTCCAAAACATGGTTGTTGCGTGGTTGGAATGATCAATTGCGATGTCCATCAATTCTTTTGTGATTTTATCTTCCATCACTTTTAGTTGGTCGATACGACTTGATGTGATCTTGAACCAATTTTCAATTGAGATATCTGTGATATAACCACCGAAAGGGTTATCTAGCGCTTTTTTGCGGAATTCATTTACTTTTTGGCTTTCAGGGCCATTAAGTATTTTATCAAGTTCTTTGATTTTATCGATACTTGCATGATGTCTAAAAGCTTCAAAATTTGCTCGTTGGTTTGCGATTTCCCCAACGAAACTTTTGTAAATATCTTTGTTGAACTTACCTTCACTGAAACCAGATGTTCCCATTGATTTTTCTAAGGCGGCGAATTCTTTGGCACGAAGGAATGAAGTGTAGATTATGAGTTCACGAATAATATCGGCGTCGTTTGTTGCTTCTTCGTAACTTTCAGTCAGGGAGATTAAATTATCAATCAACGGCGTGTAGAAGTGATCCATCTCTTTTACGGAGAGTTTAAGATTATCGATGCCTTGTCTCTTAGATTGTAACTTAGCAAATGAGGCTTTGATCTTTTTCAGAGGTTTTTTAAAGTGATAGTAGGTTAGGTTTTTTTCTGAATAGGGTAATTTTTCAAGGAACTTTTTGATTGCTTTATCTGTTTTATTTCTTGAGCTTGTAATATTACTGCTGAAGTTTTGCTTGTTTGAACTGATGTATCCGGCGGCATATGCTCGTTCAGTTTGTAATTGATGGACTAATCTGGCGCTTGCTGGGGCTAGTTCAATTGCTTGGACAATGTTTGTCGCAGAGACTTTAGAGTTCCACATTTTATGGAGCTCTTCAGCGCTTACCATTATTAATCCTAAGATAGGAATTAGGCTTAGGATTAGAATTCTGCGGGTTATTGATAATTTCGATATAAAAGCCATCTTATAATTCCTTCAAATACCATTCCGTACAGTAATCTTCAGTACGGAGACTAAAATGATTGTGGTAAATAAGGGATTAATGGATGCGGCAATTTGTACTTTAATATTGCGGAATTTCTATTTTTTGCTTCAGAATTATTATAATTTCTGCATTTTTAGGAGATTTTAATAGATTTTAACAGTTTTACGGACTGATTATTGACTTCAAATTTGTTATTACTTGACGAAAAATCGCGTTAGTTAGACTTTAGTCGAATCATTTGGTCGTTTTTGTAAGACCAGTAAATGATTTTTATTTACTGGTCTTAAATATTCATTTTTTAATGATGCTAGAAATTACGTAATGAATTTGATTTTTTTAGAGTTAACCAAATGGTTTTCCATCTTTTTTGCGGACAGAGATGATCGCAGAACGTGGGACAAGATTGTCTCCATCAGGGAAATGACTACCGCCTTTCTCACCTGGGTGCTGGATGCCAACAAACATGGTGGCTTTATCAGCTGACCAGCAAATGCCTGTGACTTCACATTCTTTCGGCCCGACAAGAAATCTACGGATTTCACCAGTTTGAGTATTCCCAACAAGCATTTGATTATTGCCCATTCCTTCAAAATCGCCTTTGTTAGTGTATTTCCCATCCGTTTGAATCCAGAGCCTGCCCTTACTATCAAAAGCCAGGCCATCAGGTGAGTTGAACATATTGCCGGCATTGATGTTTGGCGAGCCAGCTTTTAGCTTTTCTTCTTTGTCCTCGGCGTTAGCATTATGTACAGTTGGGTTACCAGCTAATGCAAACAGGGACCAAGTGAAATTGGTCGAGGTGTGGTCTTCTTTTTCTGGGATCCATTTTAAAATTTGACCATAAACATTTTTTTCACGTGGGTTTGGTCCACCAACGGGGGTTTCGTCGCCGCCTTTGTTTGGTTTTCGTCCTCTGTTTTTATTATTTGTCAGGGCGCAGAAACATTCTGCTTTCAATGGGCTTGCTGCGACCCATTCAGGGCGATCCATCGTGGTCGCTTCGACTTTGGAGGCTGCTAGCCGAGTATGAATGCAAATTTCAGCTTGTGTCATGCCTGTTGTCTCTGGGTTGAGGGGCAACCATGAGCCCTTTAAGTCATCATAAAACTTAGCGACATAAAGAGTGCCTTTGTTTAGGAGCTGGGATGTGGATTTACCTTCTTCATAAACGCCGTCAGAGACATATTTATAAAGGAACTCGCCACGTTCATCATCCCCCATATAGACAACGACTTTGCCGTTTTTAGCAATGATGACTTCAGCATTTTCATGTTTGAAGCGGCCCAGGGCTGTTCTCTTTTTAATTGGCTTTGATGGGTCTTTGGGATCAACTTCTACAATGTAGCCATGGCGGTTTGCTTCGTTTGGTTCTTTCGAAATATCAAATCGTTGGTCGATTTGTTCCCATTTATAACCACGCCCTTTTTTAGAAATACCGTATCTTTTTAGTGGAGTACTGATTTCATAAGCTTCATCAGATGATGTGAAATAGCCGTTGAAATTTTCTTCGCAGCTTAGATATGTACCCCAAGGGGTTTTGCCATTGCCGCAATTATTCCAGGTGCCGAGGGCTGTTAAACCGGCTGGGTCTGCTGTTGTTTTCAAAAGATCGTGCCCAGCTGCCGGACCCGTGATTTCTATTTCTGTTTTGGCTGTGATGCGGCGATTAAAGGGGCTGTCCTTTATAATATGCCATTGATCATCAACTTGTTTGATTTCGAAAATAGAGATGCCATGAGCGGCCATGTTTCTAGCGATGTCATCGTCATTTTCGGGTTTTCCGCTTTTGCGGTTGATATAGAATGAGTTCTTGTTTGTGTACTCATTATTGACTGCAAGTAGCATATGCTCTTCATGTGTGAAGAATGACATGCCATCATTGTTATCTCCAAATGAGCGAGATTGGGTCATTGAGTTTCCGAGTGTCTTATGATCGAACTCTGGTGTATCTGTCCAGAGAGGGTCGCCCCATTTAACAATTGTTTTCCATTCAAAGCCTTCGGGGACAGTGACCGTATCTTTTGTATTTGCGGGGATCTGTTTGAAGCCAAATTGATCATTTGCAAATGTAGTTTCTGTTGTTTTGGCTGCGACTGGGGCTGAACTGAGGAGAAAGCTACTTAACCCGAACGTGATGGCTCCCCCCATTACATCTCTACGTGTAATGGCTCTTTCTATAATATTTTCAAATTCGGTTTCTGTTGGTGGGGGAGAGATTAATTCATCAAATTCATCGAATGAAAGTTCGGTTGTTTTTTTCATTGCTTTAGCTTTATCTCCAGCGAAGTCAGCGATCTTTTTTCTTTTCGACTCACTATAGCGTTTCTGAGCAACAATTTAGTGACAGAAAACATGCTGAAACGTGGAAATATTATGGCAGGAAGTTGTTTGCTTGAATGATTACCAATGTATTGGATCATTGAGTGCCTTGCAGCATTTTATTTTACTATTCATATTGTTTGGGATATTGGCTGTGAGTTTTTTTACCATCCAGGCTTCTTCATATTCTATAGGAATGGGGTGAGGTGGTAACAGCCCAATTTTACTAGCGGTGGTGAAGCCAAAGCGTGAGTAATAATTTGGATCTCCGTAGACAAAAATAAGATTGACGCCACTTTGCATTAATTGCTCGCAGCCAGTCATCACTAGTTTACTGCCGATGCCTTGTTTCATAGCCTTTGGTGCGACTGCCAGAGGACCGAGAATTCTGCTTTCTAATTGTTGTTGGGTTTCTTCAATTTCTACTTTTGAAAAGGTGATATGGCCGATCAAGTCTCTATTTTCTTCTGCTACAAGTGATAATTGGGGTATGGCGGTGGGGTCATTGAGAAGATTTTTTATGAGTTCTGAGACAATAGGCCCTTCTTTAGCACCAAAGGCATCAACATGGATTTGCATTATTTTTTTTATGTCTTGATCGTGAGATTGTCTTATTTTCAATTTAGTTTTCCTTAGAAGATGTTTTTTAATTTAGTGTACACTTCCATTGTGTTACTTCATTCACCAGATGAATATGACGAAAATTTAATTTGTTATTTGGTTTGAAGCTGACTTACAGTAAACTAAGGTCGTAAAATACCACTGATACAGGTCAATTAGATTGTTTTTTATTGTACTTTAATCTTTGAGTGTGGGTTGGTTTCTAGGTACTGATAGTAAAGGATTGTTAGATGAGAGATAAGTTATTTAAAGGGGTGATGGTTGCGCTATTAACTTTTGCTCTTCTGCCACTATCGGCCGGTGTGATGCCAGCTCATGCTAAAAATAAGTCTAAGAAGATACTTGGTATCGCGATTGGTGTTGCGGCTGGTGCGATTATTTTAAATGAAGTTTCTAAGGCTAATAAGAAAAAGAAACAGAAGAAAAAAGTTTATAAGAAAAAGAAGGTCTATAAGAAAAAGGCTTATAAAAAGAAATATAAGAAAAAGTATAAAGCTAAAAAAGTTAACAAGGTTCATTGCCATACAGGTGGTAAAAATCACTATCATAAAGCTTTCAAGGGTAAGTTCTGGCATGCGCATGAAAAAGAAGAGGGCTGTGCTTCTTATCGTTTAGACCCTAAATATGATGATGGCCCTGGAACCGGTGCTTATAAACCGCAAAATGCGAATAGTAAGAAAAAACAAGGTGGTGATCCTTGGGCGCGTTGTGAGGCTGACTTTGCTTCGTTCTCAGATGATGGAACCTATCAACCGAATGGTGGTGGGCCACGCAGATTATGCCCATATTTATAAGATTTTCTTTCAGAGTTAATTTCGTAGAGAGCTGGTATTTTTTACCGGCTCTTTTTTTGTTTTTAGATCCGTTGTCTGAAGATCGTTCTTCAGAGTTCTATCTATATATCTCAGGCTGAAGTCGTCCCATTGATGCGACAAGTATGTCATGTGTGGGGCTTGTTTTGTGATTTGTAAGCTAAAAAAAATGAATAATATTCTGGTATTCTAGACCGTGGATAAAATGTCCTGGCCGTTCACCTTTTCATAAATTTCAAGGTTATTTTTTTCATTATTGATTTTTTTATTCAGTATCCATGCCTTTCTTTTGGAAGTTGCCTTTTTGACAAGTTACCGAAATGTTTAAGAAAAAAGACGTTTCTGCTCATTTTTCTAAATTTGTAACAGTCTAAAACCTTTCCTAAATACAAAACGGAATTGTTTGAAACTCCATTTAAGATTTTGGCAAAATGACCTAGCTCCTTGGCCGTCCTTGGGTGTGTTGCAATCTTATATGGCATGAGTTTTGCGCCCTTACCTACTGTAATCAACCATCAATTTTAATAGTTAGGGGGGGAGAAAATTTAAATAACTGGGAGTTTGTTTAAGGAAGAATATTTCTTAGACATAGGAGGAAGTTTCTTAATAATTAAGGAAGAAATAAAAATGAAATTTAGAAGGCTAAATTTATTCGGGCCATTGCTTGTGGCTGCTTCACTATGTGCAGCAGCGCCTTTGCATGCGTCTGATAGGAATATTACCGACAAAGAATTGTCGGACACATCAAACACTGCTGATTGGCTTGCATATGGGCGAACACACTACGAACAGAGGTTTAGCCCTGTAAACGATATTAACGTCTCAAATATCTCTAAACTTAAGCCGGCTTGGTATAAGCCTTTACCTGAGGAAAATAGCCTCACAAGCACGCCTTTGGTTGTTGATGGTATCTACTACTTTACCGGTAACATGAATAGGGTTCATGCTCTTAGTGCTACAACAGGTAAAACCCTTTGGATCTTTGATCCGAAAGTTGGCGAAAAGATCCGTGAGAAGAAACAAAGACGTGTTTTCTGGATCTATAGTAGAGGTCTAGCGACTTATGGAGACAAGATCTTTCTTGCTACCTGGGACGGCCGCTTGATTGGTATCAATCGGAAAACTGGTAAACAGGTTTGGGAAACAAGAGCGTTACCTAAGAATTCTGCTCTACAGCTTACTATGGCGCCTAAAGTTGGCGGTGGTAAGATCTTAATCGGTAATGGTGGTACAGAAGCTGGTCCAACACGTGGTTGGGTTGCTGCTTACGATGCTGAAACCGGTAGAGAAGACTGGCGCTGGTACATTGTGCCTGGAGACCCAAGATTGGGTTTTGAGGATCCATCACAAGAAGCAGCTGCTAAGACTTGGTCTGGTAAATGGTGGGAGCATGGTGGCGGCGGTAACGCTTGGCACGGCTTTACTTACGATCCAGATTTAGACCAATTTATTTTTGGTACAGGTAATGGCTCGCCATGGAACCGTAAAGTTCGTAGTCCTTCAGAAGATGGCAAGGGTTGGGGTGATAACCTCTATCTTTCCTCTGTAGTTGCGCTTGACGCCCAAACCGGTGCGTACAAATGGAGTGTTCAACAAGCTCCAGGTGAAACTTGGGACTATAACTCAAACATGGATATTACTCTTGCCGATCTTAAGATCGATGGTAAGAACCGTAAGGTTGCGTTGCACGCTCCTAAAAACGGCTTCTTCTATGTAATTGATCGTGCGACTGGTAAAGTGATCTCAGCTGAAAAGTTTGCTAAGGCTAACTGGTCAAGTAAGTTTGATCTGAAAACACAAAGACACGTGGTACCTGATAGCTCTTTCTTCTATGATGGCGAAGAGAATATCTATCCATCTGTGTTTGGTGCTCATAGCTGGCATTCTCAGTCTTTCAACCCTCAAACTGGCCTGATGTACATTCCGACACAGAACTTGTCTACGACTTTTGCTGACAAAGGTTTAAAGACAGATTCAAGCTGGCGTAACAAAGCTTGGACACTAGGTATTGCTGTTGGTGTTACAATGAAGGCAATCCCAGGAGTGCCAAAAGGTTCATTGACTGCTTATGACCCAATTAAGCAAAAGATCGCTTGGAAAGTTGATCATGACTTCTATTGGGGTGGTGGTACACTTTCAACTGGTGGTAACCTTGTTTTCCAAAGTGAGCCAACTGGTAAACTAAAAGCATATGATGCAAGAAACGGCAAAAAAGTATGGGAATATGATACAGGTCTTGGCCTTACATCAGCACCTATCACTTATAAAGTCGGTGGCAAGCAATATGTTGCTGTTCTAGTTGGACCAGGCGGAGCCTTCTCATCTAATGCCTTTGGTAGTGGTGAACTTGGCTTTGATCTTTGGGGCTGGAAATATGGTGTGCATGAGCGTCGCTTGATTGCTTTTGCTCTAGACGGAACTGCTAAAGTTCCAGCACAGAAAGCACCAGCTTTTGCTAAGCCAGTTGTCGATAAAAACTTCAAGATCGATGATGATAAAGCAGCTAAGGGTGCTGGCGTCTATGCCTTGGACTTCTGCTTACTTTGTCACGGTGGTGGCGCAGTATCAGGTGTTAAAGCTCCTGACCTTCGCGAATCTGAAGCTTTCATGAGCGGTAATTTAGATACGCTTAGAGAAATCGTGGTTAAGGGTGCTCTTACTGAACGTGGTATGCCGATCTTCCCACATCTTTCAGATGATGATTTGAAAAACTTGCGTCACTACATCCGTAAACAAGCACGTGATGGCGCTAAGAATAATGCGAGTCACTAATAGGCTTTGATGCAAAGAATTTCTTAATTTATTTGAGAAATCACAAACAGTAATATGGGGAGCGATTATCGCTCCCCATATTTGAAGTTTTAAAACTTATAAGTAATGACCCGAATAAAAAAATTAAAAATTACTTATGGGTTACTTTTTTGATCATCTCCTTTGTATTCTGGGGAGAGGTGATCATTCCTTGCAACTTTGCTCTTAATTGAGGAGTTGTTTTAACTTTAACCTTTAAAGGAGAAACCTTATGAAAGTATGGACAACACCACAAGTTTCAGAAACTGAAACTGGTATGGAAGTAACAAGCTATATGCCTGCTGAACTTGACCGTGCATAATTAGCTTGCCAATTTCATTCTAGATTTATTAGGGCATTATTTTTTGCACTAACTAAATGTAGGTGAGATTGATTACAAAAAAGTATTAAGCCCTCGTCATTCTTTGACGAGGGCTTTTTTATTAGATCTGTTGGTAGATAAAAATTAGAAATTTATATTCTGAATGACATAGCCGCCGCCAAAGGCTGCGAGGCCAGAAATGACTATATATGGCAAAACACTGACAAAGGCGCTGAGTAAGGTTACGAAGGCTTTGAAGACATCTTCTGTTGCGCTCCAGATTTGTCTAGCGGCTGTGTAGAGGTAATAAGAAATGACACCTATTGTGAGCACAAGGATAACGATTTTCCAAACGGGTAGTGCTTGCCAGTTTGATTGAAAAATATCTATGATTTGACCAAATGACCAGGTCCAGACCATTTGGAGAAATTTGAGGGTGATGGCTATGCCTTCGGTGAGGAAAGTTACAATTTCTTTGATGATCTTTTCCATTTTGGTTCCCTCAGTTTATTGTCTCATTTCTTGAGATAAGAAAATTCCAATGATGATAAAGTAATTGAACTTGGGTGGGAGGTCTAGTTGTTCCTCTTTATGATCTCTTTTACTGGTTGGCTACTGAATGTCGGTTTGTAGGTTTATATAGCCTGTATATGTGATGCCTGGGCCATAATGAAAACTGAGGTTTGCTTATGTCCCAGACTATACTGATTATTTAATCATGCAATTTTATCACTTTTGCTACAGAGGTTCTTTTGTTCATTAGGTCTCGGTGCTGAAGGATGTTTGGATACGCGTCAACAGTTACGCCATCATCACTTAGCCACCTGGTGACCAGGTAGAGGTATGGATCGCAAATTGAGAATTTGTCACCTAGAACATAGGGGCCAGTTAGATAATGTGTTTCTATCATTCTGGCGCATTCGGCCATGTTTTCAGTGAGCTTGGCTTTCATGCTTTCATGAGCAGCTGTGTCATCTGCCCAGCGGGAGCCTCGTTTGCCATGAGCGTGCATGACATGAATTGTTGAGTTAACATAGTCATTGAATGATTGAGCTATAGCGAACTCGAATGGATCTGTTGGCGCTAATGACAACTCCGGATTTGTATTGGAGAGATAAGTTAAGATTGTTGGTGTTTCTGTGAGAATTCCATTTTGTGTGATGAGCGCTGGGACACGCCCCTTTGGATTGAGCTTTAAAAACTCAGGGCTGGTTTGTTCAGCTTTTGTAAAATCAACAAATATTGCTTCATATTCTTTGCCAATTTCTTCGAGGATAATGTGCGGGGCAAGGGCTGCTGTTCCCTTGGCGTAATAAAGGTTTAACATGGAACTGCCTTTTAATTATGTGTCTCTATCATAACTTCTTTGGTGAAGAGTTATGTCTTTCGTATGAACTGTATAATTAGCATGGCCGTTGTTAGTTGTGTGAAATATAAAAGCCTCAATCAATTTTTTGATTGAGGCTTTTATATTGTTCGTTAGGACTTTTAAATTTTTAGCAGATCGCTGCGACATTTTCGAAGAGACATTTATCTGCAAAGTATCTGCGATCGTTGGTTTTGATAGTTGAGTGCTGAGCGCCACCAAAATTCATTTTAAAACCAACTAAGAATTGATGGGTGTCGATTTCGTCACCATCACCATCGTCGATAAAAAGGCCATTCCAACGGGTGAATAATGTGATGGGGCGGTCATTAAAACCGTATTCTGCTAGGAGATGAGTATAGTCGACTTCTCCAGATTCTCCTTCAGTCTTTACGCGGCCAAATGATCCTTCAATTTTTAAGTTGTCTCTGATGTAATAGCGCACCAAAGCTTTAAAGTAGTTTAGCTCGCCGCTGTCCGTTTCGTCCTCATCCGATGCAATTACATGAAGTGTGCCGATTGCACCGCCTATAGTTAGACGGTCAATGAAATATTCGGCTTCAGCACCTAGTCTATAATATTTGGCGTTTATATTGTCTGACGCTCTTAATTTGTTAAATGAAGTGTTTAGAGCAATGTGGCCTCTTGTTTCATCTCTAAGCCCAAAGTGGCCGCCAATGCTCCAATTTGTGGCTGAACCATCGCTATCTTCGTAACGAAGCATGCTGTCGAGCTGGATGTGAGCTCTTAGCAGGTTGAATGCAAATGAGCCTGCCGCATTAATTGATTGGCCATCACTATCGTCACCATCATTATCTTCTACTTCAAAGTGGCCGATGCTGGCTTCTATTTGAACAGCTGTGTCGGAAACACTAGAGCTTTCATGAGTTTCATGATCAGAGGCGAATGCAATGGAGGGAAGTGAGGAGAAAAATAGGCAAGATAGAATGATTGATAGATAGCGCTTGTTCATAATCATATGACCTTTATTGATTGTGGTATATAATTACGCAGTACTAATTGGCACTTAATCTACATATCTCGTTTTTCTGGTTCAATGTGTTTGGTTTTAAATTATGTTGATAACTGATGATTTGAGGCACGTCAGTGGCTTAAATGCGTAAAAACTAAGCGTTTTTGAAAGAGATCGGCTCTTTAAAAGAAAAAATGTATGAATTTTGTGGTGTGGGAATGATAAATTTAAAAATGGTGCCGGCTGAGAGATTCGAACTCCCGACCTACTGATTACAAATCAGCCGCTCTACCAACTGAGCTAAGCCGGCCCATAAATGAAATATGATATATTTCATGAGGAGACAGTATTAAATGTTTTGCATTAATCACTGTTGAAGAATGCCTTCTAACCCAAAAAAATAATTCAATCTACCCCTAAAATGAAAATTTTTAACATTAATTTTTAAACAGGCTTTTTGATTTAGATTAAAGGTTTGGCATAATAAATGCTTTTAACAATTCGATAGTATTTAAATGATACAAATTTTGGAATATTGTTAAATAACTAACGGGCTAACATTTGGAGTTTACGATGCGTATTTTCGCAATTCTTTTTCCTGTCTTATTCATCGCAGTAACTTTTATAACGATTTCTGATGCTGAAGCTGGTCGAAAAGGGCGTATGGCGCTTTATTGTCAGGGGGATCATCTGCATTACGGCTCAAGTAATGTGTTTAGATCTAAGCGGCAAGCTTTTAAAGATGCTATTGAAAGCTGGGCGAGTTTCACAGTTTTTGAATATGGGTCTGAATGGGGACATTGGCGTTTATCGAAAAATAAAAAGGTAAATTGTAAAAAAGGTTCTGAAGGTTGGAAGTGTAGTATTGAATCTACTCCATGCCGGAGAGCAAAACGTGGTGAGAAGGGCAAATATCGTTAAATCATAAGATATTTGGTCTATTTTTATAAAAACCCGCAAACCTCACAGTTTGCGGGTTTTTTTATATTTTCCTGTCAAAATATTGCGTTCAGGTTGCATTCAGGTTTGAAAATGTAATGTGTTTTTATCAGATCAAAACTGTTTGGTAATTCCCCCAATCGAACATTTATGGATCGCATGAATTTTTAACACATATTGGTCTTAGCAAAGACTTATCAGAAACTCGGGAGGTTTCTATGACGCATTTAACGAATAAGGTAGCTACCTTAGCTGCAACTTTGATGTTGGCTTTTACAGTAACTACTGTTGGGGTTACAACAGTACAAGTTAAACAAGCTCAAGCTGGTAAAGGTGGTCGAATTGTTGCTGGGGCCATTCTTGGAGCTGCAGCTCTTGCCATTATAGCTAGTGAAGGCCGCCGGGCTCATGCACATGGGCATTATTATAAACACCGTTCACGTCATCGCTATGGTCGTTATGGCCGCTATCGCACTTGTTATGATAGATATGGTGACCCATATCGTTGCTACCGTAAACGCAAGCATCACCGCCGTAATTGGCGTCGTAGTCACCGTCATCACAACCACTGGTAGGATTTGAATTATCTGCTGATCGCCCCCCCCCCTCCATTTTTAATGGATTGGCAGATAATTTCTTTCATATTTCCCTATTAAAAAAAGCTGCACGATCAGTTTCGTGCAGCTTTTTTGTGCCTGTTGAAAACTCGCTCTTTACTTATAGTTTTGCCGTTTTAAGCGAGTGAACATTTCATCTTTACCAAATTCTTTGGTTATTCTTTCGATTTTAAAGGCATTATAAACAAGTCCAATGGTCTGTTCTTGACTTTCAATTTTATAGTCACTAGGAATTGATTAACATTTATTAACCATTTGTGGCATGATGGGATTAGGTAATCAGACTATATAGCTAATTAAGGCTATGAAGGAGTGATGCATATGATTGTATTTTTAACTCGCGTACGTATGAAGCTTATTGCTTTTGTTTCAGTTTTGATCTTAAGCATTTTTGGCTTGATCGGTTCTGTTAGTGCTGGAGGTTTGGCTTCGGCACCAAAGACTGTAGATCATAGGGCAACTATTGCTGATAAAGCGCCTGTTGCTAAGGTTGGGTATCGTTATCGTCGGAGCTATAGACGTGGCCATCGTCGGTTCCGTTTGCGTTTTGGGCGGCATTATGGCTATCGCCATCGTCACTATAGCCATCGTCAGTATCGCTATAGACCTTACCGCTATCGTCATTACGGCTATTATCGTCCCCATTACAAACGTCGTCATTATCGTTTGAAGCGTTTTTATCGTAACAGACATCTTCGTCGTCATTTTAGACGTCATCTTAGACGTTGGTAATTTGGGCTTAAAAAGCTTAGAATTTTGATGTTTAAATAGATCTCGATAAAATCTTATCGAGATCTATTTTTTTTGTGCGGTATTATTGCTGGGGTTTATTCGTTGGGCTGTTTAGAAGCACGCGCTTGAAAGTGATGAAATGCAATTGCCGCTGCATTTGAAACATTGAGGCTGGCGAAAGCGCCGCTTGCATTGATTTTGCAAATTTTATCGCAGTGTTCTTTTGTTAAGCGGCGCATGCCTTTTTCTTCAGCACCTAATATAAGGGCGATACCTTCACCTTCACTTCTTGTTTCTTGTTCCATGGTTGTTTCACCTTGGCCGTCGAAGCCGATGCGCATGTAGCCGAGATCCTCGATTTTATCTAGGGCTTGGGATAGATTGCTTACTAATATAATGTTCACGCTTTCAAGTCCGCCAGAAGCTGTTTTGGCGAGAGTTCCTGAAAGGGGAGGGCTGTTTCTAGCTGTCATGATGAGGCTAGAGACATTAAAGGCGGCCGCAGAGCGTAGGATAGCCCCCACGTTATGTGGGTCTGTAACCTGATCTAGTATGGCAATGCAATCGTTACCCTTAAGGTCGTTTAATTGGGCCTCGTCAAGAGGTGAGGCGATTAGTAGAGCGCCTTGATGCACTGGGTCTGGGCCCAGGATTTTTGTAATGTCTTTTGGTGACGCTTCTTCATAAGGGGGCAAGGACGCGTTTAGGCTTTCACTTATGCGCTGGGCTGCATTTTGGGTGAGATGTAATTTTTTTATTTTGCGCCTTGGGTTGTTTAAAGCTGCTGTTACAGCATGTATGCCCCAAATAGGTGCTTCGGTTATGTTGTTATTAAACCTCTCATTTGTGCTTTTGCCGTGTTTGTTTTTCTGGCCGTGCTTTCGAGATTTATTATTCGTAGGCCGTTTTTTGTTTTGGCTCATTGTGAGGGGCTGACTTTCTATTAATTTTGGGCTCGTGGTTTTTCATAAACCTAGGTTTATGGTGCCGTTTGGGCCAGGTGCTGATCAAAAATGTGGTAAAAGGAGGCGCAAAATCCCTGTTAAAATTAAAAATACTGTGATCATTTGATATTTGCTATCGGAAAATTACAAATCTGGCAAATTTCAGGTTGACAGGTGCTCCGATAATTTCCATATACAGACGCTATCGCTTGTTGACTATATTTAGTCAGTGTTGAGCGGAGGGGTGGCCGAGTGGTTAAAGGCGTCAGACTGTAAATCTGATCTCTTCGGAGTACGTTGGTTCGAATCCATCCCCCTCCACCAGGCGCTAGCGCCTTTCTTAGTTGTTTGGTGTTATGTTTTACCTACCATAGGGATTTTCTAGAAGACAATTTTGTTTGTTTTGGTGTAATCTCTTAATTCAAGCGGGTGTAGCTCAATGGTAGAGCAATAGCCTTCCAAGCTAAAGATGAGGGTTCGATTCCCTTCACCCGCTCCATTTCTTGCCTCCTCCTTAAATTTTGACCGGTTTTGGTGTGTTTCAATTCAAAAAATTGAATTTTGGGGTAAGTTTTAAAGTGTGTGGATTGTCGGGTGATTTTGCCCTATTGCTTGTCTATTGAAAAAAGATTAAAAAAGTCGTCTTTTTTTATTGAACTTGTCAATAATATGTCGTACTAATCTTCATTTCCAGGAATATAGACTGCATTAATCGTGAAAACGCGGTTGGTGGGGTCTCTTTTTTATGCTCGGTTTTGTTTTTTAGCTTTTATAAGTTGAAGGGGTTGGGCATAGTTTATGCTATGCGGTTTTGTTTTTGTGTAGCAAAGGTTTAGGAGTGTAGCTCAATTGGCTAGAGCACCGGTCTCCAAAACCGGGGGTTGTGGGTTCGAGTCCCTCCACTCCTGCCATTTTTAAAGGGTTCTGCTTTTTAATGTGGCGTTGACTGTTTCTGGGATGCTGGGTGGAATTTGGCGGCAGGCTGTTTGTTACAGAGATATAGAATGTGATGTCCCGCGATTGTGGCGTCATGAGGAATTTGGATTAATGGCAAACCCATTTGAGTTTATTCAAGAAGTTCGTGCTGAGGTGTCTAAAGTCACTTGGCCGACACAAAAGGAAACTGTGGTTACAACAATCATGGTTTTAATTATGGTTGTCTTGGCGGCAATCTTTTTCTTTGCAGCGGATCAGGTTTTGAATGTGCTGGTGCAGTTATTAATCGGCTCAGGCCAGTCATAGTTTTTGATGTAACTTTGGCGTAATTTTGGTTTGATATTCAGGGTTTGGTGACGTTTATGGCGAAGAGATGGTATATTGTTCACGCATATTCCAATTTTGAGAAAAAGGTGGCTGAGGCTATTCGCGAGCGTTCTGTGAGTGAAGGGCTTGAGGATCAGTTTGATGAGATTCTGGTTCCCACTGAAGAGGTTATTGAGGTGCGTCGCGGCCGTAAGGTTGCTTCTGAGCGCAAGTTTTTCCCGGGCTATGTTTTGGTCAAGATGGATATGACCGATGAGGCGTATCATCTGATTAAGGATACGCCGAAGGTTACCGGGTTTCTAGGGTCTGAAAGCAAGCCTATTCCCATTTCTGAGAAGGAGGCGCAAGCTATCCTTCATCAGGTTAAAGAGGGAGTTGAGCGTCCTCGTTCTACTATCATTTATGAAGTTGGTGAGGTTGTTACTGTTCTTGATGGGCCGTTTGAGGGCTTTAGTGGGCAAATTGAAGAAGTTGATGATGAGCGCCAGCGTATGAAGGCTGCTGTTGAGATTTTTGGCCGGGCTACTCCGGTCGAGTTGGAATTCAATCAAGTTAAGAAAAAAGTCGACGCTTGATTGTTGATCGATGTGGGAGAATCTGCTGGCTTTGCCGGTTGGTTGGATTTGTACCACGTCACCTTAAATGATGTTCTTTTCCGTTCCTGACTTATGTCGTGCGGTGTGAATGTTTTTGATTTTAGATAGGCTCTTTGATGGGCCTTGCTTAAGGGAAATAAAATGGCAAAAAAGATTGAAGGCTATTTAAAGCTGCAAGTGCCTGCTGGTCAGGCAAACCCTTCGCCGCCTATTGGTCCTGCTTTGGGTCAACGTGGTATTAATATTATGGAATTTTGTAAGGCGTTTAATGCGGCGTCTGGCGATGCGGAGCCTGGGTCTCCTATTCCTGTGAGTATTACTGTCTATAACGATAAATCTTTTACATTTGAGATGAAAACGCCGCCGGCGTCTTTCTTCTTGAAGAAGGCTGCGAAGCTTAAAAAAGGTGGCGGTGAGCCAGGGCGTGCTGTTGCCGGTTCTGTGACTATGGCGCAAGTTCGCGAGATTGCAGAAAAGAAAATGGTTGACCTGAATGCGAATGATATTGATCAGGCTGCTAAGATTATTGCGGGTTCTGCTCGTTCTATGGGCTTGGAAGTGAAGGGTTAATATTATGGCGCACGGTAAGAAATACAAAGAAAGCTATGCGAAAATTGATCGCACAAAGCACTATAGTCTTGAAGAAGCTGTGAAGCTTTTAAAAGAGACCGCAACTGCTAAGTTTGATGAAACTGTTGAAATTGCTATGAACTTGGGTGTTGATCCTCGCCATGCTGACCAAATGGTTCGCGGTGTATGTGAGTTACCTAAAGGTTCTGGTCGGACAGTTCGTGTTGGTGTGTTTGCGCGGGATGCGAAAGCTGATGAGGCGAAAGCTGCTGGTGCTGACGTTGTTGGTGCTGAAGACCTTCTTGAAGAAGTTTTAAAAGGCAATATCGATTTTGATCGTTGTATTGCGACACCTGATATGATGCCACTTGTTGGTCGTCTTGGTAAGGTACTTGGCCCACGTGGCATGATGCCGAACCCGAAAGTTGGAACTGTGACGCCAAATGTTGGCGAAGCAGTGAAGAGCGCTAAGGGTGGTGCTGTTGAATTCCGCGTTGAAAAAGCTGGTGTTATTCATGCTGGTATCGGTAAAGCAAGTTTTAGCGAAGCTGATATTGCTGAGAACGTACGTGCTTTTGTTGCCTCTGTAACTAAAGCTAAGCCAACTGGTGCTAAAGGTACGTTTCTGAAGCAGATCGCCCTTTCTTCGACTATGGGTCCTGGTGTGAAAGTTGAGATTACTTCAGCTTCTTCTTAATTGAGGAGCTGAATTTTGTTTCTTTTAAGGGGCGTGCTGTTCCTTAAAAGAGTGAACTATGAAGAGTTTATCTTAAAGCGTTGAGCTGAAGGTTGGATTTTTCATAGGGAGAAGGCTCAAGAAGGGATTTTTCTTTTTGAGTTTTGTCCTGTCCAAGACTGCAGGTGTCTTTGGTTGGTGTTGTTTGAAAGTTTTTCAGATAATCCAATTTAAAGGTTTAAGCATATGGCCTGCATAGACGGGAGTTGAACAGATTTTAAGAAGTTGGTGTTTGTCGCCATTTCTAATCGGTTTGGACTTCTACTAGGTATCTGTTTGTTTTTATGACAAGCGGACGCTGGGCAGGCAAGTGAGCGTCGTAGTTAAGTTTCGAGCGCACATGCTTGAGGCAATGGCTACGGCAAATGGTAAGCCGCAAAGAAGTTTATCTCTCAACTAATTTGAGAGACAAGTCTTTGCAAATATGGAGTGAGCTGGTGGAAAGAGCACAAAAAGAAGAGCTCGTAGCTGCACTGAACGAGAAGCTAGGTGATACTGGTGTGATCGTTGTGGCCCACTATGCAGGTCTAACTGTTTCCGATATGACTGCGCTTCGCAGTCAGCTTCGTGAAGTTGGTGGATCTATGCAAGTGGCAAAGAACCGGCTCGTTAAGCTCGCGCTTAAAGATACAGACGCAGAAGATTTAGCTGATTTATTCAGTGGTCCTACATGTATTATGACCTCTGAAGACCCAGTTAGTGCGCCAAAGATTGCAGCCAAGTTCGCTAAGGATAACGACAAGCTCGTTCTTCTTGGTGGTGCTATGGGAGCAACTATTCTGGATCAAGCAGGCGTGAATTCTCTGGCAGCATTACCATCACTTGATGAACTAAGAGGCAAACTTGTTGGCTTGTTCCAAGCACCAGCCGGCAATGTTGCACGAGTTCTAAACGCACCAGGTGGACAACTGGCGCGGGTGATGGCAGCAAAAGCTGCAAGCGAATAGAGCTTTACGAGTTCCAAGCAAATTAAACAAATCGATTATTATAGGAAAATAAAATGGCTGATTTAGATAAACTAGTAACTGAGCTTTCAAGCCTTACAGTGATGGAAGCTGCAGATCTTGCAAAACGTCTTGAAGAAGAGTGGGGCGTTTCTGCTGCTGCTCCTGTAGCTGTTGCTGCAGCTGGTGGTGACGCTGGCGGCGCTGCTGAAGAAAAGACTGAATTTGATGTTGTTCTAGCTTCTGCTGGTGACAAGAAAATTAACGTCATTAAAGAAGTTCGCGGCATTACAGGTCTTGGCCTGAAAGAAGCTAAAGAGCTTGTTGAAGGTGCTCCTAAAGCTGTTAAAGAAGGCGCTAGCAAAGCTGAAGCTGAAGAGCTTAAAGCTAAGCTTGAAGCAGCTGGTGCAACAGTTGAGCTTAAGTAATTTATTAAATGAGGGAGCGTATTGCTCCCTCATTTTTTAACTATTGGTTGATTGTAAAAATAAACGAACAGACGTAAAGAACATTTGTTTGAAAGAGCGTTTAATCGAAAGACAATTTATTTAATCGGTTTTCTAAAGACAGATTTGATAAGCGGTTCAAAATTAAAACGAAATATAAAAATTTCGACGCTTTACATAAATGACAAATTGAAATGAGCATCTCCTACTTTTTAGGCAGAGGCTTTTTCAATCTCAAGCACCAGAGGAGCTGATATGGCTAAGACGTTCACCGGTCGCAAGCGCATAAGAAAGAAATTTGGGTCCATCGCTGAAGTTGCGGAAATGCCCAACCTCATCGAAGTTCAAAAAAGATCATATGATGAATTTCTAATGGTGGATGTGCCAGAGGGAGGCCGTGCTGACGAGGGCCTGCAATCTGTTTTCACATCAGTGTTTCCAATTACTGACTTTTCTGAACGCGCGACTTTAGAGTTCGTTGCTTTTGAATTTGAAAAGCCGAAATATGACGTTGAAGAGTGTCAACAACGTGACATGACATACGCTGCGCCACTTAAAGTGACGTTGCGTTTGATTGTGTTTGATGTCAATGAAGAAACTGGTGCGAAATCAGTGAAAGACATCAAAGAGCAAGATGTCTATATGGGTGATATTCCTTTCATGACCGACAATGCGACGTTCGTTGTCAATGGTACTGAGCGAGTTATTGTTTCTCAAATGCACCGCTCACCAGGTGTGTTCTTTGATCATGATCGTGGTAAAACTCACTCTTCAGGTAAGTTATTGTTTGCGGCAAGAATCATTCCTTATCGTGGTTCATGGCTTGATTTTGAATTTGATGCTAAAGATATTGTGCATGTTCGTATTGACCGCCGCCGCAAACTACCTGCGACTGCGCTTCTCTATGCGCTTGGTCATGATGACGAAGAAATTCTTGAGCTATTTTATGATAAAATCTTTTACAAGCTAGAAAAAGAAGGCTGGAGCACGGAGTTTGTTCCGGAGCGCTTTAAAGGCGTGAAACCGCAAGCTGATTTGATTGATGCTAAAACTGGTGAAGTTGCACTTGAAGCCGGTAAAAAGGTAACGGCTCGTCAAGCTAAGAAGCTTTCTGAAGAAGGTTTGAAACGTCTATTATTTACTGACGAAGAGCTCTTCACACACTACTTGGCTGAAGAAGTTGTGAATATGGAAACCGGCGAGATTGTTGCTGAAGCCGGTGCTGAGCTTGATGCGGAACTTCTAGAAAAACTTAAAGAATTTGGCCTAAAAGAATTGCCAATTCTTGATATTGACCATGTGAACAAGGGTGCGTTTATGCGCAACACTTTGATGGTTGATAAAGCGAATAACCGCGAAGAAGCGCTTATTGATATTTATCGTGTGATGCGTCCGGGTGAACCACCTACTGTGGAAGCAGCGGAAGCTGTGTTCAATGGCTTGTTCTTTGATTCTGAGCGGTATGATCTTTCTGCGGTTGGCCGTGTGAAAATGAACATTCGTCTTCAGCTTGAATGTGAAGATACTGTTCGCACATTGCGCAAAGAAGACATCATTGGTGTGATGAAGACACTTGTTGATCTTCGTGATGGTAAAGGTGAAATCGATGATATTGACCACCTTGGTAACCGCCGGGTTCGCTCAGTTGGTGAATTGATGGAAAATCAATATCGTGTTGGTTTGCTTCGTATGGAGCGGGCGATTAAAGAGCGGATGAGCTCTGTTGATATTGATACAGTGATGCCACAGGATTTGATCAACGCGAAACCAGCTGCGGCTGCTGTTCGTGAATTCTTTGGCTCAAGTCAATTGTCACAATTTATGGACCAAACAAATCCGCTTTCTGAAATCACTCACAAGCGCCGCTTGTCTGCGCTTGGGCCAGGTGGTTTGACACGTGAGCGTGCCGGCTTTGAAGTTCGTGACGTGCACCCAACTCACTATGGTCGGATTTGCCCGATTGAAACACCAGAGGGACCAAACATTGGTTTGATCAACTCTCTGGCGACTTATGCGCGGGTAAATAAGTATGGCTTTATTGAAAGCCCTTATAGAAAAGTGATTGATGGCAAGGTTAGCGGCGAAGTTATTTATCTTTCAGCGATGGAAGAAACTCGCCACTATGTTGCGCAAGCGTCTGTGCCTTTAACTGATGAAGGTAAGTTTGCTGAAGACATGATCAACTGTCGTCATGGCGGCGATGCCTTGATGGTTCCTGCTGAAAAAGTGGACTTTGTTGACGTCTCACCAAAACAGCTTGTGTCTGTGGCAGCCGCACTTATTCCGTTCCTAGAAAATGATGACGCGAACCGCGCTCTTATGGGATCAAACATGCAACGCCAAGCTGTGCCGCTTCTGAAGCCTGAGGCTCCATTTGTTGGAACCGGTATGGAAGAAGTTGTAGCGCGTGATAGTGGCGCGGCGATTGCCGCTCGCCGGACAGGTATTGTTGACCAAATTGATGGTACGCGGATTGTTATTCGGGCAACCGAAGAGCAAGACCCATCGAAGCCCGGTGTTGATATTTACAATATGCGTAAATTCCAACGCTCAAACCAAAATACATGTATCAACCAACGCCCATTGGTGAAGGTGAATGATACTGTTAAGGCTGGTGACATCATTGCTGATGGTCCATCAACTGATCTTGGTGATTTGGCTTTGGGTAAAAACGTTCTAGTGGCGTTTATGCCGTGGAATGGTTACAACTTTGAAGATAGTATTCTAATCTCTGAACGTATTAAGCGTGATGACGTTTTCACCTCAATTCATATTGAAGAATTTGAAGTGATGGCGCGTGACACCAAGCTTGGCCCAGAAGAGATTACGCGTGATATTCCAAATATCTCAGAAGAAGCTCTGAAAAATCTCGACGAAGCCGGTATTGTTTATATTGGTGCTGAAGTTAAGCCAGGTGATATTCTTGTTGGTAAGATTACACCTAAAGGCGAGAGCCCAATGACACCTGAAGAAAAGCTTCTTCGGGCGATCTTTGGTGAAAAAGCTTCTGACGTTCGTGACACCTCGTTGAAATTATCACCTGGTGTTGTTGGTACTGTTGTTGAGGTTCGTGTTTTCAACCGTCATGGTATTGAAAAAGACGAACGCGCGATGGCGATTGAGCGTGAGGAAATTGAACGTCTTGCAAAAGACCGTGATGACGAAATGCAAATTCTTGATCGGAACGTTTATGGCCGTTTGAGAGATGCTCTTATGGGCAAAGAAGTTATCCAGGGTGTACAGGATCTTCGTAAAGGCGCTAAAGTTTCTGAAGAAGCTCTTGATACAATTCCTCGTTCGCAGTGGTGGGAAATCGCCCTTAAGAACGAAAAAGCTATGGCTGAAGTTGAAGCCATTCAAAAGCAATATGAAGAAGCCAAAAAGCTACTTGAGCAGCGTTTTGTTGACAAGGTTGACAAGTTGCAACGTGGTGACGAGTTGCCACCTGGTGTGATGAAGATGGTTAAAGTCTTTGTTGCTGTGAAGCGGAAGCTACAACCTGGTGATAAGATGGCTGGTCGTCATGGTAACAAGGGTGTGATTTCTCAAATCGTTCCTCAAGAAGATATGCCGTATCTTGAAGACGGAACGCCGGTTGATATCGTGCTGAACCCGCTTGGTGTGCCTTCACGTATGAATGTTGGACAGATCCTAGAAACCCATATGGGTTGGGCGTGCCGTGGTCTTGGCCGGGTGATCGATGATGCGATGGAAGCTTATCGTATTGAAAAAGATATCACACCAGTTAAAGAGGCCGTTGAGAAGGTTTATGGTGATGGTGACATCGTTGATGATTATACCGAAGATGATCTTTTTGAACTTGGGTTTAACCTACGAAATGGTGTGCCGATTGCGACACCTGTTTTTGACGGAGCGCATGAACCGGATATTGTTGAGCTCTTGGAACGTGCTGGACTAGATGCTTCTGGTCAGGTGACGTTGCATGATGGCCGTACTGGTGAACCTTTCGATCGGAAAGTGACCGTTGGTTACAAGTACCTCTTGAAACTTCACCACTTGGTGGACGACAAAATTCACGCTCGTTCAATTGGTCCATACAGTCTTGTTACGCAACAGCCATTGGGTGGTAAAGCTCAATTTGGTGGTCAGCGTTTTGGTGAGATGGAAGTGTGGGCACTTGAAGCTTATGGTGCTGCTTATACCTTGCAGGAAATGTTGACTGTTAAGTCGGATGACGTTGCTGGCCGGACAAAAGTTTATGAAGCTATTGTTCGCGGTGATGACGCTTTTGAAGCTGGCATTCCTGAAAGCTTTAACGTGTTGATTAAAGAGATGCGTGCACTTGGTCTTAATGTTGAGCTTGAACAGTTCAAGGATGTTGAGCCTGAGATTGATGTAACTTTTGATCGCCTTTCAGAGCAAAAAAACCAATTAACGAAACCAGAAGCGGAAGCTGATGTTGATGCTGCTGAGTGATGCAGCTGACTGAATTGCTAAAGGGGA
This sequence comes from Methyloligella sp., assembly GCA_021604645.1. Lineage (GTDB taxonomy): Bacteria > Pseudomonadota > Alphaproteobacteria > Rhizobiales > HXMU1428-3 > HXMU1428-3. The sequence goes on from BQJJ01000003.1 coordinate 156,727, forward strand.
GGCTTTGTCCTCCTCTTTAAAACTGCTTTTGAACTAGATATTTAATTAATGCGCTTTTGAAACAACTCACTAGCGCAAGACTGAAAGAGGAAGCTCTTTCTAAATGGAGAACCGGGATGAACCACGACGCCGTCAATCTCTTTAATCCTCAGACGCCTCAATCTACATTCGATCAAATTCGGATTTCGATTGCGAGCCCTGAAGAAATTCATTCTTGGTCTTTTGGTGAGATTAAAAAGCCAGAGACTATTAACTACAGAACGTTTAAGCCTGAGCGTGATGGTTTGTTTTGCGCGCGGATTTTTGGTCCTGTAAAAGACTATGAATGTCTTTGCGGCAAATATAAGCGGATGAAGTATAAGGGCGTTATCTGTGAGAAGTGCGGCGTTGAGGTGACCTTGACGAAAGTGCGCCGTGAGCGCATGGGCCACATTGAACTGGCAGCGCCGGTTGCTCACATTTGGTTCTTGAAATCACTTCCATCTCGTATTGGTCAGCTTCTTGATATGACATTGAAGGATCTTGAGCGGGTTCTTTATTTTGAGAGCTACATTGTTATTGAAGCCGGTATTACTCCGTTCCAGGAAGGCCAATTGCTTTCTGAAGAAGAGTATATGGATGCTCAAGAAGAATATGGCGATGACGCCTTTACAGCTGGCATTGGTGCGGAAGCTATTCGTGAAATTTTGATGGGTCTGGACCTGCCAACTATTCGCGATCAATTGCGTCAGGAAATTGCTGAAGCGACTACAGAGCTGAAGCCTAAGAAACTTGCTAAACGTTTGAAAGTTGTTGAAGCGTTTATCACTTCAGGTAACCGTCCTGAGTGGATGATCCTCACTGTTGTGCCTGTGATCCCACCAGAACTTCGCCCGCTTGTGCCACTTGATGGCGGCCGCTTTGCGACATCTGATTTGAACGACCTTTATCGCCGTGTGATCAACCGGAACAACCGTCTTAAGCGTCTGATCGAATTACGTGCGCCTGATATTATCATTCGTAACGAAAAGCGGATGCTACAAGAATCTGTTGATGCGCTATTCGACAATGGCCGCCGTGGCCGTGTGATTACTGGTGCGAATAAGCGTCCGCTGAAATCACTTTCTGATATGCTTAAAGGTAAGCAAGGTCGTTTCCGTCAGAACTTGCTTGGTAAACGTGTTGACTATTCAGGCCGTTCTGTGATCGTGGTTGGTCCGGAAATGAAACTGCACCAGTGTGGTCTTCCTAAGAAGATGGCGTTGGAGCTGTTCAAGCCGTTTATTTATTCTCGTCTTGATGCGAAGGGTTATGCTTCAACTGTGAAACAAGCGAAGAAGCTTGTTGAAAAGCAAAAGCCGGAAGTTTGGGATATTCTAGATGAAGTTATTCGCGAACATCCTGTGATGCTAAACCGTGCGCCTACGTTGCACCGCCTTGGTATTCAGGCGTTTGAACCGGTGCTTGTTGAAGGTAAAGCTATTCAGCTGCACCCGCTAGTTTGTGCGGCGTTTAATGCTGACTTTGACGGTGACCAAATGGCGGTGCACGTACCGCTTTCACTTGAAGCGCAGCTTGAAGCGCGTGTGTTGATGATGTCAACAAACAACGTTCTTCATCCTGCGAACGGTGCACCGATTATCGTGCCGTCTCAGGATATTGTGCTTGGTCTTTATTACCTATCACTCATTTATGACAAAGAGCCTGGCGAGGGTATGATGTTTGGCTCTGTTGCTGAAATTCGTCATGCGCTTGATAATGGTGTTGTGACACTGCATACGAAAATTAAAGGTCGTTATAAGTCAATTGATGATGCTGGCGAAGAAGTTAGCACTGTTTATGACACAACGCCTGGTCGGATGATCCTTGGTGAATTGTTGCCGAAGAAACCTGGTGTTTCTTTTGAGATCATTAACCGCATGCTCACTAAGAAAGAAATTTCTGGCATGATTGACGCGGTTTACCGGAATTGTGGCCAGAAAGAATCCGTTATTTTCTGTGACCGTATTATGCAGACCGGATTTAAGCATGCGTGTCTTGCTGGTATTTCCTTTGGTAAGGATGACATGGTTATTCCTGATACTAAAGCGAAGATCGTTGATGATACTTCAGAATTAGCTCGTGAATATGAGCAACAATATAATGATGGTTTGATTACACGCGGCGAGAAATACAACAAAGTTGTTGATGCTTGGGCGAAGTGTACTGACAAAGTTGCGGCTGAAATGATGGACCGTATTTCTGCGGTGCATATTGATGATGAAACTGGTCGGACCATTCCAACCAACTCAGTTTACATGATGGCGCACTCTGGTGCTCGTGGTTCACCCCAACAGATGAAACAGCTTGCTGGTATGCGCGGCCTGATGGCGAAGCCTTCTGGTGACATTATCGAAACGCCGATTACATCGAACTTTAAAGAAGGTTTGACTGTGCTTGAGTACTTTAACTCCACTCACGGTGCACGGAAAGGTCTTGCTGATACTGCTCTTAAAACTGCGAACTCGGGTTATCTAACTCGTCGCCTCGTTGATGTTGCGCAAGATAGCATTATTAATGAGATCGATTGTAAAACTGATAAATCTATCGCGGTTTCAGCTGCGGTTGATTCTGGTGAGATCATTGTTTCATTAGGTACACGCGCATTAGGGCGGACTGTTGCTGATGAAGTTGTAGACCCAGAAACTGGTAAAGTCATTCTTGAAGCTGGTAAGCTGATTGATGAAGCTGATGCAGTTGCGTTAGATAATTCATCAGTTCAGGAAATTCAGATTAGATCTGTTTTGACTTGTGAGACCAGAAATGGTTGCTGTAGCAAATGTTATGGCCGTGACCTTGCTCGTGGTACTCCTGTGAACCTTGGTGAAGCTGTTGGTGTTATTGCGGCGCAATCAATTGGTGAGCCTGGAACTCAGCTTACAATGCGGACATTCCACATTGGTGGTACAGCACAGGTTGTTGACAGCTCGTTTGTTGAAGCTAGCTATGATGGTATTGTTGACTTTAAAAACAAGAATATCGCAAAAGACAGCCAAGGCCGATTGGTTGCAATGAGCCGTAACTTGGTTCTTGTAATCAAAGATGCTGATGGTAAGGAACTTGCCACACATAAAATCTTGCAAGGTGCTCACCTGAAGGTTGATGCTGGTGACAAGGTGAAACGCGGTATGCGTATTGCTGAATGGGATCCTTATACCCGTCCGATCCTTTGTGAAGTTGATGGTACCGCGACATTTGAAGATTTGACAGATGGTATTTCTGTTGACGAACAGTTTGATGAAGCAACAGGTATTGCCAACCGTGTGATTATTGACTGGCGTTCTAGCCCGCGCGGAGAGAACTTGAAGCCCGCGATTATTGTTACTGATGCAAAAGGTGAAATTAAAGAAACACAACGTGGCGGTGAGGCGAGATCTATCCTTTCTGTTGAAGCAGTGCTTTCTGTTGATCCGGGTGCGAAAGTGAAAGCTGGTGACGTTCTTGCTCGTATTCCTCTGGAAAGTGCGAAAACGAAAGATATTACTGGTGGTCTACCACGTGTTGCTGAATTGTTTGAAGCACGTCGTCCTAAAGATCATGCTATTATTGCTGAGATTACAGGTACCGTTGAATTTGGCCGTGATTATAAAAACAAGCGCCGGATTGCTATTGTTCCTGATAATGAAGATGAAGAGCAAGTTGAATATCTCATTCAAAAAGGTAAACACCTTTCTGTTCAAGAAGGTGACCGGATTGAAAAAGGTGAATATCTTCTCGATGGTCACCCAGCTCCGCATGATATCCTAGCGATTAAGGGTGTTGAAGAACTGGCGACTTACCTGGTGAATGAAATTCAGGATGTTTATCGTCTACAAGGCGTGCCGATTAACGATAAGCATATTGAAGTTATTGTTCGTCAGATGCTGCAGAAGATTGAAGTTGAGCATCCTGGTGAGACATCAATGCTTAAAGGCGAACAGATTGACCGCTTTGACTTCCATGATAATAATGCAGCTGCTGAAGCTGATGGTCGTCAACCTGCGAAGGGTAGCCCTGTTCTTCTTGGTATTACAAAGGCAAGTTTGCAGACAAAGAGTTTCATCTCTGCTGCCTCATTCCAGGAAACAACACGGGTTCTAACTGAAGCTGCGGTTGCTGGTAAATCTGATACGCTTGAAGGCTTGAAAGAAAACGTTATTGTTGGACGTCTCATTCCGGCTGGTACGGGCGCTATGCTCAGCAAGTTGCGCAAAGTTTCAACCATGCGTGATGAACTTATTTTGAAAGAACGTAATTCTGGTATGGATGTTGAGAGCCCGATCGTTGATGATGAACCGGCTGAAGATGTCATTGTACCTGATGCACCTGCAAGTGACCCAACAGCAGCTGAATAGGGTGTTCTTTAAAAAATATATTAAAAGCCGCTTCTTTTGAGGCGGCTTTTTTTTGTCATGTTAGACGGATAAGATCACTGTTATACGTATGAAAATATGAATTGGAATTTTAGTTTTAAGACTATCGTTTTGAATTTTTAAATGGAGAGACTTACAGTGTCATCTAACTTAAAGGCTCAGCGCGAAGTGTCAGGCAGTGCTTCTTCTTATAATTGGCTGGCACGGCAATTTCATTGGTTCATCGCCGTTCTTATTTTTATTGCGTTTGCTTTAGGCTGGACGATGGAGGGGCTGGAGCTTTCTAAGAGCAAGCTCAATTTTTATGCCTGGCATAAGTGGCTTGGTTTACTCATTTTAGTTTTGGTTCTTTTGCGTCTTTGCTGGCGGTTTTTAACAAAAGTACCTGAACATTCTTCCTCTAATGTGCCGAGTATTTTTCATTATGGTGCACAGCTGGGGCATTTTTTGCTCTATGCCGTTCTTATTCTTTTGCCTTTGGTAGGCTGGCTTCGAAGCTCAAGTGCGGGGTTTCAAATTGTAATTTTAGAAGTTTTTCCTGTACCTGATTTGCTTTCTAAGGATGAAGCACTTTCTAAACAATTGGCTGAGGTTCATGAGCTACTTGCTTTGTTTCTCGCACTTTTGGTTGTTGGCCATGTTGCAGCTGTGGTCATCCATCATTTGTTTTTTAAAGACCCTGTTTTGCAAAAGATGAAACCAAACCTTTTGCATAAGGCTTTGATTGCTTGTGCGCTATCAGGCGGGCTGGGATTCTATGTTTCTTATTTGGATTTTTCAGCTTCAGAAAAGACGAAGATTTCCTCAGAGATAAAAAATACTGAGGAACTTACTAAAGAAGTTGTTACTGAAGAGAATGGTTCTGAAGGGAATTGGCAGGTTGATGAGAAGGTTAGTCTTTTAGAATTTACTGCGAAACAAAAAGGTGCCAAGACCACAGGTGTTTTTAAAAAATATAAATTAAGACAGTTGGATTTTAATCCTGAGGCGTTAGATAAATCTGTTGTTGAAATTGAGATTGATGTAACTTCAATCTCTTTGAGCAATCTATTAGTAGAGCAGACTTTAGCGAGTTCCGCCTGGTTTGACGCGAGTGAATTTCCTAAGGCTACATTTCAATCGAAGGAGTTTAAATCACTTGGTTCTGATGTTTATGAAGTTAGTGGAAATTTGCAAATTAAGGATATAACCCATCCAACAGTTTTGAAACTAATCATTCAGCTTGAGGATCGTGACAAGTCTATTCCTGCGGTTATTGAGGCCAAAGGAGAGACCAGTATTAGCCGATTGGCTTATAAAATTGGCCAAGGGGAATGGGCCTCGACAGATGATTTGGCTGATGAAGTTCAGCTCAAGGTCCATATTCGTGCCTTAAAGAAACGCTAGAGCTTTACTCAAATTAATTGCATCAGTTAAATGCTCTTAGCACTTTATGTAATTCTATATTTTTGATGTTATACGGAGAAAAAAATGAAAAAATTACTCGCACTTGCAACCCTGCTTATAGGCTTTTCTGCACAACCTGTTTTGGCAGAAAGTCAAACTTATAAATTTGATAAGAAACATACTGAAGTTATTTTTTCATATCGTCATCTGGGTCTATCTCGTGCTTATGCCGGGTTTAACAAAGTTGATGGTACTTTAAAGATTGATCGTAAGGTTCCTGAAAAAAGCTCTATTAATGTTGTCATTGATGTGAAGAGTTTGGATACAGGAGTGGATGTTTTTAATGGACATTTACAGGCAAAGGACTTTTTCCATAGTGCTAAATATCCGAAAGCTACATTTGTAAGTACTAAAGTGAAAAAGGTTGCTGGTAATAATTTTAGAGTGACAGGTAACTTGACTATAAAAGGCAAAACAAAGCCAGTTAATCTAGATTTGAAACTGGTTGCAGATAAAGAGCATCCTTTGGCAAAGTTTAACCCTAAGATGAAGGGCACTTATGTTGTTGCGTTTTCTGGTAAGACTGTGATTAAGCGTAGTGACTTTGGTATGGGGCTTTATGTACCAGCCACCAGTGATGAAGTTGAAATCATCATTGAGACAGAGATGCTGCGTAAGTAAATTGGTTTAACAGTTTTAGAAAATTTTTAGTCCAGGTTGATTTTCTCAGCCTGGACTTTTTGTATTTGGGATTGATTTAAAGCTTTGTCTATGTAGGGCATTAAGTTTTTAAAGGCATCTTCTTGATTGAGTTTTACAGCCATGCGATTGGCGTTATTTTTAAATTCTGTTGATGTGTTCAGCAGTTTTAAATTTTGGGCAAGATTGTCTACTGTTAGATCTTTTAATTTAATTGCTTGTGGTCCTAAGCCTCTATCAAAAATGATTTGGCCCCAGAATGGTTGGTCAAACCCAAATGGACAGATCAATGTTGGGCAAGCTGCCCTAAGACCGGCAGCTGTTGTACCGGCACCTCCGTGATGAACAACGGCTTTACAATAAGGAAACAGGCGATGATGGGGCATTGAGCCGATTGGTAGAATGTGATCAGATTTTGAGTTGGGCGTGAGATTAGCCCATCCTTTGGAAATAAGGGCCCGGACATTGGCCTTCTCCACCGCTTTACAAATGAGGTCCGTTAGCTCTTTTTCATCTCCGGGGATCATGCTGCCGAAGCCTATATATATTGGAGCCTCTCCAGTTTCTAAAAAGTTGACTAGGTCTTCAGGTGGTTGCCAATCTTCATTTTCATGATCATTAAAAGAAAAACCAATGATTTGAGCATTTTCTGGCCAGTCTTCTGGTCTTGGATGAAGATGAGAACTGTATATATGAAGGAGAGGAACGGGGTGTCCTGCCCTTTCGAAGGAGGGTGTGAATCGTGAGTTTGAGGGGAGATTTAACTTTTTTCTCAATTCTTTATAAATAGCTGAATAAAAGACACGCGAGAATCGGACAGGTAAATGAGTTAGCTGGTTATAGAATCGTCCAGAAAAAGGTCCGAATCGGGGAGGCATCATAATGTTTTGCTCAAGTTTTGTAGGAGCAAGGGGGACTGTAGACACAAAAATTAATGGTACATTTTTGGCTTCTGCTATATCTGAGCTGGCGGGTAATGATACATGAGAGATTATCAGGTCAGTTTCTTTGCTTAGGTCATCAGTTATATGGGGCAGGGTTGTGATTAGCACGTCCCTTATGTGCTGTTTGAAAAAAGCCATCATTTTTCGCATTTTGAAAATGTTAAAATGGAGTAAATTTTCTTTCTGTGAGGTCTCTAGTAGGTTTTTTATGGGCTCCAGGCCTATTTGAGCATATTCTAGATTATGAGATAGAATCCATTCTTTAAAGTCTATTGGCGCAGCTAAGCGTACTGTAAACCCTATGTTTTTTAGTGAAATGGCGAAATTTATGAAGGGTTCTACGTCCCCTCTTGTGCCACTTGTAACTATGGTTATGTGCGCCATTTTTTCATTATTCCTGGAGTATTAATCATAAAATTGGTGTGTTTTTTAGCAAGTGAAGACAGGTATTTTTAGATGTGGAAACAGTGAAATTAAAAAAAATGACATTTCCATGTCGTTAGGTATTGACGGATGAGCAAAGGCTATATATGTTTCGGCCAACTCACAACAGGTCGTAAGTGAATAAATGTCGCCAGCGGATGCTCTTAAATTCGCAGCTATTTGTTAATAGTTGGAGACTTAAACGCTTAAACACTGATGTTTGAAACCAAGAACTACATGAGAGACCCATGATCCTTATTGGTCATTTTGACCCTTAATGATCCTCTGATGTTTTGATGTTGAGCTTTTTGGCATTCCGCATATATGTGGATGTTGTCAATGTGGGCTCAGCTCGATTTTGGTGTTTAAGGATCATAAATTGTCTTTAGGCAGGATGTTCTCGATGGATGAGATGTTTCGGTCAAGACGCTAAACTTTGGATGTAGCAAATGCCTACAATACAACAGCTTGTTAGAAAACCGCGGAAACCGCAGGTTAAAAGAAATAAAGTGCCAGCGATGGAGGCTTGTCCTCAGAAGCGCGGCGTATGTACTCGTGTTTATACAACTACTCCTAAAAAGCCTAACTCAGCGATGCGAAAAGTAGCTCGTGTGCGTTTGTCGAATGGCTTTGAGGTGACAAGCTATATTCCTGGTGTTGGACACAACCTGCAAGAGCACTCAGTTGTTCTTATTCGTGGTGGTCGTGTGAAAGATTTACCAGGTGTTCGTTATCACATCTTACGCGGTGTGCTTGATACTCAAGGTGTTGCAGACAGAAAGCAACGTCGTTCGAAGTATGGTGCAAAGCGTCCGAAGTAAGCCATCTGGTTACTTGTTTTAAGTTTTTACGAATATTTATTTAAGTTTATTGACCTGTTTAGGTTATTGGTTGGGAGAGCAGCATGTCACGCCGCCACAGAGCAGAAAAAAGAGATATCATTCCTGATCCGAAGTTCGGTGATGTTGTCTTAACGAAATTTATGAACAGCATTATGAAGGATGGCAAGAAGTCAGCCGCTGAGCGCATTGTATATGGCGCTTTGGATCGTGTTGAAGATAAAGCTAAGACTGATCCTGTTGAGTTGTTTCATCAGGCTTTAGAGAATGTTAGTCCAGCTATTGAAGTTCGCTCTCGCCGTGTTGGTGGTGCGACTTATCAGGTGCCTGTTGAAGTTCGTACGGAACGTAAAAAAGCTCTTGCTATTCGTTGGTTGATTGCAGCTGCGCGTGGCCGTAATGAGAATACAATGGTTGAGCGTCTGTCTGGTGAATTGATGGATGCGGCAAACAATCGTGGTTCTGCTGTTAAGAAACGTGAAGACACGCACCGGATGGCTGAAGCTAACCGTGCATTTTCACACTATCGTTGGTAAAAATTTTAGCGTTGCTAGAGAATTAAAATTTAATTTTTTGAAATTTTTTGTTTCAATTTTGAGGAACCGGTCAAATGGCCCGCGAATACGACATTAAAGACTATCGCAATTTCGGTATCATGGCTCACATCGATGCTGGTAAGACGACGACGACAGAACGTGTTTTGTACTACACAGGAAAAAGCCATAAAATTGGTGAAGTTCATGATGGTGCAGCAACGATGGACTGGATGGAACAAGAGCAGGAGCGTGGTATTACAATTACTTCAGCTGCGACGACTTGTTTCTGGAATGATAAGCGTCTGAATATTATTGATACGCCTGGTCACGTGGATTTCACGATTGAAGTTGAGCGCTCATTGCGTGTGCTTGACGGTGCTGTAGCTCTTCTTGATGCGAATGCTGGTGTGGAACCGCAAACTGAAACTGTTTGGCGTCAAGCTGAGCGTTACAATGTGCCTCGCATGATCTTTGTTAATAAGATGGATAAGCTTGGTGCTGATTTTTATAATTCAGTTGAAATGGTAAAAGAGCGCCTTGGCGCGAAAACTCTTCCAATTCAACTGCCAATCGGTTCTGAGAGCGAATTTGAAGGTGTTATTGATCTTGTTAAGATGAATTCAATTATCTGGGAAGAAGAATCTCTTGGTGCGAAGTTCCGCATTGATGAGATCCCAGCTGATTTGGCTGATAAGGCTGCTGAATACCGTGAAGCTATGATTGAAACTCTTGTTGAGTTAGATGAAGAAGCTATGGAAGCTTACCTTGAAGGTAATGAGCCTAGTGAGGAAAAGATTGTTGAGCTTATCCGTAAGGGTACAATCAATATCGATTTTCATCCTATTCTTTGTGGTACAGCGTTTAAAAACAAAGGTGTTCAGCCTTTGCTTGATGCAGTTGTTGCTTATCTACCGTCTCCAGTTGATATTCCTTCAATTAAGGGTATTGACGTGAAGACAGAAGAAGAAACAGTACGTGTTGCTTCTGATGATGAGCCGCTTTCAATGCTTGCTTTTAAAATCATGAATGACCCATTTGTTGGCTCGCTAACATTTGCACGGATCTATTCTGGTAAAGTTGAATCAGGCATGACGCTGATTAACTCAGTTAAAGATAAAAAAGAGCGCATTGGCCGTATGTTGTTAATGCACTCAAACGATCGCGAAGATATCAAAGAAGCATATGCTGGTGATATTGTTGCGATTGCAGGACTTAAAGATGTGACTACTGGTGACACTCTTTGTATTCCAACTCACCCAGTTATTCTGGAGCGTATGGAATTCCCTGATCCAGTTATTGAGATTGCTGTTGAGCCTAAATCTAAGGGTGACCAAGAAAAACTTGGTATCGCGCTTAACCGTTTGGCTCAAGAAGATCCTTCATTCCGTGTTTCTTCTGATGAAGAATCAGGTCAAACGATTTTGAAGGGTATGGGTGAACTTCACCTTGATATTCTTGTTGATCGTATGAAGCGTGAGTTTGGTGTTGAAGCGAATATTGGACAGCCTCAGGTTGCTTATCGCGAAACTATTACTCAATCAGCTGATGTTGATTACACACACAAAAAGCAATCTGGTGGTTCTGGTCAATTTGCTCGTATTAAAATGACTATTGAGCCAGGAGAGCCAAATTCAGGTTTTGAATTTATTAGTAAAGTTGTTGGCGGTAACGTGCCAAAAGAATATATCCCTGGTGTTGAAAAAGGCATTAAATCAGTGATGGACGGCGGCATTTTAGCTGGTTTCCCACTTCTTGATGTGAAAGTAACGCTGACAGATGGTGCATACCACGACGTGGATAGTTCTGTGATGGCATTTGAGATCGCTGGTCGTGCTGGGTTCCGTGAAGGTTCTAAACAAGCTGGTCCAAAGCTTCTTGAGCCAATCATGAAGGTTGAAGTTGTGTCTCCTGAGGAATATGTAGGTGGCATTATGGGTGACTTGAATAGTCGTCGCGGACAGGTGCAGGGCCAAGAACAACGTGGCAATGCACTCGTGGTGAATGCAATGGTGCCACTAGCCAATATGTTTGGTTATGTGAATACCCTTCGTTCGCAAAGCCAGGGTCGTGCTCAGTTCACGATGCAATTTGATCATTATTCACAAGTGCCGCAAGCGGTAGCTGAAGAAGTTCAGGCAAAATTTGCTTAAACATTTGTGACTTTTGAGATTAGTTTTTGATTTTTTGAAGTTTGGTTAAATCGTGTTTTAGAAACACATTTTTGAAAACACAGTAGACTGAAAGATGGAGAGCCAAGATGGCCAAGGAAAAATTTGAGCGTAATAAACCTCACGTGAATATCGGAACCATCGGTCACGTTGACCATGGTAAAACAACACTTACAGCTGCGATTACTATGATCCTTGCTGAAGCTCAGGGCGGCGAAGCTAAAAGCTACGCAGATATCGATAATGCTCCTGAAGAGCGTGAACGTGGTATTACAATTTCAACGGCTCACGTTGAGTATGAAACTGATAACCGTCACTATGCTCACGTTGACTGCCCAGGTCACGCTGACTATGTGAAGAACATGATCACTGGCGCTGCTCAGATGGATGGTGGTATCCTTGTTGTGAACGCTGCTGACGGACCTATGCCTCAGACACGTGAACACATTCTACTTGCACGCCAAGTTGGTGTTCCAGCGCTTGTTGTTTTCATGAACAAAGTTGATCAAGTTGACGATGAAGAGCTTCTTGAGCTTGTTGAAATGGAAATTCGTGAGCTACTATCAGAATACGGTTTTGATGGTGACGAAATTCCAATCGTTAAAGGTTCAGCACTGGCTGCGATTGAAGGTAAAGACGAAAAAATTGGTAAAGAAGCTATTCTTGAACTGATGGCAGCTGTTGATGAGCATATCCCAACACCTGATCGTCCAAAAGATCAACCGTTCCTAATGCCAATTGAAGACGTGTTCTCAATTTCTGGTCGTGGTACAGTTGTAACAGGCCGTGTTGAACGTGGTATCATCCATGTTGGTGACGAAATTGAAATCATGGGTATTAAAGATACTCAAGTAACTACATGTACTGGTGTTGAGATGTTCCGTAAACTTCTTGACCAAGGTGAAGCTGGCGATAACGTTGGTGTTCTCCTTCGTGGTACAAAACGTGAGGAAGTTGAGCGCGGTCAGGTACTTTGTGCTCCTGGTTCAATCAACCCACACACAAAATTTAAGGCAGAAGCTTACATCTTGACTAAAGATGAAGGTGGCCGCCACACACCATTCTTCACAAACTATCGTCCACAGTTCTACTTCCGTACAACTGACGTGACTGGTGTTGTGACATTACCTGAGGGTACTGAAATGGTGATGCCTGGTGATAATGTTGAGATTAACGTTGAGCTTATCGTGCCAATCGCCATGGAAGAGAAACTACGTTTCGCTATCCGTGAAGGTGGCCGGACTGTTGGTTCAGGCGTTGTCGCTTCAATCATTGAATAACGTTTAATTGTAATTTCGGCGTCTTCGCACTCTAATGTGGGGACGCCGCTTTCATTCTTTAAGGTGTGCTTCGATGCAAAGCCAAAATATTAGAATACGTCTCAAGGCTTTCGATCATCGTATCCTCGATGTGTCGACAAAGGAGATCGTGAATACTGCAAAGCGTACAGGCGCTGATGTTCGTGGACCGATACCCTTACCGACGCGGATTGAGAAATACACGGTCAATCGCTCGCCGCACGTTAATAAGAAATCACGTGAGCAATTTGAAATGCGTACACATAAGCGTCTGATCGACATTGTTGATCCAACGCCGCAAACAGTGGATGCATTGATGAAGCTAGATCTCGCCGCTGGCGTGGATGTTGAAATTAAGCTTTAGCGCGTGTTCTAAAAGGATCGAAAGATCTTTTATAAAGAATTCGCACAAGAAAGCGTATTCCTGAAATTCAATGATTGTTGAATTTGAATACGCAATAAAATGTAGATTTAGAACTTAAGGACGGGACCAATGCGGTCAGGTGTCATAGCGCAAAAGGTCGGAATGACCAGGGTATTTACAGAAGCAGGCGATCATATTCCTGTGACTGTTTTGAAACTTGATAGTTGTCAAGTTGTCGCCCAGCGAACAGAAGACAAAAACGGATATTGTGCACTACAAATTGGTAGCGGCAGAGCAAAAGTGAAAAACACTACTAGCGCTCAACGCGGACATTTTGCAGTTGCTAAGGTTGAGCCAAAACATCGTTTGGTTGAATTTCGGGTGAGCCCTGAAAACCTTATTGAAGTTGGTAGTGAACTTACAGCGGATCACTTTTTAGCTGATCAGTATGTAGACATTACCGGTACTTCTATTGGTAAAGGTTTTGCTGGTGCGATGAAGCGTCACAACTTTGGTGGCCTTAGAGCTACTCACGGTGTTTCGATTTCTCACAGATCTCACGGTTCAACTGGTCAGTGTCAGGATCCTGGTAAAGTTTTTAAAGGTAAGAAAATGGCAGGTCACATGGGTTCTACTCAGGTGACTACTCAGAACCTTAAAATCGTTAAAGTTGATTCTGAGCGCGGCCTATTGATGGTCAAAGGCGCAGTTCCTGGCTCTAAAGGCGGATGGGTTCTTGTTAATGATGCAGTGAAGAAAGCTCTTCCTGAAGGTGTTCCCACACCTGGTAGCTTTAAAGCTCCAGCTGGTGGTTCAGCTCAAGAAGCGAAATCTGACGAGGCTTTGGCTTCAGAAGAGAAGGAAGCGTAAGTCATGAAACTTGATATTAAAACTCTTGATGACAAGTCTGTTGGCTCTGTTGATTTAGATGAAAAGATCTTTGGTCTTGATCCACGCGCAGACATTTTGCATCGCTGTGTACGTTATCAATTGGCAAAACGCCAAGCTGGAACACATGCTACATTAGGTCGTTCTGATGTACGTGGTACAACAAAGAAATTTGTTAAGCAAAAAGGTTCTGGCGGCGCACGTCACGGCAATAAAAAAGTTAATATCTTTCGCGGTGGTGCGAAATCTTTTGGTCCAACACCACGTAGTCACGCGCATGATTTAACAAAGAAATTTAGAGCTCTTGGTCTACGTCATGCTCTTTCAGCAAAAGCGAAAGCTGATGAGTTGATTGTTATTGAAGACACAAGCTCTGCTGATGGCAAAACAAAAAGCTTGATTGCACAATTTGCAAAGCTTGGACTTAATAAAGCTTTGGTTGTTGATGGTGCGGAAGTGAATGAAAGTTTTGGTCGTGCTGCAAGCAACATTCCTGAAGTTGATGTGCTTCCAGTTCAGGGCATCAATGTTTATGACATTCTTCGTCGCGATAAGCTTGTTTTGACTAAAGCTGCCGTCGAAGCTTTGGAGGCTCGTTTTAAATGAGACAAGCAGAATTATATGACGTAATCGTCGCTCCAGTAATCACTGAAAAATCAACTGGTGCCAGTGAGCACAATCAGGTTGTTTTCAAGGTTGCTGATACAGCTACTAAACCTGCGATTAAAGAGGCCATTGAGGGTTTGTTTAACGTGAAAGTTAAGGCTGTTAATACATTGAACCGTAAAGGCAAGGTCAAGCGGTTTAAAGGTATTAAAGGTAAGCAAAACGACAGAAAATTAGCTGTCGTAACATTAGAAGAAGGTCACACAATTGATGTGGCAACAGGACTTTAAGTTTTAAAACTTTAAGTTAAAAGGGCTTTAAGAGGACACGAGATGGCACTTAAAACGTATAAGCCAATCACTCCAGGGCAGCGTAGTCTAGTTTTAGTAGACCGTTCCGACCTTTGGAAAGGCAAGCCAGTTAAAACTCTCACTGAGGGTTTGACAAAAAATGGTGGCCGTAACAATGCGGGCCGTATCACAGCGCGTCGTCGTGGTGGTGGACATAAACGTAGCTATCGCATGGTCGATTTCAAACGTCTGAAGCGTGATATGCAAGCTGAAGTTCAGCGTATTGAGTATGATCCTAACCGGACAGCTTATATTGCATTGATCAAATATGAAGATGGTGAAGTTGCTTATATTTTGGCGCCGCAAAGACTTGCAGCTGGCGACAAAGTGATTGCAGGCGAGAAGGTTGATGTGAAGCCTGGTAATGCAATGCCTCTTCGCAATATGCCAATCGGAACTATTGTTCATAATGTTGAGATGAAAATCGGTAAGGGCGGACAAATTGCTCGCTCAGCTGGTACATATGCTCAATTAGCTGGCCGCGACAGTGGTTATGCTATTATGAAGCTATCATCTGGTGAAACTCGCATGATCCACGCAGATTGTATTGCAACTGTTGGTGCTGTTTCAAACCCGGATAATTCAAACACGAAGCTTGGTAAAGCGGGTCGTAAACGCTGGGTTGGTAAACGCCCACAAGTTCGCGGTGTTGCTATGAACCCGGTTGATCACCCACACGGTGGTGGTGAAGGTCGTACATCTGGTGGCCGTCATCCTGTATCACCTTGGGGTAAGCCAACTAAGGGTAAGCGCACTCGTTCAAATGCTTCTACGGATAAGTTTATTGTTCGTAGCCGCCACATGAAGAAGAAAAGATAGGAGAGCTTGATGGCACGTTCATCTTGGAAAGGCCCATTTGTCGATCGTTACCTCCTCAAGAAGGCGGAAGCAGCACAGGGTTCTACTCGTAAAGATGTGATTAAGATTTGGTCACGTCGTTCAACAATTTTACCACAGTTTGTGGGATTAACTTTTGGTGTTTATAACGGCAAAAAGCACATCCCTGTATTGGTTTCAGAAGACATGGTTGGTCACAAGTTTGGTGAGTTTTCACCAACTCGCACTTACTATGGCCACACTGCGGATAAGAAAGCTAAGAGGAAGTAACTCAAATGGGTAAGGCAAAACAAGAACGCCGTCTAGCCGATAATGAGGCCCAGGCTGTTACACGTAATATTCGTATCAGTCCTCAAAAGCTGAATTTGGTTGCGACGTCTATTCGCGGGAAAAAAGTAGAAAAAGCTTTAGCTGATCTTACTTTTTCTAGAAAACGCATTGCAAAAGACGTGAAGAAAACTCTTGAATCAGCAATTGCTAATGCTGAAAACAATCATGGACTTGATGTTGATAGTCTTGTTGTTTCTGAAGCGTTTGTTGGTAAAGGCCTGGTGCTTAAGCGCTGGCAACCAAGAGCACGTGGCCGTGTTGGTAAAATTCTAAAACCTTTTTCACGTCTGACCGTTGTGGTCCGCGAAGTTGAGGAGACCGCATAATGGGTCAGAAGATTAATCCAGTAGGCATGCGCCTTGGTATCAATAGAACTTGGGATAGCCGCTGGTACGCGACTAAAGGCGAATATGGTGATCTTCTTCTGGAAGATTTTAAAATTCGGGAACACATTTTAAAATATCGTCGCCAAGCTGGTATTTCAAAAGTTGTTATTGAGCGTCCTCATAAGAAATGCCGTGTGACAGTCCATAGTGCACGTCCTGGTATTTTGATTGGTAAAAAAGGCTCTGATATTGAGAAGCTTAAAGGTGCTTTGAAAAAATATACTGACAGCGAAGTTCATTTGAACATTGTTGAAGTTAGAAAGCCTGAAATTGATGCGAACTTAGTAGCTGAAGGCATTGCTCAACAATTAGAGCGCCGTGTTGCTTTCCGCCGTGCTATGAAGCGTTCTGTTCAATCAGCTATGCGTCTTGGTGCGGAAGGTATTCGTATTAACTGTGCTGGTCGTCTTGGCGGTGCTGAGATTGCGCGGATGGAATGGTATCGTGAGGGCCGTGTGCCACTACATACACTTCGCGCTAATATTGATTACGGTACTGCTAAAGGTGTTACAGCTTACGGTATCATTGGTATTAAGGTTTGGATCTTTAAGGGCGAGATCATGGAACATGATCCAATGGCTCAAGAACGTCGCTCTATTGAAGCGCAAGAAGGTGGTCGTCCTAGAAATAATGGACCGAAACCTGGTTCGAAGTCTGGCCCGAAGCGCCAAGCGAATTAAAGGAACAAGATTATGTTGCAACCAAAACGGACAAAATTCCGCAAGGCTCATAAGGGTAAGATTAAAGGCGTAGCTAAAGGTGGCACTGCTTTGAATTTTGGTTCCTATGGTTTAAAAGCTTTGGAAGCTGAGCGTGTGACGGCTCGTCAAATTGAAGCGGCTCGCCGTGCAATGACCCGTCAAATGAAACGTGCTGGCCGTGTATGGATTAGAATTTTTCCAGATCTACCTGTTTCTAAGAAACCTACTGAGGTTCGTATGGGTAAGGGTAAAGGTTCAGTTGAATATTGGGCCGCTCGTGTAGCACCTGGTCGTATCATGTTTGAAATTGATGGTGTTGATGATGACACCGCCCGTGAAGCTCTTTCGCTTGCGGCAGCTAAGCTCCCGATCAAGACGCGCATTGTTAAGCGTCTAGGTAACTAAGGCTTAGAAAAGTAGAATTTATGTTAGGATTTGAAGGGTTTTTAGCCATGAAGGCGAGTGATCTTAGAGATAAAACACCAGACCAACTTGATGATGAGCTGGTGAAGTTAAAAAAAGAGCAATTCAATCTGCGCTTCCAGGCTGCGACTGGCCAAATGGAAAACACAGCTCGTGTTCGCCATGTGCGCCGCGAAATTGCACGGATTAAAACCGTATTACGGGAAAAACAAGCGGCTAGTGCTTAAGAGCGCCAAGATTAGCTTGAGTTTGAGGAATTTAAACTATGCCAAAACGAATATTGCAAGGTGAAGTGGTTAGCGACAAAACTGATAAAACAGTTGTTGTTAAAGTTGAGCGCCGGTTTACTCACCCTCTTTATAAAAAGGTTGTGCGTCGTTCTAAGAAGTATCACGCACATGATGAAACTAATCAGTACAAAACTGGAGATATGGTTCGTATTGAAGAATGTGTTCCAATTTCTAAAAATAAGCGTTGGACTGTTATTAACGCTGAGTAATTCACGAAAAGAATTAAAAGATTTGATTGATAGGGCAGTTGCTGCTCTCAGATAAGTCAAAACAAACGGTCAGAATTGGTTGTTGCGAATTCTACAGAGACCGAAAGAGGATAGTTAAAATGATACAGATGCAATCTAATTTGGATGTGGCGGATAATTCTGGCGCCCGCCGTGTTCAGTGCATCAAAGTGCTTGGTGGCTCTAAGCGCAAATATGCATCAATCGGTGACACTATTGTTGTTAGTGTGAAGGAAGCCATTCCACGCGGCCGTGTTAAAAAAGGCCAAGTGATGAAGGCTGTTATTGTGCGCACTGCTAAAGGTGTCCGCCGTCAAGATGGTAGCCTTATTCGTTTTGATCGTAATGCTGCTGTATTAATCAATCAATCAGGTGAGCCTGTTGGCACACGTATTTTTGGTCCTGTTACCCGTGAACTTCGCGCTAAGAACCAAATGAAGATTGTTTCGTTAGCTCCTGAAGTGCTTTAGGAAAAGGGTCCTTTAAAAATGGCTAAATTAAAAATTAAAAAGGGCGATCGTGTAGTTGTTCTTGCTGGTAAAGACAAAGGCAAGAAAGGCGAAGTGCTCAAAGTTCTTCCAAAAGATGAACGTGTTATTGTGAACGGCGTTAATATGATTAAGCGCCATCAGAAACAAACCGCATCTGATGAAGGTGGCATTATTTCAAAAGAAGCGTCTATTCATGTTTCTAATCTGTCTTTGGAAGACCCTAAAGATGGTAGCCCAACTCGTGTTGGTTATAAAACATTAGATGATGGCCGCAAAGTCCGCTTTGCGAAGCGTTCAGGAGAAGTTATCGATGGCTGAGGCTACAGATTATGAGCCACGCTTAAAGGCTCAATACAACAAAGTCATTCGTGACGAAATGTTGAAGAAATTTGAATATAAGAACCAGATGCAAATTCCTAAGATTGAGAAGGTTGTTCTCAATATGGGTGTTGGTGAAGCGGTTAATGATCGTAAAAAAGTGCAATCAGCTTATGATGATCTGACGCTAATTGCTGGTCAAAAACCTGTATTTACTAAAGCACGCAAATCTATTGCTGGTTTTAAAGTTCGCGAAGAAATGGCACTTGGTGCCAAAGTAACTTTGCGCAGTGCTCGTATGTATGAATTTCTTGATCGTCTGATCACAATTGCTCTGCCACGCGTGAAAGACTTTAGAGGACTTAACCCTAAGAGTTTTGATGGTCGTGGTAACTATGCGATGGGCATCAAAGAACATATTATTTTCCCAGAGATTGACTACGATAAAGTTGATCAAATTTGGGGCATGGATGTTATCGTCTGCACCTCAGCACCAACGGATGATGAGGCACGGGCGCTGTTAAAAGGTTTTAATTTCCCGTTCCCTGAGGACAAATAATCTCAAACTTTAGAGACTAACTGTTCTCATAATATGAGGAACAAACGGAGGAATAAATGGCAAAAAGATCAATGATCGAGCGTGATGTGAAACGCAAGCGCCTTGTGAAGGCAAATGCTTCTAAACGTGCTCGTTTAAAAGAAATTGCTAGAGATAAAAGTTTACCAGCTGAAGAGCGTTTTAAAGCGCAATTGAAGCTGGCTGAGTTGCCGCGCAATTCAAGTCCAAACCGGATGCGCAACCGTTGTCAATTAACTGGCCGCCCACGCGGCTTTTATAGAAAGCTTAAACTATCGCGCATCGCGCTACGGGAATTGACCAATCAAGGTCTTATTCCTGGAATGGTAAAGTCAAGCTGGTAAGGAGAGACCTGTTCATGACAATGACAGATCCACTCGGGGATATGCTGACCCGAATTAGAAATGCTCAAATGCGCAACAAAAGCAAAGTTGCAACACCGGCTTCCAAGCTACGTGCACGCGTTTTGGATGTTCTTCAAAAAGAAGGATTTATCCGCGGATACGCGCAAATCGATTATGGCAATGGAAAGTCAGAAATTGAAATTGAACTGAAATATCACAATGGTGATCCTGTTATCCGCAATATTAGCCGGGTATCTACACCAGGTCGCCGTGTTTATTCAGCGGTTAAGAATGTTCCGATGGTTGCTAACGGCCTTGGCGTCGCTATTCTTTCAACTCCTAAGGGTGTTATGTCAGATGCGGATGCTCGTGAAGCAAATGTTGGCGGTGAAATTTTGTGCAACGTATTTTAATTGCGTTGCTGAAGAAGGAAGGGTAAGCCCATGTCAAGAATCGGGAAGAAACCAATTGCGGTCCCGTCTGGTGTGGAAGTCAAGATTGACGGCCAAACAGTCAAAGCAAAAGGCTCCAAGGGTGAGCTTTCAATTACTTTGGTTGACGATGTTACCGCCCAGATGACTGATGGTAGTGTTGAGGTTTCACCTGTTGGGGAAACCAAACGCGCACGCTCCATGTGGGGTATGTCACGTACATTGATTCAAAACATCCTTGTTGGTGTTTCTGAAGGGTATAAAAAAGAACTCGAAATCAATGGTGTTGGTTATCGGGCCGCGATGAAAGGCAAAAGTCTTTCACTGCAACTTGGTCTTAGCCACGATGTAAATTATGATTTACCAGAGGGCATCAAAATTGAATGTCCATCTAACACTGAAATTGTTGTTTCTGGTATTGAAAAGCAAGTTGTTGGTCAGGTAGCGGCGGAAATTCGCAGCTATCGTCCGCCAGAGCCTTACAAAGGCAAAGGCATCAAATATAAAGATGAATATATCTTCCGCAAAGAAGGTAAGAAGAAGTAAGAGATAAGCTCATGAGCTCTGCAAAATCTACATTTGAACGTCGTAAAGCAAGAGTGCGCCGCACTTTAGCACGCGTCTCGAACGGGCGGCCTAGACTATCAGTTCATCGCTCTTCGCAACATATCTATGCGCAAATTATTTGCGATAAATCAGGCAAGACCCTAGTTTCTGCGTCAAGCATTGAAAAGGGACTTCGTGATAAAATTAAAAAAGGCGGCAATATCGAAGCTGCTGAAGAAATTGGAAGCATTATTGCTGAGCGCGGCAAAGAAGCTGGTATCGAAGAAGTTGTTTTCGATCGCGGTGGCTACATCTATCATGGTCGAGTTAAGGCCCTGGCGGACGCTGCGCGTGAAAAAGGCTTGAAGTTTTAATATTTAAAAACAAGGCTTCTTTGATTTTTTGAAGCCTTTGGTTTTTGTTTTTTGAGAGGACTTAACACGTGGCACGTAACCCAAAAGACCGGGAAGAAAAAGACAGTGAGTTTGTTGACAAACTCGTTCACATCAATCGCGTCGCTAAAGTTGTAAAAGGCGGTCGTCGTTTTGGTTTTGCAGCACTTGTTGTTGTTGGAGACCAGAAGGGCCGCGTTGGGTTTGGTCACGGTAAAGCTCGTGAAGTACCTGAAGCGATCCGTAAAGCGACTGAACAAGCTAAGCGTCAACTGATTAAAGTTCCGCTACGTGAAGGCAGAACTTTGCATCATGATGTTAAAGGTCGCCACGGTGCTGGTAAAGTTTTACTTCGTGCAGCGCCTCCTGGTACTGGTATCATTGCTGGTGGTCCGATGCGTGCGGTTTTTGAAACTCTTGGTGTGCAAGACGTTGTTGCTAAATCTCAAGGTAGCTCAAACCCATACAACATGGTTCGGGCAACATTTGATGCTTTGAAAGCTGAAGACAGCCCTCGCGGTGTTGCAGCACGGCGCGGCAAAAAGGTGAGTGATATTGTTGCTCGTCGCCGTGATGGTGCTGGTGATAATCAATTGCAAGCTGACGTTTAATTTAGGAATTTTGTTGAGATGGCTAAATCTGGAAAAACAATTACGGTTGAGCAAACAGGCAGCCGTATTCGCCAAAATGAAAAACAGCGTGCTACTTTGACTGGTCTTGGCCTTACGAAGATGCATCAAAAACGCACTTTAGAAGATACACCTTCAGTACGTGGTATGATCGATAGTGTGGCTCATTTGGTTACTGTTGTTGAAGACTAAGCCTGCTTGCAGGCCTTTATCAGTTGGCTTTCCTTAGTGAAAGTCAGCGGTATTAATTTTGAACGCGCCGGTTGCTTGTAGGCAACCTGAAGACGCAACTAAAACGCGCCGGATGCTCCAAAGGCATTTGAAGGCGCATTAATCAGCGCCGGTTGCTTGTGAGCAACCTGAAGGCGCATTTAAAAAGAGAAAGCATAAAGGGTATCTTTCATGCGCTTAAATGAATTAAGAGATAATCCAGGAGCCACTAAAGAGCGCAAGCGCGTTGGTCGTGGTATTGGTTCTGGTAAGGGTAAAACCGGTGGGCGTGGTGTAAAGGGACAAAAATCACGTTCTGGTGTTGCGATTAAAGGTTTTGAGGGTGGTCAACAGCCTATTCACCGCCGTCTTCCGAAGCGCGGGTTTAATAACATCTTTGCTAAAAACTTCAATGAAGTGAATATTGGTCGTTTGCAAAAAGCGATTGATGAGAAGAAGCTTTCGACAAGTGATACAATTACTGTTGAAGCTCTTGTTGAAGCTGGCATTGTTCGCCGTGTTTTAGACGGTGTTCGCATTCTTGGTGATGGTGAACTAAAAGCTAAGCTGGTTATTAAAGCGGCTGGTGCGTCTAAATCTGCAATTGCTGCGATTGAAAAAGCTGGTGGTTCAGTAGAAATTCTTGAAGCTAAGCCAGCTGTAGAAGAAAAAAAATAAGTTAGAAGTTGAATAGAATCATTCGTTAATTCGTCTTTGATTTTTTAGCTAACTGAGTTTTTATGGCTTAAGTCTTTATTGGACTTAGAGGCCTTAAAAATAGGGGCCTTTATAAAAAGTGATAAAGACCCATATTGGTTTATTAGAGATACAAGACAAATTGACTTATAGGGATTAAAATAATGGTTTCAGCTGCCGAACAGTTAGCCGCTAATTTAAATTTTTCTGCCATTGGTAAAGCAGAAGAACTTAAGAAACGAATTTGGTTCACGTTAGGCGCTTTGTTGGTGTATCGCCTTGGAACCTATATTCCTATTCCTGGTATTGATCTTGATCAGTTGCGTAATGTTTTCCAAGGAAATGGGACAACTGGCGGCACTATTCTTGATCAGTTGAATTTATTCGCTGGTGGTGCGATTTCGCGTATGGCGATTTTTGCGCTGAACATCATGCCTTATATCTCTGCCTCTATTATTATTCAGCTTCTGACAACGGTTTCGCCACATCTTGAGCAATTAAAGAAAGAAGGCGAGCAAGGCCGCAAGCAAATTAACCAATATACACGGTATGGTACTGTTATTTTGGCGACTATTCAGGCGTATGGCATTGCTGTTGGCTTAGAAGGGTCTACCAATAATGTTGTGCTTGATCCAGGATTGTTCTTTAGAGCCTCGACCGTGATTACGTTGGTTGGTGGTACTGTATTCTTGATGTGGCTTGGTGAACAAATCACAGCTCGTGGTATTGGTAATGGTATTTCATTGATTATCTTTGCGGGTATTGTTGCTGAATTGCCTGGTGCGCTTGCAAGTGCTTTTGAACTATCTCGCCGTGGTACGCTTTCTGTTCCTGTTCTTATCCTTCTCTTAGTTGGTATTGTTGCTATTATCGCTGTGATTGTATTTATGGAACGAGCTCAGCGCCGGTTACTGGTTCAATATCCAAAACGCCAAATGGGTAACCGTATGGCCCAAGGTGATAACTCACACTTGCCGTTGAAGCTAAATACTGCTGGTGTTATTCCACCGATTTTCGCATCTAGCTTACTTCTTTTGCCAGCGACTTTTGCAGCCTTTGGGACGAGTGGAAGCTCTGAATGGTTCTCAACGATTACAGCGATGCTTGGTCGTGGCCAGCCGCTTTACCTTGCGATCTATGTGGCACTTATTATTTTCTTTGCTTTCTTCTACACCGCGATTGTGTTTAACCCGGAAGAAACAGCTGACAATTTGAAAAAATATGGTGGTTTTGTTCCTGGAATTCGTCCTGGTTCGAAAACAGCAGAATATATCGATTATGTTTTAACTCGAATTACGGTCGTAGGTGCAATTTACTTAGCCCTAGTTTGTGTGCTACCTGAATATCTTCAGTCTTACACAGCGGTTTCATTTGCACTTGGTGGCACTTCACTTCTCATTGTAGTGAGCGTGACAATGGACACAGTCTCACAAGTGCAAAGTCATCTTTTGGCGCACCAATATGAGGGGCTGATTAAAAAGTCTAAATTGCGGGGAAGTCGAAGAAAATGAATATAATATTATTAGGCCCTCCTGGGGCAGGTAAAGGTACTCAAGCTCGTCTTATTGAAAATTCACGTGGTCTTGTTCAATTGTCTACTGGTGATATGCTTCGTGCAGCTGTTGCAGCTGGTTCTGAAGTTGGACTTAAAGCGAAAGCCGTGATGGAAGCGGGCGGCCTGGTTTCTGATGAGATTGTTATTGGTATTATCTCGGACCGAATTGATGAGCCTGATTGTCAAAACGGCTTCATTCTTGATGGCTTTCCACGGACATTACCACAAGCTGCAGCATTAGAAGACCTACTTGCTTCTAAGAATAAGAGCTTAAATGCTGTTATTGAAATGCGCGTTGATGATGAGAAGCTTGTTGAGCGGATTACTGGCCGCTTTACTTGTGGTGATTGTGGTGAAGGATACCATGATACATTCCGCACTCCTAAAGAAGAAGGCAAGTGTGACAATTGCGGCAGCTCAAACTTTAAGCGCCGCGCTGATGACAATGAAGAAACTCTGCGGACTAGATTGTTATCTTATTACAAAGAGACATCGCCGTTGATTGGTTATTATTTTGCAAAAGATAACTTGGCTTCAATTGATGGCATGGCTGACATGTCTGAAGTGACAAACCAGATTGAGACTATTTTAGCTAGTGCATAATCTTTTCGAATTGAATGGATTGAATGCTCTAGATTTAAATTTACGCACAATTTTCCGCCCCTTTTTTATACTCCGGTCGGATTGTGCTTTAGCTAATCGTTCTTAACGGTTACTTAAGTTTTTTTGCTTGAAAGAGCGTAGGGGCTTGACGAAAACGAGTTAAACCCTTACAAAAACTCTTTTTCACGCAAGAATTAGTGATTCTGTCAGAAAGTGCCCTTAAGTGCTTTCTGTTTGCTAGGTTCTACAACGCGGACTTTTGCTGTTGTGGAGGTTAGAACGCTGGTTTTTAAGCTATTAAAGGCTATTAAATCAGTATCCTTGCCCTTTCTTAAACTTATGAAGGGGGAGGGAACAAATAGAAGGCTTTTGTTAGGCCGCTTGGTGTCACTGCTTATCTTAAGTGAGTGATCATTTAGCAAAACTGATAAAATGAAGTTTTAAGTGAAACTAAGGGGGACTGAAGTGATTTCAGGCCTCTATTCAAGGAGAATACTGTGGCTCGTATCGCAGGTGTCAATATACCGACTAATAAGCGCGTTGTGATTGCGCTAACATACATTCACGGAATCGGTGATAAGTTCGCTCGTGAAATTTGTGAAGAAGTTAAAATTCCAATGGAACGTCGCGTGAATGAATTGTCTGACGCGGAAGTTATCCAAATTCGTGAAACGATTGACCGTGACTATATGGTTGAAGGTGATTTGCGCCGTGAAGTTTCTATGAATATTAAGCGCCTGATGGATCTTGGCAGCTATCGTGGACTGCGTCATCGTCGTGGTTTACCTGTTCGTGGTCAACGTACGCACACAAACGCCCGTACCCGTAAGGGTCCAGCTAAAGCAATTGCTGGTAAGAAGAAGTAATTTAAGAATCTCATTATTCGCTGGTTACCTTTTTTAAGCTGGTTAGCTTTTGGTAATATATGCAAGATGATTATTTGAAAGACGAAGTAAATGGCACAAGAGAGAGCACGTACTCGCAAGCGCGAGAAGAAAAACATCACATCTGGTGTTGCTCATGTTAGCGCAAGTTTTAATAACACGAAAATTACAATTACGGATGCACAAGGAAATGCAATTTCCTGGAGTTCTGCTGGAATGATGGGTTTTAAGGGGTCTCGTAAATCGACACCTTATGCTGCTCAATTGGCTGCTGAAGATGCTGGTAAGAAAGCTCAAGTGCATGGCATGAAAACTCTTGAAGTTGAAGTGACTGGACCAGGTTCGGGCCGCGAATCTGCACTACGTGCGCTTCAATCAATTGGTTTTCAGGTTACAACAATTCGTGACGTAACTCCAATTCCTCATAATGGTTGTCGCCCTCGTAAGCGTCGCCGCGTATAATTTAGTGCGGGATTGAACTTTCACTTTAGTTTTGGCTTTGTTGTCAAGTTTGGTGAAAATAATCTTTTAAGCAGTTGTTAGTAACAGCTGTTTAATTGGTCTTAAGATAACTGAGGGTGTCCTTGTTTTGAGGATAAAAAGCATTAAACGGTTTAGACTGTTTTGCGAATACCCATTTTGCGAATAAAGGTGACGAAACGTGATCCAGAAAAATTGGCAAGAACTTATTAAACCAGGTAAGTTAGATATTCAGGGTGGTCGTGACCCTAAACGGCACGCAACTGCAGTTGCTGAGCCGCTAGAGCGCGGTTTTGGTATGACACTTGGCAACGCTATTCGCCGTGTTTTACTTTCTTCATTGCGCGGTGCTGCGATTACTTCTGTTCACATTGATAGTGTGTTGCATGAGTTCTCTTCAATCACCGGTGTTCGTGAAGATGTGACGAACATTGTTTTGAACATTAAAGAGATTGCTCTTAAAGCACACTCTGAAGGCACAAAACGTATGGTGCTTCAGAAAACTGGCCCTGGTGTTGTTCGTGCTGGCGATATTGAAACTGGTTCTGAAATTGAAGTTTTGAACCCTGAGCATGTTATTTGTAACCTTGACGATGGCGCGTCTATTCATATGGAATTTACCGCTGACACTGGTAAAGGTTATGTGCCTGCTGATCGTAACCGTCCTGAAGATGCGCCGATTGGTCTTATTCCTGTTGATGCGCTTTACAGCCCGGTTCGTAAGGTTTCTTATAAAGTTGAGAATACTCGTGAAGGTCAAATTCTCGACTATGATAAATTGATTTTGGACATCCATACGGATGGTTCTATTGTTCCTGAAGATGCAATTGCACTTGCTGCTCGTATTCTTCAAGATCAGCTTAGCATTTTTGTGAACTTTGAAGAGCCACAAAAAGAAGTTGTTGAAGAGAAGCAACCTGAACTTGAGTTCAACGCTGCTCTTCTGAAGAAGGTTGATGAGCTTGAGCTTTCTGTTCGCTCTGCAAATTGCCTGAAGAACGATAACATTGTTTATATTGGTGATCTTATTCAGAAAACCGAAGCTGAGATGTTACGTACACCGAATTTTGGACGTAAGTCCTTGAACGAAATTAAAGAAGTTTTAGCTGGTATGGGGCTGCACTTGGGTATGGAAGTACCGAACTGGCCACCTGAGAATATTGAAGAACTCGCTAAACGCTTTGAAGATCATTATTAAGTTTAAGTCGCCATTATCATAAAGATATTTGGTTAGGTTAGGAGAACACCCATGCGCCATGGTATGAAGGGGCGGAAGTTAAATAAGACGTCTAGTCATAAGAAAGCTATGTTTGCCAATATGGCTTCAGCGCTTATTAAGCACGAGCAAATTATTACAACATTGCCAAAAGCTAAAGAGCTAAAGCGTGTTATGGATCGCCTTGTTACCCTTGGTAAAAGAGGTAATCTTCATTCACGTCGTCTGGCTGCTGCACGTCTTCGTGATGAAGCTATGGCAAAGAAGCTTTTTGATGTATTGGCTGAGCGTTATAAAGATCGTAATGGTGGTTATACACGCGTTCTTAAAGCTGGCTATCGTTATGGTGATAGTGCACCTGTTGCGGTTATTGAGCTTGTTGATCGTGATGAAACAGCACGTGGCCAAGATTCTGGCCCAACAGCAGACTTCACAAAAGATGATGAAGCTGAAGTTGCAGCTTAAAGCTACACTTTAAAGACTTATAAATTTTAAAAAGCCCGTCCTGAAATTTCAGGATGGGCTTTTTTTTGTCTCACGGCTCTTTTGTTATGCTTCAGATGCCCATTCTTTTTAGTCCACCTTAGATTGTCCACATGCAACCGGGGACAACATCCACAGTACTAAAGCGGTGGCTTTCCGAAAGGGCGGCGTATTTTGGCGATCAGCTTATCTGTACTTGCATTTTATTGGCGCTTTAGGGTTCTTAGTATCTAAACCATGCTGCTCCGTGCGGGCTGATTTTTTACGATCAGTTTATTCGTACTCGTTTCGCTCCATTCGGACTGATCTTATGCACCGGACGCGACTGGCGTCATGTAGGTGCTCCTAAAGGGCAGTATTCCCTTTTTCGTAAGGAATAGAAAAAATGCTGCCCTTTAGGAATTCATTAAAACGTAAGGCACTCTAGCAGATGCGGAATTCTTCTAATAAATATGACATGGCTGGCGTTTGATACAGGCTGACGATTGCGCTTGCAACAATGAGAGCGAGTATCAGTACCGCCACTTTTATAGGTATTGAGAGTGTCATATAGTTGCTCGTTTTTCTCTCTCGGCGACCGGTGTTTCAGTGATTGGCCAGTTTAATAAAGCTGAGAGAAGGCTAAAGCCAATGGCCAAATACCAAACTATATCATAGTTTCCGGTTTTGTCATAAACGTAGCCGCCTAACCAACCGCCTATGAATGAGCCAAGTTGGTGCCAGAAGAAGACCACGCCGCCTAACATCGACATATGTTTTACACCCCAGACAGAGGCAACAGTGCCGTTAGTTAACGGTACTGTTGAGAGCCAGAATAGTCCCATAAGCAAGCCAAATGCGTAGGCGGTATAGGTTGAAATTGGCAATAATATAAAGGCAGCTATAACCAGCCCTCTCAGGAGATAAAGCCAGGAAAGTAGCATTGGTTTGCGCTGTCTGCCGCCCCAGAGGCCGGCATAGTAAGTTCCTATGATGTTTATCAATCCGATTAATGCAAGCACGGTTGTGGCGACAGAGGCATCCAGGTTTCTATCGGATAGATAGAGGGGTAAATGCACACTGATGAAAACGACTTGAAATCCACATGCGAAAAAACCTAAAGAGAGCAACCAGAAATCGCGCATGGATAGAGCTTCTTTTATGGCTTCATAAGGGCTAATGCTTAACACTTTTGGATCTGTTTTCTTTAGATTGGGTTCTTTTAATCCAAAGGCTAAGGGAAACATGATGAGTGCCATTAGTGAAAGGGCAATTAGAGCACCGTGCCAATCTAACCAAGTTAGGAGACCGAGGCTGATGGGCAGCATGATGAATTGGCCAAAGGAGCCAACAGACATTGCAACGCCCATGGCAAGAGACCTTTGTTCTGGTTTGACCAAGCGGCTGATTGTTCCAAAGATGACGGGGAATGTTGTGCCAGATAGTCCAACTCCAATGAAGATACCAGCTCCTAATATGAAACAGGTTTGGGCTATTCCATCAAAATTTGCGTTTAGTTGTTCCGCACTGAAGCCCAGAACCGTGGCTGCTTGAATAACATAGGATGTGACAGTGGTTATGTCAGCCATGACCCAAAGGCCAGCTGCATAGAGAAGCGCTCCTGTTGTAACTATGATTGGTGAGCCATATTTATCAGATAAAAGCCCTGTAAAGGGCTGTGTAATGCCCCAAATTAGGTTTTGTAGGGCTATGGCAAAAGCAAAGGTTTCGACTGGCCATTGCATTTCGGCGCTCACAGGTTTTAAAAACAGCCCAAAACCATGGCGAATACCAAGAGAGAATAGAATAATTATAGAACCGCAGACGAGCGCAATGAGTGCTGCCCCCCACTTGGATGAGTATTCATTGTTTGGTGTTGATAACTGACTAGGCGAGTTATTCACGGTCTTTACCTTTAAAATTCGTGTTGAAATAAGCCGTATTTATTTAGATTGGTCTTTAGAAAGTTTGTTAAATTCACTGAGTTGGTTGAGGCGTTTTTCCGTTTCTTCATCCAAGATTTCACGGATTTGCTTTTGCGTTTCTTCCCAATAGGGAGTTGCGGTATCTATGGCTTTTTCTGCTTTCTTAGTCAGATGAATAACTTTTGACCTTTCATCTTTACCGCAGTTTAGAGTGACTAAGCCGTCTCTCTCTAATACTTTTAAATTACGTCCTAGAGTGCTTCTGTCCAGATTAACGATTGCTGCAAATTCACTAATGGTCGATGGACCTGCATTTTTGAGCCGCCTCAATAGGCGGAACATTGTTATTTTGAGCCCAGAAGGTTCTATGGCTCGATCATACAATTCGGTTAATGCGAGTGCTGCTTCACGCAAAGATGTGCAAAGACATGGTTTTTGTGTCATGATGTAGGTATATACCCGCAATATAAATTGTCAAGTGCGAATATATATAAAAAACAAGCCCCTCTAGATGAAGATCAGCGAGAGGGGCTTGAGTTTAATAATGAAATGTAGGAATAGAAGTTTTTCATTTTAAGGAGGGAGTATTACTTTCCTAAATCTTTTTGTATCGCATCTAAACCGGCTTGAAAGATGCCAGCAATGATCCCGGCAGCTTCTTCATCTGTTTTGCCTTTTGCATCAAAATGAGTTGACCATGTCAATTTGGTTTTTTTTCCTTCTGGGGTGATAGAAAAGGTTGCTGCGTAATTGGTAACTGGGAGTGGGCTTTCTAAAATAGTGTAAGAATAGCTCGACTTTGTTCTGTTAGTGAATTTTTCAAAGACTTTTGCGCCATCACCAAGTGTTAGAGTACGAAATAAGTTATCGCCTTTTTTCATTTCTTGACATTTGGCGACTGCTGGGTGCCAATTTGCAATGGCGCACCAACTACCAACTTTTTTCCATGTTGTGGCTACATCAGCGCCTAAAATCACTTCTTTTTTTACTTCTACAGCTAAGGCAGCCGTACTTGTAAGTGCGCAGAATGCGCCAATGAGTGCAGTTTTTGTTATAGTTTTCAACATTTCAACTCTCCCTTAAGTTTGAGTTGTCAGCATTAAGGTTTCATTGCTTAATAGCAATGTGCTTTCCATAAGAAATATGTAATGAAATGTAATAAATAATGACATAATTCTGAGAGAATCATAAATTCGTTTTAATATGTTGATTTAATTGTGAAGTTAGTCGACACATGCTGTTGATATTTGGATTTTGAGATGTTTGGAGAGGTTGGATGTATCATAAATTAAGGCAAATTGCTTTATTGGTGAGTGTGATATCACTTGTTTTAGAAGCGATGTTTAGCACGGTTGCTCTGGCTCGCGTGCCTGACTCAGAAGCTGACATTAAACTTTCCTTTGCGCCTATTGTTAGGGATGCTGCGCCAGCTGTAGTGAATGTGTATGTGCGCCATAAAGCTGTGAAAAAACAGTTTCGTTCCCCTCTTTTGAGAGATCCGTTTTTTCGACATTTCTTTGGTAATAAGCTTAATCGTCAACGTCGGAACCGGATGAAAAATTCGCTTGGTTCTGGTGTCATTTTGCGCCCTAATGGAATTGTTGTGACCAATTATCATGTGATTAAAGGCGGCGAAAATGGTGAGATTAAAGTTGCGTTACAAGATAAGCGTGAATTTGTTGCACACATCATTTTAAAAGATGAAGAGACCGACCTTGCTGTCTTGAAAATTGAGAATAAGCAAGGTGAAAAATTTCCATTTTTAAGATTTGAAGATTCTGATCAATTGCAAGTTGGTGATTTAGTGCTAGCCATAGGCAATCCATTTGGGGTTGGGCAAACTGTGACCAGTGGCATTGTTTCAGCTTTGGCTCGAACACGTGTTGGAGCGGCTGACTTCCAATCTTTCATTCAGACTGATGCTGCGATTAATCCAGGTAACTCGGGCGGTGCTTTGGTTGATATGCATGGCCGATTGATTGGTATTAATACAGCGATTTATTCAAAATCTGGTGGTTCGAACGGTATTGGTTTTGCTATTCCTTCTAATATGGTGAAGTTGGTTGTTAATTCAGCTTTGAAGGGCAAGAAGGTTACACGTCCATGGTTTGGGGCAAAGTTGCAAAGAGTGACACCTGATATTGCACGCTCGCTTGGCTTGGACCGGCCAAGTGGTGCTTTGGTTACTCGAATTTATGAGGCCAGTCCGGCTCAATTCGCAGGATTAAGAAGCGGTGATATTGTGCTGGATGTTGGTGGCCATTCGGTTGATGATCCACGTAGTTTTCATTTTCGCTTTGCAACAATGGAATTGGGCGGGCGCACGAAGTTAACTGTTTTTCGTAAAGGGAAAAAAATTAATAAAGATATTGCTCTGATTGAAGCTCCTTTTACACCAGCGCCAAATAAAAAAGTGCTTCGTGGCAACCACCCCTTTAGTGGTGCACATGTTGCTAACCTTTCTCCCGGACTGGCGGAAGATATTGATCTTGATGATATTGAAGGTGTGGTGATTACTGATGTTGTGCGTCGTAGTTTTGCATCCTCAGTTGGGTTTCGGAAAAACGATATCATCGTTAGTTTGAATAACAACCCGATTTTATCTGTTAGGGAATTGCGCACTTCGGTTAGGAAAAACTTTCGTGTTTGGCGTATTGAGATCAAGCGCGGCAAGCGTATTTTGCGCTTTGTTCTACCTGGTGGAAATTAGGGACTTGCTACTCAGATGAACTAACCTTGAGAGGCAGTGTGTTTGTTTTTAGTCTCTCAAGCTTGTGATATTATATTTTGTGATATCATTTTTATAGTGGACCTTTGAATGGAAGATTTATTTGATGCAGCTGGTGTGAGCGGAGATGTGCCGCGCCCATTAGCTGATCGATTGCGCCCGAAAACCATTAAAGAAATTACTGGCCAAACTCATTTGTTGGGGGAGGGTGGTTTGCTGACGCGCATGGTTGCGCAAGGGCGGATTACTAATCTGATTTTATGGGGCCCACCTGGCACTGGTAAAACGACTTTAGCTCAGGCTTTGGCGAATGAAACCGATTTGCATTTTGAGCAACTCTCTGCAATTTTTTCTGGTGTTAAGGATTTAAAAGCTGCGTTTGAGCATGCAAGAATGCGCCGCCGTGAAGGGCGGGGGACGTTGTTGTTTGTTGATGAGATCCACCGGTTTAACAAAGCGCAGCAAGATAGCTTTCTGCCAGTGATGGAAGATGGCACGATTATTCTTATTGGTGCAACAACTGAGAACCCATCATTTGAGTTGAACAATGCGCTTTTGTCTCGCAGCCAAGTGCTCCCGTTTGAGCGGCATAGTGCCAAGGACCTTGAAAATCTTTTACAACGTGCTGAAGTTGAAATTGGTCGGCCGCTTCCAATAGACGCGGAAGCGCGGCAACATTTACTTGCGTTAGCTGATGGTGATGGTCGGATGATCATTAATATGGCTGAGGAATTGTTTCTTGATTTGGGGGAAGAAAAAATCCTCAAAAAAGAAGATCTGGCCAAAGTGTTATTCCGACGACGCCCAACCTATGACAAGGCGGGTGATGGTCATTACAATCTTATTTCCGCTTTGCATAAATCTGTGCGCGGCTCGGACCCTGATGCCGCGCTTTATTGGTTTGCTCGTATGTTAGAAGGAGGGGAGGACCCTATCTATATTGCCAGACGTTTGGTGCGGATGGCGGTTGAAGATATTGGTCTTGCTGACCCTCAGGCGTTAGTACAAACGAATGCTGCGAAAGATGCGTTTCATTTTCTTGGTAGCCCTGAAGGGGAATTGGCTTTAGCGCAAGCAGTGCTTTATTTAGCTTCTGCGCCTAAATCTAATGCAGCTTATGTGGCTTATAAAGCGTCTCGCATTGCAGCGAAAGAAAGCGGTGCGCTGCTACCTCCTAAAATTGCTTTGAATGCGCCGACTAGTTTGATGGCTGATCAGGGCTATGGAGATGGGTACATTTATGATCATGATACGCCGCATTGTTTTTCTGGCCAGGATTATTTTCCAGATGAATTCGGTGAACGGCCCCATTTGTATCAACCTGTACCACGTGGGTTTGAAAGAGAATTGGGCAAGCGGATGAGCTATTGGGCCAGTTTGCGTGATGGGGAGACGAGTGAACCCAAAGCTAAAAAATCAGATGAAGATGGTGATTAGAGTTTTCTAGCTATGTAAACAGCTCTCATTAGATGCTGTTTCGGCTCAAATTTGTTGTGTTTTTGGATTTAAGCTTTGGTTAACACTTTTTAACTGCTAAAAAGGTTTTGACTAAAAGTTTTGGCCTCTTTTTATAATTAATTGCAAAAGTTTAAGAGGTTGCTTTACAGGGTGTTTTGTTAAGGGTTGCGTTACATGATTAAATTTAAGGATTTGTGGGAAAATCATCCGCTTAATAAAAGTGAACGATTTCCATGTCGTTCATTAGGGTTTCCAACTTATAGAAACCAGTGTGCTATTCGCATGAGTATTGCACTGAAAGCTGCGGGTGTGACGTATGAAATGATGCCGCGTGGTATGGTGACATGTGGCGCTCATCCGAAAAAAGAGATGCATTACATTCGCGCCGAAGAGTTGGCGAAGGGGCTTACAATGGCCCGAATTCCTGGGCTTGGAAAAGTTGAAGTTTTTCGCAATCCGAAAAATTATTATCGTGATTTGTTTGGGCGTACGGGCATTATGCTTATTCGTAATTATTGGTTTAGAACCGGTGAAACGCGCGAGCCTTCTGGTGACCATATTGATGTTTGGAACGGCCAACGTACGGCATCAGCCTGGTTGATTAATTGGTTTTTCTGGGCTGGTTATTATGGTGGTTACGACAAAGCAACTGAGATTTGGTTTTGGGAGGTGAAATGAGACTCTTATTCGGTTTTATTGGTGCTGTGGCTGGGGCACTTGCTGCTGTGTTTTATGTGGGCTCTCTAGCGAGTGATACATATTTGGCGAACAAAACTTTTGAAAGCCCGGAAGATGCTATGATTTATCATAGCTTTATATATCTGGGTAGTATTGCTGTTTGCTTGATAGTGGGGCTTATTCTGGGACGGCTTATTGGTCGTATTTTGGACTGGGTTTTTGGGTGAGTTTTTTTCATTTCTAAGATGACTGTTTTGGAAGAATGAAAAGACTAAATAACGAAAGAACCAGACAATGAAATTTATTGCCTATGCTGCGCTGGGTGGTGCAATTGGCGCTAGTGGGCGCTATTTGGTAGGGCTTCTTGCTGTTCGTCTTTTGGGACTTGGTTTTCCGTATGGGACGTTTATCGTCAATATTCTTGGTGCGTTATTGATGGGAGTTTTGATAGAAGCGCTTGCGCTTCGCTTTCAAGGTTCAGCTGAGTTGCGCACTCTTTTTGCAACCGGTGTACTTGGTGGTTTCACGACTTTTTCAGCTTTTTCCCTTGAAGTTGCCAACATGATAGAACGAGATCAATGGTCTATGGCTGCCTTTTATGCTTGCGCATCAGTTGTTTTTAGTGTTGCTGCATTGTTTGCGGGTCTTTATCTCGGGCGGTATATTTGGGGAGCGAGTGTGTGAGCAACGTTGCGAATGTTACAATAACTGAAAAAGATGATGGTCTTAGACTTGATCGTTGGTTTAAGGAAAATTATCCGCACATAAGTTTTGGCCAATTGCAGAAGTTAATGCGTACTGGTCAGGTGCGTGTGGATGGCAAACGTGTGAAGACAAATGCTCGTATTGAAGAGGGGCAGGTTATTCGCGTGCCGCCAATTGGGCAGGAAATTGTCGCAACTCCAGCTAAAAAACCAAAAAAGGTCAATAAGGGCGATTGGGATTATATTCGCTCTCTTATTATTCATGAAGATGATGCTTTGATGGTTTTGAACAAGCCGTCTGGATTGGCTGTGCAAGGTGGTACGAAAACCACTCATCACGTGGATGGTATGCTGGGGGCTCTGGGTCAGGGCGATGACCGGCCTAAACTTGTGCACCGCTTAGACAGAGATACATCTGGTTGTTTGCTTGTGGCTAAAACAAGACAAGCGGCCTCTAAATTAGGCGCTGTGTTTCGCACACGATCTGCTCGCAAAATTTATTGGGCCCTGACTTACGGTGTTCCGCGTCCGCATCAAGGTGAGATATCTTGTTTTATTGCAAAAGGTGATGGACCGACACCTGGGAATGTGGGGGAGATTGTTAAGGTTGTGAAACCTGGTACACCTGGGGCGCAGCATTCTCATTCTTATTATTCAGTGATTGAACAAGCGGGACAGAAATTAGCCTGGGTTTCTTTAAAGCCAGTAACTGGCCGCACACACCAATTGCGGGTGCATATGGCAGAACTTGGGACACCGATTTTGGGAGATCCTAAATATTTTAATTTACCTGACTTTGAACCGCTTGAAGGATTGACGGATCGGTTGCATTTGCATGCGCGCCGTTTAGCAATTCCTCATCCGAATGGTGGCACGCTTGATATTACGGCGCCTTTGCCAGCCCATATGCAAAAGAGCTGGTCGACACTCGATTTTGATGCTCAACGCTATGATGAAGAACAGGAAGTGGATTGATCAGCCTGAGCGGAGCCTTGCGAGCACAGACAAGCTGATCAAAGGAAAACCTTCAGCCTGAGCGGAGCAGCGCGGTTTTCACATTGGGAAATCTAAAGCGCCAAGAAAATGCGAGTACAGATAAGCTGATCAATGATTGAGATAACGTTCAGTTATTATCTTATGACCCAATCTGAGGGAGGTTCTTGTTCGAGCCACTTTCGAGATGGTTTTCCGCGCACGAGCAGCACTTGTCTTTTGACGCCGCGCCCAACACCGTAGATTGCGCCGTCACTCACATTTAGTACAACGGAATGATCATTAACGGGTGTGCCCGGTGAGGCTGACCAGATTTGCTCCGTTGATAATGAGGGGAATAAGGTTTTATCGACAGTTGCTTTGTTACAGACAAAGGTGAGTAAAATTTGAAGTTCTTCAATTTTGGGGAGCCGCCAATCTTGTTTTGAGTTAAAGATTTGAGTTTTTGCATGGCTCTCAGCTTCTAACCAGCTGTATGATCGAGCTGTTCCTTTACATCCATTATTTGACAGGGATTGACCTTCTAAACATTGTTTGAATTCAAGTCCTGAGGGGTGGTGTTTTATCGTGCCGTTCTTTTGAGCTGTGAAGTTTTTATTTACCGCTAGCTCTTTGTTTTTTTCTGAACAGGCCTTTGCATTTAGTGAGATTGGATATAAACAACATGATCCAAGGATGATAAATTTCATTAATGATTTCATTGGGCGGGTATCCTCTTTTACAAAATTGATTTTCCGGTTCAATTCAACCTAACGGTAGGTAGGTTTGTGAGGCAATTCAAAACATGTCAGAGAACGTCATTTAATTGTAAGTTCAGACGTTTCTTGATTTGAAGCTTTTGGCTTTGTCAGTTTGTTTTTGAAAAAACATATTATTTAGGTGGGAATTTAGAATGTATTGCATCTTGTTTGATTGTGATGGGACGATTGTGGATAGCGAGGCTTTGATCGTTCGTGCGATGCAAGATGCGTTTGAGGCGCAATCGCTTGTAGCTCCTAGCCCTCAAGAGATTCAGCAGATTATTGGTCTCTCACTCCCCATAGCGGTTGAGGTGCTTTGTATGCCGTTTGAGAATGTTGAGGTTAATCAAAGTTTGATTGAAAACATTGGTGAGGGATATAAAGCATCTTATCAACATTTAAGAGATGAGCTTGGTCATCCAGAACCTTTGTTTGAAGGGACACATGAATTGCTTGCCCGCCTAAAGGCACAAGATGATGTTTTTCTTGGCATTGCGACGGGAAAGTCTATGAAAGGTGTGCAGGGACTTTTGAAACGTTTTGAACTTGAAGATGTTTTTCATACAATCCAAACAGCATGTAATGCCCCATCGAAACCTCATCCGGGAATGATTGAGCAGGCTTTGAAGGAAACGGGAGCTGAGGCTCACCGTACTGTTATGATTGGTGATACGACATTTGATATGGAAATGGCGCAGAATGCAGGTGTTCCATCTATTGGGGTTACCTGGGGGCATCATGAAAAAGAAGAGCTTTTGCCATTTGCGCCGAAGATGATTGTTGATGAGTTTTCAGATCTATTATCTGCTATACAAGAAACACTCTCAATTGATAAATTGGGAATTGATAAACTGTAATTTTAACAGCCGAATTTACAAAGAAATTTAATGAATAAAGATAACACTCCTTCAAAAGATGACGCTTTGCCATCTGGTCCTAAATATATGTCAAAAGCTGATGATGTGCGCCCGAAACCAAAACGGTTTTATAAAGACGTTAAGGTTGAGGTTTTAGAGGATCAATTCAGTATCCTCTTGGATGAGCGTGTTATCAAAACTCCCATGAAATCGACTTTGGCTGTGAAATCTGAACCGCTTGCTTTAGCTATCTCTGATGAATGGTCAGCTCAGGGTGAAGAGATTGATAGTGAAACTATGATTTTGACCAAGCTTGCTAATACTGCCATTGATCGGGTTGCCCCACGACGTGCTGATATTTTGGAGGAGCTGGTCAGTTATGGGGGGAACGATCTTTTATGTTACAGGGCAAGCGACCCCGCTAGTCTTGTTGAGTTTGAGCAGAAGGTGTGGGACCCGATTTTAAATTGGCTTAAGGAACAGCATGGTATCGACATGAAATTGGCTGCAGGTGTTATTCATGTTTCTCAAGAGTTAGAAGACCTTGAGAAACTATCGGCGCTCTATGATCGGTTTGATGAATTTGCTCTTACAGCTCTGCATAATATGACAACAATGTTAGGTTCCGCGGTTTTGCCGCTTTCGCTGGTTTTAGGAGACTGGGAAAGCGCAGATGTTTGGGATGCGGCTCATTTGGAAGAAAATTTCCAAATTGAGCGCTGGGGTACGGATGAACAGGCGCAAAATCGCCGCGAAATGAGACATGGTGAGTTTTTGGAGACTTATAATTTCTATCAATTGAGCCGTAAGTCCTAAAAAACAGCTGAGATTCACAGTTTGACGCATGAAATGTCTGTGATAAAAGAAAAGTCAAATTATAAGACTGTCTATATAGAGTGTGGAGACATTATGAACGAAATAATCGAAGAGCTAGAGAAACGCCGTGAAAATGCGCGCCTTGGTGGGGGCCAAAAACGGATAGATGCTCAACATCAACGTGGCAAACTAACAGCCCGTGAGCGTATTGATCTTTTGCTTGATGAGAATTCGTTTGAAGAGCTTGATATGTATGTTGAGCACCGTTGCACAGATTTTGGTATGGAAAAGAACAAAATTTCTGGTGATGGCGTTGTCACAGGCTGGGGTACTGTTAATGGTCGTGTGATTTATGTTTTTGCTAAAGACTTTACGGTTTTTGGTGGGTCTCTTTCTGAAGAGCACGCAAAAAAGATCATGAAAATTCAAGATATGGCTTTGCGCAATCGCGCGCCGATCATTGGTTTGTTTGATGCTGGTGGTGCCCGTATTCAAGAAGGCGTGGCGGCACTTGGCGGTTATGGTGAGGTTTTCCAACGTAATGTTCTCTCGAGCGGTGTTATTCCGCAAATTTCTGTGATTATGGGGCCTTGTGCTGGTGGTGATGTGTATTCGCCAGCGATGACTGATTTTATCTTCATGGTAAAAGATACGTCTTATATGTTTGTGACCGGGCCTGATGTTGTGAAGACCGTGACGAACGAAGAAGTGACAGCAGAAGAACTTGGTGGTGCCAGTGTGCATACAGTGAAATCTTCGATTGCTGATAAGGGCTATGAAAATGATGTCGAAGCGATGCTGCAAATGCGCCGCTTGATGGACTTTTTACCAGCGAATAATATGTCTGATGTACCTGTTCTACCTACGAAAGATGATCCGGACCGTGTTGAGACAAGCCTTGATAGTTTAATACCTGAAAACCCAAACCAGCCTTATGACATGCATGAGCTTATTACTAAGGTTGTTGATGAAGGTGATTTTTTTGAAATTCAGGAAAAATTTGCTAGCAACATCATTTGTGGGTTTGGCCGAGTTGAAGGCCAGACTGTTGGCATCGTTGCGAACCAACCGATGGTTCTTGCGGGTGTTTTGGATAGTGATGCGTCTCGTAAAGCCGGGCGGTTCGTTCGTTTTTGTGATTGCTTTAACATTCCACTTGTTACCTTTGTTGATGTGCCAGGCTTTTTGCCAGGAACAGCGCAAGAATATGGTGGGTTGATCAAACATGGTGCGAAACTCTTATTTGCATATGCTGAAGCCACAGTTCCGAAAATTACAGTGATTACTCGTAAAGCTTATGGCGGCGCGTATGATGTGATGAGTTCGAAGCATATTCGCGGTGATATGAATTATGCCTGGCCAACCGCTGAAATTGCTGTGATGGGTGCGAAGGGTGCTGTGGAAATTATTCACCGGAAAGATCTGGATGATCCGGAAAAGATTGCTGAGCACACTAAGAATTATGAAGACCGGTTCTGTTCGCCATTTGTTGCAGCTGAGCGTGGTTATATTGATGAGGTTATTTTACCTCGTAATACACGGCGCCGGGTTAGCCGTGCGCTCAATATGCTTAAAAATAAGCAAGTTGAGAACCCATGGAAAAAACACGACAACATTCCGCTATAGTTGGCGGCTAGAGCGTTTCATTTTTTATTGGATTTAAGGAAACGCTTTATTTTTCTCTCACGGGCTATTCTGCCGCGAAAAACGGCAGGCCTTCCGATGGGACGTCGCTTACGCCGGACAGCTTTTGCTGCCATGTCCGTGCTCTGGAGAAGAGCACTCCCTTCTTCTGAAAGGTGTTTTATGTAGCATTGTTACTGATTTCAATTTTATATGACATGCTCTAGCCTTTTGTAGCGATTATATGAATAAGTATTGGAGCCGTGAATTCTTGTTTGAGTTTGCGGCTTCGTTTTAACTAGATTAGAGTTTTTTATTGATGATTTAGAGGGTAAGAGGGTTTAATGGCTATTGTTGGTATCGATTTAGGAACTACAAATTCTTTAGTTTCTTATTGGAGCGATGATGGCCCCAAATTAATTCCTAATGCGCTCAAATCCTTTTTGACACCGTCTGTTGTGGGCGTGGATGATCAAGGGGATATTCTTATTGGCGAAGCGGCAAAAGAGCGCCTCATTACACATCCCCACCTCACCATTGGTGATTTTAAACGAACAATGGGCAGTGAGGCCCTTGTTAAATTAGCTGATGGGGCTCACTCCTATCAATTTCGTCCCGAAGAACTGTCGGCTTTTGTACTCCGCTCTTTAAAAGCCGATGCTGAGCAGCATCTTGGTGAAGATGTAACGGGAGCGATTATTTCTGTTCCAGCTTATTTTAACGACATCCAACGCAAAGCAACGATTGATGCTGGCAAGCTTGCTGGCCTTAAGGTTGATAGTTTGATTAATGAGCCAACAGCTGCTGCATTGGCTTATGGGCTCAACGAAGTTGATGAAAGCCAGTTTCTTATTTTTGATCTTGGCGGTGGAACCTTTGATGTCTCCATATTGGATAAGTATGACAATGTCATGGAAGTGCGGGCGACGGCTGGGGATAATTTTCTTGGCGGTAATGATTTTAGAGATTTATTGTTAGAGACTTTAGGTTCCGATCATAAGATGGATTTAGAGGAATTATCCGCCTCTGATAAAAACAAGTTAATACGCTTGGCTGAACTTGTTAAAAAAGATCTATCGGCTCGAGAAGAGGCGACTTATTCAGCTCAAATTTCTGATGTGAAATTGGAAGGTTCTTTTAGCCGTGACCGGTTTGAAGAGCTGACAAGCTCCTTGCGCCGCCGCTTGCGTGTGCCTATGGAGCGGGCGATTAATGATGCGACTTTGCGGCCTGAAAATATCGATAATGTTGTGATGGTTGGCGGGGCGTCGCGCATGCCAATGATCCGCCGGATGGTTGGGCGTTTGTTTCAAAAGTTACCGCTGTCTCATTTAAACCCTGATGAAATTGTGGCGCTGGGTGCTGCTGTTCAAACTGGGCTTAAGACCCGTAATGCTGCGCTTGAAGATGTGGTTATGACTGATGTTTGTCCTTACACATTAGGGACATCTGCTGTGGTTGATGACAATTATGATAATCTAGTGATTGTGCCGATTATTGAACGAAATGCTGTTGTGCCGATTAGTGAAAGTCAGCAATTTTTCACCATACGAGATAAGCAAACGCAAATTAATCTGGATATTTATCAAGGGGAAAATATGCGCCCTGAAGATAATATTCTATTGGGAGATTTAAAGGTTGAGGTGCCTGCGGCTCCAGCTGGTAAAGAGGGGGTTGATGTTCGGTTTACTTATGACATCAATGGTGCTCTTGAAGTTGAAGTAAAGGCGCTTTCAACTGAAAAGATTGTTCGTAAAATTTTTAAAAACCAGGCTAATCTTTCTGATGAGGAATTAGAAAAACGGTTTAAAGCTTTAAGTGGAATTAAATTGCACCCGCGTGAACATGCTGAAAATGCTGTGCTAATTGCAAAGGCGGAGCGCATTTACGCTGAAAGCTTGAAGGCCCAACGAGATTATGTACGCTCGCTCATTCTTGATTTTGAGCAGGCGATTACCGATCAATCTAACCGGGACCTTGATAAGGTTCGTGAACAATTTTCTCAAAGCTTAACCGAACTTGAGAATAGCATGTTTGATATGGATTGATGTTTCATGGATGTTTGGGAAAGATTGGGCATTGAAAAAACGGATGATGAGCGCGCGATTAAACGAGCGTATGCTAAAAAGCTGAAAACCATTCGCCCTGATGAAGACCCGAAGCATTTTCAAACTCTTAGAGAAGCGCGCGATGAGGCTATATATTTAGCTAAGTATGATTTTGATTATGACTATGATTGGGACGATGAAGAAGAGGCCTCTGATAGTTCTTCTCATAATGAAGAAAATCTCTCACCGACTGTAGAACCGTCTCTTGAGGAACAAGGAGCTGAGAACTTAACTTTAGAGCGTGCTTTAGATGATGCTGAACCTCGGATTGAGGATAGTTATGTTTTAACGCTTGATGAGGAAGACGTTAAACGTGATCCCATAATTTCTCAATCAACTAATTCCAAATTAACAGAGTTAAAGGAAGAAGATGCTTTAAGCGAAGTGACTTCTGAAGGCGCTCCTTCCAACATTCGTGGCACCTCTAATGTCAAAGAGGTTGGGACTAAGCTGGGGGAGAGCGAGACTCCTCCTAATCTGCCTGGTTTTTATGAGACTGATATTGATGATGTTACTTATGAACATATTGATGATGAAGTTGAGAATTTAATGGGACCGTGGTCGCTTTGGGATACGGCTGAATGGAAAAAGTTTGTAAACCGTGTTCGGGAGTGCTCTTTTGATATTTCTAATTATGCTGAATATGAAATTTTAAGCGCACTTGGAGACAACTTAACAGAAGCTAAAATAGAAAGCTCTTTTAAGAGAGATGCTCGCCTTAACATTCTTTATTACTTAGATGAAGAATATGGTTGGACGCAAAATGACCGGCGGATTTATGCTGTTTTGCCAAGTGATCAATCTGACGTGTTGATGGATTATTTGCGTCATGGGGAAATAGGTGTGTCTCATGGATCTGGAGAGA
The DNA here is from genome assembly GCA_021604645.1 of Methyloligella sp. Taxonomy (GTDB): domain Bacteria; phylum Pseudomonadota; class Alphaproteobacteria; order Rhizobiales; family HXMU1428-3; genus HXMU1428-3. Next base: position 200,121 of record BQJJ01000003.1, read on the forward strand.
CATATTATGATGCGTTTGGTTTTCCATTATTAACTGCTGAACATTTCAAAGATTATCTGGGAAAGAATGATAGTGTTTATGAAAAATACTATCAAAAAAGTTATTCAGATGGACGTGAGCTGAGACCATCCTGGTGCTGGCCCGGTTTTATCTTTTCACCGCTTTGGCTGGCTCATAGATGTAATGATGGGTTGGAGGCGCTTGCTGGTATGTTTTATCTTATGGCGCTGATTGTACTACATTATGGATTGACCACGCCGAGTGTGATTGCCAGCATTTTAGGCATCTTAATGATCGTATCTATACATGTTCTTGTTGGTGTTTATGGGCGCAAACTGGTTGTTACGACTTTAGCGAATACTCTTCAAGATTTACAGAACGATGAAAAACTGTCTCAAGATGAAAAACTAAAAAAATTAGCCTCAATTGGCCGTGGTGGTTTTAAGGCTTTGTTTGACTTTATTGTTGGTATGGCCGGTATTGGATTAATTGCTACGCTTATTTATCGCTTGCTTATTTAGGCTTAAGTACTAGAAAAAATTGGGTAAAATGGACTGAATTGTTTCATCTTGCTAGTTTTTTTATTTCTTTATAAGAAAACTTAAGGAGAGTGCTTGTCCCTCTTACAAACTATGTTTAAAAGAGACACGGTATATGTGATAAAAAAACACAGATATCATTAAATTTAGTTGAACTTCAGATGCCCACTAGCATCCGCATTAGATGTGCTTCAGATGTTTAGTTTTGATTTGGCTTTAGTTTCCCACCAGAAACCGCTGAAGGCATCCGGAAAACCTAGATAAAGAAAAAGTCGAAAAATATGTTCAAAAAAATCCTTATAGCCAATCGCGGTGAAATTGCTTGTCGCGTCATTAAAACAGCTAAAAAAATGGGTATAGCCACTGTGGCTGTTTATTCTGATGCTGATCGCCAAGCGTTGCATGTGGAAATGGCGGATGAAGCTGTGCATGTTGGTAGTTCGGCGGCTTCTGAGAGTTATCTTTTACCAGAGAAGATTATTGCTGCCGCTAAAGAAACCGGTGCAGAAGCTATACACCCTGGTTATGGATTTTTATCTGAAAATGCTGATTTTGCCAAAGCCTTGGAGAAGGCAGGTATCGCGTTTATTGGGCCGAATGTTAAAGCCATCGAAGTGATGGGTGACAAGATTGAATCCAAGAAATTTGCGAATGACGCTAAGGTGAACACTGTCCCTGGTTATATGGGGGAGATTGAAACGGCTGAAGAAGCTATCAAGATTGCTAATGACATTGGTTACCCAGTGATGATTAAAGCGTCAGCTGGCGGTGGTGGTAAGGGCATGCGTATTGCCAATTCTGTTGACGAAGTTGAAGAAGGTTTTAATGCGTCGAAGTCGGAAGCTATGTCGAGCTTTGGTGATGATCGTATTTTTATTGAGAAATTTATTGTTGAACCACGCCACATTGAAATTCAGGTTTTAGCTGATAAGCATGGCAATGTGATTTATTTGAACGAGCGGGAATGTTCTATTCAACGCCGGAACCAAAAAGTTTTGGAAGAAGCTCCAAGTTCTTTCCTTGATGATGCAACTCGTAAAGAAATGGGTGAGCAGTCAGTTGCTTTGTCAAAGGCTGTTGATTATGAAAGTGCCGGTACTGTTGAATTTATCGTCGATAAAGACCGTAACTTCTATTTTCTTGAAATGAATACACGTTTGCAAGTTGAGCACCCTGTTACTGAATTGATCACTGGTGTTGATTTGGTCGAACAGATGATCAAAGTAGCGGCTGGTGAAAAACTTGAGATAAAGCAATCTGATGTGAAAATTGATGGTTGGTCAATTGAAAGCCGGATTTATGCGGAAGACCCTTATCGTAACTTCTTACCTTCTATTGGTCGTTTGGTTCGTTATCAGCCACCAGCTGAAAGTACTGAAGATGGTTTAACTATTCGAAATGATACGGGTGTTTATGAGGGTGGTGAAATTTCAATGTTTTACGATCCGATGATCGCAAAACTTATCACTCATGCTCCGACCCGCGCTGAAGCTATTGAGCATATGGCTGGCGCACTTGATCGTTTTTATATTGATGGTATTCAGCATAATATTCCATTTTTGAGTGCGATTATGCAGCATGAGCGCTGGGTGACCGGAAATATCTCAACCAGCTTTATTGCTGATGAATACCCGGATGGATTTGAACCGCGTGCGCCTGAAGGTGAAGAGCTTAAAGTTTTATCATGTGTTGCAGCTGCAATTGATTATCTTGGTAATACTCGTCGCCGTCATATTTCTGATCAGATGGAAGGGCGCCGCGTTGTTTTTGCTGAAGATAGAGTTGTGCTTATGTCAGATGTTCGCCAAGAGCTAACAGTGGAGCAAGTTGCACCAGAGACTGATGACTTGACTATTCATTTCAAAGGCGAGAAGCCCGAGGCTGTTTCAGTTTCTTCGAATTGGTGGTTTGGTGAACCTTTGTGGGTTGGTACGGTGAATGGCAAAGATGTTGCTGTCCAAGTTCGTGCAATTGATAATGGGTATGAGCTTTCTTATTCAGGTGTTACCTCTCCAGCTTTTGTTTATACAAAACGTGAAGCTGAGCTTGCTGCTTTGATGCCTATTAAAGTCGCGCCAGACACATCTAAGCTGCTTTTATGCCCAATGCCTGGTTTGGTTGTGAAAATCATGGTTGAAGAAGGCGAAGAAGTGAAGGCTGGTCAATCACTTTGTATCGTTGAAGCGATGAAGATGGAAAACATCCTTAAAGCTGAAAGAGATACTGTTGTTACCAAAATTAATGCAGAAGCTGGTGATAGCCTTGCCGTTGATGCTGTGATTATGGAACTTGAATAGTAACAAGTTCCATAAGTAACAAGTTGTGTAAGTAATATTGTATTTACTGATAAATTTAAGCTGATTTGACATATAAACAGAACTAATGCCATCATGAAAGCAGGGAGTGAAACTTTAATTTATTAAAGGAGACTGCTTCGTAATGAAATTTACAACCACCTTTGTTCTGTTTTTATGTCTGTCCTTTGTTAGTATCCCAGCAGTATTTTCACAAGTTAAGCATCAGGTCAGTCAGCAGCTCAATCAGGGACATATTAAACAGTTACCTAGCCATAAGTATCTAGATAGCCGTTGTACTGATTATTACAGCCGGCCTGTGCTTCATGTCAGAAATGATAGTTTAAGTGATGTTGCGTTTTCGGATTTGATGCGCCATCGCGGTGTTGCTATGGGGCCGATGACGATTTTGAACATTCGCAGATTGTCAAAATTATCAAAAGCGTCGCAATTGTTTTTCATTGCGCATGAATGTGGTCACCATGTTTTAGGACATCTTTATTTTCGCTTGCCTGGTCAAACAGCTGAACAAGAGGCTGATTGCTATGCGATCCGTTCTCTTATTCGAAGTGGCATGTTTACATTAAAAGATGTTGCAGATGTTCAGACTGATATGCGGAAATATGCGCAGGCATCAAGAATGCATATATCTGGTGATGAGCGGGCGATAGCTTTAATCGGCTGTATGGAATAATTGAAGCTGTTTTTCTTTTAAGCTTTGAAATGGCTTTCAAAATGAGTTTTGAAGGCTTTTACTATTCTGTCTTCTGTGTAGGCAATGTTTAGCTTTTTAAAACTCGTCACACCGTGTTCTTTAATGCCGCAAGGAACGATGCCATTGAAGTGCTCTAGATTTGGTTCGAGGTTTATACTTAACCCGTGAAAGCTAACCCATTTACGCAGGCGAATGCCGATGGCTGCTATTTTATCATCGATATCCGGGCCTCTTTGTGGTTGAGGGACCCAGAGACCAACACGGCCTTCTCTTCTGGCGCACTCGATATTGAATTCCGAGCAGATATCCATGATCCAGCCTTCAATTTCATGAATAAACCAACGGACATCTTTTTTGCGCTTGTTCAGATCGAGCATGATATAGGCAATTTTTTGCCCTGGACCATGATACGTATATTCACCTCCTCTTCCGGTTTGATAAACGGGAAAACGATTTGGAGTGAGGAGATCTTTCTCTTCTGCGCTTGTGCCTGCTGTGTATAGAGGGGGGTGTTCCAGGAGCCAGATACACTCTGATTTCTCGCCTTTATGGATTTGTTCTACTCTTTTTTCCATAAATTCAAGGGCATCAGGGTATGGAACCGGAAAATCGCTGATTTTCCAGTGAACATCACATTCAATATCTGTTTTGTTTACCATTCGGTAACTAAGCTCCAACACAATTAGATTACTGACTCGGAATATAGAACTATAGCCTTTCAGTCAAACATGCCGAGTAACTCATACTCGTTATTTGGTTTTAAAGACACATGAAATTCGTTGGTACTTTCGTTAATGCTATGGTTGAGAAGCCTTTATAAGGTTTTTTTATATTTAGAATTATAAATTGATTTGTTTGAGGACTTTTCGTTATGACGCCCATTTCTGGTGTGGAAATTGAGTTAAGTGTTGTGATTGGGCGGCGGACTATGCCGATCAACCATCTCTTGCGCATGGGGCGCGGCGCCGTGATTGAACTTGAAGCAAACGTAAATGATGAAGTTGAAATTCTTGCAAATATGGTTCCTATTGGGCGCGGTGAGGTTATTGTTGAGGGTGATCGCATTACGGTTGAAATCACTCAAAAATATAACCTGAGTGATATGGCAGCTTAGGTTTTTCTTTTCAAAATTTCCAAATAAAAAGCTCTTGCCTTCATTGGGCAGGTTTGTTAAATGTCTTTTTCTCAGTAAGGGAGTTTACTACTTAAGTAAACCTACCAGCCTTTACTTATTGTGCGGCCGTGGCGGAACTGGTAGACGCGCAGCGTTGAGGTCGCTGTCCGGTAACACGGGTGGAAGTTCGAGTCTTCTCGGCCGCACCAATAGGCTACAGACTAGCCTGTTTTTTATTCTTCATTTTTTCAATTAGAATTATTTTTATGTTTTTCTTAATCGCTTGATGAACGATTTAGGTTACTTGTTTTGTAACTTGGAGATGGTTCTTATCTGAATTATTTATAATTATGGGTTAGTTTTATAAGGGCTTGTTGGTCCTTGGTTTTGATATCAACAAGCCCTTTGGTTCATTTATTGATTAAAAGACTTTGTTACATGCTCTTGATGGGCAGAGGTATGTTGTGCCGTGGCCGATTGCACCGCCGGCTCCTACGCTGCCGATACCGATGCCAACAGAGACACCTTTGATAAGGAGTGTTCTTTTGTCATACCAGAGAACAACACCTACACCAGAGCCCACATCAAAGTTTCCTATGGCTGCGTATAGCGCTCCGCCAACATTATTGGGGGTGTCTGTAAAGGCTGACATTACAAGATCATTTCCAACACCTAAGATAACGCCACCAAAATAAGTTTTAGAAACATAGAGAGGTGCACGCCCTCTTTGGTTTACTGGTAGAGCAAGTCCTGTTTCGCGGCCGTAACCACCAGCCACTGATACAGAAGATTGGACACCAACTGATAATGTTCTAAATCCAGCTTTTTGTAGGGCAGTTTGTACAGCTCTTGTCTGCATATCCTGAATAACACTTCTAATTCTGTTTGGATCTTTTGATTTAAGGGCAGCTTTTAAGCGTCTGATCATTTGCTTGTTGCCGACGCGTCTTAACGTATTGGCAATTGTACGGATCATTGGTTTAAAGCGCTGTGCTTGAGTTCTTGCGTCTCTCAGTAATTTCTTTTTGACTGATTGTTTTGGTTTCACACATTTGCCGATTTTCCATTTCAGGCCTCTTTTACAAGCCTTTCCTTTTTTGGTGATGGGGCAAGCTCTTTGATTTTGCCCACCGCATGGACGGCATACGCCTCTTACATTTGTGAGCCAGCTTCTGCACATGCCGCCTTTTTTAAAAACAGAACAAACTTTTTGATTGTGGCCACCGCATGCTGCCTGGGCAGGGGTGATTGTGGTGAGTGATGTTAATAAGCAAAGTACTATAAGTGTGATTTGAGCTTTTAAAATTTTTGTAAGTTTCTTCATGATTTTTGTCCCTTGTGTTGCGTCTAGGGAAAAACTATGGCTTGGCTAATGAATGGAAAATGAATGTTTGGTGCTTTAAGCCGAACATGAATTATTCTTAATGATATGGTTCTGAATTGTTCTCATTTTGCTGTTTTTTGATGGTTTATTTATAGGTTTTGCTCTTTCTTAACCACGAATAATGAGTGAGTGTTATTCTTTATTTCAAAATAAAGCCCTCATTTTATTGCCAAAAATTGAATTCGATATTCTCTGGTGCGAGGCAGACTTGGTCGCTGCAGGCTTGTAGCTTTAAAGCGATTTTGTTTGCGACTTGTTGTTGGTTTTTGGGAAAGTCTGTCATGATTGTTTTTTCTCCTTCATAGAGTGAGAGTTTCTCTTTATTGAAGGAGAGGGATTTTATTTTAGGTTTTGGAAATTCTTTCGCTTCGATCTTTTGACCATTTATTGTTATTTGAGTTGGAATTAAATAGTCTTCTAATGGAGCATTTGAATTGATATGCCAGCCAGGACGTATGGTGATAGTGAGTGTTACTCCCTTAGTCTCTCTATTTAATTTAAGAGCAACTTTTACATTTCCCTTTGCTGTGTCTCGAATAAACCCGGTGTTGCCATTGCTCGCAGCGTTAACAGCGTTTACCAAAACACCTCTCATTTGTGGGTTGCTCAGAGCATGGCCTGAGAGCGCAGAGGCGAGTAAAAGGCTTTTCTTTTTTTGTTCAGAATTGCCATTTTTTTCTGCCAGTGCATGTAATAATTTCAAGGCAAGCGCGTTGCCTGATGGGATTGGATTGTCATCAAGGGGCGGGAAGGTGCCGATGCCATCTTGCGTTTCTGTCATACGGTATGGAGTGATTTCTTTTGACCATTGGGAGCCAAATCGTAATTGTAATTCATCGGCCAATCTTTGAACCGTTTTCATAGAAGTTTGGTTCTGTTCTCCTGATGGTTTGTATGTTTCAAGTGCGAGTAATGCTAATCCAAGCCCTGCGTAATCGGCTAACTGACCGTCAATTCCTATGTTTCCTTTATAGCTTGCGCGATAGAGGCGATCTTTTTTAAGCATGTTTTGTGTGATGTAGTTAGCTGCTTTTTTTGCGGCCGTATAATAATTTTCTCGCTCTAGGATGTATGAGGCATGGGCCAGGGCTTCTATCATCATGGCATTCCAGGATACTATTATTTTTTTATCTTTGTGGGGGGGATTTCTTTTTTCTCGGGCTTGTCTTAATTGTTCAAGTTCACCCTTTAATTTCTCATAATAGATTTGTTCGTTTAGTTTTAGTGATTTTGCGATGTCTGCTGGTAGTTGTTCTAAATGCAGAATATTTTTTCCCTCAAAGTTTCCGTTGTTAGTTAGTGGAAATGTTTTGAGAAGGACAGATGTTTTTGAATTGTAGAATTCCTCAATTTCCTGTTTTGACCAGATGTAGAAAGCACCTTCAATTTTTTTGCCGTTTTCATCTATGGAGTCTGCGTCTTCAGCTGAGTAGAAGCCGCCGTTCTTGTCTTGCATATCTCGGAGAACATAATCGAATAACCGAATGGCTGTTTGTTTGTATCTCTCTTTTCCGGTTAGGGCATAGGTTCTTACAAGAAGGTTTCCGATTAAAGCCTGGTTGTAGAGCATTTTTTCAAAGTGAGGAACGAGCCAGCGTTCATCAACGCTATAGCGGTGAAAGCCTCCACCTACATGGTCATGTATGCCACCTTTGATCATGCCGTCTAATGCGGCCATTGCGGTGAATAATGCGGTGTTATCTCCTCTCTCAGCTTGATCCAGAAGAAATGACAGGGCTGATTCTTGAGGGAATTTAGGAGCAACTCCAAAGCCACCGTTAAATTCGTCTTTGTTTTTGGTTGTCATTTGCATGGCTTCAGAAATGACTTCTGGCGTTATATTTCGTACCCCTTCAGTTCGGTTCATGTAGCGGTTTATACCATCTGCGACCTGCTTGCCTTGTTCAATGAGTGTTGTTTGTTCGGTTTTCCAGAGTTTTACAATATGTTTTAGGGTGCTTAGGAATTGGTCTGGGGGGAGGTAAGTGGAGGCATGGAATGGTTTTGCATTTGCTGTGAGGAAAACTGAATTGGGCCAGCCGCCTGTGCCTGTCATAGCTTCGGTTACAAGCATAAACTGGCTGTCGAGGTCAGGGCGTTGCTCTCTGTCTACTTTGATGGAGATGAAATGTTCGTTTAGATATTTTCCAATTTCTTCATTTTCAAAACTTTCGCGGGCCATGACGTGACACCAATGACAGGTTGAGTAACCAACAGAGAGAAAGATCGGTTTGTTTTCTGCCTTTGCTTTTTTTAAAGCTTCTTCACCCCAAGGGTACCAGTTAACTGTGTTGTAGAGATGTTGTAGAAGATAGGGGGATTGGGAGCCGAGTAGTTTGTTGGCAGTTTGTTTTTTGGTTTCTGTTTTTTCAGCTGCTGCGTATGAATGACTAAAAAGAATATATAAACAAGTAATAGATATTTGAATGAATAACTTCATCGCACCCTCACGCATCAGAAATTTATTTTGATTTTCCTTTTATGCTAATTGATGTTCTGGTTTGGCTACAATCAAATTATCGCGAGGAATTGATCTGTATCTTTTCATTGAAACCTCTTTATAAAAAAAAGACCTCATAATTTATGAGGTCTGTAGTTTTTTACGCACGCACAGGCTAGCCTGTTTTTATATTCCTTCAGTTGCCCACCAGCAACCGTCAGAGATTGGGGGATGCTAATTTATAAAGGACTTAAGTTCCGAATAATTTTCCAAAAAATCCTTTTTTAGATTTAGACGCTTCTGCGGCCGCGTCTTTCATGACGGTTGCCAATGTGCCGTAGGTAGTGACCCAGGCGTCTTTTACTTCTGGTGTGAAGTCGTCTTTTAATCCTTCTTGCAAAGTCCAGATTAAGGCTTCACCCACTTTGTCGTAGTGCTCATCTTTTACACCGTAATCAACATGTTTCGCTCCAAGTGTTTTTACTGGCTCGATGATTTGTTCGATTTGGTGAAGATTATTTACCGCGGTTCCTAGCATAGACATAAGTTTGTCGCGCTGGTCTGTGATATTATCTGCAAACATTGGGCGGACTTCCGGGGCGATTTCGAAAAGTCTGCCGTAAAATAAATCGCCTGCTGTTGAAGCGATTGGTTCAACTTTTTTAAATGAAGATTGAACCAGCTCAACTTGTTCTGGTGTCATTGTTTTGTTCCTTTGATTGGTTTTGAAGCCTCTCTCTTTGTTCTGGACAATGAGAGAGGCCAGATTTTAAACTTTTAATTATTTAAGCGGAATACGGATAACTACACCGCCCATGACATCACCCATTTTGAAATCCTTTTTAGGTGTGTCTTTGTGATTGTTGTGACAACCAACACATGGTGTTGCGACTGCCACGTCTGCGTAAACAGCGGTGAAATATTTTTTGCCACCTAAGGTTTCTTCGCCGTAGAAATTTTTGCCTTTGTTAGCGTTGATATATTCAAGGCCTTTTTTCTCCAGCTCTGTTGTTGGTTTGTTTTGTTTGTTAATGGGCCATAGAGAAAGAAGAGAATAAGAGAATTTATCGGTTTTATCCGCTACTGCTTCTGCACCGAAGCGGAACATTTGAGCAGGTAGTGGCAAGGATTTATCATCCTCAAAGGATTCTGTGGCTTTGATCACTTTGTGCTTGTTAGCTAAACGCTTTACGACTTTTTTGGTGTAGATGGTTCTGTCTGATTCAAGGACCAGGTGCAGCATGTCTGTGACTTGTTGAGGTTCAAAGGTTTTAGCTGTTGCTGGGGCTGACATTGCCATGCCAAGCATGAGGCTACCGGTAGCAATTGAAAGAGCCGTTTTTTTCAATGATGTTTTAAAGTTCAACATGTAAATCTCCTTTAATGTTTTTAAAACAGCAGTTATTAGTTCGAAGTTTAGGGGAGGGGGAAATCATTTATTTTCCTCCGGTTTCGATGATCGTTTCAGTACCCAATCAATGCTTTCTATTTTGAAGGCTGACCGACCATGGAAATTCTTTTTTATTAAATTTGGATCCGCTAAGGAATCGATAGAGAACTGCAAGCCATGACAGGATGAGCAAACAGAACGGATCATCTTTTCGTTTGGCCTTAGGTTGTCATTTTGATTATGAGTGATGATGAAGACTTCGTTTTCATATTCATCTTCAACGGCTATGCGCGGCATATGACAGGTTGCGCAAGTAACGCCAGAACCTTTGGGCAATTCTCCCTTTAGCTCCTTTTGCCACAGTTCATGATGAGGTGATGTGAGGTAGGCTTTGCTGTGCTCATCATCGTGACATGAAAGGCAGGCCTGAACTTTTGCTTTTTGGATATTGAATTTATGATTGTTTTTTCCGACTGAGTGACATGTGTTGCATGTGAGTTCAGTCCCGTGTGCCGATTGCTTCATTGGTAAGCGTGCCAACTCAGGGCGCATGGGGGAAAGTTTCTTTTCTTTAAACAATCCGAATGGATCTGCTTTTGATTGCAGCATGTTTGGAGCTAAACGCATGCCATGCTTACCAGCAAGAAAGCTTTTGTTTTCTTCTTTATGGCAAGTTGCACAAACGGCAATACCTGGTTTTTTAATCCATGCCTGTTTTTCTTTGTTAGGTTGATGGCAAGATGAACAATTTACACCGTTCTTTGCGTGAGCATCATCATGCCATGTGTCTAGTAGCTTTTGGTTGATGTGCTCTTTTGGAGCATTGGCTTCTGTTCGGTTTAATGGATTGCCGCGTTTTAGCCCGCCATATTCTTCGCTTAGTTTTTCATAATTTAAATTGTTTATAAGCTGGGTTAGCTTCATTTCAGGTTGTTTGGCGTGCTTTTCTAGAAAGTTTTCATAGAGTGCACGGTTATCATGATAGTTATGACAACCAGAACTTGCGCAGCCTTCGAAGTTCAAATCTTTATGGGTTAGAGGACGATCTTTTCCAACATCTGCATGGCACTTAAAACAGTAATCTTTAGGGATTGTGACCCCCATACCCATTGAGCTGATGAGCTCGGGCTTGTGCTCTGTATGGCATGTTACGCATTTCATTGCGTTTAGTTGCTCGAGACGTGCTGCGTTTCTTGGATCTCTGAACTTCTTTATAGGATGACTGTCTTTTGAAACCTTTAGTTCGTTTTCATGACAACTCAGACATGCTTTTTGAATGGTATCCCCATCAGTGAAGCCGTTGCCATGACATGTGTTGCAAGAGAGTTCGATTTGATGGTGACCGCTTGTGGTTTTACCAATAAGGAGTGAGGAACGATCGCCATTATAAAACATTGTTGTGGTTAAGTAGCCACCAATAGCTACCGTGCCACTCAACCAAAGCAACCAAAATAGAATATTACGAGACATTCACAAAGGCTCCTTTAATAATAATAGACGGTTAGAATATGAAGGGCTAACAAGACAGGTAGTGGCCAGAAGGTAATGATATGTAGCCAGAATGTTATTTTTGCTGGTGCTTCATTATTCAAACGCATGCCTTTTTCTAACAAACGATGTTCTCCTGCTTTTAAGAGACCTGTTAATGCCCCTGTTAATCCAAGAGCGATGAAACTGAGCATCAACCAGAAATTTAAATTTTCACCCAGATGAAACCCAGTATGAAGAAACAGAATAAACGCAGCTAAAAGACCAATGATGATGTGAAATGCGCGCCAGCCTGAATAAGCTCCGAAGGAGAGGAACTTTATATTCTTTCGTAATGATAGAATGGCGGCGATGACTGATAGTCCAAGAAGTGTAAACCCGCTGACTTGTTTATAATACCCATCTGTCCAGAGCATATCGATTGTGAAATCTGGAATGACACTGTCTCTAGCTGGGAGGCCTGGGGCGATGAGTGTGATGAGTGCTGCCAGTAATGCTAACGCAGAGCCAATGAGAACCGGTTTGATCCATTCAATTGGTTCATATTTGGGTTTTCCTGCAAGTAATTCGTGAATGAGGGGTTTGCAACTGCCGCAAACGGTTGAACAGCTTGTTTCTCTCTTTACTGCATCAAAGGTGACGCAACCTTGTGAGATGGCGTCCCCGATTTGTCCGCGGGTAACGCCCGTGCAGTTGCAAACTGTAGCAGCAGCTGGCCAATCAGTGACACTTTGTGGTTTCTTTTGAGAAAATAGAAAACCTGATTTTTGAAAACTTAGTTTTTGCCAAGGCCATATGAATTTTTGTTGGACGATTGCATTTTGAAGAACATTGATTTCTGGCCAGTCACCGATTGCCATGGCGCCTACCAGACGATTTTTTTGTAAAATTAAACGACGATAGATGGCTTTTTCTGAATTTTGATAGGTAATTGTGTTGATATCAATTCGCTCTGCGAGTTGTTCTACATCTCCCATTGAGAAAACATCTGAACCGACGACTTTTAACTTTGTTGTTGGTAAAGATCCGGAGTAACTTTCTGTTTTACCTATGATATTGTTAACGGCTATGGTCGCTTGTTCGAGCCCCGGACCTACTAGTCCGTAAGTGTTGCCATTATATTCAGCGCATTCCCCAATAGCGTAAATGTCTTCCTCGGAGGTTTGCATGTTTTGATTAACAGTAATGGCACGGCTAACAGAAAGGCCTGCATCTCGTACCATTTCCATATTTGCTCTAATACCTGTGCAAACTATTAAGGTATCGCACTCAATATTTTCTCCACTTGAAAGTGTGATACCCTCTACCCTGTCTGTCCCGTTTATTTTTTTAACGGATAGACCCGTTTTTACGGTTAGACCCAGTGCTTCTATTTGCGATGCCAGGAGAGCGCCTGCCCCTTCGTCTAATTGGCGCGCCATTAGTCTGGTTTCGTGCTCAACTACGATGGTTTCTATTTTTCTGTTGGCCATACCACGAGCTGCTTCTAGACCTAGGAGCCCGCCGCCGATTACAACACAGCGCCTTGCTGATATGCTTCTTGCGACTAGTTTTTCAACGTCATCAAAGTTTCTAAATTTAAAAACACCATCAAGTTCAATGCCTGGTATTGCTGGAATGTGTGCCCTTGACCCTGTTGCTAATATAAGTTTGCTATAAGAGAAGCGTCGATCGAATTGACCGATGACTTGTTTGTTTTCTGTATCTATTCCAACAATTGGATGAGATGTGTATTGTTTTACATTTGCATCTTTTGGTAAGTTTGGTTCTAGATAAACCTGTCCGACTTGAACATCTCCTGAGAGGAGGGGGGTCAGCTTTACTCTATTGTAAGGCTGCCAACGTTCTGCATTAAAAATTATGACTGGGACATCATTTGCCGATAGGCATTCAGCTGCACGTATCCCTGCTGGCCCGCCACCGATTACAACAACCGGGTTCAGTTTTGTATCCAGAACGGTAGACGAGTTTTTACAATCAGAATTTTTCTGATCTTTCAGCAGCATGTGACCCCCTCTGATAAGCCTCCATTGCATAATTTGTTGGAGTACTTATTCATTGGTTGCTCAAACATGAATGAAAGAGCTGTTGTCTTTCTTTCATGCATGTTTGATGCATTTTTAATTTTTCTTAATTAAAAGCAAGCCGTATGCCATTTGCCGGCATTCTTTTTTTTGTGCAATAAATACAGTGGTTTATGGCGTTTCTTTTTGGTGGTGAAGAATTTTTCAGCTTTTATTACATGCCTTATAAATAGGCATCAGCTGTGTCGTTGATGAATTATTACGACTTTTTTGAAGGTGAGTTTTTGGGTTTTATTTAAAAAAAACAAAATTTATTTTGGCCAATATGCCATAAGGGAGGGTGAGTATGAAGTGGTAAAACTTTTACCACTTCATTGATTTTTCTAGTTCTAGAAATGTAGAGCTTCGTTGTTTGTATCTAAAATACTTTCATGCATCATTTCTGATAGAGTTGGGTGAGGGAAGATGACATGGGATAATTGAGAAGCTGTTGCTTTGAGAGTGAGCGCAATAGAAAATCCTTGGATTAATTCTGTTACTTCAGCACCAATCATATGAGCTCCAAGAAGTCTGTCTGTGTGGCGATCTACGATGGTCTTTATCATGCCTTCTGTTTCACCCATGGCAATGGCTTTACCATTGGCTTGGAATGGAAAGCGACCAACTTTAACGTCATAGCCCATTTCTTTTGCTTTAGATTCAGTATAGCCGACAGAAGCAACTTGTGGTGTGCAGTATGTGCAGCCTGCAAGAGCAAGGGTGTTTAATGATTTTACATCTTCTTTGCCTGCTATTTTGTCAACACAGATTACGGCTTCATGGCTGGCTTTATGAGCTAACCAAGGAGGTGCGGTTACATCACCAATAGCAAAAACGCCCGGTTGGTTGGTTGCACACCACTGATCTGTTTCAATGTGTCCACGATTGGTTGCAATTCCTAATTCTTCTAATCCCAGACCTTCAACATTTGGAGATATGCCAACAGCTGAAATAACTTTATCAACTTCTAAGGTTTCTAATGATCCATCTTCTTTTTTAAGAGTTGCTGTTACTTTTCCATTTTCTTTGGTTAGGTTTGCAACAGAGGTTGAGAGTTGAAAGTTAATTCCTCTTGATTGAAGTGATTTCTTAGCGATTTCTGAAATTTCGCTATCTTCAGCGGGTAAAATTCTATTCGCGATTTCGACGACGTGAACTTTAGTTCCAAGCGTGTTGTAAAAACTGGCGAACTCAATTCCAATTGCCCCTGAGCCAACGACTAATAATGAATTTGGTTTTTCTGTTGGGGCAAGTGCTGCGCGATAATCCCAGATATATTCACCATCAGGCTCGAGACCAGGAATTGTTTTTGCCCTTGCTCCTGTTGCAATGATGATGTTTTTAGCGGTTACATCTTCGATCGGTGTGCCGGTCGAATCCAATACAGTTATTTCAGAGTTGCTTTTTAATTTCCCTGTGCCTTGAATAACTGTGATTTTGTTTTTTTTCATCAAGTAGGCAATGCCATTTGATAATTGCTGAGACACTTTTCTGGAGCGTTCGATGATTTTTGTAAAATCAAATTCAGCTTCATTAGCTTTGAGGCCATAATTTGCCGCATGATTAAAGAGTGAAAAAACTTCAGATGAACGAAGTAAAGCTTTTGTTGGGATACACCCCCAGTTGAGACAGATGCCCCCAAGTTTGTCTCGTTCAACTAACGCTACTTTTAAACCTAATTGAGATGCTCTAATGGCAGCAACATAGCCACCGGGGCCACCACCTATGACGGCAATATCATATGTCGACATGAGTAAATTCCTTTGTACTTTTACTTTATGTATTTAGGACTGAGTGTGATCATGAAAACTGTTGAGCAGTCCTTTCATGAGATCAGTTCGGTTAAATTTTTGTGGAGGGATTAGCTCAGAAAGATTGATGTGATTTTCTGGCTTAATTTTTTTTTCTATATCGCATAGTTTATAAAAACTATTTGAAGCTGCGATGAGTTGATGGATAGGAACGTCTCCTAAAAGAGCAACGTGACCTAAAACGGCAAGGCAATCTTCCTTGTTTTGGTTTTTAAAGCGGCGCCATTTTTGTGCGGTGCCCGCGATTTTTAATCCATCTACAACTATGTTGAATTTGCCATCACAGAAAGCACCTTCTACAGAAGATGTATAAGACTTTATGTTGTATGTATCATTCAAATAATTTGTAATGGGATTGCAGAGTTTTTTATAAGCCGCTTCAATGCTTGTCTTTTCATGCCATACTTCAGAAAAAATGTATGAGATATTTATCATGCCGGGGGCTTGCGGGGTAAGATCACCGCCAGTTTGCCTTACATGAACAGGCCAGTTTAAAGAGGCCATCGTTTCGCATGCATTTTTAAAACTTGGTTTTGAGCTTATTGATTTAGGTACAACAATGCCTTGAGGCATTGACCAAATGAAACAGCCAGGCACAGAAAAGGGAAGAGTTGCTTTATTTAATAAAAAGCTTTCTATGTTACTAGCTGTTTCAAATGGCACCAAAGCCTCACTCAACGAAAAGTCTTCCGCAGGAAGCTTTTGAGCTTCCTGTTCTGACTTGTTTAGAGAGTAAGATGGAAGTGACATTATGAGTTATTCTCAATGATTTTACATAGATCAGTTAGGAAATCAGCCGCTGGGCCGCCGTTTATTGCTCTATGATCGAAAGAAAGAGATAAGCCCATTATTGGACGGACTTCGAGTTCACCATTTTCACATTCCCAATATTGTTTGCGAACTTCACCCAATCCCAAAATTGCGATTTGAGGCTTGTTCACAATTGGTGTGAAATGTTGAACTCGGGACAAACCAAGGTTTGAAATTGTGAATGTCCCTTTGGTCATTTCTGTCACGTTTAGTTTGTTTGTTTTAGCTCTAGCTATTACATCTTTTCGGGCAACTGCCCGCTCTGCGATTTGTAACTCATCAGCATTTAGAATTGCTGGTGCCATGAGAAGGTCTCCCTCCAAGGCAACGGCAACTGCAATGTGCATAAATGGTTTCACCTCAATTTGTTTATCATCTGCATAGCCATTTATGCCGGGATGTTTTTTAATTGCTTCGATGACAGCGTCAACGATGAGGTCTTCAAAAGAAACTTTGATGCCATTGTTTGCGAGCTCTTTTTTTCTATTTAAAAGAGCTGTTACGTCGCAAGATGCATTGTGTGTTAGCTGAGCTGTGGTCGTTAGGCTCTCAACCATTTTTTTTGCGATCATTCCTTTCATCCCTGTGAGGGGAATGATCTTTTCTTCTCTGGCTGGAGTTTCTGACACTAAGTTATCAGTCATTGAGTTTGCCCCACTGGATTTAAGCGATTGAGCCAATGGTGCCGCCTTTTGCGACGACGGCTTCAACGGCTTGACTGATTGAGATTGTTCCTGTTTTTGGGGCATGAATTTCATGCTGAATTTTTTCAACCATGATTTCGGCAATTAAATCTCCTTCATTTACAGCTGCTCCATCACTTACTAACCAGCTTGTGATTACTGCGTCTGAATCTTCATCCCAAAGTGTTGTTGGAATTGTAACGTCCATTCTTATTGTTCCTTCATTTTTGCGTATGCATTGACAATTTTTTCAGGGTTTGGCAGAGCAAAACGCTCCATTGGCCGAGAAAACGGGATTGGAATATCTGGGTAAGCAACTCTTTGTGGGGAGGCTTTGAGAGCTGTGATATCTCTCTCTGCAATGGTTGCTATGATTTCACCAGTTAATCCGTAACTTTGATAATCTTCATCGACAACGATGAGGTGACCGGTTTTTTTAACCGAATTAAAGACAGTGTCTCTGTCCAATGGTACTAGTGTGCGTAGATCAACAACTTCTGCATTTACGCCTTTTTCTTCTAGAAGTTTTGCAGCTTTTAAGCCGTTGTGTACACCAAGGCCAACACCAACGATGGTGACGTCAGATCCTTCTTTAACAATTTTGGCTTCACCAAAAGGAATGGTATATTCCTCTTCAGGGGTGTGAACTGTTGCCCCTTGTTCCGTGCCGAGCCAGCCCATGCCTTGTAGGCTTTTATGATACATATAGACAACAGGGTTATCGTCTCTGATGGCTGTGGCCATTAATCCTTTGGCATCATATGCATTACTTGGGCATACAACCTTCATACCTGGGAGGTGAGCAAAGGTGCCGTATAGAACCTGTGAGTGCTGACCACCATCGGAATAACCGCCGCCGCCTGATGTCATAAGCACCATCGGGACTTTAAATTTACCGCCAGAGAAATAAATGTTTTTGGCCATAAGATTGTAGATAGCGTCGAAACAAACACCGAAGAAGTCAACGAACATAAGTTCGACGACGGGGCGCATGCCATCTTGCGCAGCACCCACTGCTGCACCGATGAAAGCTGTTTCTGAAATAGGCGTGTCGCGAATTCTTTTGGATCCGAACTCTTCGATTAGACCTCTTGTGTTGCCATACACACCGCCGAGTTGTCCGATATCTTCGCCCATAACAAAGACATTTTCGTCACGGCGCATTTCTTGTGCGGTTGCTTCTGCCATTGAACGGGCAATGGTGAGTTTACGTTCATTTTCCATATGATTATTTGACAGACGCTTGTTTCGCCTGTCCCTTCATTTTTTTAATTTTGAAAGTTCATATTGAACCCCTGATGAAAACGGGGGCCGTTATACAAAGACCTTATCAAGCGCTTCAGCTGGCTCTGGATAGTCACTTTCGCGAGCAAACTCTATAGCTTCGTCTACTAGCTTTTGTGCTTTCTGAGTTATTTGAAGATTTTCGTCATCTGTAATAACGCCTTCGTCGATCAATAGATTTTTCATGCGAACAATAGGGTCTTTTGATTTTAAACGATCAAGTTCACCGTCTGGTCTGTAGCCCTCAGCATCTCCCATGAAGTGACCAGCTAATCTGGTTGTTTCAACTTCAATCAGGGTTGGGCCTTTTCCAGCTCTTGCATCTTCGATGGCGATACCTGCGACATCATATAGTGCTATTGGATCATTATCAGCGATGAAACGACCAGGCATATTGTAAGCCTGCGCCCGAACAGCATTATGTTTTACAGCAGTTGAGTCCGCTTTAGAGACTGAAATGCCCCATGAGTTGTCTTCAATGACAAAAATAACTGGGAGTTTCCAAACAGCTGCAAGGTTTAGCGATTCATGAAAAGCGCCTTGGTTTACAGCGCCTTCTCCTAAGAAAGCTACAGCAACTGAATCGTCGCCTTTCATTTGCTTTGAAAGAGCAGCGCCTACTGCAGGACCAAGACCCTGAGCAATAATCCCTGAACAAGCAAAATTCACATCTGCATCGAAGATATGCATATGCCCACCACGGCCACCACTCAGACCTGTTTTCTTACCGAAAATTTCAGCTGCCATCAATTTTAGATCTACACCTTTAGCAATTGCCTGGTGGTGAGGTCTATGTGTTGCAGTGACAACATCGGATGGTTTTAAGTGAGCGCAAACGCCAACGGCACAAGGCTCTTGACCGTTGGACAGATGCATCTCTCCTGGAATTGGTCCTTCAGCCATATTGAAGACTGGAGTTTTCCCTTCCATGTAGATGGTTTCCATCGCTTCTTCAAAAAAGCGACTGACCAACATGTTCTCATACATCCATTTTTTTTTCTCAGATGTTGGTAACAATTCTTAACACCTCCCTCATAAATTTTTTATTTTTAAAAAATTGTTTATGAAGTTAGTAAGAGCATAGAGCGTGCCATATTATTAAGTGATTGTTTTTGTTGGGTTTGATGTTTTGGTGAGAAGTTAACAAGACACTAAA
Source organism: Methyloligella sp. (assembly GCA_021604645.1). Classification (GTDB taxonomy): domain Bacteria; phylum Pseudomonadota; class Alphaproteobacteria; order Rhizobiales; family HXMU1428-3; genus HXMU1428-3. Next base: position 219,292 of record BQJJ01000003.1, read on the forward strand.
ACGCCCCTTATGTCGCAGTTTTGCTACAGGGCGTTTTGAGTGTGAGTTTTCATCGCTTAGTGTGTTGTTTGTTTTTTATTTTTTGTCTCAGCGATGTATTTAAAAAATTAGATTATTCTCCCAGTTTATTGGGGGCAACAATTCCATATTTCTTAATTTTTCGATGTAAAGTGGATCTGCTAATTTCTAGCTTTTCAGCCGTTGTTGTTATGTTCCAATTGTTTCTGACCAAAATATTTTGGAGAATTTTTGCTTCACTTGATGATTTTGTGGCTTCTAATGAAAAGCTATCAGGATTGTTGATCTTGATATCATTTACAAAGGCAGCTGTATTATCATCAATGCTGTTTGCGTTAAAAGATTGCAGTAGTTGTTCTGGAAGGTCGTCAACTTTGATTGTTTTCTCTTCGCAAAAACACAAAGCGTATCGAAGAACGCTTTTAAGCTCTCTGATGTTACCAGGCCATGAATAAGAGTTGAAAATGCTCATAACTTCGTTTGAGATTTCTATACTCTTAGCGGTGTCATCTGGTTCAGCGGACAAGATGGATTGAATGATTTCCTGTAAGTTTTCTCTTTCGCGTAAAGGAGGCAATGTTATTTCTGCGCCTTTGATGCGATATAATAAATCTTGGCGGAACAGGCCTTGTTCGATGAGTTCTGATATATTTTTATGGGTCGCGCAAATTACTTTTATGTCGACAGGAATTGGCTCAACAGCACCTAGTGGGGTTACTTCCCTTTCTTCCAAAACTCTTAAGAGGTGAGCTTGAAGGTTGATTGGCATGTCGCCAATTTCATCAAGAAATAGAGTGCCATTATTACTGGCTAGAATTTTACCTTTTTTTCCATCCTTCAAACCGTCTGTGAATGTGCCTGGCATATAGCCGAAGAGTTCACTATCCATGAGTGAGGGGGGGATAGCCGCGCAATTGAGAGCTACGAAAGGTTGATCTTTTCTATCGCTGGTTTCATGCAGGAGTTTTGCCAGAGTGTCTTTACCAACACCGGTTTCTCCTAATAAAAGCAGAGGTATGTCTTTATTGATAAGCCGTTTTCCGATTTCAACGCAGCGTAAAACATTTTTTTCTGATCCTGAAAAGTCGTCAAATTTTTTATTTTCGACTTCTATGGAGCTGTCAATAGGTGCTTTTTTCGAAGAGAGCTTTTTGCGTAAAACTGGCTTGGAGTCGTCTGAGGCGACATTTGAGCTGATACGTAGGCCTTTTACGAAATTGTTGGCCATTGGGCCTTCTTTTATTTCTAAGAAATGTTTTTGCTTTGAAAAGATCTTTTCAACGGGCTCTTGAATGACTGTTTCTAGTGATTGCCCAACCAAGTTATACAATTCACATTCACCCATAATCTCAAGGCAATCTTTTGTTGCACCTTGAATGATTCCGTCGTCATCAAATGCTAATAGGGCTTTGGATTCATACAGCGAGACATTGGAATAGGGAGAGCAAGAAATGATATTCTGTTCTTTAAAAAATGATAAAAATATATTTGCGCTAATTTGTTTGGCTGCTTCTTGAATGAAACTATGAGTAAAGAAGCTCTCTACATAATCTTCAGAAACCATGCGGGAAATGTTTATGGCTCCGATGATTTTTTCTTGTGTGTCAAAAATTGGGGCTGCTGTGCATGTGAAATTTTTAAGATGTTCGGCGTAGTGCTCAGTACCACTGATAGTCGTGCCCTGTTTATTGGCGAGGCTTGTACCTATGCCATTAGTGCCGATGTTATCTTCATTCCATACTGAGCCGGTTATGAGGCCATGATTGCGGTACTCTGAACTTTCTGATGTATCTGCAAATTCGTTTACAGTTACACCGGTTCCATCGGCAATTAGCACGCAATAATCACTTTCTTTTGCTAAGTGTCTTACTGCATTAATGACTTCTTCGCTGTGCTCGAGAAAGTGCTGGAGGGAATCTTGTCTAAGTTTAACTTCTTTTTCTGATAAGATATCAACGGGCTTACGAGCTTCTCTATCCAATTGGAATTGGTTTTTGCATCGACGCCAAGAGTTTTTAACGATTAGATCTCTATGGTCTTGGTATGCAAGCTCGTCTCCCATTAAGCCTCACCTTTCTATATAAATAAAATTAATTTGCTTACCCACCCATTTCAAAATTACATAGTTTGTAGCTCTTTATCAATCCAGCTTAGTCAAAAGTACGAACTTTCTCATTTTAAGGTTTATACATTAAGTTTTGATTCCAGTGAAATTTTGAGTCTGGATTAAGTGATTTTAGCATGCAAAGCCTCTCCCTTTATGGGGCCGCTACGTTGAGATGAGTGATGCTACTAGTGGTTCATCCCTGCTTCACTTTTATTAAACTTTTGTTCACTAAATAAGCTTTTTTTGAGAAAATATTAATAATTTTTTTACTGTTTATTTTCCTCTAACTTGCTGTAAACGCTTCATAAATTAGTTGTTTGTTTTGGGTCTGACTTTGTTGAATGTGGGGCTTGTTAACTTTTGGCATAAGCTTTGCTTCTTTCATTGGCATGCACTTAATAAAAATTCGTGTGAGGAGGTCTTTCTTCTGACTTGCGAAATAATAAAGCTATTTGGGTTTTCAAACGAAAGATGGCGTCGTGAATAAATAAGATTATGCGCATGGAGTTATTAACTTCTTTGTTTTTGATCATGGTCAATTCACAGCTAGAGAATTCGAGAAGCCATGACTAAAAATTGTTGCGTTAGTTATTAAACTTGCTGGCTAAATTTTAGGTGTAATTTTTTAACTAAACTTTTGGGGGACAATAAATGTTCAAAAAACTATTATTAACTACAGCTTTCTCACTGGCGTTATTGCCAGTAGCTGGGACTGCGAATGCAGCCGATCTTGGGGGAGATTGTTGTGCTGATCTGGAAGAGCGTGTTGCTACTCTAGAAGCAACAACTGCTCGTAAAGGTAACCGCAAAGTATCATTGACTGTCTCTGGTTGGGTAAGCCAGGCAATTTTGGTTTGGGATGATGGTGAAGAAAGCGATGCCTATATCGTATCTGACACAACAGACCTTTCTAACAACATCAGTTTTGCAGGTTCTGCTAAAATCAACAGTGACTGGTCTGCTGGTTATCATATTAATGTCTTCTTTGATAATGCGAGTGCTCTTTTCGTTGATCAAACCAACGATGATGCTTCTAATGGCATAACAGTTGAACGTGCAAATTTGTGGATCAAAAGTGAGAGCCTTGGTAAAGTCACGATTGGCCAACAAAGTGCTACTGGTGATAACGTAGCTATTCTTGCAGATTTTTCTGGTACACTTTTCCCAGCTAATAACGTGATCTTTGATGGCGCATTTATGTTCCTTCGTCCTAAAGGCGGCACAGGTCTAGCTTCAGGTCGATTTGCAAACCTTGCTTTCTGTAACAGCGTTTCATTTGGTATTGGTAGTGACTGTAATGGTTTCCGTACAAATGCAATTCGTTATGATTCACCAACACTAGCTGGCTTTAGTGTTTCAGCATCTTGGGGTGAAGATGACAAATACGAAGGTGCTATTAAATATGGTAACAAATGGCAAGACTATCAAGTTTCAGCTGCTGTTGGTTATGGTATCACGCATGGTGAAGGTACAGCTGGCCAAGGCGTAGCATCTCGTTCTGAGTTCCTACAAATCGGTGCGATGGTTAAACACTTGCCATCTAACCTCTGGATTTATGGTTCTTGGGATACTGAAGACACAGACAGTGCTAACTTTTCAGATGGTACACAATTATACCTTAAAGCTGGTTGGTCACCAAAGTTGAATTCACTTGGTACGACACACTTCTGGTTTGAATACGGTAAAATTGAAGACAGACATGGTAACTACGCTAGTGGTGCTAACACATGTGCTGCCTTTGATGGCACAGGTGCAAACCTTGACGGAGCTTGCGCAAGTGCAGCTGACGCGACTGTAAATGTAACTGGTTCTGAAATTACACGTCTAGGTGCTGGTATCCAACAACAAATCGACGCAGCTTCAATGCAAATCTACGCTAAATGGCGCATGATGGAAGCAGAAGTTGATTTCAACGATGCTGGTGTTGCTGGTTCAGAAGAGTTTGAAGAGCTTCATATGTTTATGGCTGGTGGCGTTATCTTCTTTTGATCTCGCTTCATAGTTGAAAAAACTGAATTGGGGGGAACTATTAAACTGTTTTTATAACACCACCTAGTGGTTCCCTCTACGCAGGCAGTGACAAGTTCTTCCTATTCGCTTTCACTGCCTGTTTTTTTACCAGAAATTTAATGTGACCTTAATCTGTCTTGTTGGACAGGGAACAAATATGATTGTTTGATAAAGTTTATATGAGAGAAAAAACGTTTAAAAAAGCATATCTTATTGATAGTCAGCCTCTTTATTTAGATGGATTAGAAGGCATTATTAAAGGGCTTTACTCAGATATTATTGTTGAGAAAATTAGTTCCTTAGAAGAATTTTTTTCTAGCAACATTAAGAACGAACATCAGTCTTTGATTGTTTTAGACTTTTTGTCTTTTGGTGAGTTTGGCTTGGATATATTGCTTGAATTGAGAATTAAATATCCGAATGTAAAAATTGTATTGTTCAATGAGTTTGATTGCGAAGAAATTCGAGAAAAAATTAGATATCTTGGCGGTTCAGCTTTTCTGACAAAGCAATTATCTGTCTCGGAGATAAAATCTGTTTTCAAAAAATTAGAGCAAGATTTACAAACTATTTCGTGTAAAAACTTTTATGTGTCTGTTCGTGGGTACTCCTCTTTCTTTTCGTGTACGGCTTCCCATCGTTTGACTAAAAAAGAAATGAATATTCTTACGTTTTTAATGCGCGGAACAGTAAACAACGAAATCGCGTCTTTGGTTGGCTTGACTGAAAGTACAGTTAAAAGTCACGTCTCTTCAATTATTAAGAAAATGGGTGTTATTAATCGTACGCAAGTCTTTATTGAGATGGAAAAACTTCGCGTGAAGACCGCTGTGTGGAACTCTTCATTTTATTCTCCGATTTCATTTCGTCATGTGAGGCGTGTTTATCCGGAAAAGAATGGATTAGAAGAGCTTGGAATGGTTGTCTGAAAGTCGCCCTATATTAATAGTGGTATTTAGAGATCGCAACTGCTTCTGATCGTGTGCTTACCTCAAGTTTTCTGAAGATATTTTTCATGTGAAACCTAATGGTGTTTTCTGTGACATTGAGTGCTTTTCCTATTTCTGCGTAGGTTAATCCTTCGCAACAATGTTTGAGGCACTGGGTCTCTCTTGTACTTAAGGTGGCTTTGTTCCAGCTTTTATTGGCGAGGGACTTGGACATGGTTTTTGAGGGTTCAAACCTTTCTAGTGCTTGCATGAAGCTACTTGCCATCAGCTGGACTTCTTCTTTTGAATTTATAAAATTTTGATAAGTGGTTTCATTTTTACCTTGCGTATAAAGTGTTACACCTCTTACTTTCTCGATTGTGTTGAAGGGGATGAGCCAGGCATGGTGAACGTTAAACAATTTCATTAATCGAAACTGAAATTGAATGACCCAGTTGGATTTGTTTTTTTCTAGTGCTTCTATGTAATCGAAGGGAAATGATGATTTGCTGATGAGTTTTGTTACGGGGCAATTTTCAATCATTCCTTGATCTACGAACTTTTCTATATATTCAAGACCATAACTTGCGACATAGTAATTGCCGTCCTGGCGTAAATTTTTCAATGTGTTTATTTGGTAGGAAAAAGCGTCAAATGCTATGTAACCACGGGATGAAATCTGTTGTGAAAAATAAGCTTTCACGTCTTTCATTGATTTTTTGTTATTGATTTCATTCTTATAGATTTGGAACGATTTCATTCGATTGCCTATATGCGGGTATTTTTATGATATCTCTTATTATAGATTTTTTATGGTAAAAGAGGAGCTCTATTTAGAGCTCCTCTTTGCATTATCCAACATGATGTTGTTTGAAGGCAAATTGGAAGAATTAAAATCCACCGCAAATTGAGGTTATTTGAGCTAGTGAGGGGTTGCTTACACCATTGTTTTGTAGAAAAGAGCGCACGTCATCTATGTCATGATTGCTAAAAGGAAAGCCCTGGAAAGAGGAAGCTACATTTGAACCTGTGTTGCAGAATATACCTGGATAGGTGTTTTTGGTGAGATGATCAGCGTTAAAGCCTGGATTGGAATAGGTCAGGAAATTACGTGGATCCTTATAAATATTGGCGTTGGCCTGACTGTTTGTCATTTCATTAAATTCTGAGTTGTTTTGGTTGAACCGTTTTCTCTCATTATTTAAAATTTGTTCAAAAAAAGCTGTTTCTTCGGCGCTTAACTGTTCTCCATCGACTAGGCTTAATAAGTATAGTTCGCACCCTCCTAGAGGGGAAAGTGCAGCGAGCAGAAAAATTGATATGCTTAGGTTTTTTAGGGATTTAAAAATCATTTGATTTAAGACTCTCTTTTAAAATGGTGAGCGGGCGCCAATTGAAATTATTGTTTGGCGGAAATCATTTCGAGGTAGATTGCTATCGAAATCCGTGAGACTTGCTCTGCCATAGATGTTTAGTCGTTCATTTAGATCGTAAGAAATTTCTCCAGAGAGACCTGTTCCTTTTATTTCCTCTAATGCGAGGGCGAGAGAGGTCAGCTCTGGTGCGTTATAATTTCCATCAGAATATGAGCCTGTGAGTGAGACTGTTAAACCAGGTTTTAAAATCCAATTGAAACCGACTTCGAAGCCGTAGAAGTCATTGTCTAGAAATGGATTGTTAAAGGCATCAACTTTGCCGAAGCGCAATCTGGAAAAAAGACTTAACTGACGAAGTGCTAGAGGTTGATAGGTGAAAGCGATGTCACCTTGATAGCGGTCTTGGTCACTGAGGGTTGCGAATTCGAATGTGCGGCGTGATATAGTCCCGCCAACGGATATGAGTAATGCGCCTTCGCTGAGTTGATAGTTTTTGTTTAGACTAAGCCGGCCACCGTAAGAACTTGACATGTGAGTTGGGACTTCGAATTTTTTATTTGTGAAATAATCACTAGAGTAGAAGCCGCTTACCTTTAGAACTGTATCAGAATTGAATTTGTAATAGAGAGCTGTTTCATTTCCTATAGTGACAGAATTATATTCATCAAATTCTTCGTAACCGAACCAATCAACAATGCCTGCAATGTGTAAAAGACTTCGTTCTGAGAGCGGAGCAATGAGATGGCCTGCACTGCTTAAGTTTAATCTCTTATCGCTTTTTCGTTTTGGATTGAGTTGGAAAAACTGAGTGATATCTGGTTCTAAGATACCATCTACATAGTCAGTTGATATATTGTAATTGAATTTTAAAAGAACAGGGCGCTTCGTTTTTAGAAACTTTTTTGCTTGTTCTGACGTGACTTGCTGATTGTTGTTCTCTATTGTTTCTTCTGCCTGTGCTGATGAGATGACAGAAACTGCCAAGCTCGCCCCCAGAGCAATGGCGTGGATATTCATTTGTATTTTGGGCATATAGCCTCATCCCCTTTTGTTCATGAATAATATTTGCTCACGCTATCAAAGGGGGGGGTGCGTCGGAACTACATGATCATGTAGGGGGAGTGAGGTTTTGCACAGATGGTATTTTGTTTTTATAATTTAATTAACTAGTGAACGCAGAAAAAATGACTTAATTTTCAATTAGCTTTGCCTAAGGATTTTTATGAAAAACATGTACAATCCGGTTGAATTTAGAGGGGCTGGTTATGAAAATTGTTGTTAATGGACAAGAAACCGAAGTGGATGTTTCTTCTGATATGCCGCTTTTGTGGGTTTTGCGAGATGAATTAAATATCACCGGCACAAAATATGGGTGTGGTATTGCTCAATGCGGTGCTTGTACAGTTCATGTTGATGGGGTGGCTGTTCGCTCATGCCAGTTAGCAATAGGCGACCTTAAAGGGGAGGTCACAACAATTGAGGGGGTGGGGACACCTTCTTCTTTGCATGTGGTTCAAGACGCATGGATTGAACATCAGGTTGCACAATGTGGGTATTGTCAATCTGGACAGATAATGCAGGCGGCGTATCTTTTGGATAAAAACCCTACCCCCACAGATGATGATATTGATTTAGCGATGTCTGGTAACCTTTGTCGTTGTGGGACTTACCCCCGGATAAGAGCAGCTATTAGAGCTGCTTCAAAACAACTTGCTAAGGGGGAATAATATGGGACGTTTGGGGACAATTACAAAGCGTACTTTTCTGGTTGGATCTGCAGCTGTGGCTGGGGGCATTGCTTTTGGTTTATATAAGCTGGCAACCCCTCAGGAGAACCCACTAGAAGAGGGGCTTCTTGAAAATGCGGCGACCTTTAATCCTTGGATTTTAATCGACAGTGAAAAAATAACCTTGATTACACCGCATGGTGATAAGGGGCAGGGCGTGACGTCTATGCAGGCAGCACTTTTGGCTGAGGAGCTGGATGTTGAGTTTGGTCAGTTTGAGACCAGCTTTGGTCAACCAAGCGCTGCTTATTGGAACACAGCCATGGCTGATGAGGGCGTACCTTTCATGGCGACAGATAAAAGTTTTAAAGCTGATGCTATGCGTGATGTAATGGGCGGCGTGATGAAGCTTATGGGGATGCAAGGCACGGGCGGTTCAACATCTACACCTGATAGTTATGAGAAATTGCGCATAGCTGGGGCAATGGCACGTGAGACTTTAAAATTAACTGCCAGTAAAAAATTTAAAACTCCCCTTGATCAGTTAAAAACCAAGAATGCTGCTGTTATTTTTCCTGGTGGAAAAATTGTGAAATATACTGAACTTGCGGTAGATGCAGCCCAAATTGCCCCTGTTCAGGATGTTCAGCTTCGAGATCCCAGTGAGTGGCGTTTGGTTGGGAGGCCAATGAAGCGGGTAGATATTGTAGAGAAATCTACGGGTACACTGAAATATGGTATCGACCAGACTATGAAAGATATGGTTTATGCGACCGTTAAGGTCAACCCGCGTCAGGGTGGTGGTATAAAACGTTATGATGCAAGTACAGCTGAAACCATGAGGGGTGTTAAAAAGATTTTGCCCGTGACCAATGGTGTTGCGGTGATAGCTAGCAACACTTGGTATGCGATACAAGCGGCCGAAGAGATTGAGTTTGAATGGGAGCCGGCGCCTTACCCAGCTGAACAAAAAGATCATTGGGCAGAGATTTCTAAATCGTTTGTTGAAGAAAAGCTTGATAGTGAATGGCGCAATGATGGTGATGTTGAGCAAGCTCTTAGTGCACGGGAAGTCATCTCTCGGGAATATCGCTCTCCTTATGTTGCTCATGCTCCGCTTGAACCTTTGAATGTCCTTATTCGAGTTTCTGCTGAAAAAGTTGAAATTTGGAGTGGGCATCAGATGCCTCGGATGTTGCAAAAGATTGTAGCAAAAGTGACCGGGCATAATGCTGATCAGGTTACCTTTCATAATCTTTATATGGGAGGTAGTTTTGGTCACCGGTTAGAAATGGAGCACCTTAAATTGGCGGCGGAGATTGCGAACCAAATGCGCGGTGTGCCGATTAAGCTGACTTATAGCCGAGAAGAAGACTTTGCGCATGATTTTCCTCGTCATATTGCTATGGGGCGCGGTAAAGGGACTGTGAAAGATGGGAAGGTTGAAGCCATTGATCTTGAGATAGCAGCTCCTTCTGTGATTAATTCTCAAATGGGGCGCGCTGGGTTGAGTATTCCCGGGCCTGATGCGCAAATTGCAGCCGGTGCCTGGAATAATCCTTATCAATTTCCCAATTATCGTATGCGGGCCTACCGGGTTGATGAACTTGCTCCTGTTTCTTCCTGGCGCTCTGTTGGTGCTGCTGGAGCGGGCTTTATATTTGATAGTTTCCTAGATGAACTTATTCATGAAGCTGGAGCAGACCCGATGGCTGAGCGCATTCGATTAATGGGAGACAAAACCTCTCGGACTGTATTGGAGACTGTTGCTGAGATGTGTTCATGGAACACAAAATTGGGGGCCACCAAACTTGGTGAGAATAAAGGGCGCGGGGTGGCTTTTGTAGAAAGTTTTGGTGTGCCTGTTGCTGAAGTGGTTGAGGTGACAAACACTGAGGATGGACTTAAAATTGATAAGGTGTGGATTGCTTGTGATGTTGGGCGAATTATAGACCCTGTTAATTTTGAAAACCTTGTGCAAGGCGGGGTTATATTTGGACTTGGCCATGCAATGAATTGTGAAATCACCTACTCTGATGGAATGGCAGAGCAATCTAACTATGACAGTCATGATGGAATGCGTATGTCGCAGTGTCCTGAGATATTTGTTAAGGGGTTGGAGAATGGATCTAAGGTTCGTGGCATTGGCGAGCCCCCTGTTCCGCCAGCAGCACCAGCTTTGGCAAATGCTATTTTTGCCGCCACTGGTAAGCGCCTTAGAGAAATGCCTTTTAATAAGCATATTGATTTTGTTTAACCGCTGGTTTGAAACTTATTCTCAGCCATCAATAATTTCTTCTAAACGTTCATATTCATTCTCTCTATATTTATCTATGAGGCTTGTGATTTCATCTGTGCTTACATCAAGGGAAGAGAGGATGACGCTGCCGAGTTGAAGGCTGGATTCTGCCGCTTCTGATACAATGGCGGTTGCGCCAACTGTTTCTAGGTGTTGTATATGTTTGCGGTCTCTTGCCCTTACATAAATGGGCAGATCTTTATATTGTGCTCTTAAAGCTGCAACTGTTCGGCTAGCTGTTGCCTGGTCATCGAGAGTGACGACGACGCTTGTTGCTCTAGAAATTCCAGCGGCTTCCAATACTTTTATTTGACTGGCATCTCCATAGTAAACTTGCATGGTTTTGCCACGGCATTTTTTAACTCGGTTTTGATCTAGGTCGAGGGCGACATAAGAATAACCTGCGTCTGAGACAACTTTTGCTACAGTTTGGCCAACACGGCCAAAACCAGCAATGAGGATGTGATTGTTGAGATTTTGTATTTCCTCATCAATTGGGTCTGGTTCAGCATTTGTTTTTTTGTCTATCAAGTTTGATATTTTTTCGCCGGCTAAAAACATCAATGGTGTTAAGAGCATGGTAATGGCGATGACGGCTAGTAAGATTTGAGTGATGTGCGGTGAGATGATTTTAAGAGCTAATGCTGCGCCAAAAAGTACAAAACCAAATTCACCACCTTGTGAGAGGGCAAAGCCTGTTCTGATTGAGGTGCTAAAAGGCATTTTGAATAATCTGCATAGACACGTGATGATGATCATTTTTCCGATCAGAAGGCTGATAACAATTAAGGTGATGGTGCCTAGATTGTTAAATATGAAAAACACATCAATTAACATACCGATGGTCATGAAGAAGAGCCCAAGGAGTATGCCTCTGAAGGGTTTTATGTCTGCTTCGATTTGATGTTTGTATTCTGTTTCAGCCAGGAGGACACCTGCAAGCAGCGCGCCTAATTCCATTGAAAGCCCTGCTTGTGACATAGCCCAGCCCATTCCAAGAACGATGAGTAATGTGGTTGAGACAAAGAGCTCTGAATTTCGTGTTGCGGCAATGACGTGAAATAAAGGCCGCAGAAAGTAACGGCCAAAGCCGATTATTAGCAAGAGCGCAATGCCTCCCTTTAAAGCTGACATGCTAAAGGCTTCGAGAAAGGATGTTTCGTTTGATCCAAGCAAGGTAACTAGAAGGAGTAGGGGGACAACTGCCAGATCTTGTAAGAGAAGAATGGAGAAAGTTGTAAGACCGTAAGGTGTGGCACGTTCGCTGCGCTCTGTTAAAAGTTGAAGCACGAAGGCTGTTGAGGAGAGTGCTAAGCCACCACCGATAATTGTTGCGGCATTTATGTTTAGCCCCAACGCCCAAGCTATACTTCCAATTAGGCTGCCTGTAATGAGGACTTGAAGAGAGCCTAGTCCAAAGACTTTCCAGCCAAGTGTTTTTAATCTCTCGATAGAGAGTTCTAGTCCGATCATAAAAAGCAGGAAAACAACGCCGAATTCTGCAAATTTATGTGAAGCTTCTGTGTCTTCAATAAGTGCGAAACTGTGAGGGCCGATTATGAGGCCAGCTGTGAGGTATCCAAGTATTGGACTTAGACCAAGTCGGCGAAAAATAGGGACGGCGATCACTGCAGCTGATAGGAAAATCAGGACATCAAAAAGATCGTTTGAATGGTGCACGCTTTGCTCTCCAACCTCTTATGGTCATGTCTTTTTATGATACCAAAGATATAGCTTCTCTTTTAATTTTTTTCTTGATGTAAATCAAAATAAATCTTCAGAAGATGAGGGGGGCATTAGTGGTTTTTTATTTTTTCAATTAGTCTGCGTTTTGTACAGATAGAAGACGCTGGTGTTTGCGCATGGCATTTTGGGCATCTTTTAGGGTAATGATCCCTTGTGCTTTTAGGATGGGGAGTAGTTTTAAAAAGACTTCAGCTGTTGCGATGGCGTCACCTAAAGCTGTGTGCCTTACTTTTTCTTCTATGGTTATGTTCAATCTCTCGGCAATGGCATCTAATGTGTGAGTGGCACTTTGGCCATAAATGGCTGCTGATAGTAAAACTGTGTCTAGAACGGGATGGTCGAAGGTAAGGCCAGTTTTGCTTTCTTCTCTTTTGAAAAAAGCCAGATCAAACGGGGCGTTATGAGCAACGAGAATTGCATTATTGCTGAAGGCATGAAAATTTTTAGCGGCCTGGGTAAACAAAGGTGCTCCTTTGACCATGGCATCTGTTATGCCATGTATTTTTGTTGAAGCTGTGGGGATTAGTCTTTTGGGATCTACATAAGTGTCAAAGACTTCTCCATTAATTTGCTGCCCACTTAAAACCCTAACCGCCCCGATTTGAATAACATCATCTGTTTTGGTTGATAGCCCTGTTGTTTCTGTGTCGAATATAACAAAACAGAGATCGCTGAGGTTTGTTGAAGCTTGTTGTTTATTTGCCAAGTGTTCTGAAATATCAAAATCGAAGACTAAGGGGCGGGGGGCTAGGCCGTGATCCCTTGCGCTTAGAACTATTACTAAGCCAAGATTATCTTCTAACAGTCTTACAGTGGCTTCAAAATCAATGGATTTATCTGAGCTGGGTAAGCGTATATCCTGGACGGCTCCTGGTTTTTGTTCACTTAACTGTTGTTTCACTTCGCTCAATGTTTTTTTGCAGAAGTAGTCGGTAATTGGTTGGCCAAGAGCGAGGGGGTGATAGTTTTCAAATGCAGCAGCTGATTGCCCGTCATAGAGTGAGACTTGCCCATTTTCACCGACTAAAATTACACCAAGAGGTATTTCAGAGAGGACTTTGGTGAGGTGCGCTTTTTCTGTTTCTAACTGTGCAGTTTTACGAGCGATTTCTTCAGCTGTTTGATATTTTGTTTCTGATAGTCTTTGGGTAACAGCCGCAGCTGCTGATGATAGATCTCCTAAATAACGACCCGTTTTCGTATCGACTTCATCTGTTGTATCTGTATGAGCATTAACTCGTAAATTAGCGGCGAGCTGTTCGATCGCTTTGGCTATGTTTTCATCAAACAAGAGCCAGATAAAAACAGAAAGTCCTAAAATTCCAAAGCTAGAATAGATGCCGGCATTTATAAATGCTGAAAATAGTTCGGGAGAGGTGAGGCGGCTGTAACTTAGCCATAAGGCAAATGCGACAATGGCTATTGACCCAAGTGCTAAAAGGGCAAAAAACAGTAAAATTCTAAGTCTTAAACTTAAGTTTTTTAACATTTTTTCCCCTACCCGCTGTTTTGGCATGCTGTTTTGGTGACCGGATTATCTTTGCCTGTTTCGTACCATGTGGCGCCTTCAAGACTTCCATCTTCTTTAAAGCGCACACCGTCTGTTAGATCGGCTCTTTTTCCATTTTCACAATCAAAAATGGCTTTGATGCGGTTTGCAGGTGCCCAACGGCCATAGATAAGTAAATCCAGGATACGTTGATTTGGGAATTTATCGTTTTTTCGAACTGAGAGTTTATCGACAGCGATAAAACGATCCACATAAGGAACGAGATATGTCCAGGGGCGATAAAACACAGATTGTTCAACTTTTTGAGCGACGTGAATTCCCTCTGGGAGGGCGTTTGCAGTTCGGGTATACCAGCTATATTCATTGAAGATTGTGAAACTAATCATGGCGCCGCCTGCCATCACTGGGATGATCCAGCGCGGTAATCGTTTGCCTGTTAGGTGGTTGGCTATGAGGGCAATGCCTGCGCCAGCAAAGCCCATGGCAAAAGTGGCGATGAGTTCTATAAACATAACAGCATTCCTTGTCTTTTTTTAATTGGTTCTTTTGTTTTCGTTGTTAAAGGACGCTGTGTCCTGTCAGTTTAATTATAGTACCTTTTTTACTAAAGTACGTTTCATTTCTATTTCTATAGAACGGCATGTCCTTTTTTTATAGGACGTTACGTTCTTTTTTACAGGACGTTACGTCCTTGGGTGGCGGCTGCTTGCATTGTTCTGACAACAACAAATGCGTCTCTTAAATGGCTTCTTTCGAAATCAGAGAGGTCAGTTGGGCGCATGAAGTTATCTGGCTTTTCGCCGTGTTTTATTTGTTCTGCTTGGTGTTTTAGCCGTGTTTCGGCTATGAGGTCATACGCATCTATCAGATCATGTCCTCCTGAGGTGCTGATTGTGCCGGCTTCTCTAGCGGCTAGGAGCCTGGCTCTTGTGTTAACGGGTATGATTTGTTGTTGCAAGGCGTAGATGCGCCCAAGGTCAACGATGGGGACAACGCCGTTTAACTTTAAATCTATGTGGTGTTTATGCTCACCGGATTTTAAAGTGGCAAAGCCTCGTAATAGTCCGAGGGGGGGGGTGTGTGTGATTGAGTTTGCAATCATATGAGCGGTGAAGATGCTATTGGCAGCGGCTTTTTCTAGTGTTTCAGCCTGTAGCTCTTGATAGAGTTTTTCTGTTCCGCCAATGGGGCGTAGGTCAAACATAACAGATGCCAGCATTTGGGCTTGCTTATCTGGTTTTGCGATCCAGCCTTCGAAATATGAGCGCCAAACAGATAGGGGTTGCCGCCATTGCTCATTGGTTGCCATCATATCACCTGGGCAATAGACATAGCCGCATTCATTCAAACCATCGCACACGAAGTGGGATAATTCTTTGAAATATTTTTTATCATTTTCTTTGAGACTGTCATCTAGGATGAGGCAATTGTCTTGATCTGAAACGCCGGTTTGTTCCTGGTGCCCTTGGGAGCCGCAGGCCAACCAGAGATAAGGCACTGGCGCTGGGCCGAGTTTTGTTTCGGCTAACTTTAATAATCTGCGGGTTGCTGCGTCTGATATATCTGTAATGAGGCGGGTTATAATATCATGTCTATTGCCACTGCCGACCAGATTGGCCAGAAGATGGGGGATGCGTGCTGTTGCTGACGCCAGTTCAATTGAAGAATTACTTAGGGCAATATCATGGACAAGACTGGCTGAATTATCCGCCTGGAATTTTGTGAGATCTGTTTTGGTTACGATGCCTAATAGTTTACCACTCGAAGCGATTGGAATGTGACTAATTCTTCTTTCAATCATTAAATGCAAGATGTCTGAACCGATTGAATCTGGGGCCAGGGTCAAAGGATCTGGGGTCATTATTTCACTAATGGGTCCGTCTGGTGACTTGCTTTCGGCGACGACTTTTTTTGAGATGTCATTTAATGTAACAATCCCATGTAGTCCTTTTTCATCATGGACTATGAGAGATGAAATGGCGTTATCTCTCATTAAGCGGGCAGCTTCGACTATTTTCATTGAAGGGGGGCAGCTTTGCAGGGTGGGGGTCATGAGATCTGCTGCCATTGCGCTTGCAAGTGCGTTTGGTTTGTAGTTGTTAACTTTGGCGCGACTTCTTGTGAAAAAGTTTTTAAAGGGTTGGTGAGTTTTAAATAGATGATCGAATTGTTCTTTGGGGAGTAACAGGAGTGTCGTGTTTTTAGTTGCGACAGCAGTGGTTGCTGCTAAGCCGTTGGTTAAGAGGCCGCGTTCGCCAAAACTGTTTTTTTCTCGCAGTGTTGATAGATGATCGCCTGTTTCAATGGTGATATCGATACAACCTTTTGCAATGATGTATAGGCCCTCTAGTTGCTGACCGCTTTGATAAATTGTTTCGCCATCGTTGAATTGTAGCGTTTTTATTTTTGAGGTGAGGGTTTCTAACTCAGCTTTGGTGAGAGTATCATAGGGATGGATTTCAGATAAAAAATGATTTGTGTTCATGTTGAAGGGTGTCACGGTTGTTGCTCCCTGAATGTCATGATGATGGTTTCTTTTTTAAAAATAGTTGATGTTTTAAAAAAGAAGAAAGGCGGGCTTTAAGGCCCGCCTTTCATTGTTTTTAGTGCTCAGTTGCTGCGCCAGCCCCGCGGGGGACGCGTACGCTTTCGACGAGTTCTTTGATTTCGTCTGGTGTATCTTCTGTTATTGAAGATACGAAGTATGCGGCAACGAAGTTTAGAATAGCTCCAATTGCACCGATTGCTGTTGACTTAATGCCAAAGAGTGATCCTGCAATTGTATCTGGGAACGAAGCTGTTCCTGGAATGAAGAACCATCCTTTGTGCAAGAAGATGTAGACAAGAGTGAATATTAAACCTGTCAACATGCCAGCAACGGCACCCCGGTTATTGATGCGTTTCGAGAAGATACCCATCATTAAGGCCGGGAAGATTGAAGCGGCTGCAAGACCGAAGGCTAGAGCCACCGTTTGTGCTGCGAAACCTGGGGGATTAAGTCCGAGATATGTTGCAACAGCAATTGCAACTGCCATTGAGATACGGGCAGCGAGTAGCTCTCCTTTTTCACTGATGCCTGGGTTTATGGACCCTTTGATCAGATCGTGACTAACGGCAGATGAAATTGCAAGGAGTAATCCGGCTGCCGTTGAGAGGGCAGCTGCGAGGCCGCCAGCGGCAACTAACGCAATGACCCAGCCAGGTAGGTTTGCAATTTCAGGATTGGCGAGAACAAGAATGTCTCTGTTTACAACTAGTTCAGAGCCTTTCCAGCCACGTGATTCAGCTGTCTCTGCAAAGCTCTTTGACTTGTCATTGTACATCTGAATGAGGCCGTCACCATTTTTATCTTCAAACTTAAGAAGGCCTGTAACTTCCCAGTTTTTCATCCAATCGGGACGTGCTTCATAAGCAAGTGATTTCTCAGCTGTTCCTTTTGGATAGATGGTGTCGATGATATTCAGGCGTGCCATCGCACCAACAGCTGGAGCCGTTAGATAGAGTAGAGCGATGAAGACAAGAGCCCAACCGGCTGACCAGCGTGCATCTGCTACTTTTGGAACTGTGAAGAAGCGAATGATCACGTGAGGCAGACCGGCTGTACCGATCATCAATGAGAATGTGAATAAAACCATATTAATCACGGAAGATGGTGTGCCATTTTGTGCTGTGTATTCTCTAAAGCCAAGTTCTGTTACAAGTTGATCAAGACGGCTTAGTAGTGCCTGGCCTGATTCAACATGGTCTCCGAAAAGACCTAAGGCTGGTACCGGGTTGCCTGTTAATTGTAATGAGATGAAAATGGCTGGGATTGTATAGGCTGTGATTAATACGCAGTATTGAGCAACCTGTGTGTATGTCACGCCTTTCATGCCACCTAGAACAGCATAAAAGAACACCACACCTGCACCAATCATAAGACCGACTGTATTGTTCACTTCAAGGAAGCGAGAGAAGGCCACACCAACGCCTGTCATTTGGCCAATCACATAAGTGATTGAAGCAACGATTAGGCAGACAACCGCGATGATGCGTGCTGTTGGGCTGTAAAAGCGATCGCCAATAAATTCGGGAACAGTGAATTTGCCAAATTTACGTAAGTAGGGTGCTAGTAAGAGAGCAAGTAGCACGTAACCACCAGTCCACCCCATTAGGAAGGATGAATTGATATAACCACCAAAGGCAATGAGGCCAGCCATTGAGATAAATGAAGCTGCTGACATCCAGTCAGCGGCTGTTGCCATACCGTTGGTGATTGGGTGAACGCCGCGACCAGCTGCGTAAAATTCTGATGTGGTACCGGCACGGGCCCACACTGCGATGCCGATGTATAGCGCAAAACTTGCTCCTACAAACAGCAGGTTAAGGGTATATTGATCCATGTCTCAGCTCCTATTATTCGTCAACGCCATGTTCTTTGTCGAGTTTATTCATACGCCACGCGTAGAAAAAGATTAGACAAAGAAAGACAAGAATTGAACCTTGCTGAGCGAACCAAAATCCGAGATCGGTTCCTCCGACTTTTATATCTGCAAGGAGTGGACGAAACAGGATGCCACACCCAAATGAGACGAATGCCCATATGATGAGTGAAACAATTATTATTCGAAGATTTGTTGACCAGTAGGCGCTATTGTTACCACCCCCGGTTTTATTTGATGAGTTTGTATCAGTCATTTCTTCCCCTTTAAGTTTTTTGGATCGGAAGCACGGTCCTGATTTTATCAGTCATGATCTTAACCGGCATCTGATCTTTATTATTTACTTAAAACTCTGCGTTTGTGATTTTGGCAGAATGGACCTTTGACAAGATTGGCTACGACTTACACGACTGGTGCAGTGTTGCACGATCTGTGACTTGAGGTCCTGAGCGCAGTGAGCATAGGCACTTGTTCCGCTGCGGTTCTTCTTGTGCCGGGCCAGCTTTGTTATGAATTCAAGTTCATATTATTATGTAGCTGGTGCCCAGAGGAGAATGGTAAGGGGGTACGTTTATGGTTTTTATAATTTTTTACTATCAGTAAAAGCCCTTAAATCTCCTACGTAAGTTGTAGAATAAGCATAAGTGCATCGCAAGTATAAATCTATAAAAATGAATATATGAACGATTTTAAAAACGTTTGTGTGGGAATTTTACAAATGAAATGGGGAGATAAATTCTTCTATGGTTAAGTTTATAGGTTAACATGGGGTAGTATGATATGATCCGCGCATCTCGCAAAGATTTTCATTTCGTATAATCTTTGGAAGGTTTGTTTGAGGGACTGTTTAATCAATTTGAATTTTCTTTGTGCGGAGCTTTTTAAGGCTACCTCTTTTGGTTTTGCCTTCCAGACGCTTCTTCTTGGCTGATAATGTTGGTTTGGTTTTTATACGGTGTTTGGGAGTTCTTGCTGCATTTCTAATAATTTCAAATAGACGTTGTCGGGCATCACGGCGGTTTAGTTCTTGTGTGCGGTGTCTATCTGCAAAAATAATCATTATGCCTTCTTTAGTGAGGCGGCTGTCTTGCAGGTCTAAAATTTTTTTGCGGATATACTCAGGTAAATTGGGAGATCTTTTAACGTCAAAGCGAAGTTGTACAGCTGTTGCGACTTTGTTTACGTTTTGCCCTCCGGAGCCACCAGCGCGCACGAAACGTTCGACAATTTCATTGTCGAAGAGGTGGATTTTCTCTGTGACTTTGATTTTAATGTTGAATACTCCTAGAAGCTGCTTTTTAGATTAAACTTTCTTGAACGTCTTTTGTCCAGCCAACATAAATTGTTTTCTCAACTTCAATTACAGGGCGTTTAATCAGTGTGGGGTTGTCTTCAAGCGTGGATTGAGTTTCTTTTGAAAGGGCTGCTTCTTGTTCAGCTTTAGAGAGAGTGCGCCAGGTGGTTGATCTTTTGTTGAGTAACTTTTCTATGCCAACTGAACTAAGCCATGTGGGTATTTTCGAAGAGAGGTCTACTTCAGCTCTAATATCAACAAAGTCATATTCTATGCCTTTTTGATCAAGGGCCTTCATAGCTTTCTTACAGGTGTCGCAGTTTTTCAAACCATAGAGATTTAGCTTTGCCATTTTGTTCTTTCAAATTTTTTATTGAGACTTGTTCTTTTGCATAAATGGAAAAATTAATCACTGCAAACTCTATTTTCAAACTTCATTATTTAGTGGTTATCCAGTTTGTTTATGTCGCTTATTTTGTCTATGTCAAAAAGGATATGAGGGGATGTTACTTCAATGAGTTTTAACTGGTCTTTGTTTTGCCTGATGATTTCTTTGGCTCCGTGATCGCCGCTTAATGTGGAGAGCTTTTCAAAATGAGTTTTACTAAATAGAACCGGGTGACCAGGCGTGCCTTGATAAGCGGGGCGAAAAATGGATTTCTTATTTATGGTTTCAGTTTTTTGTTCTTGAGCGTAGTTGTTGCTCAGTTCCGATATGATCTCTTTTGTTATTTTTGGCATATCAGCTAAACAAATAAAAACGCCTTCACTGTTTTGAGGTAGGACAGACATTCCTGCTGCTATTGAAGCTCCCATACCTAGTTTGTAGTTTTCATTATGGAGGACTGTAATGTTGGTATTCTTATTTTTGATTGGAATAAGTTGTTTGTTTAGTGTCTCAGCATGGCCGCCTGTAACAACGATGATTTTCTCAAGGTTGCTGTTTATTAAAGGAGATAAGCTCAAGGAAATAAGCGGCTTTTCGTTGATGAGCTGGGTGAGCTTTGAGCCTTCTTCAAAGCGAGTTGATTGACCGGCGGCGAGTAGAATGGCTGCTAACTTATTTGAATGAGCTAACATATATAACCTTTGCTTTGTGCTTCATTCATAATTTCACAAATGACGGAGAGTGCTAGCAGTGAGGGGTTTTTTGCAACGGGGATGATGCCGATTGGTCCTTTGATTTTTGCAATTTCGTCTTCTTTTATCCCGAGGGATTTTAAGGTTGCAATTCTTTGATAATGAGTTTTTTTGCTGCCCATTGCACCAATGTAAAATGGAGAAGTTTCTAATAGTTGTTTGTAGAGAGGTAACTCTTTTTCATGATCGTGGAATAAGAGAACAACGGCCGTGAATTCGTCTATAAACAGATCGGGTTTGTTTGTTAGCTCTGTCGTTGTTAGAGTTTTAAAACCTTGAAGTTTTGCGGACTTCAATAGGTCATCTTCTGTCGTGCAAATTTTGGTTTTAATTTCAACATCTTTAGCGATATTGGCCATGCTCATAACGGCTGGCCCATTTCCTGCGATCAGTAATTGAAGAGGAGGGACGTAGTTTCGAAACATGATCATTTCATCTGCGGTTGGTCTTTCGTTTTCTTGCTCCTTATGGAGTGAAGTAACTTTTGTGGTGCCCTCAGACATATTTATTGACAGTGTGTAGGCTTTTCTCTTGCTCGACAATTCCATCATTGTTTCAAGCTGGTTGAGTTTGATGGATTGATCAAAATATAGATCAAGTCCGCTACCGCATGGAAGTTTTAAGTCTATGTAGGGGGACCCTTTGCCATAGCGGATGAGTTTGTTTTGGTTTGAACTCATGACTGATTGGGCTTCAAGGATGAGGGCATCATGCAAACAATCTGTTGCTATATGACCAACAGATTCTCCGATCTCATTTATTGCCATTTGAGCACCAATTGGGCGTGGTGATGAGCCTTCTCTATCAACCAGCGTGATGAGTGTTGTTTGAAGACCTTGTTGTTGCCAACTCAAAAGCTGCGGAATAACATTTTCAACAAAAGTGTATTTATGAAAGCTTTGCTCTCCTCCCTCTGTGTGTGGGAGGAGAGTGTTTCTATTGTTTGATGATTGTTGGTGTTTTTTAAGCAAAATCAACACCGTTTTCATTTAAAGGTAGTTTCAATAAGGGTTTGCCTGTCAGTGCCATGATGGCATTGGCCAGCGCTGGCCCCGCCGGTGGGACGCCTGGTTCACCAACACCTGTTGGTGCTTCAACTGAAGGTGTTATATGAACTTCGATTTTGCCAATGTCATTGATGCGTAATGGTTCATAATCAGGGAAGTTTTCCTGCTCTACAAGACCGTCATTCAGAGTGATTTGGTTGCGCATAACTGCCCCCAGGCCATAGCCGATACCGCCTTCCATTTGCGCTTTAATGACGTCTGGATTAACAGCTACGCCGCAATCAACTGTGCAGACCACTCTCTCAATTTTGATATCACCATCGTTGGAAGAAATTTCGATGACTTGTGCCACATAAGAGCCAAAAGATTTATGAGCGGCAATTCCTCGTGCCCACCCCTTTGGAAGTGGTTTGCTCCATTCAGCTTTTTCTGCTGCAAGTTTAATTACACCAGCCAGTCTTTTTTGGTCTTTATTGCCTGACTTTAGGTAGTTTAGACGGAATTGAACAGGATCTTTTTCAGCTGCTTTCGCGGCTAAATCCATGGAGACTTCTTTCACATAGGCTGTATGGCTGTGGCCAACAGAGCGCCACCAAAGAACTGGAACTGGTGAGACCCAATCCGTTAGACCGACTGAAAGGGCTGGTATTTCATATTCGGCATCAGCAAGCCCCTCAACGGAAGTGTGATCAACACCGTCTTTAACCAAAGCTTTCTCAAAGGGGGTACCTTTGACGATAGATTGTGAGACGACGTGGTGGTTCCAGCCAGAAATTTCTCCTTTATCTGAAAGACCAATTTTAACACTGTGTGCTGCCATTGGGCGAAAATAGCCGCCAGCTAAATCATCTTCTCTGGTCCAGACAAGTTTGACAGCTTTTTTTCCGCCTTGCAGTTTGAATGCTAGTGCTGCTTCTGTAGCGTAATCACTTTTGGCTGTCGCTCTTCGGCCAAATGACCCGCCGGCATAATAAGTTTTTATTTCAACTTGATCTGGTTTCAGCCCCAGTATTTTAGCGACTGTTGGATGGACTAGCCCTGGAAATTGACAACCATCATGTACCGTTACTTTTCCATTATCATGAGGTTCTATGACGCAATTTAAAGGTTCCATTGGTGCATGTGCTAAATAGGGGAGTAAAAATTCAGCTTCTACTTTTTTGGAGGCAGAAGCAATGGCAGCATTTGTTTTTTCAAAATCATTGTCTTTGCGCGCTTGTAATTTGGGTGCTTTTTTCAGAGTTTCAAGATGGGTTTTTCCGATTTCTTTTGTTGATCTGTTTTCTGCTTTGGAATTATCCCATTTGGCTTCAATGGCTTTGCGGGCAGAAATTGCGGCCCAGGTCGATGTTGCATAGACTGCAATGCCGTCTTTTGTTGGCATGGCTTTGGCATTCAGAAAGCCACTGATTTTAATGGCTTTTTCAGTTTCAAAGCTGAGTAGTGTTCCACCAAATCGGGGGCTTCTTAAGATAACGGCATAGACCATGTTAGGGAGTTTTACATCCATTGCGAACAGGGCTGTGCCATCGGTTTTGTCAATGTTGTCTTTACGAAATAATTCTGTTTTACCGATTAAATTAAATTGATCAGCTGTTTTTAAAGTTGGTTTTTCTGGAAGAGGTAATTTAGCGGCATCAGCTATTAACTCACCGAAATGGGCAGATTTATCTCCTGCTCTGACCATTCCTTTTTCAACTGAAATGTCTTTTGGCTTAAGTCCCCATTTTGCTGCAGCTGCTTGTACCAGAAGTGCCCTGACTGCTGCACCTGCTGTTCTGTATTGAATATAAGAATTGGCAATGGCTGTTGAACCGCCTGTACCTTGCGCTCCGAATGCCAGGTTTTTGTATTTTTCATGATCAGCTGGTGCAAATTCGATTGCTATTTTGTCCCAATCAGCGTCGAGTTCTTCGGCAACCAAGGTTGTGAGGCCTGTTGTTGTGCCTTGTCCCATTTCAAAATGCTTGAGAATGATTGTAACCGTTCCATCAATTGCGATTTTTACGAATGGATTGAGAGGTGTTAAATCTGATTTTTCAGCTGCATTTGCTATGGTATGTGAGAGGATGCCATTAGTATTGTAGCCGATGAACAGAGCGGTTCCTGTTGCGGCAATGCCTTTTAGCAGATTTCTTCTTGAGGTTTGAATTGTCATGTCTTAAGCCTCCAAATTTGATGCTGCTAAATGAATGGCGGCTCTGATACGTTGGTAAGTTGCACAGCGACAAGCATTGCCTTGCATGGCCGTATCAATGTCTTGGTCTGTTGGTTTTGTGTTTTCACTTAAGAGACCCACCGCAGACATGATTTGTCCTGACTGGCAGTATCCACATTGCACGACATTTAAGTCTCGCCATGCGTCTTGGACTGCTTTTGAAACTTCGCCTGATAATCCTTCAATGGTTGTGATTTTTGATTGTTCGACATCTTGTATATTCGTTTGGCATGAACGGACTGGTTTGCCGTTAATGTGAACGGTGCAGGCACCGCAGGCTGCCACACCGCAGCCAAATTTAGTGCCTGTTAAATTGAGTTCATCACGAATGACCCAGAGAAGGGGCGTGTCTTCAGGGACGTCTACCTTTTTATCTTCTCCGTTGATATTGAGGATAACTGACATAGACTTCATGCTCCTATGAATGTGCGACAGCTTTATTAAGAGTGTTTTTGACCCGAGAGCTCAGCTTAGATTTTGTGAGTGGGACTTTTATGAGTTTGTTTTCATCATAATGTAATGATGCCCATTATCAAGCTTTAGTTTTGCAAGTCACAATTAGTTGAGTGGGTTTTGGAGACTAATTTTCATAAAAATAGTTTGGCGAAATTATGTTACAAGGATGAAGCTTTTGTTGTGTCTTATGCTTTTCTTTATTTAATCCAAGAGTTCATCAGCCCTTACTTTTTCTCTCTCTGCTTTTTCATGTGCTTCGAGTGAGCGGCCAAAGAGTTGCTTGGTGCGCTCGACACCGCCTATGACGCCGGGTTCTAGGGTATATGCGAAAATGGCTGTGTGTCTTTGACTTTTTCCTTCTACAGGACTGACGTGGTGTAAAGCGTATCTGCCTTTAAAAAGTTGTAGATCCCCGACTTCGAGGGAAATGTCATTGACCTTTGGGTGAGGTGTATTTCCATTAAGGAGGATTTCTTTGACGGCCTCTAAGTTTTCATTTCCTGGCGTGCGAATTACTGGGCTGTAGCGGAAATCACCTCCCTTTTCGGACTTCTTGGTGAGGAGGCTTACTGTGAATTCATTGATGTCATAATGCCAGGGATGAGCGCAGCCTGGATTTAATACGTTGAGGCAAAGCCCGGCAAGCGGATCTGCTAATTGATAGAGTTTTTCGTATTGAAAACAATCAGCTAAAAACCGAGAAAAAAGCGCATTGTTAAATAATTGATGAATGATATCTGTTTCAGGAATGAGATCACGGGCTACAAAAGCGTTTTCTCTTTGCATGGTGATTTTGGCCGGATGGTCATCTGGTAAATCTGCATCTAATGGAACATTATAGGCATTGACTGTTTCTTGTTTGTAGTAAGCCTGAGGTGCGACTTGCTCTCCTTGTTGTTCTATCTTGTCATGCCATTCGGCTTTGATAAAACTTTTCAAGACAGCACAACCTTTCACTTCCAGGTCATTGCGTAGTTTTTTTATGAGGTCTTTGTAAGCATTCGTTTCAGGATTTAAGAGGGGATATTCAGAACTGTTTGTAAATTGTTCTAGGAATAAAGGATCGTTTTCTTTCATGCTTGCCTCATTTAAGATAAAAAACAGTCAAACACATCTGTAGCTATCATTCAGGATGGTTTGTATCTTAATTTATCAATAGGGGAGATGAATGAGTAATTCAACAGTTAGCACAATGGGCGAGAGTGAAGAGGGTACTTTTTCTTTTGAAGAGACGTTACCAAAAGTTCCTCTGCCTGAATTGGATGTTACCAAAGAAAAATTTATTGAATGGTGCCAACCGCTTTTAAATCAAGATGAATTAAATGAAACAAAAGAAGCGGTTGAGAAATTCACTAAAAAAGGTGGCTTGGGTGAAAAACTCCATCAAGCTCTTGGTGAATTTGATAATCATAAAGATACGAAAAGCTGGCTGGATGTTTTTTGGCCGTCTCGTTATTTGGGACGCCGGGATCCGATTGCGCTGAATGCTAATTTTTTCTTTTTGTTTCGTCATGAAGAGCTCTCTCAATCACAACGAGCGGCTAAAATAGCGGCATCTGCCTTAGGGTATAAGTTGTTGCTTGATAAAGAGAAAATCCCGGTTGCGAAAATTAAAGATAACCCTTTATCTATGGATCAGGTGAAGTATCTTTTTTCTGCGACACGTATTCCAGGGAAGATGCAAGATTCTCTGCGTAGTTTTTATAGCGAGGCGCAGCCAGGGCCCTCTACTGCACGACATATTTTAGTTTTTTCTAATGCTAAAATTTATGTTCTTGATGTAGTGGCAGAAAATGGCACGCCGCACAGCTATGCAGATATTGAAGCTGGAATGTCTGCTATTCTTGAAACTAGTGCTGGTGAACGAGATGAGACCTCTGTAGGGCATCTCACGACTATGCGCCGGGCTGAGTGGGCAGAGACAAGAGAAACTCTGAAATCTGCTTCATCAGAGAACCAAGTCAATCTTGATCTTATAGAAACAGCGCTTTTTTCTATCAATCTTGATGATGTTTCACCTGCGAGCGATTTGGAAGCTTGTGATAACCTTTTACATGGTGGGCCGGGTAACCGTTGGTATGATACAGCTTTGCAACTTATTGTTTTTCAAAATGGAATGGCTGGTATCAATATTGAGCATTGCAGCTTGGATGGTACCACCATTTTAAATTTTGTTGATGCTATTTTGGAATGTGACCTTGCTAGCCTGGATGCACAATCTGGTGCTGTTACGCAGGGAACACCTTCATTCTCAAGGCTTGAATTTTCTTTAACGCCTGAGCTTGAGGGGATTGTTGGGAAAGCTTCTGATGATTTTAAAAATTTAAGACAGACTACCATTACGCGCTCTTATGATTTACCGGAGTGGGGCGGCAAGCATATTAAATCATTAGGAATGTCACCTGATGCGTTTGCGCAATGTGCTATGCAATTAGCGCATTATAGGACCAAAGGCTTTATTGGGGCCACTTACGAATCTATTGCGACGAGGCAATATTGCCGAGGGCGAACAGAGGCGATGCGTACAGTGACGCCTGAGGTTTTCAAGTTTGTTGAAACCATAGAACGTTCTGGTGCTACAATAGATGAAAAAATAAATGCATTTAAAACAGCGGCTTCTAAACATGTTGAGCGGGCGAAGCAATGCCAACAGGGGCAAGCACCTGAACAGCATCTTTGGGAATTGTTAAATATATATAATAGAAACCCGGAATTATTTTCTGGTGGAGTTCTAGCGAAAATACTTGGTGGTAAGCTATCAAAATCGCAATGTGAGGCCGCTTTGAAATTATTTGAAAGCCCTGGTTGGATTAAAATGCGTCAGGATAGTTTGAGTACCAGTTCTGCTCCTTCGCCAACGATTTTATATTTTGGTTTTGGATCAACTGGTCCTGGTTGTATTGGTGTTGGTTATTTGGTCCGCAATGATGTGATCAATTGCTATTTAAGTACGGCACAGGGTGAGGAGCAGGCGCTTGAGAATTTCATAAAGCATTTTGAGCTGGCTTTAACCGAGCTTTCTAATTTGTTGCAAAGCAAATTTGATTAGAGCGTTCCGCCTTTTGATGAATTCAAGGAAACGCTTAATTTTTCTCTCACGGCTATTTCACCGCTGAAGCGGTGAGCCTCCGAGGGGCGGTGCTAGGCACCGGACGCCCCTGGCGTCATGTCCTTCAGCCCGAAATGGGCTGAACTCCTTCTTCGTATAGAGGGGTGTTTTTTGAATCTATCTAAAAGCTGAATGCTTTAGAGCTTGTTTCAGTCATTTAAAAGTAGGATTTTATGCCTTCAGGGAGTGATGTGAACTCAATTCCTGAAGGTAATGAAATGTAGAGGTGAGCATAATAGCTTCCCTCTGCTTCATAGTTTTCTGGATTGAGGCCCATTTCTATCAAACGCTCAAGAGTGCTTGTTTTTTCTTCTTTTGAGGCAAAACTTCTTTGACGGAATGGCATTTTTGATTTGTAGGTTTTATACCCATTTTTTGAAATTTCTTGTTCAATCTTCTCAAAGGAAATGGTTCTAAGAACAAAGTGGGCCATGATTGGCTGTTTTGGCGTGAGTGAGTTTAAGAGCTCTTTGATTGTTTGATAGCCAACATAACCGATGCAGCCTGTTGAAATGATTAAATCAGTATTTTCAATGATTTGTGTTTCAGTTTCAGTAAGCGTGCGTTCTTCAAAGTTTCCGCAAAGTTTGTTGTTTATAAGGTTGGTTTTTAAGGCATAATCCAGCGCGCGTTCTGATACATCTGCCCCTATTATGGTGATAGAATTTTTCTCGACCTGGTACCAGCTTTTATCTTTTTTGATTAATTCATTTGATGTTGAGTTTTTAAGCTCACGGACTTTATAGCGCTCCAAGAGATCGTTCAGAGATTTTTTTGATTTTAGTAGAGCGCTATTCACTCCGTAAGAGCTACCCAAATCGATGAGTTTTATTTCTTTATTGGCTTTGTTTTTTTGAAGGAATGAAATTAGTTTCTCAAAAACAGGATTGGCTTCAGCTGGAATGCTATAATCTAATTCGGATAAGGCATTGTAGAAGTGAAGAGGGGTTTCTAGATCATATATATGATCTAAAACAACTTTCCCGGTGGCATCGAGTTTGGTTGTGTCAAAATTCATTATGTTTACAGCACTGACCTTTTAGACGTTTGTTTTTCTTTTTAATCTGCAGGTAAAGTTTACAGAGTTTCTGCAGTCCAATTTCTTTGTCATGTCATGATACTTGCTTTTATTATAAAAGACACAAGTTATAAATTATTTTTCTTCCTTTTTTGGTACAAGAGTGCATAAGAAATATTGTATAATTTTTTTTTGTGTGAAATGTTTCTCTATGTCTGATCAGTCATTTGTCATTGCTTTTCCATACCTACCAGCTAGTGAGATGTTGCGAGCTTCTGAGACTATTATTTCAGATCAATTATCTCCCTGTGTTCTTTCTCAAGAAAACTTTGGATATGCCCCTGGCGTTAACTTCATTGAAGCTACTGTTTTTGATGAGGAGCGTGTTGATATCATAAATTGTAATTTTGCCGATTTTTCTTCTAAGCTTCAGGTGAACGGGCTTGAGGTTTTGATTAATCGGCAATGTGTAGCCAATGCGTCTGGAGACTGGCAATTTATGCAATGTCCATCATGCTCTGAGATGTGCTCCTACTTAGATGAGTTTTCAGTCGTTCTTGATAATTGGTTAGCTAAAACTGGGAATGAGTTATTAAGCTGCAATGTTTGTAATATTGCTACTTCAGTTTCTCATTGGGGGTTTTTAAATGATATGGTGTTAGGGAATTTGATTTTACAATTTTGGAATTGGCCAGAAATATCTAAAGAGTTTTCTCAAAATTTATCCCAGCTTATTGGCTATGAAGCTAGAACGATTTCATGTCATTTATAAGCAATATTTCTAAGCTGAAATTGAACGAAGTGGCTGGTGTTTGTTAAAGCCTGTTGTTTGATGGTTTGCTTCTAATACGGAAACGGGTTGAGGTTTTGAGAAATAAAAGCCTTGAATCTCATTGCAACCAGCAGCTTCTAACTTTTTCAACTGTTCCTCAGTTTCGATGCCTTCAGCCAGAATATTGAGGTTTAAATTATTGCCTATAGCGATGATGGCTGAAACAATGGCCATGCTTTCTTCGCTTGTTAATATATCTCTGGTGAAAGACCTATCTATTTTGATTGTATCAACTGGGAAGCACTTTAAGTAATTCAATGAAGAGTGTGCAACACCGAAATCGTCGATGGATAATTTGAAGCCCAGATCATGAAGTTGGCTTAAAACTCTAGCGGATTTATCAGGGTCTTCGATCAACCAGCTTTCTGTTATTTCTAACTCAAAGTGTTCTGGGGAAGCTTTCGTTTTATTAATGAGGGCTTCAACCCATTCCACAAAACCGTCATCGGCAAGTTGCCTGCCAGATATATTGATGGCAACGCGGCCAAAATGGAACCCTGAATTGAGCCAGCTTTGGGTTTGATTTATGACTTCTTCAAATACCCATTTTCCGATCTCTGTTATCATGCCTGTGTCTTCTGCAACAGGGATAAATTGACCAGGGCTTACAAGGACGCCATCATCTAATTTCCATCTTATCAGGGCTTCATAACCAACAACTTCATGAGATTTGGCTTTGTTCTTTGCTTGATAATGAAGTTCGAATTGATTTTTTGTGAGCGCTTTGCGTAAAAGATTGGTTAAGGCGAATTGATTTTCTACATTGCTGCTATATTCAGGTTTGTAATACTCGAAACAATTCTTTCCTTTTTTCTTAGCGGCATAGAGAGCCAGATCTGAATTCTTAATGAGATTCTGTGCGTCTTCACTCTCTTTCGAAAAAATAGCAATCCCGATGCTGGCGGTTATTACTGTCTCTTCACCGTCTAACATATAAGGATGACTGATTAGATCTATTATTTCTTCTGCACGGCCTTTTAGTAAGGGTACTAATTTATCTTGTTTTTCCTTGAAGCTAAATAAAAGCGTAAATTCATCGCCGCCTATGCGTGCGGCGAAGATTTCATTTAAAGGAAGGTATTGTAACCTTTCGCCGATTAATTTTAACAGACGGTCACCTGTTGAATGTCCGCGCATGTCATTTATGAGTTTAAAGCCATCTAGGTCTAGTGTCATTAGTGCCAGGTCAGACCCTTTGTTTCTGGCATTTGAAATTTCTTCGTTTAATTTTTCGTTGAAGTAATTTCTATTTGGCAAATCTGTGATTTGGTCATAACGAGCTAAGCGATTGATGCGTTGTTCAGCGTATTTCTGTTCTGAAATATCAACAGACATACTAATGTAGTGGATGATTTCTTTTGTTTTAGGATCTCTTACAGCTGAAATTGTTCTCTTTTCAGGATAGATACCACCATTTTTCTGGTGAGACCAGATTTCGCCTTCCCAGTGGTTTTGTTCTGATAGGCTTTTCGAAATTTTACAAATTGAGAAATCAGTCTGATCTTTTGTTGCAAGTTTGGTAACTGGCAAACCTATGATTTCTTTTTCTTTCCAGCCTGAAATTTTTGAAAAAGCTTGATTTGCTTTGCGTATTCTCCAATCAGTATCAAGAAGCATGATACCTTCTTGACTGTTTTCAAATACGCTAGCTGCTAGACGAAGGTCTTTTTGACGGTTGATGCGCTCTAATTCTAAGGAAATGCGATCTGCGAACAGAGCGAAAATAGGGTACATCCATTCGTCTTTTTCCATTCGCTCTGTATCGAGGATGACGACAAGACCGAGCTCGTTGCCGTTTGAATCAATTATTGCGCTACCAAAATAACTTTGGAGCTCCATATCAGCCAGCATGTCATCTTCTGGATATTGGTTTACAACATCTTCTTGGATTAAGACTTGCTGGTGATTTAGGCAATCTTCACAAGGTGTTCCTTTGAGATCGTAGGTGATGTTATCTGTTATTTTTAAGTCGGCAGATACGGCGAGTGAGCGAATGGATGATTTTGTATCGTCTTCAAAAACCCCAATAAAAGCATATTTAACTTCAAAAGCTTTTGATAAATTTTTTACGCAATCTTGAAAAAAGTCATCCGTTTCTGAGACTGGAGATGATGAGGAGGCGAGAGCTGAAACGGCTGAATGAATCCGTTTGCTTACAAGGCCTTCTTTTCTAGACTTTGATGCGGTCTCAAATTTAACAATCTGAGGAGCTTTATCTGATTTGCTCTCTTCTAGTTTCACCGCTTTTCTCACTCATGAATAATAACTAAAAATACCGTCTTTTGCCTCAGGTGTGATCCTTATTTACTCGGTATTATTCTAAAAAAATGAAGTACTCATTTTTAAAGAACACCTAGCTAAGCTTTTTGATAATAACGAATATTTATTAAAATAAGCTTTATTCCGATTTTTCTATATAGATACGTTTTATAACGTGAAAAAATAACGTTCTTGACATTGCCTTATTATTATATAACCATAATGTTATGGAACAAGCTGGTTATATAAAGTCGCCAACAACATTGGATGCCGTTTTTTCTGCTTTGGCTGATCCGACAAGGCGTGAAATTTTATCGAGACTTGCTGATGGAGAGGCATCTGTGACTGAGATTGCAGCGCCGTTTGATATAAGCCAACCGGCTATATCACGTCATTTGAAGGTTTTAGAACGGGCTGGGTTGATTGAACGTGATATTGCGCGACAACAACGTCCTGCGAGATTAAAAGCTGAAACTCTGGTGGTTGCTGTTGATTGGCTTACAGAATTTAAAGAATTTTGGGGTGCTAGTTTTGATCAGCTCGATCATGTCCTCAAAGCACTGAATGAGACTGAGCAAAGGAAAAATAAGTAATGACTGAGTTGAATAAGTATCGGATTGATCGTGTTTTTGAAGCACCTTTAGAAATGGTTTGGCGCGCCTGGACTGACCCTGAGATTTTAGCAGAATGGTATGGGCCTGGTGTTGAGACTATTATTCATAAATTTGATTTAACACCTGGTGGGGAATGGTTGAACGAAATGAAGTGGGGGGAGAAATCTGATTTAAGCCGTATGGTGTTTCAGGAGATAGAGCCTCAGAAAAAATTGGTATGGAAGCATTATTCTACTGATGCTGAGTGGAATACGATTGCGAACCCTATGATGGAGAACTGGCCACGGGAGTTATTGACAACAGTTGAATTTGAGGCTGATGGTTCTAAGACGAATGTTAGCTTGATTTTGGAAGCTCTGAATACAACGGAAGCTGAGCTTGCTTGTTTTGCTGAAAAAGCAGCTGGACTTGAGCAAGGTTGGGGCGGAGGCTTCAAGGTAATGGATGCAATTTTTGCTAGACAGAAAGCTTGATCGAATAAAAGCTGGATTATGTTTAGAGCTGCCCAGTAAAGTTTTACTGGGCAGTTTTTTTTGAACTTTTTTATTTCTGTTGCGACAAATATTTGAAACTAAGAAATAGAGCCTTTGTAAAAAGCTTCTATGGGGATTTCAGATTTTTGGAATAGGGGATAAAAATGAAACAAAATCGATGGTCGCTTACAGGTCTTTTATCTTTAAAAATATTTGATCTCATTGCATCTGTGGCTGCGCTTGTTGCGGTGTATGCATATTTTTCTGAAGCTCCTGACCGCCAATTAAATAGGCTGGCGACAAATGCTTTGGCGAAAGAAATGCTGTTTGTTCGTTTAGATCGCAATCGTAATCAGGGGCGGTCTAAATTTGAGGTTGCTGAGACATTTCATACTTTGAGGGAATTAGGGGTTCAAACAAGCTCCATCGATTTGAGTGATTTGTCTTTTTACAAACTGGTTATTCGCCCCTTTGATACTTTAAGAGGTGAAAATGTAACAATTTATCAATGTCGCTTTGAGGAAAACCCGGGAGGTGTTTTGGGATCGATTTATTTGCACCTTAAAAAGGGAGAATTGTTAAATTGTGAAATTAATGGCGCGCATATTTTTGCGGGTGATTACAAAAAGGATATAGAAAAACATAAACAATTTAGGTTTGGTTTTGGTGTGATTGCAGAATCTAGCATTACATGCGGTTATGACAGCAAACTTAATTTTGAAAATATTGTTCTATTAAATGTACGTTTTCGGAATTGTCATAAAAACCAAGTTGTTATGAAAGGTGTTTCATTGAGTGGGGTCGATCTGGGAGGATTGAAAGAGCTTCAGCTCACAAATTCTTGCGTTGGAGAGGATGTAACTCTTTCAGAGACATTTCAGGTTAAACGTTGTGATGATAAAGTTTTTGAACGTATTAAAGCGCAAATGATACGGTAGATGTTCCTGATAACAGCAGATTTTTTGTTTTTAGATTTTGAATCTATTAATGGTCAGCCTCACAAACGCTACTGGGGCTGGCTATTGTAAAGTTGACTGTGTAGCTGAAAAGTAGCTGGCGAAGGGCCTATCAATGATCGAGAGCTTTTAATTGAAAGCGTCTAAATAGCTTGTTGGCTTGTAGCGGCTTTTATATCTGCGTTTGGCTTTTCTTCGTTTTACAGGTTTGCCCAAGCTGTATTTTTTATATTTAGACTTCTTGTAACGGGCATATTTCTTTCTGTATTTTTTTGAACGTTTATATTTTCTATATTTTGAAACTTTCTTTTTTCTAAGTTTCTTAGTTTTGATAACTTCAAGTGGTTCAATAATTTGAATTTGAGTTTTTGAATCAAGACTTGCGGTTAATTGATGTTTTTCAGGGGCAGCTTTTTCTTCTGCATCAGTTGTAATGAAATCTATTGGTGGCAGATATGCTGGGCGATCTTTAATTTTGACTTCTGGCAGGTTTAATGAAATTTGCCCCACTGAAGCTAATATGATTGTCGGTCGGTCTTTATTGGGAGATATATATTTAGCGTTTAGAACTTTTGAATGTTTATCAAAGTCTGT
This sequence comes from Methyloligella sp., assembly GCA_021604645.1. Lineage (GTDB taxonomy): Bacteria > Pseudomonadota > Alphaproteobacteria > Rhizobiales > HXMU1428-3 > HXMU1428-3. The sequence continues at coordinate 253,405 of BQJJ01000003.1, forward strand.
TTCTTCTTTTTTCTTATAGAGGGCGCTGAAGGTAGAGTTTTCTGAGAAGATGCTTTCCGCTTCGGTTTGAATGGAATTTTCGGGAAGCGAGCTTTTGGTCTCTGTCGAGTTGATGGCCTGAAAGGTCAACAGCGTGACGCTCATCGTAGCAATACTGAGAAACCGTATTAACATGGACACCTCCCGAGATATCTTAATTGTTAAAACCAATTTGCTCGTGTAGAAAACAAACTAATAAAACTGATTGTTTTGAATTTTGAAAAGCTATGTTTTAGAAACAAGTATTCTTGACTACTATGTCTTGTTTTGCATTTAGCTTTTATGTTTTCTCAATTTTCCAGTACTGAATAAAGGCTATTCGTTCTGCCATCAGTTCTGAATGAAACACCATCCAATCACGTTTATTAATATCAGTTTTTTAACTGCACTAACTTAACCCTATCATAGTTTTCTGTTTTGCTGAAGGGGCACTGTGGATATTATTGAAAAAAATGTATGAAATTTCTGTAACTTAGATGATTAATATTTAGGCTTTTGAGAAATTATTGCAAAAATTTTTGTATTTTGTCTGGTGTTTTTTATTTTGTTTTCCGGTTTAGGGGTTTGCCATAAAATGGCTGTTGTCATTTTCACGTCTAACTTTGAGAAAGTTTGACTTTAAGAGAGTTTGAATGAGTGCCACCAATTTAAGAATTAATCTTGGACGTATCAGAGAAAATTATCAGATGTTTGTAGATGCAACGAAGAGGGGACCTTCGTCGTCTTCAGAGGTAGCTGCTGTTGTTAAAGCGGATGCTTATGGGCTGGGTGTTGGGCCGGTGGCTGAGACTTTATGCAAGGTTGGTTGTGAAACTTATTTTGTGGCGCATGGATTTGAAGGGCAGGCGTTACGATCATTTGCTCCTCAAGCTAAGATCTATGTTTTTCATGGTGCGCTTCCCGGCGAAGAGGTGCTTTTTCTAGAGAACCGTCTTGTTCCTGTTGTTCATTCTTTTTCCACTTTAGAGCGTTGGCGCTCTTTTGCTAAGCAGAGTGGTTATTGCGATGTTGCTTTGCAGGTTGATACTGGGATGAACCGTCTTGGGTTTCAGAGCCAAGAGTTTAGGCTCTTGTGCGGCGATGAGCATTTTCTTGACGGGCTAGATATTCATTTGATTATGTCGCATTTGGCTTGTGGTGATGAAATTGAGAATATCAAAAATAAACAACAGCTCGATTTGTTTAATGAGCTGATGACTAATCGTCCCCCATGGCTTTCTGATGTACCTTTATCCCTTGCCAATTCAGCAGGGACTTTACTTGGCTCTGATTATCATTTTGATTTATGCCGTGTTGGTATTGGTCTTTATGGAGGGAACCCATTTTCTGGGCAGGCCAATCCTTGTTCTCCTGTCGTGACAGTTGAAACTCCTATTTTACAAATTTCAGAAATTGAATCTGGGGAGAGTGTGAGCTATGGCGGGTGTTGGGTTGCGAGACACCCGAGCCGAATAGCGACTGTTGGGGTTGGTTATGCGGATGGTTATTTACGGGCCACAGGATACAAAGAGAACGGATATAAAGAGAGCGGATACAAAGAGAGTGGTTGCGAAGGAGCTGTGGCGATTGACGGGCAGCTTGCTCCTATTGTTGGTCGGGTAACGATGGATCTTATAATGATCGATGTAACTGAGTTGCCAACTGATGTTGTGCAGGTGGGCTCACTAGTCGAGATGATGGGAGAGACTGTTTTAATCGACCAGGTCGCTGATCATGCTCAGACGATTGGTTATGAAATCCTCACGTCTCTTGGTCATCGTTACAAGCGAGATTATTTAGCATAACGTGATTTGTTTATTCTGCCGGCTGTTGCTGTTTCGTGAATTTGCGGTAGAGAAACTCTTTTGGTTCTAATTTTGATTCTCTTTCTGCAATTTCCAATAAGTCTTTATGGAAAGAGGATTTAGAGCAAGCTGGGTCCGTGTTTTTTGCGTCTCCAGTGAACATGAAGGCTTGGCAACGGCAGCCGCCGAAGTCGACTTCTCTGAATTCGCAGGATTTGCAAGGATCCGGGAGATAGTCAGTACCGCGATATTTATTAAATGAGCTTGAGTGCAACCAGATGTCTCGTAAGTGACGATCCTTTACATTTTCAAATTCTAAGCCCTTGATTGATGCAGCTGCGTGGCATGGCAGGACTTTGCCTGTTGGAGAGATGGTCATGAATGAACTTCCCCAACCGCCCATACAAGGCTTTGGACGTACTGCATAATAATCAGGAACAACAAAATCGATCGACATAATGCCTTTTAAGCGCTCGCGTGCCTCGTCGACAGTGTCAGCATTGCGGTAAACTTGTTCTTTTGTTGGGATAAGAGTGTGGCGGTTTTCAAAAGCCCAGCCATAATATTGGATGTGTGCGACTTCTAGGCGTTCGGCGCCTAGCTTGACTGCAAACTCAATGATCTCTTCTAAATATTCGACATTATGCCGGTGCATAGGTGAGTTGACCGTTAAGGGAAGGCCAAGTTCTTTTACCCATTTAGCAAGTTCTAGTTTTTTTGAATAGCCCCCTTTAAAGCCGGCTATTTTATCAGCTAATTTTGCGTCAACATGTTGAACAGAGAGTTGCACATGATCAAGGCCGATATCTACTAAACCCTCTAATCTTTCACGAGAGAGCAGAACGCCGGCCGTGATAAGGTTTGTGTAAATGCCAGCATCAACTGCGGCTTTGAGAATTTCTTCCAAATCCTTGCGAACAGTTGGTTCTCCGCCTGAGAGGTGGGTTTGTAAAATGCCGAGTTCACCAGCTTCTTTAAAAACACGGGCCCAATCTTCAGTTGAGAGTTCACCACTTGAGCGCTCTAACTCTGTTGGGTTGGAACAATAGGGACATTGAAGCGGACAGCGATGAGTGAGTTCAGCCAGAAGCCCCATGGGAGCTACGGCACAAAGGTCAGCACTATTATTATCGCCAGCTTCAATCATGATATTAAAAATCCTTTGTCGGCTAGATCTTGCAACATGGTTTTGATGTCTTTTTCAATAACCTCAGTTGGAGCGTTGTAAATTTCGGCTAAGTGACCAGAAATTTCTCCGACTGTTTTGACACCGTCGCAAAGATTGAGAACTTCAACTGCTATTGGGTCTGGGGTTAAGATACGCTCAGGTGCTAACATAATCCAACGATCCCGCCCTTTATCATGGCGCAACTTTACGAAACGCGGCAAGGCGGGGGTTGTATTTGTTTCAACTATTAAGCGTTCTTTTGTCATTGTTCGTTAATCGCTTTGTTTAAATTTTTGTCTCAGTCTTAATTTGCATCTTCTTCCCGAAATGCTCCAGGAGGTATCATCGCTGGAGAATAGTATGCAAGATATAGAGCATCGAGTTGAGACCATAACACATTGCATTTAAATGTGAGTGCATCCAGAGCGTCTTTTTGCAGCGCGGCTGTGGTTGCATGTTCTAATACATATTTAAGAGCAAAATTTGCATCCCTTGGTGCTTGCTTTAGGCGTCTTCTGAAATATTTCATTACGCTTTCGTCAATGAAGTCATAATTCTCGAGCATGCCGGAAATGCGTTCTTCATGAATTTTGGGTGCGAATAATTCAGTTAGTGAAGAGGCAACCGCTCTGACCATGGTTCCTTTTTGAACGTAATCAACATAAGCTTCAACCGCGAACCTTGTAGCTGGTAATGCTTTTTCAGTTGAGATGACCATTTCCGGGTTGATGCCAAGACCTGTGGTTAGCGCTAGCCACCGCTCAATGCCACCTTCTTCTTCAACGCCGTCACCATCATGATCCTGAATGCGGTGGATCCATTCGCGGCGCAATTCTCGTTCTGTGCATCTGGCCATAAAGGCTGCGTCTTTGCGGGGGATTGCAGCTTGATAACAATATCTATTTAAAGCCCAGGCTTGTACCTGGAATTTATTCAGCTCACCACCATGCAGAAGTTTATGAAAGGGGTGTAGGCTATGGTAGCGTTCAGCGCCTATTTTTCTCAACGCGGCTTCTAGCTCATCTTTTGATAGAACTTTAGATTGATCGCTCATAGTGTTACCTCCATTCCATCGTAAGAGACTTCCCAGCCTTTGTTTTCTATGGCTTTTCTTTCATCTGAATTATCTCTAAGGACCGGATTTGAATTGTTGATGTGGATATAAATTTTCCGATCAATATTCATATCTTCAAAAATTTTCAGTGTACCGTCATCACCTGACATATTCATATGTCCCATGCGCTCACCTGTTTTGGGAAGTAGACCTTGGTCTAGCATCTCATTGTTGGTGTAGAGTGTGCCATCAAAGAAGATCATCTCGGCGCCAGTGATCCGTTCTCTTAATGGCTGATCTACCTCGGCGCAACCTGGGATATAATAAAAGCCTTTGCCTGAGCTGAACTCTTTGACAAAGAGGCCGATGGTATCCCCTTCTTGGGTGCCAAAAGTTCCATCTGCTTTTTTCTCTTCCAAATAGAGTGCGACTTTTCCTGGGACATTAAAAGGTGTGATTTCAATGCCTGCTGAACCGTTTGGTGTCATGACTTCAAAGGGGGTGTTCAGCTGTGTTTCGATCCGATTGACTTTTTCAGGATTTAAAACATTGAAAATTGTATTTGCATTAATCGTTCCAAGAACTCGGTTTGATGCGTATAGATTAAAGGGGTGTCCTTCTCTTAAGCAAAGGAGACCTGTAACATGGTCGACATCACCGTTTGTCAGCACAACGGCTTGGATTGGACTGTTTCTAATGGGGCCGTTTTCGTGAGGATGAAGTTCTTTATTATCGAAAATTTGTTGGCGAATGTCTGGAGAAGCGTTTAAGAGAACCCAATCTTTTTCATTCGATGAAACTGCGATTGAAGACTGACTACGTGGTTTTACAAATTCATGTCCACTACGGGCGTCTTTAGAATTTACTGCATTACAATTCCATTGAGGAAGACCGCCACCTGCGCCAGAACCTAAAACTTTTATCTTCATATTTTTTTGAACCTCACCCCGTAATGCGTTCTTAATTTTATAGATAACATAAGAACGCTCAATGTTTTTGTTTAAGCGGTATACTAAGTTTGGTCCTTTAGTAGGACCGTTTTTGAGTAGGACCGCTTTTGATGTTTTATTTTATTTGTGATTAAGGTGTCTTATGCAAGCGTACTATTCAATGAGAAATATCAATATTTAAAAAGAAAAAACGGTGATGAAAAATTCTCCACCACCGCTCTTAAGTACAGTTTATACTGCTAGCCTAAGATCGCACTTAAGCGCGGTCTAGTTCAGCTGGCATATAACTAGTTACTTCCATGCCTGTTTCTGTTTCAGACACTGATGGAGTTGTCCATTCTTTCATAGTAAATCTCCTTCTTTTCTGGTTTTAGTTATGTTGCGAAGTGGGTGCTGGCACCTTGACTTCACATTATTATATTACCTTTTACCTGAAACACTCACCAATCATAAAAGCAAATCATCCAGTAAGAATCTTGTAAAAATAGCCTGATTTGATCGTGTTTATGAGAGCCGTGTAAGAAAAAATGCTCAAATTCACACTAAAGATCTTTAAAGAGGCCGCTATGGTGTGTTTTTCGCAAAACTAATTATTCATATTTTTTGCATGATTCTTTGTGAGATGCGCAATTTAGTGGTTCACTCAAAAATTGAAATAGCTTTTATATTATGAAGGATTTTAAAGCAGAATAAAAAACGAAAAAACCGACAGGTGATTTCTCATCCCGTCGGTTTTAAACCCATGATCGAAAAGTTTTCTAACTTATGCGCGATCTAGTTCAGCTGGCATATAGCTAGTAACTTCCATGCCTGTTTCAGTTTCAGATACTGAAGGTGTTGTCCATTCTTTCATTTGTTCTCTCTCCCAAGGTTTGAACCTTAACAATTATAGAAATATTTATTAATTCATCATAGTTATAGTAGCTGGTATTTTCAGACATTAGAAATGGAAAAAAGTCTAAATTTTTCGATTTTTTAGACTAAATAGGGACATTTCAGCTTGTTTCTGAGAATTTTCTAATAAAACTCTAAGTTTTGAAATCTCGTAGGTGTGAATCAAATTTTCTTTATATTTTAATTTTAGGCCATCCTACAGCACTCTACCCACCGGCAACAGGAGGCCAAATTGCGAGGGTATCTCCATCAGTTAATGAAGTTTGGGCTGCGCTCATGAGTGGTGTGTAGTTGCCGTTTACGAGGATTAGGTGGCAGCTTTCTTTTGGAACGTTATATTTATCTATCAGGTCCATTATTGTGGTGTTTTCAGGCACAGATAATGTGATTTGGTTCTTTTTAGCTTCTGCTGGCAATGATGTGGCCAAGGTCGCGTAGAGTTTGAATGTAATGTTCATTTGGGTCGACACCTCATTGGTTCTGATTTTTGTTTACAATAATGGGTATCCTCCAAGAACTCAATTATCCATATGCATAAATAGGGCGTTGAGTGATAATTCTTCGTATTTTTTGTTGCCCTTTCAGTTACCCACTCTTTTGAAGTCTCTTTTGGTTACCTACAAGTAACCGGGGCAGCAACCGTGCTATTACAACGCTTGAGTTTCTTTTTAAGCGTGCTTCCCATTGTTCAAGATATTAGCGTTGTGAATTTTGAATTAAAAAAGCGCTGTGAAATATTCACAGCGCTTTTTTGTTTGTTCTTTTTAAATAATATCTACAATGTAATTGTAGGATCTAGAGATTTAAAAATCGAGTTCAAGCCCCCATTTGAAGGTCACATCAGCTGTGTCATCGTTTGTTCCGAATAGAACACCAAATTGAGCTTCTAGTTCCATGCCTTCTTCTTCATCTTCGTCATCATCATCGTTATTTTTAAAGGATGCTTTTTCATGACGAGGTTCTAATTCTGTTGAATAATAAAAAACAGGACCGACCATATGTTCATTTAGATTTTCTTCATCTTCATCTTCGAAGTCTTTGTGTGTACCATAACCTTCAACGCCGAATCCAAAGCTATTCGTCATTTGGTACCTTACTTGGTAAGCATACTGTACACCGTCAAACTGTTCATCTTCTTCGTTTTTAAGGTCGCCAATGTAGTAGAGGTTTCCTCGAACAAGCCATTTATCGAAAGATTGTTCAGCAATTACACCGATAGCAAACTCTTTTTCGTCTTTTTCATCATCTTCGGTTGAAAATTCTCTCGATATTCCACCAAATAAAGCTAAACCAAATCCATTTTTTTCAGGATCTATTAATTCAATTTGAACTTCAGCTTCTAATTCAGAAAGTTCGAAATTTCTCTCGCCTTCCTCTTCTTCAAAACCAATACCGACTGTTAATAAGAGCCAATTAGTTATGCCTAATTGAGCTTCTATTTCTTCTTCGTGTTCATATGCACCTTCACCGTTATCGTCAGTGTAAGTTGCTTCATATTGTATTTCAACTTCACCTTTTTCAACGCCAGCTTCTTCAAGGCTCAATGCATTGGCAGGCAATGTCCAAATAAGAAGAAGGGCAACAGATGCAGCAATTTTTAATTTATTAATCATTATATCCCCCTGATTAGGGCAATTTACTTGCCTTATTTTTAACAGTTTCTTTGATACCCAAATTTCAAATGGATTGAAATAGAGAAAAAGGCTTTTAATGGAGATGTGATGTGAATGAATGTGGTTGGTTGTTTAAACGTCACAGAAAATGAGAGGCTTCTAAGAAACCTCTGAGAAAACATAAGTAAAATTAATGATTTAACAAAAAAGCCACCTTGTTTTCTTACAAGGTGGCTTTTGTTTTTAAGTGTCTTTGTATTGGTTATCTAACTTGAATTATTAGACAATCCCTTGGGCGACAGCGACATATGCTTCTGGCAAGCGCTGGGGTTCTTTCATTAACTTGTCTTTCCATGGGCCCAGGTCTAGTTCAGTTTGAATGAGACCGCGCAGGATGCCGACATGTTCGGTTAGGCCAACAGCCTGTCCACCGACGAGTTTGTTACCATCAAATTCAAGACGGAGATATCTGTTGTTTGGAAGGTCGACCATTTTTGCACTGTCTCCTCCTTCAACGCCCATCCATAAACCGAATGAAGCTGTGATGAGGCCCATTGATTCAAGGACGTTCATGTTGAGACTGCCTTCATGCGGGGTGGCTTTGCCTGTCATGTTTTGGGCAGCAATACGACCATGTTCTACAGCGACGGGTTGAATGGCCAGCATCTCAGCTTTTTGTGTTGAAAAGTCAATTGCCTGGCAAACGTCACCTGCTGCATAAACATCAGGTACGCTTGTGCGCATATATTGATCAACCAAAATGCCGTGTTCTATTGTCACGCCGCTTGAAGCCAGGAAGCCGATGTTTGGTTGAACACCAGCTGCTACCACTAGTAGTTTAGCGTCGAGAGCTTCACCGCCTTTAGTATGGACGGTTAACCCTTCAGGGCCATCTCCAACTTCAGAGATCATTGTGCTAGTCAATACGCGAACACCTTTAGACTCGCACCATTGCTGTAGCATAACGCCTGCTGTTTCATCGAGCATGCGGGGTACCATACGGTCACCCATTTCAACCACAGTTAAGTTTACGCCTTTAAGGGCGAGAGATTCCAGGATAATTGAGCCGATGAAACCTGCGCCCATGAGGACAACAGGTTCACCTTTTTGGGCAAGCCTTGCTATGTGGCGCGCGTCTTCAAGGGTCCAGCAATTATAAATGCCGTCTCTGTCGAGGCCAGGGATTGGCGGTGTGATCGGGCTGGCGCCGGTGCAGATCAGTAGTTTATCAAACTGAATTTCTGAACCATCTTCTAGTTTTAATCGCTTTGATTTGCCATGAAGGGCTACCGCTACGCCGTGAACATAATCAATGTTCAAATTTTCATAGTGGTTATCTTGCTGACGCAGGTAAGTTCCATCTTCACCAACTTTTTCAATTAAGTAGTAAGGGATGGCCATGCGTGAATAAGGAGGCTCTGGTTCGCCGCCTAAAAGTGTTATTTTAGCTGTTTTGTCATGTTTTCGTAGTGTTTCAGCTGCTGTGACGCCAGCTGGACCCGCGCCGAGTACAAGATAGTGCATGGCAGTATCCCTCAATCTGTTTGCCTTCAATTCATGCTTCTTTGTTTTCAATAAATCATTCACCAACAGTTTTTTCTGTTTCTGTCTTAACGAGTGAACGTTTATTTTATTATTGGGCTCATTTTAGCAGTAATTCAGATAAAAACCATCCATGATTTTTGTCCGAAAACTTCTTCTTTGGCCTTAGAAAATGGATTAGATCTTAGATTTTCCATCAACCCAAGGTTTTGTTGAGGTTAATTTCAACAGCTTGGATTTGAGTGAAAAGAAAAAGGCCTCTAATTAAATTAGAGGCCTTTTTTAATTTATTGCCTTTGGTTTTTGATAGACTTTATCTATAGGCCAAGGCGTGAGAGTGTTTCACCTGTTGGTGTGCCATCTGTTGACCAGCCACGAAGCTCATAATATTCTGGCAGCATTTTATCTAGGCCAGAAACAAGACCTTTTGCTGGGCCAGCTTTTGAAGCTTCTTTCATGACGCGTTCAGGTAATGTGTCTTGATCGCCTAAAATGCCAGCTGACATGTTGTAGCGACGTTCCATATTCCAAATGCGCTCACCAACTTCCATTAGTTTTTCTGGTGTCCAGCCACCATCACAAGCTGTATCAACTTGTGGGGCGATGTCTTCCAGGGTCCAGGCGAAGGTTGTGAAAACGCAGATGCCAGCACTGTCAACAGCAGCTGTTGCATCTTGGAATGCTTTCACGAGACCAGCTTTACCCTCAGTTGCAAGTGGATCTGTTTTTTCTGGGATACCCAAAATTTCAGAAGACACTGTGTAAGAGCGAAGGTGGCAACCACCACGGTTTGATGTGGCGTATGTTAGCCCCATGCCTTGAATGCCGCGAGGATCGTAAGCTGGGAATTCTTGACCTTTACAAGTCATAGAAAGCTCTGGACGGCCATATTTTTCACATAGACGTTTTGAACCCATACCGAGTTCAGCACCAAAACCTTCAGCCATACCAACGAGTTCACAAACTTTTACCAAAGCTTCGGCGTTACCGAATTTTAGTTCAATGCCACCTGTTGTGTTGTGGTTGATGACCCCTTCTTCGTAAAGGTCCATTGCAGCTGCAATGGTTGAACCTAATGAAATTGGGTCAAGGCCGTGCTCGTTACATAGGAACTGAGCGTATGTTAGTGCGTCTAGATCGTTTACACCCGTTGCTGAACCAAGCGCCCAGGCTGCTTCATATTCCAAGCCACCAGATGCGTGTTTGTAACGTTCTTTGTCTTCACCTTGAAGGGTGAAGTGAGTTGGGTCGATTGTTGAAACACGACCACAAGCAATTGTACAGCCAAAGCAACCCTGGTTAGTTGAGAGGTTTGCTTTGCCATCTGAGCGGCGAGGCTCAGCCATAGCTTCAGCTGAAATGTCGTGAGCACCTTCAAAGACAGTGTCACGGCAGTTGCGTGTTGGCATCGCGCCAGACTCGTTGATCACGTTCATCAGAACTTGCGTGCCGAAAGCTGGGAGGCCCTCGCCAGTCACTGCGTTTTCCGCCAATACTTTTTTACCAGCATCAGTTGCTGCAAAGAAGCCTTGAGGATCTCTGACTTGAACGCCGTTTGAGCCACGAGCTACAATCGCTTTTAAGTTCTTTGAGCCCATGACTGCGCCTACACCAGAGCGGCCAGCGGCACGGTGCATATTATTCACAATACATGAATAAAGAACGCCTTTTTCACCAGACACACCAATTGTTGCAACGTGGGCAAGTGGGTCTTGCACTTCGGCTTTAATCATGCCGTCAGCTTCCCAAACTGTTTTACCCCAGAGGTGATCTGCGTCTCTTAACTGGACGTTATCATTGAAGATAGACAAGTAAACTGGTTTGGGTGATTTACCTTCCAGGATTACCATGTCGTAGCCAGAGAATTTTAGTTCAGGCCCGAAGTAACCACCTGAATTTGAACAAGCAATTGCGCCTGTTAGTGGTCCTTTGGTGATGACTGAATACCGGCCACCTGTTGAGGCACACGTGCCTGTTAGCGGTCCAGTTGCGAAGATAAGTTTATTTTCAGGAGAAAGCGGATCTACATTTGGATCTGTTTCTTCTGTGAAATATTTGGTGGCGAGACCGCGCTGTCCAAGATATTCCTGAGCCCATTCCATATTTAGAGGCTCTTTAGTGATCTCACCAGTTGTGAGATTGATACGTAAAATTGTTTTTGTCCAAGCCATTAGGACATCTCCCTTGACTGTAAATTATGATGATTGAGCAGCTGAATCAGTTTTTGCTGCCCAGGCTTTCATCTTATCAAAGCCTGATTGTTCAACATCTGCGTAAGTGATGGCATCTGTTGGGCAAGCTTTTGCACAAGCCGGATCGCCGCCACATAAATCGCATTTGATTACTTTGCCTGTATCTGCGTTGTAGTTAATTGTGCCGAATGGGCAGGCAATCGTACATACTTTACAGCCAACGCAAAGATTATCGTGAACGAGCTTCACACCAGATGCTTGATCTGTTGTGATGGCGTTTACTGGACAAGCTGATTGACACCAAGCTTCATCGCATTGTGTACAGGTGTAAGGGACAAACCGACCTTCTTCGTGAAAATCGAAAATACGAATTCGTGATTTAGCCGGGTTGAAAGTTTGTTCGTTTTCATACGCACAAGCCATTTCGCATTGCTTGCAAGATGTGCATTTACCGGGATCAATTACCAGCGCGAGCTGCATGGGCCCCTCCTCATAATTAGTTATTGCAGTCGTTTGATCTATAAAAAGCAGTTTTTGTCGTTTTTAATAGTTTTAATCTTAAAACATGGATGTATTTAGGCGATTGAACTGACACTTTTAACTGTGCCTTTTGGTTTGATCTGTCGCTAAGTTTTCAGCCATTTGATTTTAAAATTAGCAGTTATTTTTATTGGATGCTTTCTTATTATTTTAAAAGCTGTCCAAGATTTTATATATTATTCTAAATAATCGGAAGATTCTTAGAACATTCATTAATAAGACTATCACAATTTTTTTCCTCTCGCGAGACGTCTTGAGACGGTTTCATTCGAAGGTATAGTGTTTTGATAGTGCCTGTTGGTCGTTAGGTTAAAAATGCATAAAAATGCATATTTTTGCAGCTCGTGTTTTGTTTTTTTATCAGTCATTTAGTATGAACTGGGTACGAAAAGTATTCGAGATTTGTCTTTTTATTGGATCATAATCTTAGGAAATCTATGTTTTCCTTCAGCACCTTCGACAAGGTCACTGCCACCAATTGGGCGATCGAATTCCTTTTCTGGTGGAGAGGCTAATTCATTCATGTCTGTTTCCCATACGGTCCCTGATATTGCGCCATTTTCTTCTCTTTTGAGGCGATAATAAACACCATTCCAGAAATTAATGCCGTATTCTTTTTCGTTTTTATGAATAAAAAGCAGCGCATATTCCAAATCTTGCAAATCAGATTTAGAAATTCGATTTTTCGTTTTGTAAGGATAGCCAAGATGACAAAATGTTTGAGCTCCATCGATACATTTAAACGGGCGCATTGATAGGAAGTGCTCTGAAAACTTGCTGTCATCCCATTTGATTTCAAAGGAATGAGTTTTGTTTTCTTGTGGTGTTAAGATAATTTTTGCAACTTCAAGCTTTGATCCATCTTTACCGATAAGTGTGATCGTTTTCTCTATCGTATTAGCATGGACTGGTTGTAGAAGCAGGCTAAATGATATTGCAAGTATGCTTGCTAAATAGGTTATAAAACCTTTTTTGACTTTTGGTTCTCTAATCATGCGTTCTCCCCTTTTGCATCTTACATAGTAGCTTCAAAATTTGTTCATTTTGTTGTTGTGTCATTTGTGAGGCCTACTATTTGGTAGGGAGTTTAGGCAGCTCTTAATGAAGCGTCTATATGATTTCTTCTGATTGTCAGGAATTTAGATATAAAGTTTAATGAATATAAGATGTTCTCACGTTTTTGTGATCTGACTTCGCATTTTGCGGGTAAATATTCATTGTTTTGTACAGTTGATTTTTTTTACAGAATAGATGTTTTAATCGTCAATCTCGAGTGGAACTGGTGTGGAATTTTCTACAGGATGACCAGCTTCGACCCATTCATCCGTGCCTTCAGGGAACCAGAGAATATTCGAGTAGCCCCAATTTGAGGCTCTGCGAACAGCGTTCCATGCCATCCAGCAATCTGCTGTGCAATACATGACGATCTTGAGGGCTTTATTTCCTTTGGTTAGCTTTTCGAGATTGCTTTTGTAGTATTTTTTCATTTCTGGAGTGAGCGTGCCGGTGCCGACATCTGCGAGCCAGGTACTGCCTGGAATATTCTGTCTGGGTTTTGCTATGCGCCATATACCGTCGAGGGGATCTGGTCCTGTACCTGTGTGGGCCATGACATCAAGGAACAGTGCTGTTTTATTTGTAAAATGAGTATGGACTTCTTTTACGTTAATGCGCTTGCCACCTGGGACTGAGTTTGGAAGAGCTGCTCTATAGTAAGATGTTCTTAATCCTGTTTTTGAGTCAATGTGTTTGTATCTTTTTTGAATTGCTTCAAGCTGTTTTTTTACTGTTGATGTTTCTTGTTGTTCTTTAGCATAATTTTTTACTGAGAGAGTGGTTAAGGAAAATATAGCCATAAGGATAGGAAATAAGAATTTTGCATTTCTTCTCATAATATTCTCATTCTCTTTAGGTTAGTTTTATTCTCGATATCCTATATTTAGTTTATCAGATTAAGCTAGAGAGCATAGGCACAAAATTGTGAGTGGGCTCATAAGTTTGTATAGTTTTTTGACCATCTTATGGAAATGGACGTTTTGTTTATGAATAATTTAATGTCTCCTGTAAGGATTGTTTTTCGTGTTGTTTGTCTCCCTAAACTTATTGTTTTCCTTACAGTTTTTTCTTCATTTTTTAGCACAGCGCTATTTGGTTCCTCACTTTTGAGTTCCTCTGTGGCATCTGCTGCTGAGGTTCGTGTTGCTGCCTTGCAATTTGGTACGGTGAACTGGGTGCTGGATGTGATTAAGCTTCGTAAGCTTGATGAGAAATATTCGTTTAAGATGAAGGTTATTCCGCTAGCGAGTACGAATGGTGGGAAAATTGCATTACAGGGTGGCTCTGCTGAGATCGTGACTAGTGATTGGACTTGGGTTTCTCGTCGCCGGGCTGAAAAGGCGGATTTTGCGCTTGTTCCTTATAGCTCTGCTGTTGGGCATCTGATGGTTGCTGCCAATTCAGATATTAAAACACTCGACGACTTGCGTGGGAAAAAAATTGCTGTTGCGGGTGGGCCATTGGATAAGAGCTGGTTGTTCTTAAGAGCCTATGCGAAAAAGAAACACGGTTTTGATTTGGCTGACGTTGCAACGCCTGTTTATGGCGCACCGCCGTTACTCACTCAAAAGATGATCCGCGGTGAATTTGATGCGGTTTTGAATTTTTGGCATTTCAGCGCACGGCTTAAAGCGAAGGGGTTTCGCTCCCTACTTTCTGTTGGTGATGTGATGGTTGAACTTGGGGCGTCTGGTCCGACAGTTGCTATCGGGTTTACTTTTTCAGAAGGGTGGGCCAAAAAAAATAAAAAACAACTAAAAGGCTTTTTATCAGCGGCCAAAGAAGCTGTTACCATTCTTGATAAAGAAGATGCTGTTTGGAATGATATACGCCCTCGAATGAAAGCCGAAGATGAGGCGACTTTTTTAGCTTTGCGTCGTTCATTTCGTGATGGTGTTTTACGCCGCCCTTTAATTGTTGAGCAAGCTGATGTGCAGCGGCTTTATACTGTTTTAGCGAAACTTGGTGGGACGAAACTGCTTGGGCGCTCAAAAGAATTGAGCCCCGGGACGTTTTGGTTGCTTGGCGATATTTCTCAACCAGTGAACTTGAATATGAGAGAAGCGGAAAAGGTGAATTAGCAAATGAGGTTTCTCTATCCCCTTTTTTCTATCGTTGGATTTATAGTGCTTTGGGCGGGGGCCGCTTATGTTATTGCTGACCCGTTATTGCCTGGACCAGTTGAGGTTTGTTCCGCAATTTTACGAGAAATTCGCACTGGTGCACTCTGGCACCATTTGTTTGTTACGCTTTGGCGGGTTTTGGCGAGCTTTATTATGGCAATGGCAATCGGGATTGCGATTGGTTTGGCGATGGGGCGTAGCCATATGATCAATGGGTTGTTTGATCCTTGGTTGGTGTTTTTCTTAAATATCCCTGCGCTTGTGGTTATTTTCCTTTGTTACATTTGGGGTGGTTTAACTGAAGCGGCTGCTATTATTGCTGTGGTGATTAATAAGGTGCCGAATGTTGCGGTGATGCTGCGTGAGGGAACGCGTTCATTAAATTATGAGCTTGAGGAAATGGGGCAAAGTTTTCGGTATACGCGTTTGCAAACGTTTCAGCATATTATCTTGCCGCAATTACAGCCGTTTATTGTGGCAGCTGGGCGCTCTGGGCTTTCACTGATTTGGAAAATTGTTCTGGTGGTTGAATTTATTGGTCGCTCTGACGGGGTTGGTTTTCAACTTCATACATATTTTCAATTATTTGATGTGGCTGGTATATTTGCTTATTCACTTGCCTTTATCGCAGTGATGCTTTTGATAGAAATTTTAATTGTTCAACCTTGGGAGCGTTATGCAACACGTTGGCGTGCAGAGCCTGCTTAAGGTTCATATAAAAAACAAAACTTATTTGGGTGCGAATGGAGCTGAAACTCAGGCTTTGAAAGACGCTCAACTTACTTTGACGGAAAACAGCTTTACTGTGTTTTTTGGTCCGTCTGGTTGTGGGAAGTCTACCTTGCTTCGTATCCTGGCCGGATTGGATACTGACTATGAGGGGAGTGTTGATTGGGTTCGCCCTCCAAAAGTTGGTATGGTATTTCAGGAGCCACGGCTTTTGCCATGGCGAACTGTTCAAGAAAATATTTTATTAAGCGCGGATCCGACTTTTACTGATCATGAGTTTAGGCAGCTTGTTGATGTTGTTGGTCTGACTGACATGCTATCGCATTTTCCCAGTGAGTTGTCTCTTGGTCTGTCGCGACGTGTAGCTATTGCTCGAGCCTTTGCTTCAAAACCTAATCTCCTGCTTCTTGATGAGCCTTTTGTGTCGTTAGATGCGCCCACTGCTGCGCGTTTGCGCCAGTTGGTTCGAACGCTTTGGGTTGATAACCCGATTACGGCAGTGATGGTAACTCATGACATGCGTGAAGCGGTTGAGCTTGGTGAAGATGTTTTGTTATTTACTCCGCGCCCTGGATCTATTCATGAGCGGTTGAAGGTTTTACCAACGGACCGGGCTAATGAGGCTTCAATAGAGGCGAAGCGAGCTGAGGTGAAATCACTTTATCCGCATTTGTTTGAAGAATAGGGATGATGTCCTTGGCTTCTGACCTGTTTTATGGGGCTTATATGTGCTGTACTCTTTTTTATTTGAAGCTGATAATTGCTCAGCTTATTTAAGAAAGTTTGCGATATGAACAAAAAAGCAAATAAAACTCAACCGACAAAACTATCTCCTAAAAAATATATTTCTGGATTAGAGCATCCTAAACGTCGAGAAGATGGGCTTGCACTCTTAGAGCTTTTTAACAATGTTACGGGGCTTGATCCGGTGATGTGGGGGGAGAGTATTATTGGATATGGGCGCTATTATTATAAATATGATAGTGGCAGAGAAGGGGAGTTTTTGATGACTGGCTTTAGTCCGCGCAAGTCAGCTCTTTCTTTGTATATTATGCCGGGCTATCGGGATATGTCGGAGCCTCTTAGTAGACTTGGAAAGCATAAACTTGGGAAAGCTTGCCTTTATATTAACAAGCTTGATGATGTGGATGTGAATGTGTTGGAGGAGATTATTCTCCAAGGTGTTGAGTATATGCGTTCTCATTATCAAACTTGGAATAAATGAGTGATGAATATAGTCATTGATTGATTTTAAATTATTTTGCTTTCTTCAAAGTGGCGCAGCCGGCAGTTGCGTCAATCCCTGCTTCAACGTAACAGGCTGCGATTTTTTCCTTAGATAAAATGCGGCCGTGATTATAACCTCTGCTGCCTTTAGATACCCAAGTGAATGATTGATTGTCTGGGTAAATAACGCCCAAGAAATTAAATTTTCTTCCTGAGTATGTAACGTGACCTTTAAACCGTCTGTCTTTTTGCTCAGTAATGTGGATGGTTTTGTTTCTTGTTTTATATCCCTTTTTCTCTGAGATGGTTTTATTCCCTCCGTCCCACGTTCCTATCAGATTTGGAATATTCTCTTCTGCTTGAGCTTGGTTTAATGACATTTCGGTGAGAATAGCTGTAAAAATAAATGTTAGACATAAGTTAATAATTTTTGCTGTTTTTTTGTTCATAATTTTGACCTTTAACCACTATCAGACCATCTCATTCTATCACTGTTTTATTAGCTGGTTAGTGTTTCTCTTGTAATTTTAACGGTATTTTAGGAGGGGGGCTTCTTAGCGTGATTGTAGATGTTTTTTTCAATCATTAAAAAAAAATACTAAGATGTCTATTTGGGATGTTTTTATTCGTCTGGTTATAGGTGCTAATTTTTCAAACGCTGTTTTACAAGAATTTGCAGTGGTTTGATTGTTTTAGCATGATTTAACAATGGAGACTTGAAATGCAATATATGTGTTTGATTTATAAAACTGAGGGCAAGGGCCCGCAACCAGGAACGGATGAGTTCGCTGGATATATTCAGGCGTATCATGAGTTTTCTGCTCATATAAAAGACAAAGGTGTTTTTTGCGCTGGGGATGCTTTGCAGCCAACGGTTACAGCGACCACTGTCACTACTCAGAATGGAAAAACGGAAACCATGGATGGGCCGTTTGCTGAGACGAAAGAGCAGCTTGGTGGTTATTATATTATTGATTGTGATGATTTGGATGATGCTTTGAAATATGCTGCTATGATCCCTTCTGCAAAGTATGGCCGAATTGAAGTTCGTCCGGTTATGATTTTTGATTGAGGGTAAGTTGGAATGGAGCCTCTTTATACGCTTGAGCAAGTGATTGAAAAAACTGTTCGGGAGGAATGGGGGCGCCTTCTTGCTTCTTTGATGAAAACCCTCGGAGATTTACAGCTTGCTGAAGATAGTTTGCAAGATGCAATTGAGGTGGCACTTATGCATTGGAGTGAAAAGGGGCTGCCTCGATCTCCCTCCGCATGGCTAATAACAACAGCTCGCCGCAAAGCGATTGATCGTGTGCGGCGGGCTCAGAATTTTGATCTTAAACAATCTCAAATTTCTTATTTAACTGAGCTTGAACAATTGTGCTCGGTTGAGCATGAGGAAGAAGAAGCCGGTCATTTTCAGGATAAGCGTCTTGAGTTGATTTTTACTTGTTGTCATCCAGCGCTTGAAGAAAAAACAAAAATAGCGCTGACACTTCGCACGCTTGGTGGGTTGTCAGTTGAAGAAATTGCGCATGCTTTTTTGGATAAGCCAACTGCCATGGCGCAGCGATTGGTTCGGGCTAAGAAAAAGATTAAACTCACGGCTATTCCTTATAAAATTCCTGGTTTTGAGGATTTGCCAGAGCGTTTGTCTTCTGTGTTAAGTGTTATTTATCTCATTTTTAATGAAGGCTATTCAGCTTCAAGTGGTTCCTCTCTTATTAAAGTTGATTTGTTTCAAGAGGCCATTCGGCTCGGGCGCATTGTTAAAGAATTGTTGCCATGTGATGCAGAGGTTGCGGGTCTTTTGGCGTTGATGTTGTTGCATTTTTCGAGATCACGGGCTCGCCTTTCAGCTGAAGGAGAATTAATTGCTCTTGAAGATCAAAATAGAGATTTGTGGGATAAAGCTTATATTCGCGAGGGTGTTGGCCTTTTAAAGGAGACTTTATCTCTTGGTCGCATAGGGCCCTATCAATTGCAGGCTGCTATTAGTGCTTTGCATGTTGAGGCATCTTCTTGGGAAGAAACTGATTGGGCGCAGATAGTTGCGCTTTATGATTTGTTATATGCGGTACAACCGTCATCTGTTGTGCGGATTAATCAAGCTGTTGCTGTTTCTTATTCTCAAGATGCCCGAGCAGGGTTGGCAATTCTTGATGGGATTGAACTCATTAATGGGCTTGAGACTTACCAACCTTTTTATATTGCGAAAGCAGATCTTATGCGCCGAGTTTCTGAAATTGAGACAGCAAGTGAGCTTTTAGAGCACGCGCTTACTTTGACGAAGGTTGAAGTAGAGCGAGTTTTTATCAATAAAAGATTATCTGCTTTAAAGCTTGAATGAAGTTGCTCAATTTTTCAATAGTTTAGCTTATTGATGATTTAGAGTTTTACCTGCTGCGGTTATGGCCGATGCTTTAATTGATTTTGCGATTTCATCGGTTGTTTTTTTACTTTTGACTGCGCGTGCTACAGTGAGGCCTCCTATGAGAATGCTTAGCATTGTCCATGCTCTGGCGCGTTTTTCTTCAAGTGAGTTGCCCTCAAGCCCATCGGCTGCGAGGTTAATGATCTTGTTCATCATTTTTTCGTAAGTGGCTTGGGTTTCACTTGCTGCTCGCACAACTTCTGGTGAAAGTGTTGTCATGGCGCAGCCGCAGGCTAGGTCATTTTGGTGTTTCTGTCCTAAATAATATTCAGCAAATTCTTCAACCCAGTTCTTTCCGAACTTTTTCTGAAATTGGGGAATGCCTTCAATCACTTCATTTAACCCTGAAATAAGCGCTGCATCAAAAGCTCCGTCTTTAGAGCCGAAATGCGAATAAAATGCGCCTGATGTGACACCGGCTGCTTTTGCTATTCCATCTACCCCAACGCCAGCATAGCCGTTACTCCTGAAGTTTTGACTTGCTGCTACTAGGATTTTTTCTCTGGTTTGTTCTTTTTTGCTGGGCGGTTTTTCCACGGGCATACCTTTAGTTATAGCGATCGTTATATTTTCTTGACAAAATAACGATCGTTATATTACGTTTTATAACGATCACTATAAAATACTCTGAATTGTCCTGCAAGTCTGCAGTGAAGTTTTAGGGAGATGGAGACTTTAAGATGAAAAATACGATTGAAAATAAGTTTATGAAGAAATCTGAGGAGCTTAGCCGGCGTGACTTGTTTGGCTTTTTTGGTAAGGCTTCGGGGGCCGCAGTTTTGCTTTCAGCTGGAAAGGCTGGTGGTTTAATATCAAATGCAAGGGCAGCTGGTGCACCTGGAGAGGTTAATTTACCAAAAGCTTTTGTTTATACTGAGCTTCAAATTGATATGTCTTTTAAGAAGGTTCCATGGAGAGATTTGAATTCTTTGATTTCCTCGCAAGCTGGTTTGTTGGATAAAACGTGGTTTGCTGGAGTTGGTAACAATTCTGTTGGCGGGATTTATAGTTTTCAGTCTGTTGAAGATGCCCAACGCTATTGCACGGTGTTTTTTCCTGATTTGGCTAAAAAATTAGGAGTGGCTCAAACGACCCGAATTTTTGATGGAAGCGTTGTTAAAGATGCTAGTTTTGGTATGAATTCTCCTCATTTTGGTGTGGAACCTGAGCAGCGGCCAGGTGCTTTTGTTTATACTGAGGTTCAAGTGAATGTACCTTTTGATAGAGCTCCGTGGAAATCACGTAATCCAGTTTTAAAGCAGCAAAAAGGATTGATTTCGAAACTTTGGTTAAGTGGTTTGCACACTCATACGCTTGGGGGGATTGATGCTTTTGATACGATTGAGAATGCAAAAGAATTCGCCATTCATGTATTTCCTAAAACGGCAAAAAAACTCAATGCTGCATTTTACACACGTATTTTTGATGCGCAGGCTACGGAGTTAGCCAGTAGGGAGATGAAATCCCCTTATTATATATAAATCGCTGGATGTGACTGAAAAGGATTTTTTCGTGTCATTAATTCAAGCTGCTTAGGCGCTGTTGTTTTGTTTTTTACTTTGAAAAGATGTTGATGAGTGATTTGAGGTTACTTGTCAGCATTTTTTTATGGATTTTGGGTTTATGATTAGCTGAACTTTTAAGATTCATAGTGGGGGGGATAATGGCTCCTCAGGCCGGGCTCGAACCAGCGACCTAACGATTAACAGTCGTTTGCTCTACCAACTGAGCTACTGAGGACCAATGTGAATTTTCACTTACTTTCAAGAGTAGAAAGCAATGTGTGAAGCGCTTCTTTTACAAAGCTTTTCTCGATTTGCCAAGACAGAAATTTAAAAAAATCGAATATTTTTTGGTTTTCCAATCTTTTTTTATATAAATCAGTGCTTTGTATTTTTTCTTGGCTGTTGACTCTGTTGTTTTTTTTAGGGCAGGCCGCCTTGAAAGGCCTCAATGAGGTGCTGCTGGTTGATTTCTATGCGTAAAGGGCCGTTGCATCCCCATTTCTTGCATTGCATGTTTTTTTCAAGCTCAGCTGGATAAGTTTGACTGTTATAGTGAGTTAGGAGCTCTTTGACTGTTTGGGCATAATAAAGGCCGCATTTTTTGCAGGTGAAGCCTATGACTTTATCTTCTTCTAAATCGAGTAATTGATATTCGTTTTTCCAGTTCATTTTCTCTCTCTCACGGCTATTCCTCGTTGCACTCGGGCCTACGAGGTGCGTCGCAATGCGACGGGCTTCGCTGTCGCTGCGCCATGTCCTTTAGCCCGAAAAGGGCTAAACTCCTTCTTCGTATTGATCGTTTGATGCGGCTTCAGTTTTCCATCAGAAACCGTCGCTCTTTTCTCTCACGGCTATTACTTTTAAGTGGCGCTTCAGGTTGCCCACAAGCAACCGCGCTGCATATGGGGCTTGGGTCTCTGAGGGGCGGTACTTTTTTGCGATCAGCTTATCCGTATTCGTTTTGCTCCGTTCGGGCTGAGCTCCTTCTTCGTATAGTGAGGGTGTATTGAATGTGCGTAAAATCAGTTCCTTATAAAAAGCCTAGGCTTTACCAGAAGTCTTCTGCTCCGGGCACTCTTACATATGAAATTTTTCCTCCGGCATAACCGCCAGCGGGGGGCTGCCAGGGGCCGATGCTGACGATGGTTTTGCTGTATTTTGAATTGAGTGTATCAATGGCTGAATTCACTTTTTCCCATTTTTGCCGGGCTTTATCTTCATTGTAGAATAGGTCTAGCTGTCGACTGTTTGCTGTTTCTAATTGATAGAGAGCGACACCAACTTTTAAGATGCGTGCTTCTTTTGGTAAGTAAGGTGTTGTCTCGTCCCAGAGTTGATGAAAGCCTTTGAGAATGGCTTGATCATCCTGGCAGGGAGGGAAGCTGAGATCGTTGCCATAGCTTCTTCGCAGTTTTTCGTGTTGGTACTTTTTTGGAAATTTTAACGAAAAGTGCAGCCATAATTTACTGGCGTAATAGTTTTCACGGCGCATACGTCTGGCGGCTTTGACAAGCAAGAGCCGGGCGCAGGCTTTTGCTTCTTTTTGCGAGCGGTTTTCAGGCGGCAAAACGCGGCTGTGACCGAACATGCCGCGTTTGCTGGGCTGAGCTTTTACATCATAACCATGCAGGGCATACCATATGCGCTCACCTGTGACATTGCGCCAAAGAGCGCGCATTTGTTTGGGGCTTGTTTGCAAGAGGGCTTTGGTGCTGAAGATGCCAGCTTGATAGAGGCGTTTACGCATTCGCCCGCCGATACCGGGGATGTCTTCAAAGGGGATGTCTTCAAGAGGGCCTGGCATGTCTTTGGGGTGCCAGATGGTGGTGCCATTGGGTTTGTCCATTTTGCAGGCGATTTTGGCTAATTGCCGGTTTGCGGCAAGGCCAATTGAACAGGTGATGTGAGGGCCGATATGGTCATGAATGCGTTTTTTGATATTGGCGGCGACAAGGTTTGGTCGTTGTCTGTTGTATTTATCTAGTTTGCAGGTGAGCTCATCAATGGATTTGATGGCCTCTATTGGTGTGATTGCCATGATCTCGTTGATTAATGTGTTGTGGGCGCGTCTGTATAGATCAGGTTTTTGAGGTACGAGGATGAGGTCATGACAGCGCTGCTTGGCTTCCCTGATTGGCATGATATTTTTGACGCCGCGTTTCTTTGCTTCTTTTGAGCATGCGATGACGCAGGTGAAATCTGTTGTGTCAAAAGGAATAACGCCTACGGGTTTGCCTTGCAGCTTTGGGTCAGCTTGTTGCTCAACTGAAGCAAAAAAGCCGTCAAAGTCCAGGTATAATTGTTCGGGGGTTTCTGGTTTTCTTATGCTCATGACACTTGGAACATAACAGGAACATTTGTTGTGGTCAAATGGAGAATATATGAGATGAAGGCATGGCTTGTCTCTTAAGGATTAATTTTTCAGTAAATTCCTCTTTGTCTTCATGTTTGGTTTTGCTTTGCGTTAATGAGGTTATTTTTTAGATCGTTTTTTTATTAAAAATGTTAGTAATATTAATCTGTTAGCTGATTTTTTATTTGGGGATAGGTTTTGAAGTTAATTAGTTTATGGAGGGGCTCTATGTCATCTTTTTTAAGTCATGATTTAAAAGGGGAGATTTTATATGACTTTTTCTTCATTAAAACTGGGGGTTGTTTTTCTGGTTGTGAGTGGTTTTTTAGGGGGGCAGGTTCTGGCGGCCGAGCACAAGGGGAAGTTGCGTACTGAAGGTGCGATCAAGTTGCAAAAAGGTGTTGTCTCAGCGGACAAGAAGGGCAAAGGGGATGGTCAATGCCGTATTTATGAAAAAGAAATGTGTGAGGGGTATTCGCGAAACAATCAATGTACAGTTGTAGCAACGGATAGATATGATGATTGTGATAAAGTGACGGTTCCAACATGTATTGGTTGTATTGAGGCTGGCTTGCAGCAGACTGATAGTGGGATTAAATAACCAAGAAAATTTCAAAGCATTTGAACCAAGTTCTTTTTCATTTTCTCCGTGATTTGTTGGCTTTTAAAGATGGCTTGGTGCAGCTGTTCACGAGAATGCGATAATGAGTTAGGTCTTCGCTCTCGTTTGCGCGAGTGAGGTTCACGCCAGCGTGAGAACTGATCACGAAACACCTCCTTTTCCACCTCAATTATCAAACGATTTCACGGGGCTGTGAGGTGCTCTTTTTTTTCTTATTCCGATGGTCCATGTTCTTTTCAACGCAAGCCACACAGCACGAAGCAGGGTGGCAGAAAATTTAATCGGAGACTAAATTCATGAAAAAATTATTCGCTTTATCTGTTGTTCTATTCTCACTTGTTGGTGGTTCTGTTTCAGCGTTTGCTGGGTTTGAAGATTCTGTTGATACACATGCACAAGAATTCCCAAATTCTTTTGATCTTAACAGCCTTGAATTTCCTAATTCTTTTGACCTTAACAGCCTTGAATTCCCAAATTCTGAAGATGTAAATGATGTGTATTTTCCATAAGAATTAAGTTTTAAATATAGACTGGGCTGAGATTTTACCCCCCTCCCTCCCCCTCAGACGAATTTTGGCTGGGTCTATGTTTAAAGCGTGTCATTTTCCTAAAACCGGAATCCACTTTTAGGTGACACGCTATGTTTTTTCTAAATCGTCAGATCAGATTTACGCTTCTATGCATAAATTGGTCTGGAGTTTTTTTATGGGGGGGGATTATTCTTTCTCATTAATGATTTTGAGTTACCTACTTGGGTAACATTCTTCATTTTAAAGTCATTTTTTACTAATATTATTAGGTAGTTGTTGCACCCTGGGATGAAATTGCCTTACTATAAGCAACAAATTCGAACGCATTCAATCATTTAAGAAAGTTACGCGTGCATGTCTGAACAGCCTGAATTTATTCTTGATAGACGTAAGCTAAAAAAGAAACTATGCCTTTGGCGTTTTATTGCCATTGCTGTTGCCATCATAGGCCTTTTTAGCATTCTCACGCTTGACAAGAAATTTGCAGCAAACCTTGGCATGGCTGACCAAATTGCCCGTATTGAGGTTTCTGGAGTTATTCTTGAGGATAAAGCCCGGGCTGACATGCTGAAGAAAATGGCAGCAGATAAGTCGGTTAAGGCTCTCATTGTGAAATTTAATAGCCCTGGTGGCACGACAACCGGGGGCGAGGCTCTTTATGAAGAGCTAAGCCGCATTGCTAAGGATCGCCCTGTCGTTGCGTTATTTGGCACCATGGCAACATCAGCGGCTTATATGTCTGGTGTAGCTGCAGAACATATTATAGCCCGCAGCAATAGCATTACAGGCTCTGTAGGCGTGATCATGCAATGGGCCGAGGTTTCTTCTATGATGGACAAACTTGGTGTGAAAATGAATGAGATGAAAAGTGGGAACCTCAAAGCTGTTCCCTCTCCGTTTCAACCGCTAGATGAATTTGGACGCTCTTCAACGCAAGATATGATTTCTGATAGTCATAAATGGTTTGTCGATTTGGTCGTCAAACGCCGCAACATTAAGCCTGCTGAAATTCCTGGATTTATGGAGGGCAGCATATATTCTGGCCGACAAGCTTTAAAATATGGCTTGATTGATGAGATCGGCAGCGAAGAACAAGCTTTAAACTGGCTTTCCAAAACGAAAAAAATCCCGAAATACCTACCAATAATTGATTGGAGCCAACAGGCGCCCCAATCTGGTGGGATTTTGGGACGTGCTAGTCTTTATCTAGCTGGGCTTTTAGGTTTAGATCTAAAGCCTTATTTACAAAATATGTCACAGAACGGTTTAATTAGCGCTCGTCATTCAGGTAAGTTAATTTCGAAATGGAACCCCTGATTAAAGTTTGCTAAGGTAAAAATACTTAAGGATTAAAATAATGACGGGGCACCTGATGATAAAGTCTGAACTTATTCAAAAAATTGCTGCTGCTAATCCACATTTGTTTCATCGCGACGTTGATAAAATTGTCAATGTCATTTTCGATGAAATTATAACTGCGCTCGAAAATGGCGGGCGTGTTGAACTTAGAGGATTTGGCGCTTTTACTGTCAAACACCGGCCAGCTAGAAAAGGTCGGAACCCGCGTACTGGTAAACCAGTGAGCGTTGAAGAAAAGTTTGTTCCTTTTTTCAAAACAGGCAAAGAACTGCGTGAAAGACTAAATGCCGAATATGACGGCTAAGTTTTTTGCTTTTTTGTGATGTGTTGAGAAACTTGGAGTGCTGCTAATGCACCAACCTTTATTGCACCAATTGGCGCAAGTGAATGTTGCGCGTCTAAAATACCCTATTGATGATCCACGTGTTGCAGGTTTTGTTAAAAACATCGAGAGAGTCAATGCTGTAGCAGATCGATCTGAAGGGTTTGTTTGGCGCCTACAGGATGACGAAAATCATGCGCTTGACGTTGTCTTTGAAAACGATAATCCCATGTTAATTGTCAATATGAGTGTTTGGGAAACACCTGAACATTTAGAAAAATTTGTTTGGCAAACGGTTCATAAGCAAGTTTACAAAAAGAAAAATGAATGGTTTGAAGCTCTAGGTAAGATGCATTTGGCATTATGGTGGGTTAAAATTGGCCATCAGCCCTGCATTGAAGAGGCTAGAGACAGGCTGAAACATTTGAACGAATATGGCTCAAGCGACACTGCTTTTGGCTGGGATTATCTGCCCAATGTGAAACTTTGGCAAAAAGAACGCTGTGCTTAAAGTCTTGGCCTTTAAAATAAGGTCAGCTCTATTATAAAAAGTAAGGCACTCCCTGTTTGTTTTATCTTTTAAATTTGCTAGAGATATATCTAACATTTTGATTTTTAAATTGAGGTTTTTTTCGTGCTCAAGAAACTCTTTAATCTACTCATCTTCATTCCTTTGGCAGTCGTTATCATTTCTATTGCTGTGGCAAACAGCCATATGGTTCGTCTTGCGCTTGATCCTATTTCACCAGAAACTCCCTTCCTTGCGATTGATGCACCTTTTTTTGCTTTTCTGTTTGGCGCCCTCTTAACCGGTGTTTTAATTGGTGGGTTTGCAGCTTGGTCAGGTCAAAGCAAATGGCGTAATGCTGCTAAATTACGCAGCCATGAAGCACAAGAATGGCGCAAAGAAGCTGAACGGTTGAGCCGTGAGTTAGCTACAAATGCGCCATCAGCTCTACCAGCTCCTAAATAGGAGGCTAGCTTCTTTCTTAGTTGCGCTTTAGTTGTCTTTTCTTTGCTTCAGATGCTCCACATAGCATCTGCAAAAGCAACCGTTGCGGTAACTGTTTTCTTAGTGGCGCTTCTGTTGCCCACCAGCAACCGCGCTGTTTTAGTTGCACTTCTGTTGCCCACCAGCAACCGCGCTTTTAATTTTAATACAAAACCCAGCAACCAATTTGGTCAATGCACAGCTTGAGGACATTCTTTTGCAAGTTAAAATTTGTGGCATTAAAGACAAAGATATTTTAAGCGCTGCCATAAAGGCTGGCGCTGATTTTGTTGGTCTGGTGTTTTTTCCAAAAAGCCCTCGGCATGTCAGCATTCCTCAGGCTAAGGATCTAGCTGAGTTTGCTCGGCAGAGCTCAGGTGAAGTCCCTACCAAGATGGTTGCTCTGGTTGTGAATGCGTCCAATGAAGACCTTGAAACCATTATAAAAGAGGTTAAGCCTGATTACCTACAGCTTCACGGCTCTGAGACTGTAGAGCGCGTTCAAGAAATTTTTAAACTTTTCCAGACACCTCTTATTAAAGCCATAGGGGTTTCTAATTCTGATGACGCAGCATTTGCTGATCATTATACAGAAGCTGAAATTATACTCTTTGATGCGAAAGCAGACCCGAAACTTACCCCTTTGCCTGGTGGAAATGGAATTCCATTTGACTGGACCGCTTTAAAGGGCCAAAAAGAAACTCGAAATTTTATGTTATCAGGTGGGTTAACTGCTGAAAATGTTTCAGAAGCGATCCATTTAACTGGTGCATCTATTGTTGATGTTTCATCTGGTGTTGAGACGTCTCCAGGTGTTAAAGATAAAGCTTTGATTGAAGCTTTTATTCGGGCAGTTAAACGGGCCTGAAGCTAGACAGTTTCGTGATTAGAGCTACGTAATGTGTGGCTTGGTATAAAATAAATTATAAGAAGGATTTCAGTCCTATGACACAAGTAGATAATATAGCAAACAGTTTGATGAATGGCCCTGATGACAAGGGACATTTCGGACTTTTTGGTGGTCGCTTTGTGGCTGAGACCTTGATGCCGCTCATTCTCGATCTTGAAAAATCCTACGATGAAGCAAAAGCTGATCCGGAGTTTCAAAAAGAGCTAGACTATCTTTTGAAATATTATGCTGGACGCCCTAGTGTGCTCTATCATGCGGAACGCCTAACTGAGCATTTGGGCGGCGCAAAGATTTATTTCAAACGTGATGAATTAAACCATACTGGCTCTCATAAGATTAATAATTGCCTTGGCCAAATTTTACTCGCCAAACGCATGGGCAAGACACGAATTATTGCCGAAACTGGAGCTGGCCAACACGGTGTAGCTGTTGCCACTGTTGCTGCTCGATTTAACCTCCCGTGCACAGTCTTTATGGGTGCAATGGACGTTGAGCGGCAAAGCCCAAATGTTTTCCGGATGAAAATGCTTGGTGCTGAAATTCGCCCTGTTACCGCTGGTCGCGGCACTTTAAAAGATGCGATGAATGAAGCCCTGCGCGATTGGGTAACGAATGTAGATGATACATTCTACATTATTGGAACAGCCGCTGGTCCGCATCCTTACCCTCAGTTAGTTCGTGACTTTCAATCCGTTATTGGCCGCGAGGTTCGTGAACAGATGATGGAAGCTGAAGGCCGTTTGCCGGATAGCCTTGTGGCTTGCATCGGTGGTGGCTCAAATGCGATTGGTCTTTTCCACCCCTTCCTTGACGACAAGGATATAGATATTTACGGCGTTGAGGCTGCTGGACGCGGGCTTGATGGGCCTGACCATGCGGCTTCGCTTAATGGTGGTCAACCTGGCGTTTTGCATGGTAACCGAACTTATTTATTGCAAGATGATGATGGACAAATTTTAGAAGGGCACTCGATTTCAGCTGGACTGGATTATCCTGGCATTGGGCCAGAACATTCTTGGTTGAAAGATATTGGCCGAGTTAATTATGTGTCAGCCACTGACAAAGAAGCTCTCGACGGTTTTCAGATGTGTTCAAAATATGAAGGTATTATCCCAGCGCTGGAGCCCTCACACGCCCTTGGCTTTGTGAAGAAACTAGCACCAACCTTGCCAAAGGATCATTTGCTTGTGATGAACCTTTGTGGCCGGGGTGATAAGGATGTGTTTGCCGTCGCGGAACATTTGGGCATGAATATATAAGGGTGAGACTATAAATTATGACACTAAAAACACGTATTGATGCCCGGTTCGAGCAATTAAAGACAGAAAATCGCGGTGCTTTAATCACTTTTGTCACGGCCGGTGATCCGACCTATGATGTCTCATTAGAGATCTTAAAATCATTGCCTGAAGCTGGTGCCGATATAATTGAATTGGGCATGCCTTTTTCGGACCCGATGGCTGATGGACCTGCCATTCAACTAGCGTCTGAGCGGGCTTTGGCAAATGGCCAAAACATGATCAAAACCCTAGAGATGGTGCGAGAGTTTCGTAAAACAGAGCCAGACACCCCTCTTGTGTTAATGGGCTATTTCAACCCTATTTATCATTATGGTGCTGAGAAATTTGTTAGCGATGCCAAAGAAGCAGGTGTTGATGGTTTGATTGTGGTTGATGTCCCGCCAGAGGCTGATGAAGAACTTTGTATACCGGCTATGAAAGTTGGACTTAACTTTATTCGCCTCGCAACTCCTACTACAGATGATAAGCGCTTGCCTATGGTTTTACAAAACACCAGCGGGTTCCTTTATTATGTCTCTGTGACGGGAATTACTGGTGTAAATGCGCCTGATATTTCAGATGTGTTGAAAAACGTTGCACGGATACAGGGTCAAACGGATTTGCCGATCGCGGTTGGATTTGGTGTTAAATCGGCTGAACAAGTTCGCGAGATCACCGCTGGTGCTGCTGGTGCTGTGGTTGGTTCTGCGATTGTGAGAGAAATTGAAGCTAATTTAAACGAAGATGGCAGCCCTCAAGAGGGGCTTGCTATGCGTGTCAAAGCTCTTATATCTGAATTAGCTCAAGGTGTTCGTGCTTAATCTCAATGCTTTAGCGTGCAGATTTATGAAATTTCACTCACGATTTAATGCAATTTTTTGTAATTTTAGGGCATTTTTGCTAAGTTTTTGAAAGAAAGCCTCTTAGAAGATACCTGCTTGTATGCATAAAAATTATTGTTTGAAGATGTGCTCTTTTTTCTATAGTTTGCCTAGAATTATATGAGAAGCCTCAATAGGCATTATATTTGAAGCCTCAATAGGCTATGATTTTTAAAGATTTAGAACTTTAACCAAAATTAAAGTTAGTTCCGCAAAACCGGCATTGTTTTTCGTTTTTAATGATGTTTCGCGGGTAAATGGTGTATTTTAGAGCACAGAATAAGCTCAGCTTCTCCCAAGAATGGGATTGTTTTAGAAAGGCGTAAGTGACGTGAACTGGATTAACAATGTTGTTCGTCCCAAAATTCAGGATATTCTCTCAAAACGAGAAATGCCTGATAATCTTTGGGTTAAGTGCCCTGAGAGCGGACAGATGGTCTTCCACAAAGATTTGGAGGCCAACCAGTTTGTTGTACCCGTTTCTGATTATCACATGCGCATGTCTGCGCCTGATCGCCTGAAAGACACTTTTGATGATGGCGAATATGAAGAAATTGAATTTGCCGAAGTTGCACATGACCCGTTAAAATTTCGCGATGAAAAGAAATATGTCGACCGTTTAAAGGACGCCAAAGCTAAAACCGATCTTAAAGATGCAGTGCTTGCTGGTGTTGGTAAAATTCACGGTATGGATGCTGTGGTCGCATGCCAGGATTTTAACTTCCTTGGTGGTTCACTTGGAATGGCAGCTGGTGAAGCTATTGTTACTGCTATGCTGAAAGCGGTTGAGCTTGAAGTTCCCTTCATCATGTATGCAGCTTCTGGCGGTGCGCGTATGCAAGAAGGTATTTTATCTTTAATGCAAATGCCGCGCACAACAGTAGCGGTGCAACGATTGCGCGAGGCTAAACTTCCTTACATCGTTGTGTTTACGAACCCAACCACTGGCGGTGTTACAGCATCATATGCCATGCTTGGAGATGTGCATATTGCTGAGCCTGGTGCTCTTATTTGTTTTGCTGGCCCGCGTGTTATTAAACAAACCATTCGCGAACAATTACCTGAAGGCTTCCAGCGCGCTGAATACCTGCTTGAGCATGGTATGGTTGATATGGTTGTTCATCGTCATCAAATGAAAGATCAACTTTCTTCTCTTTGTCATATTCTAATGAGAGAGCCTGTTCCGGTTACTGACACTGCACATGTTGGTGTTGATGGACATACAAACGGTTCAGCTGTTGGCGAAACACTTGTTTCTTCTGATGATGGTGACGCGGAGATTATTTCAGTTCAATCTGATGAACCTGCTGTTGATGCTGATCTTGAAAGTGGTGATGAGGCTCCTTTAGAGCAACCTGATGTTCCACATGATGAGGCTCAAACAAAAGAGAACCAGGATAAACCCGCTTCTTAACGCCAAGCTTCATTTTACTCTTAAATTTTTACTGGTAAATTTTATGATCCGGTTGATGATCAGTCAAAAGCGCAACAGGCCTCAATGAAACGTTCAGAAACTTTGCTTCAAGAGATGCACAAGCTGCACCCTAAGTTGATTGATCTTTCACTTGATCGCATTCATGGGCTCCTTGAAAAACTTGGCAAGCCTCACGAAAGCTTGCCTTCTGTTATTCATATTGCCGGGACAAATGGCAAAGGATCTGTGCTGGCGTTTTTAACGGCTATTTTAGAAGCGCATGGAGACAAGGTTCAGCGGTTTTCTTCTCCGCATCTGGTTTCTTTTCATGAACGGATTAACCTTCCCCTTGAAAAAGACAATCAATTTAAGACATCTCCTATTCCTGAGGACCAACTGGTTGATGTGCTTCAACGCACGAAAGATGTAAATGGCGAAGACCCGATTACATTTTTTGAAATTACCACTGCTGCTGCCTTTCTTGCCTTTTCAGAAACTAAGGCTGATTGGTGTTTGTTAGAGACCGGACTTGGCGGGCGGTTAGATTCAACGAATGTCATGGCGTCTCCTGCAGCGACGATCCTTTCCCCTATTTCAATTGATCATACAAAGTTTCTTGGTGAGAGTATTCGTGAAATAGCACGAGAAAAAATCGGCATTTTAAAACCTAACTCTCCTGTTTTTGTTGGCATTCAGGAACCTGAACCTCTTGAATTGATTGAGCAACGCGCGGCAGAAATTTCAGCTCCCTCTTACATACGCGGGCAGGATTATGATGTTTATGCCCAGCGCGGCCGTTTGGTTTATTCATCTCCTGATGCGTTGTTTGACCTGCCTTTGCCTCGGAATATGCTTGGTCGTCATCAAATTGAAAATGCTGGTCTGGCTCTTTGTGTCGCTCAACATTTATTAAAAGAACGGCTTAATCCGGATGCACTTGCTACTGCAATGAAAACCGCTCATTGGCCAGCGCGTATGCAAAGATTACAGGCCGAAGATTACTCTCCGCATTTGCGACAAGAAGATGAGCTTTGGCTTGATGGCGGACACAACCCCGCAGCGGCGTTGGTGCTGGCTGATATTTTGGGTGATTTAGAAGAGCGTGTTTCGCGCCCACTTCACATCATTATCGGGATGATGGATGGGAAAGATGTTCGTGGGTTTTTAAAGGAATTTCTTGGACTTGCTTCGCAAGTTATTGCTGTTCCTATTCCAGGTGAAGAAAATGCAATGAACCCTGACAGACTAGCTGATTTGGCTTGCGAAATGGGGTTTGAATCTGAAAGTGCCGCGACCCTTGATGATGCTTTACAAATTAGCGCTGAAGGACGTCATGAAGGTGTGCGCGTTTTAATATGCGGCTCACTTTATTTGGCTGGTTATGTTTTGAGTTTGCAAGAAACTAACTAGCTGACCAGTTTTGCTTGTTTATATCCTGCCTTAAGATGTACATCCATTACTCTTTCTGACATCCAGTAAATGGGACGGGTTCTTCAAGGATATAGTTTTCTTCTATCTCTGCTACGCTATAGCCTGCAACTGCCTGGTATGTTGGTTCAATATTTGTTTTGATAATCGATTTGTCGCACAGAATTACTTTAGGAAAGTCGTTTGTTTTTTCTATTTCTAAAGTGTAACTTCGGCTTCGCTTAAACCTCTTGCCCTCACGATAGAACTCTTCCACCATAGGGGCCTGACAGCAACCACCATTCCAAATTTGTATGATGTTTACAATCTTTCCAACCTTATTGAATAGATAGATTGTCTCAAAACTGCTGTTCGTATCTTCTCCCATAAAGGAGACCATTATTTTTGAATGATTAGCAGAGGTAGCTGCCTGCAATGGCCTCGACGACGACACTAGAAAAGACATCAGCAAAGACAAAGCAGATAAGGCCAGAAAACTAACCCAGATAATATAGTGAATTCTACGTTTAATCATTTAACAACTCACCTCACCAAAAATCAGCGCTCTATTTTGTCAAATTACCTTTATCAATTTTTAAAAGTGTATTGCAACAAACTTGCTATACTCCCTTCGAATGATTTCCATTATTCAAAGGGAGTGAATATAAAGGTTTATTACTGCGCCTCCGATGACCTCCGACAACCTGTACTACGTCCCCATCTCTGGCGCTTTTGTTTCCATTTTATAATTTTTTTGCAGCGCTTTAATGCTCTGGCACAAGCTACACTACCTTTTCTGTGTTCTGCATGTGTCGTTATAACCCTATTTTTAGTATCCACTGCCTTATATGCGCAAAATACTGCTGAGGCAGGTGTTGTAGCTGTTGAAAGAATAACTGCTCCTAAAAAAACGGCTGCAGATAATGTTTGAACCTGTTTCATGATACTTCCTTTTAGATAATTCACGCCAGGGGCTTTATCCCCCTTGAAAGATCTGTCGCACTGTCAGGCAAAAAGGTTCATTATTTTTACATCTTTCTATTTCTAAGGTTTATTCTTTGAGCAAAAGCGATGTACTTTCAAGAAAAAGACCCGGTAACCGATCATTTCAAGTTCTGTTTTGTATTGTCTCCAGATGTTTGAACGAGCTGTTTTATGGAAGAATCTATCGTCCTTATTATCTTGTTATAGTCTTAATACACTTTAGAAGTTCCTGTTCTAAATCATCACCTCGGCATATATCACCATGACAGGGGATGAGTACATTCGGACTGTATAAAGACACAAAATCATTTGCCCATTCCTGGTATTTTTCTCGACCCTCTACTCCATAGCTCGGAAATGTTTTAAGTAACTGCGGGGTGCCATTTTCCTTTTTATTTTTCAATATTTTTGGACCACAGAATGCATCTACGACTATAAGGGCCTTATTTCTTCCCTCTTCAATGCAAAACCAAACTTCCCCTGTCTTTAATCCAACTGGTTCAACAATTGTTATGTTTTTTGGGAGCTGCATCTCTAGGTCATTAAGTGCATTTATACTCAAGCCTGTAACTTTTTCTAAACGAGAGATAGCATTGGCGGGAGCACAAAACTGCGCATTTGGAAACCGAAGGGTTGCATCTTTAGCCCCTTTGTTGTGGTAATGGTTTGGGGCTACAATAAATTTGACTTCAGCCACACTTTCCAGTTCTTCCCAGGCTTCTTCTGAAGTGTTTGCAAGAGGACTTACCAAGCATAAGCTTTTGCTTGAAAGTTTGAGTGCAACTGAGCGTAAGTTTCCATTTGTTGCTTCATATAAATTGTTAAATGGACTTAGCTTTTGAAATGTAATTTTGTTTACCACTTGCAAAACACTCCCATAATTTCACACGCCTCTTTTACTCAAATTTTATTTTTCTGAAATTTACATTTCTCATTTAATTATTAAGAATGTAAAAATAAAGTATAGACCTTACGTTAATCTATAGACTAACCCCTAATACATTACATACGTTTTTAAACCATCAAATAAAAATGAAATTTTATTGCAGGCTTATTACATTAGATTGCATTTTTTCGTCTTAAGATATGCTCCTGACACGATGCAAAAAAAATCATTTGAAGGGAGCAAGTATGACTGATACGGAAAATAAGAAGGGTACCAGTGGAGTGGCTATTACTAGGCGTGAAGGAGTTTTTGCCATGGGGGCAGCGGCTGCTTTGAGCATGCTAGGTTCTGGCTCTGCAGTGGCAAAAAAAGTTTCTGGAGAATTTGATCAGTCGAACATAAAATGGAATAGCTTGGAGGGTATTGAAAATATTTGGTACCACATAGTTAGAGTTGACCCTCAAGCTAAAGTGGTCGACATAATCTTCAAGTTTGCAGCAAATAAGAAAGTCGTGCTGCACCGACACCACGCAGATTATAGCACGTTCATCATACAAGGTGAGTTACGGCTTTATGACAAAGATGGTGCTCTCAAAGAAATCCGACCGACTGGAAGTTATGTCCAGAAGAAAGCCGGGGGAGCTCCGCATGATGAAGGTGGAGGAGATGTGGATTGCATTGCCTGGTTCAGCAATTGGGGTACCGATGGCGTTATTTATGAAGTTCTGGATGCTGAATTGAAAACCGCAGCAACGCTAGGCCTAAAGGATTTTAAAGCTTTGTTTGAAGCTCAAGAAAAACCAATACAACCAATTATACCTGGATAGCCAGTTGAATAAAACACACCTTCTCATTAACTTGGTTGTTGTGTTTTTTTCGATCACTGTTATCTCGTTAGGTTTCGTTTGCGTCCCCCCTGCAGATGAAGCTGACATAAAAAGCCTGGCGTGATGTCTCCCAATCTAACGCCAGGCTTTTGTTCGTTAATTATGCAGGCTGATATGGCAATGAAGAATGATGCAAGACAATGCGTAAAACACCCTCTTCATCTTTTTTATAGCCCCAGCTTTTGTCAGCTTTTGTTACGGCGCCATCTTTGTCCGTGAATGAAACTGAGCCCATCCACATGGCAACATCGCCTTGTATGAAACTTGCTGATGTTTCGAATGCAACCGAGCGCCACCCTCTCAAGCCAAAACCAGTATCATTTGGGTATTTATCATTGTGAGCTACAAAATAAGATAATGCACCTTCACGGGTTGGGCGGAAAGTTTGCTCACCACCAGAGAGTGTTGGTTTGAAAAGTACGGGCCCCAAATTATAACCATAGGCTGCGTCTAACGCACCATTTGCTAATTCGGATGCAGCTTCAATGCCGCTCTCTTCATAGGCTTTGGAGATAGCAATTAGAGCATCAGCCCAAATATTACGTGCATCAGCCAGTTCTTGTTCTGTAATCGCATTACTCATTATTATTCTCCTTAAGTGGCGCATTTAAAATGCGAAGAATTGATGGATTTGGTCTGTTAGACAAATTTCTAATGACCAAGTTTCGTAGATTTTTTCCAGCTGGCCGGACGGTATTTTGCAAACCGGAGAGAGTCAAGATCTATTGATTTCAAATTTTTTGATAGTGATATGTTTTTTGAAGAATGAGTTAGTATTTGAACTGAGGAAAATAATTTCATAAAAAAGCCTGGCTTGATTGCTTGCAATCTAACGCCAGGCTTTTGTTTGTTTATTTTGCTCTTATCTATACGTAAGAGTTTAGCCACTCTTCCAGTGAGCTTTTAGGTAGAGCGCCTGTTCTTGTGTCAGCTAGCTCACCATTTTTGAAAACCATAAGAGTTGGTACAGCACGTACGCCATATTTGGCTGATGTGTTTGGGCCGTCATCCAGGTTTACTTTTACGATCTTTGCTTTGCCTGACATTTCCGAGGCAACTTCATCAAGTGCTGGTGCCATTGCTTTACATGGTCCGCACCAATCTGCCCAGAAATCAACCAATACAGGCTCGTTAGAATTTAGAACTTCGGCTTCGAACGTTTCATCTGAAACAGTGATAGTTGCCATCTTTTTCTTCCTTTGCGTATTTCAGCTTTTTGTGTTTCAGATCAATCGGGCTTCTGCGAGTGATACTCTCTATTTTATAAGGCTCACCCACTTTATAGCGGTTCCTGATCTTTTAATCTTGTTAGCTAGAAAATAGGAACGAATGAAATAAAGTCAAGTCCTCTGATATTTCTAGCGTTCTCTTTTCAGCTATTCTTTATTCAATATTGCCTCATATTTATCCAGCATTTCATCTGGAATTTCCATCAAATAAGGCCCATCTGTCCACAGGAGAGCTGATTTGAGCTTATGATGGGGATAAATCTCGCGCAAAGCAATGCGATAAGCCGCGAGCTGAGCTTGATAAGCTTCAGCGACATCCTCGAGTTTTCTTGGGCTTGGTCTGTTTGATTTGTAGTCAATTATCAAAATTTCATCCTCTCGCACGACCAATCTATCAATTTGGCCTTGCAGCAGGATTGGTGTTGCCCCCGTTTTTTTAGGGGTTATCCTTGCGATTAGAGATACCTCAGCTTTCGAGCCTGGGCCAAACAAGTCTTTATAATCAGGATTATTTATGATGGCTAAAGTTTCATTTATAATGGAAGCTTGATGTTGTTCTCTTAAATCTCGCCCGTGATGTTTTGCAAGAGTTTCAGCAGCTTTCAAACGATCAGCTTCAGGTACGTCAGGAAGATACTCCAAGAGTTTGTGAACCAAACGTCCTCTGATGAAGCGGCCATCATCTCCCATTTTTTTGGGGCTGATTAGGGCTGGCTCTATGGGAAGTTTATCTTCATCATCGTCTGGAGTTTCATACGGGATCACACTAGATGGTGCGACGGGTATGGTACGAACTGGCTCAGAGAGAGCTTTCGTTTTTGCCCACTCTGGTAAGGGTGTTGTTTCTTTTTCCGTGCCTGATGGCTGTTCTATTTCAGTCGGCTTTGATTGTTCACCTGTGTGGAACTGACGAACAATGGTGCTGTCTTCTCTTTTTACTTCTTTGAGGTGACCTTCTAAACCATCATCAATGAGGTTATACCAGCAATCTTTCGAGCGGCCTCTTGTGCCTTCAAAACCGCAGACATAGAGCCGGTCTCTGGCGCGTGTCATGGCCACATAAAGCAGGCGCATTTGCTCGCTTTTTGCGTCTTCTGATATGGCAGCTCGCGCTTCTTTAATCGGAGTGAGATGGCTCTTATTGGGTAACGACCAGAGTGTGGTTGATACCAGGTTTTTATTTTTCGGGCTCTCTGGCAAGTCCGGTTGTTTGATTTTTAACAAGCTCTCTGATTGGCTTGCTGATTTGCTTGAGCACGTATCGGGAAGAAAAACAATATCGGCTTCCAAGCCCTTAGCACCATGGACCGTCATGACGCGCACTTCATTGCGCCCCTTTTCCATATCGCGTTTCACTTCCGCGCCTGAGCGGCGTAACCAAGAGAGAAAGCCTTGTAGAGATGGTGGCTCTAGCTCATCATATTGAAGTGAGAGGTTGATAAATTCGTCTAACGCGTCACCAGCTACAGCGCCCAACCTTGCTATGAATTTTTTACGTAAGCCTTCTCCTTCTAGAAGATTTGCAAAAAATTCAAAAGGAGGGAGAATGTCTGCTCTTGAGAGCCAGAGGGACAGCTGGCTGGCGACTTCATTATATTTTTCTTCTCGCTTTGCGAAGTAACGCAAGCTTTGCCACAGAGACCCTTTGCGTCCATGAGAAAGTTGAAATAGATCATCATCATCCAGATTAAAAATCGGACTTTTGAGAAGGTTCGCTAAGGCGAGGTCATCTTCAGGAAGCAGTAAAAAGTCTCCTAAAGCAAGCATATCCATGACAGCCAATTGCTCCGTGATGACGATGCGATCTGCACCAGCTACCGGAATATTGTTTGCCTTTAATGCTCTGATAATCATCGGCGCGAAGGGGGCGCGTTTGCGCACAAGGATCAGAATATCTCCAGCTTCAATCGGACGGCCTTTTGATGCTAAGACTTCACCTGTGTCGAGCCATTCTCTGATTTGTTTGGCGATTTTTTCTGCGCATCTTCCACTAGCATTATGCGCTTCGCCTTCTTCAAGCGGATTGAACGCTTCGGATTTTTCTATTTTTTCATCTTTTTCCGTATCCCAAACTTCAACTAAACCCGTTTCTAGTTGACGGTTGGAATAGTGCGTGATTTCCGCCCCTGACATTGTGAGGCAATCCCTTAAGTGAGGTTTTTGAAAAACAAGATCAACCGAATTTAAAACCGCACTGGTCGAACGAAATGAAAGGTTGAGCGGAATGGTTTTGAAATTCTTATTGGCGCGCTCTGCACTTTTTGTAAAATGCTCTCCCATTTCGCTGAACTGTTTTGGCTCAGCGCCCTGAAAGCCATAGATCGATTGTTTTTCATCTCCCACAGCAAAGATTGTGCGCTCTTCAATCTGGCGGTCAAACATTTGCTGACCGTCACTGCCTTTATCCGTTTTTATAACAGCATCTCTTGCGCCTTCACTAAAGAAGAACTCTTCGGTGAGACTTGTGATCACTTGCCATTGTTCGGGGCTTGTGTCTTGAGCTTCATCAACCAAGATATGATCAAGACCTTGATCGAGTTTATATAATACCCACGCTGTGTTTTGGCGTGAGCTCAAGAGTTCTGCTGTTTTTTCTATCAGATCTTGATAATCAAGTGCGGCACGAATGCGTTTTTGTTGCTCATAAAGGGTGATGATTTTATCTGCTAAAATAAGCAAAGATTTTGTGGCATCTGCCACCATTAGGCTTTCATGGGCAATGAAGGCTTCATAGTAAGCTCCCTGCGCCCTATAAAGCTGACTGGCAAGAGCTGGATAATTTTCCTTGATGGCTTTGGTGAGCAATGTCTTTTCGGAACGAGGTTCATTTTTATCTGTTAAAAATGCTTTTTGTAGCGTTCTAATTCTATGCTCAGGCGATTTTGTTTGCAGAGCTTCATCAAGTTTTTGAGCTAGACCTTGGTCCCTCTTGCTGCCTTCATCATTCAATATAGGCACCAAAGATTTGATGACTTCATCATCAACACTGGTTGCCATTCTTTCTTGCCAATGTGTTAAAGATTGGTTTTCCGGCAATTGCAGCAATGTCACGAGTGTCTCTATTAATGCATTGGTGTCTGGTGCGATCAGCGGACCCCAGATAGACTTTTGTCTCAAGGCGTTTAAAACTAAACTTTCAAACTGGCTGTCATTTGAAAAACTAATGACTTTGCCAAGCGCTAAGCTCTCTTCACTTTGTGGGTTTTTCAAAGCTTTTGTGAGCACCTGATCCATAGCGTGTTTTAAGATGTCACTGGCGACCGTTTCATCGAGCACTTTAAAGTGCGGTGGCACTTCAGCTTCTAGCGGGAAGCGCTGCAACAGCTTTTCGCAAAAACTATGGATGGTTTGCACCTTCATACCACCAGGTGTTTCTATTGATTTTGCAAACAGGCGGCGGGCGAGTTCTATCTCTTGGGTTGAGGGTTCACATCCTAGAACTTTAGCCAGACTTTCGTTGTTTTCTTGATCGAGCAACTCTTTAGTTGGCATGGTGACCCATTTGGCCAATGTCTCAAAGAGCCGGTTTTCCATTTCAGCTGCTGCGGCTTTTGTGAAGGTCAGGCATAAAATTTTATGAGGCTCATTGCCGCGTAGTAAGAGGCGAAGAACGCGGTTGACGAGGATGTATGTTTTACCAGTGCCTGCATTGGCCGAGACGAAAGCTGACGTTTTTGGGTCAGCAGCGTTTGCTTGACTTTTTGTTGTTTGCTCATAAATTTTAGTGAGGTCAACAATTGGCTCAACAGAATGCTTGTTCATCACTTATCCTCACTCTCATCTTCGGCACCCCATTCTTGCACGCGGGCCAGGTGAGCGTAATCATCATATTCATATTGGCCTTTAAAATCGTGACGGCGCAGGGCTTTATAAGGCGTCTCGACTTTATCAAATTTGGCAACCAAGTTTTCTAGTTGTTTGAGAGATTGCTCTATAAGCTCGCCCATCTGATCCCCATCGATAGTGGTCTCTATACCAGCAGGGCTTCCGCCTTTTGCGGCAATGTAAGAAAGGGCTGTGACTTCACCTTTATTTAGCCCCTTGAAACCGGCTTCTTGTTGAATGGCGGCTTCTAATGGCAATTGCGGGCTGAACAATGCTTTGACTTTTGCCGGGCTCGGCACTGTTCCTGTTTTATAGTCATAAATATGAAAGCTGCCATTTTTTGCTTCGTCGATGCGATCAGCTCGTGCTGTCAGATAGAAAGGACCAGCTGGGGCTTTGACTTCCAAGCGCCCGCTTAATTCTGTATGGCATTGTTTCAATTCATCACGCCTTGCTGGTTCTGTTTCTGCGAACCATTTGGTAAAACGCTCGAACCTTGGCTGCCAGAAGGTGCCGATTTGTGGGTGATTGGCGATTTCTTTCATTAGCTCGGCTGAAATTTCTGCCAACTCTTGCTCGCTGTTTTGCGGTAATGATTTTGGATAACGCTCAGTGAAAATCTGCATTGCTTTGTGAATGATTTGACCGCGCATAGCTGCATTTGGCGGGGCGCCTAGAGGGTCTAACGGAGTGAGCTTTAAAATTGACCTAGCAAAGATGCTATAAGGGTTGGCGATCCAATCTTCAATGCGGGTAACACTTAGCTGACGCGGCCGTGCTTTCACAGGAGGTTTCGGTGCTGGGCTTTTAATTTTGGGCGCTGGTTCGACTTTATCTCTCAGAGCTGCCCATTGATCAAATGGCTCATCTGTTTTTGGTTCTAGTAGTTCACTTGCTTCTAGCCCATCTAACAGCGCAGACATGCGCATGATCCATCTCGACGGTACTGTCTGTACGCCATCTGTTTTAGAGGCTCTTGTTAGATATACTTCTTTGGCGCAAAGAAGGGAGGCAAAGTCGTGAGCGCCATAGCCAATATGTTGTTCTGGAGCTGGCAAACCTAACTCTTGGCACATAGGGCGGGATAGCCATGGGTTAGCGTTAGCTGTGTTTGGCCAGGTGCCTTCGTTAAGTCCGCCTAAGATGACCACATCTGTTTGTTGCAAACGCGCTTCAAAAGGCCCCCAAATAAAAATTCTAGGATGAACTGGTGTGAGTGGGCGAACTGTTTCTCCAGCGATCAAGCTTCGATAAAACTCAGGGTAATCTCTTGCCTTAAGACTAGGCGAGACATTTTTAATCGAGATGATTTCAGCACATAATTTGGCTAACTGCTCACCAGCGGCGCCAACCCATAATTGACTGCCAATTTCCTGCTCTTGTACTTGATCTGTTTTTGGGTCTTGCTCTTCTTCCGAGGCTTGAATTGCTTCAGAACTTTCTCGCTCTTCAAAACTCTCGGCTAAATGTTCGGCTGTATAGATGTGGGCATCTAAAAAACTTTGGAGGTTATGATCTTTGGCAGATTTGAAAAGTTCTGCTAATGGTGCAAACGCTTTTTCTAAACGCTCTAACAATTGCTCAGCTAGCGCCCACTCTTCTTCCTTTAAACGTTTTATTGCTGGATGCAGATGAACATCTGCTTGCTTGCCATTTTCCTCATCACCGTCTCCTGCGCAGCACTGAGTTTTGATGGTCTCAAAAGTTTTTCTCAAACCTTCCAGGCCTCGTCCCATCCAGGCTTGTCTAAGCGCTGAAATTTCAAGCGCTCTCGCTGCCAAGCGGCTGTCACCGCGTTCAAAGCCAAGACGTGTAAGGGGATGCTTTAACAATGCTAAGAGGAATGCCGGTTCAAAGCCTGAATTTTGACATTGAATGATGCTGTCAAAAAATGCGCCCGGCATTGTTTTCGCTAGTGGGCGACCTCCTGAATCGTCGACCTTAATGCCCCATTCTTCCAAACGAACAGCTACCCGTCTTGCTATCAGTCTATCTGGTGTCACGAGGGCGGCTGTTTGATTTTTACTCTCAGCTGTTCGGCGCAAAATAAGAGAGACCATCTCTGCTTCTTCTTGTCCATCACGAGCAAGATTGAGAGAGATGTTCTCAAAGCCAGCTTTCAAACTCTCTTTTTCTTCGGGTGCCGTTTCATACAGTTTTATATAGTCTTGCCATTGCTCTGTTGAGCTTGAGGGACGAAGAGCTTCACTTACAAATTTAGCCAGAGCTGCTTCACTTGAAGACGTCTCAGTTCCTTCAACCGCTTTGACGTTTGACCTCGGCTCTCCAATATCGGCACATAATTTGGATAACCCAAATTGAGGATGTTCAGGATGATAGGGCACCAGATTTTTAAACGCCAGATCATCTAAATCCTGATCAAGACCAGGGAGGACGATTAAACCATTTTCTAAGTTCGCCACCGCTTTCATTAATCTGGCGGCTGCAGGAACACTACCCGTTGAGCCAGCGATGATGATTGGGTTTTCTGGCTTTGTTTGCTCTAAGCGCTCAGTTTCTTTATTCAGCATAATATTGCGTCTTGAGGCTTGGCTAAGTTGGTCTGTGGCTTTTAAATAATCTGGCCAGACTTTAGTGATGATGGTTAGGAAATCCAGAGTATGTTGCCAATGTTCTGAGAACTGGTCTGGCACCAGGTTTTCCAAGTTTGAAAGGTCGACCTCTTCAGTCTCTGCGTTATCAATGAGTTTGGCAAGTTCATGTGCCATGAGTGAAGCTTGGGCTGGTTTGATTTGACCTTCTACTTGTTCTTTAGCCAGGTGGGGTTCTGGGGCTAGTTCAGGGTTTTTCCGCCAGCTTAGAATGGCTTGTGTTAAAATGAGGTGCCGCTCGAGACTGGAGACAGCCGGCTTCATATCTATTAGGCTTTGGTCCGGGCCATTGCCTGTAAAACCACTGCTTAGCGCTTCATAGATCAAGCCTTCATCATCATCTCCATCTCCTAATGGCCGGATGGTTGGTAGAATAATGGCTTTGCTGTTTGACAATCTTAAAAAGGCTTCACCACAAACTCTACAGGCGCGCCGAGTTGGGAGTAAAAGGGTGATATTGGCTAACTCT
Source organism: Methyloligella sp. (assembly GCA_021604645.1). Classification (GTDB taxonomy): domain Bacteria; phylum Pseudomonadota; class Alphaproteobacteria; order Rhizobiales; family HXMU1428-3; genus HXMU1428-3. The sequence continues at coordinate 297,213 of BQJJ01000003.1, forward strand.
TCAACTTTTGGCGCTTGTCCTTTTTGAAAAGGGAGTGACCCTTCTAAAATGGCCGACACAAGACTATCTAGAAACGGTGCTGTTGAAGGGATATGGACAATATTTGTCATTCTAAATGCGACCCTTTTTTGAATGTGCGCTCAGATGGCTTTTTTGTATTTCAGATGCACACCAAGCATCCGCGCTATAATGTTGGTTCAGCTTGGCGAATGCAATCCTCTGCATCACTTAAGGCTTCAGTTGTCCCCACATGCATCCAAATACCCCGATGTTTGATACCATAGACACGGTTTTGGGCGATTGAAGCGTCCCAGAGTTTATTCAATGAAAAAGAACCCTCTGGGCTTTTCTTAAAAAGGTTTTTAGTCGCGATACTTGCGCCAATGAATACATGGTCTGACGTTACATCACTTGGTTTTCGGCTGATTAACCCTTCATTACTTAGAAGGAAATCTCCATTACCATCATAGCCAAGGGATGTGTTTTTATTGGCAAGGCAAAGTAGATTGTCCATTTTTTGTGGGTCAAATTTTTTGACCAATTCAGCCAGATTATCATGTCCATTTTCAACCCAGACTGAATCTGAATTGTGAATGAAAAACGGCTCATCACCAAAGTGTGGTAACGCTTTATAAACACCGCCACCGGTATCGAGTAATTCATCCCTTTCATCTGAGATGATGAGCTCAACATCATTTCTTTGGCGCAAGTGAGTTTCTAGGACGTCAGCTAAATAATGGACATTGACGACAATTTTTTTCACACCGACTGAGGCCAAGCGATCAATAACATGATCAATCAGTGGTTTACCTGCGAGTTGTACCATTGGTTTGGGAATTGTATCCGTCAGCGGGCGCATGCGCGAACCAAAGCCTGCCCCTAGAATAAATGCTTGATCAACCATGTCCCTCATCTCTTTTTAGTGCTCCTTCAGGTTGCCCACTAGCAACCGTCGCGTAGTGCTCCTTCAGGTTGCCCACTAGCAACCGTCGCGTTAGTGCTCCTTCAGGTTGCCCACTAGCAACCGTCGCGTTAGTGCTCCTTCAGGTTGATGTTTTTTTGTGCTTCAGATGCCCACAAAGCATCTGCACAAACAACCGTAACGACATCTGCATAACTGTCTTTCAAATACCATTTTTGAATGGCTTTAGGTTATCTACTAGTTGCCAACCTAGCACCCGCAAAATTAACCGATCATACTGAGATCTTCTTCAGATTTGATGCGTAACTCTTCTGGAAAATTTGTTTCGTACCAGTTGAATATGTCAATCAGATGTGGGTGTTTTAAATTGCGCTCTAGATAATCCCAGATGCGTGGGATGTGAGCCAGATAATGTTTTTTGCCATCTCTTACAGCTAGCCTCACGAAAATTCCGAGCAATTTACTGGCGCGTTGTGCCCCGAGAATGGCGTAGGCCTGCAAAAAATCGTCCTTGTCAAATGATGGGTCTAACTGCGCAGCTTGTTTAAGATACCGGGACAAAAGGTGCTGTTCGACTGCTTCGGGTACTGTTATGCGAGCATCCTGACAAAGAGAGACAACATCATAAGCAGCGTGACCAATGACTGCATCTTGAAAATCGATAATGCCAAGAGACTTTGCTCCACTTTGCTTGGGCAGATGCATCAAGTTCGGAGAGTGGAAATCCCTCAATACCCAGTGGTGGTTATTCGGCCTTAAATCATTGAAGAGCTTTACCCAAAGATTTTGATAATCTTGGCTCTCGGCGCTAGAGATTTTAGTGTTTTTTAGCTTTGGCCAATACCAATCTATGACCAGCTCTGCTTCTATAGATAAGGCCTCATTTGAATAGTGTGGCAGCTCATAAACGCTTTCACCAACTTGCATTGGATTTGGTTTGTGACTGCGCAGTTCGCATAAAATATCTATCGCAGTCTCATATAACTTTTGTTGATCAGCATTTTGCTCCGTGATCATATGATACAGCTGGTTGTCACCGAGATCATTGATCAGTAGCAAACCGTCTTCAATATTAAATTTATGAACCTTTGGCGCCGATAGCCCTGCTTCAATGAGCGCGTTGGAGACAGCGACAAAGCTTGTCATATCTTCGGCTAAATGAGCGATTTGACTATAGGGTTTTCCATCTCTGATTGGAGGACCATCTGGTTGTGGCGGGGCGTTCATCAAGAGTGCATCATCTGCCGCTTCTTTCAAGCGAATGTAAGACCTGGAGGATGCGTCTCCTTGTAAAAATTGCCACTGGGCTTGTCGCCATTCGGTTGCTTCAAGGAATGTGCTTATTTTAAAAAAACGCTCGCATTTTTCTTTTTGTTTTCCGAAACCGGTTATTTTTATGAGGCGATAATCTTCTCTTTCCTCATCAGTCATAGATTCTTCTAAAGAGATTTCAAAACGATCATTTATCTTATGATTTGAGCCCAGCTGTTCGGGCCACTCAATGAGTGTTATGTGATTTTCTAACTCATCATAGAGGCCAAGCTCTTCAACCTCACTGCTATCTGAAAGACGGTAGAGATCGTAATGCGAAATTTCAGCTCGAGAGGTTTTATAGGGAATGAGGATAGGAAATGTTGGACTTTGCACTTCAAGTTCTGGTGAATTTGCAATGGCTCTTATTAGTGCGCGAGCAAAAGTTGATTTACCAGCTCCCAGATCACCTTTTAGAAACAGCGTGTCCCCTTTACTTAAAATGCAAGATAATTTTTCGGCAATGACTTCTAATTCAGCTCTATCCACCTTGAACTGGTTCGCTGATATTTCTTTGAATTGTTTCACGCATTACTCCAAAAAATATTTATGCACTCAGAGGGGTTATGCGGCATTACTCTTCTTTTCGTCAAGAGCGCTCTTCTTATCTTCAATAGCTCTTTTATCACTTCCGGTCCCTATCTGTTTAACTGGAAGTGAAATTGTAATGGTTGTTCCCATACCTTCATGTGAACTTAAATTAACAGTGCCACTATGAGCTTCAACCAAGCTTTTTACGATTGAAAGCCCAAGTCCAGCTCCTCGATGGTTTGAGCCACGAGACTTACTCTCGAAACGATCAAACACGGAGCTTTGCTCCGCTTCTGGTATGCCACAGCCACTGTCGATTACGGCAATTTCGATCTGATCTTTGCGTTTTTTAGCAGAGACACTGACCTTGGCACCTTCATCAGAGAAACCAACAGCATTGCTTAACAAGTTGAACAACACCTGGCTGATGCGTTTGCTATCAACGTCAAAGTCGCCAATATTTTTTGGAAGGTCAATTTGCAGATCTACCTCTTCCTTATCATATTGTTTTTGCAAGCGTTCAGTTGCACTTTCAATGACATCTTTCACTTTCACAGTTTCAATATTCAAATCAAGACCACCAGCATCAATGGTTGCCAAGTCCAGAATATCGTCAACAATGGCAAGCAAGCTATCTGATGAATTGCGAATATCATTTAAATATTCGCTTTGTTTTTCATTTAGATCGCCGCTGGTTTTGGCGCTCATTAGTTCGCTAAATCCAATGATATTCGTTAGAGGTGATCTTAATTCATATGATACATGTGAAATAAAGGTGTTTTTAAGGTTATCAGCTGCGACCAAGGCTTCGTTGCGCTCACGCAGAACACGTTCCATACGGCGATGAACTGTTACATCACTATATGTTAGCAATGTTGCTCCGTCTGGCAATGGAGAAGACGTATATTCAATAATCTTACCATCTGGCCTCGTTAGCTCGGCCGTTTGCCTGTCACGACGATCGCTAATTGAGGTCACCGCGCTATGAACATCATCCCAGGATGCATCATCTAGCAACGTTCGACATTTATAAATCACATCATCGATGTGAGGAATGTTTTTCAAAAACTCTTTGTCTAGGCCCCAGATCTTTGCAAAGGCCGGATTGAAGAGCCGGAGGCGACCATCGGTTGAAAACACTGCAACGCCTTCAGCAAGATTATCCAAAGTTTCTCTTTGGACACCTATTAATTCATTATAGCGGCTTTCCATTGCAAAGCGCTCTGTTACATCATCATATAAATGTGTGACACCGCCATCAGAGCGTTGTTCACTCATGACCTGAATTGTGCGGCCATCTGGCAAGTGCCACCATTCTTCATGATTTTCTTGCGATTGATAGATTTTCAATTGCCCTTCGCGCCAGGCATTGTAATCGGCTTCTTCCGGAAGGCGGCGCATTGAACTTAGCTTGTCTAGAATCTCACCTTCTTCTGGTCCTGTGTCCAACCAGTTTTGATCTAAGCCCCAAAGTTCAACATAGGCTTCATTGCAAAAAGTCAGTCTTTGATTGCCATTAAAAATAGCTGTGGCTGTTGCCACTCTATTTAAGGTTTTCGTATGGGCTTCAATGAGGTTTTCTAGCTGCCCTTCAGCGCTTTCAATAGCGCCCATATCAATTGCAAGGCCTGCGCTTCCTTCAACTAGCGGGATGGCAACCGCATCAAATGTGCGCTGTTCGCCAGCTACAATCGTATGAAAACGCTCTGAAAAACTTTGGTTGTTTTCTATTGTTTCTGCGACGGCTTTTCTCTGGCGTTGTTCGAGTAATTCTATTTGCCGCGATTTAATATCATCCAGATTAACAGCACCGACATGGTCCATATATGATTTATTGACCCATGTTAGCTTGCCTGTTTCATCACGAAACCAAACAGGCATAGGAAGCGCATTTAACAGTGAATGCTGAGCTTCAACAAGCTGAGTTAAGCTGCGGCGATGTTCGTAAATGTTTGCAATCTCGCTGGCGCTGCCAGCTATATTTCTCAATCTTAAAATTGGTGTGCCACCAGCTGAGCGCCCATCTGCTTCCAGATGATGCCCCGTGAGAGTTCTGATGGTTAAGGTAAAGGCACTGCCATCACGAAAAAGCCCTTCAAGCTTGTTGCGCAATTCGATGGCAGAGGGTAACTCAAGCCATTGGTCAAAATATAGGGTTTCTGAAAAATGAAACGGAATGCCCGTATCTGTATCCAAGGTGTGAATGATCAGGTTTGGCTGACCTTTATCATCCCACAACATTAAAAGCTGAGGCTCCGCTTTTAACATTGCTTGTGCCAAATTCAGCTCTTGGCGGGTCTCATTGACATCTTTTTGTGCTCTTTCACGTTCTATTTGGGCTGATTTTTGAGTTTGAATGGCATAAAATGAAATGACGGCTGAAAAGATTAAAGCACCTAAGCTTAAGATTACGGCTAAGAAATCCCAAGAGCTGAACAAAGGTGAACCTTCAAGGCCAGAAATTTGAGCAGCCCAAATGGCCAGACCAACAAAAGCAGTACTTACCACAATTAAAGGCAAAACATGCCCGAATTGCGGGAGAGCGCTCCCAAGATTGTGCACTTTGTTTTTTATATTATCTTTTGCTTGCATAAGGCCCTGCATCAGCTTTTTTATTTAGCGAATCAATTAATAATTTACACGCTTAACAAGGCCACACTCAAATAAAGAGCACTCTTTTCATTGGCTTACACACAGTAAGTTTTCTCTCATGGGCTATTTTTTCGCATCTGGCGCGAAAAGCCCACTTAAGCGCGATGCTAGGCACCAGATAGGCTCCCTATTATATAAAGGCACCGGGCACTTTTTGTGCTTCTGATACCCACTAAGCATCCGCACTGGTGTCATTTTATCTGTGCTTCAGGTTGCCCAAAAGCAACCGCACTGGCGCCATGCCCCTCATTCACAAGCAGGGTGAGCTCCTTCTTCGTATGGAAAGATGGTATTTTTTAATATGAGGGGCTTGTATTTCTGGGCAGGAAACTGCTGTCGCAGGCTTCTTCTTGAAGACCTGCGACAGCTATATAGTCTTAGTAGCGGTAGTGTTCAGGCTTATAAGGGCCATCAACTTCTACGCCGATATAATCAGCTTGTTCTTTTGACAGTTTTGTCAATTTCACACCTAATTTTTCAAGGTGCAAGATAGCTACTTTTTCATCCAAGTTTTTAGGTAATACATAAACTTCGTTTTTGTATTTGTCATTGTTGTCCCATAGCTCGATTTGAGCCAACACTTGGTTGGTAAAAGATGCGCTCATCACAAAACTTGGGTGACCAGTTGCACAAGCCAAATTCACCAAGCGGCCTTCAGCCAAGAGAATGAGGCGTTTGCCATCTGGGAATTCAACTTCGTCAACTTGCGGCTTCACATTATGCCATTGGAAGTTTTTCAAGCCTGCAACTTGAATTTCACTATCAAAGTGACCGATGTTTGCAACAATCGCACGATCTTTCATGTCACGCATGTGATCGACAGTGATTACATCTTTGTTGCCTGTTGTCGTCACAAAGATATCACCTTCAGAGGCAGCGGCTTCAAGTGTGTTTACTTCATAACCTTGCATTGCTGCTTGAAGTGCGCAGATTGGGTCAATTTCAGTAACAATCACACGAGCGCCCTGGCTGCGAAGACTTTCAGCAGAGCCTTTGCCCACATCACCAAATCCGCAAACCACAGCAACTTTACCTGACATCATGACGTCAGTTGCGCGCTTGATGCCATCAACAAGGCTTTCGCGGCAACCATAAAGGTTATCAAACTTAGACTTGGTTACGCTGTCATTTACGTTGATAGCTGGGAACGGTAGGCGTCCCTGTTCAACCATTTGATAAAGACGGTGTACACCTGTTGTTGTTTCTTCAGATACGCCTTTGATAGCGTCTCTTTGTTTTTCGAACCAGCCCGGGCTTTGTTCCAAGCGTTTTTTAATGGTAGCAAAAAGAACTTCTTCTTCTTCATTACCTGGATTATCAAGCACAGAAATATCTTTTTCAGCTTCAGCACCAAGAATGATGTAAATGGTTGCATCACCACCATCATCAAGGATCATGTTTGAAGTGCCACCATCTGACCAATCAAAGATTTTATCAATGAAGTTCCAATATTCTTCAAGAGTTTCGCCTTTATGAGCGAAAACTGGAACGCCTTCTTTTGCAATAGCTGCGGCTGCATGATCTTGCGTTGAGAAAATGTTGCATGATGCCCAACGTATATCAGCACCTAGCGCCTTTAGTGTTTGGATCAATACAGCTGTTTGAATTGTCATGTGCAGAGAGCCTGAAATACGTGCACCTTTTAGCGGTTGAGCTTCTTTATACTCTTCACGTATGGCCATAAGGCCTGGCATTTCTGTTTCTGCGATAGCAATTTCTTTAAATCCAAAATCAGCCAAGCTGATATCTGCGACTGCGTAGTCTGTAAATTCGGTCATCACTCGTCCTTTATTTAAGCTATTTTTGCCATTTCTGTGCGCGCAGGTATGCATGCGGAAAAAGGCCTATGGCTTTTATGCTAAAGCCTTATAATCTGGTCTTCGGAAAAGAGCAAGAGGGATATAAAGAAAGTTTTATATGTTATTTGTACAGAGTATTTCATGAAATGCGCCGCGGAGCATTATTCACCCTCGTGAAATTTGGCTTCAATCAGGTTAATTAGAGCTTTTAAAGCTTCATCACCTTCTGGTCCTTTAGCTTCAATAACAATTGAAGAACCTTGCGAAGCCGCTAGCATCATTAGACCCATGATTGAGCTACCGCCCACTGTTTGACCGTCTTTGGTCACATCAATTTCGGCGTTGTACTGACCTGCACATTTGACAAAGGCTGCTGACGCTCTGGCATGCAGGCCCTTTTTATTGCAAATTGTTACTTCTGCAATTGTTGACTGATCTGTCATCTTTTCTTCCCTCTCCCATCTGATGTCTTTTTAAAAAGGCACTCCCCAGTGTTCCTCTTTAAAATGGCATTTTGCCCCGACATTTGATGGTTTAATTCTTAATTCCTTGCTTATTTATAGAGCAAACTCATTGCATTGCGCTTCTTATGATTTTCATCACTCACAAGCTATTGTATTAAATGCTTACTCTTTATCTTTTGAGATTTATTGTTTGTTCGATAAGTTCATGATTTTTATTATTTATCGCTTAAAACATGACTTGCAATTGAGATGTACTTTCTACCCGCTTCTTGCGCTTTTAAGATGACATCTTCAATGTTGCTTTCATTCCGGAGGCTGGCTAATTTAATTAGCAAAGGTAAATTTACCCCAGCGATCACCTCAATTTTTGCATGATCCATGATTGAAATTGCTAAATTTGATGGTGTGCCACCAAACATGTCTGTTAACAATACAACCCCATCATTATTATCAACGCGGCCAATGGCATCAATGATGTCTTTACGGCGCATTTCCATATCATCGTCAGGACCAATAGATACAGTTTCTAAATTATCTTGAGGACCAACAACGTGCTCCAACGCGGCTCTAAATTCTTCTGCCAGTCTCCCATGGGTGACAATAACAAGACCAATCATTATTTTTCCCAAATAACCTTTTTCAAATGACTACCATTTTCTTATATTGTTGTGATGCCAACATCTTTTAAAAGATTACATTGTCTATGATTGTGGCCTCTGGCAAGTTATTTTGTTTAATTCTTATCAATTTTTTATGAGATTTGAAAAAAATGCGGCTTTTAACTGCTGAGAATCAAATTTAATTTATTCAAAGCTGAGGCTTCAAATGGATCAAGAAAAAAGAGTGGAAACACATGATCTTCGATGAGTTCAATTTCATTGACTTCATCTGGTAAGCGCTCAATTTCATGATATTTTTTGAGTTTTATAACAAAATCTATTGGGCTTTTTTCTAAATAATCAAATGTTTTAATTCCCAAATGTCTGACTTCCAATAGCCCTTTTAGGGCTTCTGGGGCCTGCCCATATAATTTTTTCTGATTATTAACTATCTCTAACACTATCTCAACTTGATCATCTGCTACAAGTTGAGCTGAGTTTTTTTCTGAAACAAAATGGGATGGTGGCATGATCAAACGAAGTGCCAGATCTGATTTTCCTGCTGCAGATGGCCCCAGCAAAAGAACACCTTTGCCGTTAATATTGATGAGAGTTCCATGTTGGATGGTTTTATGAATTGTCATCTTGTTTCAATTTATGAATAGCTGGTAACTCGATTACAAACCGTGCGCCTAAAGGTGGGCGGCTGCCAATTTGTTCTCTTGTTTCTGTTTGCGGTTGGCCTGGTTGGCTATATCTATTTTCAGCTTTGATTGTTCCTTTGTGAGCGGAAATGATTTGCTGAGAAATGCTTAGCCCCAAGCCTGAGTTATTGCCAAACTCCTCACCTTCTGGTCGATCAGTATAAAAGCGCTTAAAGATCTTGTCTAAATGTTCTGGAGGAATGCCAGGGCCTTCATCATCCACAAACAGGATGATTTTTCCATCCTTTCGTCTTGCCGTTACCCAAACATCCCCATCATCTGGAGAAAAAGACAAAGCATTTTCCAGCAAGTTAATGAGAACCTGACCCAGTCGGCTATCATGGCCTCGGAGTAAATAGGCCCGCTCATCAGTGGCTTGGAAAACTTGCAACTTTACATCGGTTTTATTGCTTCGATGAATGTCGTTAAATACATTTAATGTTCCCTCTAGAACATCTTTGATATTTAAAATGTCTGTATCTTCTCTGGCTAATTCGGCATCCAGACGCGAGGCATCTGAGATATCACTAATCAAACGATCTAATCGCTTTACATCATTTTGGATAATATCAACTAAGCGCGTGCGTTGTTCATCGGTTTTAACTAATTCCAATGTTTCAGCAGCGCTGCGCAAGGAGGTTAAGGGATTTTTTAATTCATGAGCTACATCTGCTGCAAAACTCTCAATGGCATCTAACCTTCTATAGAGGGCGGCTGTCATTTCACGAAATGAGCCTGATAATTGGCCAATTTCGTCATTTCTGTCTGTGTAATCAGGTATTTCTTCTCTTGCCTTAATACTTTCACCAACTCGTTTTGCTGCGGCTGATAGCCGGCGCATCGGCAAGGCGATATATCTTGTAAGAAAGAGAGATGTAAGTAAGCTCACACCAAATGCCAGGACAGCAAGTCGTAAGATCGCTCGTCGTTCATTGCGAATGGTTTGCTCAACTCCCCCACCTTTTGTTGATAGCAATAAAACACCTAGGACACGTCGCAACCTTCTGATTGGCACCGCCACGGAGACGATGTGTTTGCCTTCAGTTGTGACGCGGACCATAGGTGTTGCAGCACCTGCGCTTGCAGCGCCAACTTCATCGTAAACTTTTCCATCACCGATTGGGTCTTCTTTGTATATCGGCAGGTCGCTGTAAAACAGCACACGCTTGAAAGCTTGCTCTATGCGGGAATAAAGACTTTTATCTTGATTTCCATTTGGGTTGAGCTGAGATTTTGGTTGTAGACCGCCTGAATAAAGCCTTTGGCTATCAATAATCAGAGTTTGATCTGAATCATAAATTCTCGCCCGTGTACCAGTTGGTTGTACCAATCTTCGCAATATTGGTGCAACACGTTCAGGGTCAATTGGGAATTCGAGAGATGTAAAAGCGTCTCCAGCGATAAACGGGGCGTCTGCGCCTGTTTCCAATAAACTATCTGGATCTACGATGATTTGATCTGTATCGGCTGTAGCTGAAGCTGCTATCGCGCCAGCGATAATTTCACCTTGGGTTTGCAGACTTTCAACTTTTGCACCGATCAAGCCGGCGCGCAATTGATTGAGGTATAGAATGCCCAGCATCAAAAACACGAGCGCAATCATATTTGAAATAAAGATCGTGCGACCAAGCGTTGAAAAGTTCAAGCTTGAACGAAATGCTGAACGGAGGCGTACAAGGATTTTTTTTAATGTCATAAGGTAAGATTGACTGCTTGTTGGAGACAGAGACTTTATTGAATTTACAACTGTTTCTGGCTGCCACTTTTTACTCTGTGACATTTAATCCGTTCCTTAATTAAGGCTTTTTAAAACTCCAACAGTTTCTTTGTGCGTTAAAACTGTGTCTTTAAAACATTGTTATGATTAAAGACACAGCTAAAGATTAAAGGCCAGTTTTTTCACGCTTTTGAGTTTTAAGCGTTTTTTTCTTTGAAGCGATAACCAACACCATAGAGTGTTTCGATCACATCAAAATTATCATCTACGACTTTGAATTTTTTGCGAAGACGTTTGATATGGCTGTCAATTGTTCTGTCATCCACATAAACCTGATCATCGTAAGCTGCATCCATTAATGCGTCACGGCTTTTTACAACTCCTGGGCGCTGCGCCAATGATTGAAGGATCAAAAATTCTGTCACTGTTAGTGTGACCGGTTTGTTGTCCCATGTGCATGTGTGGCGTTCTTCATCCATCACCAATAGACCGCGCTCAAGTATGTTGCTTGCATCTTTTTGTACAGGCTCAATTGCTCTTGCAGCTGAACGGCGCATGATAGCTTTCACACGCTCTAGAAGTAATCTTTGAGAAAATGGCTTTTTGATATAATCATCTGCACCCATTTTCAAACCAAAAAGTTCGTCTATTTCTTCATCTTTCGATGTGAGGAAAATAACTGGTAATTCAGATTCCTGGCGCAAGCGGCGCAACAGTTCCATGCCATCCATACGCGGCATTTTGATATCCAAAATAGCAAGGTCAGGTGGCTCGCTTGTTAAGCCCTCAAGGCCTGAAGCCCCGTCATTATAAGTGCGAACAAGATACCCTTCCGTTTCAAGAACTATACGGAGAGATGTAAGGATATTTCGATCATCATCTACAAGTGCTACTGTTGGCATATTTATAAGGGCCTTATTGTTATTCTAGATCACGTCACTTTTTAAATTCAAAGACATGCTCTATTTCTTTGTTTAAGCGCATCTCTTTTCACAAAACCGGTTACCACTTTTGTGCGACACGCTCTTAAAATTTATCTTTAAATACTCATATGCCGCGATAAGGTCTTTTTATGTAGATATTAAGGCAGCGCTTTAAAGTCGCCCTGAATGTTACTGCTTTTCAACTGAAAGGCAATATTATTGACGCGAATTCCTTGTGTATGAATTGTGAGTTAGGCGATAATCTGGCAGGTTTGACGCTTTTTTCTGTTTCCATTGCCTAAAATTTAATCTTCCCTTTATTTTACACCCTATCTTTTTTCAGCACCTCATTATGTTTAACTTCACCTTCTTTTTGGTACTTTTCTCGCTCATTTATATGGGTTAAAGAAAGGCTTGCTCCACTTTTAAAATGGGAATATGTCGATTTTTTCGCCATTAATGCCTTAATTTTGTTAAAATGACGCTAGTTTACACAATTCGTGGGTTGAACATTTCTCTCCTGTGCAATAGTAAATTGGCTGAGGCATTTGTCATATATTTGAAATATAGCTTGCCCTTTTGGAAACAGAGTGAAAAATTGGTACATGGCCTTAGATTAGTGCCACCCAATTTTAAAGTAACAGATATCCATTTTAGGAGTTGATTTGTCGTGACGTTAAAGGCGATTGATGGTGGTGCGAACAAGCATGTGACGTTCCCTATACGGGAACCAGGTACTATTCACCTAAATAACAGCCGCGCAGAGCTATATGATGTAGCTATCGAGCGTGGCGAAGGTAAACGGGCAGCAAACGGTGCCTTTGCTGTAACCACTGGACAACATACGGGCCGCTCAGCGAAAGACAAATATGTCGTTCGCGATGCATCTACCGAAGATACGATCTGGTGGGACAATAGCGCTGCTATGACCCCTGAACAATTTGCAACCTTGAAAGAAGACTTTCTAGCGCATGCAAATAATCGCGAATTGTTTGTACAAGATTTATTCGCTGGCGCTGATCCTGTCCATAGGTTAAATAGCCGCATCTATTGTGAATTTGCCTGGCACGCTCTGTTTATCCAGCATCTAATGATTGAACCAAGTGCACAAGATAGAGAAAATTTTGACATTGGTTTCACCATTGTAGATCTCCCTAGCTTTAAAGCAGATCCTGCCCGTCACGGCACTCGCTCTGAAACTGTTATTGCTCTTGATCTTGCAAACAAGCTTGTTCTTATTGGTGGCACTGAATATGCCGGTGAGATGAAAAAATCTGTTTTCTCTTATCTGAACTATATCCTTCCTGAAAAAAATATTATGCCGATGCACTGCTCTGTTAATGAAGATGCTTCAGGCAACTCTGCTGTTTTCTTCGGCCTATCTGGTACGGGCAAGACAACTCTTTCAGCTGACCCTAAACGTCCACTTGTTGGTGATGACGAACATGGCTGGGCTCCTAACGGCGTCTTTAACTTTGAGGGTGGCTGCTATGCGAAGGCCATTCGCCTTTCTGAAGACGCTGAGCCAGAAATTTACGGCGCTATTAACCGCGAGCATGCGGTGATGGAAAATGTTGTTCTTAGTGATGCAGGCGTGCCTGATTTTGATGATGGCTCTTTAACTGAGAACACACGCGGTGCCTATCCTCTTGATTTCATTAAAGGTGCTAGCGAAACTGGCATGAGTGGCCAGCCTTTAAATATTGTTATGCTAACAGCAGATGCTTTTGGTGTTTTGCCGCCAATTGCGAAACTCACACCAGCTCAAGCGATGTATCACTTCCTTTCAGGCTATACAGCTAAAGTTGCTGGTACTGAAAAAGGTGTCACAGAGCCGACTGCTACATTCTCTACATGTTTTGGTGCGCCATTTATGCCGCGTCATCCAAGTGTTTATGGCAACTTGCTTCGTGACTTGATTGCTGAGCATAAAGTTGATTGCTGGCTTGTTAATACCGGCTGGACTGGTGGCAAGTATGGTGTTGGTAATCGGATGCCTATTAAAGCGACGCGCCGCCTTCTTGATGCTGCCCTTGGTGGTAGCTTGAAATCTGCTCCTATGCGAGTTGATCCAATTTTTGGATTTGAAGTGCCTGAGCAAGTTGAAGGTCTTGATGATCAATCAATTTTAACACCACGTGAGACTTGGGCTGACAAAGCTGAATATGATCAAGGTGCTGCTAAACTTGTTGAGATTTTCGTTGAGAATTTCAAGAAATTCGAGAGCCATGTGGCAGCTGATGTTAGAGCTGCTGCTCCTCAAATTCAGGATGCTGCTGAATAAATTTTCAGTTTCAAAGAATTAATTAAAGGTTGCTCTTTAGCGGCCTTTTTTTTTGCGCAATTTTTACTTAAAATTTTTAGCGTGGCTTTAACGCTTTTGTTTATATTTTGCGATTTGATCAATTTCATATTCTGTTTTTACAATACCCCTGTCTTTTCACTTCTGATTAATCAGCTTTGGAGGCCATATATGGTTCACTCATTTCTACTCCGCACTCCTTTTTATCTGAAGTGTTTTTTTCTTTCTCTCTTTTGTCTTTTTTCTTTATCAACTTTAGCATTTGCAGAAGCACCTCAAGCTCAGCTCAAACAACTCCCCACCTGCAAAGGTGTTAATCTCGTTGAAGAAATGCGGATTATTGAGCCTGAGCGGTATCAAAAATTAAAACGCGTTGCAGATATTGAGAAAAATTCAGATGCTGTTCTCTGGCGCATTGATGGAACTGATGGTGCGCCCTCTTATTTATTTGGAACCATGCACACCACTGATCCTGAGGTCACGCAATTTAGCGAGCAAGCTAAAACAGCATTTACTGAGGCTAAAGCTGTTGCTGTAGAAGTTGCTAATTTAGAACCAGCGCAAATTCAATCCTATATACAGAAAAACCCGGAACAGTTTTTTTCTCTCAAGGGACCGAAATTGAATGATTACCTTAGTCAGGATGACTACAGTTATGTCATTGATTTAGCAGTGAAACAGGGCATGCCTAAAAATATGATCCCGCTCCTGAAGCCCTGGTTTGCTTATATTAGCTATTTTCAAATTCCTGGGTGTGAAGCTTTTCGCATGAGCAAAGGACTTGTCTCTCTTGATCAACACATCATTAAAAAAGCTAAATTATCCGGCAAACGACTGATTGGATTGGAAAGTTTAAATGATCAATTTTCAGCTTTCGACGCCCTTGCCCCAAAGCATCAAGTTACACTTTTGCAAGATGGAATTTTTCAACATAAGCGGATTAATGATTTTTACTTTACAGCTATGCAACTTTATAAATCTAGGCAAATTGGCATGATGATTCCGCTCTCGATCGCCTTTGGCAAGAATGAAGAAAAAACAACAGCGGCTATGGCGGAATTTCTTGAAATCATGGTGGTTAAACGCAACAAGCAAATGTTTGAGCATTCTCTTCCTCTTGTCAAAAAAGGAGGGGCTTTCATTGCTGTGGGGGCTCTTCACATGACAGGACGCCATGGCTTGGTTGAGGCATTCCGCAGTGCCGGTTACGACGTGACGAAAATAAACTAGGATTAGACCCAACGGGCAAACCCCACTTATTATCCCAGGCTCTTAGATAAACTTTTAAGGAATTCAAAATGAGATCTTATATTTTACCTTTCACATTAATGAGTGTTTTATTTTTTAACTCTTCCCTTGTTCTTGCTAAAGAGGTTCAAAATAAAACTGCTGATACTGAGACGCTGACAGCTGCCAAAAAACTCGTTGATCATTTGATTGGCAGTACTTTTATTGAGCAAATGGCCAAACAATCCTGGGGTGCAATTGCCTCTGAGGTTAAATCCAAAAACCCTGATATTGATGCGGCTCAATTAGAAAACTTTAGATTGGCTTTTCTAGATTTACAAAAACAAAATATGGATGACATTCTTGCTGATACACCGCAAATCTATGCGCGCTATTACACCAAAGAAGAGCTCACACAACTTTATGAGTTTCAAACTTCACCTTTGGGAAAGAAAACTTTAGAAGTCACTCCTAAAATTATGGGAGAAATGATGCCTGTTATTCTTAAGAAAGTGCAGACTATTGCGCCACGCATTCAGCAATTAATGAGAGAGCGTATCAAAGAAAAAGGTTATAAGATCTAATAATTACAGCTACTTACAAACAAAAAGGCGCGGTTTTTTTTTCGAAACCGCGCCTTTTTTAATATATTTTATTCAAACCATCTGAAGTTTCATTCTTACATATGAATGGTGCGTTTGTCTGTTGCAAGGGCTGCTTCTTTGATCGCTTCAGTGAGTGTCGGGTGAGCGTGACACGTTCTAGCCAAGTCTTCAGCTGAGCCACCAAATTCCATTAACACAGTTGCTTCACCGATCATTTCACCTGCCATTGGGCCAACGATGTGAACGCCTAAAACACGGTCTGTTTTTTTATCAGCCAGAACTTTAACAAAACCATCTGTTTGATTGTTGGCTTTTGCACGTCCATTGGCCATAAACGGGAATTTACCGCTTACATAATCACGGCCTTCTTCCTTCAGCTCTTCTTCTGTTTTACCGACAGTTGCCACTTCAGGGTATGTATAAACAACACCAGGGATCAGATTGTAATTCACGTGGCCAGCTTGGCCCGCTAGGTTCTCAGCTAATGCTACGCCTTCTTCTTCAGCTTTGTGAGCTAGCATTGCCCCTTCAATAACGTCACCGATTGCAAAAATGCCTGGTACGTTTGTTTGGAACTTCTCATCAACAGAGATACGTCCACGATTATCTTTCGCAACACCTAAGTCTTCTAGGCCTAAACCTTCCGTAAATGGCACGCGGCCAATGGCCACGAGAACTGAATTTGTCTCAATCACTTCAGCGTCACCGCCATCTCTTGGTTCGATTGTGACTTTGGTTTTTCCTTTGGCTGATTTTGCTTTTTCAACGCCAGTTACTTTCGAGCCGAGCTTGAATTCGATGCCCTGCTTTTTCAATATTTTCTGGAACTGAGTAGCAACTTCAGTGTCCATGCCTGGCAAGATGCGATCAAGGAATTCGACAACTGTCACTTTGGCTCCTAAACGGCGCCAAACTGAGCCTAGCTCAAGACCAATAACACCAGCACCTACAACAACCATATGATCTGGAACTTTGCCCAGCTCTAGCGCTCCAGTAGAAGAGACAACTGTTTTCTCATCAATCTCAATGCCTGGAATTTGCGCAACATCAGATCCTGTTGCAATACAGATGTTTTTTGACTTCAGGGTGGTTGTTTTACCATCATCAGCGGTCACGGTAACTTCACCAGCTTTTGAGATCTTACCCATTCCGTGAAAGGCGGTGATTTTATTCTTTTTAAACAGAAACTCGATGCCGCTAACATTCCCATCGATGGTATCTGTTTTATGTTTCATCATGGCCGGCAAATCTAATTCAGGCTTCACTTTAATACCCAATTTAGCCATGCCGTGATTGGCTTCATCGAATAATTCTGAGGCGTGCAACAATGCTTTAGATGGAATGCAGCCGACGTTCAGGCAGGTTCCGCCGTGGGTTTTTCTTTTCTCAACTACAGCGACTTTCATGCCCAATTGTGCCGCGCGAATGGCGCAGACATAGCCCCCTGGACCAGAGCCAATAATTGTTAAATCAAATACTTGATCGGACATGGTTTTCCCACCCTCAATTTATCTTATCGGTTTCTTGGCTCATAAAGACTGCTCTCATGTTTGAAAAATTTAAGAAGTAATCTTTGTAGTATGAGCCTTTTTGTTTCATTTAAAGCTTTTGCTGTTTCAAGATAATTCCTTGAAAAGTTAAAGCGTTAAACCCTATGTTAAAATATCATCTTCATCACAACCGGCTGCGTAAAGCGCCAGGATTAGTGAAATTAAAATCATAATCGTTGAAGCAATCAAGCCGTATGTTCCATATGCTTCGATGCCATTTGCCATTAAGAGATCATAGCCAACAAAACCTATGACCATTGTGATTGGTACCAACCAAAGAAATGGCACGGCCCATTCAGAGCGTAACAACATCAACAGACCACCAATGATGGCACCACCTATTGACGCCATCCAAAGGCCTGTGCGCCATATAGGGAAGCTATCTACCATTTCTTTAAATGCAGCGGGTAGTTGAGCAATGTATTCAGCGTTTCCCGTCGTGATCATATAATAATCAATAAGACCAAAAGCCCCCCAGATGATTGCCAGAAGACTGACAATCCAAAAAAGGAAGGTTGGCTTACCATCTTCCTTGATTGAATCGTTTTTGTTCACGGTTGTGTTTTCACTCATAATCTTTTCCTCACTCTCTAGAGCATTCTCTTTTAGTGCTCCTTCGGTTGCCCACTAGCAACCGTCGCATTTTAGTGCTTCAGATTGCCTACTAACAACCGCACTATTCCCAAAACCGGCGTCCACTTTTGGGAGGAATGCTAAAATTCTGGATTGCGAGATACCCTTATATATTAGAGATCAAGCACCAGACGCTGTGGATCCTCAAGTGCTTCTTTTACACGCACAAGGAAGGTCACAGCTCCTTTTCCATCTACAATACGGTGATCGTAAGACAGAGCCAAATACATCATTGGGCGAATTTTAATTTCTCCATCCACAACGATTGGGCGCTTTTCGATGCGATGCATGCCTAAAATGCCCGATTGCGGAGCATTAAGAATTGGTGTTGACATAAGCGATCCATAAACACCACCATTTGAAATGGTAAATGTGCCGCCCTGCATTTCATCAATACCAAGCTTGCCATCACGTGCGCGAATGCCAAAGTCACCGATTGTTTTTTCAATGCCAGCTAAGCTTAATTCATCTGCGTCGCGAACAACAGGGACAACCAAACCTTTTGGTGTGCCAACAGCTACAGCTACGTGATAATAATTTTTATAGATGATGTCGTTGCCATCAATTTCAGCGTTAACTTCAGGAACATCTTTCAACGCCTGGATACAAGCCTTAACAAACAGCCCCATAAATCCTAGTTTTACGCCATGTTTCTTCTCGAATAGATCTTTATAATCTTTTCTAAGTTCCATTACCGCTGTCATATCGACATCGTTAAAGGTTGTCAGCATTGCTGCTGTTGATTGCGCATCTTTCAGACGACGTGCAATTGTTTGACGAAGTTTCGTCATACGAACGCGTTCTTCGCGCGGCGCATCATCGGCACTTGAAGGTGCACGTGCTGCGACAGCTGGAGCTGCATTCTTTTGAGCGCCGCCTTGTTCGATGGCACTTAAGATATCTTCTTTCAGCACTTGGCCACGTCTGCCAGAGCCATTTACACTTGCTGGATCAATATTATTTTCTTTGGCCAGCTTTCCAGCTGATGGGCTTGGCGGCATATCGTCATTTGCAGCTGCTGCTTTTTCTTCTTTTTTCGGACTTTCAGCTTTTGCTGCTGGTGCGGCAACGGCTGCTGCTTCACCTTCTGCGATGGCGCCAAGAAGAGCGCCAACTTCAACGGTGTCTCCTTCTTCAACTTCAATCGCTCCCATTACTCCTGCCACTGGTGATGGCACTTCAACGGTTACTTTATCAGTTTCTAATTCAACGAGGGGCTCATCAACATTGACGGCCTCGCCAGGCTTTTTAAACCATTGCCCAATGGTTGCTTCAGTGACACTTTCACCAAGAGTTGGAACTCTTATTTCTGTTGACATTGTATTGCCCTCATATTTGCAATTTCATCAAAATTATACAGTTAGTGCCTCATCTAAGAAGGCATTGAGTTGTGCCATGTGCCGGCTCATCATGCCAGTTGCAGTGGATGCACTTGCCGCACGTCCCACATAAGATGGACGTTTGGTTTTGGCACCAGTGTGATCCAAGACCCACTCAATATTACTTTCAACAAAGCTCCAAGCGCCCATGTTTTTAGGCTCTTCCTGACACCAGATGACATCTGCATCTTTAAAGCGCGATAGCTCTTGAGCCAAAGCGCGTGCCGGGAATGGATAGAGTTGTTCAACACGCATTAGATAAACGTCTTTTATGCCGCGTTTTTCGCGTTCTTCGAATAAGTCATAATAAACCTTACCTGTACACAAGACCACGCGCTTGATTTTTTCATCAGCAACGAGCTTATCTTTTTTATCTGATGCCAATTCAGCGTCATCCCACAAAACACGGTGGAAAGTTGAGTCTGGACCGAATTCATCTAAACGAGATATCACACGTTTGTGCCGCAACAATGATTTTGGCGTCATCAGAATAAGTGGTTTTCTAAATTTGCGGTGTAGTTGACGGCGCAGAATATGGAAATAGTTCGCCGGCGTTGTACAGTTGGCTACTTGCCAGTTATCTTCAGCAGACAATTGTAAATACCGCTCGAGACGCGCTGAAGAGTGTTCTGGTCCCTGGCCTTCATAACCGTGAGGCAGCATCACAACCAAGCCCGACATACGAAGCCATTTGCGCTCGCCAGAACATAAGAACTGATCAAATATAACCTGGGCGCCATTGGCAAAGTCACCAAATTGAGCTTCCCACATTGTCAGTGCCTGTGGTTCTGCCAGACTATAGCCATATTCAAAGCCAAGCACCGCTTCTTCAGAAAGACTGGAGTTGATGACCTCAAAATGACCTTGGGTCTCCGAGATGTTATTTAGAGGTGTATATTTATCTTCATTTTCCTGATCAAGCAAAACTGAATGGCGATGAGAGAAAGTGCCACGTTCACAATCTTGGCCTGAAAGGCGAACTCTGAAGCCTTCATTGACCAGTGAACCATAGGCTAAATGTTCTGCCATGCCCCAATCAATGCCAGCTTCATCATCGATCATTTTTCTGCGTTTTTTAACCAGGCGCCCGATGGTTTTATGGATTTTAAAACCTTCCGGGATTTCGGTGATTTTATTACCAATATTTCTTAGTTCATCCAGTTCAACGCCTGTTTCACCACGCCGCGCATCATCTTCAGCAAAACCAATCGCAGACCAACGGCCATCAAGCCAATCTGCTTTGTTTGGTTTGTAATCTTCACCAGCAGAAAACTCGACATCGAGCATTGCGCGCACTTCACCGCGCATGGCTTCAACTTCGTCTTTGGTCATCACACCTTCTTTGACGAGTTGTTCTGAATAGAGCTCGATGACAGATGGATGAGATCTGATTTTCTTATACATCAATGGCTGTGTGAATGACGGCTCATCGCCTTCATTGTGGCCAAATCGGCGATAGCAGAACATATCAATTACAACTGGTAATTGGAATTTCTGACGATATTCAACAGCCACTTTGGCAGCAAAAACCACTGCTTCAGGATCATCACCATTGACGTGGAAAATTGGTGCATTCACTGTTCTTGCTACATCTGATGGATATGGAGATGAACGCGAGAAATGAGGGCTTGTTGTAAAGCCAATTTGGTTATTTACGATAAAGTGGATTGAACCGGCCGTTCTATGTCCCACCAAACCAGAGAGACCAAAGCATTCAGCAACAACACCCTGGCCGGCAAAAGCGGCATCACCGTGAAGGAGCAATGGTAGTACGGTTGTTCTATCCACCCTGCCCTTTTCATTTTTCACACCATGTAGATCTTGCTTCGCGCGTGCTTTGCCAAGCACAACAGGATTAACAATTTCAAGGTGAGATGGGTTTGCTGTTAGTGACAAATGAACTGAGTTGCCGTCAAATTCACGGTCGCTTGAAGCACCTAAGTGATATTTCACATCTCCAGAACCTTCAACATCATCAGGATTAGAAGACCCGCCTCTAAATTCGTTAAACACAGCGCGGAACGGCTTGCTCATCACGTTACATAAAACGTTTAGGCGACCACGGTGTGGCATGCCTAGGATGATGTCTTTTACACCAAGGTTACCACCACGTTTGATGATTTGTTCAAGTGCAGGCACCAAGGCTTCACCGCCATCCAAGCCAAATCGTTTTGTTCCTGTATATTTTACATCGAGGAATTTCTCAAAGCCTTCAGATTCCATCAGCTTATAAAGAATGGCTTTTTTGCCTTCAGGCGTGAAGCTGATGGCTTTATCTTTGCCTTCAATGCGTTCCTGGATCCAGGCCTTTTGCTCTGGATCAGAAATGTGCATGAATTCCACACCGACATTGTGGCAATAAGTTCTTTTCAAGATCGCCATGATCTCGTTCATTGTTGCGGTCTCAAGCCCCAACACATGATCAAGAAAGATTGGACGGTCCATATCAGCTGCTGTGAAACCATAGCTTTCAGGTTGTAGTTCTGTGTGCGCTGTTTTTTCAGCCAGACCAAGCGGATCAAGGTTCGCACCTAAATGACCACGAACACGATAAGCGCGAATGAGCATAAGGGCGCGAACACTGTCTTTAATGGCCCCTTGAGCTTCGCTTTCCGAAATTTCAGCGCCAGTTGATTTTGCGCGTTGATTTATTTTTTTATCAAGATCTTTTTCAACGGCACCCCAATTACCATCCATTGCCGAAATCAGTTCGCCATTGGCAGCAATTGGCCAATTATCTTTTTTCCAGCTTGGGCCTTCAGAATTTTTATTGGCGTTGGCCATTGCTTCAATATCGGCTGGTTGCAAGCCCTCGAAAAAGCCTGCCCACTCATCTGATACTGATGTGGGGTTAGTTGACCATTTGGCATATAGTTCTTCTATATAACCAGCATTTGCCCCATATAAAAATGAGGTCTTTAAGAAAGCATCATTTTCTTCATTTCGCGCCATAACCCAATATTCCTTGAAAAAAGCCGCATATATATTCTTTGTATTTCATACGAAAACACAATCACTTCACAATCACTTTTTGGTTTATGGGTATCTAGCAACTTTAAAGCTGCTTTATTTGCGCCTTTTTATGGGTGCCATTTCATAAGTATAAAGGTTCATAAATAAATATGCCCATAAGCCTCAATGATTTTTTATGCAGGCCAATTTTGAAAAATTGCCCTATAAAACTGGCCTGCATCATTCTTCTCATCATTATCAATTCAGATAATGATAGTCATTATCCCTTTAGAACATCAACCAAAGTTGTGCCTAGTGAAGCTGGGCTATCAGCAACTGCGATACCGGCTGATTTCATAGCTTCGATTTTGTCGCCTGCGCCACCTTTACCGCCAGATACAATCGCACCAGCGTGCCCCATTGTGCGGCCTGGAGGTGCTGTTACACCGGCAATAAAGCCAACTACTGGCTTCTTAACAGAATTTTGCTTGAGGAATTCAGCTGCATCTTCTTCTGCTGAACCACCAATTTCACCAATCATGATGATGCTTTCAGTTTCTTCATCCGCCAAGAACATTTCTAGAATGTCGATGAACTCAGTTCCCTTCACTGGGTCACCGCCAATACCAACACATGTTGTTTGGCCAAGACCTGCAGCTGATGTTTGACCAACAGCTTCATATGTCAATGTCCCTGAGCGAGAAAGAATGCCCACTTTACCGCGCTTATGAATGTGACCTGGCATAATACCGATTTTACATTCATCTGGTGTGATTACACCTGGGCAGTTAGGGCCGATAAGACGTGTTTTAGAGCCTTCAAGTGCCCGTTTCACTTTTACCATATCCATCACTGGAATGCCTTCAGTGATACAGATAGCAAGTGGAATTTCAGCATCAATCGCTTCTAGGATAGCGTCACCAGCAAATGGTGGCGGTACATAGATAGCTGTCGCATTGGCGCCAGTTTTATCCATTGCTTCATGAACTGAATTGAAAATTGGCAAATCAAGATGTTCGCCGCCACCTTTACCAGGTGTTACACCGCCAACCATTTGCGTGCCATATGCAATCGCTTGTTCTGAGTGGAATGTGCCTTGGCTACCTGTGAAACCTTGGCAGATTACTTTTGTATCTTTATTTACGAGAATTGACATTTACGCTGCCTCCTTCACTGCTGCCACAATTTTTTGTGCAGCGTCAGCCAAATTGTCTGCCGGAATAATGGCAAGGCTTGAGCCCGCTAGAATTTCCTTACCTTTTTCAACGTTTGTACCCTCAAGGCGAACAACCAATGGAACTTTTAAGTCCATTTCAGTTGCTGCTGCAATCACACCTTCTGCGATCACATCACAACGCATGATGCCACCAAAGATATTTACTAGAATACCTTTTACATTCTCATCAGACAGAATGATTTTAAACGCTTCAGTTACTTTTTCTTTTGTGGCGCCGCCGCCTACGTCAAGAAAGTTCGCTGGCTCTTCACCATAAAGCTTGATGATGTCCATAGTAGCCATTGCGAGACCAGCGCCGTTCACCATGCAACCAATACTGCCATCTAGCTTGATGTATGAAAGGTCATATTTTGACGCTTCAACTTCAGCTGCATCTTCTTCTTCAAGATCGCGAAGTTCCATAATATCAGGGTGACGATACAGTGAATTACCATCAAAGCCAATTTTAGCGTCAAGACATTTAAGTGTGTTTTCTTTTGTAACCACTAATGGGTTGATCTCAAGAAGTGCCATGTCTTTTTCAGTGAAAGCTTTGTAAAGAGCTGCACCAATTTTAGCAACTTGCTTGGCAAGATCACCATGCAAGTTTAGAGCGCCTGCTAATTTACGGCCATGCAGAGGCATAAACCCTGTTGCTGGATCAACTGAAAAAGTGATGATTTTTTCAGGAGTTTCTTCTGCAACAGCTTCAATGTCCATGCCACCTTCGGTTGACGCCACGAATGCAACGCGAGATGTGTCACGATCAACTAAAATTGAAAGATAAAGCTCATCAGCGATGTCTGTACCGTCTTCGATATAGAGGCGGTTAACTTGCTTGCCTTCAGGCCCTGTTTGATGAGTAACCAAAACCTTACCAAGCATTTCAGCTGCATTTGCTTCAACTTCATCAACAGAGTGAGCCAGACGCACGCCGCCAGCTGCATCTGCATCTAAGCCTTTAAATTTACCTTTACCGCGTCCACCAGCGTGGATTTGAGACTTTACAACCCATAGTGGGCCACCCAGTTCTTGAGCTGCCGCTCTTGCTTCAGCTGGTGTGAAGGCAATGCCGCCCTTTGATACAGGAACACCAAATTCCTTTAACACCGCTTTACCTTGATATTCATGAATATTCATATGTTTTGCCTTTTTAGCTTTTTCCAATTCCCAGGATCAGAATAAGATAAGGCGGCTTACGCCGCCTTTAAATTAACCTTCAAGATGTGGAGCGATGCGACTGCATGCTTCCACGAGCCCTTTTACAGCATCTACGGATGCGCCGAAAGCTGCTTTTTCATCTCCGTCGAGACTAATCTCGACAACACGTTCAACACCTTTGTCAGAGATAACAACAGGGACACCAACATAAAGACCATCAACGCCATACTCACCATTTAGGTAAGCGGCACATGGTAGTACCCGCTTTTTATTTTTAAGATAGCTTTCAGCCATCGCGATTGCAGATGAAGCTGGTGCATAATAAGCTGAGCCATTACCAAGCAATCCAACGATTTCAGCACCACCAGCACGTGTGCGCTGAATGATTTCTTCAAGGCGCTTGCCTGTGATCCAGCCCATTTTGACCAAATCGGTTAGTGGAATACCTGCAACAGTTGAATATCTTGGTAGCGGCACCATTGTATCGCCATGACCGCCAAGAACGAATGCAGTAACATCTTCAACTGATACATCGAATTCTTCAGCAAGGAAAAGGCGGAACCGCGCGCTATCAAGCACGCCAGCCATGCCGACAACTTTTTCAGCTGGAAGGCCGCTTGCTTTTTGCAAAGCCCACACCATTGCATCCAATGGGTTGGTGATGCAGATCACGAAAGCGTCTGGTGCATATTTTTTAATGCCAGCGCCAACTTGTTCCATAACTTTTAAATTGATTTCGAGTAGATCATCACGGCTCATTCCTGGTTTTCTTGGAATGCCTGCGGTTACGATCACAACATCAGCACCTTCAATATCTGCATATTCTGTGGTGCCTTTTAAAGAACTATCAAATCCATCAACTGGGGAAGATTGAGCTATATCGAGTGACTTGCCTTTTGGCATGCCTTCTACAATGTCGAACATTACGACATCGCCTAATTCTTTTAAACCGATTAGGTGAGCCAGTGTCCCCCCGATCATACCTGAACCAATGAGGGCAACTTTATTACGCGCCATATTATTTCGCTCCTTTTATAATGTCATTCATTATAATGCCATTTATCTGGAGCTCATTATTCTCTTACATTTCTTTATGCAAGAGTTTTCTCCAAACAAACTTCAACTCGGTATGCGTGTGTGGTTAGCTTGAAACTGGGCGCGGCGCAAGGTCGCAGGCTGGAAAAAAACCTCAGTTCGTGATTTTTTTTACAAGAAAGTCCAATTTCACTCTGATTCCACGTACAATACTACCTCTTTTTGTGAAATCATCACTAGTTTACTTACGCGAAATCACTCACTCTCAACAACTATTACGCGTTTTTTTAATTTTTTTAGTGAAAAATTATTTTAAGATTTTGTGCTTTCAACATCTTTTTCGTCTTCAACTAAATGGGCACCGCGTTGCATTTCTATCAACCGAGAGGCAGTTCTCTCAAATAAAAAGGCATTATCACCCTCTTCATATAGCAGATTCGGCTCCACTTCTGCTGAGGCAACTAGGCGCACCTGACTGTCATATATCGTATCAATTAATGTGATAAATCTTCGCGCCTGATCTCTTTGAGCGGCCCCTAATTTCGGAATATCTTCGATAAAAATCGTGTGATATTTTTCGACTAAAGTCAAATAATCATCACGACCAATTGGCTTTCCACACAGATCATGAAAGGTAAATCTTGCGACCCCGTTCAACGCTTCCGGCACAATTAACGTTCTCCCTTTCACGATAATTTGCGCCTGCTTTCCTTCAGCTTTTCCGGTAATATGCTGCCACAGTCTACATAGGTTTTCATCAGCTAATTGATCATTTGGGCTAAAGAAAAGCTTAGACCCTTCCAGCTCTCTTAAGCGAAAATCAATTGGAGAGACCACTTCATGGGTCATCATTTTACCGTTTAACATCTCAATAAAGGGGAGGAACAGCTGCCTGTTTAGCCCGTCTTTATACAAATCCTCGATCAGGCAGTTCGACGTGGCGACTAATACAACCCCCTCTTTAAACAAGGCATCAAAAAGACGGCCTAAGATCATCGCATCTGCAATATCCGTTACATAAAACTCATCAAAACAGAGCAATTTGGCATCTTTTGCGATTTTTTCAGCGACCAAGGGCACGGGATCACCTTCGTGAGACTGCCTAAATTTATTGATTTGATCATGGACCAAAGCCATGAACTCATTGAAATGAAACCTTTTTTTTGGCTCAAAAGAAACGCTTTCAAAAAACAAATCCATCAACATGGTTTTACCACGTCCAACACCACCAAACAGATATAGTCCCTTTGGTGCTGTCTCTGTCGCATCTTTCCGGCCGAAAATGCTTGATAAAATTCCATTTTCTGGCGGTTCATAAGAGGAAAGACGTTTTTCTAAACTGTTTAAATTCTGCACAGCCAAAGCCTGAGCGTCATCTGAAGTTATTGCTCCAGATGCAATCTGACTTTGATAATAGTGAAGAAAGTCGCTTGCCACTCTTGATGCCTCAATTATGCTGAAATCCGCCTTGCCACATGCCTTAATTAACAAGGGCTAACCAATTGCCTCTTCAGCGTCAAGGGATACCCACTAAAGTAGCTCTATTTTACCCTTTTATGAGGTGTTATTTGCTTCGTAAATATTAGCTTTAAGCTATGCAATAAACGCAGCCCTGGCATGCCAGCATTTCGCACAGATTTTGTTGGTATAATCATTGCGAGATCATAATTATAAGTCATGCTCAATTCAAATTTAAGATGAAACTCTATGGTTCATTTTTACTCATGATTTGTAGCTAATTGTTTAATAATTGGAGGTTCCTATGGGATCTGTCTCATTTAATGGGGGACATTTTCGCAAGCTTTGGAACGTGGAACTTGAAGAATTTCGCGACCATTTATTGCGCCTTAGCTCAGAAAGTCGGCATCTTAGGTTTGGTGCTGAAGTTTCTGATACATTTATTGAAGACTACGCCTCGCATGCGCTTGATAGCAATTGCCGTGTTTGGGGCTTTTTTGGCCCCCGCGGTAATTTACGTGGCACAGGTGAGCTAAAAAGCTTTCCAAAAAAACCTGACTGCGCTGAAGCTGCTTTTACTGTTGAAGATCGCTATCGCGGGCAGGGCGTCGGCTCAGAGTTACTTAGCCGAATTATTCGCTCTGCTCGAAATCGCGATATTCATCACCTTTATCTAAACTGCCTTAGTGAAAACCTTGTGATGCAGAGTGTTGCTCGCAAATTTCAAGCTGACCTAACATTTGATCAAGGCGATGTGGTTTGCGATTTAAAACCTAGCCATGCCACGGCCCTTACCCGTCTTGGTGAAGTTATTGAAGATAGCAGCGGCCTAGTTTATGGCGTTCTGGATCTACAGCACCGCTGGGTAGATTCTCATCTACAATAATTTCTCTCACGGCTATACTTTTTTAGTGGCACTTCAGGTTGCCCACCAGCAACCGCGCTGCTTTAAAAGCAAGCCCTACGAGGGGCGTCGCTTTTTTGCGATCAGCTTATCCGTACTCGCTGTGTTCCTTTCGGGCTGATCTTGTGCGCCGGACTTCGCTGACGCTTCGCCATGTCCCTCAGCCCGAAGTGGACTGAGCTCCTTCTTCGTTCAGTTGCCCACCTGCAACCGTCGCTGCAACGGTGCCAGTTTAAACGTCAGACCTCCGAGAGGCGGTGCTTAGGCTGGATCGTTAAACTCTTTTGATGTGGTTAGAAACTCATCTACTTTGTTGCGTATCATTGTAAACACGTCTTCAAAGTCATCGTAGACTTTTGGGTCATCCAATGGGGTTGCTGCTGGATCTGGAAACGGCCAGTGATACACAACAGGGGCGCCTGGCCATACGGGGCAGGTTTCGTTTGCTGCATTATCACACACTGTTATAACCAAGTGCATTTGGGGTGCACCTTCAGCCTCAAACTCATCCCAGCTTTTTGATCGTGCATCTGTTACAGAAATTCCATGCTTTTCAAGTGTTTCCAATGCAACAGGGTTCACCAAACCTGTTGGTTTTGAACCAGCGCTATAAGCTTTCCATTTATCACCAGCAATATGATTGATATAGGCTTCGCTTAAAATAGAGCGCGCGCTATTGCCGGTACACAAGATTAAAACATTTCTTTGTTTTGGAGTTTCCATAGGCTTGGCCCTTTAAAAAATGAGATAGTGAGCGTTTATCAAACTTTGATTTGAGGAAATCAGTCTTGGCTATATGTCATTTTCACGACAGTGATATGACAAGTTTTCTCTCACGGCTATTCCAAGCGCTTGGGCCTCCGAGAGGCGGTGCTAAGCACCGGACGCCTCTGGCGTCATGTCCTAATGCTCTAAGTAAAGCATTACTCCTTCTTCGTTTATTTAACTTTTTAGATTTTTCTCACAGCTATACTTTTTTAATGGCGCTTCAGGTTGCCCACAAGCAACCGCGCTTCCGTAGCTGCAGGCCCTCCGAGGGGTGGCATTTTTTGAGATCAGCTTATCTGTGCTCGCTAAAGCTCCGCTCAGGCTGATCTTATGCACCGGACGCCTATGGCGTCATGTTTTAATGCTCTAATTAGAGCATTACTCCTTCTTCGTTTATTTAACTTTTTTGGTTTCTCTCACAGCTATAGTTTTTTAATGGCACTTCGGATGCCCACAAAGCATCCGCTTTTCTTGGCTTCAGATGCCCACACAGCATCCGCATAGCCCACGCTATTTCATTTTTAGGTGGTTGCGCAGGCCGAGAATGAACATGCCTATCATTGAGAGTTGCAAGAATAATTGCAAGAGAGCCAGGAAGGTTACGTTGCTTTTTTCAGCAGCTTTTTGCCTTGCTTCACCAAGACTGCCGGTGATGATTTCATCGTCATTTTCTAGGTTAGTGAATAATCTGGATTGGTCTTTTGAAACCGCTTTGGGTTTTCGGAAATATTTATGTTCTATCTGTACAAAATTATCCAAACAACTATGCGCCCGTCCGACCTTGTCACTATAGCCCTCGCTTAAGAAAAACAGTGCATTGTTTAGTGAGATTGTTTTTGCAGCTTCAAAGGTTGTTAAAGTTTGTTCGTTTTGGCATTTACCCGCCATGAAAGCAGGAGAACTTGCTAAATAGATATAGCTAAAGCCATAAAGAACCGCGACCCAGCAAATCACTGGTCTTGAAAGTGAGCGGCCAAAATTTGAGCTAATTTCATAAGCGGCGCCAAAACAATATCGCAAGAACCCTGTTGGGAATTCTTTGATCTTATCTTTCATATGGCGGCGCGCTCTTATTTCGCCAGCAAAAAATGCTCGTTCTCTTTGTTGATCTCCCGCTTCTTTAGCTAAAGTTCGTAGCGAGCGAAAGTTCAATTCATCATCACGATTTCGGCGGTAGTTAACGGCTTGTTTAATGGAATGTTTGACACGGTTCATCGCCCATTCCGTCCAAACCAAATCGTTAAAGAAAAATTTGCGGCGGCGGCGAGATTCTTTTTTTGTTGACCTTACGACATTTCGAATGCTTGGGCTGAAACAGCTTTTTTTCGGCGCTGGCAGAACTTCTACATTTGTTATTCGCGGGGTTTGTTTAAAGCTAGCGTCTTTGAAGCTTGGCACCTGGTTGATGAACTTTGCATCCGTTAGAGCAAATGTTTTCTCGGCGGAGATAGCTTCAAAATTTGAAGATTTTAAAAACTTGCTGTTCTCAAAGGTTGCAAAGCTTGCAAACTCAGTTTGGTGAAAGCCCGCATAAGCTCTGAAAAGTGCGCCTTGAAACCAGGCTGCTTCTTCAAATTTTGCATTACTGAACCAAGCCGTTGCATGAAAATCTGCTTTATTGAATAGAGCTATACCTTTTAGGTTTGCATGATCAAACCGCACGTCACCAGGGAAAATGAAATCTCTGAAATCAATGTTAATCCCATGAACAGGTACTTTTTTCTCGTTTGTGTATTTTTCATCCAAACGGTGTTTGGCTTTGGCTTTGTTTGTACAGCTATCGCCGCAGATAAATTCGATGTGCGAGAAATCAACAAGGGCGCGGTCTAACCAGGCCTGGGTGACTTCATTTAAGCCTCTGGTATGATAACAATTTTTTTCGAAATCAAATTCTGTAGTGATATCCCACTTGCCCAATTTTATGAGCTTTTGTTTGCGGCGGAGCAGCCGAATAGCCCATATATTCCAGGCTGTTTTGCCCTTCAGGTATAGATATATTGACTTTTGCTGGTTCATTCTCTGCTCGGCCAGAGCATGTCACTTATTATTAAATTAAAGAACATGCTCAATCTTTTAGTTGAAGCGTGTCATTTTTTGCTTCAGATGCCCACAAAGCATCCGCAAAACCTAAAACCGGTATACACTTTTAGGTGACACGCTCTAGTTCATTCGATTTTTTCGAATCACTTCATAATAGCAGATCACAGAGTCGTGAAAGTTAATTTGCATTAACATTCTTAAGAAAAAATATTAATTTTTAGGAGGAGAGGGGCGAGAGAATAAAAACACGCACACACAGATCAAAACTAAGACCTGTATAAGTATGATATAAAGGGGAACATTTAGGAGATAGCTAATTAATAAAGCTGCTCCCATTGATATGGCCGCCATGAATTTGGCTTTGTAGGATATGGCACCGTGGCGCTGCCAATCTTTAATTGGCGGGCTTAATTTAGGATGCGTCATCAACCAATTGTGCAATTTTTCAGAACTTTGAGAAAAACAAAAGGCTGCCAATAATAAAAAGGGAGTTGTGGGCAAAAGAGGCAAGGGAATACCAATAAGCCCTAAAAGAAGCGCAATGCCCCCCGCAAGCGCCCAAAGAGAACGCCGAAAATGACGTTTACTTTTCAACTTTGCTCCTCTTTTCAACATGTGCGGTGTTCTTTCACTCTTGATTTCGTTCAGTTCTTTAATTTGTGTTTATTGCCCATCCTATTTGTCCAGGCAGAAAGACTTTACCAAGGCAACTCATAACCTTCTGCATGCCAAAATGAGCCTGTTTGCTCAATTGTTAGTGTGTCCATGCGCTCTATGAGCCCTTTTGCAGAAACCTCTGGTGGTGTTGGTCCGGCAAAATTGACCATTTCTGTTGCAACATATCCTGGGTGAAGAAGAAATAAAGCAATACCGCGTGGCTCTAAGTCGATTGAAAGATTTTTACCGGCCATGTTCACGGCAGCTTTAGAGATACGATAACCATAATTCCCGCCGCCGCCATTATCTGTCATGGAACCAACACGAGAACTGATAATGCCAACTTTACTTCCCCTGGCCATGAGTTGAGAGAGAAGGTGAGTGACCCTTAACGGCCCTAATGTGTTCACTTCAAACTGACGGCGCATGCGATCGTAATCCATATCGAGCATATCTTCAGATGTGAGAATGCCAGAATTGTTAATAAGAGTATCAACCGTTATATCACCTAAATCTCGCTTGAACTTTAGAACTTTATCACCATCAGTTACGTCAACATCAGAATGGACATCAACTTCAAGAGCGTCTAATGCATCTGAGCTTTTGCGAACGGCTGCTATGACTGTGTCACCGCGTTCCTTATAAATTTTAGCCAATTCCAAACCAATTCCGCGATTGGCACCTGTGATTACAATGTTTGCCATTAGTGGCCTTCTTTCTAGGTCTTCTTATTATTCTTTATCTTTTACATTCTAACTGGCAATAGCACAGTTAGGTCAGAAATTCACCTGCCACTCACTTGTGACAGGTGAATTAATTGTGATGTTTTAAACTCTTTAAGTTCTTAAAAAGTCGGGACGATTTTACTTAACTTCCAATCCATATCAACAAAGCTCATGCCGGCAATCACATCTGCTTTTCTGGCTGTTGGAGATTTTGCTAAGCCCACTTCGAAATTCAACGGACCATTAAACGTGATGCTTTTAATGTTATTTAAGCCATATTGAGTTTTGGCTGAAGAGCCTGATTTTTTAGCGCTATTTTTATTAATGGTCTCGGACAAATCTTTTCCGTATGTGCCTAGTGCATTTCCAACCAGCTCTTTACCACCAGGTATTTTACCAGCGATTTCATTGGCTTTGTCTAAAATCCCGCCTAATAGGCCGCCACTTGAATTATCTCCATCATTATTGCCAGCATTGTTTTTTCTTAAGTTTTGCACCAAACCGCCAATTCCTAAATCAGCTGTGTTGATGTTGCCCCCTTGATTGGCCAACATGATGATGCCTTTTGGAGTGACATAGGCATCCAGGATTTTCTCAACCAATTGCGGAGCGAACTCTCCGGCCAACTGCCCCATGATTGCGCCTTCAATGCCTTGGCTTTTTGTTTGGTTACCAATTTCTTTTTTTACGCGCTTGGTCACGGGCTCACGGAGTGATGAGCGCACACTTTGCCAGGCTATTTTGTTTTGCAACTTAGATTCATCTTTTACTTTCACGCCATCAGCGATTTGATAAAGCGAGTAAGCTGGCCAGGCCATATAAAATCCGGCGGCCAAAATAATGGCGAATAGAATTATCTTTTTCATTTTAAATCCCTCAACAAGTTTTGTTTGACCTTTAATCAGAAGTCGATCACTTTAATTGGTGATAGCGATTGTTTTATGACTTCACTATTTTGTCAATTTTATTCACCATGATTATAATCTATTTAGAGCAATGATAAGCTTTTTATTTCTTATTTAATTCTCAGCAATTTAGTCATTTAAGGGAGCACACCTCAATGGTCGTTTTACAGAAATTTGGTCCTCATTTTGGTGTTCCAGATCCTAGTCCATTTGTTATGAAGCTTGAGACTTATTTGCGCTTAGCTAATATTGATTACACGCCAGTGAATGCTGATTTACGTAAAGCGCCAAAAGGAAAACTGCCTTGTATTGAAATGGACGGCAAGATCATTCCTGACAGTTATTTTGCTATTGAGGCATTGAAGGAGAAATTTGGTGATCCGCTGGCTAGTGGCTTAACCGAGCTTCAATTAGCACAGCATCATATGTTCAGAGTCGGACTTGAGAACCATACTTATTTTATGTTGTTTCCTTATCGTTGGCTGCACCCTCAAAATGCACCCACAATGCAAAAAGCGTTTTTTGGTAAAATGGGCTTACCTGGCAAATTGATATTTAAAATCGTTCAACGAGACATGCGCCGCACGGTACATGGTCAAGGCATGTTGCGTCATAGCTGGGAAGAGATCGACAGTATGATTGCTGTAGATATTAAAGCTCTTGAAACTTTGTTGGATGAGAAACCGTTTTTTGGTGGTGATGAGCCGAAAGAAATTGATGCCACGACCTTCAGTTATGTAGCGAATATGCTAGTGCCAGAAATTGACACACCATTTCGCAAGCTTGCTCGCGCGTCGCGCCCCTTGATTGATTATCACAATCGCATGACGGAAAAAGTCTTTCCGGATTATAAAGATACAATGATCATCTAAGAAGTGATCATTGTTATTTAAGGGACTATATTTTTTAAGGAATAGTGTTTTTAAGCGGGATCGCCGTTTAGTTTGGACATAATATCTAAGCGAATTTCGGCAGCCCCGCCGCTCCATTCAGCCGCTCGTGAGGCAACCAGGTTGGCTTCTGATTTTAGCATCAATCCATCATCCAGAATACGTAGATGATTGGCCTCAAGAGTTTCACCCGTTGATGTGATATCCACAATCAAATCTGCGGTTCCTCCCATAGGCGTTCCTTCTGTTGCGCCTAAGCTTTCAACAATTCTGTAGCCAGCAACAGCTTTTTTAGTGAAAAACTGACGGGTTAAGTTCATATATTTCGTGGCCACTTTTAAGCGCCGCTTGTGACGCCTGCGGAATTCCATGGCCATTTCTTCCAGATCCGCCATGGTGTGTACATCTAACCAGCAATCAGGGACTGCGACGACAACATCGGCGAACCCAAAGCCAAGTCTTTTCAGAAACTCAACTTTTTGATCAACGCCAATGATATTTTCGCGCACCAGATCTTCTCCCGTGACGCCCATATGGATTTGACCCGTTTTCAATTGATAGGCAATTTCTGAAGCTGATAGATAAACGATATCAACATCATCATAACCTTCGATTTCACCCTGATAGCCACGATCATGACCAATTTTTTGGAGGTTTAATCCTCTGGCTCTGAAGAAATTGGAGGTTTCCTCCATTAAACGGCCTTTGGAGGGAACGGCGATTGTTAATGTTTCCGTCATAGCACGTCTCCATCAATTAAGGCTGCGAGCCGATCTAGATTTATTGCGGCACCGATGGCTGGAATGTTTTTTGGAAGTCCAAGACTATGTAAGAGATGATCATAACGACCACCGCCAGCGATATGCCCTTCAGGGCCCATATTATGTTTTTCAATTTGGAAAACGAAACCGGTGTAATATTCAAATTTGCGGCCGAACTCAGCTGTGAACTCTGCGTTACATAAATCGATGTCTGCGTTTGATAACAGCTCAATTCGTTTCTGATAACGATCGAGCGCTTTTGTGAGATCGAGGCCGGCTGTTTCAGCCAGATCTTGTAACCGCGCCCCCACTGCTTTGGGCGGTGCTGAAATTTCTAGATATTTTTTTATAATATCTATTTTTTCTGGCTCAAGTGGTTCTGACGTCAGGTCAGCTGCTTTTGCGATCAGTTGATTTGTGATTTCTTCTAATGTGCGCGCGCCGATTAGTGGAATGGCTTTGGCCGCTAAATATTCACCAACATGTTGTTCAGCTTCTTTTGGAGATTCATTGATGATTTTTTTCAATAAGCTGCGGAGCTCATTTTCATATTCTAAGTTATGAGGCTCGCTTAATTGCGTTAAGATATTTTGAAAGTCTTCATGGCGCCAAAAATTTTCAGCAAGGCGTTTTCTCCAACGATCGGGCATATCGATGGCATCGAGCAGTGCGAAGAACAGACCCAAATCCCCCATGCGGATGTTAAAGTCTGTTGTGCCAACTTCTTTTAAAGCCTCTAATGTGAGCTTTAGAACTTCGACTTCTGCTTTTTCTTTTTCTTCTTTACCAAAAATTTCAATGCCAGCCTGACGAAACTCTCTTGTGTTTCCGTGAGCCGGGACTGACTGATCGCCCTCTTCTTCAGACGACGCTGGCTCTTCATATGGGTAGCGGAAGGTTGGTCCAGAATAGTAATAGCGGGCTTTTTCAGCAGATTGTTCTTCGCAGCGTTCAATATATACACGGGCTGCTGGTACTGTTAAATCTGGGCGCAGGCAAAGCTCATCGCCGTTGATGTCAGAAAAAACATACGTTCTTCCGCGAATGGCTTCACCAATTTGCTGAAGGTAGACATCTGCTGGTTGCATGATGGCCGGATCAATATGCTCAAATCCAGCTTTTTCAAATGTCTTTGAAACCTTGTCTTCAAGGGTTTTCATTGTGTTTAGATCTGGGATCGCGCTTGCTGACATATCGTTCATGGGTTAGCCCGCCTCATTATTTCCAAGAGCTTTTTCTCTGGCTTCAAGCATCTCTTTGACTGTTGCAACCAACTCATCATTGCCGACTGTCTTTTGGGCGACACGTGCTTCGCGCCATTCTTTATTATCTTCAATTTCTTTCGACATCTCTGCACCAGCATCCATATCTTTAATCGTCACTTTGCCTTCAGATCTTTCATCTTCCCCCTGGATGACGACCAAGGAAGCAGCGCGTTTGTCAGCGTATTTCAATTGCGCGCGCATACCAGACGTGCCCAAATATAGCTCTGACTTCACACCAGCGCCCCGTAAATTTTGCACCATGGCCTGGTAATCACCTTTGTTTTCCTGGTCCATGACCAAGACTACAACGGGGCTCATTAATTTTTCATGCTCGAGTTTGCCGAGTGCTTCTAGAGCAGCGTAGGCGCGTGAGACGCCGATGGAAAAGCCAGTTGCTGGCACTTTTGTGCCTTTAAATCTTGCGACGAGACCATCATAGCGGCCACCACCACCTAATGAGCCGAAGCGGACCAATTGGCCATCTTCGTTTTTATGCTCAAAGGTTAACTCTGCTTCCATCACAGGGCCGGTATAATAATCAAGGCCACGCACAATTGTTGGGTCAAAGCGCACACGGTCTGCTTTAAAACCACCGGCACTTAAAAGATCATCGATGTCTCTTAATTCTTTCAACCCTTCCTGGCCTATTTCACTGCTTGCCACCAAGCTTTCCAAATTACCAAGAACATCTGTGCGTTGATCTGAACTTGCTGCTAGGTACGCTAGAATTTGATCGATTTGTTTTGGCTCCAGCCCAGCGCCTTTTGTAAAGTCACCACTTTCATCTTTCCGCCCTTCGCCCAGAAGCAACTGCACACCTTCTTGACCAAGACGTTCGAGCTTATCAATGGCTCGTAGAACTGTGAGGCGCTGCAGTTCATTTTCTTCAGCGCTTGGATTAATGCCCGCACTTTCAAGGACGCCGTCTAGAATTTTGCGATTGTTCATGGTGATTTGATAATCACCACGTTTTAGGCCTAAATGCTCAAGGCTGTCAGCGCCTAACATGGCAAGTTCAGCATCGGCTGCAACACTATCTGCGCCTACGCTATCAGCATCAAACTGAGTGAATTGACGAAAACGGCCTGGGCCTGGTTTTTCATTGCGCCAAACTGAGCCAGTTTGATACCGGCGAAATGGCTTTGGCAAGCCATCATAATTTGCGGCTACAAATCTGGCTAGCGGTGCTGTTAAGTCGTATCTTAAGGAGACCCAATCACCGTCCTCATCTTCTTCAAATGAGAAGACACCCGCGTTTGGCCGGTCTTGATCTGGTAGGAATTTACCTAAGCAATCCGAATATTCAAATGCAGGTGTCTCTAGGGCCTCGAAACCATAGAGCTCATAGATCTCTTTGAGTTTGGCCAACATGTTATTCATCGCGCTGATTTCGTTTGCGCGTATGTCTCGCATGCCTTTGGGCAGGCGGGGCTTTGGTCGAAAGGTCTTTTGCTTCTTAGCCATTTGAATATCTGATATATTTTTCTATAAAAAGGTTGCTCGCGGTTCTACCTGATCCGCTGCTTTGGGGCAAGTGTTAAGGGGGTGAAACGACCTAAATAACACGCGCTTTTTCCATTAACTCACCTTAGAGTGGATTAATCAGCCAAAATTTCAGCTACATGGCGAACTTCTAAGTTATGGCCTTCCTTAGCCAATTTGCCGCCAATATTCATTAAACAACCCAAATCCACCCCAGTTAACACATCTATATTGGCATTTTTAATGTGATTTACCTTGGTTTCAACCATCGCATTTGAGATTTCATCAAATTTCACAGAGAACAAACCTCCAAAACCGCAACATTCTTCATTGGCAGCTAATTCGATAATTTCTGCATCTTTGATTGTGTTTAAAAGCTGAAGAGGTGCTGTAAGTTTCATCTCTCTGCGAGCTGAACAACTTTCATGGTAAGCGATTTTACCTTTAAATTCTGTGTTGACCTGTTTTAGATCTTTTTGATGGTAAAGGAAATCCGTGAGTTCGTAAGTGCGTGCACTTAAGCTTAGGGCCTTTTCATGCCACTTATCAGAAGTATCTGATGGATCTTCAAACAGCGTTTTCACATGATGTTTTAGCATCCCAGCGCAAGATGCTGAAGGGACAACTACGGCTTCGCAATTTTGAAACGCCTCTATCGTTACTTTGGCAATCTCTTTTGCCTCATTTTTGCAGCCAGAATTGTAAGCTGGCTGTCCACAACAGGTCTGTTTAGGGATAGTAACTTTGCAGCCTGATTGCTCTAGCAGTTTCACAGCTGCAAAACCAACCTCTGGCCGTGTCAAATCTACTAAACAGCTGACGAAAAGTCCGATATTACTAGATGATTTATTCATTATTTCTCGTTAAAACTAGGGTCTAGGGTCAAGACCCTGTTGTAATTTATAAAAAATCATTAATTCGTTGTATCGTAAACTTAATTTTTAGAACTATAATTAAGTCTCAAACGTCTTGGATGTTTCTTCATAGAACCAATCCGAATACAGGATATGTTAAATGGATAATCAAGAAAGTGCAAAGATGCACTCAACTCCCCAAAATCAACAATTTGAGGCTTTTGAAAGCCGTGCTGAAATATTGGGCGAACTCCATGCGCGACCATTTGAGAAAGTGACTGTTCCGCGCCGCGTTTTCTTAATGGCATTTTTGACCACGAAAGATGATGCGCAAATTGATAGAGAAAACATCAAGCAACTGGCACTCACACACGGTATGGCACCGCCTGCTGAGACAGCTAACTTTCATAGTTTGACCATTGGTAAGTGGAACTTTCGCTGGGAACAGCACAATGAATTTACAAGCTATCGCTGGGATATTGAAGATAGTGAAGGGGATGATTTTAGGGGAGATGATGGCGCGCGGCTTTTGTCTGAACTTGATTTTAATCCGCCAGGGAAATTGATTGTTGCCACTCAACTGAAGGTGACGAAAGACATTCATCCTGTCAGTGACTATGAAGAAATCTTCAATCCCAATAGCCTTTGCATGATTAATACTGACCGGGGCAAGAGCCGGGTCATAACTGACTTCCAGGTTGATACGATGGGCTTTACCAGATTTATAATTGAAGATCATGGTATGAGCCAATTTCGCGCCGGTGCACTTGTTCAACGGGTTTTAGAAGTTGAAACTTACCGAACGCTTGCCCTCCTTGGTTTACCAATTGCCAAAAAAGCGCTGCCTGTTGTGAACGCAACACAAGATGGCCTTGCCCAATTAACAGCAGAAATTGCTGCAGCTGAATCCATTGAAGATAATCATAAACTCCTGCATAAACTTACCGATTTAGCGGCAAAATTAGAAGCACAAGCGGCGGCAACATCTTTTCGTTTTGGTGCATCAGTTGCCTATAATGATATTATCATGTCTCGTTTGCAGGCTATGCATGAAGCGCCGGTTGATGGGGCGCGTCGGTTTTCAAGTTTTTTTCGCAGGCGACTTTCTCCTGCGATTTCAACATGTTCTATGGTGGAACAAAGGCAGACTGCTCTGTCTCGTAAATTAATGCGAACGGCTGAGCTGTTGCGCACACGGATTCAATTTGAGCTTGAGCAGCAAAACCGGGACTTGCTCACATCTATGAACAAGCGAGCTCGCTTGCAGCTACGGTTACAACAAACTGTTGAAGGACTTTCAGTCGCGGCGGTGAGTTATTATATCGTGGGGCTCATTAAATATATGACAGAGGGTCTTTATAAATCAGGCCTGACATTTGGCATCAGCCCGACATTGCTCACTGCGGTTTCTGTTCCGTTTGTTATCTTTGCTATGTGGATGGTGACACGGCAAATTCATAAAAAATTTGCAGAGCATGATTAAAAAAAGAGGAGCCTTAAGGCTCCTCTTTTGAATTCATATTAAAGAAAAAAGCTTATTTTGCTTCTTCTTTTGGCGCTTCTTCTTTAGCTGATGCTAGTGATTTGAAGTAAGCAATGATTGCATTGCGATCTTTTTCTTTACGTAGACCACCAAATGCCATTTTTGTGCCTTTTAAGAACTTTCTTGGCTTTTCTAGGAAAGCTGCAAGATTTGCCTCATCCCATACCAGGCCTTCAGCTGCTTTTGCTTTCACAGCATCTGAGTATGAATAACCTTCTGCAGCACCAGCTTTACGACCAACGATATTTAGAAGGTGAGGTCCAGCTTTGTTTTTAGCTTCGTCAACTACGTGGCATGCCTTACACTTTTTAAAGACTTTTGAGCCCTTTTTAATTAGCTTAGCTTCATCTGCGTGAGCTGTAGTTGAAATTGTTCCTGAAACTGAAATCGCTAAAATTGCGGCGCCGAGGATGGCGGTAAATTTGCTCATGTTTTTTCCCTTACTATAAATTATCCCTCTAAATTATGCTTATAAAATAGAGTGCAGCTTATTGGTTGCTTATTTTTATCCCTTTTATTCTATTGTCTGAAGAGGATAAAAATAAGGTGCCGAAGTTATAACTTCCCTTATCTTTGTTTATTTACACTGCTCATGTTCACAATTAAAGAAGAAAATATGGCATGATTTTGGATAAAATTAAAAATCGCTAACTGGATCACACCATTCGTTTTTTACATCTATGGCTTCATTTACTCTTTACAGGACCTAATTCATTTAAATTCTCCTTCGTTTATTTACTCAAATGACACCACATGCCAACACCCTCATACTCTTCGAACAAAACTTACTAATTCACTAAATATTACAACCACTTAACTGAACGCAAACTTCTTTCTTCAAACTCGCTTATATTCTCTCTTTTGCATATACCTGCATGCCTTAGTATGCGACAGAATATTCGTTAGTATTTGCTTGTATTGTTTGCACCCCCACCTATTAACCTTTATTATTTTTGAAATGGGGAAAGTCTTTAAGCATTCATGATGGTTACAGCTGGTGACTTTATGTCACACGTAAACTATCGCTTTAATTTCTTATGCTTCCTCATCTTGAGTGA
This sequence comes from Methyloligella sp., assembly GCA_021604645.1. GTDB lineage: Bacteria > Pseudomonadota > Alphaproteobacteria > Rhizobiales > HXMU1428-3 > HXMU1428-3. Next base: position 338,205 of record BQJJ01000003.1, read on the forward strand.
ATAGAAGGTCCTTGATGGGTATATTTAGTAAATTACAGGAAAAGATTAAGTCGGCCATCCCACGATCTGTGATCCGGGATCTATCTGAAGTTTTAAAATCTGAACAAATTGTTTTGGATCAGGCTGGTTTGCAGGCGTTTGAAACAGACGCTCTTACGGCTATTCAAGTGCTTCCCTTTGTGGTTGTCATGCCTGAAAGCACTGATGATGTTGCCGCTATTGCTAAAATTTCTCATAAATATGATGTCCCCATGGTTCCGCGCGGTGCTGGAACGTCTCTTGCGGGTGGTGCCATTCCTTTATCAAACGCGATTGTTGTTTGTCTTTCTCGTATGAACAAAATTCTTGATATTGACTTGATGAACCGCTCTGCCAAAGTTCAGGCTGGTGTAACGAACCTTGCTATTAGCGCCGCTGTTGACCGTGATGGTTTTTTCTATGCACCTGACCCATCCAGCCAGCTTTCTTGTACAATTGCCGGCAATATTGCCATGAATTCTGGTGGTGCGCATTGTCTGAAATATGGCGTGACGACCCACAATATTCTTGGGGTTAAACTGGTGACCGCCGAGGGAAAAATTCTTGAATTTGGCGGCTCGTTCCTTGACCCGGCTGGTTATGATTTCCTGAGTTTGATTGTTGGCTCTGAAGGTGGACTTGGCATTGTCACCGAAGCAACTGTGATGCTCCGCGCTAAACCTGAGGGTGCTCGTCCTCTACTGCTGGGATTTGAGAGCCATGAGCAAGCGGGTGATTGTGTGGCTGCCATCATCGGGAAAGGTTATTTACCTGTTGCGATTGAATTTATGGATAAGCCTGCCATCAAAGCTTGTGAAGAGCATGCCCGCGCTGGCTACCCCCTTGATGTTGAAGCTCTTTTAATTATCGAATTTGAAGGGGCTGATGAGGAAATTGATGCGTCTTTTCAGCAAATTTTACGAATTGCCAGTGAATTTAAACCGGTTCACAAGCGAATAGCAGGCACCGCCGAAGAAGCCGAAGCCATTTGGCTTGGACGGAAATCTGCTTTTGGCGCGATTGGACGTATTTCAGAATATTTATGCATGGATGGGGTTATTCCTTTATCAAAACTGTCGCATGTTCTTTCTAAAATTACGGAAATTTGCAACTCTTATAAATTCCAGGTTTCTAATATTTTTCATGCTGGTGACGGCAACCTGCATCCTCTTATTCTTTATGATGCCAATCGTACGGGAGAATTTCAAAGAGTTGAGAAATGTGGTGCCGAAATTTTGGAGCTTTGCGTTATGGCTGGTGGTTGTATCACCGGTGAACATGGTGTTGGGCTTGAAAAGAGAGACTTGATGAGTTTGCAGTTTTCTGAAACCGATTTGATCAACCAGATGCGTGTTAAATTATTATTTGACCCTAACTGGGTGCTCAATCCTGATAAAGTTTTCCCCCTAGAACTTGCCGAGACCTTTCGCCGTGATGAGAGCTCATCATCTGATGGGGAGACTGCTTAACATGCAAGACATGCTGACCCCCCTTGTTGACCGGGATTTGAAAGATATGATCCTTGATGCCAAGGACAAGGGAACTTCTCTTGAGATTTTAGGTCACGGAACAAAACGAATGATTGGGCGATATTCTGAAAAGAATGCCCCTCTTACAATGCGCCGTTTTAGTGAAGTCACTCTTTATGAGCCAAGTGAATTGGTACTTTCAGCCAGGGCTGGTACACCAATTGCTGAAGTTGAACGAGAACTTAAGGGCTATGGTCAACATCTGCCTTTTGAGTATCTCGACTTTTCAAAACTTTTTGAAACAGAGCCAGGCTATGGCACCATAGGGGCTTTGTTTGCCACCAATTTTTCCGGCTCGCGCCGTCTGTTAAAGGGCAGTGCAAGAGACCACCTTATTGGAGTTAAAGCCATTAATGGCCGCGGTGAAAGTTTTTCATCTGGTGGCCGTGTAATGAAGAATGTTGCGGGCTATGATCTCACTAAATTAATGGCTAACAGTTGGGGCACTTTAGCGGTGATGACTGAAGTTACGATTAAGCTGTTGCCAACACCGCCTTCTGAATGCACGTTGTTTCTCTATGGCCTTGAAGAGGATATTGCGCTTGAAGCCTTACGCTCAGCTATTGCAACACCATTTGAAGTTTCTGGAGCTGTACACTTAAATAGAAACCATGCTTTTCCTTGTCTTGAAGGTGTAACTTATGTTCAGGATAAAGCGGTGACTGCCATTCGGCTTGAAAACACACCGAAATCACTTGCCTATCGAAGCGAAAAAATTAGAGAGCTTCTTTCAGCTTTTGGTGAACTTTTCTACATTGATGAACCTGAAAGCAAGTTATTTTGGCAGAACATGCGCCAACTTGCTTTTCTTGTTAACCGAGAAGATGCTATCTGGCGCGTATCGACGTCTCCTCATCGGGCGTTTCAATCTGCGCGTCAAATTAAGAAACTCGTTGATAGCCAAATTTCATATGATTGGGGCGGCGGTTTGTTATGGATTTCAACCCGCGGCGTTGCTGATATGGGAAGCAGTGACATTCGTAGAATTATCGCACAAGCAGGCGGTCATGCCACTTTGATTTACCCTGGTGAAGATGCCAATCAACCAGTTAGTCCATTTCACCCTCTTGACCCAGCGCATATGCAACTGACCAAGGGCTTGAAGACGATGTTTGATCCAGCTGGTGTGCTTAACCCAGGCCGCATGTATGACGGGGTTTAATTAATGAAAACTGAATTTACGAAACGCCAGCTTCGCAACTCTGACACGCAGCTTGCCAATGACATTTTACGGCGGTGTGTTCATTGCGGCCTTTGCACAGCGACTTGCTCAAGCTATGTTGTTTTAGGCGATGAGCGTGATAGCCCTCGTGGCCGGATTTATATGATTAAAGAGATGTTGGAAACAGGGGCTGCACCCGACCAATCTCTCACAACCCATATGGACCGTTGCCTGACGTGTCTTTCATGCATGACGACTTGTCCCTCTGGTGTTGACTATATGCACCTTTCGGATTTGGCCCGAAAAGAAATTGAGACCAGAGGTCATCGCCCACTAAAACAAAGATTTATCCGCCGCCTTTTGAGCGAAACTCTTCCTTATCCGAAACGATTATCTCTTTCTTTAACACTTGGTTCTTTAGCGCGCCCCTTTCGCTCCCTCATTGCTAAGATGGGATTTAAAGAAATTGTCGCCATGCTAGAGCTTTTACCCAAGCGCGCTAAGCGTACCGCAGAATTTAAAGGTGGCGGCATCGCGCGGCCAAGAGGCCCTCAATTAAAACGGGTTCTCTTAATGACTGGCTGCGCTCAAAAAGTCATTCGCCCAGCAATAAATGATGCAAGCATCCGCTTGATGGCACGCCAAGGCATTGAAGTTGTGATTTCAAAAGACGCAGGATGTTGCGGTGCTATGGATCAACATATGGGGCGTGAAAAGGAAGCGATTGACCACGCTATGCGCAACTTCAAAGCTTGGCAAGCTCTTGAAGACGATGATCCAATTGACGGGATCGTCATGAATGCATCTGGCTGCGGTACATCTGTGAAAGATTATGATCACCTCTTATCAAAACAAAAGGGAATTGCAGAGGAAGTTAAAAAATTCACTGACAAGGTTTTTGATATCAGTGAATTTCTTATTGATTATGATTTGAGAACTACTGAACAGTGGACTGACCTTAAAATCGCTGTTCATATGCCGTGCTCTATGATGCATGGGCAACGCCTCACTCACCAGCCCTTTGAACTTTTACAAAATGCTGGTTTTACTGTTATGGCATTGGATGAGCCCCATATTTGTTGCGGCTCGGCTGGTACCTATAATATTCTACAACCTGAAATCGCTACATCTCTTGGCACTCGTAAAGCTGAACATATTAAACGAGTAAAGCCTGATATCGTTGCGACAGGCAATCTTGGTTGCCTTACTCAGATGTCTCATCATTCAGATACACCGGTTGTTCATTTTGTTGAACTTCTCGATTGGGCTTATGGTGGCCCTTGCCCTGAAGGCGTTGAACACCTTCAGCATCGTGTTGATCGCCTCAAAACTGCTGAAACAGGTCACTAGAGACTGTCACTTTGTTTTGAATTCAAAAGACATGCTCTACTTTTTTGTTTTGCCGTACAATTCTTCCGATCCTCGCTTTGCTCCGGTTAGATTGTGCTCTAATGCCAAAAATTAAACTTTTTTTATAAAATTAGCCACAATTTTGAGCTTTTATGCCTTTTTATGGCCTGAATCTGACCACGAATGAACTTCTTGTTAGGATTCTTGTGACTATTGTTAATCTCTTACTAAGTTTTTGGGAGATTTAACCTCATGAGTCGGGCTTTTCGTATTGAACGCTACATAGACCCAAATGATGAACAGTCATTTGAAGAAGATAATAATGATAAGCGTCATAAAGAAATTATGGATGCCTTGAGTGTTCTGCAAAAATCAATTTCACAAGGCGTTAGCCTTAAAGAGGGTGATGGGGGCAATTCTGAAAAAGTGAGCAATTTACTCACTGATGAAGTTGAAGAAAAGCGTGAAGAGTTAAACCAACTCAGACATGAGATGGGCGAAATTTACAAGGCCATTCATGATACAAAAACACAAATCATGACAATTAAAGAAAGCGGTGCTGATGGCCATGAAATGGCTCGCGCGGCTGAAGAGTTGAGCTTGATTGTAAAAGGCACAGAAGAAGCAACAAACAATATTCTTCATGCTGCTGAAACTGTTGAGACCAATGCAGGCAACCTTGTTGCTAGCTTACAGGATGAGTCTCAGCAAGCGTTAGCTTGTGAAATTCAAGAGCAGACCGTTGGTATTTTTGAAGCCTGTAACTTTCAGGATTTAACCGGCCAACGCATTACCAAGGTTGTTAAGACCTTTTGTTTTATTGAAGCTCGAATACTCAAGATGATTGAAATTTGGGGTGGCCCAGATAAGTTCCTTGGCATCTCTGCTGAAGAATTGGAAAGCCGTCAGGGGGATAATGCTCTTCTCAATGGCCCAGCTTTAATGGATGAAGAAAGCATTGCCAATCAAGATGATATTGACGCTTTGTTTGATTAATCCATTTTAAAACTACTCATAAAAAAGGGTGCCTTAATTTTAAGGCACCCTTTTTTAGTGGCGCTTCAGGTTGCCCACAAGCAACCGCGCTGTTTAGTGGTACTTCAGGTTGAATTTTCTTTGCTCCAGATATGCACTACACATCCGCATAAAACAACCGCGTTTTTTTATCTGCGCTTCAGTTGCCCACAAACAACCGCGCTGGCCAAAATCGATATCGGTTCTGGGGCGGAATGATTTAGGCTTTAGAGCTTAATTTAGAAATATTTCTATCTTTTTGCGCTTACGGCCGATCCAATAAAGCCAACTACCAACAAGACCTAAAGCAAACCAGGCTGGTAATAAAAATGCCCACTGAAAAACAGGATCCCAAACAAGTGGGTGGAGACTGGTACTAATTAGATTTTCCAGAAATTTGAAACTCGCCTCATTTAGAGCCGTCCAATGGCCTCCAAGTGAAGTAATCGAAATATTACCGTCATTTGCCATGGTTTTCGTGCCATCGTAGACCAACGCTATAAAACCAAGGATTAATATCCATAATCCAACTATTCTTAATATGAACATGTTGCTAATCTTCTTAAAAAATTATTTGTGAATAAAATCTACTATTTCTGAGTCTCTCTCTCTTGTCTATTTTTGAACACAATTATTTTTATGCGTTTTAATATGGCTTTTACATAATTTAGAGTGTGTTAACTCATTTTTTTCAAAGTCGTTCTTGCGTCTCAGCTCGACATGAGTATAGTCCCAGTTTCGAAATACATTTTGTTTGATGAAACTCTCAATTTCTTAATGAGAATTAAAATTTTCATCTGCATGCATTTCGAAGTTTAAAAATCCGTGCCTATTACACAACTAATGCACAACTCAATGCCAAACTCTGCATATCCCATGCCAATTTGCGTTTGCGTAGTGCATTTTTGTCACTGTAGCATTTATGAGACCGTAAGTCTGGTTTTTATTTAGCCATGGTTTATTTTGGTCCGTATTTTTTGATCGGGTTTTAAAATGATAGGAGAGGTGGCCGAGTGGTCGAAGGCGCACGCCTGGAAAGTGTGTAGGCGGGTAACCGTCTCGAGGGTTCGAATCCCTCTCTCTCCGCCATTTTTTGTTTGCACTTTGCTCCCCCCCCTGCAACCCAATGCACTGCGGCTCTGAGTTAGAACCATCCTCTAAAACCTCCTCTCTGTTACTTGGACCTTTTGATCGTTGATAATTCAATTCAATCTAAGTTCATTTCCATCCGAAAGCAGTTTTATTCCATCTTCAGAAAATGACAGCGCTGTCTTGGAGTAGCGACGATTGTCATCAAACAAATGACTATATTTCGCGACGATTGCGTCTGCCTCTGCCCTTGTTTCTGTCTTGATAAACTCTTCATGAAACGCGAAAGACTTTTGCAATTCGGTATAGTGACTTGTGAGAGCATGCAGCGTTCGTAATTCTCTATCAATTCCCTCATTTTCGTTTAAAGCCTGTTTAAGCTCTTTCGAATATGGGTAATCAGAGGGGAGGATAATTTTTCCTTCACTATTATAAGTAATCTCTTCTGGGGCGTGCGGGATGTTATATTTTTCTAACAACTCATTAAACCGCTCTTCGGCATGGGCCGTCAGGGCTTTTAAGTTCTCGGCATTTGGTAAAAGTAGCGGAATATCATCTAGATTTATTCTCTCTTTTTGAGGATTAGGTGAGAAATATTCGTCCAAGTTTATTTCTTGTGCCCCTTTAGAGGTGCTTAAAATAACGGACTGGCTGGCATTCTGTTTTTCTTGCAAAGCCAATAGTGTGTTTTGAACATCATTCGTTACCAACGGAGATGCTGGTTTTTCCTTTGACTGGGAAATATTTTCCTCATGAATAGAAAATTTTTCCGCTTTGTTTTTTTGCAAATCAGTCGGTGAAATTGTTTTTTTAGACGTAGGCGATTGATAATGATGGATATTAAAAGTGTTTGTGTGCAATTGCATGAGCAGAACTCCGTGTTTAAAATTGCGGTTCTATTAAAATAAGCAATTTGCACGCCAAATATTCATTATTACAGATGTACAGTAAGACATTGATATACTATCTCTATAATTAGCTCAGTAATCGAGAGAAAGTAATTACTCTCTCTCGAGCTAATTTGTTATACTGCTTTAAGAAAAGCTCTATCTAAAATTCCAGTTTCTGCGTGCTGCTTGATAGAAGTGATAAGGTTTTTATGCACTGTCCAGAGATGAGTAAAGGGGATTTCTAATATCTCTGATGTTGGTGAAAGCTTCGCTATATATCGCCCGATGATCACTACTTTTTCCCCTTCACTTAGCCCCACATCTCTTTCAAGAGAAAAACTTTCAAACATAGGAATAAGTTTAGCAAAAAAATTATCATAGACTTCACGCCTTCCTTTATAAACTCCACTTAAAGGATAGGTGCTGCAGACATGAAATAGAATATCTTCATGGAATAGTTCTGGATCCCTGGTTTCATACCATTTGTTTACAATTTCTGCTGGCGTTATGATGTTTTGTTCCATTAATTTTTCACCCTTGCCACGATTTTAATCTCTGTAACGAATTCTTTTTCCCATAGGCGATCAACGTCAATTGCGGTCCAGGTAGGATAGGGTTCTTTTTGTAAATATTTTGAGCGGACTTTTAGGAAAATTTCTTTTTGGCCTTCTAAGTCTGTGTGAAAGCTTGTCATGTCAATTACATCTGCCCAACTCAAACCAGCTTCGTTCAAGACTTTTTCGACATTATTAAACATCGTCACGTAAGCGGCTTTTAAAGCTTCTTTTGATTGATTTGTTGGCTGCGCTGTGTTTCCAGAAAGGTAAACCGTATTGCCAACTTTTAGACCTGGTGACATTTTATATTCTTTGGTCCATTCCATACCTTTTGGGGTTAGGGCTTTAATATCATCTGCCAAAGAGGGAGTTGTGCTTAGTAAAAGAGGTAGTGTTAACGCAAAGGCTATTTTATGTTTCATCGCCATTTCCTATAAATTTGATTTGGTAGATGATCAAATTATCGGAATGACAAACATAATTGAAATTGATAGTGTTGATTTCAATGATCAACGAAAATGAACTTAGAAAAATTGACCTCAATCTGCTTTTAATCTTTTCCTCCCTTATGAAGGAAAGGAGTGTCACTGTTGCTGCGCAAAAACTTTATCTTGGCCAGCCTGCCGTTAGCATGGCTCTCAAGAGATTGAGAATTGTCTTCCATGATCCTTTATTCATACGTGAAAAGGGGCAACTAACTCCTAGTAAGCGGGCTGAAGACCTTTATGACATCATTGAACCTGCTCTTGAAAACTTACAATCTGCGCTTCGCCCCATTGCACCTTTTGACCCAGCAACAGTCAAAATTGAATTTAGACTAGGCATGTATGATGATATGGAGATGGCACTAATGCCAGAGCTTTTGCCTCATTTATCAAAGCTCGCTCCTGGCATAGAAATATCAGTCCATCGAGCTGATCTGTATCAAGTCGTCGATTTACTTGAGGCCCAAAAAATCGACATTGCAATTTCTCATTACCGTAACCTACCTAAATGGGCTATGCATGAAGTCATCAGCCAAGCCTCTTTTACAACAGTCTATGACCCCAAAGTTCTATCTCTGACTTCCCCTATTCGTCTTAAAGATTTTTTAGAAGCTGAACATTTGCTAGTGAGTTTTAATGGAGAGAGAAGCGGTTGGATTGATGATGCTTTAGCTGCCTCAGGTGAACGACGGAAAATTTCATATATAACGCCACATTTTGCGTCCGTTCCTTTCATCCTTAAAGGCACACCTTATATAGCAACACTTCCGACATATGTTGCAAAGCGCTGCGCTAATTTTTTTGACTTGGCCCTTTCAGAGCCCCCAATCGACTATGAACTTGCTGATATCAGCCTCAACTGGCACAGACGTTTTGATAATGATCCTGTTCATAGCTGGATACGAGATCAAATCCGATTTATCTATGACCAAGTCATTCTGAATGACTGAAAATAATGAACAATTTTACGTCTCTTATTTGATCTTTTTCATTAAAACTCAGGGTTCTACTCTTTCACTCATTGATGAATAATTGCGCACAAAATATAGGCTCTGGTTAAAAAACGGGCAGGTTTCAAGGCTGTTTCCAGTGTAAAAGCTGCATAAAATTCGTTCAGGGTGATTATTTTGCGGGCTTTTTGTAAAATTCTTCAAATTTATCAATTTTTAAGAGTTGGCATAAGGGTTGCGAAAGAGTGACCATAATTTAGCTGCTTGCCTATTTTTCGGGCGGCCCTCTTTCGTTGGAGATAAAATGTCTGAGACCTCTTCCACACGTCTTAATCTGTTTTCATTTGAGCCTAAGATTAAAACTTTGCACTTAACCTGGATTGCATTTTTTATCAGCTTCTATGTCTGGTTTAACTTTGCGCCTTTACTCTCATCTATTCGAGAGACCTTTGACTTGTCTGATCAAGACATCAAGGCCCTTCTTATTTTAAACGTTGCCCTCACCATCCCAGCGCGCATCGCTATTGGTATTGCTGTTGATCGTTTTGGTCCTCGCATCACCTATAGTTCACTGCTCACTCTTTCTGGTTTGTTATGTTTGGCCTTTGCCTTCGCGCAAGATTTTCAGACCTTGGCTATTACACGATTTTTACTTGGCTTTGTCGGCGCTGGTTTTGTGATTGGCATTCGTATGGTTGGTGAATGGTTCCCCGCCAAACAAGTTGGTATTGCTGAAGGCATTTATGGGGGCTGGGGTAATTTTGGCTCAGCCGCTGCTGCGATGTCTATTCCGACCATTGCTCTTTTTTATGGCGGTGATGATGGGTGGCGTTATGCTGTAGCGTCGACTGGTGTGATTGCGATTATTTATGGTGTTATTTATTTATTTTCAGTTAGTGACACACCTAAGGGTGCGACATACTTCAAGCCAAAGAAAGCTGGTGCACTTGAAGTGACCAGTAAAGGTGACTTCTTCTTATATATCATCATGCAGGCTCCATTACTTTTAGCTCTGGCTGTACTCACTTGGAAACTTGGCCCGTCGAATTTAAAGATGATTGATGGAACGAGCGAAATGGTTATTTATGGCGTTCTTGTGCTTTTATATACATATCAGGTCTTCCAGGCATACCGCATTAACAAGGATATTTTCACAACTGAAGTTGATGACATACACAAATATGAGTTCCGCCAAGTGGCTGTTCTGAACCTTGCTTACCTGGTTACTTTTGGATCTGAGTTGGCGGTTGTATCTATGTTGCCGTTGTTCTTTAAAGATACATTTGGTCTTAGTCAGGTTCTTGCTGGATTGCTTGCTTCTGGTTATGCCTTTATGAACCTGGCGGCGCGTCCGGGTGGTGGTTATATTTCAGATAAGTATGGACGCCGGAAAACTTTGCTTATTCTACTTGCTGGATTGACAGTTGGTTATTTTGGTATGTCTCAGATTAATTCTGAATTCTGGCTGCCTCTTGCAGTTGTCATGACCATGTGTTGCTCGTTCTTCGTGCAAGCCGGTGAAGGGGCAGTATTCGCCATGGTTCCGATAATTAAGCGCCGGATGACCGGTCAGATTGCTGGTATGGTAGGAGCTTATGGTAATGTGGGAGCGGTTTGTTTCTTAACTGTGCTTTCATTTGTTGAGCCGCAAATCTTCTTCCTTGTGATTGCTGCAGCGGCTATTTTCACCTTCATTATTACGTTCTTCTTCTTGAAAGAACCTGAAGGTCAGATGGCTGAAGTGATGCCTGATGGCTCTGTGCAGATGATTGACGTCACTTAACATGTAGATAGCCTATTTACGATAAACTGAAAGAAGGCCCGCACTTTGATTGAATGCGGGCCTTTTTCCAAATAAGCTATTTTGTTCCTCACAATAGATTTAGAGTTTTGGAAGAATGGAGACCGATTTAAATGAGACTTCCTGAAATTTCTATCGGCCAATATTCTGACAAAGGCTTGAAGGACCGTAATGATGATTCATACGGTGTTGTTATGCCAGAGCCCCCATTGCTGATGAACAAGGGAATTGCCATGGCGATTGCCGATGGCATGAGCACCAGTGAAGCGGCGAAAGAAGCCAGTGAAAGCTGTATCAAAAGCTTTTTGATGGATTATTACTCCACACATGACAGCTGGACTGTTCAGACATCAGTTGCACGTGTGCTCAATGCAACGAACCGCTGGCTTTATGGACAAGGTCAAACACAATATTTATCTGACCGAGGCATGGTTAGCACATTTTCTGGCTTGGTTCTCAAATCTGGTATTGCTTATATCTTTCACGCGGGGGACAGTCGCATTTCGCTATTACGGCAAGGTTCCGTTGAGCCTTTGACCAATGAACATCGCACACGGCTCTCTCGCAGTGAGGAAGTGCTTTCTCGTGCCTTTGGGATCGACCCTGAATTAGAGATCGATTATAAATCTCTCCCCCTTAGAGATGATGACATTCTTATTTTCACAACGGATGGCATTCATGATTTTGTTAGCTCGCAAGAGATCATTTCAACCATTCAAAAAGAAGATGATTTAAACAATGTTGCGAAAGCCCTTTCTCTACTCGCCATAGAGAATGGCAGCGAAGACAATGTGACTTGCCAGATTGTGAGGGTGACTAAAGTTGGTGAAGCCGATGCGAATTCCCGGCAGACTATTTTGGCCTCATTGCCCTTCCCTCCTGATCTTGAGCCTGGAGCAAAGTTTGAGGGCTATGAAATCATCAAGCTTTTGCATGCAAGTAACAAAACACAGATTTATTTGGCTGCTATTGAAGCGACCGGACAACGTGTTGTTTTAAAAACACCTTCAGTAAATTTTGAAGATGACCCTTTATATATTGAGCACTTTACTCGTGAAGAGTGGATTGGACGTTCGCTTAATTCGGATCATGTTGTAAAGGTGATTGAACCGGCTGGGCAAAGACGTGCTCTTTATTACACAACGGAACATATTGAAGGCACTACGCTTGCTCAATGGATGAATGATAATCCTGAGCCAACAGTGCATGAAGTGCGTGAGATTATTGTTCAAATTGCTAAAGGTTTGCGAGCTTTTCATCGCAAAGAAATGCTGCACCAAGACCTTAAGCCAGACAATATCATGATTGATAAAAATGGTGTTGTGAAACTGGTTGACTTTGGCTCGACTTGGGTTGCGGGCTTAGAGGAAATTACACGGTCAGATGATTTGCAAATGCGCGGCACGGTTGATTATACAGCGCCCGAATATCATTTGGGCGTGAAACCAAGCAACAAAGCTGACATCTATTCACTTGGTGTTTTGGCTTATGAAATGCTGTGCCACAAACTCCCTTTCGGGAAGGGGTTTGCAACGAAGGGGGCCGTCGACAAGTTAAAACATACCCTTGCCCATCACCACCGTGATGATATTCCATATTGGATTTCTGCTGCGCTCCGCAAAGCTGTTCGGCGCAACCCTTCGTTTCGGTATGATACCCTTTCAGAATTTGAACAGGACCTTTACAAACCTAATCCCAAATTTTTAAATGAAAGCCATATCCCATTAATTGAGAAAAACCCAATCGCTTTTTGGAAGACCGTTTCATTAATTTTGTTTGTTATTAATTTGGTTTTGTTGTTCCAGTTCTTTGGCTAAGACCATTAATTTCTAATGCTTGATATCAGTACGTTCTGATAGAGCCATGAGTGTGCCTGTCATTGAAGCGATAAGTTTTTTCTCTTCACCCTGCAACGCAAATGCTTTGGCTTCTGCTACTGTTATAGTTCTTCCTGGTTTGATCACGTTTGCTTCGAACTGAAAGTTATCCCCTTTTGCGGGAGATAAGAGATTTGTTTTAAACTCCACAGTTAAAACGGCAGCTGTTGGGTCCATCAAGGTAAAGGCTGCGTAACCACAAGCACTATCTAAAGCGGTTGTGATGATGCCTGCGTGGATGAAACCATGTTGTTGTGTGTATAATTGATTAAAGGGCATAGAGAGTTCGATTTTGCCCGGCTCAATTTTGCTCATGGTTATGTTCAGGCTGGCCATGCATTGTTGGCGGTCAAAACTATTCTGAACGCGCGCTTTAAAATTTTCATCCTGAGGGGTGAAGGCTTTTGACATATTGCACTTTCCATTCTTTTGGGTTTTCATTTCCAGAATAGAGTTCTTAAATTGTCATCCTTATGGTTGTCTTGTAAAATTTGGACACGCATGTTTTTTATTGCGTCTGTCCAATTTTTAGAAAATTCGCCAGGTGGCCTCCCGACAATTGTTTTAAACTCTTTGCTAAAATGCGATTGATCAACATAATCACTTCCTATGAGCTCATGGATAAAATCAGGTGATTGAAGTTTATCGGAAGAGTGAAGGACATTTGAAAGCACATGTTTTAACCGCTTTATCGTCAATAACTTTTTAGGGGCTAAGCCAAAAGTTGTTATTGTTTTTCTTTGTAATGTTCTTTGAGAAATAGAGAGGTGGTCTGCAAGGTCTTGTGTGCGGATATTTTGCCCAACACCTTCATAAAGCGGCGCAAGTTCTTTTAAAGAGATCTCTATAGAAGCATTTGAATTGATTAGTCTATTTTTCACTTCACGACATAATTGAGAGAACAAAGATGGGCATTGATTAAAACTCCCCTCTTCTATCATTATTTGTTTTTGAGCTTGGATGGCACTACTCAAAATCTGCGGAGATATGTGTTTTAAGGCGTTTTCACATGCATAATTAAACCTAACACCGAAGAGCCATCCTGAAAATTTTTCATTCCGTTTTTTATGACTGCTTGTTGGTTTTTTGATGGATATTTTGGGATATGAAAAAGTTTCATTTAAAGAGGGAGTTTTTACAGCATCAGGATAATAGAACGTTAGGTCTGTGGTATTTGAGGCAAAAATCGTTTGATTGATATTTGTTAAATCGCCCTCATCTTTCAAGCAATAGATGCTCTCAACAAAACCATCAAATTCAGTCGTTGGTTTGAACTCTGCGTAAAAACTCTTTGCTGTTATTAATTGATTTTTGACAATGACGCTCAACATATCATCAAGACTTAACTCCAGATAACCTGACTTACAAATAGATAACCGGCTCCATAAACTGTTTTGATCAACACTGGATTTCTTGGGTCATCTTCTAGTTTTGACCGCAACCTTGAAATTCTTACATCTACACTTCGGTCAAAGTTTAAATCCGGATCATCCGTGATCTGATCAAGGATTTGAGACCTTGAAAGAAGCCGGTTGGGATTGTCGACAAAAATCTTTAAAATTGCCGCTTCTCCGTGAGAGAGATAAATTGTTTGCGTTTCTTTTAGAACTTCCCCGACCCAACTCAATTTATAGGTGTTGAAATCTATTTCCCAATTTCCGAAAGCAGCGATCACATTTGATTTTTCCGAGGCGATTGTTCGCCTTGTTCTTCGCAGTACGGCATGCACCCTGGCTACAACTTCATTTGGCTCGAAGGGTTTTACAACGTAATCATCGGCCCCTAATTTTAGGGCGGTTATCTTTTCATCTGCGTCAGACCGACCTGAAATGATGATTGTAGCTGCCTGGGTTGAGGAGATGATGGCGTCCATTAATTTCATACCGTCTTGATCAGGCAAGCCTAAATCAACAAGACACACATCAGGCTTGATTTTGTCCAGAACACTTAAGAAAGACGCTCCATTACCAAAGCTCGACGTGCGAAAGCCGTCTTGCTGCAATGATGTTTGCAACAGAGCTGAGATATCTGGATCATCTTCTATTATAGCTACATGGCTATCGTTTTTATTGTCTACCATTTGGGTTCTGACCATTTATTTTTAGTATTATATTTAAAACAGTTATACGATTTAGTTTGTCAATGATTGGTGAATGGTGTTGAGTAATTTTGTATTATCAAAAGGTTTCCTCAATGTCTCAAATTCCTTGACGGCATCACACCAAATTTGATCTGTCTCAGCCAAACCACTCATCAGTATGATTTTCATATCGGGGAGTATTTTTTTCGTTGTTCTAGCGAGATCTAGGCCATTAATAGACCCTGGCATTGTGATATCTGAGATCACCAATTCAATTTCTTCTACAACATTCAATATTTCTAATGCTTCGGCGCCTGAGGCTGCCTCTATGATTGTTAGATCTGCATTTCTAAGTACATAGCGTATATTTTCCCTGATATCTGCCTGGTCTTCTACTACCAATATTGGGCCAATAGTACTAGATATTTTCAAAGTTGATACATCTTTATCTTCTTTGATCACAATATCTTCTTGGCCAATGTTCATTGCAGGCAGTTTTAGATGGACTTTTGCCCCTTTTCCCAACTCACTTTCAATCCAGATATCACCGCCAGATTGAAGCGCAAAACCTTGAACCATTGAGAGGCCAAGCCCTGTGCCAGCACCTCTTTCCTTTGTGGTAAAAAAAGGTTGATAGGCATTTTCAAGCATTTCGTCATCAAAGCCGTGACCATTATCAGATATGGTCACGATTAAACTGTCTGGTTTTTCTGCTGTTAGGGCTATTTCTATTTTTCCGTACCCTCCTGGAAGTGCATCTCTTGCGTTAAATAATAGATTGATAACAGCATCCTGAAAGGCACTTTCATCGATGAAGGCTGTCATTGATGCATCTGGCATTTCTAAATTTAACTGGATGCTTGGCGGTAGATTAGGAACAGCCAGACCATAGAGCTCTCGAAGAACGCGGCTTACATTTGTTGCCCGTGGCTCTAGAGCTCGGCGTCTTGAGAAGGCAACCAAACTTTCCATAATCCGAGCTGCTCTTCGCGCTGCTTTTTTGGTTGAAATAATTGTGTTTTCAGCGTCATCATCCTCACTATCACCTAACTGCTCATGTAATCGCGATAAATTTCCAAGGACAATGGTCAGAATGTTATTGAGGTCATGGGCCAGACCGCCTGTTAATTGAGTTACTGCCTCTAAACGTTGCGCGTTAATGATTGAATTTGCGACTTTGCGTTGATCAGTTATATCAGTCGACAGAACAAAAAGACCGATGACTTCGCCTTTCTGATTTTTTTCTGGTGTAAAAATAACTCTCACAGCGTGATCTGGCTGAGCCTCTGTGGGGTTATCATATTCAGTTGATATGGTTTCTCCGCCTAAGGATTGTTCCAGAAATGGTTTGAGGTAAGTGAAAATATCGTTTGGAAAAATATCTTCCATTTTTTCACCGACAACTTCTTTTTTTGCGCTGTTTTTCGGAATCCCCCAAATTTCAGGTAATCTCAAATTAGAAAAGCGGTAAACTAAATTTCGATCTAAATAGGCAATGTGTGCTGGAAGGGATTTATTTATAACCTGCAACCGGTCTTCAGATGCAGTAAGAGCATATTTCACTTCTTCCAAAGCCCGGTTTGCTGCCAAGAGTTGTCTATTGGTTTCGGAAAGACGGGCAGAATCTTGTAATAATCGATCAGATAAAAATTCTGATCGCTCTTTTAATAACTCTTCTTGATTCTTTTGCGCCGTTACGTCCGTATAAACCGCAACCCATCCTCCGTTTTTTAAGGGATGTCCTTCTACGGCAATGCTTGTTCCGTTCGGGCGTTTTCGTTCTAAATAATGAGGCTCGAACATACGGGCTCTGTTCACCCGTTCTTCGACTAGTTTGTCTATGTCACCAGGTCCATATTCTCCCTTGGTTGCCAGGAATTTCACAACGTCTTCAAAGGTTGACCCTCTTTTAACTAAACCATTGGGAAGGCTATATATTTCTACAAAACGACGGTTCCAGGCTACCAGTTCTAGATTTGAGTCATAGATGGTTACCCCTTGCTGGATCAGGTTTAAGCCACTTTCAATTAGTGAAATATCTTGCTCGGTTAAAGCACCGTCATTTTGCCAGAGTGATGGCATATATCCTCCCAATTAAACACAAGCTCGCATTATTATACTTTTTGACGAGTTATTGAATTATAATGGGATAAAATTGGAGATGGCAATCAGTTTTAAAATTTTTCATTACCTAAAAATTTTCTAACTAATTTTCGAAGAAATGAGCCGTTATTTGGTTAGCGCAACAAATCGTAACAATTGTGAAATTTTAATGCAACGTCACTCCGGCATAGTCAATGAAACGAAAGCATTCATTAAGAAATGCTATTGGGAGGACATACTGGGATGCTACTAAGCGTCGATAATATTAATTTGTCTTTTGGCGGCTTAAAGGCACTAAAAGATGTCGATTTTTCAGTTAAAGAAGCTGAGGTTTTTTCTATTATAGGCCCCAATGGAGCGGGTAAGACGTCAATGTTGAATTGTATTTCTGGGCGCTATAAGCCGCAACAGGGAACAATTAAATTTGGCAAGAATCAAAAAAACCTTATTCCTTTGAAACCCAATCACAGAGCTGATTTGGGAATTGGCCGCACATTTCAAAACCTGGCTCTTTTCGGGCACATGACGGTGCTTGAAAACATTATGGTTGGCCGACACCATTTATTGAAAAACAATTTTCTTACAGGCATGGCTTATTGGCTTGGCGCTCAAACTGAAGAGCTCGACCATCGCCGTGAAATTGAAGATGTCATTGATTTTCTCGAAATCCAGCATATCCGGAACTCTGTTGCCGGAACGCTTTCTTATGGATTGCGCAAACGTGTTGAACTGGCGCGTGCTGTAGCGTTACGACCAAAGCTAGTTTTGTTAGATGAGCCAATGGCTGGCATGAACCAAGAAGAAAAAGAAGATATGGCTCGCTTTATCATTGACCTCAATGAAGAGTGGGGCATGACGGTGATTATGATTGAGCATGATATGGGAGTTGTTATGGATATTTCTCATCGTGTGATGGTTTTGGATTTTGGACAAAAGGTGTGTGAAGGATTGCCTGACGAAGTTATGGAAAATGAACATGTGCAGAAAGCTTATCTCGGTGTTGAAATTGAGGAGTACGCATAATGGCTTTTGATCCTAACTTAGACACTCTTCCAAAACTTTTATTACATAACGCTGAAAACTTTGGTTCAGAAACAGCTCTTCGTGAAAAAACCTTCGGAATTTGGAAAAGCCAAACCTGGGAAGATTATAACCGGAATGCAAAACGAATTGCAGCTGGTCTTAGCACTCTTGGAGTGGCGAGTGATGATGTGGTGGCACTTATTGGTGACAACCGCCCTGACTGGGTTGCAGGTGAAGTAGCTATTCATTCTCTCGGCGCTATATCAATTGGGTTATATCGTGATTTGATGGAAGACGAACTTGCTTATTTAATTGAATATTCTCAAGCCAAGGTGGTTTTGGCAGAAGATGAAGAGCAAGTTGATAAGTTCCTGAACCTCAGTGATCGGTTAACGTCGCTTGAATATATTGTCTATGAAGACCCGCGCGGAATGCGGAAATATGAAGATAGCAAGCTCATTAGCCTCGAGGAATTGCGCAAAAAGGGAGATACCCTCCTTCAGCACAATCAAAATTGGTATGAAAATAAAGTGGCGGAGACTGATGGTGAAAAACTTGCCATTTTGTGCACCACTTCAGGTACGACCAGTCATCCCAAGCTGGCTATGATTTCTGCGGCAGCGCTTGTTCGGCACTGCCATGACTATTTATCTGTCGCCCCGATGGAAGAAACTGATGAGTATGTTTCGAATTTGCCGTTGCCGTGGATCATGGAACAAATTTATGCTCTTGGGAAATCTCTGATCTCTCGTATGACTGTCAACTTTGTTGAAGAAGGGGAAACCCTGATGTCTGACTTCAGGGAAATAGGACCGAATTTTGTTTTGTTTGCGCCTCGAGTTTGGGAGCAAATTGCTGCTGATGTGCATTCTCGTATGATGGACTCTTCCTGGATTAACCAAAAACTTTATAACTGGTTGAGCAAAAGAGGGATGAAAGCTTTTGAAGCTGGGAAAACGGACTGGCTTGCACAAAAATTTCTTTATGACCAACTGAAAGACCGCCTTGGTCTTACTAATGTCAAATCAGCGGCAACCGGCGGCGCTGCTCTCGGCCCTGATACATTTAAATTCTTCCTAGCTATGGGTGTGCCACTTCGTCAGCTTTATGGTCAGACAGAATTGATGGGGGCCTACACTATTCATGAAAAAGATGATGTGGATTTTGACACTGTTGGTATTCCATTTACCGATGATATTAAAGTTTCCATCAAAGACCCTGACGAAGAAGGTATTGGCGAGATCATCTCTGAAAACCGAAATCGTTTTATGGGCTATTACAAAAATGAAGACGCCACTGCAGAAGATTTGCGTGATGGCATAATGTATACTGGTGATGCCGGTTATTATAATGATGCTGGGCATCTCGTCGTTATTGATCGCATTGCAGATCTGGCTGTTATGTCTTCAGGTTTGAAATTCTCACCTCAATTTATTGAAAACAAACTAAAGTTTTGCCCTTACATCGGCGAGGCTGTGATTTTGGGAGCAGGGCGAGATTATCTGGCTGCTATGGTCTGCATTCGTTATTCGATTGTTTCCAAGTGGGCCGAGAAAAATCGCATTTCTTTTACCACTTATACGGACCTTTCTGCACGCGAAGAAGTTTACAAACTTCTTAGAAAAGAACTTCTTGAAATTAATAAGACGCTTCCAAAAGCGCAGCAGATCAAGAAATTTGTACTTCTTTACAAAGAGCTTGACCCTGATGATGGGGAACTCACACGGACCCGTAAGGTGCGGCGGAGTGTGATCAATGAAAAATATGGTGAGATCATCGATACGATTTATTCGGATCAAAGCCATGTAGATATTGATACGACCATCACGTTCCAGGATGGAACCAAGCAACGTATTCAGACCACTCTTGAAGTGGAAAATCTTGCCGGATCTGGCGATCAAATAATGCAAGCGGCGGAGTAATATTATGAACTGGTCTTTATTATCTCAATTATTAATTAATGGCGTCGTTGTTGGTATGCTTTATGGCGTCGTGGCGATGTGCTTTGTACTCATTTATAAATCAACTCAAGTTGTGAACTTTGCTCAGGGTGAGTTTTTAGTCCTTGGCGCTTGGGTTTGCTTGTGGCTTGTTGTTGATATGGAACTGCACTTTGCTGCTGCGTTTCTTTTCACTCTCGTCTTCATGACAATCTTTGGCATCATATTACAGATGGTTGTGTTGCGACCTCTTATTGGTGAACCCATTATCTCGGTGATTATGGTGACGATTGGTTTATCTATCTTTTTCCAATCTCTAATGAACTGGATTTTTGGCAATTCGGCGGTGGCCTTTCCGCAAGTGTTTGAGACACAAAGCGTAGAACTGTTTGGTTTGAATATTGAAACAGCTTATCTGTTTAGTCTTGTCATTTCGGTATTCATCATGCTCGGGTTTTTCTACTTCTTCAAATATTCACGCTATGGCCTGGCAATGCGTGCAACGGCATTTGACCAACAGGTTGCTCAAAGCTTGGGGATCTCGGTGAAAAGCGTTTTCGCTATGGCGTGGGCAATTTCAGCTGTTGTTTCTGGCATAGCCGGCATTGTGATTGGTCTGGTTAATTCAGTTTCATCTGCTCTGGCCTTTATCGGCATTAAAGTTTTCCCGGCTGTTATTTTGGGAGGGCTTGACTCAATCATTGGCGCTGTTGTCGGCGGTGTCATTATTGGGATGCTTGAAAATGGCGCTGAGTTTGTTGATGGCCAATATTTACATTGGGGCAATCTTTATACGATCGCACCGTTTTACATTCTAATTATTGTTTTGATGATCAAACCCTACGGGCTGTTTGGCACCAAAGATATTGAACGCATTTAAGGGAGCGAACACATGTCTTCAACTTCACTAAGACCTTGCGGTGATTTTCGCACCACTTATAAGGCAGACCAATCTTTATTTCCGACCAAGTGGATCTTTCGTTGGAGTGTTATTGGCTTGTTGGTTTTATTATGCTCACCGTTACTGGTTGACGAGTATATTATTAGCCTACTCATTCTTGTTGGTATTTATGGCATTGCCGCTTTAGGGCTCAATGTTTTGGTCGGGATGACCGGTCAGATTAGTCTTGGCCACTCAGCATTTTTTGGCTTTGGCGCTTTTTCTTCTGCCTGGCTTAACACAACGACTGAGATCCCTGTGTTAATTACCATTCCTCTTGCGGGTCTTATGACCACTGCCGTTGGTTTGATTTTCGGCATACCAGCGGCTCGTATTAAAGGGCTTTACTTAGCGATTGCCACTTTAGCTTCTCAATTTATCTTGGAAGACTTTTTTGCCAGGGCTAATTGGTTTACTGGCGGATCTTCTGGGTCAGTTGCTGAGACAGCTATGTTCTTTGGCATCCCTCTTGATACTGATATTCGCTTTTTCTATCTGGTATTGTTCTGGACAGTTGTTAGCTGTATTGCCGTTGCTAACCTTAAACGTTCTCGTGATGGGCGTGCTTTGGTTGCGGTGAGAGATCATTATCTTTCTGCTGAAATTATGGGTATTAACCTCACAAAATACCGCATTCTTGCATTTGGTATTTCCAGCTTTTTTGCTGGCCTTGGTGGTGCTTTGTTTGGTCACTATCTTGGTTATGTATCAGCTGAAGGTTTTACCATCATTCTTTCTATTCAATTTCTTGCCATGATTATTATTGGCGGCCTTGGCTCTGTACCTGGCGCGATAATGGGAGCGGTCTTTATTGTTCTGTTACCAGAAGTTATGGAAGCACTTGTTTCACTCGTTATTAGTTCTGCTCCGATTTTCTCGGGGCTGGAATCTGGCAAAGCCTATATCAAAGAAATGTCAATTGGCGCTGCCATTATTCTTTTCCTAATTTTTGAACCGGATGGTTTGGCTCATCGTTGTGGTCAGATCCGCAAATCGATCAAGCTTTATCCGTTCTCATATTAGGTTCTTTAGACGGGTCAATTACTTATGGCCCGTCTTTTAAAAAAGTTGAGGGAGATCTCAACATTCATGTTGTCCACTGGGAGGAAAAAATATGAAATCCATTGTTAAATTAGCGGCAGGTGTTGCAGTTGCTTCACTTGGCGTGACCACAGCTAAAGCTGACAGTATTTTTGTCGGCAATTTAGTTGACTATACTGGCCCAACAGCTTTTGTTGGCAAGCACTATGGTCCTGGCATTAAAGATGCTCTTGACTATATTAATGCTAATGGTGGCATTAGTGGCACCAAGATTGAATATGAGCAAGTTGACTATGCTTATAAAGTGCCTGCTGCGATTGCGACTTACAAACGCTGGAAATCACGCAAGAAAATGGTTGCTTTACAAGGCTGGGGAACTGGTGACACTGAAGCTCTGATCACGTTTGTTGCTAAAGATAAAGTGCCTGTTTGGTCTGCGTCTTACTCTGGTCACCTAACAGATCCAACTGGTAAAAACCCAAAAACAAAAAAACCAGCTCCTTATAACTTCTTTTATGGCCCTAGCTATACTGATGGTTGCCGTGCTCTTGTTCAATGGGCAGCATCTGACGCAAAAGCTAAGGGAATTAAAGACCCTAAATTTGTGCATACTGGTGATAACCACCCTTATCCGAATGCACCTAAAGAAGGTTGTGCACTCTATGCAAAAGAACTTGGATTTAAAGTGCTATCACCAATTGTTGTGCCACTGAAACCAGGTGACTTTAAAGCTCAATGTTTGACCATTAAAGAATCTGGCGCTCAATATGCCTGGATTGGTAACCTTGGCGGTTCTGTGATTTCACTTCTAAAATCATGCAACACTGTTGGTACTGATGTGACTTACATTGCTAATGTTTGGGCTGGTGATCACCTTACAATTAAGGCATCAGGTGCTAAAGATTTTCGCTTCCCTTCAGCTTCACCTTTCTGGGATTCAAAAGCCAAAGGTATGGGGCTTATTCGTAAAATCCATGCAGCTGGTAGCTATGATAAATCAATCACACCTACACACCACTATGTCCGTGCGATCTGCTCTGTATATTACATGAAAGAAGCCATGGAATGGGCAAAAGCTAATGGTGGCCTAACTGGTGAAAACATCAAAAAAGGCATGTATGTGAAGAAAGACTGGGTACCTGTTGGTCTCGAAGAAGTTTGCCTTCCTTCAACATGGTCAGCAACTGACCACCGCGGAACAACTGTTGTATCTATCAACAAAGGTTCTCTTATTGATGGCAAAGCCAAGATTGAACTTGAAACTAACGTTACTCTTCCACGTCGTGATGACTGGATTGGTTTCTAAAGACTGATGTGTTGTTGGCCTGCCATTTAACTCATGAGCAGGCCAACACTTCTTGTTTTATTTAATTTTTTAAAAGGCAATTTTCATGCTTAAGCTTGATGAAGATAGTGACCGTGCTGCTGGTCCTGACAAGGCCTCTGATACCGTTCTCTCAGTAGATAATATTGAGGTTGTTTATAATGATTATGTTTTAGTGCTTCGCGGTCTTAGCCTGCAGGTTGCTAAAGGATCTATCACTGCGCTGCTTGGTGCAAATGGTGCTGGTAAATCAACAACCCTTAAGGCTATTTCCGGACTCTTAAAAAGTGAAGATGGAGAGGTGACGCGCGGCTCTATTTCATTTGAAGATAAAAAACTACAACATATGGACCCGGAAAACATTGTTCGTTCTGGCGTGTTTCAAGTTATGGAGGGACGTAGAATTGTTCAGGACATGACAGTCCTGGAGAATTTGAAACTAGGGGCATTTACTCGCAAAGACAGATCTAACGTCGCAGATGATATTGAGTTGGTTTATTCTTATTTTCCTCGTTTGAAAGAACGTCATGGTTTGGCTGGTTACCTTTCTGGCGGCGAACAACAAATGCTTGCGATTGGACGCGCCATGATGGCGAGACCAAAGCTTATTCTTATGGATGAACCTTCTATGGGGTTGTCGCCTCTCCTCGTGAAAGAAGTCTTCACAATTATTAAACGACTAAATAAAGAACTTGGTGTTTCCATTCTTTTGGTTGAGCAGAATGCCGCGATGGCGCTGCAAGTGGCTCAACATGGTTACATTATGGAAAATGGAAAAATCGTTCTGGATGGTACGGCAGATGAGTTACGGGAGAATGAAGATATTAAAGAATTTTATCTCGGCGGTGGTGGGGAGCGCAAAAGCTTCAAAAACTTACGATCTTTCAAACGACGCAAGCGCTGGTTATAATAAAGGAGACACTATGTCATTGGCATCAAATATAAAAACTGATGTTCCTTTGTTAGAGCGCCGCTCTCATGAAGAACGGTCAGCTTCGCAAGATCAACAATTGCATCACTTACTAACTTCTACCATTCAGTATATTCCTTATTACCAAAAAGCATTTGCAAATATTGATCTCTCACATATTCATGATCGAAAAAGTTTGGAATTACTTCCGATCATTCGCAAGGATTCTCTCATTGAATTGCAAGCAAATGCACCTCCCTTTGGAGGACATTTACCTGACGGCTTAAAGGAAGCTGACTATCTGTTTGCTTCTCCGGGCCCTATTTATGAACCGGGGTTTATGAATGCAGAATATTGGTCTGTTGTTTCGGCTCTTCAGGCTGCGAACTTTACCGAAGATGATGTGATCTTTAATACATTTTCTTATCATTTAACACCTGGTGCCTGGATTTTTGATAGTGGCGCGCGCGCAATTGGTTGCCCTGTCATACCGGTTGGCAGTGCCCCGCGAGATTTACAAATTCAAGCGCTTGATCATTATCGGCCTACTGCTTATTGCGGCACACCTGATTATTTAAAACAATTGATTAGTTTCGTTGAAACGGATGGTACAAAACCACTTTCAATTAAAAAGGCAATGGTTTCTGGTGGCGCTCTCACACCATCTCTTCGTGAATTTTTCGATGAGAAAAATGTTGAAGTTCTTCAATGTTATGCCACAGCCGAAGTTGGGGTAATTGCCTATGAAAGTCCAGCGCGAGATGGTCTGATTGTTAATGAAGATGTGATTTTAGAAATCATTGATCCTGACACAGGTAAGTCTCAACCGCCTGGACTTGTTGGTGAAGTTGTTGTGACCAAACTTCGTGGAAGTTATCCGCTTATCCGTTTTGGTACGGGAGATCTATCTTGTTTGGTGGAAGGGAACAGCCCTTGCGGTCGCACCTCTCCTCGAATTCAAGGCTGGCTTGGCCGCGCGGACATGACGACAAAAATTAAAGGTATGTTTGTTCGCCCGACACAAATAAACAGTCTTGTTTCACAACTGCCTGTTTTAGAGCGCGCTCGTCTCATTGTTGATCGTGATAATGACAAAGATAAATCCATTTTGCATTGCGAATTGTCTCCGGCCGAAATTCAAGACCGTGATGAAGATGAAATAGAAAATTTAATTGGTCAAAAATTTAGGGACCTTTGTCACATTCGAGCATCTATTTCCGTCGTTCCCTTAGGCACTCTTCCCGACGACGGAAAAATCATTGTTGATTTAAGATAATCAATCAACAATTTTACCAGATGGCTTCTCCCCCTAGAGCGAGCCATCTGGTTTTTCTTTTTATTCATTTAACCAAGGTGCTGGTTGTTTATTGAAAAAAGCGTCGATGCCTGCCATAGCTTCTTTGCTTTCCCATCTATCAGCTAGTTGGTTGGCTGTATATTCTGCCATTTCACTCGGTGCACTTCCCCCTAATTGCTGACAAAGAGTTTTAGCGCTTGCTATGGCACCTGGTGCACATTTTAAAATGGCCTGGATTTCCTCTTCAACAGCCTTTTCTAAATCGGCCTCATCAACGGCTGTTGTGACAAGACCTGACCTCATGGCGAAATCAGCCGTAAATGCTTTACCTGAATAAAAAACTTGTCTTGCGAAATTTTCGCCCATACGCGCGACAACAAAAGGACCTATGGTTGCAGGGATGAGACCTAGCTTGGTTTCTGTTAATGCGAATTTAGATTTGTTGTTGGCGATTACGACATCTGCAACAGCCATCATGCCGACACCACCGCCATAAGCAGAGCCTTGCACTTTCGCGATTAAAAATTTAGGAAGTGAATTTAAAGCACCTAGCATAGTGGCAAGGGCACGGCTTTCTTGCATTTTTCCATCTCTGTCTTTCTCCATTTGAGACTGCATCCACTTCAGATCCCCGCCGGCGCAAAATGATTTACCATTAGCTGCCAAGACAACAGCTCTGACTGATGTATCAATCCCCAACTGCTCTGCAGCTATGGTCAGCTCTTTAATCATTAAGCTATTCAGAGCATTATGTTTTTCAACGCGGTTCAATGTGATGGTTGAGATGCCGCGTTTGTCCTGCTCTAGTTGAATGGTTTCAAAATTTGTCATATCAGGCGTTCAACTTCCTTAGTTATTATTGGCTATGTTTTGTGCCAAATAATCTTCGGCTTTTTGCAGTTTTTTCATATCCAAACCGGTGCTATAACCTTCTGCATGTAACATTTCAGCAAGAGGTTTGGTGGACAAGTTCCCTTTCGCTCCAGGTGCATAAGGACAACCACCTAAGCCACCAACTGCACTGTCATAGGTTGTTACGCCATATTCCAGACTGGCCTGCACATTGTCTAAAGCCCTGCCGTTAGTGTCATGATAGTGGCCAGCAAGTTGGCTGTCTGGCACAGTTTTTAAAACAGCTTCCAGCATTTTTGATATCAATTCAGGAGTGCCTTTCCCGATCGTGTCGCCGAGTGAGACTTCATAGCAGCCCATTTCCAGAAGTTGTTCAGCGACTAGCTTCACCGCGTCTGGCGAAATGTCCCCTTCATAGGGACAACCTGCTACGCATGACACATAAGCTCGAACAGGCACGTTAGCTGCAAGCCCGGCTTTGACGACAGGGAGGAAGCGGTCCAAACTTTCTTTGATAGAGCAATTGATATTTTTTTGGCTAAATGTTTCTGAAGCTGATCCAAAAATAGCGACTTCTTCCACGTTGGCTTCAATGGCTTTCTCAAAGCCTTTCATATTGGGCGTTAATGCTGCGTATGTTACATTGGCATTACGGTTGATGGCTGAGAGCACTTCAGTTGCATCCGCCATTTGCGGGACCCATTTGGGGGAGACAAAACTTGTCACCTCAATTTTTTCAAAACCGACATCTGATAACAGATTGACAAGTTCAACCTTTTGTTTAGTCGCGATCAACTCTTTTTCATTTTGCAAACCGTCTCTTGGGCCGACTTCATATATTCTTATCTTTGTTGAACCATTACTCATTTTCTGCTCGCTCATATTCTTCTCTTGCTTGCTCTCTTAAAGTCCGCCTGATTATTTTCCCTGTATTCGTCAAAGGTAACTGGCTTAGAAACTCAATTTCTCTTGGGTATTCATATGAGGCGAGATGATCTTTAACGAAGGCTTGTATTTCTTCCACGAGCTGTTCTGAGGCTTTTTCTTTTTCGTGCAATACAATGTAAGCTTTGACAATTTCTGTGCGTAGTTTATCTGGCTTGCCAACTACAGCGACCATATAAACAGAAGGGTGTTTGATGATTGTTTCTTCAATTTCTCCTGGCCCAATACGATAGCCAGCTGATGTGATGACATCATCATCGCGGCCGACAAATCTAATCCAGCCGTCCTCTTCATATTGTCCGACATCACCGGTGAGAAGATAGTTATGAAGAAATTTATTTTGCGTTGCGTCTTCATTATTCCAATAATGAAGAAACATTACCGGATCTTTTCTTTTCACGGCAATTAAACCTTGCTCGCGCAATGAGCAATCACTGCCGTCTTGGCGAAGAACTTTCACAACATGACCTGGTACAGGGCGGCCCATAATTCCTGGTCTAGCTTCCATCATAGAGGCGCATGATGAGATGATTAGATTACATTCAGTTTGGCCGTAGAATTCATTGATATTCACGCCGAGTGTTTCTTTACCCCAGCCTAACAAATCTGTTCCCAACGTTTCGCCGCCACTTGCAATGGTGCGTAATTTTAGCGGATAGACATTAGCGTCATAGTTCGTATTTCGTAACATTTTCAGTGCGGTAGATGGCATGAAGACATTTGTCACATTGCATTTTGACATCAACTCAAACGCGGCTTCACCGGTGAATTTTTTAAATCTACCAGCGACAACTGGTACACCGTGATGCAAGGCAGGAAGGAGTACATCTAATAAGCCACCAATCCAGGCCCAATCAGCTGGGGTCCAGATGACATCTTCTGATTTCGGAAAGAAATCATGGCTCATTTCCATACCAGGCAAGTGGCCTAATAAAACACGGTGTGCATGCAGCGCACCTTTGGATGGCCCTGTTGTTCCAGAGGTGTAAATGATCAAAGCTGGGTCATCAGCTTTGGTTTTAAGGGAAGTGAACTCTTCACTCGCCCCTTCAAGGAGAGAATTAAAATCAAGAGTATGAAAATTAAGGGCTTGTTTTTCTTCCTCAGTTAGCTCTTCATTGATAAGAACCGTTAACTGCTCATAAGCTTTAGAGCTCATCTGATTTAATTTTTTGGCGCCCTCATGATTGGTTATGATGAGCTTTATGCCTGCATCTATGATGCGGTGTTCTAAAGCACTTGGACCAAACAAAACAAAAAGAGGCACAGCAATCGCGCCCATTTTATATACGGCAATATGACTTGCTGCGGTTTCAACAGATTGCGGTAAAAGGATGCCGACACGATCGCCAACTTTGACATCGCTTAAAACTAAGCTGTTGGCGATTTTGTTTGAGAGTTTTTTTAATTCCTCAAAGCTTGTGTGTTTTTGCTCGCTACCGAACGCCGATATTATTGCGGTTCTATTTGGGTCTTTTTCTGCCCATTTATCGCAAACATCGAAACCAATATTATAATATTCAGGAATTTCCCAACTAAAATTTTCATATAAATCAGTATAATTATTGGCTTCTTTTAACATTGCTGATTACTCCTGCTCGCTTTCTTCAAAACGAACAAGTACCGCACCACTTTCTACGGAGCTGCCTTCTGTGCACAGCCATTCAGCAATGACACAATCGCGCGGGGCTATGAGGCTATGTTCCATTTTCATGGCTTCGATAACGCCTAGTCTATCTCCTTCTTTAACCGCATCTCCAGCTGCAACTTTGATTTGACTAATGACACCTGTCATTGGTGATTTGAGAGTGTCTGCTGCGCCTTCTTCACTACCAGCTTGTGACAAAGGATCTGGATGATTGAGCACCCAGGTGACACCTTCGTACAAAACAGAGATTGAATTTGTAAAATCAGCGCCTTGATAGGAAACAACATCAGCAGATATTTGTTTACTTTCAATTGAGGTGTTTTCAGATTCTTGAATTAGAGTTGCTGTTATTTGATTGTTTGAGCGCTCAATCTCTTCAAGCCTTAGAGTTTCCCCTTCTTCAAAAACAGTGAGATTTTGATTCCCATTTAATATTATTGTTTTGGTGGTTTTTTCGTCATCTATATTCAGCGTTATTTTATGACTTGCCTCACCCCACAAGCGCCAGCCTGAAAGAGGTTCTTTTAAATCAAGTTTCAGGGCTTCCAGTGCGGCTAGAGCAAAAACAACCTCTGGCATTTCCTCTTTTGCTATGAGTGTTTCCATGTCCCTCTCGATTAAACCAGTGTCCACTATGCCGTTTCCAAAGTCTTTGTGATTACAAAGGCTGATAAGGAAACTTACATTGGTAATCGTACCTGCGACATGGGTATTCGTTAAGGCTTTATTTAATTTAGATAGAGCTTCTCTTCTGTTTTTTCCATGAGTTGTTAGTTTTGCAATCATTGGATCGTAATGGGGTGAAATCTCCGAGCCTGATTGAACTGCTGTGTCAATGCGTGCGCTGCCAAATTCTATATGACGAAGCTTGCCTGTGACGGGGAGAAAATTATTACTGGCGTCTTCTGCATAAACTCTAGCTTCAAAGGCGTGACCATTGATTTCCAGTTCATCTTGAGTTTTGGGCAAGGCTTCACCAGCAGCTACGCGCAATTGCCATTCCACCAGGTCTGTTCCTGTAATGGCTTCGGTGACCGGGTGCTCTACCTGCAGTCTTGTGTTCATTTCCATGAACCAGAAACCATCTACGGATAACTCACCGCTGCCGTCCACGATAAATTCTATGGTGCCAGCACCTGTATAATCAATTGCTTTTGCCGCATTTTTTGCTGCATTTGTCATTGCGTCACGCATCTCTTGCGTCATGCCAGGAGCCGGGGCTTCTTCAATGACTTTTTGATGGCGCCTTTGCAAGGAACAATCACGCTCAAACAAATGAACAACATTGCCTTTGGTATCGCCAAAGACTTGCACTTCGATGTGTCTTGGCGCAGTGATATATTTTTCAATCAGCACATGAGGGTCCCCAAAACTTGATTGACCTTCGCGCTGTGCACTTTCAAGAGAACTATTAAAATCTGCTGGATTATCAACCTTGCGCATGCCCTTGCCGCCACCGCCAGCCCGCGCTTTGATTAAAACTGGATAGCCAATTTTCTTCGCTTGTTCAGCTAAAAACGCAGCTTCTTGTTTCGTACCGTGATATCCAGGCACAACAGGCACACCGGCTTCTTCCATCAGTTTTTTAGCCGCATCTTTTAGTCCCATTTTGTGAATGGCATCTGCTGTTGGTCCAACGAATTTTAGGCCTGCTGCCTCTACTGCCTCTACGAACTCGGGATTTTCTGATAAAAACCCGTATCCAGGATGGATTGCCTCAGCACCTGTTTTCAAGGCAGCTTTGATAAGCACATCCCCTCTTAAATAACTTTCAGCAACAGGAGGTTTGCCAATGAGGACAGCTTCATCAGCCATTTGAACATGAAGTGCATGTTGGTCTGCCTCTGAATAGACAGCTACCGTTTTAACGCCCATTTTTCTGGCTGTTTGAATGACACGGCAGGCAATTTCACCGCGATTGGCAATGAGTATTTTTGAAAACATGATCGCTCCTTACTAGCCGCGAATTACATACGGAACATGCCAAAGCGGGTTTCTTCCACTGGCGCATTCAAACAAGTTTTTAAAGACAGAGAGACCACGTCGCGCGTTTTTCTCGGATCGATAATGCCGTCATCCCATAAACGGGCTGAGGCATAAAAGGGGTGACTTTGCGTTTCAAATTGCTCTAATACAGGGCGCTTGAATTCAGCTTCTTCTTCTTCACTCCACTCACCGCCACGGCGTTCAATTCCTGCACGCTTTACAGTTGCCAAAACGCCAGCGGCTTGTGGCCCGCCCATAACTGAAATTCGCGCATTTGGCCACATCCAGAGAAAACGCGGCCCAAAAGCGCGGCCGCACATGCCGTAGTTGCCAGCGCCAAAAGAACCACCGACTATGACTGTGATTTTAGGAACAGCTGCTGTTGAGACGGCGGTTACTAGTTTTGCGCCATCTTTGGCGATGCCGCCAGCTTCATATTTTTGCCCGACCATAAAGCCTGTGATGTTTTGCAAAAACAAAAGTGGAGTTTTGCGCTGACAGCAAAGCTGTATGAAGTGAGCCCCTTTCGTTGAACTTTCAGAAAAAAGTACACCGTTGTTCGCAATGATGCCCACTGGCATGCCGTCAATATGAGCAAAGCCACAGACTAATGTTGAGCCATAGTTTGCTTTAAATTCTTCAAATTCTGACCCATCGACTAACCGCGCGATGAGCTCTCTGGCGTCGTAAGGTGTTTTGGCGTCAGCGGGGACAACGCCCATAACTGAGGCTGGATCATAGTTTGGAGCTTTGGGTGTTTTTAGCTTTATATTTGGTGTTGAAATACTGCCTAAATTGCCGATAATTTCGCGCCCTAAAGCCAGTGCATGAGTATCATCTTCGGCCATATAATCTGCAACACCTGAGAGACGTGTGTGTGTGTCAGCGCCGCCAAGAGTTTCAGCGTCAACGATTTCCCCAGTTGCTTCTTTCACCAGCGGCGGGCCGGCTAGAAAGATAGTCCCTTGTTCTTTCACGATAATTGTTTGATCGCACATGGCTGGCACATAGGCTCCACCAGCTGTGCAAGGCCCCATTACAATGGCAATTTGAGGAATGCCTTTGGCGCTCATATGAGCTTGATTATAAAAAATCCGTCCGAAATGGTCTTTATCTGGAAAAACTTCATCTTGATTGGGTAGATTTGCACCGCCTGAATCAACCAAGTAAATACAGGGTAGATTATTTTCAGCGGCAATCTCCTGACCGCGCAGATGTTTCTTAACACTCAGAGGAAAATATGTGCCGCCCTTTACGGTTGCGTCATTGCAGACGATCATGCAATCACGTCCCATTACGCGGCCAACACCAGCAATAGAGCCAGCACCTGGAATGTCATCTTTATAAACATCTTTTGCGGCAAAGAGCCCGACTTCGAGAAAAGGTGAGCCTGGGTCCAAAAGGCCAGCGATGCGATCTCTTGGCAAAAGTTTACCGCGTTTCACATGTCGCTCACGAGATGCCTCTGAGCCCCCTTGCATAATGCGGGTTGCTTCTGTTGCCACCACTTGCAAGTGAGCGTCCATGGCTTTTTTATTTTCCATAAAGCTCGGAGATTGCTCTGATATTTTTGATTGAAGTATTGCCATTTGATCCTCATATTTTTCGCTCCTCCTTTTTGACAGGACGAACAGCACGTATCATCGATCGTGTTTGTTATTTGGTTTCTTCAAACAATTCACGGCCGATGAGCATGCGACGAATTTCAGATGTGCCTGCACCAATTTCATAGAGCTTGGCATCCCGCAGCAAACGTCCCGTTGGATATTCGTTGATGTAACCATTTCCGCCCAAACACTGGATTGCTTCTAGCGCCATTTGGGTTCCTTTTTCAGCTGCATAAAGAATACAACCGGCTGCATCTTTTCGGCTTACTTTGCCATTGTCTGCGGCTCTTGCTGCAGAATAAACGTATGAACGGCAGGCATTCATGGTTGTGTACATGTCTGCGATTTTGCCTTGCATGAGTTGGAATGTGCCAATGGGTTTACCGAACTGCTCTCTTTCGTGAATATATGGCACGACGATATCCATAGCGGCGGCCATGATGCCAAGGGGGCCAGCTGCTAAAACTAAGCGTTCATAATCAAGGCCAGACATGAGAACATTTACGCCCTTGCCTTCCTCACCGAGGATGTTTTCAAAAGGAACTTCGCAATCTTCAAAGACAAGCTCGCAGGTGTTCGAGCCACGCATACCGAGTTTGTCTAACTTTTGCGCGGTTGAGAAACCAACCATATCTTTTTCAATGATGAAGGCTGTGATGCCCTTAGGGCCCGCATCTGGGTCTGTTTTTGCGTAGACAACGAGCGTTGTCGCATCAGGGCCATTTGTGATCCACATTTTATTGCCATTCAAAAGAAAACCTGAATTTCTTTTTTCTGCTTTTAGTTTCATGGAAACAACGTCTGACCCAGCGCCAGGCTCTGACATAGCTAATGCGCCCACATGTTCACCCGTGATGAGTTTGGGTAGGTATTTTTGGTGCTGCTCTGGTGTGCCATTGCGTTGAATTTGGTTGATGCAGAGATTTGAATGGGCACCATAAGACAGACCCACTGAGGCAGAAGCACGACTAATTTCTTCAATTGCAATGCAATGAGCTAGATAGCCCATATCAACACCGCCATTTTCTTCTGGAATTGTAATTCCGTGGAGTCCTAACTCGCCCATTTTTTCCCACAGATCATTAGGAAACACATTTGTTTCATCAATGGAAGCGGCACGTGGTGCTATTTCTTCCTGTGCGAAACGGCGCACTGTATCTCGCAGGGCTTCAATATCTTCTCCAAGATCAAAATCCATTACAGCATCAAACATTTTAAACTCTCCTCCCGAGCGTGTACTTACTCTCTCTCGCAGCCAACGCTACGCAGAACCATATTGACGTAGATATCTTCGATTTTCTTTTGTGATAAACGGCCGCCTGAGCGGTACCAGGTGTTAATTCCTGTTAGCATGGCCAATGTCGCCATTGCTGTGACGTGAGCATCTTCAACTTTAAAGCTGTTTTCCTTGATGCCTTTGGCAATGATTTTTTTTAGCTCGTCTTCATATTGACGGCGCAGCTCTTCGATCAATTTAAACTCATCCGGCTCGAGTGAGCGCAATTCCATGTATGCAATGAAGACTTCATCTGGTCTTTTGATATTGTAGCGAATGTGAAATCTCGCGAAGCGCTCCAGAGCCTCAATAGCCGGCAGCTCTGTTTGGCTTTCTTTAACCCATGCTTGTAATAGGGCTTCAAGATGCTTCTGCATAATATCAAGCAGTAAAGCTTGTTTTGTTGGATGGTATTGATAGAGCGCGCCTGGTTGTACGCCGACCGCATCAGCGATCATGCGCATTGAGACCGCTGCAAAGCCGTGACGTGCAATTAGCTCCAGACTATGTTTGTGAATAGCTTTTGCCGTTGCTTTCCCATTTGACCCAGCCAAACGTGCCAAAGCAATTCCTCCTCAATATCATCATTATTTTTATTAATTAATTGAATGTACGTTCATTTAATTAATAGGTAAAAAGGTATGCATGTCAAGGAAAGATTGTTTTTAATTTGAGGGACTGTCATGTGGCTCTGAGCGAAATATGGGATTTAAAATGGAATTTTTTCTCACGGAGACACTACTTCCCTGAGCTCCACCAAAACTTAAACGATTGATTTTAATTAGTTTATTTTTATTTTTTAGGAAGTAGCAGCCTGTTTATTTTGGCATTGATTTTAAAACGGCCCTCATGCCTTCTATTATGGCTTTTGAGCACACTCTTACCCGCTCTAATTGAGCGTAATCTTCATGTACAATGTACCAAAACGAGCGTTTAAAGGATATTTCATCTGGCAGTACCTTGACCAAATTCTCATGCGGCGCGGTCATAAAATCTGGCAAAATACCCACACCGGCACCATTTAACAGAGCCCTTAATTGCACATGGATGCTCGTGCTGGTGAGGTGAGGGTTAAAGGATCCATCGACAAGGGGGATATAGTCGAGTTCATCATCAAAGATCATATCTGAGATATAACCAACCCCTCGGACTTTGATAAGGTCTGAGACTTTTTTTATCTTTTTTTGTTGGCTTAGATAGGCTTTTGATCCATTGAGGTGTAATCTGTAATCAGCAATTTTTTGCACACGTACACGCCCTTTTTGTGGCTTTGAAACTGCGATGACAAAATCTGCCTCTCTTTTTGAAAGAGAAAACTTTTGCGGTAAGGCAACCATTTGCATTTCCAGTTTGGGGTATGTCTCACACAATTTTTGCGCTACTTCGACGACAATCTGTGAAGCTGCCCCTTCGGGGACACCCACACGAACAGGGCCAGAGAGTTTTTCCATTTGACCGCCAAATGTATCTTCTGCAACTAAGGCTTCACTTTCAATACGTTCCGCAAAAGGAATTAAATCACCGCCAGCTCTTGTGAGACTATAGCCGGTTGGGGCACGATCAAAGAGAACGATATTCAACGCCTCTTCTAAAGATTTTATACGTCGCGCTACTGTTGCATGATCAACACCTAATTGCCGACCAGCTACACTTAGCCGGCCGGAGCGTGCAACAGCTAGAAAGAAACGGTAATCATTCCAATTTAGTGACATTAAACTCGTTTTCTCCTTGTTAACCTTATAGTTTTTTTTGTGACTTCAGAGCTAGGACTTGCTTGCTATTTAGGTATTCGTGCCACTTTAGCACGTTAAAACCTTCCTGTGAAATTTTGCACAACTGATAGCGTATTCTAAGCACTTTCGCTCATGCCAATCTATTTGTACACTTAAGTCTAATCACAATCAGACCGGTAACAAATGTTATTTAATTAAATCAATTGATTACTCCTTTACCACCTGCCGGTTTGACTAGATTTTAAAAAAACACTTGATCCACATTGTTTAAAACGAGATGAAAGACTGTCCTTATGGTAACTGAAATTGGAAATCTGATTGGCGGGAAACAAGTTCCCAGCACCTCAAACCGAACTGGTGATGTTTTTAACCCGGCAACAGGTGAAGTCATTGCCAAGGTTGCTCTTTCTAGCGCACCTGAATTGGCTGAAGCTGTTGAAAATGCAAAAAAAGCGCAACCAGCTTGGGCGGCTACAAACCCGCAAAAACGTGCGCGCGTTATCATGAAATTTGTTGAATTGCTTAATCGCGACATGGACAAGCTTGCTGAAGCTTTGTCACGCGAGCACGGTAAAACAATGCCAGATGCGAAGGGAGATGTTATTCGCGGCCTTGAAGTTGCTGAGTTTTGCATAGGTGCGCCGCATTTACTTAAAGGTGAATTTACTGAAGGCGCAGGCCCCAATATTGATATTTATTCAATGCGCCAACCTCTTGGTGTTGTAGCTGGTATCACACCTTTTAATTTCCCAGCCATGATCCCAATGTGGAAGTTTTGCCCGGCGATTGCTGCTGGTAATGCGTTCATTTTGAAACCATCTGAACGCAACCCCACTGTGCCGATCATGCTTGCTGAGCTGATGCTTGAAGCTGGATTGCCTGAAGGCATTTTGAATGTAGTCAATGGCGATAAAGAAGTTGTTGATGCACTTCTTGATCATCAGGATGTTACGGCCATTGGCTTTGTTGGTTCCACCCCTATTGCTGAATATATATACACAAGAGGCTGTGCCAATGGTAAGCGCGTACAATGTTTTGGTAGCGCGAAAAACCATATGATCATTATGCCAGATGCTGACCTTGACCAAACTGCCGATGCACTCATTGGCGCTGGTTATGGCGCTGCTGGTGAGCGCTGCATGGCAATTTCTGTGGCTGTGGCCGTTGGTGAGAAAACGGGTGATGAGCTTATTGCTAAATTGAAACCACGTGTCGAAGCCCTTAAAATTGCCCCTTATACAGATGGTGATGATGCTGACTTTGGTCCGCTGATTACAAAAGCTGCACGTGATCGTGTACTTGGTCTTGTTAATTCTGGTGTTGAACAAGGGGCTGATTTGGTTGTCGATGGCCGTGACTTTAGTATGCAGGGTTATGAGAATGGCAATTTCATTGGCGGTTGTCTATTTGACAATGTCACCACTGATATGGACATTTACAAAGAAGAAATTTTCGGCCCCGTCCTTAATGTTATGCGTGCTGATACTTATGAAGATGGCATTCGCCTTCCTATGGAAAATGAATTTGGTAATGGTGTTTCTATCTACACGCGTGATGGAGATACAGCGCGTGATTTCGCATCACGCATTAATGTTGGCATGGTAGGTGTGAATGTTCCAATTCCTGTGCCGCTTGCTTATTACACATTTGGCGGATGGAAAAAATCTGGATTTGGCGATTTGAACCAGCATGGCCCAGATGCCTTCCGTTTCTATACCAAAACCAAAACGGTTACCTCTCGTTGGCCATCAGGCATCAAAGAAGGTGCTGAGTTTGTTATTCCAACTATGGACTAACCTCTCCCCACAATTAGTTACCCCTTGGCTCTGTTTCTTTCTCCTATAACTCTCAAAGCCAAGGGGTAGCGCTTATCTAAACATTCAAACGAGCAGGCATGCAGATATGAATAATTTTGATTTAAATGAAGAACAGTTAGCCATTCAAGAGATGGCGCTAAGTTTTGCGGCGGACAAGATGGCCCCCCATGCTGTGCAATGGGATGCAGACAAACACTTTCCTGTTGATGTGATTAAAGAGGTTGCTCCTCTTGGCATGGCTGGAATTTATGTCAATGAGGATGTTGGTGGCTCTGGTCTCGGCCGTCTTGATGCAGCGATTATTTTCGAAGCCTTAGCAACCGGCTGTCCTTCGACTTCAGCTTTTATCTCTATTCATAATATGACTGCCTGGATGATTGATAAATTTGGCTCTGAAGAACAAAGACAAAGGTGGGTTCCAGATCTTTGCTCAATGAATACAATTGGGGCCTATTGTTTAACTGAACCTGGTGCTGGCTCAGATGCAGCTGCTTTAAAAACACGAGCTGTTCGTGATGGAGATCATTATGTTCTTAATGGCCAGAAACAGTTTATTTCAGGCTCAGGAGCTGCTGGTGTTTACATCGTAATGGTGCGAACCGGTGATGATGGACCAAACGGCATTTCAGCATTAATCGTTCCTGAAGATACTCCTGGTTTAAGCTTTGGCCCTAACGAGCATAAAATGGGGTGGAATGTCCAACCAACGTGCGCCATGATTTTTGAAGATGCGCGTGTACCTGTAGAGAATTTAATGGGAGCAGAAGGTGAAGGCTTTAAATTTGCCATGGCTGGTCTTGATGGTGGACGGCTCAACATTGGCGCTTGTTCATTAGGCGGGGCTCAATTTGCCTTTGACAAAGCGCTTACTTATATAGATGAACGCGAAGCTTTTGGTAAAAAACTAAATGAATTCCAGGGCTTACAGTTCCGCATCGCTGAAATGAAAATGAATTTAGAGGCGGCAAGAACGCTTCTTTACAAAGCGGCTTGTAAACTTGACCAGAAGACCCACGATGCAACTATGTGGTGTTCTATGGCAAAAGCACGGGCAACAGAGACCGGTTTTGAAGTTGCTGACCAGGCGCTACAACTCCATGGTGGGTATGGGTATTTATCGGAGTATGGCATTGAAAAAATCGTTCGTGACTTGCGGGTTCATCGCATCCTTGAAGGCACAAATGAAATCATGCGCCTGATCATTTCTCGTCAACTCATTAAAGAGGCTCGCTCATGAGTGACACAGGTATGAACAATACTGACGTGAAAAATACTGTGATGAGCAATGAGGACGATCTTATAATTTCTCAAGACGGCGCTATTGGCAGGTTTCACTTAAACAGACCAGCTGCTCTTAACGCGCTCACAGCTCCAATGGCCTATAAAATGAAAGACCAGCTCTATGCTTGGGCCGTTGATGACAGCATAAAAGCCATACTCGTTGATGCTGAGGGTGACCGTGCCTTTTGCGCGGGGGGCGACATTCGTGACCTCTATGAAAATGGCAAAAAGGACCCGCAGCCTGGTCGTGACTTTTGGCGTGAAGAATATAAGTTAAACGCTCTTATTCACAATTTTCCAAAACCATATATCGCCTTCATGAATGGCATCGTGATGGGCGGCGGCGTTGGCATCTCCTCGCATGGGTCGCACAGAATAGTCACTGAAAACACGATGCTTGCTATGCCTGAAACGGGCATTGGCTTTTTGCCTGATGTTGGAGGCACCTATATTCTCTCTCGATCACCTGGTTTGTCAGGGCTTTATCTTGGCATGACTGGAGCGCGGATGAATGCAGCGGACGCCATTTTTGCTGGTTTTGCGGATCATTTTATTCCTTCAGATAATCTTCCTCTTTTAACTGAGAAACTAATCGATGGTGCGAATTTAGATGCAGCTATTGCAGAATTCGCAACCAATGCGCCCGATGGAGTATTAATCGGTTTGCAGGCAGACATTTCAGAGGCATTTTCTGGTGAGACAGCTTTGGAATGTACACAGAAGATTACTGCCATGGCTGAAGATGGAAATGAATGGGCAGCGAAAACATTAAAGCTCTTAAGGCGTCATTCACCCATTGCAATTTCAGCTGCCTTTACTGCAATTTCACAAGCTCGTTCGTTTGACACAATTGAGCAATGTTTAAATGTAGAATACAGATTTGCACATCGTGCTCTCTTAGGCACAGAATTTTATGAAGGGGTGAAAGCTATTATTATTGATAAAAACCACACCCCTCAATGGCAACCTCCTACCTTAGAGGATGTTACAGCTGACCATCTTGATGCTTTGTTCGCCCCTCTTGGTACTGAGGAATGGCTGAGCAGCTAAAATACTTAAAGAAACAATTTAAAAGACTTTGTTTGGGAGGATGAAATGGCAAAAATCAGTTTTATTGGCTTAGGTAATATGGGTTTACCTATGGCACAGAACCTCGCCAAAGCTGGGCATGATGTTATTGGATTTGATGCATTACCTGCTGCCAGGGAGGCAGCGACTTCAGCTGGACTTACAATTGGTGAAAGCAATACACAGGTTGCAGAGACAGCAGAGATCATCATATTGATGCTGCCCAACGGGCAGATTGTTCAAGATGTAGCAAAAGAGGTTTTAACCACACTTTCAAAAGGAAGCTTGCTCATTGATTGCTCGACCATTGATGTGAGCTCAGCTAAAGCTTTACACGAAATGGCAAAGACTGCCGACGTACATAGCCTGGACGCCCCGGTATCTGGTGGTATTGGAGGGGCTGCTGGCGGCACACTTACGTTTATGGTTGGTGGCTCCACTGAGGCTTTTGAAATTGGTGCTCCTTATTTTGAGATTATGGGACAAAAGGCTGTTCACTGCGGTGATGGCGGCTCGGGTCAATCAGCTAAGATTTGTAACAACATGATGCTGGGCATTTCAATGATTGCCACGTGCGAAGCCTTTGCAATGGCTGAAAAACTCGGACTTTCGCAATCAGCTTTGTTTGATGTTGTTTCAACCTCTTCTGGCTCGTGCTGGTCAGTAAATACTTATTGCCCTGTTCCTGGAGTTGGCCCACAGTCTCCTGCTGACAATGATTATAAGGCTGGCTTTGCTGCCGCATTGATGCTGAAAGATATGGACCTTTCCCAACAAGCTGCTGGCTCTGTTGAAGCTGCAACGCCGCTTGGGGAACATGCAACGCGTCTTTACAAGCAAATGGTTGAGGATGGCCAAGGCGGAGCTGATTTTTCTGCCATTATTCATCATTTAGATAAGAAGTAATTTCATACGATTGGAGCATAATCATGAGCACAACAGTCACATTTGAAAAAAAGGGCCGCGTTGCTTTATTAACGTTAAACCGCCCAGAAGCTTTGAATGCCTTAAACTCTGAATTACTTGAAACTTTAATGGGCCATATTAATACTTTGGCGGATGACCCAGATACGGGCTGTATTGTTATTGCTGGTTCTGACCGGGCGTTTGCAGCCGGAGCTGACATTAAAGAAATGTCCTCCAAGTCTTACATTGAAATGCTCATGACGGACCATTTTGGACGGCATAATGCAATGGAGCGTTGCCGTGTTCCGATTATCGCTGCTGTCTCTGGGTTTGCCTTAGGGGGTGGCTGCGAGCTTGCCATGATGTGTGATTTTATTCTTGCCTCTGATTCTGCCAAATTTGGCCAACCGGAAATTAAACTTGGCGTCATTCCTGGTATGGGTGGTTCTCAACGTTTAACCCGCGCTGTTGGTAAATCCAAAGCGATGGATATGATCTTAACCGGCCGGATGATGGATGTTGATGAAGCAGAACGTGCTGGGCTTGTTTCTCGCATCATTCCTGTGGATGAACTTCTAGATGAAGCTTTGAAAACAGCAGAGACTATTGCTGATTTTTCTCGCCCCTCTGTTTTTGCAGCCAAAGAAACTGTTGACCGGGCCTTTGAGACGACCCTTCAAGAAGGGCTTCATTATGAGCAACGTGTGTTTTATCCGCTTTTCTCAACTGAAGACCAAAAAGAAGGAATGGAAGCGTTTAGTGAAAAGCGTGCTCCAAATTTCAAACATAAATAGGAAGCTAACCCATGTCTGATGCAATTGTAATCGTGGGCGCGGCCCGCACACCTTTAGGCGCTATGCAAGGTGAACTCTCTGACCTTACTGCCAGTGAACTTGGGGGGCATGCAATTTCTGCGGCGCTCGAAGGTTCTGGTGTCGACAAATCAGAAGTCGATGAAGTTCTCATGGGCTGCGTTCTCCCTGCTGGACAAGGCCAGGCTCCGGCTCGCCAAGCTGGGTTTGCTGCTGGACTTGATAAAAACGTGCCTGCTGTGACGCTTAATAAAATGTGTGGTTCAGGCATGAAGACCGTGATGATGGCGCATGACCAACTGAAAGCCGAGAATGGTTCTGTTCTAGTTGCTGGCGGCATGGAGAGCATGACAAAGGCACCCTATATGCTACCGAAAATGCGTGATGGAGCACGACTAGGGCACGCAAATGTTGTGGATCATATGTTTCTTGACGGTTTGGAAGATGCTTATGACAAAGGCCGTTTGATGGGCAGCTTTGCAGATGAGTGCGCCCAAAAATATCAACTTTCTCGCGAGGCTCAAGATGACTACGCACTTGCCTCACTCGACCGCGCTCAAAAAGCGCAAGAGAGCGGCGCTTTTGATGCTGAAATTTCTCCTGTCACGCTTTCGACTAGAAAAGGTGACGTCACGATAAGCAAGGATGAAGGTCCGTCTCGCGCACGTCCAGATAAAATCCCTCACCTCAAACCAGCTTTCAATAAAGATGGCACTGTGACAGCTGCAAATGCGTCTTCTATTTCTGATGGTGGCGCTGCTCTTATTTTAATGAGAGAAACTGAAGCTCGTGACAAGGGCTTGAATATTCGCGCTCGTATTTTAGGGCATACCAGTCACGCTCATGAACCTGAATGGTTCTCAACAGCGCCTGTTCCTGCCATGCAAAATTTACTTAAGAAATGTGGTATGTCAGTTTCTGATGTTGACTTATGGGAAATTAACGAAGCTTTTGCTGTCGTTCCTATGGCTGCGATGGCTGAGATTGGTATGGACCATAGTGCTGTGAATGTTCATGGTGGAGCCTGCGCCATTGGACATCCAATTGGCGCCTCTGGTGCGCGTATTTTGGTGACATTGCTTCATGCTCTTGAACATCATGACAAAACATCCGGTATCGCCTCTCTATGTATTGGCGGCGGCGAGGGAACGGCAGTTGCCATTGAACGTGCAAGTTGATCAGAAAAGAGAGATTATATAAATGAAATTAGATAATAGCATTTCCGCTGTTGTTACTGGTGCTGCTTCTGGTCTTGGTGAAGCTGTCGCTCGCGCTCTAGCAGCCAAGGGTGTTCGCGTTACTATATTTGACATGAATGAAGAGCTTGGTAATTCTGTTGCAAGCAACATCAACGGGCAATTTGTTTCTGTTGATGTGTCTGATCCAGAAAGTGTGCAACGAGGTTTTGAGGTTGCTCGCGCTTCTCATGGCCAGGAGCGAATTATGATAAATTGCGCAGGCATTGCACCATCAGCTAAAACAGTTTCTCGTGGCAATGCTCATGATGCAGCTCTTTTTGCAAAGGCGGTTGCTGTGAATTTGGTTGGAAGTTTTAACACGGCCTCTCAATCTGCTGAAGGCATGACAAAGGCTGACCCGCTTGAAGGAAGTGAACGCGGTGTGATTATCAACACTGCGTCTGTTGCGGCATATGATGGACAGATCGGGCAAATTGCTTATGCTTCTTCAAAGGGCGGTGTTGTTGGACTAACTCTGCCGATGGCTAGGGACCTTTCTTCTCATGGTATTCGTGTGGTGGCCATTGCACCTGGCATTTTCAAAACACCGATGATGGCGCAATTTTCTCAAGAAATTCAGGATGCGCTTGGAGCGCAAGTGCCGTTTCCTTCACGACTTGGGGAACCTGATGAGTTTGCCTCTCTTGGTGTGCACATATGCGAAAATCAAATGCTCAATGGTGAAGTCATTCGCCTTGATGGCGCTATTCGCATGGCGCCGCGTTAGGCCTTTCATTTTAATATCGCTTTAAATTTAACAAGCTGATTTGAAGGTTTCAAATCAGCTTGTTTTTTTTATTAGCTTAGCATCTTCCTGAAATTTAGTTTTTGCTTTTAATTAGTTTTTTCACTTGGTTTAATCTTTGCCATTCTGGAATTTCTGCAGCTAAGCTTGTTTCCTTCCATTTGGGATGACGCCCTATTTCCGTAAAATCTGGGAATTTAGCAAAGAACCGATTGATGAACTTTTCAATCTTTCTTTTTCGTGCACTGTTCTTTGATTGATCCCAATTATAAACGGCTAACATTATACCATTGGCAACCGTCGGTACTTTGCTGCCTTTTTCAATTAAGCCTGGGTAATGCTCATGAGATAAATATGATGGAAAATAGAAATGCTCCAGAACATTTACTAGAGGGGTTTTTTCGGAACTATCGAAAAAGAACGTGGCTGGTATGAAATGCAGACCATCCTCTTTGGTTAAACCGCTTAGTTTATTTAGGGGAGCACCCCCCACCATAATCATCGCATCGATTTCACCTCGTTTTAATTTTTCCAAGGCTACCTCATTGTTATAGGTTGTGTATTTCGTTTTCACGCCTAACAGTTCAAATATGTTTCTGCTCATAATATTTGTGCCGCTATTGGCCGCTGAGATATTGACCAACTTGCCTTTTAAGTCTCGAATGTTTTTATATTTCTTATTGCCAATCACGTGCCATTCAGCGTGATAGAGCTTTGTTATAAATTTGATTTTGCTAAATATATTATTATACAGCGACCAATTTTGTCCTCGAAGGTGAGCTAAAATATCCGTTTGGATTATACCGAGATCAACCCCGTTTAAGAACATAATATCTAGCGCATTTTGCGCTCCGCCTTTTGATAGAATAGGCAAGATTCGTATGTGATCTCTTGTAGTTTGGTTTTCGCCTTCGATGACATCAACGATATCTTTAGCTATGTGGACCTGTGTATCTGACCCTGCATCAATAACGAGAGTGACCGTATTTTTATTGATTGCTTTTCTGGCTGAATTTAAAGTGGTTGTACTCACTTTACTTTTAAGCCCCATTTTTTCATCAGCTAAACTTATGCTCGAATTTATCATCAACACCATGAAAAGAAGCATTATTTTGCAGGTGCACTTTTTACAAAATTTTCTCATATTTCTATTTAAATGACACATATTTTACTCCGGAAAAT
Organism: Methyloligella sp.; assembly: GCA_021604645.1. Lineage (GTDB taxonomy): Bacteria > Pseudomonadota > Alphaproteobacteria > Rhizobiales > HXMU1428-3 > HXMU1428-3. The sequence goes on from BQJJ01000003.1 coordinate 382,681, forward strand.
AGACTATCTAGTTCTTGCTGTTTTTGTTTGGTAGATCCCAACTCCTACAAAAAGATTTTCATCCATCCTTTCCAAATAGGTGCTCTTAAAATCTAACTTTCCAGTAACAAAGTTTGGCCATTTATAATTTACCCATCCTGTTCTTTTCACTTTCATAAGATCCACGAATTCCTGGATCATCAATTTCCCATCCCCATCAGTGAGGCGAATGATATTCTTACCAACAAGAGCTTGAAGCACACCGTGGGCGACGATCACTCCCTCATTATTCATGATAAAAGCGTACAGATCCCTGTCTCTGAAGATTTGAGTGTGATTGATGGTATGAAGAGTTTTGTCTATTCCATCATTTTTAAATTTTTTAATAACTTGCTTGGCCATTGAGATGGCCTCCCTTGGCGTTCCTCTACTATTCAGAGATTGTGCTGCAGCTTCAAAAGAGACATTAAAAATGAGCAGTGCGAGCAAAAAAACGACCTGAATTTTCTTTAATTTAATTTTTAGATTCAGCATTTTACTTATTAACCACTTTTAAAAACAAAAAAAGGGCTCGGGGATAATCCCCGAGCCCTTCTTGATCAAAGGAATTTTGGTTTTGTAATTAGAACTTAATTACGCCACCCATAAGAACCATATCAATATCATCGATTGCAGCTTGGTTGCTGATATCGAATTCTTGATGTTCATATGTGATATATAAGTGCATTGCAGCAGCATCGATTTCTTGGATAAGACCAAGTTGAACTTTACTTAATTCAGTGTCTGTACCTGCTGCGATTTGTGCTGTTGTAGCTCTTGCATAACCATTGTTAATCTCAGTGTAACCACCCCAAAGAGTTGTTTTACCTAGAGAATTCCAACGTTGCTTGATACCACCTTGTAGATGCCAACCGTATGTGTCATCAGGGTCGTTTGCAGCAATCGTTGCATCATAATCAAAGCCTGAATATTGACCGTGAATGAACAGACCAGTTGGGTTATGCATTAAGCCAAAGTTAGCAAGAAGGTTTTCTTCTTTTCTAAGACCGCGTGTCTGAGTTGCAAGATCATCCCCCTCAAATACACGGTAGCCAGCAGATGCTTTAAATGTGAAATCACCGAATTTTTGAGTTGTTTTGATTGCAACATCGTAGAAGTCATCTTCGCCCCAAGAAGCAGAAATTGTGAACCCACCAATTGTTGGACTATCATAACGAACGATGTTCGTTAGGAAAGAAGATTCGAAGAAGCTTGCAGATTGAAGACTGCCAGACAATAGGAAAAGTCTGATGCCGTTAACTGTAAAGCTTGAGTTTCCTAAGAAGTCAGCTTGAGCACCAGATGTAATTGAGCTAAAGCCAGCTACATTTGATGAGAAAGTAAGGTTATCTGTAGGAGATGAACCAAAGCCCCATGTTAATTTACCAAGAGATTTACTCTTGATGAACATGTTCGAGTCACGAATACGTAAGCGTGAACCACCAGAATTGTCATCAGAAGTTTGACTAACTTCAAATGTACGATCAACAAGTGTTTCGATTTCAATACGGTATCCAGCTGACCACTCATGGTTAATCTTAGCACCACCAGTGAAACGAATACGTGTAGAAGCGTAAGTGCTGTCTACTACGTAAGCATCGCTATCATTACCGTCATCCCAAATCAAAATGGCTTTATTAACCCAACCTGAGATTTTCAGTGATACCTTACGGTTACCTTTACGAGCTGTGGTTGCTTCAAGTGTAGCAACACGCTCTTCTAAGTCTGCACAACAGTCCCCCCCAAGGTCAGCAGCTGATGCTGAACCTGAAGTTGCAACCATCATTCCACCAGCAATGATGCTGGCTAAAGAAAGTTTAGTTTTCATGATTTCCCCAATCATTAATTTATCTCCATCCCCATCTAAAAAATGGAAACTCAATAAGTATATTTTAATATTAGAACTATCATTAAATCATTGTTTGAATGTTTAATAATTGCACCTTGGATAGGAAATGTTGCTCAATAATTTCTGAATTGTTGCGAATTGTTGCAAGACATGTAAATGCACTCTTTTTAGGGATCTGAGGGGTATTGTAGAGCGTTTTGTCCAAATTACTATTCGCGGTAAAATCGTACTATGAGAGGCTGAAACACCACTATTAGACCTATTCAGGACTGGTACGAAAGTTTAACAAAGTGTTACGTGGCAAAATCGCAACATGTTGTAAAACTATCTCTAAAATTGGACTTTTCAGTGTATTTAGAGTTCCTGCCCTGGAATTTCGATCAAAAGCGCTCTCTCTTTTAAGAATGGATGTAGTTTGATAGCCCTTCGAAGTGCTTTTTGGCCTAATTCTGTACGCCCTTGACTCATTAAAATCTGAGCTTTTCCTGCCAACGCTCCAAAATGGTTTGGCTCAAGCTCAATTGCACGATCGGCATCCTCTAAGGATTTATCAAACTCTTCTCGAAGGAAATGAACAAAAGCTCTTTGGTTCCAAACTTCCGCCCAATCTGGTGTTTTTTCAACTACCTTATTTAATATCTCCAGAGAGCCTGCAAAATCATAAGCTCGTCGGCGCTCCATAGCTTTGGCTAAAAGGTTTGTTGCTTCAGTATTTGGCCCAATAACCCAATTCTGCCAAATTCTATTTTCTATGGCTCTAGCAGCACTTTCCGTTTTGGATTGCTTCAGCTCTATATATAGGCGCTGTACTTTTTCATTTGCTAAAGCAATTTTGCTATTACCGATTATAAGGACACACAAAATTAGAACAGACTTAAAGAGGTAAAGAGCAATGTTTTGCGTGAACTTAGATTTACGAGATTTGTCGTAAAAAAACGTCGATCTCAAAATGTCATTCATTCGTACTCTCCATTCTCTACGTGTCTTCAATATTGAATATGGTACTCACTCAGCTTGATATCTTAGAAGCAAACAAACCACTTTCAGCAAAACATACTTAAAAACTTTTGAATATAGGAGTTCACAATGTGTTTACTGATTTTTTCATGACTAGAAACGAGAAAGAATAGTGTTTAGTGACGATTAAATTTATCTATGCACATCATTTTCATGGCAAAACACCAAGTTATTCACAGACATTTTTTAAGGTAACAGCTTGTTGTTGCTTAAAAAGTTTTACCACACAGCTATATCCGTGTGAATCAGTGAAAAAGCCCTTTTAATTCTCCCCATAAATGAGATTATTGCACGGTAACAATATACTCTTGTCTTGTTGAATCGTTTCGAACCTTTTGGTGATTAAAACATCACTTTTAGGCTTGTTTTATCGAGATGACTTTAAAGTTATTGTACACCTGCCAGCGTTTAATGAGGTGAGTTCGCCTTTTGGCAAATTTTCATTTTTGAAGACAATTTTTTGTCTATTAGTAATTTGCGTCATACCAGTTTTAGTTGCGTTGCGTTTGTATTTTACGTGTCGTGTTAGCTACAGATATATTCTGTGTGAGGGAAAATGCTTAATAGACAAGTTAGATCAACTCGAACAAAATTTGAGTTTGTCTTCAAAACATCATTACTTTCAGCCTGCTTTATTGCGCTTAGTGGTCTTACCTATTTTAATAGTGCAGATGCTCAGCAAGCTAATCCAACTCAAAGACAAGACAGTTTTGAGAAAAGTAAAAAGCGGATCTCTGGGCCGAGGGTTCAGTCTGATGACCTTGATAGCATAGGCTATAAAGTTATGGATGGTGTCGTTGTCATTCCTGAACTTAGAGTTGAAGGTGGTTACGATAGCAACTTTGATGAATTTTTCCCTGAAGAAGGCTCTTCATATGGCTTAATTGATGGTTCATTTCTTATGGGCTACATCAAAGAAGATAAAGCGGTTACCCTCACATTCAAAGGCTCCTATGATCGCTTTTCAGAATTAAAGCCTGAGGACAGATGGGATGCAGGTGTTAATTTAGATACCTATTATCGCATCTCTCCTAATTTAGAATATAGCAGTGGTTTATTTTACTATCGTGATGAAATTAGTTTGATTAATTCGGAAACTTTTTCCTCTCATTCTAAACTAGATTACACTGCTGAAACTTACACAGCTTATTTACAAACAGAATCTTATAAACTCAGATATATCGGCAAAGAGGCCGATTTAAGCTTTTTAGATGCTAGTCAGCGCCCATTTTTACGAAATGGAGCTTTCAATGTCGAGCGCAGTGAGATTTCAGGCGGCGGCATTTGGGGACCAAATCGACTTGTGGGGCTTTATGGTTCTGCTGGCTTTGGCATTTCAGATTTCACAGATCAGCCTGATGAAACACGCTTAGATAGAGACGCAAATGAATTTTGGTTAATTGGCGGTATTCGCTTGAACCTTTCATCTTATCTATTAGCTGAACTTGGCTGGCGCTATAATGAGCGTGACATTAAAGATCGCGTTATTGGCAACTATGACAGCAATGGTTTTGACGCGAAAATAACATGGGTTCCAAATGATTATCTGACTGTTACTTTCGAGGCAGATAAGTTTTTTGCTGAGCCATCAGCAGCCTTTTCAGTTGTAGCTGATGTAGAACGTTATGAAATCAGAGCTACAATCAAACCATCTACGAGATCTGATCTGGATATTTTTGCCTCACACGAATTAAGACGTGAAGTGGGCTCTAACCTTAAATATGAAGAAGAAACAATTGGTGCTGAATATCGTTATCAGTTAAGTTCAACTCGGCAGTTTTATGTTACGGCCCTTTATGAGGAAACTGTAGAGGGGTGTAATTGCACTGATTATAACAGGTTTAAAATTGGTGTTGGTTATAAGATTAATTTTGTACGGAACCCGAACGACCTAGATATTGAAGAAGATTATGCATCTCGGATTTTGCCCGGTGTGAGTATTGTTGAAACCAGAGTGAGTTACTCACGACTTATTTTGCCTGAAACAAATATGGTGGCCTTCATAAACCCTGGGTTTACTCAAGTTACTGGAAACGGTGAGGACCATGATGGTGAGTTGGACGGGGCTAGCATTGATTTTAGAATTCCTGGCTTTGCTGGCATCCAGACATCAGATGAGTTGAATAGACTTGGTCTTGGTGGACGCGATTTGAGTTTCAATTTAGCCGGTTATTACGGGCACTATTCATCAGACCAAACCACAACATGTGCATCTAGTGGCATTGATGGACATTGTGTTTATTTCAATATTTTTGATAGTCAGCCAGCTATTGTGAATAGCACAGGCCCAAATAGTGATTTCACAACAACGACCAAACGCGATGTTAACGCATGGGGAGTTGCTCTCGAAACTCAATTCAACAACGGTTTGTCACCTGCTATGAATTCTCCATTTCGTGTCGGTTTAGCTTTGAAAGCTTTACAACAAGACACGCATTTGATTGCAACAGAAACAACAGGCAATGAACACGTCGATTATTATGAAGACTTAGATAGTTTTTATTATGGTTTGTACATTGCGGTTGATCGTTCTATGGATCTCGGCCGTGGGTTTACTCTTGGGGTCAATGCTGAAGCTGGTGCCTATTTTGTTGATACTAGCTATAAGGGTCGTTATACGGCTGCGCTTGAATGTGGCTGCTCCAATATCCACGATAGCGCTGATAGTAAGGCATCGGATCAAGATATATCTTTTATTGGTTCTCTAAGAGTTGAATTAAATAAAAATATCGGGTGGGGAACTTTCGGATTGTTTGCTGAAGGCGAGTATTATTCGTATGCTCCTAAGGTTAAATATAATAACAATGATAATCCATCGGTCACTGGAACTAATATTGGGACTTCCATTGAAGGTGATGAAGCTTATAGCTATAGCTTTGGTGGTCGTTTGAATATCCCATTAAACTAAATTTTCAAGCTCCTAAATAGCTTAATAATAGAATTTATGAACAATATAGAAGCCTTGCGATTTAATAATGATTAAACTGCAGGGTTTCTTGTTTTTTTAGCTACAAATTATTAAATTACTCCTCTCACTTTTCCCTCTAATCACTCAAAAACTTCGATTTTTCTCACCCCTGATCCAGGGCACTTAATTCACATGAATTATTGTCCTGTCACGATCTAATAAAAGTGACCCACCTTATTCAATAGGCCCTAAGTGCTTAATAATTAAGGTTAATTATTCATTACAACTCCAACAATCTCGGTACAGACATACCTATTTTGCTACAGCTATTAATACCTTTTTTACTTTTCAAAACTGGGAGGAGGAGAGGGTTTTTGTTCATTTTAGTAGTTAGTCTGGGAGTTAGTTTATGAATAAATTATTATCGCTCGTAGTGGCGATGGTAGCGCTTACAATGCTATCCATCTCTGGTGCACAAGCTGGTGGTTCTGACGGTGGTCAGAAATATAATCCGGCTAAAAGATATTCTTCAATGATGACTTATAAGCGGCATCGTCCTCATTATGTCATTGTTAAAAAGAAAGTGATTATTAAGAAGAAATTCGTTAAGAAAAATAATCGCAAAATCAAAAAGCTTATTCGTAAGATCAAGCATCTTAAAAGAAATAAGAGATACAACAAAAAGAAAATCAGACACCTTAAAAAAGTTCTTAAGCGTCTGAAGCGTAAGCATCGTGGTCACAAGCGTCATGGTCATAAGCATGGTTACAAGCGTATTGTTCGCAAAAAAATCATCATCATCAAAAAAGTACGCATTAAGCATAACTCACGTCCATGCGGGCACAGCCGTTATGTTGTGAAGAAAATTAAGAAAGTGAAGATCAAAAAGATCGTTCGCCGTAAGCCTAAGATGGGTGGTGATCGTCCAAGACCTCCACGTATGACTGGTAATAACAATCGCAACCGTGGTAACAACCGCGGACGCCGTACATAATCAAAGCATTGATCATTTCCAAACAACTTACCCCTTGCACGTAACTGCAAGGGGTTTTTTATTTTTTCTCTATTATTGGGATTGCGTTTATAAATCCAATGCCCCTCTTGCGCTTCTCTCGATTGACTATTAGATTGCCGCATCTGGTTAACCTTTTAGTTGAAAGTATTTTTAGACAATGAAAGATTTTGAGGGCAGCTCTAAAGAGCATTTGCGGGCCTTTGTTGAGCGTATTGAACGGCTTGAAGAAGAAAAGAAGGCTATCGCTGATGATATTCGCGAAGTTTTTGCGGAAGCTAAAACTATGGGATTTGATATCAAAGCGGTGAGACAAATTTTAAGTATTCGAAAAAAAGAACCTCATGTGCGCGAAGAAGAAGAGGCTGTTTTAAATACTTATTTGATAGCTCTTGGTATGCTTCCAGAATTTGAAGAATAATTAAGTGGCTAAACAACCTTCTAAAAAAAGAACTGATGGCATTTCAAAAGATTCCGGTCTTGTACCACGTTTTATTGTTCAAGATTGGCTCTTTGATATTTTCCGCCGCTCTAAGCCCTTAGATGACCTTTTGTCTCAGAGTGAAAATAATACTGATTGGCAAAATCTAAATTCCAGGGACCGGGCTTTTGCACGTTCGCTACTCATGACGGTCCTGCGTCATAAGGGAGAGATAGATTGGGTTGTTGGACAATTTTTAAAAAAACCTCCTCAAGCAAAAACCCGGGTTAATGAGATCCTATCTCTCGGGGTTGCGCAATTGCTTTATATGGAAGTTTCTGATCACGCTGCCATTGATACAAGTGTGCGGTTGGCTAAGCGATCAGATAAATCTCGGCACTTGGCAAAGCTGGTGAATGCTATATTACGACAAGTGACGCGCGCCGAGCCTAAAGAGCTTACACCGCCTGGCGGTGACAATATTAATGTACCTGATTTATGGAAGCGGCGATGGGGGAAACAATATGGTGAAGCTGTTGCCACCAAAATCGCCCAAGCATGCTTAGAGCCGGCTGCTCTTGATATTATAGTTAAAAGAGACGCAGACAGCTGGGCGACGAAACTCAATGGCAGAGTTATGGGTGGTGAGGACAATTCTCCAAGCTATGGCATTCGTAAAGACCATCGCGGCATTGTCACAGAACTTGAAGGGTTTTCTGATGGTGACTGGTGGGTTCAGGATTATTCTGCTCATTTGCCTTGTACACTTTTTGAAAGCGCGCCTGGTTTTGGCTCTTTGGCTGAGAAAAACATCGCTGACTTATGTGCTGCTCCTGGGGGGAAAACAGCGGCTCTTTTAAATAAAGGTGCTGTTGTAACTGCGGTTGATATCTCAGAAAAACGACTTTCTCGTTTGCAAGAAAATCTAAAACGCTTGGATTTCAATGCCTCACTTGTACAAAGTGACGTTTTAACTTATACGCCTTCAGACCTATTTGATGCTGTTTTGCTTGATGCCCCCTGCTCTGCAACGGGTACAATTCGACGGCATCCGGATATTTTATATTTAAAATCAGAAGATTTAATATTTGAGTTGCGCAAATTACAAAGGCAAATGCTTGAAAAGGCTGTGACTTTTTTAAAACCAGGTGGTTTGTTGTTCTATTGCACCTGCTCCCTTGAACAAGAAGAGGGAGAATTGCAAATTGATCGTTTTCTTAAAAATAATGACACTATCGAGCGTCTCCCTATTGAAGCCAAGGAGATTGGTGGTCGAGCAGATTGGCTGACAAAAGCTGGTGATGTTCGTCTTTTGCCATTTTTTAGCCCCTTTAAGGACGATGAATGGACGGGAATGGATGGCTTTTTTATTAGCCGTTTACGTTTGAAGCAATAATTGATTGCCGGATCCTTCCTAGCTTCATGTGAAATTTTATCTAAAAGCTATATGATAGAGGCTTTGCTTCTGATATATTTTTCAAAAGTCTGTTTTTCTTTGTTGAGGCAAAATAACTAGAGGCAAACAGATCGTTTAATTCAAAGCGGAAACCCACAGTATAGATTTATATAAGTTCATGGGAAAAATTTTTAATCGTTCACCTTCTTCTCAAACGTCTTTATCCAAGACCAAACGTGACCTTGCTCTTGGGTTTAAGCGCTCACCTTTGCTTCGGTGGCGCTATGGTAAGAAAAATGTTGAACAGTTATTATTAGTACCACGAGATTTGAGGACAGCGGACCCTAGTCTTTCAATTGAATTGGATATGGGGCAATTTGGTTTGGCGGGTGCTACCGTCTTTTTAAATGGCGGGTCTCCCTTACATGCCACTCCTCCCAATATAAACTGGGAGAAAGAATTGCATGGGTTTGGCTGGGTGCGTAATTTACGGGCTGCTCGAACTGACAGAGCGCAAGAACAAGCCCAAGAAATTACCCATGATTGGCTCTCTCTCTTCTCTTCACAAAAGGGTATCGCTTGGGAACCTGAAGTGGCGGCTCGCCGTCTCATTAGCTGGCTATCTCATTCTAATTTTTTACTTTATGAAGCTGATGAGAAAAGCTACCTCTCTTTGATGTCTGCCATTGATGAGCATATGAAGTTTCTTTCAATGACTGGCATTCAAGCAAAACCAGGGATGCCTCGTTTGCTATCTCTTATTTCATTGATGTTTGCTGGGCTTTGCGTGAGTGAACAAGAGAAATTTGCGGACCAACATGTGAAGCTCATGTGCAATGAACTTGATAAGCAGATCTTATCTGACGGGGGGCATGTCTCTCGTGATAATTCAGTCCTTGCTAGCATTCTTATTGACCTGTTGCCTCTCAAACAATGTTTTGTGACGCGCAACCTTACTCCGCCTCAGCCGCTTATTGATGCGATTAATCGCATGTTACCTATGATCCACTATATGAGACTTGGTGATGGACTGATGAGCCGCTTTAATGGTGCTGGCACGACCTTGCCAGATACGCTCAGCACTGCGATGGCTTACGATGATGCTGCTAATGAACCTTTAAAGGAAGCGCAAGCCTCCAAATATTTTCGCCTTCAAAAAGGAAATGTTATTCTCTTGATGGATGGAGGAACACCTCCCGAGCTAGACCTAAGCGCGAAATCACATGCAGGATGTTTGTCATTTGAGATGTCTTCCGGCTCTTGTCCTGTCATTGTTAATTGCGGTGCGGCACCGCCGGCTTATCATACGATGGCAAGTAATGCGCGCGCCAGTGTTGCTCACTCAACTGTAACAATCAATAACCGCTCATCTGCGCAATTTATTCATGACAAAACAGTTAAACAAAGTGAGCACCCAAGCTTGTTAGCTGGGCCTGCGACTGTAAAAGCGTTTTACGAATCTGACGCTGAAAAGAGTAAAATTATTGGCTCACATGATGGTTATTTAGACCGGTTTGGTCTTATTCATCATCGGATGCTTTCTCTTTCTCATGATGGTTATAGCTTCATTGGTGAAGACTGGATTGAAGTTGCCGCGACGGAAGCTAAAGAAGATCATCAAATGGGTTGGCCTTTTGCTGTACATTTTCACATCCACCCGGATGTGATTACAACGCGAGCTGCAGACGGTAAGTCTATTACTTTGACCTTACCTGACAGTCAGGAGTGGAAATTTTCGGCTCAGGGACAGATTATTTATCTCGAAGAAAGTATTTTTTATGCTGACTTTGCTGGTCCTTGCCAATCTGTTCAGGCTGTTGTTCGTGGGAACTGTATTAATAATACGAAAATATCCTGGTTGTTGGCAAAAGTTGTCAAAACTCATTCAACTAAAGAACCAAAAGTGCCTGAGTGGATTTCAGAAAATGTAATTCCACTAGAGCGCCAAGAGGATGAAGACGCCCCCGTCTCAGAACCAGAAATTGCTGAAAAGACAAAGAAAGCACCTCCACCACCGCCTGCTAAAGATGAGCCCACACGGATCACTGACCTTGTTGAAGATATTGATGAGCTAGACGAGGAAATAAGTGATGATGAAAGTAGCTTAATGGCGCGTCTGCCTCATTATGATTTACCAGAGGATGTTAAAAAAGAAACTGCCCGCGCTGATAAAAAGACAGTTACTAAAAAGCCTGGGAAGAAGAAGACGCCTGTGGGCAATCCACCACCACCCCCTCATATTTCTGATGCGAAAAAACCTTCTTCGGCTTCTACATTGCAATCTTCTTCTGCTTTGTCAGATCGTATTGCCTCAATGCGAGAACAAAACAAAGAAGATTTGAAATCATCAATTGTTACGAAAAAGCAAACCTCTCCTGAAACTGAGAAAAGGGCAAAAGATAAAATATTATCTGAAAAAGACAAAGGCTTAGTTGGAGTTGATGTTTCAGAAGACAAACCATTGCCGGTGAAAAAGCTACCGCCTAAGAAATCGCCCGTGAATATGGGAGAGACAAAAGAAGATACTCGGAAGTCGTCAAAAACGCCTAAAAAACAGGGACTATCTTCCAAAAAAACAGAGACTTCTTCGAAAAAAACAGGACCTTGGGCTTACTCTGGCGATGAATTAGGACCTGATGATGAAGAGTAGACGGTTTAAATTAAGATAAGCCGTTTGACAGCTGCTGATTTAGGGGTTAGAGCATGTCTTTAAATTCAATCATTCTTTAATAATTGGCTTCTGTATGGGTTTCATACGGGTTTTTTAGGTATTCAAGTCATGTTCTTCGAGGCTTTATTCATGCTGCCTCACTTATGAGAACTGACGGGTATGAGGACGGCAAAAATACCTGCCACTTCACTCATCTTTGAAAGCTTATTTTACTCTTTTATTAAAGCTATTTTCTTTGCTGAAAGGTTCTTTTTTCTCATGCTTCGCCCTATTCAACGTGCTCTGATTTCTGTTTCGGATAAAAATGGTATTGTGGATTTTGCAAAGGCACTGAGTGCACGCGGAATTGAGTTAATCTCAACGGGTGGGACATCAGCTCTTTTAAAAGAGTCTGGTCTTGATGTGAAGGACGTTTCTGACATCACAAAATTTCCTGAAATGATGGATGGCCGCATTAAGACTTTGCATCCAGCTGTGCATGGTGGGCTGCTTGCTATAAGAGATAACGACGCTCATAGCCAGGCACAAAAAGACCATGACATTGAAAATATCGATTTGCTCGTTGTGAACCTTTATCCGTTTGAAGAAACGGTTGCTAAAGGTGCTGACTTTGATACGACGATTGAAAATATCGACATTGGCGGCCCTGCTATGATCCGCGCTGCCGCGAAGAACCATGATGGCGTGACTGTATTGGTTGATAATGATGACTTTGATGCTCTGCTCGCAGAGTTAGAGACCAATGATGGGAAGGTTACTGAGCGGTTTAGAAAAGTTTCCGCGCAAAAGGCCTATGCCCGGACGGCTAATTATGATGCAGCGATTTCTAACTGGTTTGCTTCAGCACTTGAAATTGACCACCCTAAATGGGTGAGTGTTTCTGGTGAACTTTCGCAAACAATGCGTTATGGAGAAAACCCTCACCAAAAAGCAGCCTTTTACACAACAGGCGATCAACGAAAAGGGGTTGCCAGTGCTACACAAGTGCAAGGCAAAGAGCTTAGCTATAATAACTTAAACGACACTGATGCTGCGATTGAGCTGGTGTCTGAATTTGACCCTAGCATTTCTCCGGCTGTTGCGATCATCAAGCATGCCAATCCATGCGGTGTCTCCACAGGCAGCTCATTAACTGACGCTTACGTAAAGGCGCTCCGTTGTGATCCAGTCTCAGCCTTTGGTGGGATTATTGCTGTCAATCAAACTCTTGATGAGGAAGCTGCTGCTGAAATTACAAAAATCTTTACAGAGGTTGTTGTTGCTCCTGAGGCAACAGAGGGCGCTAAGTCGATTTTAGCGAAGAAGAAAAATGTGCGCCTCTTATTAACTGAAGGGTTACCGGCACCGAAAGCTGCTGGGATTACAGCTAAGATGCTTTCGGGGGGCTTCTTATTGCAAGGGCGTGACAATGGCACGATTGAAGAGCTTGACCTGAAGGTAGTCACAGAGCGTCAGCCATCGGCACAAGAGCTAGCCGATATGAAGATCGCGTTTAAAATTTGCAAGCATGTGAAATCTAATGCCATTATTTATGTGAAAGATGGTGCAAGTGTTGGTATTGGGGCGGGCCAAATGAGCCGGGTTGATAGCGCGCGTATTGCAGCCTGGAAAGCTGAAGAAGCATCTAAAGAAGCCGGTCTTTCCGAGACGCTCACCAAGGGCAGTGTTGTGGCCTCTGACGCATTCTTCCCATTTGCTGATGGCTTGCTAGCAGCGGCAAAAGCTGGAGCAACAGCCGTTATTCAACCAGGTGGCTCGATGCGCGATGATGAAGTGATCGAGGCGGCTAACGAAGCTGGCCTTGCAATGGTCATGACTGGTATGCGGCATTTTAGACATTAATATCCTTAGACTTGAAATTTCACTTTCGGGTATCATTTGTTCAATATAAATACAAACCAGATTGCATTTCATTTATTCTAGGGTAATTGTCATGGGGACCTCCTTACTTATCGGCCGTCGTCAAATCGCAGAGATCGTTAATAGCGGTCGTTTCGTATTGTTTATTACTGTTTTAATTCTTATCAATGCTGTCACTTTAGGCATGGAAACGGACCAGGGGCTTGTTGAGACTTACGGGACTTATCTTCATGTAATCGACAAACTGATACTCATTATCTTTACGATTGAGCTTGCTTTAAAATTCTATGCTGATCGTTTTGACTTTTTTAAATCCGGGTGGAATTTATTTGACCTGACCATCGTCACAATTGCTTGGGTGCCAGCATCAGGTGCCCTTGCTGTCTTGAGGGCTTTGAGAATTTTGCGCGTCTTGCGACTTATTTCTGTTGTTCCGCAAATGCGCCGTGTCATTTCTGCTATAGGGCATTCAATACCGGGGATGATTTCTGTTGGTGGCGTGCTCATTCTGATTTTTTATGTGGCGGCTGTTATCACAACAAAGCTTTTTGGGGCTCACCCTGACCCTAATATGCAAGAATGGTTCGGCTCGGTTAGCGCTTCTGCTTACACCCTTTTTCAGATTATGACTTTGGAGAGCTGGTCTATGGGTGTTGTCAGGCCGACTATGGAACTGTTTCCTTTGTCATGGCTTTTCTTTTTGCCGTTTATTATCGTCACCAGCTTTGCTGTTTTGAACTTTTTCATCGGTATTGTTGTCGACTCTATGCAAATAGCTCACAAAATGGAAGCTGAAGAGCAGGGAACAGATGATGATTTACCTGTGACCAAAAAAGACTTCCGGTTACTCATTGCGCAAATGGAAGCCATGCAAAAAGAGCTGACAAGTTTAAAAGCTGAGAACGAGGGTGACATCTTAGCTGAGCAGAATTATGAGTTTGTTGATGAGCAAGTTAGGTGAGTGCAGA